>NZ_JARUXO010000001.1:1314022-1397753 GCF_031451275.1 Caballeronia sp. LZ029
CGGCCGGTGTGAAGTGCTTAGGCTGGGGATAGCTGTTTCTTTGGTTACTTTCTTTGCAGCAGCAAAGAAAGTGACTGCCGCCCCGCACAGGGGCAACACGAATAGACCGACGCGAAAACGGGATCCGGCAAAAAGCCGGCCCCGGCATGCACGCAGCCATCATCGAACGCCAACGGGATCCTGCAGAAAGCCCACCCCCGGCGCGCCGGGGCGCCGCCATCAATCGATACGCAGTCCCACCTTGATCGTCACCTGCCAGTGCAGGACCTTGCCATCATCGATGTGCCCTCGTGTTTCCACCACTTCGAACCAGTGCATGTTGCGCAGCGTTTTCGACGCCTTCTCGAGCGCGACGCGCACGGCGTCATCGCTCGATTGCGGCGATGAGCCGGTCAGTTCGATCTGCTTGTAGACGTGTTCCGACATGGTGTTCTCCTTGTAGTCCCTCAAGGGGATGTATTCCGGTGCAGCAAGGCACGCGCCATCACGCTTTCGCGCGTGGCTTCCATTAAAGGACAGGAACGCTTACGGGAGTAGTCGGGGTTTGCGCGAAGCACGTCGATGCGCAGACAACGGCACGCGAGGCCTCGTTCACGAGGCCCGCATGCATCGGGGAGAAACAGGAAAGCTCAGAGAAGGATCAGCGCAGCGGCCGCGAAGCAGCATCACCCGCGTCCTGGCGACGCGTGCCCCGGCGCCTGCGCGCCGAAACCGTCGCGCCGAATTCGCTCAGGATCTGCGTTCGGGCGCGGCTCGCGAACACGAGGAAACCAAAGCCGTTCGCCTCGTACCAGTAACCGCCGTTCTCCAGTCCGTCGAGCGGCTGCTCGAGCGCATTGGTGATCGATTCGACACAGCGCCTGTGCAGCTCGTCGATGGCCGGGTACGGCGGCTGGGCGCCGCGCACGCTGCACAGAAGAACATCGAGCCCCGGCAGGACATGCGCGTACAGCACCGGTTCATCCTGGGCGCGAGCTCGGGCAATCTTCGTGTCGAGCTGACCAAATGGCTTGAAATGCCGCAGCACGGCGAGAAAAGACTCGTCGCCATCGGCCTTCACGCGCTTACGCTTTTTCGGGAAGGACATAAAAACTCGCCTGAAAAAGAATTGCAAGAAACGCAGCGTCCTCATGCGGCCACTCCCGTCTTGCGCGCCGCACGTCGATCTTTTATAGCGCATCGATGTGATTAGGTCACGGTGAATCGGGCCATTCATCCTTGTCACCAGCAAAATGCCGGTGCACGTTCCTGGCGCACGATTCGTGCCGATAACCGTTTGGCGGCCCGCTTGGCATCCCTCTGAGCATCTATCCCAATAATAGTCCCGCTGCTACCCGCGCGAACAGCTTTCGTAAAGAAAAAAGCGGGTGGGCGCACCAAGCGTGCGGGGTGACTCTCCGGGCAGACCCATGCGCGTCGCACGGGTTCCACCCGTTTCGAGCGGGTTCGCCCGGCTAGACGCGCGGCGCGTTCTTCAGTTCGTCGCGGATTTCGCGCAGCAGCAGCACGTCTTCCGGCGTCGCGGGCGGCGGCGTGGTTTCGGAAGGCTTGCGCAGATTGTTGATGAACTTGACCATCAGAAAGATGATGAACGCGAGGATGATGAAGTTGATCAGCGTCGTGATGAACGAGCCGTAGCCGAACACGGCGACGCCCGCCGTCTGAAGGTCCTTGTACGAATCCGGATTGCCCTTGAAGGTTGGCGGTATCTGTCCGAGTTTTACGAAGAGGTTTGAAAAGTCGAGGCCACCGGTGGCAAGACCGACCACCGGCATGATCAGATCCTTCACGACGGAGTTCACGATCGTCGAGAATGCACCGCCGATGATGACACCGACCGCGAGGTCCATGACGTTGCCCTTCAGGGCGAAGTTCTTGAATTCTTCGATCATGCTCATGCGCGGCTTCCTCCAGTTTGAGTTAGACGGTTGTGCGGGCCAAAGCGGCAGCAAGGGCTATGCCATTGAGACATCCGCGAAACGCGCAGCGAAGTGCGTTTCATCGCGGACAGCGTCAATGATAGTCAATTCGACTGCGGACCGCCCGCGCGCCGAAAATCGCGCGCGCCTTCGACCATCATGCGGCAGGCACGCGGCCCACGCTGATCGCCGCGCAAAAGGCGGCGTGATCGGCGACTGTCTGCGCGCCGTAGCGTTCGGCCCAGCTCGCGTAAGCCGCGTCGAGGCGATCCGAGTTGCCGCAATACCCCGCGATGAGCGCGGCGTCGCCCGTGCGCGCGTGGGCCCGGCCGAGCAGGAGGCCGAGACACCACGCGTAAAAATCGAAGGTGGCGCCGTGCAGCCAGTCCATGGGAATCGATCCGCGAATCTGTTTCATCTGTCGTACGTAGAAATCGCGGCCCGAGATGGTCGTCCAGCCGAGCAGCGCATCCGACGAACTCTGCAAAAGCCGCTGACCATGCACGACGCGCCGTCCCTGATGCCGATACGGCTCGTCGAGCGGCGGCACGAAAGGCGCGGCGGCGGGCACGATGCCTTCCTTCACCTGAATGAAAAGCGGATCGCCGAGCGCGCGCCCGAGCATCAGCACGAGATACGCGCGCGTGCCGACACTGCCCACGCCGACGACGCGATGCGCGACATCCACGACGTCATAGCGCTCCAGCATCATGCGCCATTCGCCGGCGATGGTCTGCAGATACGCCTTCAGGCCATCGATCACATGATTTTTTTCGGCGGCGTCGAGGCTCGTGAGGATCGGCGGATCGACTTTGAAGCGATAGCTCTTGCCGACAGGTTCCGCGACTTTCGCGAGCATCGTCGCGTGCGAGCGCTTCATCGCGCGCTCGACGGTCTTTTCGATGGTCGCTTTCTCGTCGGCGTCGAGTTTCGTCGGGGCGTCCATGTGCAGCGCGCTCGCGTAGGAGCGCATCTGCCAGAGATCGTAGGGGCTCACTTGCCAGAGATCGGCCATCGTCGTGCGATACGCGGCGCATGCCGAGCGCACCGCGCGCTCGCGCCCGGCGGCGTCGACGCCGTTCTCGCGCGCCGCGACATTGATGCTCGCGGTCAGGCGCTTCAGATCCCACTCCCAGGGACCGACGAGCGTTTCGTCGAAGTCGTTCAGATCGAACACGACGTCCTGGCGCGGCGTGCGAAAAAGGCCGAAATTATTGACGTGCGCATCGCCGTCGATGATGACGTTGTGCCCGATCGATGGCGACTTCGCCAAATCCCACGCCATCACGGTCGCGGAGCCGCGCAGGAACGCGAACGGCGATTCGGCCATACGCTGCATGCGTAGCGGAATGAGCCTTTCCTGCCGACCCGCGTTGCCCGCGAGCACGCGCTCGACGGGATCGGGCCTATCGGGCTCGGGCGACCACGCGCCGTGGGCGTCGAACGGAACCGCGTCGCGCAATGCGCGGCCGGCCGCGCGGCTCTCTTCGGCCGTGCCGTTGAGCGGGGAATTCGACGACGCGGAACCTGGGCGTGTGGACAAGGCGTATTCTCCTTCGGCGATGAGCGCGTGCGTCGAACGTGCCGGGGAGCGTCAGGCACGGAACGTTTTACACGCGGCGCGTGGCGGGCATGAGGCGTCGGACGTCGCGGAAGGTATGAAGCAAGCCGCGCGCCGACACAGCGCAAACGGGCACGCTAAATGCTCCTTACGATCGGCTTGAAGCCCCGCAATGCCAACGCACGATCCCGACGCAGCGCGCGTCAACCATTCGAACACATCATCTCATGCCGAACGAAATCCGCATTGCCGAAGGCTCCCCGTTTCCGCTCGGCGCGAACTGGGACGGAAAGGGCGTTAATTTCGCGCTCTTTTCCGCGAACGCGACCAAGGTCGAGCTATGTCTCTTCGACGAGAAGGGCGAGAAGGAAACGCAGCGCATCGAGCTGCCCGAATACACCGATGAAGTCTGGCACGTCTACGTGCACGGGCTCGAACCCGGCGCGGTCTACGGCTATCGCGTGCACGGTCCTTACGAACCGGAAGCGGGCCATCGCTTCAATCCGAACAAGCTGCTGCTCGATCCTTACGCGAAAGCGCACGTCGGCACGCTGCAATGGGATCCGGCCTTGTTCGGCTACACGCTCGACGCCGAAGGCGACGATCTCACCTTCGACGAGCGTGACAGCGCGCCTTTCATGCAGAAGTGTCAGGTCATCGATCAGACCTTCAGCTGGACCCACGCGACGCGCGTGCGCGTGCCGTGGGAACACACGATCTTCTACGAGACGCACGTGCGCGGCTACACGAAGCTGCATCCGGCGATTCCCGAGCACATGCGCGGCACCTTCGAAGGGCTCGGGCAGAAGGAAGTGGTCGAGTACATCAAGAGCCTCGGCGTGACGTCGGTGGAACTGCTGCCGATCCATACGTTCGTCAACGATAGTTACTTGCTCGACAAGGGCCTCACGAATTACTGGGGCTACAACACCATCGGCTTTTTCGCTGCCGATCCGCGCTATTTCGCGCGCGGGCCGGGCGTCGTCGCCGAGTTCAAGGAGATGGTCGACCGGCTGCACGAAGCCGGCCTCGAAGTGATTCTCGACGTCGTGTACAACCACACCGCCGAAGGCAACGAACGCGGGCCGACGCTATCGTTCCGCGGCATCGACAATGCGTCGTACTACCGGCTGATGCCGGAGGAATCGCGCTACTACATCAACGATACCGGCACGGGCAACACGCTCAATCTCTCGCATCCGCGCGTGCTGCAGATGGTCACCGACAGCCTGCGCTACTGGGTGACGGAGATGAATGTCGACGGCTTCCGTTTCGACCTCGCGACGATCCTCGGCCGCGAGCCGTACGGCTTCGACGAAGGCGGCGGCTTTCTCGACAGTTGCCGGCAGGACCCGATTCTGTCGAGCGTCAAGCTCATCGCGGAGCCGTGGGATTGCGGGCCGGGCGGCTATCAGGTCGGCGGATTTCCGCCGGGCTGGGCGGAATGGAACGATCGCTATCGCGACACGGTGCGCGAGTTCTGGAAGGGCGACGAAGGTGTTGCACCGGAACTGGCGACGCGCATCACCGCATCGGGCGACAAGTTCAACAAGCGCGGACGCAGGCCGTGGGCGAGCGTCAACTTCATCACCGCGCACGACGGCTTCACGCTGAACGATCTCGTGTCGTACAACGAAAAGCACAACGATGCGAACGGCGAGGACAACAAGGACGGCCATTCGGACAACAAGTCGTGGAACTGCGGCGCCGAAGGCCCGACCGACGACGCGGAAATCCGCACGCTGCGTGAACGCCAGAAGCGCAACCTGCTCGCGACGCTGCTGTTCTCGCAAGGCACGCCGATGCTGCTCGCGGGCGACGAATTCGGCCGCACGCAGAAGGGCAACAACAACGCGTACTGCCAGGACGACGACATCAGCTGGGTGAACTGGGACATCGACGACGATGGCCGCGCGCTCGCCGAGTTCGTGCGCAAACTGACGACGCTGCGTCACACGCTGCCCGTGCTGCGGCGCCAACGCTTCCTCACGGGCGAGTACAACGAGGACTTGCAGGTGGCCGATGTCAGATGGCTCGGCACGACCGGCGACGAGCTCACGCAGGAACAATGGGACGATCCGAACATGCGCTGCTTCGCGATCGTCTTCGACGGCCGCGCGCAGGCGACCGGCATCCGCAAGCCGGCATCGGACGCGACGCTTTTGCTGATCGTGAATGCGTATCACGACGTGGTCGATTTCACGCTGCCCGATATTCCGGGCCCGGACGAATGGATCTGCCTGATCGACACGAATGCGCCGATCCGCGAGGAATTGCCGGAGTTCGGCTCCGACGACGTGTATCAGGTGACGGGCCGCTCGCTGCTGCTGTTCGCGCTTCAGCCGCGCGGCGCGACCAAGCGGATTTTCAAGCGTCTGGAGGAAGCGCTGACGGACGAAGCGCCGCCCGAAAGCGACGAGAAGAAAGCGGAGGGCTGAAGCTCGCATCGACGGGACGCCATGCGCGACCGGGTATCATGCGATTCTTTGCACTAGAGACAGGAGGCGGCGCGAGCCGCCTTCTTTTTTCCACGATGCCTGTTTCATTCACGCATGAACGCGCGCTCATCGAAGGCCGCGCTGCGCCGACGGCATGATCCTGCACGCCATTCTGCACGTCGCGAGCTGGGATCAGCTCGAACGCATCTGGGAATTCATCGTCGGCTTCTTCAAGTTCCTGTGGGGCCTGTTGCGTTTTCTCGGCGGCGGATGATGCGCCCATTCCTCACGCCGTAACGAAAAGGGCCCCGCGCAAACGGGGCCCTCGATCATGCGTGCGCGGCAAGCGGCGAGGTCAGGAATCGCGCCAGCTGTCGTCGCTGCTGCCGAGGTCTAGGCCTCCGCCGCCGCTGCCATCGTTCCAGTCGTTCGAGCCGTTGCCGAAATCGAGGCCGCCGCCGTTGTTGTTGTTGCCGAAGTCGAGACCGCCGTTGTCGTTTTGCGCCGGGCGATCGACAGGCACTTCGCGCTCGATCACGCGATCGCGCCCATGCGACAGCGCCTCGCCCAGCAACACGCCGGTGAGCAGTCCGCCCATGCCGCCGCCGAATCCGCCGCCGCCTTGCTGAATGATGACGGGCGGTTGCTGCCCCTGCTGCGGCGGATAAGGCGGATAGGGCCCTTGCTGCGGATACTGTTGCTGGCCGCGTCCGAAACGCTCGGCTTCCTGCGCATACGGCGAGCCGGCCGCCGCGCCCGCCTGGGCGTTGTTCGTGGCGTTCGGATCGGGACGGCCCTCGGCGCGAGCCTTCAGACTCGCGACCTGATTCGCCAGATCTTCGATCGCATACGGCGGGACCGGATTCTTCGAGTTCGACAGCGACTCGACCATCTCGCGCAACTGCGTCTCCGCGCCTTCGACATCCTTGAGGAGCGCCTCGTGACCCGGCGCGGTGGAGAGCCGGACGTCGAGCTTGAGCGTGCGCACGTCGTTGAGCAGTTCGGTCGCGCGCTTGATCTGCGAGCGGCGGTCGTTCTCGGCCTGACCGTCGTCACGTGCGCGGGCACGTCGCAAGCCCCAGCGCAGCACCAGCGCGATCGCCGCGATCAGCAGCGCGAAGCCGATCCACGCGCCCATGCCGATGCCGTGCTTTTGCGGCGCGGCGGCGGCCTGCTCCTGATTGAACGGATTCTGCGCGCTCGAAGTAGTCGCGCCGTTGTTCGAGCGCGGCGAGATGCTTGCGCGCGTCGAATCGGCCTGAATGCGGGCTTGCGTGGCGGCGAAGCGCGACGGATCGGTGAAGCTCAGCGAGGGATCGAGCGATTTTGCCTGCTGGAGTTGCGAAAGCGCGTCGCTATAGCGGCCCTCGCGGTCGAGCACCTGCGCATACAGGTAGTGCGCATGCGCGTTCTTCGGATGCGCGCTGAGCACTTCGCTCAACTGGGTGTCGGCCTGTTGCCAGTTGCCCTGCGTCATCGACTGCTCGACCTGCTGCGCGGTCGGCACGGCGAACGCGAGCGGAGAAGCGAGCGACAGCGACAACGCCAGAGCCGTCAAAGTCTTTTTCATGATGCGGGCCGGACGCGATGAACGTCCGTCTCCTGTCGATGCTGCAAACGGGTGATGCAAGTCGTGATGCTCAAGGTAACGCATATTCGTGCGACGCGCGGCGGACCCGGAAGTTCGCCGCGCGCCGCGGCCTTTCAGATGCAGCACTTACTGCGCCGGCGTGTTCAACTGCTTCTTCAGCGCTTCGAGACGATCTTCCACCGATGGCCCGCGATTGAGCGCGGCGAGCTTGTCGTCGAGCGCCTTGCCGGAGTTCTGGTCCGCCGAATTCAGACGCGCGTCCGAGCGGGCGTTGGCGAGTTGAACCTTGTCTTCGAGCTTCTGAAAGTCTTCGGAAAGATTCTTTCCGCCGATGCCGCCCAGCGCGGTAGCCGCCGTGTCCTTCGCCTGCGCGATCTGCTGCTTGGCCTGAAGAATATTCGAGCGCGCGTTGAGATCGTTGCGGCGCTGGCGCATGTCCGCGATCTGCTTTTTCAGATGCTCGACCGAAGGCACGAGCGTCTGGAGTTCCGCCGCGAGCGCGTCGCGTTCGGTTTCGGCGTTCGACTGCGCCGCGAGTGCTTCGCGCGCGAGACTTTCATCGCCCGACTGCAGCGCGCGCTTCGCGCCGTCTTCGTACTTCTTCGCTTTATCTGCTGCGGCGTCGCGCTTGCTTTGCTGCGTCGCGACCTGCGCTTCTATCTCGATGAGCGAGTTCTCCGCCTTCGCGATGCTGTCGTCGAGCTCGCGCACGATCTGGCGTGCGTCGCGCGAAGGGTCCTGCATAGTGTCGGCGGCGTCGTTCAAGAGGCCTCTGACCGTGCGCGTGATGGAATCGAAAAGCGACATGTATTTCTCCTGGATGAAGACGGCGGCGTGCGCGCCCATCTGCGTGCCACGCGGCTCGAATGTGAGGCGCAATGGGCGGGATTGCAAGCGTCGTGAGCCTCACGCTCACGCCGGGTTTACCCGCTCATTAGATCATGCCGTGACTTAATCGGGACTTAACGGAAGGTTAAGGAGTGTAACGATGCGCCGTGCCGGAGAAGCGGACCACGGTAGCGGCGACTAGCGTTCGGAACGCGTGTCGTCCGTCAGCGAGGCATCGTCGCCCTGATCCGTGTCGTGCTCGGCATCCTCTTCGGATTGAGCTTGCTGAGCTTGCGAAACGGTGCGTGCCTGCGCGGCGCGCTTGGTTGCGCTCGCCGCCGCTTCGCGGGCCTCGCGCGCGGCGGCTTTCGCGGCGACGCTCTTAAGCGCGACGTTGAGCGCATCGGGGGCTTTCGGCGCACGCAGACGATCGACGATGCCCGCGACCTTGATCTGCTCGCTCGTCGCGTTGAAGTTGAGCACCGCGCGTCGCATGAGCTCGCTCACGCTGATGCCGAGGTTGTCCGCTGTCTTGCTGATGGCCAGCTTCTGCGCGGGGGTCACGAAAACAACGATGCGTTCGCTGGGTTTGGTCGTCATGAGCGGCTCGCAAACAGTAAGGCAATCGTATGGGACGATCGCGACTTCGGTTCATCAAACGGCACGACATCGTTACTGCAGGCCCGCCCGAGCTGTTCCGGGGAACCTGCGATCCACTCAACCATCATATCGGTTTGCGGGCGGCCGTGCGTGTGAACCACCGCGCATCGAATGAGTTTGAGCGTTGCGCAAAAACGGCGCGCGATCAACGACTTGGCTATTTTCTCATACGGTTGTCTACAAGGCTCTCAACACTTTCTGTGGGTAACCCAACATTCACGCGCGTTCCGGCGGCGCGCGGGCATTTACTTACAAAAAATTCCCGCTGGTTTTGTAGTGGCGCGCGCGAATTCTTTAAAATGCGCTGTTATCTCGGTCGATACCGGCCCGCACATTCACACGTCCCGCCTTTGCAGTCGCGCCAGAGCTTCGGCGCATCGCATCGCAGCTCGGCAGCGCGCGCTTCACGGCGCGCCGAACGAACCCAGTCATGCCTATCATCAAACGACCCGACTCATCCAAATCCTCGCGATACGATCGCGAACCCCGCTGGAACGACTCTCGCAACGACTCACGCAATGACTCGGGCGGCCGCGACGGCGGCGGGCGCAACGGCGGAAACGGCCGCAATGGCGGCAATGGCCGTAACGATCGCAACGGCGGCGGCCGAGGCCGTTCGCCCTTCGCGCGCATCGCGCTCTGGTTCGCGGGGCTCGCTGCTATCGGCGTCGTGATCGGCGCGCTCATCGTCGGCTATGCGCTCGTCGTCATGGGGCCGAATCTGCCGTCGCTCAATGCGCTGATCGACTACCGGCCGAAGGTGCCGCTGCGCGTCTATACCGCCGATCACGTGCTGATCGGCGAGTTCGGCGAAGAGCGGCGCAGCCTTGTGCGCTTCCAGGATATTCCCGATCAGATGAAGAAGGCCGTCCTCGCAATCGAGGATTACCGCTTTTACGATCACGGCGGCGTCGACTTCGTGGGCATTCTGCGCGCGGGCGTGACCGATCTCACGCATGGCGGCGCATCGCAGGGCGCGAGCACGATCACGATGCAGGTCGCGCGCAACTTCTTTCTGTCGAGCGAGAAGACGTACACGCGCAAGATCTACGAGATGCTGCTCGCGTACAAGATCGAGCGCGCGCTGACGAAGGATCAGATTCTCGAGCTGTACATGAACCAGATTTATCTCGGCGAGCGCGCCTACGGCTTTTCGGCTGCGGCGCGCGTGTACTTCGGCAAGGATCTGAAGGACATCTCGCTCGCCGAAGCGGCGATGCTCGCCGGCCTGCCGAAAGCGCCGTCGGCGTATAACCCGGTCGTCAATCCGAAGCGCGCGAAGGTGCGTCAGCAATACATTCTCAAGCGCATGCTGGACCTGAACTTCATCACGCGCGAACAGTACGATCAGGCGATCGCCGAGGACCTCCACACGAAGTCCGCGGGCACCGAGTACGGCGTGCATGCGGAATACGTCGCGGAAATGGTGCGGCAGATGATGTACGCGCAGTACAAGGAAGAAACGTACACGCGCGGCCTCACGGTGACGACGACCATCGATTCCGCCGATCAGGACGCCGCGTACAAGGCCGTGCGCAAGGGCGTGATGGATTACGAGCGCCGGCATGGCTATCGCGGGCCGGAGGGCAACATCAATCTGCCGTCCAACGCGGACGATCGCGCCGAGGCGATCGAAGACGCGCTCGTCGATCATCCGGACAACGGCGAACTCGTCGCGGCGGTCGTGACGGCCGCGAGCCCGAAGCAGGTGACGGCGCAGTTCGTCGGCGGCGATACCGCGACCATCGCAGGCGAAGGACTGCGCTTCGTGGCGGCGGGGCTGCGCAACAATGCGTCGAAGGCGCTTGCGATCAAGCCGGGTTCGATCGTGCGCCTCACGAAGGACGACAAGGGCAACTGGCAGATCACGCAACTGCCGCAGGTCGAGGGCGCGCTGGTTTCGATGACGCCGCAGGATGGCGCGATCCGCGCGCTCGTCGGTGGCTTCGACTTCAACAAGAACAAGTTCAATCACATCACGCAGGCATGGCGTCAGCCGGGTTCGAGCTTCAAGCCGTTCATCTATTCGGCGGCGCTCGACAAGGGGCTGGGACCGGCGACCATCATCAACGATGCGCCGCTGTACTTCCCCGCGGCGGGCGGCGGCGATGCGTGGGAACCGAAGGACGACGACCAGCCCGACGGCCCGATGTCGATGCGCACCGGCCTGCAGAAGTCGAAGAACCTGGTTTCGATCCGCATTCTGTCGTATATCGGCACGGGCTACGCGCAGGACTTCGTCACGCAGAAGTTCGGTTTCGACAAGGACAAGACGCCGCCTTATCTCCCGCTCGCGCTCGGCGCCGGCCTCGTCACGCCCTTGCAACTGAGCGGCGCGTATTCGGTGTTCGCGAACGGCGGCTATCGCATCAATCCGTATCTCATCGCCGACGTCGCCGATGCGCGCGGCACCGTGATCTCGCGCGCCAATCCGCTCATGGCCGGCAGCAATGCGCCGCAGACACTGGAGCCGCGCAACGCGTACATCATGAACAGCCTGCTGCATACGGTCGCGACGCAGGGCACCGGCTCGGGCACCAATGTGCTCAAGCGCAACGACCTGCAAGGCAAGACCGGTACGACCAACGACGCGAAGGATGGCTGGTTCGCCGGTTATCAGAAGCAGCTCGTCGCGGTTGCGTGGATGGGCTATGACCAGCCCAAGACGCTCGGCAGCCGCGAGTTCGGCGCGCAGCTCGCGTTGCCGATCTGGGTCGAGTACATGGGACGTGCGCTGCGCGGCATTCCGCAGGAGCAGATGGCGAAGCCCGATGGCATCACGACAGTGGACGGCGAATTGTTCTACGCCGACCGCACGCCGGGCGCGGGCTTCGTGGCGAGCATCGGGCTCGACAACACCAATCCGATGGCGGGCGATGCGACCACGATGGGCGGTGTCGGACCGGCGGGCATGCAGGCGCCGCCGACACCGCAAGTCACGACCGACGAACGCAAGCAGATCATGGACATGTTCAGCAGGCCGTGAGGTGATGCAGCACAGTCGATAAAAAAGCGCGCCGGGCTGCAAACCCGGCGCGCTTTGCATTTCGGAAGCGTGCGTTCAGTGTCCGACGGTCGCGGGTGACTTCACTTCGCATTTCATGTCGAGCGTGGACTTGTCCGCGAACGAAAGGGTGAGGGGAATCGTCGAGCCGACCTTGAGCGGCTTGGGCGGCTCTTCGAGCATCAGGTGATAGCCCTTCGGCGCGAAGCTCAGCGTGCCGTGCGCGGGGACATCGACGGAATCGACCGGCGACATCGTCGCCGTGCCGCTTTTGCTTTCGGACTTGTGCATCATCGCCATGCCGAATGCGGGCGTCGCCGCGGCGGTGAGCGTCGCGGGTTTGTCGCCGTTATTCGCGACGGTGAAATAGCCCGATGACGGCAGGTTCGGCGGCATCGCGCGAATCCAGCAATCGCGGGCTTCGAGCGTCGCGGCCTGTGCGAGCGATGCGCAGGCGAGGGTGCCCACGAGTACAGCGATTTTTTTCATTGCGTTCTCACTTGACGGTGAAGTTGTAGTGACCTTGCGTGCGATGCCCGTCCGCCGCGACCGCGGTCCATTGCACCTTGTAGACGCCCGGCGCGAGATCGGGAAGCGCGACGCTCATGTGCTTCTTGTCGCTGGCATCGACGGCGGATTTCGCGGTGTTGATCTGCGTGCCCTGAGCATTGGTGACGATGAGCTTGCTGAAGGTCGGTTCGAGCGCTTCGCCGAAGTCGATCGCGACTTCGTGCGGCGCGCTGACAGTCGCGCCGGGGCCGGGCTGTTGCACCTTCGGCAATGCATGCGCGAGCGCGAGCTGCGCCGAGCCGATGAACGCCAGCGCGAGCGCGCCGCGCATGATCGATGATGAAAGCATGATGGTTCCTTGCGTGCTCGAAGCCGCTGGCTTGTCGAGCAATGTTTGCTGCGTGCGAATGGCGGACTTCATCTCGCGCGGTGCGATGAACGAAGTCCGCGCGTAGGCGCGTGAATCAGGCGAAGGCGGGCGGGGCGCGCGGTTGCGCGGCGTTGAGCAATGCGCGGCGCGGCGCATCGTCGAAGGTGGCGTCGGCGAATGTTTCGTTTGACGGGAACGCGGAGAAGGTTCGATCGAGCGATGCCGGCGGCGTCGGTGCGTGCGCGATGAGGTCGCAATAAGCGCACACCTGAAGATGACCGACGGCGTCGTGTTCGACCGGATGCGAATCGTGCGATGTGCGTGCATCGGCGGCGCACACGGAAGCGAGCATCGATTCGATGCGCGCATGTTCGAACGCCTGCGATGCGACCGGCGCGAGCGAGAGCAGCAGGATCGCGCATATCGCCGCGAACCCGCTTATCTTCCCGATGATGCCCCGACGCAAGTGATGCATGTCGCGTTTGATCCGTTATCGATACATACCATGCTGAGCGGACGATTATGCCATGCGTGTTTTCACGCGCTTTGCATCGGAGCGAGTCGCATCGACGCAGCATCGACGCTTCGCTTCTTCTTTTTCTTTGATCGAAGCAGATGGGGGCTTGCGACAAAGTAAGCGAGGACTTATAATCTTTTCTTCGACGGACGCGGGGTGGAGCAGTCTGGCAGCTCGTCGGGCTCATAACCCGAAGGTCGTAGGTTCAAATCCTACCCCCGCAACCAACACCGTCCAGCATCACGCAGAAAAGCCCGGTCAAGCCGGGCTTTTTGCTTTTCAGCGCGCGCATCGCGATGCGTCCACCGTGCGAACTCAAGAACCGCACGAAGTCGCAATCGAACCAGTTCATGGCCGAAGCGCATGTGGCGACTTCACATGCGCATGTCAAAATCGCAAAGACCGGTGCATGCACATGCGCCAATCCAATCCCACTCCACGCACGATAAAAGGAGTCCTCGCTCATGGACATTCCACACGTTCTGCAGGCTATCGCGCATCAGGAACACACGCTCGTGTTTCAGCAGTTTCACGCCGAGCATGCGTGGCAGATCGGCTCGCAATTGCGCGAGATGGCGCTCGCGCGCGACGCGGCCGTCGTCATCGACGTGCGTACGTTCGGGCGCAAGCTCTTCTATGCCGCGATGGACAACACCACGCCCGACAACGCGCGCTGGATCGAACGCAAGTCGCGCACCGTCGAGCATTTTCGACGCAGCTCGTATGCAATCGGGCTCGCGCTGCAACAGGCCGGTGCGACGCTCGCCGACAAACACGCTCTCGATCCCGCCGAGTTCGCGACGCACGGCGGCGCGTTTCCGTTGCGCGTATCGGGCGCGGGCGTGATCGGTTCGGTCGCGGTGTCGGGGCTTCCGCAGCGCGACGATCATCAGATGGTCGTCGAAGCGCTATGCGCGGTGCTCGGCGAGAACTTCGGCCATCTTTCGCTCGGCCGCGACTGACGTCTTCGACATCCTCGAATCGACACGACAACCAAGATGCGCTCAACCGCTTATGTGCTTCTCGCCATCGCGATCGTCGCCGAAGTCGTCGCGACCTCCGCGCTGCGCGCCTCCGACGGCTTCACGCGCGCGCTGCCCGCGGCCATCGTCGTGGTCGGCTACGGGCTGTCGTTCTATCTGCTTTCGCTGACGCTGCGCGCGTTGCCCGTCGGCGTCGTGTATGCCGTGTGGTCGGGCGCGGGCATCGTGCTCATCACGATCGTCGCGGCGCTGCTCTTCAAGCAGACGCCCGATCTGCCCGCCATGCTCGGCATGGGCCTCATCGTGGCGGGCGTCGTGGTGCTCAATGCGTTCTCGAAGATGAGCGCGCACTGACACGCCCGATCGTGCGCAGGCTTACTTGCAGCGCACGATCATCGAGCGATTCTTGACGTTCGCCGAGATCACGTTGGTGATGCCGCCGCCGGTCGGGCCGCCTTCCTCGTTATCTTTCGAGACGATGTCGTAACCCGTCGCGCCGCATTTCTTGCCGGCGAGCACATAGCAGCTCGCCCAGCTCGATCCGGCGTCCGCGCCGCTGCAGTTGACGGCATAGCCGGTCTGTCCATCGGGCAGATTGATGAGCGACGCTTCGTTCGACGACGCGCACGCGCCGAGACCCGAGATCGCGACGACAGCCGCGCCGAGTGCTGCGCTACGCAGCCACGAGACACGCGAAACGGCGCCGTCATGTGCGGCGCGTGCGGAGATACGGCGCATGCGCCGACCAGGTTCCTTCATCTTTACCTCGTGAGAGCGAAATGACGATATGCGTCCGCCGGACTCGAGTTCGCGGGGAGGGCGCATTTTTTGAGATGTGCATTGTCCCATACGCTGCTTACGCGACACGTAAGCGGTTGTTATCCGCGCGACGCACGCCCGAAGCGCGATGGCCGCGCGGGCGCGATGCTTGCGGAACCACGATTGGTTGCGCAGATCCGCTGAACTATTTTCCGGATCGCGCACCTTAACCTCTGCAGTTTCGGTTGGAATTGCCTATCGGACGGCAGGACACAAGTGCCGCGAGCGAAAAAAGGGAGAGAAAGTCATGGCGGAAAGAGTCACGGGGCCATATCGAGGGTATTACATCAGCGCTTCTGCGCGGCTCGTGCAGTCGCACGGCGAGCATGACGGCGATGCGCCGATCTATGTCGGCTCGGTCAGTCTCGCGCGCGGCGGACCGGACGACGCGCATCGCTTCGAGGCGCTGGTCGATCTCGGACCCGAGCGGCGTTTTGCGACCGAAGGCGAGGCGCTCGTGCATGTGGAGCAGGCCGCGCGCGAATACATCGACCGCTTGCTGCAAGCGACGTGATGCGTCCCATCCATCTTCGACACACCGTGCTGTACGACGTCGCGAATTGCCTGATCGACCTTTTTCCGAGCGGCGCGGATGTCGCGGAAATCGGTCTCGAGGCGACGCCCGCGCTCTTCGTGAGCTGGCGTACCGGCGGCGTGGCGAATCATCCCGGCAACATCGCGTGGGGCGTGCACTATCGCTTCGACGCGCAGGTGTTGCGCGACTATCCGCATCTGTCGGAGGAGGCGCGGCAACGCGTATGCGAGCGCGTGCGCGACATGAGCCGGCTGCTCGACTTCAACTACGCGGACCCTCTGGCGAGTTCGCTGCTCGTCGTGGATGTCGACGAAACCGTTCTTGCCGCGTGAACGGCGCGGGCGCTGGACCGCGTGGCGCGAGCGCGAGTACCATAGTCGCCGAATCGATTCGTGCGATCGTTTGCGGCGCTGCAAACACATTCGCATCGAATGGAGCAATGAAGCGGAGCAATGAAGCGCTTGAACGTCTTCGCGTTGGCGCCGGCCCGATGCTTTCCCGACCGGGCGCCACGCATCAGCAACGAGACAATCATGGATATTCGATTCCTCCCCGACGCGCCCGATTACCGCGATGCCAATCTGACCATCGAGTTCGCCGCGATCGTCGACGGACGGCGCGTGCCGTGCGCGATTTCGGTGGAAGCGCTGGAAGATCATTTCGGCGCGCAAACCTACGACAGCGCCGGCTGGATCGATGCGTTCGATTCGGGCCGCACGCGCATCGAAGCCGTGGCGCGCGAGCATCTGCGCGTGACCAACGGTATGCCGGTGCTCCTGAAAAGCGGACACTTTCCGCCCGGACGCGTCACGGTCTGATGCGCTGACGCACACGCACCTTCTTCTCTTACACGGCGCGATGTAAGACCTCCATCGCACCGTGTGCTTTATCGGCGGCGGATGCGTTGCGCCTCCTTCCGCGTGATCGCGCAACGGAGTACCATCGCTCTATTCGCCGCACGCGATGCGATTCGCTCGGCACATTATTTGCTCGAAGGCATGCGCTTCTTGAGCAATCAAATATAAAAATCGCGCGGGGTCGTCATGCTTCAATCCTTTTTTCACTCACTTGTCGAGTCCAATGCGCTATGGCTCATCTGGGCAGCCGTTGGTGTGCTGATTCTTGCGTTGTGCATCGTGTTCGCATCGGTTCTGCTGAGCGACTCGGACGAGCCGCTTTATCGGGCGGCCCCGCGCCGCGACGACGACGCCAAGATCACTATCTGAGCGCGCGCGGGCGCGCCGCGATTTGACTTCGACAGAGGCGGTGCCGACAATGCCTCGCATGGGACCGCAAGAGCGGCGCACCGAGCAAAGACGCGAACAGCGCCAGGCGCTGCGCGAGCGCATACTCGAAGTGTCGCGCGAGATCGTGAAGCGCGAGGGCTTCGCATCGCTCTCGATGAGAAAGCTCGCCGAAGCGATCGATTATTCGCCCGCCGCGCTGTACCTTCATTTCAAGAGCCGTGGCGATATCGCGCGGGCGTTGCGCCGCGAAGGGCACGCGAGTCTGCGCGACGCGTTCGTCGCGCATACGTCGATCGCGGACCCGGCCGCGCGTTTGAACGCGATGGGCCGCGCGTATGTCGAATTCGGGCTGGCCGAGCCCGAGACGTATCGGCTGATGTTCATGGAGCCCGCGGGTTCCGCCGATGCCCCCGCCGATGCCGATGACAACGGCAACGGCCACGCGGCGGAGTCCGGTGCGGCGACGCTTTCGCTGATCGCGGATGCGTTCGTCGAGTTGCGCGCGGCCGACCGGCTGCCGCCGCGCGCCGCGCCGATTGCGTGCGCGGAAGGGCTGTGGGCGAATCTGCATGGCATCGTCGCGCTGAAGCTCAATGGCGCGGCGTTGCCCGAGACACCGGCCGCGACGCTCGTCGAGTTGTCGCTCGACGTGTGGTACGCGCCGGTCAACGGAACTGAACCTCGGGGAACCGAAACTCGATTCAACTCACCGGATCGATCCGACACTTCAACACGATGACCACCGAAGACATCCGTATCGACACCGCCAACGGCATCGGCTTCATTGCACTCGATCGTCCGAAGGCACTCAACGCGCTGACGCCGCCGATGCTGCGCGCGATCAGCGAGGCATTGCGCGCGTGGCGCCACGATCAGGCGATCCGCGCGGTCGTCGTCTATAGCCCGCACGTGCGGGCGTTCTGCGCGGGCGGCGATATCCGCTTTCTGTACGAGTCCGCGCAGGCGGGCGCGCGCGACGCGATCGACGCGTTCTTCACCGACGAATACAAGCTCAATCACGCGATCTTCACGTTTCCGAAACCGTATATCGCGGTCGTGAACGGCGTCGTGATGGGCGGTGGCATGGGCATCTCGCAGGGCGCGCATCACACGGGCGGCCTGCGCATCGTCACGCAATCGACGAAGATGGCGATGCCCGAGACGCGTATCGGCCTCTTTCCCGATGTCGGCGTGAGCTGGTTTCTCGCGCGCGCGCCGGGCGCGATCGGCCGTTATCTCGCGGCGACGGGCGCGAGCCTCGCCGCCGCCGATGCGCTCTACGCCCGCATGGCCGACGCCTATCTCGACGATGGCGCGCTGCCCGGACTCGTCGAATCGCTCAGGCATCAGCGCTTTCTCGATGGCGTGGAAATCGTGCGCTTCGTGCAGAACGAAACGACGAAGTACAAGGTTGCGCCGATCCCCGAGAGAAGCGAGCTCGCCTTGGCGCGCACGATGATCGACAAGCACTTCGCGGCGGGCAACGGCGCGTCGATTCTCGCGTCGCTCGAACGCGAGGCGGACGCAGGCAACGACTGGGCGAAGCGCACGGCAGCCGACTTGCGCGAGCGCTCGCCGCTTTCCGTCGATGTAGCGCTGCAGCAAGTCGATCGCGCGAAGTTCTCGACGATGGCCGAGACGCTGCGCCGCGACCTCGATCTCACGCGCACGATGTTCGAGCGCGGCGATGTGCTGGAGGGCATCCGGGCGCGTATCGTCGACAAGGACAACGAGCCGCGCTGGAAGATCGCACGCGCCGAGGATGTGAATGCCGCCGATATCGACCGCATGTTCGAGAGCGCGTGGACGCCCGCGTTGCATCCGCTGCGGCTCTTGAAGGACTGATCCCGCGCGGGAGATTTCGACGCCGGATCAGTCCGGTTCGCTGCCGGCCATGAATGCGCGCATGAACACGAGTGCGCCCCAGCCCCAGATCGCGTTGGCGATGAAGTTGGGCGCGAGGCGCGGCAGCATGTTGCCGCTCGGCCAGATGCCGCGCGCCGGATCGATCACAAATACGCCGACCGCGGTCAGCACGATGCCGCCGAAGACGAGCGCGCCGATCCAGGGCGCGTTGCGCTCGGGCGCGACACGCAGCAGCCACACCATCAGCACGGCGAAAATAGAGCTCCACAGCGCATGCGCGATGAATTCGGGGATGCCGAGCGGAACGAACGGTGCGGTGGAAAAGCCGGCTGGATCGACGAGACCCGCTGCGTGCAGCAGCGCCAGGGTCGATTCGCGGAAAAAGAGCGCGGCGAGGAAACCGGAAACTAACGGCAGTATGACTTTTTGCATTGATTGGACCGCTTGGAGCCGGAGGGCGCGGTTCTCTCCGATTGTCGTGACGAGCGCCATTATAGTTGCGTCGCGCGTGCTTCCAGGCGGGGTCCGGGTCCTTCGCGGGTTATTTTGCGATCGCGTCGCTCGCGGGGCTGTGATGCAGCATGCGATCGCTGTTCTGCGGCGGATTCGGACGCTTCACCGGCATGTTGTCGGGATTGTCGGGGCGCGTGGCGCTCGCGGATGGCGCGCCGGGTGCGCCCGGCGGCTTGACCATCGATGCGCTATCGTCGGGGCGCGCGGTCTGGGCGTGGGCCGCGAAGGTCGTGAGGAGTAGAAGGGCGGCTGTCGCGAGGTGATGCCGGGTCATGATCGCTCTCCGCGAAGGGGAGATCTTCGATGTGCATGACGCGTGCCTGAGTCGGTGTCGAGAATGCAAAAAGCCCAGTCGGATGACTGGGCTTTTTGCATGAATTCTCGGTGGGGTGGCTGATGGGACTCGAACCCACGACGACAGGAATCACAATCCTGGACTCTACCAACTGAGCTACAGCCACCACTGTTACCGCGTCCTGACTGCTTCAGAACTGCCGTAGCAATCAAGAAGCGAGATTATACGAACAATGATTGCACTTGCCTAGTCCCTTCGAGCATCTTTTTCCGAAGGGCACGCCTTAGGATTCGATCGCTTCCACGGCCTCGCGAAGATGCGCACGCGCCTCGTCGAAAATCGTCAGATCGCCTTTCGCGAGCCGGCGATTGTCGGAGAGCACGCGACGCCATCCGCGCGCGCCCGCGACGCCGCGATACAGGCCCAGCGCGTGCCGCGTCATGGCGCCGAGATACGTGCCGCGCGAAAGTTCGTGGCGCGCGTAGTCGATGAACCCCGCCTCGATGTCCTCGCGCGACGGAACCGGCGTAGCGCCGCCATAGAAGCGTGTGTCGACGCCCGCGAGCACGTACGGATTGTGATAAGCCTCGCGGCCGAGCATCACGCCATCGACGTGCTTCAGATGTTCCTCGACTTCGTCCAGCGTCTTGATGCCGCCGTTGATCGAAATCTCCAGATGCGGGAAGTCGCGCTTCAACCGATACGCGTACTCGTACTTGAGCGGCGGAATCTCGCGGTTCTCCTTGGGGCTCAGGCCCTTGAGGATCGCGTTGCGCGCGTGCACGATGAACACCTCGCAGCCCGCATCGGCGATCGTGCCGACGAAATCGCGCACGAACTCGTACTCCTCGACCGTATCCACGCCGATGCGATGCTTGACCGTCACCGGAACCGACACGGCATCGCGCATCGCCTTCACGCAATCCGCGACGAGCTGCGGCTCATTCATCAGGCACGCGCCGAAAGCACCGCGCTGCACGCGCTCGGAAGGGCATCCGCAATTCAGGTTGATCTCGTCGTAGCCCCATTGTTCGCCGAGCTTCGCGCTCTTCGCGAGATCGGCCGGCTCGCTGCCGCCGAGCTGCAGCGCGACGGGCGCTTCGGCGGGCGTGAACGCGAGATGCCGCGCGACATCGCCGTAGAGCAGCGCGCCCGTCGTCACCATCTCCGTGTAGAGCCACGCATGACGCGACACGAGCCGGTGCAGGGACCGGCAGTGTCGGTCGGTCCAGTCCATCATCGGTGCAACGGAAACGCGGCGGGGGCTGATCTTCGATACGGCTGACATGGGCGACGACGGCCGCGCTTTCGTGCGAACCGCCTGAATCTGAAGGGGAATCCGCGATTTTACCGCAGCGCGGCGGATCGGTCGTCCGGTCCGATCGCGTCGGGTGGCGCAAACGTTCACCCGCTTCGCTTCACCATGCTAGGATTTCCAAACCACCCCCAACGACGACATCGGAGACAGACATGACGACTTTGGCGATCGACGGTGTGCGCTGGGTCAACGATCGCGTGACCAACGTGCGCTGGGGCAGTTTCGATCCGGCCACGAACGACTGGACCGCGCCCACCACCATCGTGGACGTCCAGCAGGTCGTGGACGCCCTCAAAAACGGCAAGGAAGTCCGCACGCTCTTCACACTCGGCGGCCGCGTCTTCCTCGGTCCGAAAGTCAGCGCGCTGCCATATACGAACGGGCATATCGGCATCGAGGCGCGCGTGCAGGACGGGCAGATCGAGAAATCGCTCGAAGATCTGCCGCCCGTCTGAAGGCATCGCAAAGGCGCACTCGCGGAGACGAGCGTTGAATCGGGAACACGCGCTGCGGTTCGAAACCGAGTTCATGCCGCGCATCGTCGAGCGTGTGATGCGTGTCCTCGGGCGCGGCGTGCGCGTCGAGATACTTCCCTACGAGCGCGCAGCCGTGCCGACGCGTCTGCATGTCAACGCCGATGCGCATCGAGCGGGCGATGAGCATCGGCACGTCTATCCATATCCGCTGAATGTATTTCTGACCTGGGACGACGAAGAAATCGAACGTCTGTTGGGCGCGGGCGGCGAGGCCCGATTCCTGCGATATCTCGACGCGATGGCCGCCAAGCTCGACGCCTGGCAGGGCGCACGCGACGTCGATCTCGCGACGCGCTCCCAGGCAGAGCCGTCGGTGCTCTTCGGCGGTCTCGATTTCGAAGCCTGATCACGGCGGCCGGCTGCCGCCCGTTAGCGCCCGTTCAGCCGACGCATCGCATCGCCGGTGCTCACGCATTGCGTGGCATCGGCAGGGCGCATCAACATGAACGTGGAGGTCGGTATGGCATCGTCGAATGAAGGCGATCTGCGCGCATTCGTGCAGACCGCGGAACAGGCGGGCGGTTTTGTGTGGGTCCTTGCGCTCGTCGATTTTTCGGCGCGCGAGGTGAAGCGCGTGCTGGTCTCCGAAGAAAATTTCGCCACCGCCGACGCCGCCCGCGACGCAGGCAATGATCGCCTGAAAGGGATGTCGAACGACCGCTGACGAAGCCTCGCGCGCGCGGCCCGCGACGATTCACTTCGTCGCGATCACCATCGACTCCGGTCCCGTCAGAGGCTCGACGCGCGCCGTTGCGAACCCCGCTTCCTTCATCCAGGCGCAGCATTGCGCGCCGGTGTAATCGAAGCCGCCCGGCGTTTCGATCAGCATGTTGAGGCTCATCAGAAGGCCGAACGCATTCTGACGGCGTTCGTCGTCGATGATCGCGTCGTACACGATGAGCACGCCGCCCGGCGGCAGCGCCGCATGGCACTTCGCGAGCAGTTCGAGCTTCTGCGGCAGGTTCCAGTCATGCAGGATGTGACCCATCACGAGCACATCCGCCGACGGGCACGGGTCCTTGAAAAAATCGCCGGGATAAAAGCGCACCCGGTCCTGCAGTCCGTGCGCCGCGACATAGTCGTTGAAAATGGGCCCGACCACCGGCAGATCGAAGCCGCCTCCCGTCAAATGCGGATGCGCCCGCGCGATCTGCACCGGCAGCGCGCCTTGCGCCGCGCCGATATCGATGAACGTCCGGTACTCGCTCCACGGAAACTGGCGGGCGATCGCCTGCGCCGCGCCCATGCTCACGCCGCTCATCGCCTGCAGGAAACCGCGGAGGCGCGCCGGGTCGCTGTATAGCGTCTCGAAGACATTGCCGCCGTGCTTCGATTCGTTCTGCGGCAAGCCGGTGCGCAGCGCCTCCGTCAATGATCCCCAGAACGGGTACAGCCGCGCGTTCGCCATCTCCAGCAATCCGCCGACATATGAAGGCTTGTCGCGATCGAGGAAGAAATCGGCGTCGCTCGCGTTCGCGTAGCGGCCATCCTCGCGCGTAAGCAGATTGAGCGCGACGAGCGTATCGAGAAAATCCAGCGCGCCGCGCGGATGCAGTTCGAGCGCCTGCGCCAGGTCTTGCGCGGTTCGCGGTCCGCTCGCCAGTTGTGTGAACACGCCGAGTTCGACCGCCGACAGCAGCGTTTTCGACGCCCAGAACGCCATGCCCATTTGCAGCAAGCGCTCGGGATTCGGCTGTGCGTTCATACTGCCTTGCGCGTCTTGCATGATGCGGCTCCCTGAAGCTGAAAGCAGACTGGAAAGGTCTGCGTACTCTAGGATCGGTTCGCGTCCGGTTCAAGGAGTTATGTGGGCCGTATCACGCAGACGAAAACATGTTCGATGATATCGAACGAGTGCGCCGATCACGTCGTACGGCAGCGCGCGAAGTCCCGCCCATAATGACTTCACACTGATCAACGTTCAAAGGAGAACGTCATGAATCGCTTCGAAGGCAAGACAGTTCTGGTTACCGGCGGCAACAGCGGCATCGGTCTCGCGGCGGCGCAGGCATTTGCGGCGGAAGGCGCGCGGGTCGTCATCACGGGTCGCGACGAAAGCTCGCTCGCCACGGCGCGCGCGTCGCTGGGCGCGAACGCGATCGCCATTCGCAACGTCGCCGGCACGGTCGGCGCGGCGCGTGAACTCGCGCAGGCGCTCGTCGATGCGAACATCCGCCTCGATGCGATCTTCGTCAACGCGGGCGTCGGCACGTTCGCGCCGTTCGCCGATATCGACGAAAAGGCGTGGGACGAAACCTTCGCGATCAACGTGAAAGGGCCTTACTTCCAGATTCAATCGCTGCTGCCGCTACTGAACGAAGGCGCATCGATCGTGCTGAACGGTTCGATCAACGCGCATATCGGCATGCCGATGTCCTCGGTGTACGCGGCCAGCAAGGCGGCGCTCGTGTCGCTCGCGAAGACGCTGTCGGCGGAATTGCTGCCGCGTGGCGCGCGCGTGAATGTCGTGAGCCCCGGCCCGGTCTCGACGCCGCTGCATGAAAAACTCGGCCTCGTCGACGAAGCCGCCGCGCAACTTCAGAGCCAGATTCCGCTCGGACGCTTCGGCAAGTCGAGCGAAGTGGCGGCGACGGTGCTGCATCTGGCATCGCCGGAATCGGGCTTCATCGTCGGCACGGAGATCATCATCGACGGCGGCATGAGCCAGCTCTAAGCCAACCGCGCGGGCCGCACGCGCGGCCCGTGCTCCGCGAGGGATTCATCATGAGTGACATCACTTCGTTCGTCGTGCATCTGCCGGGCAAGCCGGAGCATCGCGATGAACTCGAAACGCGTCTTCTCGACGTGCTGGAACGCATGTCCGACGAGCCGGACTTCATCAACACGTATCTGCATCGCGCGGCGGACGATCCGGATACGCTCGTGCTGTACGAAACGTGGGCGTGCTCGGCCGAGCATTTTCGCGCGCATCATCTGGGCCGGCCTTATCGGCAGGCTTACGAGGCCGTGCTGCCGCAATTGCTCGCGCGCGACCGGACGATCGAATTTCTCACGCCGGTGCGAACCTACGAACGCGGCGCGCTCAGCGCATCGCCGGCTGCAGTTCGCCCCAGCTAACCAGAATTTGCTGGATGCTGCGCGCGTAGGCATCGCGATGTTTCGGCGATTCCGAGTGATAAGCGCCGATTGCGCGCCACGTGTTGCCGTACTTCACCATCTTCTGCTTCAGGAGCCATGCGGCGACGAACACGTTGACGCACGGATCGGCGAGCGCGCGATGGGGGATGCCCTGACGCGCCAGATCGGTGAAATGGATCGAATTGATCTGCAACTGGCCGACATCGATCGAGCCGTTGGCGTTGCGGTTGATCGCGGCGGCATCGCCCTTCGATTCGCGCCAGGCGACCGCGCGCAGCACGAGCGGATTGACGCCCTGATACGCGGCGGCCTGCTCGAAGCAATCGTCGGCGCGAGCGGCGCCCGGCGCGAGCGATGCGCCGAACAGCACGCAGGCGGCGAGGGCGGCATGAGTCGAACGGAACATGAGGCGTGGCTCCTTCGGAAATGGGCGCGCGTCGCTTACGGCGCGAGCGCGATATCGATGCGATGCTCGACGTCCTTCATGTACGCGCGCGATTCGTCGGACACGACGAGACGCGGTTCCGGACCGCTGCATTTGCAATCGGCGACGCGGCGCGTTTTCTTGCCTTTCTTGCTCGCGGATTTGACGGGCGGATCGTCGTCCTCGATGGCGGCGGGCGGCAGCATCGCGAGCGTGGGCAAGGGTGGATAGACCTTCTGAACGACGGGGCCCAGCGCCGCGAGCGTTTGCACGGAGGCGGGCGCGCTCACGTCGAGCGGACCGGCTAAGGCGCTCGCTGAAAACAAGATGCCGGCGGCAAGGATCAGGAATCGGCGCATCGCGTCAGCCTCCCTGCGTCGGCTTGATGGACACGCTGTAGGGCTGTCGCGCGCCGGCGGTCAGGTTTTCGAGGCTGAGCCTGACCGTGTGCCGAGCGGGGACGCCTTTCCAGATCGCCTGGTTGAGATATGGAAAGTCTTGCGCGAGCGCGGTGACGAGGATGGTCGTCGGCTGCTTCTGCGCGGCCGCGAGCGCACCGGCTTTCGCGAGCATCGCGGTGAGTTGCGGATCGCGCGCGCCGAGCGCGTCAGCGGGAATCTCAAAGCGGATGATTTCGGCGGACGCCGCCGGCTTGTCGGTCTGGGCCGTGCTGGCCGCCGGCATCGGCGCGCAGCCGGTCACGGCGAATGCGACGGCGATGGCAAAAAAAGATGCTGCCCACTTCACTGGCATCTCCTGATTGAGTCATGGCGATATGCGAGTTGACGGCGCGCGGGCGCGCGACTTGATAGCCGCGCGCAAACGTTTCGCCAAAAAGCAAGACTTGACTCAGAAGACGGCGATTCGGGAAATCGCCCCGCACGGATCGCGGCAAACGATGCCGCGACGTTACCGATGTGACGGTGAAATGACGCGGGGATCGATCAGATGGGCCACCACGCGCCGATGCTCGGCTCGGCGTCGAGCGCGCGGAGGAAATCGTTGGCGAAGGCGTCGGCGGCGATTTCTCGCTCGGGCGAGCCTTCGGGTAGATCGTGGGGATTCTTCAGTCCGCGCGCGTGGCGGATGGCGGCGACCGTTTCGGTCAGGGCAGCGAGCGAGTCGAGCGTGTGGGAGTTCATACCGCGGATTACGGCCTGAGGGGCGCGAACTTTAGCGGCCTCGAGTGCATCGTGGATTCCCATGATGTACCAATTTTGGTACGATACGATCAGCGCGCGATTCCACCTACGCGCGCACTACAACAAGGTTCAACGAGTTGCGAAAAAGGGTTCGGCTATGCAAGCACATGCGGGAAATAAAAAGAAGGGTCTAGCAAATGCAGCATCTAGTTTTGAAAGTCCGGCTTTTTCGGCAGTCGTCAGGCAATGAACCGGTGCGTGAATGGTTGAGCGTGCTGGATGAACCGGACAAGAAAGCAGTTGGCGCCGACATCAAGACCGTGCAGATCGGTTGGCCGCTCGGCATGCCGCTGGTCAGAAAACTGGCCAAACATTTGTGGGAAATCCGAATCCACCTTCATCAACGAATCGCGCGGGTGTTGTTCACGGTGAAAGACGGCGAAATGGTTCTGCTCCACGGCTTCATCAAGAAATCGCAGGCGTTGCCCAAGGGCGACTTCGATCTGGCCGAAACCCGCATGAAAGAAGTTCACGACGGAGAGCGACATGACCAAGAAACACGTCGGCAGTGACTTTGACGACTTCCTTCAGGACGAAGGCATTCTCGAGGAAGTCACAGCCACGGCGATCAAGCGAGTGATCGCGTGGCAAATCGAGCAGGAAATGAAGGCGCAGCACATCACGAAAACTGCGATGGCGGCGAAAATGAAAACGAGTCGCTCAGCGCTCAATCGCTTGCTGGACGAGACCGACACCAGTCTCACGCTGACGACGCTGGCGAGCGCGGCCGCGGCGCTCGGCAAGCGGTTCAGATTCGAGCTCGTGAACGCGTCATAAAACCATCACGCCTTCGGCTTCCGATGCCCCGAAACGAACGCGCCCGCATCCCTCGCGAGCCCGAACAGATCGAGCACGCCCACCAGCCCGACAAAGGCGACGATCAGAAACGCGACGCCGAAATCCTCCGGCCCGATCGAATGCGCATCGTGACCGTGCAGCCACTCGCCGATGCGCAACGCGATCGCGCCGACCGCGACGCCGATGCCCATCGTCATCTGAAAGAGCGTGCTGGACAGCGCCGACGCGCCGCTCATCTGCGCTTTGGGCACATCGGCGAAGCTCAGCGTGTTGAGCGCCGTGAACTGCAGCGAGCGCGACAGGCCGCTCACGAACAGCACGACGACGATCACGAGCTTCGGCGTCGTCGGCGCGAGCAGGCTCATCGCGGCAAGCGAGAGCGCCGCGAGCACGCCATTGACGATCAGCACCGGCCGAAAGCCGAACTGGCGCATGACGGGCGTGGTGACGAGCTTCATCGACAGATTGCCCGCGAAAACGGCAAGCGTGAGCAAGCCCGATTCGAACGCGTTCATGCCGAAGCCGACCTGGAACATCAGCGGCAACAGAAACGGCGCCGCGCTGATCGCGATGCGAAAGAGCGATCCGCCGCCCATCGCCACGGCAAAGGTTTTCACCTTCAGCGCCGACAGATCCACGACCGGATGCGCCGCGCGCCGCAGATGCCACCACGAAGCGATGCCCGCCGCCACGCCCACCGCGACGAGCACGCCAACGAGCGTCCAGTCGGCGTCGCTGCGGCCGACCAGTTCCATCGCGTAGAGCAGCGTCGTGCACGCAATGCCGCAGAGCGCGAAGCCCGGCAGGTCGAAACGCCGCGTCGCGTCGCCGCGCTCGTTGCCGATGAAGCGCAGCGTCAGCAGCAAGCCGATCAGACCGAGCGGCACGTTCAGATAGAAGATCCAGCGCCACGACGAATACGTCGTGATGAAACCGCCGAGCGGCGGGCCGATCACTGGCGCAACGAGTCCCGGCCACGTGATGATCGCGATGGCGCGCATCAGGCCTTCCTTGGGCGTCGCGCGCAACACGGCGAGCCGGCCGACCGGCACCATCATCGCGCCGCCGATGCCCTGCAGCACGCGCGCCGCGGCGAACGCGGGCAGCGTCGAGGTCGTGGCGCACAACACGGACGCCGCCGTGAACACCGCGATCGCGCTCGCGAACACGGTGCGCAGGCCGAAGCGGTCGGCGGCCCAGCCGGAAATCGGGATAAAGACGGCGAGCGTCAGCAGATACGCCGTGATGCCGAGACTCATGTCGGCGGGATGCACGTTGAACGAGCGCGCCATCTGCGGCAATGCGGTCGCGATGATCGTGCCGTCGAGGTTCTCCATGAAGAAGGTCGCCGCGACGAGCGTGACGATGAGCGACGAGCCTTTGTTGTCGCGATCGCTTGCGGACGGCATCGGTCGAACGCTCCTGCATGACGTGTTGGAAGCTTGCCATTCTAGCCGCGAGAGCAGAGCTTTCGCGCCTATGGTAGTTTTTGCGATTGCCGGAAAACCAGCCAAGCAGCATTTCCGACAATGCGCCGACAACGCGCAAACACAACGCCAACAAGAGGAATGATCAATGAAGTTTCGGAAACTGGGTGATTCGGGTCTCGACGTCAGCCTGATCGGGCTCGGCACCATGACCTGGGGCGAGCAGAACACCGAAAGCGAAGCGCACGAGCAGATCGACTACGCGCTGGCCCAGGGCGTGAATCTGATCGATGCCGCCGAAATGTACCCGGTGCCGCCGCGCCCCGAGACGCAGGGCCGCACCGAGGAATACATCGGCACGTGGCTCGCGAAGAACGCCGCGAAGCGCGGCGACATCGTGCTCGCGACGAAGATCGCCGGGCCCGCGCGCCAGCCGCACAATCCGCGGCATATCCGCGGCGCGGGCAACCAGTTCGACCGCAAGAACCTGAACGAAGCCATCGACGGCAGTCTGAAGCGTCTGCAAACGGATTACGTCGATTTGTACCAGTTGCACTGGCCCGATCGCAGCACGATGACCTTCGGCCGCCCGTCGTATCCGTATCTCGAAGATGAATACACGGTGCCCATCGAGGAAACGCTCGCCGCGCTGGCCGATCTCGTGAAGGCGGGCAAGATCCGCCATGTGGGCGTGTCCAACGAAACGCCGTGGGGCGTCGCGCAATTCCTGCGCGCGGCCGAGAAAGCGGGTTTGCCGAAGATCGTCAGCATTCAGAATCCGTACAGTCTCGTGAACCGCACGTATGAGCTCGGCCTGTCCGAATTCACGCATAAGGAAGGCGTCGGGCTGCTCGCGTATTCGCCGCTCGCGTTCGGCTGGCTGTCGGGCAAGTACGAGGGCGGGGCGCGTCCGGTCGGCGCGCGCATCACGCTGTTCGAGCGCTTTCAGCGCTACAGCAAGCCGCAGGCGCTCGCCGCGATCACGTCCTACGTCGAGCTGGCGAAGCGCCACGGACTCACGCCGACGCAACTCGCGCTCGCGTTCGTCAACACGCGGCCATTTACGACGAGCACGCTGATCGGCGCGACATCGATGCCGCAACTGAAGGAGAACATCGAGAGCGTGAACGTCGAACTGTCGGAGGAAATTCTGGCCCAAATCGAAGCGCTGCACGAACGACAGCCGAATCCGGCGCCCTGAAATTCCCTGTCCGGTCATGCATTTGTCGAAGAATCGGATGCGCTGGCCGCGAATGTGTCAGCATTGACGTTCGCATGGCAGGCGCTTAGTGCCCGCATCCTTTTCGTAATACCGCCGTGGGCCGAAGCGCCCGACGCTTTTACCCACGGCGCACCCCTCGCAACGTTCGCGGTGCGGTGCCGGCTACAAGGCACTACACTTGCTCGATGGTCCTGGTTGCCCGCTGCGGCGCCTTTCGCCACAGCGCGCTCTTCGCAAAGGAGTCGTCGCTCATGTCTCAAGGAACACCGCAGGCCAAAGATCTCGATCGCCTCACGATCGACACCATCCGCACCCTCTCGATGGACGCCGTGCAGAAGGCCAATTCCGGCCATCCCGGCACGCCGATGGCGCTCGCGCCCGTCGCGTTCCATCTCTGGCAGAACCATCTTCGTTACGATCCCGACGCGCCGCTCTGGCCCAATCGCGACCGCTTCGTGCTGTCGGTCGGTCATGCGTCGATGCTGCTTTACTCGCTGCTGCATCTGGCGGGCGTGAAGGAGTTCGACCAGAACGGCAAGCCGACCGGCAAGCCCGCGGTGTCGCTCGACGACATCGAGCATTTCCGCCAGCTCGACAGCAAGACGCCCGGCCACCCGGAATACCGCATGACGACCGGCGTCGAGACGACGACCGGCCCGCTCGGTCAGGGTCTGGGCAACAGCGTCGGCATGGCGATGGCCGCGCGCTGGAAGGAAGCCCACTTCAACAAGGGCAAGGACGCGATCTTCGATTACCGCGTCTACGCGCTGTGCGGCGACGGCGACATGATGGAAGGCGTATCGCACGAAGCCGCGTCGCTCGCGGGGCATCTGAAGCTCTCGAATCTCATCTGGATCTACGACAGCAACCGCATCACCATCGAAGGTCATACGGATCTCGCCTATAGCGATGACGTCGAGGCGCGCTTTCACGGCTATAACTGGCACACGCTGCATGTCGACGACGCCAACGACGCGCAGGCGCTCGAAGACGCCATCAACAAGGCGAAGTCGCACACGGACAAGCCGACGCTGATCGTCGTGAAGAGCATCATCGGCTGGGGCGCGCCGAACAAGCAGGACACGTCGAGCGCGCACGGCGAAGCGCTCGGCGAGGAAGAGGTGAAGCTCGCGAAGAAGTTCTACGGCTGGCCCGAGGACAAGCAGTTCTACGTGCCGGACGGCGTGATGCAGCATTTCGCCGACGGCATGGGCGCGCGCGGCAAGAAGCTGCATGCCGAATGGAAGCAGCGCTTCGACGCCTACGAGAAGGCCAATCCGGAACTCGCGAAAGAAGCGTGGCAGATGCTCGAATCGAAGCTTCCCGACAACTGGGACGCCGACATTCCGACGTTCGAAGCCGACGCAAAAGGCATCGCGACGCGCGATTCATCGGGCAAGGTGCTGAACGCCATCGCACCGCGCCTTCCCTGGCTGATCGGCGGCGCGGCGGATCTCTCGCCGTCGACCAAGACGAATCTCAAGTTCGAAGGCGCGGGCAGTTTCGAGCACGACAGCTATGGCGGACGCAACCTGCACTTCGGCATCCGCGAGCACGGCATGGGCGCGGTCTGCAACGGCCTCGCGTTGTCCGGGTTGCGCCCGTATGGATCGACGTTCCTGATCTTCAGCGACTACATGAAGCCGCCGATTCGCCTCTCCGCGATCATGGAAGTGCCGGTGATCTACGTGTTCACGCACGATTCGATCGGCGTCGGCGAAGATGGTCCGACGCACCAGCCGATCGAGCAGCTCGCTTCGCTGCGCGGCGTGCCGGGTCTGTGCACGCTGCGTCCCGCCGATGCCAACGAAGTGGCCGAAGTGTGGCGCGTCGCGCTGACGCATTCGAAGGAGCCTTCGTGCATCGTGCTTACGCGTCAGGCGCTGCCGACCTTCGATCGCAAGAAGTACGCATCGGCCGATGGCGTGAAGCGCGGCGCCTACGTGCTCGCCGATGCCGATGGCGGTAAGAAGCCCGAAGTGCTTCTGCTCGCGACGGGCAGCGAAGTCTCGTTGTGCGTCGAAGCCTACGAGAAGCTGAAGGGCGAAGGCATCGCGGCGCGCGTCGTGTCGATGCCGTCGTGGGACATCTTCGAGAAGCAGGATCAGGCGTACAAGGACTCGGTGCTGCCGCCGGACGTGAATGCGCGCGTCTGCGTCGAGCAGGCCGCGACGCTCGGCTGGGATCGCTATGTCGGCCGCCTGGGATCGCAGATCGTGATGCACACGTTCGGCGCATCGGCGCCCTTGAAAGCGCTGAAGACGAAATTCGGCTTCACGCCGGAAGCGGTCTACGACGCCGCGAAGAAGCAGATCGAACGCGTGAAATCCAACGGCAAGGAGTGAATCATCATGCAGATCGGCATCGTGGGACTGGGGCGCATGGGCGGCAACATCGGGCGGCGGCTGATGCGCGCCGGGCATACGTGCGTCGCGTACGATCACAATCCGCAAGCGACCGAAGCGCTCGCGAGCGAAGGCGCGACGGGCGCGAAGGATCTCGGCGATCTCGTCGCGAAGCTGAGTGCGCCGCGCGTCGTCTGGCTGATGCTGCCCGCGGGAAAGATCACCGAAGACACGCTCGACGATCTGCACAAGATCCTCGGCGCGGATGACGTGATCATCGACGGCGGCAACAGCTTCTACAAGGACGATATCCGCCGCGCCGCGCAGTTGCGCGAGAAGGGCATCCATTACGTCGATGTGGGCACGTCGGGCGGCATCTGGGGACTGGAGCGCGGCTACTGCATGATGATCGGCGGCGACGACGCGATCGTGCGGCGGATCGATCCGATTCTCGCGACGCTCGCGCCCGGACGCGGCGACATTCCGCAGACGCCCGGCCGCGAAGGACGCGATGCGCGCGTCGAGAATGGCTATATGCACTGCGGGCCGGTCGGCTCGGGGCACTTCGTGAAGATGGTGCACAACGGCATCGAGTATGGCCTGATGCAGGCGTATGCCGAGGGCTTTCACATTCTCAGGCACAAGGAGTCGAAGGATCTCGCTGAAGGCGAACGCTACACGCTCGATCTCGCGGATATCGCCGAAGTCTGGCGGCGCGGCAGCGTGGTGTCGTCGTGGCTGCTCGATCTCACCGCGGGCGCGCTCGCCAGCGACGGAACGCTCGAACGTTTCTCGACGGAAGTCGCGGACAGCGGCGAAGGGCGCTGGACCATCGAGGCGGCGATCGAGGAAGCGGTGCCTGCGCAGGTGTTGTCGGCGGCGCTTTATACGCGCTTCCGCTCGCGCGATGCCGAATCGTTCCCCGAGCGCATGCTTTCCGCGATGCGCTTCGGCTTCGGCGGCCATCACGAGTTTCCCGTGAAGTAGCGTTTTTTCTTCGACGATGTGAGCACGGCGATGGACTTCAGCGGTCCATCGCCGTTTTTCATTTCATCATGCGTCGCCGGAACAGCCACGCGCACAGGAAAAACGGCACGACCGCATAGGCGGTAAGCACCAGCACATGGAGCGCGGCGCCGTCGAACGGGCGGCCGAGCATCGCCGGACGGATCAGCTCGACCGCATGGAAGAGCGGCAGAACCTGCGTGACGTGCCGGGCGATCGCGGGCAGTTGCGCGATCGGAAAGAACACGCCGGAGAGCAGCAGCATCGGCGTAAGCGCGAGCGTCTGATAGAACATGAAGAAATCGTAGCTCGGCGCGAGCGCGGTGATGACCATCGCCGTGCTGGCGAACGCGAGTCCCGTCAGCACGATGACGGGCAGCGCGATCAGCATCGACGGAAAACTGGCATAGCCGAGCGCGCCCGCGACGATCATGATCGCGACGCCCGACAGCACCGACTTGCTCGCGGACCATACGATCTCGCCGAGCACGATGTCGCCGAGCGTGAGCGGCGTATGCATGATCGCTTCCCATGTGCGCTGCACGTGCATGCGCGAGAAGCCCGAGTACATCGCCTCGAAACTCGCGGACATCATCACGCTCGATGCCGCCGTGCCCGCCGCGAGAAACGCGATATACGACACGCCGTCGACATGCCCGACCATCAGCCCGAGACCCAGCCCCAGACCGAAGAGATAGATCATCGGGTCGGCGAGATTGCCGATCATCGAGGCGATCGCGAGCTTCTTCCAGACGAGATAGTTGCGCCGCCACACCGACATCCAGTGCGTTGCGTTGGCGGGCAGCGCGCTGGATAGCGGCGTGAAATTCTCCGCGTGCTTCGACTGGCGTTTTCGTCCGATGCGGGATTGTTCGAGCGTATCCATTGATTCAGTCCACCATCTCACGTCCCGTGAGACGCAGGAAAACATCTTCGAGATTCGCCGGACGATGCAGATAGCGCACGTCCGCGCGGCCTTTCACGCGCGCATGCACGGGCTGCGGATCGTCGACATAGCAAAAGAGCGTTTCGCCGCTCACTTCCATGCGCGAGACGAACGGCTCGAGCTCCGCCGCGAGCGCCTGCGGATCGGGCCCGTAGATCTCGATCACATCCGAGCCGATCACCGATTCGATGAGATCGCGCGGCCGTCCCTCGGCAATCTTGCGGCCTTCCTCGATCACACAGAGACGATCACACAGACGTTCGGCTTCTTCCATGAAATGCGTCGTCAGAAGGATGGTCTTGCCGCGCGCGAGAAGCGAACGCAGGCGCTCCCAGATCATATGCCGCGCTTGCGGATCGAGTCCGGTGGTGGGTTCGTCCATCACGAGGACATCGGGATCGTTGACGAGCGCGCGCGCGAGCGTGAGACGCCGCTTCATGCCGCCCGACAGTTCGCCGACGCGCGCATCGGCCTTGCTCTCCAGGCGCGCGAACTCCAGCAGCGAAGGCACGAGCGCATCCATGCGCGCGCCGGTGAGACCGAAGTAGCGGCCGAACACAGTCAGGTTTTCGCGCACTGTGAAATCGGGATCGAGATTGTCGAATTGCGGCACGACGCCCACGCGTTCGCGCGCGAAACGGGCGCGCGCGGGCACCGGCTCGCCGACTAGACGGATCGCACCGCTATCGGGCGAGGTGATGCCGAGCAGCATCTTGAGCGTCGTCGTCTTGCCCGCGCCGTTCGGGCCGAGCAGTCCGAAGCATTCGCCGGGTCGCACATCGAACGACAGACCATCGACCACGGTGCGCTCACCGTAGTGCTTCCTTACTTCGCTGAACTCGATGGCGGGCGCGCCGCTTTCATCGGACTCGCGTGATGTTTGATCAGTCATGCATTCGTGACGCAGGAAAAATCGCGTAGGGGAAATCCAGCGGGCTAGTGTAATCCATTGCACCAAGGCGATGCCTGGCGTGCAACCGCGTGCGGCGAGCGCGTGTCAAACCTGTGCGACGGGCGCCGAACCGGTTCCGGCCGAAAGTGCCAGAGGCTTGTCCGTCGGCGTGTTCGGAGTTCTGGCACGGTGCGAGCTAGCATGTTCGCGTCGGTAAGCGTTTTCCAGCGTTGTCACCCAAAGGGCGACGCACGATGATGAAGCAACGCCGCGGGTAAATGTTGGCCAGGGAGGTCATGATGGAAAGCTACCGAAAAATCCTGCTCTGCTATGACGGCTCCAGAGAAGGTCGCAAGGCATTGCGGCAAGGCGCGAATCTCGCGCTGGATCTGAATGCCGAAACGCACGTCCTCGCGGTGGTGGACATGCGCTCGAGCATCGCGCAGAGCGCCGGACTGCTAACCGATATGGCCTGCGGACGCTTCGAAGAGGCCGCGCGCGACATTCTGCAGGAAGGTGTCGAATGGCTGCGCGAACGCGGTCTTCAGGCGCAGGGACACTTCGCGTTCGGGCATCCGATCGACGAGATCGCCGCGCTTGCCGAAAGCCTTCAGGTCGATCTCGTCGTGGTCGGGCATCGCTGCCGCAACGGTCTCGCGCGCTGGTGGATGGGCGCGGGCAACACGCCCTTGCTCGACCGCGTGAAGTGCAGCATTCTCGTGGCCGTGTGTCAGGCGGGTGAATCGGCGGAGGCGGAAGACGAAGCGGCCTACGCGGCCAAGCCTGTCAAGGCCGAAGCCGGCGCCTGAAAGCCGGCGCCTGATCGTCAGCCGTTGAGATCGACCGCGACGAGCTTCCATGACACGAGGCCGTAGCGGTGAAAGATCGCCGAGTAACGCGCATCGCCGGCGCCGTGCTGATACGTGACGACGAACGTGTTCAGGCTTCGATAACCGGCGGTGGTCTGCGGCGGTTCCTTGGGCGCCTGCTGCGCGGCCGTGACGCCCGAGGCCGGCGCGTTCGACGGCGTTGCCGGTGAACCGTTTCCGGCCTGCGGCGGTTGCTCGCCCGGATCGCCGCGCGGCGGAATGCCGTTGAGAATCGCCGCGACGCCGTCCGGTGTCGCATATGAATCGACGAGAGGACCGACGAGCGCCGCGCCGATCATCGCCCCGATGATTGCGAGCGGATTGCCGCTCTTTTGAATATCGACGCGGCGCGTGAGCAGCGCGCCGACCTGTTCCTTGAGGCTCGCGCGCAGCGCGGGAAAATCCACGTACTGGTTGACGGTCTGCGCGTCGCGCGCATCGGCCGCGCGTTTCACTCGATTCAGCGCGATATAAGGTGACGCGTAAATAAAAGCGAGCGCCGCGACGAGAATCAGGACGACGAACGCGGTAGCGACAGAGCGGGTAGTGCGGGACATGCGACGACGAAGCCTCTTTGCAAAACGTGAATCCGGGATTGACCACGCCGGCGCGCGATAAATCCCGTGAATTCACGTTCCGCCCCGATTCAAGCGAGGATGCCGCCGGCGAGCCCCGCGTCTTCCTCCGCGATGCACCGGTCGATCATGCGCGACACTTCGTCGATCTTGCCCACCAGAATCACGCGCGATTGCCCGCGATACACGCGCACCGGCGCGCGCTGTTCCGGCTCCGCGTGCACCGTGCTGCTCAACGACACGCGTGCGAAAGCAGGCTGGCGGGACGGCAGCGCGGGCATGTCGTCGAAGAGGTCGGGGGCGGTTTCGGCGTGCGGCGTGCCGCATGCGATCAGCGTGCGCAGATGGCGCAGGCGGCCAAATTGACGGAAGGGCAGCAGACGGGCAAAACGTTCCATGATGACTCTCCAGACGATAGGACGCACCGCGGCGCACCGCGCACGGCGGCCGTCATGCTTGTTGTGTTTGAGCCGCCTCGACTGAGCGTTAAAGCGGTTGGTGAGGCTATCTTGCGATGTCAATGGGACATTTCTTGTCCCATTCTTATCTCTTTCTGAACGTGAGCGAACGATTTGCCCGCGGTTTTCGCCTCCCGCCCTTGCCGGGCGGAGACTTCAGAACTCGCCAGAACGAATCAGGCCAACCGCGATGCCTTCCAGCGCGAAATCGCCGCTGCCGGAGCGCACGAAAATGTTCTCGTAGTCCGGATTCTCGGCGATCAGCTCGACCCCGTCCGGACGGCGTTTCCAGCGTTTGACCGTGACGTCGTCGCCCAGACGCGCGACGACGATCTGCCCGTCCTTCGCCTCGGTGCGCTTCTGCACGGCGAGCAGGTCGCCGTCGAGAATGCCGGCGTCGCGCATCGACAGGCCGCGCACTTTCAGCAGATAGTCCGGCTTGCTGGAGAAGAGCGCGGGATCGCAAGCGTAATGCTGCGAGATGTGTTCCTGCGCGAGGATCGGGCTACCTGCCGCGACGCGCCCGACGAGCGGCAGCGACAGTTGCATGATGCTCTGATGCGGCAGCGTGAACTGATGCGGCAGTTCTTCCGAGCGATCGATGCGCGAGGCGTCGCCGAGCAGCCGGATGCCGCGCGACGAGCCCGCCGCCAGTTCGATCACGCCCTTGCGCGCCAGCGCCCGCAAGTGCTCCTCGGCCGAATTCGCCGAGCTGAAGCCGAGTTCCGCCGCGATCTCGGCGCGCGTCGGCGGAAAGCCCGTGCGGTCGATCGCGCGCTGGATCAGTTCGAAGACCTGCTGCTGGCGCGCGGTAAGTTTTGATGTCTTGGTCACAGGCTCTGGCCCCTGGGTGCACTGTATGGATGGACAGTTAGCTGTATTTTTATACAGTATTTTGCGCTTTTCAAGCTTTACTTTAAGTTCGCCCGCCCGCCGCAGCCGAGGAGGCGGTTCGCCGCCGCCGTCGCTTCTTCCGTCCAGGAATATGCTTCTTAGCAGTTTTACGTATAAAAAAGTGAATAACGATTATTTCTAATCATATAGACGCCTCGATAGACTGATTCCGTCAATTCGATAAGACGGAGAACGGGGAATGCAAAGCATCAAACTGGGATTGGGCAAAGGCGCGCGGCGCGTGCTTGCGGCGGCGGCGCTGACGGCGGCGGGCGTCGGGCTGGCTGCGTCGGCGTTCGCGCAAACGTCGTTTCTGAACGTCTCCTACGACCCGACCCGCGAGCTGTATCAGGACTTCAATCAGGCGTTCGCGAAGAAGTGGAAGGCCGACACGGGCGAAACGGTCACCTTCAAGCAGTCGCACGGCGGCTCGGGCGGACAGGCGCGCGCGGTGCTCGACGGTCTGCAGGCCGATGTCGTGACGCTCGCGCTCGCCTACGACATCGATGCGCTCGCGTCCAAAGGACTCGTCAACGCGGACTGGCAGAAGCGTCTGCCGGACAACGCGTCGCCGTACACATCGACGATCGTGTTTCTCGTGCGCAAGGGCAATCCGAAGCACATCAAGGACTGGGACGATCTGGCCAAGCCCGGCGTGTCGATCGTCACGCCGAATCCGAAGACTTCGGGGGGCGCGCGCTGGAACTATCTCGCGGCGTGGGCGTATGCGCAGCACAAGCCGGGCGGCAACGACCAGACCGCCAAGGACTTCGTGACGAAGCTCTACAAGAACGCCGGCGTGCTCGATTCCGGCGCGCGCGGCGCCACGACGAGCTTTGTGCAGCGCGGCCAGGGCGATGTGCTGATCGCATGGGAGAACGAGGCGTTCCTCTCGGTGAAAGAGTTCGGCACGGACAAGTTCGAGATCGTGGTGCCGTCGGTGAGCATTCTCGCGGAGCCGCCGGTCGCGGTGGTCGACAAGGTCGTTGACAAGCACGGTACGCGCAAGCTCGCCGATGCCTATCTCAAGTATCTGTACAGCGACGAAGGACAGCAGATCGCTGCGCGCAATTTTTATCGGCCGCGTTCGGACAAGGTGCCTGCTGAACTCACGAAGCAGTTTCCGAAGCTGAAGCTCTACACCATTGACGATACGTTCGGCGGCTGGACGAAAGCGCAGAAGACGCATTTCGCGGACGGCGGCGTGTTCGATTCGATCTATCAACCGCAGTAAGCGAAAGAGCGGGCGACGCGGCGCGTCAATGACGCCGCGCGCCCCGAAGCAGCGACGCGCCCAACCCCGGCGCAAGACAAGGATCAATCAAGGATGACGACCCTCACATTCAAGAAGCCGAGCGCGCTTCCCGGGTTCGGCCTGACGCTCGGCATCACGGTGGCGTACTTAAGCCTCGTGGTGCTGATTCCGCTTGCCGCCACCTTCGCGAAGACCGCGACGCTCGACTGGGCGCAGTTCCTGCGCGCGGTTACGTCGCCGCGCGTGCTCGCGTCTTATCGGCTCACGTTCAGCGCGGCGCTCGGCGGCGCGCTCATCAACGCGGTGTTCGGCTTTCTCGTCGCGTGGGTGCTCGTGCGCTACACGTTTCCGTTCAAGCGCATCGTCGATGCGATCGTCGATTTGCCGTTCGCGCTGCCGACCTCCGTCGCGGGCATCTCGCTCGCCGCGGTCTATGCCGGCAACGGCTGGATCGGGCAATATCTCGCGCCGTTCGGCATCAAGGTGGCGTTCACGCCGCTCGGCGTGCTCGTCGCGCTGACGTTCATCGGCTTGCCGTTCGTCGTGCGCACGGTGCAGCCGGTGCTCGAAGAGTTCGAGCGCGAGCAGGAAGAGGCCGCCGCGTGCCTCGGCGCGACGCGCTGGCTCACGTTCCGCCGCGTCGTGCTGCCTTCGGTGTTTCCCGCGCTCCTGACCGGTTTCGCGCTCGCGTTTGCGCGCGCGCTCGGCGAGTACGGCTCGGTGATTTTCATCGCGGGCAATGTGCCGATGAAATCCGAGATCACATCGCTGCTCATCATCACGAAGCTGGAACAGTACGACTACGCCGGCGCGACCGCGCTTGCCGTCGTGATGCTGTGCGTGTCGTTCCTGATGCTGCTCCTCATCAACACGCTGCAATGGTTTCTCCAGCGGCGCACGAGCAAGACGGGTGCGGCGCCTGCCGTCGCCGCCGGGCCTTCGCTGCATGTCGGACATCCGGGCGGAGGTCAGGCATGAGCACGCCCGATAGCAAAGCGCTTCCGGTGCACGCCGCCGCACGCGTGCGCGCGAGCAGCCTCAATCCCGTCACCGAACCGCGCGCCGTGCGCTGGCTGCTGACGGGCATCGCGCTCGTGTTTCTCGCGCTCTTTCTCGTCGTGCCGCTCGTCGCGGTGTTCGTGCAGGCGTTCGCGAAGGGCATCGACTATTACTTCGAGTCGCTGAAGGATCCCGATGCGTGGTCCGCGATCAAGCTCACGCTGATCACCGCGGCGATCGCCGTGCCGCTGAACGTCGTGTTCGGGCTGGCCGCTTCGTGGGCGATCGCGAAGTTCGACTTTCGCGGCAAGGCGCTCCTGACCACGCTCATCGATCTGCCGTTTTCGGTTTCGCCGGTGATCTCCGGTCTCATCTACGTGCTGATTTTCGGCGCGCAAGGCTGGTTCGGTCCGTGGCTCGCCGCGCACGACGTGCAGATCATCTTCGCCGTGCCGGGCATCGTGCTCGCGACGATCTTCGTGACGTTTCCGTTCGTCGCGCGCGAGCTGATTCCGCTGATGCAGGCGCAGGGAAACGACGAAGAGGAAGCGGCGCACGTGCTCGGCGCATCGGGCTGGCAGATCTTCAGGCGCGTGACGCTGCCCAACGTGAAGTGGGGCCTGCTCTACGGCGTGATTCTCTGCAACGCGCGCGCGATGGGCGAGTTCGGCGCGGTATCGGTGGTGTCGGGGCATATTCGCGGCCAGACCGACACGATGCCGCTGCACGTCGAAATTCTCTACAACGAATACAACTTCTCGGCCGCGTTCGCGGTGGCGTCGCTGCTTGCGCTGCTCGCGCTCGTGACGCTCGCGCTCAAGCTCCTCGCGGAGCGGCGCATGTCGCAAGCCATCGGCGAAACCCGGACACCCGCACAGAATTGAAGAGGCCGACAACATCATGAGCATCAACGTTCGCAATCTGCAAAAACGCTTCGGCGATTTCACCGCGCTCGACAACGTCACGCTCGATTTTCCGGCGGGCGAACTGGTCGCGCTGCTCGGGCCTTCGGGCTGCGGCAAGACCACGCTTTTGCGCGTCATCGCGGGCCTCGAATTCGCCGATGCGGGACAAGTCGTGCTGCATGGCGAGGACGTCGCGGCAGTCGGCGCGCGCGAGCGGCAGGTCGGCTTCGTGTTCCAGCATTACGCGCTCTTCAGGCACATGACGGTGTTCGAGAACGTCGCGTTCGGCCTGCGTGTGAAGCCGCGCCGCGAGCGTCCGAGCGAAGCCGTGATCCGCGAGAAGGTGCATGAACTGCTGAAACTCGTGCAGCTCGACTGGCTCGCGGAGCGTTTCCCGTCCGAACTGTCGGGCGGACAGCGGCAGCGCATCGCGCTCGCTCGCGCGCTCGCCGTCGAGCCGAAAGTGCTGCTGCTCGACGAGCCGTTCGGCGCGCTCGACGCCAAGGTGCGCAAGGAACTGCGTAGCTGGCTGCGCCGCCTGCACGACGATCTGCATATCTCGACGCTCTTCGTCACGCATGACCAGGAAGAGGCGCTCGAAGTGGCGGACCGTATCGTCGTGATGAATCATGGCCGCGTGGAGCAGGTGGGCAGTCCGCAAGACGTGTACGATCATCCGCAGACGTCGTTCGTGTACGAGTTTCTCGGCGCGGCGAACCGGCTGCAGGGCAATGTCGATGCCGGCGGCTTTGTCGTCGATGGCGCCGCGAGCCCGATCGCCGCAGAGGCGCATTTCAGGGGCCGGGCGCTCGCGTATGTGCGTCCGCACGATCTCGCGCTCTATCCCGCCGATGGCACGCATCGCGATGGCATCGTGGTCGGCGTGCGGCGCGTCGTGACGCTCGGCGGTTCGGTGCGTGTCGAGCTCGAGGGCAGCGCGGGCGGCGTGATCGAGGCGGAACTGGATCGCGAGGCATGGCGCGCGCTCAGGCTCGATGTCGGCGACGGCGTGACGGCCGTGCCGCGCGCGCTGCGCGTCTTTCCGGCGCCGTCGCCGGCGCAGTGAGATAACAACATAAAAGGATCGCGGAGAGGTTTCACATGAATTTCCAGCAATTGCGCTTCGTGCGCGAGGCCGTGCGTCAGAACATGAATCTGACGGAGGTCGCCAACGTGCTCTATACGTCGCAGTCGGGCGTGTCGAAACAGATCAAGGATCTGGAGGACGAGCTCGGCGTCGATATCTTCATTCGCCGCGGCAAGCGTCTCACGGGTCTCACCGAGCCGGGCAAGGAGGTGCATCAGCTGATCGAGCGGATGCTGCTCGACGCCGAGAACCTGCGACGCGTGGCGCGCCAGTTCGCGGATCAGGACAACGGCCATCTCGTCGTCGCGACGACTCACACGCAGGCGCGTTACGCGTTGCCGAAGGTCATCCGCCAGTTCACCGAGGTGTTCCCGAAGGTGCATCTCGCGCTGCGCCAGGGCAGCCCGCAGCAGATCGCGCAGATGATCATCAATGGCGAGGCGGATATCGGCATCTCGACCGAGGCGCTCGACCGTTATCCGGATATCGTCACGTTTCCGTGCTATTCGTGGCACCACACGGTCGTCGTGCCGAAGGGTCATCCGCTCGTCGGCCGCGAGAACATCACGCTCGAGCAGATCGCCGAGTATCCGATCGTCACTTACGACCAGGACTTCACCGGACGTTCGCACGTCGACCAGGCGTTCGCGAGCGCGGGCGCGATTCCCGATATCGTGCTGACCGCGATCGATGCCGACGTCATCAAGACGTATGTCGAGCTCGGCATGGGCATCGGCATCGTCGCGGCGATGGCGTACGACGCGAAGCGGGACACCGAGCTCGTCGCGCTCGATACGCAGCATCTGTTCGAGGCCAGCACGACGCGCGTCGGCCTGAGAAAGGGCGCGTTTTTGCGGGCGTATGCGTATCGATTGATCGAGATGTTCGCGCCGCAACTCGAAGAAGCGCAGATCGCGGCCCAGCTTCGCGAAACGGCGTAATCCTCATGCCGGCTGATTTACAATCGCCGGCATGAATACTTCCTCTCTCCCTCGCATCGCCGTGCTGGCTACGGGCGGCACCATCGCCGGGTCCGCCGGCGACGCATCGAAGACGGCGGGCTACAAGGCGGGCGTCGTCGGCGTCGACAAGTTGCTCGATGCCGTGCCGGCGCTCGGTTCAGTGGCGCGCATTCACGCCGAGCAGATCGCGAGCATCGACAGCAAGGACATGAGCGCCGCGCTGTGGACGACGCTCTCATCGCGCATCGACGAACTGCTCGCGCAGGACGATATCGATGGCGTGGTCGTCACGCATGGCACCGATACGCTCGAAGAAACGGCGTATCTGCTGCATCTCACGGTGAAGAGCACGAAGCCCGTTGTGCTGACGGCGGCGATGCGCCCATCGACTGCGCTGTCCGCCGATGGCCCGCTCAATCTGCTGAACGCGGTGACGGTCGCGGCGTCGAAGGACGCGGCGGGCAAGGGCGTGCTCGTCGCGGTCAATAACCAGATTCATAGCGCACGCGATGTCACCAAGACGAGCACTTACGCCGTCGATGCGTTTCGCTCGCCTGAGACCGGCGTGCTCGGTTTTGTGCAGGACGGGCGCGTCGAGTTTCAGCGTATGGTCGTGCGACCGCATACCGTCGCGAGCGAGTTTTCCGTGACCGGTCAGTGGCCGATGGTCGAGATCGTCGCGAGTTACGCGGATGCATCGCGGGTGATGGTCGATGCGCTCGTCGCGGCGGGGGTGCGGGGGATCGTTGTTGCCGGGACCGGTAATGGCTCGATGCATGCGACGCTTACGCAGGGGCTTGCCGATGCCGTTTCGCACGGCGTCGCGGTCGTGCGGGCGTCGCGCGTGGGGGCGGGGCATGTGATGCGCAACGGCGCCGCGAATGATGACGCCATCGGGAGCGTCAGTGCGGGGACGCTTAACCCCTATAAGGCGCGGGTTTTGTTGCTGCTTGCTCTTGCTTCGGGAGTTGATGACTTGCAGCGCGTTTTTGATGTTTATTAGGGGGTTTTTTGTTTTGGTTCGGCTTCTATGGATGGCCTGTTTTCGTGGTGGTCTATTTGCACTGCCCCTCCCCGGGGCGGGGGTCACTTTCTTTGCTGCTGCAAAGAAAGTAACCAAAGAAAGCAGCTTCTCTTCGCCCGCGGTCACACGCACGTTGGCCATGCTTGCCAGCCGCCCGTGGCACTCGCCTAAGTGTCGCCCTCGAAGGAACAATCGGGCTTGGCTCGCGCACGGTCTGACGCCCGAGACGATTCAGCGCGCTGGTTCAGCACGAAATGGCATCGGCACAGCGCTACGCGCTGCCGTTGGGTATGCGAGGGAAACCATCGAAGAAGAAGCACACGCACACCCGATTGACCCATCGGCCGCGTAGCGGGCCGGAGCTATTTGGTGCTGAACCAGTTTGGTGTGTGGTGCGATGGGTCAGACCGTGCGCGAGCCAAGCCCTTGTCTGCTTGTGGGGGCACTCGCTACAGGCGGGCCATTAGGCCAATCGCCTGTGCCGCGGCCGGTGTGAAGTGCTTAGGCTGGGGATAGCTGTTTCTTTGGTTACTTTCTTTGCAGCAGCAAAGAAAGTGACTGCCGCCCCGCATAGGGGCAGTGCTAATAGACCGACACGATCACAGGCAATCCATAGAAAACCAAAAAACAATCCGACGCGGACACCCGACGATAAACCGTCTGACCGACCAAGGCTTACCCGGCGCATCACCGGGTGCCGCTTCTCGGACCCCACTTTGTCGCCCTCAGCCCAGAGCGACGTTTGTCCCGCGTGCCCATACGCGGGACGCCCCACGGTTCAGGCGCCGCTTACGCGGCCTTGGCTTGCGCCGGCTCTTCAGCCACCTGGAAGTTCGACATGATTTCGAGCGCACGCACGAGCGCCGAGTGATCCCACGCCTTGCCGCCGTTCGCGGCGCACACGCTGAACAATTGCTGCGCGCTGGCGGTATGGGGCAGGGCGAGGCCCATCTTGCGCGCGCCGTCGAGCGCGAGGTTCAAATCCTTTTGATGCAGCTCGATCCGGAAGCCCGGATTGAACGTGCGCTTCGTCATGCGCTCGCCATGCACTTCGAGGATGCGCGACGATGCGAAGCCGCCCATCAATGCACGACGCACACGCTCCGGATCCGCGCCCGAACGCGCCGCGAACAGCAGCGCTTCCGCGACCGCCTCGATGTTCAGCGCGACGATGATCTGGTTCGCGACCTTGCAGGTCTGACCCGCGCCGTTGTCGCCGATGAGCGAGATGTTCTTGCCCATCAGTTCGAACAAAGGCTTCGCGATCTCGAACGACTTCTCCGGGCCGCCGACCATGATCGTGAGCGTCGCTTCGCGTGCGCCGACTTCGCCGCCGGACACCGGCGCGTCGAGATAGTCGCAGCCGAGCGCGTTGATCTTCTTCGCAAACTCCTGCGTCTCCAGCGGGGCGATCGAGCTCATGTCGATCACGAGCTTGCCCTTCGTCAGACCCTTCGCGACGCCGTCATCGGCGAACAGCACATTGGCGACATCGGGCGTGTCAGGCACCATCGTGATGACGATCTCGCTTTCCTGCGCGACCGCCGAGGAATCCGCGACGACTTGCGTTTGCGCGCGGATATCGTCCGGCACCGGAAACTTGCCGTTCACGACGAGCTTGTGGCCGCCCTTGATGAGATTGCGCGCCATGTGCGCGCCCATGATGCCGAGGCCGATGAAACCGATCGTTGCCATACTTCGAGCTCCTCCTGTGTGTCTGGTTTAAGCGGTTGCGCCTTGCTTCACGCCGCCGATCGATTGAAGCCAGCCGAGGCCCGCTTCGGTGCCGTCGAGCGGCTTGTACTCGCAGCCGATCCAGCCTTGATAGCCGATCTCGTCGAGCAGACCGAACAGATACGCGTAGTTGATTTCGCCCGTGCCCGGCTCGTTGCGGCCAGGGTTGTCGGCGAGCTGGATATGCGCGATCTGCGGCAGGTTCTTCCGGATCGTCGCGGCGAGTTCGCCTTCCATGCGCTGCATGTGATAGATGTCGTACTGAAGGAACAGATTGTCCGAGCCGACCGCGCGGATCACATCCAGTCCTTCTTTCGAACGGTTCAGCGCGAAACCGGGAATGTCGTACGAATTGCACGGCTCCACCAGCAGCCTGATGCCTTCCTTCTTCAGCGCTTCCGCGGCAAAACGCAGATTCTCGATGATCGTCGTGCGCGCCTGTTCCGCCGATACGCCCGCCGTCGGAATGCCGACGAGGCAGTTCAGTTGCGGCACGTTCAGCGCCTTCGCGTATTCGATCGCGCGCGGCACGCCTTCGCGGAACTCAGCGACGCGATCCGGCAGGCAGGCGATGCCGCGCTCGCCCGCTTCCCAGTTGCCCGCGGGCAGGTTGTGCAGCACGATCCGCAGGTCGTTGTCCTTCAGGCGCTTCTGGATATCGCTGATCGAGAACGCGTAAGGGAACAGGAACTCGACCGCTTTGAAACCCGCGTTCGCGGCCGCGGCAAAGCGGTCGAGGAACGGGACTTCGTTGAACAGCATGGTCAAATTCGCGGCAAATTTCGGCATTGTTCTTTCCTGATGGTCGGTCAGTGAATGTTCGCCGCGCATTCGCTCGATCGAACGCGCGGCGGCGAAGCTTCAGTCGAGCGGCGTGACGGCGGTCGGCGCATCGGCCTTGCTTTCGGCGAGCTCTTCGAACTCGTTGATTGCGTCGATCTCGGTGCCCATCGCGATGTTGGTCACGCGCTCGAGGATCATCTCGACCACGACCGGCACCTGATGTTCGGCGGCCAGCGCCTGCGCCCGCTTCAGCGCCGGTGCAATCTCTTCCGGCTTGTGCACGCGCAGCGCCTTGCAGCCGAGGCCTTCGGCGACCGCCACGTGGTCCACGCCATAGCCTTCGAGTTCAGGCGCGTTGATGTTGTCGAACGCGAGCTGCACGCAGTAGTCCATGTCGAAGCCGCGCTGCGCCTGACGGATCAGGCCGAGATACGAGTTGTTCACGACCACGTGCACGTACGGCAGCTTGAATTGCGCGCCCACGGCGAGCTCTTCGATCATGAACTGGAAGTCGTAGTCGCCCGAGAGCGCGACGATCTTGCGTTGCGGGTCAGCCGCACGCACGCCGAGCGCGGCGGGAATCGTCCAGCCGAGCGGGCCGGCCTGGCCGCAGTTGATCCAGTTGCGCGCCTTGAACACGTGCAGGAACTGCGCGCCAGCGATCTGCGACAGACCGATCGTCGTGACGAAACAGGTGTCGCGGTCGAACGCGAGGTTCATCTCTTCGTAGACGCGCTGCGGCTTCATCGGCACGTTGTCGAAGTGCGTCTTGCGCAGCATCGTGCGCTTGCGCTGCTGGCAGTCCGCGACCCACGCGCCACGATCCTTCAGCTTGCCGGCGGCCTTCCATTCCTTCGCCACTTCCACGAACAGTTCGAGCGCGGCCTTCGCATCCGACACGATGCCGAGGTCCGGGCCGAACACGCGGCCGATCTGCGTCGGCTCGATATCGACGTGCACGAACTTACGGCCCTTCGTGTACACCTCGACGCTGCCGGTATGGCGATTCGCCCAGCGGTTGCCGATGCCGAGCACGAAGTCGGAGGCGAGCATCGTTGCATTGCCGTAGCGATGCGACGTCTGAAGGCCGACCATGCCTGCCATCAGCGGATGATCGTCGGGGATCGCGCCCCAGGACATGAGCGTCGGAATGACGGGCACGCCGAGCGTTTCCGCGAACTGCACGAGCAGATCTTCCGCCGCCGCGTTCAACACGCCGCCGCCCGAGACGATCAACGGCTTTTCGGCGTCGTTCAACATCGTCAGCGCCTTTTCGATCTGCGCGCGCGTCGCTTTCGGCTTGTAGACCGGCAGCGGCTCGTACGTGTCGATGTCGAATTCGATCTCGGCGAGCTGCACGTCGATCGGCAAGTCGACCAGCACCGGACCCGGACGGCCCGAGCGCATCAGATGGAATGCCTGCTGGAACACGCGCGGCACGAGCGCCGGCTCGCGCACGGTGACGGCCCACTTCGTGACCGGCTTGGCGATCGATTCGATATCGACGGCCTGGAAGTCTTCCTTGTAGAGACGAGCGCGCGGCGCCTGGCCGGTGATCGCGAGAATCGGAATCGAATCCGCCTGGGCCGAATAGAGGCCGGTGATCATGTCCGTGCCCGCCGGACCCGACGTGCCGATGCAAACGCCGATGTTGCCGGGCGCGGCGCGGGTATAACCTTCGGCCATGTGCGATGCGCCCTCGACGTGGCGCGCGAGCACGTGGCTGATGCCGCCCGACTTCTTCATCGCCGAGTAGAACGGGTTGATCGCTGCGCCCGGCACGCCGAACGCGGTATCGATTCCTTCTTTTTCCAGCACGAGGACGGCTGCGTCGACGGCTCTCATCTTGGGCATGGTTGTCTCCTTCCTGGGGGTCTCTATCCGAAATGGCTGTCTGCATTCAAGCAGGGTTCCGTTGCACTTTAAGTCTGTGAAAAAGGTTTGATAAGATCAGCCGCAGTCGCTTTTTCCCAAACAAAAAGTATCGAATGCCCGTTCCGCGCGGTCGGGCGGCTGGAGACGAGAGATGGACCGCTTCAAGCAGATAGAAACTTTCGTGCGCGTAGCCGAAGCCGGCAGCCTGGCCGCGGCGGCGCTGGAGGAGGGCGTGTCGCCGGTGATTCTCGGCAGGCGTATCGACGCGCTCGAGAAGCGCCTCGGCGTGAAGCTGATGTACCGCTCGACGAGGCGGCTCGTCGTGAGCGAAGAAGGCGCGGCGTTTCTCGACCGCTGCAAGAATCTGCTGCTGGAATGGGATCAGGCGGAAAACGAACTCGCGGCGGGACGGCGCGCGGTCGGCGGGCATCTGATCGTGTCGGCGCCGGCGGCGTTCGGGCGTATGCATGTCGCGCCGCACGCGCCCGCATTCGTCGCCGACAAACCCGAACTGCAGATGTCGTTCAATCTGACCGATCGCGTCGTCGATCTGGTGCGCGAGGGCTATGACCTGTCGATTCGCATCGGCGGAGCAGTCGATCCGAATTTCGTCGCCGTGAAGCTCGCGGGCAACCGGCGCGTGGTGTGCGGCACGCCCGCCTATTTCAGGAAGCACGGCCGGCCGAAAGCGCTCGAAGACCTGCCGAATCACAACTGCCTCGCGTTCAACCTGCAAGGCGGGCAGAATCGCGGCTGGTATTTCCGGCGTAACGGCAAGGTCGTGACGGTTCGCGTCACCGGAACGCTCGATTGCAACGATGGCGAGTTGCTGCATCGCTGGGCGTCGGAGGGGCTGGGGCTCGGCTGGCGCTCGACCTGGGAAATCCAGCGGCAACTGGAATCGGGCGAGCTCGAAACCGTCCTCGACGAATTCGAATTGCCCGATTACGACATCCTCGCGGTTTATCCGCAACAGCGCTACGTACCGGCGCGCGTGCGCTATTTCATTGATTATCTTAAGGAAATCTATGCGCAACCCGGTTACTGGAGCCGTCGGCTGACGCTTCCGGGCGAGCCGCAGACGGCGCCCGCGCAGGCGTCGTAACTACTTGAAAATGCGTTCAAAATCGTATTTGCGCAGGTGCATGTAAAAAGCTATAATCTTTGGCTTCTCACTTGCCGCACCGGTCCGACGCCCGGGCGGCTTATATCCACAAGGAGTGAATATGCGTCATTACGAAATCGTCTTCATCGTGCATCCCGATCAGAGCGAGCAAGTGCCCGCGATGATCGAGCGCTACAAGGGCACGATCACGTCGCACGGTGGTCAGATCCACCGCATCGAGGACTGGGGCCGTCGCCAACTGGCCTACATGATCGAGAAACTCGCGAAGGCTCACTACGTCTGCATGAACATCGAATGCGACCAGGCCACGCTCGAAGAACTGGAACACGCGTTCAAGTTCAACGACGCCGTTCTGCGTCACCTCATCGTCAAGATGAAGAAGGCCGAAACCGGCCCGTCGCCGATGATGAAGGAAGTGCAGCGCGAAGAAGCCAAGAAGGCGGCTAGCCAGCCGTCCGAAGCGCAGGCTTAAGGACAGTTCAATACTGTCAAGCCACCAGGGAACAGAAACTATCTCGTGAACCGGCTGCAACTGACAGCAAGCGTCGTGGAACGCGAACCGGTGCGCTACACGCCCGCCGGCATCCCGATCGCAAGCTGCACGTTGCAACACCGCGCGGAAGTCGTCGAAGCGGGCATCGCCCGTCAGATCGAACTGACACTGCAGGCGGTGGCGGCCGGAGAAGCGAGCGGCAGGCTGGAAAGCTGTCCGATGGGCGTCGAAGCACGCTTCACCGGATTTCTGGCCAAAAAGAGCCGTAACGCGCGAACCCTGGTGTTTCACATCACAGAATTGCAGGACATTGGAAAGGACTAATCATGCCCCGCCCGACTGGTAAGAAATTCGACAAGCGTCGTCAGCAACAAAACCCGCTCTTCAAGCGCAAGAAGTTCTGCCGTTTCACGGCAGCCGGTGTCGAGCAGATCGACTACAAGGACACGGAAACGCTGAAGGACTTCATCGGCGAAAACGGCAAGATCACGCCGGCTCGTCTGACTGGCACGAAGGCGCACTATCAGCGCCAGCTCGACACGGCAATCAAGCGCGCGCGTTTCCTCGCGCTCCTGCCGTACACCGACCTGCACAAGGCCTAATCAGACGACGCACTAAGGAAAGCCAAAAATGCAAATCATTCTTTTGGAAAAGGTCGTCAACCTGGGCAACCTCGGCGATATCGTCAAGGTCAAGGACGGCTACGCACGTAACTTCCTGATCCCCGGCAAGAAGGCACGCCGCGCAACGAAGGACGCAATCGCCGAATTCGAAGTTCGCCGCGCCGAGCTCGAAAAGGTCGCCGCTGAAAAGCTGGCGGACGCGCAAAAGCAAGGCGAAAAGCTGAACGGCTTCACGGTTCAGGTTTCGCAGAAGGCTGGCGTGGACGGCCGTCTGTTCGGTTCGGTCACGAACGCGGACATCGCTGAAGCGCTGAAGTCGCAAGGCTTCGCCGAAGTGGAAAAGGCGCAAGTGCGTCTGCCGCAAGGCCCGCTGAAGATGGTCGGTGACCATTCGGTTCAAGTGGCGCTGCATACGGACGTGCTGGTCGACGTCACCGTGTCGGTGCTCGGCGAGCACGCGTAAGTTTGACGCGAGACTTCGGTCTCGCGTGCGGTACGAAAAAGCGGAGCCTTTCATGGCTCCGCTTTTTTTCGTCTGAACGTAGCCTAGCGCGCGACATTAATCGATAATTCCACCCCATGAACGCTCCGTCCAAAGACCCGCAACTCGACGCGCTGAAGGTCCCGCCGCATTCGATCGAAGCCGAGCAATCCGTGATTGGCGGCCTGCTGCTGGACAACGCCGCATGGGACCGCATCGCCGATGTCATGCACCAGAGCGATTTCTATCGCTACGACCATCGGATCATTTACGAGCACGTCGGCAAGCTGATCGCGGCGACGCGCCCGGCTGACGTCATCACCGTGTACGAAGCGCTCACGATGGCCGGCAAGGCCGAAGAAGTGGGCGGGCTCGCGTATCTGAACGCGCTGGCGCAAAACACGCCGAGTGCCGCGAATATCCGCCGCTACGCGGAGATCGTGCGCGATCGCGCCGTGCTGCGCCGCCTCGTGTCGGTCGCCGATGAAATTTCCGCCGACGCCTTCAATCCGCAAGGCAAGGAAGTTCGCCAGATTCTCGACGAAGCCGAGGCGCGCGTGTTCTCGATCGCCGAAGACGGGGCGCGCGGCACGCAGGGCTTTCTGGAAATCGGGCCGCTGCTCACGCAGGTCGTCGAGCGCATCGACACGCTGTATCACACTGCGAATCCGAGCGATGTGACCGGCACGCCGACAGGCTTCGTCGATCTCGACCGCATGACTTCGGGTATGCACGGCGGCGAACTGATCATCGTGGCGGGCCGTCCGTCGATGGGTAAGACGGCTTTTTCGATGAACGTCGGCGAATACGTGGCGGTGGAATACGGCTTGCCCGTCGCGGTGTTCTCGATGGAAATGCCGGGCACGCAGCTGACCATGCGTATGCTGGGCTCGGTCGGACGGCTGGATCAGCATCGTATGCGTACGGGCCGTCTCACGGACGAGGATTGGCCGAAGCTCACGCACGCCGTGCAGAAAATGAGCGAGGCGCAGCTTTTCATCGACGAAACCGGCGGCCTCAACCCGATGGAGCTGCGCTCGCGCGCGCGGCGTCTGTCGCGGCAATGCGGCAAGCTCGGCCTGATCATCGTCGATTATCTGCAGCTGATGTCGGGCTCGGGCGGCGGCGAAAATCGCGCGACCGAAATCTCCGAAATCTCGCGTTCGCTCAAGAGTCTAGCGAAAGAACTCGACGTGCCTGTGATCGCGCTGTCGCAGTTGAATCGAGGTCTCGAACAGCGTCCGAACAAACGCCCGATCATGTCGGACCTGCGCGAATCCGGCGCTATCGAACAGGACGCGGACGTGATCCTCTTCATCTATCGCGACGAAGTCTACAACCCCGACAGCCCGGACAAGGGCACCGCGGAAATCATCATCGGCAAGCAGCGTAACGGTCCTATCGGCCCTGTGCGCCTGACCTTCCACGGTCAGTACACGAAGTTCGACAACTTCGCCGGCGCGCAGAACTTCTACGGCGGCGAATAGGCCGCCGATCGCATTCGCTGTCAATCCCTGACGACATCGGCCACCGCGTGTCACGAACGCGCGGTGCGTCAGCCAATGTGCGCAGGTACAATATGACGGTTTGATGTACGTCTCAAATTGACCCATTTAGCGGGAATTTCATGTTCGGTCGTTTCATGCCCACCGAGGGCAAATTCTTCGAGATTTTCAACGCGCACGCGAAGTGCATGGTCGATGCAAGCCGCGAGCTCGAACTGCTGATCGATAACCTTGACGATGCCGAGGTCCACAAGCAGAACGTCCAGGCGAACGAAAAGCGCGCGGACAAGCTCACGCACGAGACCATCGATCTGCTGCACAAGACGTTCATCACGCCGCTCGACCGCGACGAAATCCACAAGCTCATCACGACGATGGACGACATCCTCGATCTGATGGAGGACGTCGCCACGGCCATTTCGCTGTACGACGTGCGCGCGGTGACGTCGGAGGCGAGCCAGCTCGCGCATATCTGCACCGGCACGGTCACGCGCGTGCAGCAGGCCGTCGAATTGCTCGCCGACATGAAGCGCGCGAGCGAAATCCTGAAGATCTGCGAGGAAATCGACCGGCTGGAGTCGGATGCCGACCGCGTGCTGCGCTCGGCGATGTCGAAGCTCTTCCGCGAGGAAGACGACGTGAAGACGCTCATCAAGCTGAAGGCGATTTACGAACTGCTCGAGACGATCACCGACAAGTGCGAAGACGTCGCGAACATCATCGAAGGCATCGTGCTGGAAAACGCCTGACCACGCCGTCCAAGCCCCCGGCGCGCGGCAGGCCCGCGCGCGGCGGGACACGAGAAAACCGGGACGACTAACCGGCAGCGCATTTCAAGACCGGTCAAAACAACACCAACCGATGCATTCGATTCAACTCGCCATCTGGGCAGTCTCCTTGCTCGTCATAGTCGCACTCGCGTTCGACTTCATGAACGGCTTTCACGACGCCGCCAATTCCATCGCGACGGTCGTCTCGACCGGCGTGCTCAAACCGCAACAGGCCGTCGCGTTCGCCGCCGCGTTCAACGTCATAGCGTATTTCATCTTTCACCTGAAGGTCGCGGCGACCGTCGGCAAAGGCACGATCGATCCCGAAATCGTCGATCACTACGTCATTTTCGGCGCGCTCGTCGGCGCGATCGGCTGGAATATCGTCACGTGGCATTACGGCATTCCGTCGAGCTCGTCGCATGCGCTGATCGGCGGTCTCGTCGGCGCGGCGCTCGCGAAGTCGGGCTGGGGATCGCTCAACTGGGACGGGTTGCTCAAGACGGTCGCATTCATTTTCATCTCGCCGCTGCTCGGTTTCGTGCTCGGCTCGTTCTTCATGCTGCTCGTGTCGTGGCTGTATTTCCGCACGCCGCCCTCGAAGGTCGACCGGCGTTTCCGGCGCATGCAGCTCGTGTCGGCGGGCCTGTATTCGCTCGGCCACGGCGGCAACGACGCGCAGAAGACCATCGGCATCATCTGGATGCTGCTGATCGCGACCGGCTACGCTTCTGCCGCCGCCGACGCGCCGCCGATCTGGGTGATCGGCCTGTGCTATCTGTCGATGGGTCTGGGAACGCTCTTCGGCGGCTGGCGCATCGTGCGCACGATGGGCCAGAAAATCACGAAGCTGAAGCCGGTCGGCGGATTCTGCGCGGAGACGGGCGGGGCGATCACGCTCTTCGTCGCGTCGTTCCTGGGCATTCCCGTTTCGACGACGCATACGATCACCGGCGCGATCGTCGGCGTCGGCGCGACGCAGAAGTTCAGCGCGGTGCGCTGGGGCGTCGCGGGCAATATCGTGTGGGCGTGGATTCTGACGATTCCCGCGTCCGCCGCGCTCGCCGCAGCGGGCTGGTGGGTCGGCCACCGCTTCCTGTAAGCGTCTTGCCTTGCCTCGGGCCCCGAACCGCGTCGGAGCCCGAACGCGTCAGATGATCGGCGACGACACACCGTCCATCGGAATGATCGCGCCCGACACGTAACTCGCGCGGCGGCTCGCCAGAAAGAGCGCCACGTCGGCGATTTCCTCCGGTTTTGCATAGCGCCCGAGCGGCACTTTCGCCTGGCTTTCGGCGAGCACCTGATCGCGTGTGACGCCTTGCCGTTTCGCTTCCAGATCGAGTGCTTCCTCGACGCGCTCGGTGAGCGTCGCGCCCGGATTGATCGCATTGATGCGGATGCCGAGCTTCGCGTAATGATGGGCGAGGCCGACGGTATTGAGCATCAGCGCCGCGTTGGCCGCACCGCCCGCGATATGGATGTCCGTCGCGATCTTCCCGCCCATCCCGACAATATTGACGATCGCGCCGGGTTCCGTGCCCGGCTCGTTGCGCAGGCGCTCGGCCATGCGCTTCAGCACGACCTGCTGCGGATAGACGTAGGAGAAGTACTTGGCGTCCATGGCCGCCTTGTAGGCCGCGGCATCGAGCGTGTCGGGATCGTAGCGACGGGCCGCGCCTGCGCTATTGACGAGAATGTCGATCGGTCCGAGCGCAGCGCTCGCTTCCTCGACCACATCCTCGGCGCTGTGCGCTTCGTGCAGGTCCGCGCGTGCGAGATGCACGTGATAGCCGGCGCTCGCCAGTTGTTCGCGGGCGCGGGCGAGATTCGCGGCATCGCGCGAGACGATCGCGACTTTCGCTCCTTCGCTCGCGAACGCCTTGGCGCATGCAAATCCGATTCCCTTGCTGCCGCCCGTGATCAGGACGACCTTGCCCGCGAGTCCCAGGTCCATGGTATTGCGCTCCGTCGAAGAATGATCGAAACACGATAGCAGAGACGCGTGGCGCGCGTCAGTTCGTGCCGGTCGCGAAGCGGGCGATGGGATCGTCGGTTTGTGCGGGGCGGGGCGCGGCGAGCGAACCGGTCGAGGCGCGCATCACGCGAACGGGCGCTTCGGCTGGATCGGCGGAGTCGGTGGCCTGAGCGGCGCGCGCCTGTTGACGTGCGGCGCGCGAGGTCGGAGGCGGCGGTTCGAAGGCGTCGGCGGCTGCCTGGATCGGATCGGACGACGCGTTGACGGCGGCGGCCGTCTGCGGCGCGATTGCGCCCGCGGCTTGAGACTGTCGTTGCGCGGCGGTGAGCGTGGAGGGCGGCGGTTCGAAGGCGTCGGTGCTTGCCGGAGCGGAGGGCGTTTGCACGGGCGCGGGCGATGCTAGATAAGTCGGCGCATCGAACGGCGCGGGTGCGGACTTCGGCGGCGCGACGCGTCGAATGCCATCGAAGCGCTTCGCCCAATACGGGTTCGTCAGATAGTCGAGCCGCACGGTGCCCCCCGTCGACGGCGCGTTCACGAAACGCAGTTTGCCGACGTAAATGCCCACGTGCGAATGCGGCCGTCCGGTCGTGTTGAAGAAGATCAGGTCGCCCGGCGCGATGCCGTCCGGCTCGATCGATTCGCCTCGCGAACTCATGTCGGCGGTCGTGCGCGGCAGATTCACCGACGCCGCGCGGTCGACGACATATCGCACGAGCCCGCTGCAATCGAAACCCGCGTCCGGCGTATTGCCGCCCCAACGGTAGGGCACGCCGACGAGCGACATCGCCTGAATGGAGATTTCCTCACGCCCGACGCTGTGATCGACGAAATTGGGAAAGCCGGGTGGCGGCTGGTAGGTGCGGTTCGCGGTCGTGCTGGCGGCGGGCTTGCGTGCCGTCTGCTGCGGCGCGGATCCACACGCGGCGAGCAGTACGGTGACACAAAGCAGCAACCAGATTCGACACATTGCATTGGGCGAGCAATCTCGCCGGGAAGGACACTGTGCCGATACTAGCCCGCCGAACGGGCGTGCGACAAGATGTCTTCAGGATTTACATGAAGTTTGTGCCGTAAGTGTTGCAGCCGGGGAACGTTCAGACAAAAAGAAGCGGCCCGGCGAATCGCTTCGCCGGGCCGTATGGAAACGCCAATGCGCCGCGCTTACAGGATGTCGGACGCGTAATCGGCGAGGCGCGAACGTTCGCCGCGCGCGAGCGTCACGTGTCCGCTATGCGTCCAGCCCTTGAAGCGATCGACGACATACGTCAGCCCCGAACTGCCTTCGGTCAGGTACGGCGTGTCGATCTGCGCGATGTTGCCGAGGCAGATGATCTTCGTGCCCGGACCTGCGCGCGTGACGAGCGTTTTCATCTGCTTGGGCGTCAGGTTCTGCGCCTCGTCGATGATCACGTACTTGTCGACGAACGTGCGCCCGCGCATGAAGTTCATGCTCTTCACCTTCAGCCGCGAACGGATGAGTTCCTGCGTCGCGGCGCGGCCCCATTCGCCGGCGGCATCGTCGGTCTTTTGCAGGACTTCGAGGTTGTCGTCGAACGCGCCCATCCACGGCTGCATCTTCTCTTCCTCGGTGCCCGGCAGAAAGCCGATATCTTCGCCGACCGGCACCGTCGCACGCGTCACGATGATCTCGTTGTAGCGCTTGTCGTCGAGCACCTGCGCGAGGCCGGCGGCGAGCGCCATCAGCGTCTTGCCGGTGCCCGCCTGGCCGAGCAGCGTGACGAAATCGACTTCCGGGTTCATCAGCAGGTTGAGCGCGAAGTTCTGCTCGCGGTTGCGCGCGGTGATGCCCCACACGTTGTTCTTGTGATGGCCGTAGTCACGCAGCGTCTGCAGGAGCGCGGTCTTGCCGTTCAGTTCGCGCACGACCGCGTGGAACGACGGCTCGCCGTTCTGCGGCTCCAGATAGACGAACTCGTTGACGAGCATCGACGGGCACAGCGGCCCGGTCACGCGGTAATACGTCGTGCCGGTCTTGGTGTCCTGCCAGCTCTCCATGCCCTTGGCGTGCTTGGTCCAGAAGTCCTGCGGCAGCGCGCGCACGCCCGAATAGAGCAGGTCCTTGTCCTCGAGAACCTGGTCGTTGAAATAATCTTCGGCGGGCAGCCCGAGCGCATGCGCCTTGATGCGCATGTTGATGTCTTTCGACACCAGCACGACCTGCCGATCCGGCCGCTCCTTCTGCAGCGCGCGCACGACGCCGAGAATCTGGTTGTCCGCCTTGCCGACGGGCAAGCCTTCCACCGGCTCGATGTCGGTGAGCGTGGTCTGGAAGTAAAGGCGGCCGAGCGCGTCGCGGTTGCCTTGCGCGGCGAGCGGCAAACCTTCCGCCATCTTGCCGGCGTCGCCCGCGTGCGCGACGAGCGCATCGAGCGTGCGGCTCACCTGACGGGCGTTGCGCGCCACTTCCGACATGCCCTTCTTGTGATTGTCGAGTTCTTCCAACGTCATCATCGGCAGATAGACGTCGTGCTCCTCGAAGCGGAAGAGCGAGCTCGGATCGTGCATCAGCACGTTGGTGTCGAGCACGAACAGCTTGCGCAATTCGGCTTCCGCCGCCGTGCCCTTGCGGCGCTTGTTTTGCGTGCGCGTGTCTCTCGCCGTGGCGCGCGGCGATGCCTCAGGCGCCACAGGCGTCTCGGCGCGCTCGGTGCGAGCTTCGACGGGTTCCGGCGTGGCGCGCGCGGCAGGCGCCGGCTGCAGCAGTGCCGCGGTCTGTTTCGATTTTCGGCCGCGCGTCGGCACGGTGCCGGGCGCGGGCGGCGGCACGGCCGCTTCCGCGTGCGGTTCGGCCGGCATCTGGGTCAGCACTTCGCTCGCGATCGAGCGCAGCGTGTGCGCGGCGTTCGTGGCGGGACGCTCGGCGGCGACGGTCTCGACCGCGCCGTAGGCGTCGTCATCGCTCGCCGCGGCTTGTTTCTTCGACTGTTTCGAAGGCCGAGCTTTGGCCTTGTATTCTTCAGCCGGAAGGAGGTGGCCGAGCTTGGCCGGGGCGGTAGGCAAAGGCATAGTGTTCCCTCGAAAGGAATCGGGTCGTGTATCGTGCGCCGCCTGTCGCATCCTGCTCGTCCGCCCTCGAAGCGATACGAATCCCGCAGTTTGCGCCCGGTGGCGCGCTTAGTTGTCGAAATCGCCGGTTCGCCTAAGTTTCGATCTGCTCCTTGGAGGTCGCGTGCAACGCGCCGCTCACGAGCCGGTCAACCGTGGCTTTTGTGCGACGCCAAATAAAAAAGCCGCCGTTCCGACTACCGGAACCAGCGGCTGACTTCTGTTTCAGAGCGCCTTTCCCTTGCCGGCTCCACGTAGCCCGGGTCCATGCCGACCGTACCGACAGGCATACGGCGGCTCGCGCTAAGACAAAGGGAATGGGGAGGACAGGCGCTCATTGCGAACCAATATATCGTGCCTCAAATCGCTTGTACAGCCTCGACAATAGCCTCTACGTGGCCTGGCACCTTGACGCCGCGGAACTCGCGGCGAAGCACGCCTTTTGCGTCGATGAGGAAGGTCGAGCGTTCGACGCCGCGCACTTCCTTGCCATACATTTTCTTCATTTTGATGACATCGAAGGCCGAGCAGATGGCTTCGTCGCCGTCGGAAACGAGCGTGTAGGGCAGTTCCAGCTTGGCCTTGAAATTGTCGTGCGATTTCACGCTGTCACGCGAGATGCCGATCACTTCCGCGCCCGCCGCCCTGAACTGGTCGTAGTGGTCGCGAAACTGCAGGCTTTCGGTCGTGCAGCCCGGCGTGTTGTCCTTCGGATAAAAGAAGAGCACGACCTTTTTGCCGCGCAGGGAGGACAGGGTGAACTCGCCACCCGTCGCGGGGGCGGTGAAGTCGGGAACGGGCTGGTCGACTGCGACTGACACGTAGGTTTCTCCGGTTGTTCTGATTTGTAGGTGAGAAAGAAGACGAAACTCGCGACGAGTCCCGAAAAGCGGCCACGCGCCGCTTCAGCCCGCCTGAACGATCAGCTCGCCCGCGCGGCCCGGAATCTCGCCCCACGTCACAGGGTACGTGGGCAGCGACGCGCGGTCCAGCGCCGCATGGTAATCGCCCATCGTGGCGAAGGTGTGTCCCTGCGCGCGCCAGCCGGCGAGCAGTTGCTCGAACACCGGCGCGAGCTTCTGGCCTTCGAGCTCGGCGTGCAGGGTGAACACCTGATCGTGCGGATTGTCGGCGGTATGGCGCAGCACATGCGCCGCGACAGTGCTTTCGTCGACACCGTCGACACCCAGCACTTCGTCGAGCGTCGGGAGCGTCGTCGGCATCTGGATGTGGTTCAGCGTGCGGCCATCCAGCACGGGAATGTACGGCGTGTGGCCGCGCCCGTCGGACGCATAGCGCATGCCCCATGCATCGATCTGCTCGAACGCGTAGCCGTTCATCTGCCAGCCGGCCGCGCCGTGCGTAACGGGCGGTGCACCGAAGATTTCGATGAAGCGCGCATGGCTCTGCTGCATCTGCGCGACGGTCCATTCGCGGTCGCGCCCACGCACGTTGTCCTGCCAGTAGACGTGGTCCCACGTATGGATGCCGCATTCGAAGCCGGCTTCGTGAATCGCGCGCATTTCCGACACGGCTTCGCGGCCGATGTCCGGCCCCGGCAGGAGGACGCCGTACATGAGCGTCTTCACGCCGTAGTGCTCGACCACCGACGTGCGCGACACCTTCTTCAGGAAGCCGGGCCGGAAGACGCGCCGCAGCGCCCAGCCGGTGTGATCGGGGCCGAGGCTGAAGAGGAACGTCGCGCGGGCGCTGTACTTGTCGAGCAGACGCCCGAGGTTGGGCACGCCTTCGCGCGTGCCGCGCAGCGTATCGACGTCGATCTTGAGAACGATGCGGGCCACGCGCGTTTCCCTCGCTTACGACTGTTCGACGAGCTTGCGGGCTTCGCCCACGTGGCCGCGATACGCTTCGAAGATCTTGCGCAGCGCGTCGTCCATGGACGCTTGCGGCGCCCAGCCGAGTTCCTGCATCGTGTTGTCGATCTTCGGCACGCGGTTTTGCACGTCCTGATAGCCGTTGCCGTAGTACGCACCCGACGAGGTCTCGACGAGCTGCACCTTCTTCGCGGTGTCCGAGTACTCGGGGAACTCGTTCGCGAGCGCGAGCATCTTGTTCGCCAGCTCGCGCACCGAGAAGTTGTTCGTCGGATTGCCGATGTTATAGATCTTGCCCGAGGCCACGCCGTCCTTGTTCTCGATGATCTTCATCAGCGCGCCGATGCCGTCGTCGATGTCGGTGAACGCGCGCTTCTGCGCGCCGCCGTCGACGAGGCTGATGTTCTCGCCGCGCACGATATGGCCGAGGAACTGCGTCACCACGCGCGACGAACCTTCCTTCGGCGTGTAGATCGAGTCGAGGCCCGGGCCGATCCAGTTGAACGGACGGAAGAGGGTGAAGTTCAGCCCTTCCATGCCGTAGCCCCAGATCACGCGGTCCATCAACTGCTTCGAGCACGCGTAGATCCAGCGCGGCTTGTTGATGGGGCCGTAGGACAGCACGGAGTTTTCCGGATCGAACTGCTCGTCCGTGCACATGCCGTAGACCTCGGAGGTCGACGGAAACACGAGATGCTTGCCGTACTTCACGGCCGAACGCACGATCGGCAGATTCGCCTCGAAGTCGAGCTCGAACACGCGCAGCGGCTGTTTCACGTAAGTCGCGGGCGTCGCGATGGCGACGAGCGGCAGGATCACGTCGCACTTCTTCACGTGATACTCGACCCACTCCTTGTTGATCGTGATGTCGCCTTCGAAGAAATGCATCCGCTCGTGATTCGCGAGGTCGCCCAGGCGATCGGTTTGCATGTCCATCCCGAAGACTTCCCAGTCGGTGTTTTCGAGGATGCGCTTGGACAGGTGATGGCCGATGAAGCCATTGACACCCAGGATCAGAACTTTTTTCATGAATGACGAGAGGATTGAATGATGCGGCCGAATTCGGCGGGATCGACGGGGCGCTCTTCGTCCACGGGTTGCGAATCGGCGTCGAGCGTCCGATGGCGCAACTCGTGGATGGCGATGACGCGGCCATCGCCGCAGACGCCGAACAGCGCATTATCCGCCACGCTTAGGCCCGGGGGCAAACCCCGCAACTCACCGAGCCTTTCGGAGGACAGGCCGGGCGCGCCGGTTTCGGGCACGAGCCGCGCCCGCGCGACGATGAAACGGTCCGCGCCGATATCCGTGAACGCGCCCGGATAGGGCGGCGCGACCGCGCGGATCAGGTTGTAGACACGCTGCGCGGGCTGCGACCAGTCGATGCGGCCGTCTTCCGGCTTGCGCCCGCCGTAATAGCTGCCCGAGGCGAGATCGTTCGGCAGATGCGGCGCTTCGCCCGCAAGCAGCGCGGGCAGCACGCGCCAGAGCGTCTGCTCGGCGGCGACGACGGTCTTGTCGAACACGAGCGCGGCGGTGTCGTCGGGGAGAATCGGCACCGGCGTCTGCGCGAGGATCGCGCCCGCGTCGGGCTTCTCCGCCATTTCGTGCAGCGTCGCGCCGGTCTCGGTCTCGCCGTTGATCACCGCCCAGTTCGTCGGCACGCGGCCGCGATACTTCGGCAGGAGCGAGCCATGCATGTTGTACGCGCCGCGCCGCGCGAGCGAGAGCAGCGAAACCGGCAGCATGTGGCGGTAGTAGAACGAGAAGATGAAATCCGGCGCGAGCTTTTCCAGCGTGTCGTACAGCTCGGGCGATTTGGGATCGGCGGGCGTGATCGTGTCGATGCCGTGTTCCGCCGCAACCTGGGCGACGCTGCCGAACCAGATGTTCTCGCTCGCGCTGTCCTCGTGCGTGACGACGAGCGCGACATCGACACCGCGTGCGAGCAGCACCTGCAGACAGCGCACGCCGACGTTGTGATAGGCGAAGACGACTGCGCGCGGCTTCATCGGCCGTCTTCCTCGCGCGTGACGACGGCCACGTGCTGCACGGATTCCTGAAGGGGCTTGATCGCGGTGGGCAGGCCGTCGCGCTGTTCGAGGATCGTCTGCACGAGATAGCGGGGCCGCGCGCGCACTTGCTGATAGATACGCCCGATGTATTCCCCGAGCAGCCCGAGCGCGAAGATGATCACGCCGAGCATGAAGAACGTGATGGCGAAGAGGGTGAACACACCCTGAACTTCCGCGCCGAACATGAAGCGACGAATCAACAGCAGCAGGAAGAGACCCGCCGAGCCGACCGACAGGATCACGCCGATGAACGACAGCCATTGCAGCGGCACCACCGAGAAGCCGGTGACGAGATCGAAGTTCAGGCGAATGAGACTGTAGAGCGAATACTTCGATTCGCCCGCAAAGCGTTCTTCATGCGCGACATCGACTTCGATGGGGTTCTGCGCGAACGTGTACGCGAGCGCCGGGATGAAGGTGTTGATCTCGCCGCAGCGGTTGATCGTATCGATGATATGGCGGCTGTACGCGCGCAGCATGCAGCCCTGGTCGGTCATGCGAATCTTCGTGATGCGTTCGCGCAGGCGGTTCATCGCGCGCGACGCTTTCTTGCGCCACAGGCTGTCCTGCCGCTGCTGCCGAATGGTGCCGACGTAGTCGTAGCCCTCGCGCATTTTGTTGACGAGCTTGGCGATTTCCTCGGGCGGATTCTGCAGGTCGGCATCGAGCGTGACGACGATCTCGCCGCGCGACTGTTCGAAGCCCGCGAGAATCGCCATGTGCTGGCCGTAATTGCCGTTGAGCAGAATCACGCGCGTGGTGTCCGGCCGCACGTGAAATTGCTGTGCGAGCAGCGCGGCCGATTTGTCGCGGCTGCCGTCGTTGATGAAGATCACCTCATACGACGTGCCGAGCGCGTCGAGCGCGGGATACAGGCGCTGGAAGAGGGCGGCGAGGCCGTCTTCCTCGTTGTACACCGGGATGATCACCGAAAGCTCGGGAGACGTCGCCGGAAAATCCAAATGACTCATATTGGGCTGAGTGTCCTTGCTGGTTACCCGTTGTGCGCGAACTGTTCGCAGATTTCGTCGACTGATTTCACGACGTGTTCGACATCGTCCGTGCTCATCAGCGTGAAGAGCGGCAACGTGACCGTCGATGCGCCGTAGCGCTCCGCATGCGGAAACATGCCTTCTTTAAAGCCACGCGCGCGATACAGCGTGAAGAGATGGAGCGCCGGGTAGTGCAGACCCGTGCCGATGCCGCGCTCCTTCATCTCGGCCATGAACTCCGCGCGCGAGAGCCTGAGCTTTTCGAGCGGCAGCGCGATCTGAAACATGTGCCAGTTGCTGTCGGTGAAATTCTTCGTCGGCAGGCCGGCGCCGAGCCTGACCGCCGCGCCGCCTTCGAACGCGTCGAAGTACGCGCGCGCGAGTTCGCGGCGCTTTTCCGTGAAGCGCTCGACCTGCCGCAACTGGCCGAGCCCGACGCGCGCCGCCACATCCGTCAGGTTGTACTTGCCGCCGAGCACGTCGCAGTCCATGCCGTCGAAGCCCGTGCGCGTGATGCCCTGCAGACGATACTTGCGCGCCAGTTCCGCTTCGTCCTCGTTGTTGAGCACGAGCGCGCCGCCTTCGATCGACGTCACGTTCTTGTTCGCGTGAAAGCTGAACGACACGATGTCGCCGATCGCGCCGATGCGCTTGCCCTTCCAGCTCGACCCGAACGCCTGCGCGGCATCCTCGATCACGCGCAGCTTGTGGGCGCGTGCGATCTCGTAGAACTTGTCCATGTCGACGGGCAGGCCCGCCAGATAGACCGGCATGATCGCCTTCGTGCGCGGCGTGATCGCGCGTTCCAGCAGATTCAGGTCGATGTTGCGCGTGAGCGGATCGATATCGACGAAGACCGGCGTCGCGCCCACTTCGAGGATCACGTTCGCGGTCGACACCCAGGTCATCGGCGTGGTGATGACTTCGTCGCCCGGACCCACGCCGGCGATGCGCAAGCCGATTTCCATCGTGCACGTGCCCGAATTGAACGCCCGCACCGGACGGCCGCCGAAATACGCCGACAGTTCGGCCTCGAACTGCTGGCTCTGCGGTCCCGTCGTGATCCAGCCCGAGCGCAGCACGTCGACCACGCCCTGAATGGTTTCCTCGTCGATCTCGGGCTTCACGAAAGGCAGAAACGGCCGCGTTGTTTGAGTCATTGGACTATGCGTTTAAAAATGAATTGGTCTGCACGACGCTTCGATTCGACGAACTAGCCGCGCGCGAGCACCACCACGCCGATCAGAATGATGCCGATGCCGATGAGCCGCTGCATCGACAGCACTTCGCCGAACAGATACCACGCGGCGAACGCGTTGACGACGTAGCCGAGCGAGAGCATCGGATAGGCGATCGATACATCCACGCGCGACAGCCCGACGATCCACACGACGACGCTCAGCACATAACACGCGAGCCCACCGATGATCGGCCACTGCGTCGCAATCTTGAAGCCGACGGGCAGAATGTTGGCGGGCGTGAAGTCGAAATGGCCCACCGCATTCACGCCGGCTTTGAGCAGAAGCTGGGCGCACGCGTTCAACGATACGCCGATGACGATGCAAATAAAGGAAATCGGGTTCATCGCGCGTTTTTCAAATGCGGAACAAGGATACTCGGTTCAGCGGCAAATGCCGAACGATCGTGCGGCGCAACATCGCCGCTGACACGGATGACGAGGCTCACGGCTGCGGCTTTTCCACGATCACGCGGCGTTCGTCGCGTGCGATCAGTTGCATCGGCACGTGGCGCGCGTTGAGTTCGTCGTAACGCGACGGCGACATCAGCGCGAGCGCGTAACGCTGCGAATCCCACAACTTGATCCAGTCGTCGATGCTCGGCACCCATTTCTGCGGTTCCGCATGCACGCCGAAGCTCAGCTCGTCGGCCTCAGCGACCATGATCATGGTATGGCCGAGGTAGAAGGGCATCGTGTGATCGAGCTTCCCGACCCCATAGAACGGCGTGTCGGGCGGCAGCTTCGCCATCGCGGCTTTGACGGCGGGCACGAGTGGCACCCCCGAGCTTTGCGTCCCGAAGACGTCGTGGCCGGAGCCTGCGATCGTGCCGAGCAGCAGCCACGCCGCGCCCAGTCCCGCCGCGCCCGCGAGCACGCTGCGCCGGTTCAGCCAGATCGCGAACACCGTGACGACGAATGCAACGGCGAGGCCCGCATACACCCAGACCTGGAACTCGCGATACAGCACGTTCGGCGTGTTGGCGCTGCCCGCGCGGCCGATGAAGATCGCGCCGAATGCCGCCGCGACGAGAAACACCGCGTAGCCGATCAGATGCATGCGGTAGCGCGCCTGCGTGAGCGATGGCAGATACAGCCCGATCACGAGCGCGATGGCGGGCGCGACCGGCAGCACATAGGAAACGAGCTTGGAGTGCGACGCGCTGAAGAACAGGAAGATGAACGCCGTCCAGACGAGCAGCAACGTGACCGGCGCGAAGCCGTTCGGCTGGCGCGGCGTCTTGAGGCCGTGACGCACGCTCTGAAAGGTGATCGACAGCCACGGCAGAAAGCCGACGATCAGCACGGGCACGAAGTAGTAGAACGCGCCCGGACGATTCTGCTCGGGCGTCAGATAGCGCTTGAACTGCTGAACGATGAAAAAGAAGTTGAAGAACTCCGGGTTCTTCATCTGGACGAGCGCGAACCACGGGCCGGTCACGATCAGGAACACGATCAGCCCGCTGCCGATATAGAGCCGTCTCCAGAGCGCCCAGTCCCGCGAGACGAGCGAGTACAGCACGAGAACCGCGCCCGGCAGGATCAGGCCGACCAGTCCCTTGGACAGCACGGCGGCGCCCATCGCGGCCCAGCAGAGCCACATCCATAAACGTACTTCACGCGTCGGCAGGCCGGGGCGCTGGGCGAGCAGCAGCGCGCAGAGCGTCAGTTGCATCCAGAACGACAGGCCCATGTCGAGCGTGTTGAAGTGGCCCATCAGGTTCCAGTACGGGCAGGTCGCGAGGATGACCGCGGCGGCGAAGCCCGTCATCGCGTTGAATACGCGCGTGCCGGTGTAGCCGATGAGCAGCACGCCCGCGAAACCCATAAGCGCCGTATAGAGCCGCGCCTGCCATTCGCCGATGCCGAACCACGCGAACGAGAGCGCGTTCGCCCAGGTTTGCAGCGGCGGCTTTTCGAAATATTTGTAGCCGTTGTAGCGCGGCGTGATCCAGTCGCCGGTCACGAACATCTCGCGCGCCATTTCGGCGTAACGGCCTTCGTCGCTCGGTACGAGATGACGATAGCCAAGCGGCGCGAACCAGATGATCGCGAGCGCGAGTACGAGAAGAATGAGCGAAAGACGCGTGAGCGGTAGCCGGGAAGGCGTATCGTTCATGAAGTCGACCTGTCCGATGCCGCGATGCGCGGCGCTAGTGAAACGAAATGGGCGATGATTGCGGGCTGCGTGAAACTACACCAGGCGCATGCTCAGGCACGCATTTTCGCTGTGAGTTCGCGAGTTGCGGCGCGCGACGTCCGAAGCGACTCCGCCGAATGCCCGCCGAACACCAACGCCGGGCGGGAGTGTAGCGCACAGCCGGCCCGCATTCTTTAAATTCGATACGCGGCGGGCGCGGGCGCGCGCCGGTGTCGGATGAGCGGCGGAAGTCTGCCACCGCTTCCTTAGCATTTCCTTAGGCTTTCCTCAGCCTTCGATCAGGAGCGCGGCGGCCACGCGCCGGCCCTCGGACATCAGAATGTTGTAGGTGCGGCACGCCGCGCCGAAATCCATCGTCTCGACGCCGATGCGTCGTTTCGCCAGTTGAGCCGTGAGCCGCGGGTGCGGAAAGCGCAGCCGCGACCCGCTGCCGAAGATGACGACTTCCGGCGCCGCCTGGACGAGCGCATCGAAATGTTCGGACGTGAGCGCCTCGAACGACGACACCGGCCACGCCATGACAGGCGTCTCGGGCATGACGATCACACTGCCTTCGTGTCTTTCGAGATTGATCGCCACGAAACCGTCGCCGTAGCTCGTGATGGTATTGAGCGCCTTGTTGGATTCCTGGTGCAGTTTCAAAACGATGATCCGGCAAGAGAAAGGATGACGGCCCAGGGTCTGCGGCGACAGCGAAGGACTGGTAAGACGCGTTCCTTTGGTGCATTGCGGAACTGGGCCATAATCAGTAAATTATAACTTTTCGGCTGCCGGGCTTGCTCGTGCGCCATTCCGTTGCGCTCGCGTGCCGCCACAAGCCGCCTCCGACACGCAATCCGGTCCGCATCGCCCATGCCCTACCTGGCGCGGCGTCTAAAATGCATCGTTCGGCGCTCGGGAACGCGCGAGTCGTCCGGGCGAGCCGCCTTCGGCATCAAGCTCGGTTTTCATCGCAACGCCCGTCCGCTGTCCGCGCGCGAGGCTGTCCGCCCGAATGCCGAGCAGCACCTGAGCGACATCAGAACAACCAGTCCGCATCAACACCCAGACCCAGAGCGCCAGCCGTGAAACCGATTCTCAAATCCAACAAGCTGCAAAACGTCTGCTACGACATTCGCGGGCCCGTGCTCGAACACGCGAAGCGCCTCGAAGAGGAAGGCCACCGCATCATCAAGCTGAACATCGGCAATCTGGCGCCGTTCGGTTTCGAGGCGCCGGACGAGATCATTCAGGACATGATCCGCAATTTGCCGGGTTCGTCGGGCTATTCGGATTCGAAGGGTGTGTTCGCCGCGCGCAAGGCGATCATGCATTACACGCAGCAAAAGGGCGTGACGGGCGTCGAGCTGGACGATATCTACATCGGCAACGGTGCGTCCGAGCTGATCGTGATGGCGATGCAGGCGCTCCTGAACGACGGCGACGAAGTGCTGCTGCCCGCGCCGGACTATCCGCTGTGGACGGCCGCCGTGAGCCTGTCGTCGGGGACGCCGCGCCACTATATGTGCGACGAGAGCAACGGCTGGATGCCCGATCTCGACGACATCCGCGCGAAAATCACGCCGAACACCAAGGCGCTCGTCGTCATCAACCCGAATAATCCGACGGGCGCGCTGTACTCGGACGAGCTGCTGCGCGAACTGATCGGCATCGCGCGCGAACACGGCCTGATCATTTTCGCGGACGAGGTCTACGACAAGATCGTCTACGACGGCGAAACGCATACGTCGATGGCCGCGCTGTCCGAGGATGTGATCACGGTCACGTTCAACAGCCTGTCGAAGAGCTACCGTTCGTGCGGTTATCGCGCGGGCTGGATGGCGATTTCCGGGCTGATCGAAGAGAACCGCCGCCGCGCGAAGGATTATCTGGAAGGCCTGGGCATTCTCGCGTCGATGCGCCTGTGCCCGAACGTGCCCGGCCAGTACGCGATCCAGACCGCGCTCGGCGGCTATCAGAGCATCAACGACCTGATCGTGCCGGGCGGACGCCTCTACAAACAGCGCGAGCTCGCCTACGACATGCTCACGGCCATTCCGGGCGTGAGCTGCGTGAAGCCGCAGGCCGCGCTCTACATGTTCCCGAAGCTCGATCCGAAGATGTACCCGATCCAGGACGACCAGCAGTTCATCACGGACCTGCTGCTCGAGGAGCGTGTGCTGCTGGTGCAGGGCACGGGCTTCAACTGGCCGACACCGGATCACTTCCGCGTGGTCTTCCTGCCGAACGTCGACGATCTCGCGGATTCGATCAACCGCATCGCGCGCTTCCTCGACGGCTATCGCAAACGACATTCCGCTTAATCTCTCTTTTAAAGACTCGCCCTGCATGGAACCGATCAAAGTAGGACTCTTGGGCTTCGGCACGGTCGGCAGCGGCACCTTCACGGTGCTGCGCCGTAACCAGGAAGAAATCAAACGACGCGCCGGACGCGGCATCGAAATCGCGCGCGTCGCGGTGCGCACGCCGGCGAAGGCCGAGGCCGCGAAGCAGGAAGGCATCGCGGTGACGGACGACTTTGGCGCGGTCGTCGACGATCCTTCCATCGATATCGTGTGCGAAATGATCGGCGGCACGGGCTTCGCGCGCGAGCTGGTGCTGCGCGCGATCGCCAACGGCAAGCATGTCGTGACGGCCAACAAGGCGCTGCTCGCGGTGCACGGCACGGAGATTTTCGAAGCCGCGCGCGCGAAGGGCGTGATGGTCGCGTTCGAGGCAGCGGTGGCGGGCGGCATTCCGATCATCAAGGCGCTGCGCGAAGGGCTGACGGCGAATCGCATCGAGTACATCGCGGGCATCATCAACGGCACGACGAACTACATTCTGTCGGAGATGCGCGACCGCGGCCTCGACTTCGCGACCGCGCTGAAGGCCGCGCAGGAACTCGGTTACGCCGAAGCCGATCCGACCTTCGATATCGAAGGCGTCGATGCCGCGCACAAGGTCACGATCATGAGCGCGATCGCGTTCGGCGTGCCGGTGCAGTTCGATCGCGCGTATGTGGAAGGCATCAGCAAGCTGGCGGCCATCGACATTCGCTACGCGGAGGATCTCGGCTATCGCATCAAGCTGCTCGGCATCGCGCGGCGCACGGAGAAGGGCATCGAATTGCGCACGCATCCGACGCTGATTCCCGCCAAACGCCTGCTCGCGAACGTCGAAGGCGCGATGAACGCGGTCGTCGCGCATGGCGATGCGGTCGGCACCACGCTGTACTACGGCAAGGGCGCGGGCGCGGAGCCGACCGCGTCCGCCGTGGTCGCCGATCTCGTCGATGTGACGCGCCTGCACACGGCCGATCCGGAGCATCGCGTGCCGCATCTGGCGTTCCAGCCGGATAGCCTTTCGAATACGCCGATCCTGCCGATCGACGAAGTCACGAGCGGCTATTACCTGCGCCTGCGCGTCGCCGACGTAACGGGCGTGCTCGCGAACATCACGCGCATTCTCGCGGACAAGGCCATCTCCATCGACGCATTGCTGCAGAAGGAATCGGAAGAAGTCGACGGCGCGAACAAGGGCGAAACCGACATCATCCTCATCACGCACGAAACGGTGGAGAAGAACGTGAACGCGGCGATCGCGGAGATCGAAGCGCTGTCCACGGTCGTATCGAAGGTGACGAAGCTGCGCATGGAAGCGCTCAACTAAGGGCAAGCACGATGAACTACATTTCGACGCGCGGCGCCGGCAGCAACGAGCGCCACACGTTTTCGGACATTCTTCTCGGCGGCCTGGCGAAAGACGGAGGGCTGTATCTGCCGGCGCAATATCCGCGCTTATCGGCCGATGAACTCGCGCGCTGGCGCACGCTGTCGTATGCGGACCTCGCATTCGAAGTGCTGTCGAAGTTCAGCGACGACATTCCCGCCGACGACCTGCGCTCGCTCACGCGCAAGACCTACACCGCGCAGGTGTATAGCAACGTGCGCCACGAAGAGAGCGCCGCGCAGATCACGCCGCTCAAGACGCTCGGCGAGGAAAACGGCACGACGCTGTCGCTGCTGGAACTCTCGAACGGCCCGACGCTCGCCTTCAAGGACATGGCGATGCAACTGCTCGGCAATCTCTTCGAGTACGCGCTGGCGAAGCACGGCGAGACGCTGAACATCCTCGGCGCGACCTCGGGCGATACCGGCAGCGCCGCCGAATACGCAATGCGCGGCAAGAGCGGCGTGCGCGTGTTCATGCTGTCGCCGCACAAGAAGATGAGCGCGTTCCAGACCGCGCAGATGTTCTCGCTGCAAGACCCGAACATCTTCAATCTGGCTGTCGAGGGCAACTTCGACAACTGCCAGGACATCGTGAAGGCCGTATCGAACGATCACGCGTACAAGGCGAAGCACAAGATCGGCACGGTCAATTCGATCAACTGGGCGCGTGTCGTCGCGCAGGTCGTGTACTACTTCAAGGGCTATTTCGCCGCGACGAAGAGCAACGACGAGCGCGTGTCGTTCACGGTGCCGTCGGGCAATTTCGGCAATGTGTGCGCGGGACATATCGCGCGCATGATGGGCTTGCCGATCGATCAGCTCGTCGTCGCGACCAACGAGAACGACGTGCTCGACGAGTTCTTCAAGTCGGGCGTGTATCGCGTGCGCGGCGCGGCGGAGACGTATCACACGACGTCGCCGAGCATGGATATTTCGAAGGCGTCGAACTTCGAGCGCTTCGTGTACGACCTGCTCGGCCGCGATCCGGCGCGCGTGCTGCAACTGTTCCGCGATGTCGAGGAGAAGGGCGGCTTCGACCTCGCGGCGAGCGGCGATTTCGCGCGCGTGCGGGAATTCGGCTTCGTGTCGGGCAAGAGCGATCACGACGACCGCGTGAAAACCATCCGCGACGTGTACGAGCGCTATCAGACGATGATCGACACCCATACCGCCGATGGCGTGAAGGTCGCACGCGAGAACCTGAAGCCGGGCGTGCCGATGATCGTCCTTGAAACCGCCCAGCCGATCAAGTTCGGCGAGACAATCCGCGAGGCGCTCAATCGCGAGCCGGAGCGGCCGTCGGCGTTCGCGGGACTTGAAAAACTGCCACAAAGGTTCGATATCGTTCCTGCGGATGCGGGCGTGGTGAAGGCTTTCATCGCCGAGCGCACCTGATCGGGGAGGCGCATCCGCCTCGTGCGGATTTTTCGCGAAGACGCACGGGGCGCGGCCAGTCTGGACCGCGCCCTTTTTCATTCGATGCGCGGCAAACGCGGGCTCCCAGCCTCGAACCCCGTTAAATCCCGCCAAAAGCTGCTAAAATCTTAGGTTTTTCGTCGTACCCCATTCAAAAGGACGCGCCGTGCTGTCTACCGCCAATATCACCATGCAATTCGGGCCCAAGCCCCTCTTCGAGAACATCTCGGTCAAGTTCGGCGAAGGAAACCGCTATGGCTTGATCGGCGCCAACGGCTGCGGCAAGTCGACCTTCATGAAGATCCTGGGCGGCGATCTGGAGCCGAGTGCGGGCAACGTCATGCTGGAGCCGAACGTCCGTCTCGGTAAACTGCGCCAGGATCAATTCGCGTATGAAGACATGCGCGTGCTCGACGTCGTGATGATGGGCCACACGGAAATGTGGGCCGCGATGACCGAGCGCGACGCGATCTACGCGAACCCGGACGCCACCGACGACGACTACATGCGCGCCGCCGAACTCGAAGCCAAATTCGCCGAATACGACGGCTACACGGCCGAAGCGCGCGCGGGCGAGCTGCTGCTCGGCATCGGCATCAATATCAACGATCACAACGGCCCGATGAGCAACGTCGCGCCGGGCTGGAAGCTGCGCGTGCTGCTCGCGCAGGCGCTGTTCTCGAAACCCGACGTGCTGCTGCTTGACGAGCCGACCAACAACCTCGACATCAACTCGATCCGCTGGCTGGAAGACGTGCTCAACCAGTACAACTCGACGATGATTATCATCTCGCACGATCGACACTTCCTGAACCAGGTCTGCACCCACATGGCGGACATGGACTACGGCACGCTGAAGGTCTGGCCGGGCAACTACGACGACTACATGCTCGCATCGACGCAGGCGCGCGAGCGCCAGCAGGCGGCGAACCAGAAGGCGAAGGACCGCGTGGCCGATCTGCAGGATTTCGTGCGCCGCTTCTCGGCGAACAAGTCGAAGGCGCGTCAGGCGACCAGCCGCCTGAAGATGATCGACAAGATCAAGATCGAAGAATTCAAGCCGTCGTCGCGTCAGAATCCGTTCATCCGCTTCGAGTTCGAGAAGAAGCTGCATAACATCGCGGTCGTGGCCGAGGATCTGACCAAGAAGTACGACCGGACGATCTTCCAGAACTTCTCCCTCTCCGTGCAGCCGGGCGAGCGCATCGCGATCATCGGCGAGAACGGCGCGGGCAAGACCACGCTGCTCAAGTCGCTCAAGGGCGCGCTGGATCTCGATCACGGCACCGTGAAGTGGGCGGAGAACGCAAACGTCGGCTACATGCCGCAGGACACGTACGAAGAGTTTCCGAAGGACGAGACGCTCACCGAGTGGATCGACCAGTACCGCAAGGAAGGCGACGACGAGCAGATGATGCGCGGCACGCTCGGCCGCCTGCTGTTCAACGCGGACGACATCAAGAAAAACGTGAAGGTGCTCTCGGGCGGCGAGAAGGGCCGCATGATCTGGGGCAAGCTGATGCTCGGCCGTCACAACGTCCTGATGATGGACGAGCCGACCAACCACATGGACATGGAATCCATCGAATCGCTGCAGATCGCGCTGGACAAGTTCGAAGGCACGCTGATCTTCGTGTCGCACGACCGCGAGTTCGTGAGCGGACTGGCGAACCGGATCATCGAAGTAAAAACCGATGGCACGCTGCGCGATTTCGGCGGGAATTACGAGGATTTCCTGTCGAGCCAGGGGATTCAGTAATCTCCCTGATTACGCACGCATGAAAGCGGCCCGTCTCGAAAGAGCGGGCCGTTTTTCATTGGGCTCAGAGCCTGTCGTTGCGAAACCGCATCGCCGTGCCTTCGCTCGTGATGCGCGTCCAGATCGCGCGTTTCTCCTCGTCGGAGAGGAAAACCCAGTTGGACACCTCGCCCGCGGTGCGGCCGCAGCCTTTGCAGACTTCGTCGAAAAGCGTGGAGCACACGCCGATACAGGGGCTGTCGGGCAGGTCGTGAAGATTCGAAGACATTGGCTGACTCGTGACCGCATCATCGCCGGAAAAGAGGGCGACAACGCGGCGTTCAAATTCGTAAAAAAACTCAACGCGCGATACTGTAGCCTATCCGCGCGATCCAGTGATGTCGCTGGTTGTAATCGAGGATGTCCTCGCCGTAGCCGTTGAAATAGCTCACGAACAGGTAGCCGCCCCATGCGCTGCCGATCAGCTTCGCGAGCGGATATGTGAGCTGCGAATCGACGCTGCCGTACCAGTGCTTCGTACCTTTGCGCAGTGTCGTGGCGAGCTGCCATCCGTCCGGGCTGCCGTATTTCACGAGAAAATCGACATAGCCGCGATAATCTGCGATGTCCTCGTTGCCCGACTTCGACAGGTAGTAATAGAACTTCGGCGACAGCGTCAGGTGGTTGCTGTTCAGATCGCCGAAATCCCAGGTCGGGCGCACGAACGCGATGTTGATCGAGCGCGAATCGTCGCCGCTCCTGCCGTTCGACTCGTGTCCGAAACCCGCCGACACGCCCATGCGCGTGAAGAGCGCGCTCTTCCAGCCAGTGTCCTCCACGTAGTAGAACAGTTGCGGCTGAAAGCTGATGTCGCGGAACGGCACGGACTCGGCGGAGAGATTCCATATCGCCGTCTGCGTGTAACCGAAGTAGAGGTTGTCCAGCAAGCCGCGCGAGCGCGGGTCGTCGGGCAGATGCAGGCGATATTTGAAGCTGAATTGGAATTTCGCGAGGTTGTCGCCGTTCTCGCCGTCCGCGAAGTACATCGGCTCGAAGGTGGAGAGGCGGCCGGAGAGCATCGTGTCGGTGGTGGTCGTCGGCACGGCGGCGGTGTTGGCGGCGGCGCTGGCGCTCGCGAGCTGCGCGGGTGTCGTCGCCTGGGCCTCGCGACGCTCGGCCGCCGCGACTTGCGTCTGCGTGTCGCTTCGATTGATCGTGACGAGCATCGGCGATGCATCGAAGCCGACGGGATCGATCTTCACCGTACCGCGCGCCGACTCCGGCCAGGGCGCGGTAAAGCGCACGCGGCGATATTGGCCCGGCGCGAGCCGCAGACGGTCCGGCACCCCGGGATCGCGTTCGAGCGTGAGCGGCGCGGGCGGCAGATCGCCGTTCGTCAGATTCACGGTCAATTGTTTGGGCACGTCGACGGTGAGCGGCGTTGCGTCATCGTCGGTGTAGAGGAGCGTCAGTTCGAGCGGCTGCGAGGCGGCTGCTTCGCGTGCGGGCTGAAGCACCGCGACGGTCGCGTGAGCCGCGCCGCTTGCGCCGATGGCGGCGAAAAGAAGTGCGAGCGAGCGTGCGCGGACGGAAAAGGAAATCGATCGTGGGCCTTGAGCCATATGGTTTGTGTCCTGTTTTTTGTGCGGAGGCGGGCGCCAGGACGGTCTGACAACGCGAGCCGCGTCACGATCCCGAATCGAAACGAAATCGGAAAGCTCAGCCCGGAAACACCGCCTGCCACAGCATCGCGCCATTCAACGCGACGATCACGCCCGCGCACGCCCACGCGAGCGCGAGCGGCACGCGGGCGACGCGCCAGCGGCCCATCAGCCCTGCATCGGAGGCGAAGCGCACGAGCGGAATCACCGCGAGCGGCAATTGCAGGCTCAGCACGACCTGTGTCGCGACGAGCAGCGCGTTCGAGCCGTGCTGCCCGAAGCTCGCCACCGCGACGAGCGCCGGGCCGATCGCGAGACCGCGCGTCAGCAGCGCCCGCGCCCAGCGCGCCATCTTCAGCCGCAAGAAGCCTTCCATGACCGCCTGGCCGGCGAGCGTGCCGGTCACCGTCGCGTTCAGGCCGCAGGCGAGCAGGGCGGCGGCGAACACGACGCCCGCCCAATGGCTGCCGACGAGCGGCTCGATGAGCCGGTGCGCATCGGCGAGATCGTCGACGTCCGTATGGCCGGTCGCGTGGAACACGGCCGCCGCGACCACCAGCAGCGACGCGTTGACGATGAACGCGAGCCCGAGCGCGCCGAACGTGTCGATGTTCACGCCGCGCAGCGCCCGCCCGATGGCCGCGTCGTCGCGGGGGTCCGCGTGGTCCTTGACGAGCGCCGAGTGCAGATAGAGGTTGTGCGGCATCACCGTCGCGCCGAGCACGCCCGCCGCGAGCCAGAGCATGCCCGCATCGCGCAGCAACTTGCCCGACGGCGCGAGCCCGCGCATCGCGTCGCCCCAGACCGGGTGCGCGAGCGCGAGTTCGACCACGAAACAGAAGCTCACGAAGAAGATCAGCGCGGTCACGACGCGTTGCAACGGGCGCCGGCCGCGGCTTTGCAGCGCAAGCATCGCGAACGTCGCGACCGCCGAGATCAGCACGCCCACGGTCAGCGAGAAGCCGAAGAGCAACTGCAGCGCGACCGCACTGCCGACGACCTCCGCGACATCGCACGCGATGATCGCGATTTCGCACGCGATCCACAGCACGAGCGTCGTGCGCCGGCTGTAGCGCTCGCGGCAGAGTTGCGCGAGATCGCGCCCGGTCACGACACCCACGCGCGACGCGATCCATTGCAGCAGCATGCCCATCAGGCTCGCGAGCAGCACGACGAAAAGCAGCGAGTAGCCGTAGCGCGCGCCGCTCGCGAGCGCCGTCGCCCAGTTGCCGGGGTCCATGTAGCCCACGGCGACGAGCGCGCCCGCGCCCGCGAACGAATACCAGCGTCCGTGCGGGCGCGGGTCCCGTCGGCGGTCCTCGCGGCTCGCCGCGGGCGACGGCGCGTCGGACGGCGCGGCGGAAAGCTGGGCGAGCACGGACGGATTGGTGTTCATGCGGAAAGCGGCCTCGAATAGCGATGCAACGGCGGCGTCGATCCAGTCGTATGCGCGTGCGTTGCCGGTTCAGAAGACGCCGCACTTCGCGGCGCACGTCGAATTGGCTCGCAACAACTGTTCCGCTGGCTATTCGTCAGGCGCGGGCGCCCATTCACGGGACGCCGGAGGCCGATTGCGAATAATGACATTGCATCGGGCTTACGCGATCGCGTCCCCTTTTGACGAGTGTGGTCTTATCAGGTGCCGCCGGGGCCGATTAAGGGCTAAAATGCGCGCTCTTTCCTGCCGGTCGCGCATCGCGCGAAGCCGTCGAGAAGCCCGCCTGGCAAGACTGTCGCCGCACCGCGCAAGGGCGTGTACATTTTGCGCGACACGCGACTTTTTATTTTTTGTCGGGCATGCGTTTAATGGTAGTTTTCGGGGTTTTAAGGGAGTCGCGGCCAGATCGGGCGATGAGACGATACGCCGGGCCGGCGCGGCGCGACACCGTGACAAGTCGGAACAAGGGAGAATCGAAATGAACCAGAAACTGGCGGGCCGCACGGCCAAGCTGGCAGGCGCACTGGCATGCGTCGCGATGCTGACTCCGCTCGCGGCATCCGCGAAGGACACGCAGTTGAATGTGTACAACTGGTCCGACTATATCGCGAAGGACACGATTCCCAACTTCACCAAGCAGACCGGCATCAAGGTGAAGTACGACAACTACGACAGCGACGACACCCTTCAGGCCAAGCTGCTCACCGGCCGTTCGGGCTATGACATCGTGGTGCCGACGAGCAATTACGCGGGCAAGCAGATTGCCGCGAATATCTTCATGCCGCTCGACAAGTCGAAGCTGCCGAACCTGAAGTATCTCGATCCCGACCTGATGAAGCTCGTCGAGGGCGCCGATCCGGGCAACAAGTACGTGGTGCCCTGGGCTTACGGCACGACGGGCCTCGGCTACAACGTCGACAAGGCCAAGCAGATTCTCGGGCCGAACGCCGAGCTGAACAACTGGGACATCCTCTTCAAGCCCGAGAACATCTCGAAGCTGAAGGCGTGCGGCGTCTCGGTGCTCGACGCACCGGACCAGATGTTCGCGGCGGCGCTGCATTACATCGGCAAGGATCCGATGAGCACGAATCCGGCCGATTATCGCGAAGCGCTCGCGATGATGAAGAAGATCCGCCCGTACATCACGCAGTTCAACTCGTCGGGCTACATCAACGACATGGTCGGCGGCGATATCTGCTTCACCTACGGCTGGTCGGGCGATGTCGTGATCGCGAAGCATCGCGCGGTCGAGGCGAAGAAGCCGTTCAAGATCGAGTACTACATTCCGAAGGGCGGCGCGCCCGTATGGTTCGACGTGATGGCGATCCCGAAGGACGCGAAGAACAAGGACGCCGCGCACGAGTGGATGAACTACATCGAGACGCCGCAGGTTCACGCCGCGATCACGAACGCGGTCTACTACCCGAGCGCGAATCTGGAAGCGCGCAAGTACGTGGACAAGGACGTCGCGAACGATCCGGCCGTGTATCCGCCGCAGGACGTCATCAAGACGCTGTTCCTGCTGAAGCCGCTGCCGCCTGAAATCCAGCGCCTGCAGACGCGGCTCTGGACGGAATTCAAGTCCGGCCGATGAATTCCAAAAGCCGGTTATTCTTTTGAATCGACGAAGCCCCTGGACCTCCGGGGGCTTTGTTCGTGATCGCATCGCTTGGAAGCAGGGAGTCGAACAGGCAATCATGAGTGAGCAGTCGAGCGCGTTGAAGGCAGCGCCTAATTCCGGCCGGCGCGAGCCGGGCATTTCTCCATCGGCCCAGGGCACGGACGAGAACTTCGTGCAGATCGTCGACGTCGTGAAGAAATTCGGCGAGACGACGGCCGTGCGGGGCGTCAACCTGTCGGTGAAGAAGGGCGAGCTGTTCGCGCTGCTCGGCAGCTCGGGCTGCGGCAAGTCGACGCTTTTGCGCATGCTCGCCGGGCTGGAGTCGGTGACCGAAGGGCAGATCCTGATCGATGGCGAAGACCTCGCGAAGATGCCGCCGTATAACCGGCCGGTGAACATGATGTTCCAGTCCTACGCGCTCTTTCCGCACATGAGCGTGGAATCGAACGTCGCGTTCGGGCTGAAGCAGGAAGGCGTGAAGGGCGGCGAGCTGAAAGACCGCGTGAACAACGCGCTCGAACTCGTGCAGATGGGAAAGTTCGCGAAGCGCAAGCCGCATCAGTTGTCGGGCGGCCAGCAGCAGCGCGTCGCGCTCGCGCGCAGTCTCGTGAAGCGCCCGAAGCTTCTCCTGCTCGACGAGCCGATGTCCGCGCTCGACAAACAAATCCGCCAGCGCACGCAGATCGAGCTCGTCAACATTCTCGATCAGGTCGGCGTCACCTGCATCATGGTGACGCACGATCAGGAAGAGGCGATGACGATGGCCAATCGCCTCGCCGTGATGAGCGAAGGGCAGATCGTGCAGCTCGGCACGCCGCACGAAGTCTACGAATATCCGAACACGCGCTTCTCGGCGCAGTTCATCGGCTCGACCAATCTGTTCGATGGCAATGTCGTGGAAGACGAGCCGGATCACGTCTTCGTCGAATCGCAAGACTTGCCCGTGCGTCTTTATGTGAGCCACGGCATCACCGGGCCGCTCGGCATGCCGGTGACAATCTCCGTGCGCCCCGAACGCATCGCGCTCACGCGCAAGCCGCCCGAAGGCACGTACAACTGGGGTCGCGGCAGGGTGACGAACATCGCGTACATGGGCGGCTACACGCTTTATCACGTGACGCTCGATTCGGGCAAGGTCGTGGTCGCGAACCTGTCGAGCCTCGCGATCGGCGAGATCGATTCGCCCACCTTCGACGACGAAGTCTACGTGCGCTGGAGCGCGTCCGCGGGCGTGGTGCTGACCTCATGATGAAGCTGCTCAAGCGCATGGGCGTGTCGGGGCGCACGCTCGTCATCGGCGGGCCGTATCTGTGGCTCCTGCTGCTGTTCTTCGTGCCGTTCCTGCTCGTCGTGAAGATCAGCTTCGCGGACAGCCAGCTCGGCATTCCGCCGTACACGGATCTCGTGTCGATGGAAGAAGGCGTGATGCATATCGCGCTCGACTTCGCGCACTACGCGTTCCTCGTGCAGGACAGCCTGTACTTCGCGACCTACATGAACTCGCTGCTGGTCGCGGCCGTGTCGACGCTGCTGTGCCTCCTGATCGGCTATCCGATGGCGTATTACATCGCGCGCTCGAATCCGTCGTCGCGCAACATTCTGATGATGGCGGTGATGCTGCCGTTCTGGACGTCGTTTCTGATTCGCGTATATGCGTGGATCGGCATTCTCAAGAACAACGGCCTGCTCAATAATTTCCTGATGTCGATCGGCCTGCTGCATTCGCCGATCGAGCTGTATCACACGAATATCGCGGTGTATATCGGCATGGTGTATTCGTATCTGCCGTTTCTCGTGATGCCGCTTTACGCGCATCTCGTGAAGATGGATCTGACCTTGCTCGAAGCCGCCTACGATCTCGGCGCGAAGCCGTGGAAGGCGTTCGTGCAGATCACGCTGCCGCTGTCGAAGAACGGCATCATCGCGGGCTGTCTGCTCGTGTTCATTCCGGCGGTGGGCGAGTACGTGATTCCCGAACTGCTCGGCGGCGCGGACACGCTGATGATCGGCCGCGTCATGTGGAACGAGTTCTTCAACAACGCCGACTGGCCGATGGCGTCCGCCGTCACCTGCGCGATGGTTCTGCTGCTGCTCGTGCCGATGGCGCTCTTCCAGCACTTCCAGGCGAAGCAACTGGAGGAGAAGCGATGATCAAGCCCAGCCGTCCATTGCAGATCACCGCGCTCGGCCTCGGGTTTGCGTTCCTGTATATCCCGATCCTGAGTCTCATCGTCTATTCGTTCAACGACTCGCCGCTCGTCACCGTGTGGACGGAGCCGTCGCTCAAGTGGTATCGCGCGCTCATCACCGATGACGAGTTGATCAACGCGGCGTGGCTGTCGTTGCGCATCGCGTTCTTTACGGCGTGCGCGTCGGTCGTGATCGGCACGTGGGCGGGTTTCGTGCTGGCGCGCATGGGACGCTTCAAGGGCTTCACGCTCTATGCGGGCATGATCAACGCGCCGCTCGTGATTCCCGAAGTCATTCAGGGCATTTCGCTGCTGCTGCTGTTCGTGGAAATGGCGAAGCTCATCGGCTGGCCGGATCGCGGCTTCTTCACGATCTGGATCGGGCACGTGATGCTGTGCATTTCGTATGTCGCGATCATCGTGGAATCGCGCGTGCGGGAGTTGAATCCGTCGCTGGAGGAAGCCGCGCTCGATCTCGGCGCGACGCCGCTGCGCGTGTTCTTTTCGATCACGCTGCCGTTGATTTCGCAGGCGCTCGTCGCCGGCTGGCTGCTGTCGTTCACGCTGTCGATCGACGATCTCGTGCTGTCGGCGTTCCTGTCCGGCCCGGGCTCGACAACGCTGCCGCTCGTCGTGTTCTCGCGGGTGCGACTGGGTCTGAATCCCGAGATGAACGCGCTCGCGACCTTGTTCATCGCGCTCGTGACGATCGGTGTGGTCGCGGCGAATGCGTTCATGCAGCGTAGCGAGCGAAGAAGGCTCGCGGGCGTGATGTAACGCCGAGAAAGTTCACGAATGGAAACGCGGCCCCTGTACGGGGCCGCGTGCATTTCAGGCGTTCGCCAGGTGTTTGGCGAAGGTCGCCGGATCGGTATTGGTGCCGCACAACAGCACGCCGACTCGCTTGCCCTGCAAACGCTCGCGCAACGGGCCGAGCAGTGCGGCGGTCGCGGCCGCGCAAGCCGGTTCGACCGCGAGCTTGAGTTCGCTGAAGAGTTGCAGCATGCCATGCCGCAATGCATCGTCCGACACGGTCACGATGTCATCGATATGCCGCCGGCACAACTCGTAGCTGTACTGCTCGGTGTGCGGGGCCATCAGCGAATCGGCGATACCGTGCATCGCGCCCATCTTGATCGTGTGATTCGCTTCGAAACTGCGCTTCATCGCGTCCGAACCTTCCGGCTCGACGCCGAAGACGTGCAGCGACGGATTCGCGAGACGCATCGCCGTCGATACGCCCGCGGCGAGGCCGCCACCGCCGATCGGCAGGATCACGGCGTCGAGATCGGGCGCTTGCGAGGTCCACTCGTAGCCGAGCGTCGCCGTGCCGAGCACCGTGCGATAGCCGTTGAACGGATGGATGAAGACGCGTCCTTCTTCCGCTTCGACGCGTCGCACGACATCGAATGCCTCCGCGACGTTCTCCGCGAACACCACTTCCGCGCCGAAGCGCCGGCACAGCGCGACGCGCGCCGGACTCGCGCTCTTGATGATGACGACTTTCGCACCCACGCCCATGCGCTGCGCCGCGTAGGCCACGGCCACCGCGTGATTGCCCGCCGACACGCAGGTGACGCCCGCCGAGCGTTCGCTTTCCGAAAGCGCGAGGATGTTCGAGAACGCGCCGCGCGCCTTGAACGTGCCGCTCGCCTGCAGCAGTTCGAACTTGAACGTGATCGGCGTGCCTTCGAGCGTCGGAAAATCGTGACGTTCGAAAGTGGGCGTGCGCGCGACCCAGGGCGTGAGCGCCATGTGCTGTTCGGCGATTTCGTCGAGCGTCGGAATCGGCGTGCCGTCGATCGTATTGTCGGAATGCTGCGTGGCAGTGGACATGGCTTTTTGTTCTGAAGAGTCAGCGAGCCTGTGCTTCGACGGACATGCTGTGAATGAACTTGCCGAGGAACGCCTCGCACTGGACGAGCTGTTCGAGCGACACGTACTCGTTCGCCTTGTGCGCCTGCTCGATATTGCCCGGACCGCACACGATGCTCGGCACGCCGGCATTGGCGAACAGGCCCGCTTCGGTGCCGTAGGCGACCTTGTGCTTCTCCTGATTCTGCGTGAGCGCGCGCACGAGCTGCGTGATCGCGGCCTGCTCGGTGGCGTCGAGGCCTGGTGCGGACGCGAGCTTCGTGAATTCGATGGCCGCGTTGCCGTGCTCCTTGAGCATCTTCGGCAGCAGCGTGTCGTGCGCGTAGGACTCGATGCGCCTGAAGATCTGGTCGGGATCTATCGTCGGCAGATTGCGGAACTCGAACTCGAAGTTGCATTCGGCGGGCACGGTGTTGATTGCGTTGCCGCCTTTGATCGTGCTCGTCTGACCGGTGGTGAAGGGCACGTCGTAGAGCTCGTCGAACGGACCCTTCGCGCGGAACTCGTCGACGAGATCGCGGATGTGACAGATGAGCCGCGCCGCATACTCGATGGCATTCAGGCCCTTCGGCGTCAGCGACGAGTGCGCGGCGAACCCGCGCACGCAGCAGTGATACGTGTTGATGCCTTTATGCGCGATGATCGGGCGCATGGATGTCGGCTCGCCGACGATGCAGCCGTCCGGTTTCACGCCGCGCTTTTGCAGGTCCCCGATCATCAGCGGCGCGCCGGCGCAGCCGACTTCTTCGTCGTAGGACAGCGCGAAGTGGATGGGTTTGGCGAGCTTCGTCGCCTGCATTTTCGGCAGCATCGCGAGCGCCGCGCCGATGAAACCCTTCATGTCGCACGAGCCGCGGCCGTAGAGCAGGCCATCGCGGACTTCCGGCTTGAACGGGTCGCTCTGCCAGTCCTGACCATCGACCGGCACGACATCGGTATGACCCGACAGCACAATGCCGCCGTTGGTCTCGCCGTCGTGCGCCGGGACCGTGGCGAAGAGATTCGCCCACTGGCCGCGCGGATCGTTGGTGATGGTCGCTTCGATGCCAGCGTGGCGCAGCTCGTCGCGGACGGTTTCGATCAGGCCGAGGTTCGGATTGCGGCTGACTGTGTCGATGGAGACTAGCCGTTCGATCCACGGCAGGGAAATGGGCGTTTCGGTGCTGGATTGAGCTTCGGGATGCGCCGCATCAGCGGTTTGGGACATTTTTTGGCTCCGGCGGGTAGGGTTTGATCATAGCCCAAATGTGGGGTGCTGGCCCGCAGCGGGGGGCTTTTGGGGTTTGGGTTTCGCTGGATCCCTTGTTCGCGGTGGTCTATTAGCACTGCCCCTCCCCGGGGCGGGGGTCACTTTCTTTGCTGCTGTGTATAGACCGGGGACATAGCTGACAGATCCGCGGGGACATGGTTGACACTTTCAGGCATCTCGATGCCTGGACCCGACC
>NZ_JARUXO010000001.1:1397853-1434131 GCF_031451275.1 Caballeronia sp. LZ029
GCGGGCGATGAGAAGCTGCTTTCTTTGGTTACTTTCTTTGCAGCAGCAAAGAAAGTGACCCCCGCCCCGGGGAGGGGCAGTGCTAATAGACCGACACGATCACAGGCCATCCACAGAAACCAAAACCCTCACCGCACACCAACAGCCTGCCTCACCGGCCCACCCAACGCCCTTAGCGTCTCCTTAACCGTAGAAATCCGCACAGCAAGATCGGGACTCCGCGCCTCGATGCGCAACTTGTCCTGCCCCGCGAGCTTGATGTGCTTATGCTTCTGAACCATCTCGATGATCTTCATCCCATCAACGGGCGGATTCGGAATGAACTGCAGCGAGATCGACTGCTCGGCCGCATCGATCTTCGAGATGCCGAGCGGCTTCGCGGCCAGCCTCAGCCGATGCGTCTCGACGAGCGCATGCGCCTGCGGCGGCAGCTTGCCGAAACGGTCGACGAGTTCTTCGAGAATGCCGTCGATGGCATCGCTCGATTCGCAGTTGGCAAGCCGCTTGTACAGCGACAAACGCTCCTGCACGTCGCCGCAATAATCGGCGGGCAAGATCGCCGGCGCGTGCAGGTTGATCTCGGTCGTCGCGGCAAGCGGCGCGTTCAGATCCGGCTCGCGGCCTTCCTTCAGCGCGCGCACCGCGTCGTTCAGCATGTCGGTGTAGAGCTGGAAGCCGATCTCGTGAATCTCGCCCGACTGCTTGTCGCCGAGTACTTCGCCCGTGCCGCGAATTTCGAGGTCGTGCATCGCGAGATAGAAGCCCGAGCCGAGCTCCTCCATTTGCTGGATCGCTTCGAGCCGGCGCTGCGCCTGCTTGGTCAGCGACTGCGGATCGTGCACCAGCAGATACGCATACGCCTGGTGATGCGAGCGCCCCACGCGTCCGCGCAACTGATGCAACTGCGCGAGACCGAACTTGTCCGAGCGATGCATGAGGATCGTGTTCGCGCTCGGCACGTCGATGCCCGTTTCGATGATCGTCGTGCACAACAGCACGTTCGCGCGCTGTCCGACGAAATCGCGCATTACGCGTTCGAGCTCGCGTTCGTGCATCTGTCCGTGCGCCACCGCGATGCGCGCTTCCGGCACCAACGCTTCGAGCATCGTGCGGCGATTCTCGATCGTCTCGACCTCGTTGTGCAGGAAGTACACCTGTCCGCCGCGCTTGAGTTCGCGCAGCATCGCCTCGCGGATCACGCCGTCTTCCTCGCGCCGCACGAAGGTCTTGATCGCGAGTCGCTTCTGCGGTGCAGTCGCGATCACGGAGAAATCGCGCAGGCCTTCGAGCGCCATGCCGAGCGTGCGCGGAATCGGCGTCGCGGTGAGCGTGAGCACATCGACCTCGGCGCGCAACGCCTTCAGCGCTTCCTTCTGCCGCACGCCGAAGCGGTGTTCCTCGTCGATGATCACGAGCCCGAGCCGCTTGAACTTCACATCGCCCGACAAGAGCTTGTGCGTGCCGATGACGATATCGACCGAGCCGTCGTTGATCTGCTGCACTGCCGTCGATACTTCCTTGCCGGTCTTGAAGCGCGACAGCTCCGCGATCCGCACGGGCCAGTCGGCGAAGCGGTCGGTGAAGGTCTGCGTGTGCTGCTCGGCGAGCAGCGTAGTGGGCGAAAGAATCGCGACCTGCTTGCCCGCCATCACCGCGATGAACGCGGCGCGCAGCGCGACTTCCGTCTTGCCGAAGCCGACGTCGCCGCACACGAGACGGTCCATCGGCTTGCCGCTCGTCATGTCGCCGATCACCGCCGCGATCGCTGCCGCCTGATCGGGCGTTTCCTCGAAGCCGAAGCTTTCCGCGAACTTCACGTAATCGCGCGGTTCGAGCTTGAACGCGTAGCCCTCGCGCGCGGCGCGGCGCGCGTAGAGGTTGAGGAGTTCCGCCGCCGTATCGCGGATTTGCTGCGCGGCCTTGCGCTTGGCCTTTTCCCACTGGCCGGAACCGAGCGTGTGCAGAGGCGCGCTCTCCGGGTCCGCGCCGCTGTAGCGCGAGATCACATGCAATTGCGCGACCGGCACATACAGCTTCGATTCGTTCTGGTACTCGAGATGCAGGAATTCGGTCTCGCCTTCGCCCAGATCCATCGACACGAGGCCCATGTAGCGACCGATGCCGTGCTGCGCATGGACGACGGGATCGCCGACCTTCAGCTCGGCGAGATCGCGGACCATCGAATCGACGTTGCTCGCCTGCTCCTGGCGACGCCGTCCCGCGCGGCGCGCGAGCGGCCCGTAAAGCTCCGTCTCGGTGATGATCGACAGCTTCTCCGCGGGCAGCGCGAAGCCGTTCGCCAGCGGCGCGATGCCGAGCGTGAATCTGGCGTCGCTCGTGAGCCACTCCTGGAACGTGTCGCGCAACTCGCCGCGCAGGCCGTTGTCCGCGAGCAGTTGCTGCATTGTTTCACGCCGTCCCGCCGATTCCGCGACGAGCATCACGCGGTTCTCCGTCTGCTCCAGATAATGGCGCAGCGCGAGCAAGGGTTCGTCGGCGTGACGGTCGAGGGCGAGACCCGGCAGCGGTACCGCCCAGCCGCCTTCCGGCGTGCTCGGGAATTTCAGCTGGGCGAAGGGCTTCGCGAACGTGAAGAAATCGTCGTCGCTCAGAAAGAGCCGGCGCGGTTCGAGCAAGGGCCGCTCGCGGTCGTGCGAGAGAAAGTCGAAGCGCTGCTTCGTGTCGTTCGTGAAGCGCTTGATCGCCGCATCCATGTCGCCGACGAACGCGAGCTGCGAGCCTTCCGGCAGATAGTGGAAGAGGGTGGCGGTTTCGTCGAAAAAGAGCGGCAGATAATATTCGATGCCCGCCGACGGCACGCCGATGCCGATGTCCTTGTAAATCTGCGAGCGGCTCGGATCGCCCTCGAAGACCTCGCGCCAGCGGCTGCGGAAGGCGGTGCGCGCGGCTTCGTCGAACGGAAACTCGCGGCCCGGCAGCAGACGCACGTCGCGCACGGGGTAGAGGCTGCGCTGCGTGTCGGGATCGAACGCGCGGATGGAGTCCACCTGATCGTCGAACAGATCGATGCGATAGGGCAGCGCCGAGCCCATCGGATACAGGTCGATGAGCGAGCCGCGCACGCAGTATTCGCCCGGCCGCACGACCTGACTCACGTGCTCGTAGCCCGCGAGCGTCAATTGCGCCTTGAGCTTGGCTTCGTTCAGGCGCTCGCCCTGCGTGAACGAGAACGTGTAGGCCGCGAGAAACGAGGCGGGCGGCATGCGGTAAAGCGCCGTCGTCGCGGGCACGATCAGAATGTCGCAGCGGCCTTCGCCGAGGTCGTGCAGCGTGGCGAGACGCTCGGACACGAGATCCTGGTGCGGCGAGAACGTGTCGTACGGCAGCGTTTCCCAGTCCGGCAGAAGCCGCACGCGCGCGTCCGGCGCGAAGAAGGGGATTTCGGCGGCGAGGCGCTGCGCATCGACGGCGCCCGCGGTCAGGACCGTCAGGAGCGGCACGCTCTCGCGATACGCGGTGTGATAGCGCGCGATGGCGAGCGCATCGGCGGAGCCGGAGGCCCCGTCGAAGACGAAGCGCTGGCCCGGCTTCACGAGCGCGATGGGAGAACTGGACTGCGCGTTGACGGCTTTGGAAGGCATAGAGTGTGCATGGAGCCGTCCGGCAAACGCGGGTTCGGAGAGTCGATTACCGCGCGCGGGACGTGATCGCGAAAGACCTATTATAAAATCCGGGCTTCAACTTTGACTTGCCCACATTATTCGCCCGTGACTTCGCGCCTGTTTTCACTGATTCCCTGCGCCGGAACCGGCAGCCGTTCCGGTGCGCCGATGCCGAAGCAATACCAGACTGTCGCGGGCCGTCCGATGCTCGCGTACTCGCTTGCGGCGTTCGACGCGTGCTCCGAATTCTCGCAGACACTCGTCGTGCTCGCACCGGACGACCATCATTTCGACGCCCGCCGCTTCGCCGGGCTGCGCTTCGCGGTCGAGCGCTGCGGCGGCGCCTCGCGGCAGGCGTCGGTGTACAACGGGCTGCTCGCGCTCGCGAAATTCGGCGCGCGCGAGAACGACTGGGTGCTCGTGCACGACGCCGCGCGGCCCGGCATCACGCCGGAGCTGATTCGCAAACTTGTCGCGGAACTGCGCGATGATACGGTCGGCGGCATTCTCGCACTGCCGCTCGCGGATACGCTCAAGCGCGTCGCACCGAACATGCCCGACGTGCCGTCCGTTGCTGGTGAAAGCGAGACGCGCATCGCACGCACGGAATCGCGCGACGGGCTCTGGCAGGCGCAGACGCCGCAGATGTTCCGGCTCGGCATGCTGCGCGAAGCGATCGAGCGTGCGCGTCACGACGGCCACGATCTGACGGACGAAGCGAGCGCCGTCGAATGGCTCGGGCACTCGCCGAAACTAGTTCAGGGCAGCTTGCGCAACTTCAAGGTGACCTATCCGGAAGATTTCGCGCTCGCGGGCGCGGTCCTTTCCGCGAACGCCTGACTCACACTCAACGAAGGTTTGAATCGATGGATTTCAGAATCGGACAAGGGTACGACGTCCACCAGCTCGTCGAGGGCCGCCCGCTCATCATCGGCGGCGTGACGATTCCCTACGAACGCGGCCTGCTCGGCCACTCCGACGCCGACGTGCTCCTGCACGCGATCACCGATGCGCTCTTCGGCGCGGCGTCGCTCGGCGACATCGGCCGGCATTTTCCGGACACGGCGACGGAATTCGCCGGCGCCGACAGCCGCGTGCTGCTGCGCGAGGCGTTCAAGCGCGTGTCGGAAGCGGGATTCGCGATCGCGAACGTCGACAGCACGATCATCGCGCAGGCGCCCAAACTCGCGCCCCATATCGATGCGATGCGCGCGAATATCGCCGCCGATCTCGATCTCGCCATCGACCGTGTGAACGTGAAGGCCAAGACGAACGAAAAGCTGGGCTATCTCGGCCGCAAGGAAGGCATCGAAGCGCAGGCTGCGGTGCTGCTGCGCCGTACATCCATCGACGGATGAGACGACGCCACGCTGCCTGAGCGTGGTGTTTTCGAAGACTTACTTGCCTTCCGCCTCGATCGTCAGCGCGACGGCGTTGATCACCGCCGCGATGCGTCCGACGTCGCGCAATTGCGTCGTCGACATGCCTTCGGCCACGAGATTCGCGTAGTGCGATTTCACGCAGAAATGGCACTTGCCGACGATCGACGCCGCGAGCGCGTACATCTCGAAGCGCCGCTTGTCGACGCCGCCGTGCGACGCATAAGCATTCATGCGCAGGCCGGCGGGCTGCGTTTTGAGATCGGCGTTGTCGGCCATCTCCAGATACGGATACCAGACGTTGTTCATGCCCATCAGCGCGGCGGCGGTCAGCGCGGCGTTGGTCTCTTCCGGCGTCAGCACGCCCGCATTGCGGATGATGCCGGTCAGCTTCGTCGCCTTCGCGGCATACGCGGCGGCAAGCGCGACGCCGACCGCATCGTTGCCTTCGAGCGACGAGCGGGCAATCGTGCCATCGACATTCAGGCGAATGTCCTTCGCGTAGTCGGGCACGAGTTCCTTGATCGCAGACAGGAATTCCATTGTTCTCTCCAGTTCGATGGCGTTAAAAAGCCCGCCGCGGCCGGATACGCTCGGCCGAAGGCGGGCTTCGCGGCATCAGGAAACGCTTACAGCGTCGAGCCGCCGACAGCGCGGTTGCACGGGCACAGTTCGTCCGTTTGCAAGCCGTCGAGAATACGCAGGACTTCTTCCGGGCTGCGGCCCACGTTCAGGTTGTTGACGGACACGTGCTGAATGACGTTGTCCGGATCGACGATGAAGGTCGCGCGCAGCGCCACGCCGGCTTCCTTGTCGCGCACGCCGAGCTGGTCGATCAGTTCGCCCTTCACATCGCCGAACGCGTAGTGGTTCAGCTTGTTCAGGTCCTTGTGCTCGCGGCGCCATGCGAGCTTGACGAACTCGTTATCGACGCTGCCGCCGAGCAGAACCGCGTCGCGATCCTCGAAATCCTTCGCCAGCTTCGCGAACTCGACGATTTCCGTCGGGCATACGAACGTGAAGTCCTTCGGATAAAAGTAAATGATCTTCCACTTGCCCGGAAACGACTGCTCGGTGATTTCCTCGAAAGCGGACTGGCCGTTTTCTTCGTGATGGTTGAAACCCGGTTTCGCAGCGGTAACGGTAAATGCTTCGACTTTATCGCCAACGGTCTTCATGCAGTAACTCCTGTGAAATCGTTGAATGGACAAGCTCGACCAAATTACTGGATCGCCATAACGCACGCGTGACACTTTCGTGCCAGGCGTGCTGCGCGTTAACCCGGTTCATCTTAACTCTAATTAAATGATCGGCTCGGTGGTTTCTGGCTACCGATTCGGCCGATATGCAGGCGTCTAGCCTTCGAAGCGCGCGCCGCCTTTCACGGGCGGGAAATCGATCGTCACTTCGAAGCCGGGAAGCGGCGTGCGGTTGCGCAGCCGCAGCGTGCCGCGCTGACGCGTGACGAGGCGCTGCACGATGGCCATGCCGAGACCCGTGCCGTTCGCCTGCGTGCGCGCCGTGTCGACGCGATAGAACGGGCGCGTGATGAGCGCGACCTGATCGTCGGGAATGCCGCGGCCTTCGTCCATCACGGAGAGTTCGACCTTGCCGTGCGCGACGCGCGTCTGCAACGTGATGCGCGCGATGTCGTCCTGTTCGCTGCGTCCGTACTTGCGCGCGTTTTCCAGCAGATTGCCGACCACGCGGCGCGCATCGGTCGGATCGCCTTCGATGACCGCGCCTTGCGCGAGATCGGTATGCATCACGACGCCGTCGTCGGCCTGGAAGCGCGCGGCGAGCTCGCTTGCGATCATCGAGAGATCCACCGCTTCGGGCATGCGCTGCATCGGCCGCGCGTAATCGAGGAAGCGGCCGATGATCATGTCCATCTGCTCGATGTCGTCGATCATCGCGAGCTTGGTCGCTTCGTCCGACGGGCTCATTTCCGTTTCCAGACGCAGGCGCGCGAGCGGCGTGCGCAGATCGTGCGAGATGCCCGCGAGCATCAGCGCGCGATCCGCTTCGAGCTGTTCGAGGTCCTGCACCATCTGGTTGAAGCTTCGGTTGGTTTCCGCCGCCACGCCCATGCCGCGCTCGGGCAAAGGCTCCGGCGACTGCCCCGAGCCGACCTTGCGCGCCGCGAGCGCGAGGCGCGCGAACGGCCGGTTCACGAGACTCGTGATGAACGCCGCGCCGAACAGCGACAACGCGAGCGCGAACACGCCCCAGCCGGCCCATTGCAGGCCGGTGACGGTGTCGAGCTGATCGCGATCGAGCGCGACCCAGTAGTCGTCGTCGTCGATCTTGAAGCTGATCCAGACGCCGGGAATGTCGTTCACCGACTGCGCGATGATCGTCTCGTTGCCGAGCCGGCCGCGCACGTCGCGCTCGATCAGCCGGTTGAGCGATTCGTCCGGCTGCAGCTTGTATTTGTCGGTGGTCTCGCGCGGATACACGCGCACGCCCTCGTTGCTCTCCAGATCCTGAAGCAGCGCGCGGCGCAGATCGGGATCGGAATAGAGCAGGGCGGTGCGCGTGAGCTTGACCACGGCGACGAGCTGAAGCGCCACGCGTTGCGCGCGCGGTTCGCGTTCGATCACGCGAAAGCTCTGGAACCACGCCGTCAGACTGACGGCGATGAGCAACGCGATCAGCGCGAAGGTTCGCCAGAACAGGCCGCCGAACGCGAGCGCCAGTAGCCGCCTGTCGATGCGCATGGGTCTGTCGGGTTCAGCTCGGTAAAGGGGAGAAAGCGTGACGAAACTCGCTCAAATATCGATCAGGCTGCGCCGTCGGGAATGAAGACGTAGCCGAGGCCCCACACGGTCTGAATGAAACGCGGGCTGCTGGGGTCCGGCTCGATCAGCTTGCGCAGACGCGAGATCTGCACGTCGAGGCTTCGATCGAACACTTCATATTCACGTCCGCGCGCGAGTTCCATCAACTTCTCGCGCGAGAGCGGCTGACGCGGATGACGCGCGAATACCTTCAGCACCGAAAACTCGCCGGTCGTCAGCGGAATTTCCTGGCCGTTCTTCGTGAGCGTGCGCGTCGCGAGGTTCAGCGCGAACTCGCCGAATTCGAACACTTCGGTGGTTTCGGACGGCGCGCCCGGCAATTCGGACGGCGTTTGTCGACGCAGCACCGCGTGAATGCGCGCGACGAGTTCGCGCGGATTGAACGGCTTCGGCAGATAGTCGTCCGCGCCCATTTCGAGCCCGACGATGCGATCGACGTCTTCGCCCTTCGCGGTGAGCATGATGATCGGCGTGCGATCGTTGCTGCCGCGCAGACGCCGGCAGATGGAAAGCCCGTCTTCGCCGGGAAGCATCAGATCGAGCACGAGCAGATCGAAACGCTCGCGCACCCAGAGCTTGTTCATCGACGGCGCGTTTTCAGCGACGTACACATTGAAGCCCTGTTCACCGAGATAGCGCCGCAGCAGATCGCGCAGGCGCGGATCGTCGTCGACGACGAGAATTTTTGAAGGGTTCTTGGTTTCCATGGAGGCATCTTAGCGCGTTTGATCAAACGCCGAGTTTGTAACAAAAGCGAGTGTAACAGTTGGTTACAAAATTTACGGGGGCTGTGGCACGGCCTAAGGGTTTGCTGCGTACACTCCTTTACCTAAGCCCGCCATTCGGTAGATACTCCATTAGACCAGCGCGTCATGCGGCCCGACCAAGCCCTTGTAAGACGTGCGCGAAAAGAATGAGGCTGTCCGGTTGTCGAGCAACGAAGGGAACAACATGAAGGGAGCGCGGCAGCGCGGACCTGTGCGCTCCGAGCGCATCTTCAGAAAGACACTTCTTGCCAGTGCGCTCTACGCAGTACTGAGCACACCCCACGCCTATGCGCAGTCCACAGGCTTCGATCGCGGCATCTCCACTTCGCCTAATCGCTTCGACGGCCGCATGATTCGCGCGCAGCAGCGCACGGGTAGCGTGAATGGCGCGGCTAAAGGCTCGACTCCTTCGAGCCAGGATCGCGACCCGAAAGGGCTCGCGATGCAACCCATCCAGCAGGTCGATCAGACACCGCCCGCGCGCCCGCCGCGCCACACAGTGATGACCGCCGACGAGCGTCGTCTCCTGCGGCAGCACATCGAAGAAGCGGTGCGCGATCTGTACAAGCGGTAAGCGGCGCGACCCGCGATGAACCGACGTCAATTCCTCTCGATTGCCGGCGCGTTCGCAGGATGCGCGGGCAGCTTGAGAGAAGCGTGCGCCATCGCACATTCCAATGCTTCGTCCGCCATTCACTCGCTCGTGCTCGTCGATCTCGACGGCGGCAACGATGGGCTGAACACCGTCATTCCTGTCGCCGATCCTCGCTATCGCGCGTTGAGGCCGAATCTCGCCATATCGAAAGACCGGGCATTGACGCTCGATGAACGCACGGCCTTGCATCCGTCGCTGTCGCCGTTGATGAGCGCGTGGCGCGCGAACGATCTCGCGATCGTGCAGGGCGTCGGTTACGACGCGCCCAACCGGTCGCATTACCGCTCGCGCCAGATCTGGGATACCGCATCGCACGTCGATGAATATCGTGCCGATGGCTGGCTCGATCGCGTGAATGTCGTCACCGAGGTGAAGACGTTCAAGGCCGCGAGCGATGCCATCGCGCGCGCCTCGCCGCATGAGACAAGCGTGATTCGCATCGCGCTGCATGGCTTCGATACGCACGAGAATCAGGCGCGCCGGCATGCGGCGTGTCTTGCACGACTGGCTGAAGGACTCGCTTCGCTGCGCGCGTCGTTGATCTCGTGCGGCGCGTGGAGTCGCACGCTCGTGAGTACGCGTTCGGAGTTCGGGCGCGCCGCGCGTGAAAATGCCGCGGGCGGCACGGAGCACGGCGCGGCTTCGGCGCATTTCATGATGGGTGGACGTGTGCGCGGCGGACTGTTCGGCACGCCGCCGCGACTCGATCGGCTCGATGCGGACGGCGGCTTGCCCGTCGGCATCGACTTCAGACGGCTGTATGCGACTGTCCTCGACGCATGCTGGCAGAGCGATTCCGCGTCGATCCTCGGCGCGCGTTTCGAGCCGCTACCGATTCTCCGCGTCTAACGCGTGCGCCATGTGATCCACAGCTTGCGGATCGGCGTGAGCGCGATGCGCTGATGCAGCACCTGAAAGTTTTCACGTTCGATCTCGTCGAAGAGCGCGAGCGACAGCGCGGCCTGCGCGCGCAGCACGCGCTGCGTCGCGCGTTCCGAGGCTGGGATGGCGGCCAGCGCATCGTCGAGCGCTTGGCGGGCGCGTCCGGTCTGAAAGCGCATGAGATCCGTGAAGGCATCGCTGTACTTTCGATTGATGACATCCGCGGCGGTCACGTTGAAGCGCTGCAACTCGTCGATCGGAATATAGATGCGGCCATTGCGCGCATCGCCGCCGATCTCCTGAACACGCTCCGCGAGCAGCAACGCCGATCCCAGCGGAGCAGCCCACGCGGCGGCCTGGCCCGGATCGCGCGCGGTGGCCCGCGCAAGTGCCGTCGCGAACGCGCCGCCCGTCTGATCGAGATACCGTTTGAGACCGGGCCAGTCGAGATAGCGCGCCTGATCCAGATCCATGCCGAAACCATCGACGACCGTGGCGAGCGACGCGCGCCATGCCGCATCGCCTTCATGCGCCTGCAATGCCTTGGTGACCGGGTGCGTCGGCTCGCCGCCATCGAGCCGGCCAAGCTCGCTCTGCCACCACGCGTGCTTCGTGCGGCCGATGGTCGGATCGCTGGTTTCCTTCACGGTCTCTTCGAGTTCGCGATAGAGCGCGAAGAGCGCGGTCAGAAGCGGCTGGCTCGCGGCCGGCGCGCGGCGCAGCGCGTAGTACGTGCCGGAACCTTCGGGGGCGGCCTTTTGCTGGCAATAGTCGTCGAAATTCACGAACGGGGCTTATGGGAGTTCGAAGGGGAGGCGTCGTGGGGTGTCGTCTTGCGGTTTCGCCACGCGGCGGACCGACGCTCATTTTATCCGGCGGGGCCCTCGCAGGCGAAAGGCGAGGCGATGACGATCGAGCTGGGCGACATCGGCATGTGACCGGCGAAAGCAGAGCCGGAAAACGAAAAACCCCTTTGCCGATGAAAGGGGTTTCGTTGTGGTGCGAGGAGGGGGACTCGAACCCCCACACCCTTGCGGGCGTCAGGACCTAAACCTGGTGCGTCTACCAATTTCGCCATCCTCGCAGCACGGCAGGCGCTCTGGGCTGATTCGGTGACGATTCGCGCCCGGCGATGCCGCCGTGTCCGGCACCGGTCCACTGTGCCAAGCCCGAAATTCTAACCGATCCGTCCGGCGATGTCTGCGAAAATGCGTCAACGCTTTTCGCTCGGTGAATCGGCTTGCAAGGCGCGCGCATGAGCGCCGATCCCGGACATACACGCTCAAGGATTGCCGCTTCGTGAGCGGCTGCCTACAATCCCGTTCATTCATTCGTCTCGACACCCGGCTTCCTCTCATGACTCGCAACGCGCGCAATCGCTTCGTCGCATGGCTCGGCATCGCCGCCATGTGGCTCGCGATCGTCGCGCCGGTCATCAGTCAGACACTCGAAGCACGCAACGTCACGACCGATCCGCAAGCGATCCTGTGCACGGTCGATGCAAGCAGCGCGGATGCGCACGCGGGTCATCACGACGCCGCGAATCATTTCGACGCCTGCTCGTACTGCGGACTGCTCGCGCATGATCTACCCGTCGCTACGAGCGCCGCGCATGATGTGGCATCGATCGAGCGCGTCGTGCGCGCCCCGACATTCGCAAGCGCCGATCCTGTCGCTTCGAAATCCTTCAACGCCGCGAGCCCGCGCGCGCCTCCCGTTCTTTCCTGACATCGTCCTTCGTCCGGCCGTCTCGCTCATCCAGCGAGGGCGTTTGCGTTCGCGCTGGCATCGCGTGTCCAGTCCGCATGCAGCGCGCACGCCCAGTCTGAAAACACAAACATTCAACGAGAATCGCCATGCTTGCACCCAACCTGAACGCGGAGGTCGCGGCGCACCGTCGCACGCTCTGGCGCTGGCATTTCTATGCGGCGCTCTTCGTGATGCCGCTCGTCATCGTGCTCGCGATCACCGGCACGATCTATTGCTTCCAGCCGCAGATCGAGCCGCTTCTGTATCGCGACCGGATGGTCGTCGCGGATACGCACGGCCCGCAGCTTTCCCGCGATGTCCTGCTCGCGAAGGCCGCCGCAAGCGAGCCGCGCGGCGCCGTGCCGACGCTCGCGCAAATCGAAACCGATCGCACGCGCAGCGCCGAGTTCGTCTTTCGCCGGCCTTCGGGCGGGAGCGAAAGCGTGTATGTGAATCCCTATGACGGCGCGGTGCTCGGCACGCTGTCCGTCGAAGATCGGTTGATGAAGCAGGTGCGCAATCTGCATCGCGGGCTGATGCTCGGCAAGACCGGCGAACTCGTGATGGAACTGGCCGGCTGCTGGACCCTCGTGATGATCGGCACGGGCATCGCGCTGTGGTGGCCGAGCCGGTCGAACGCGCGACAGGGCGGCGTGTGGCTGCCGCGTCTGTCTCTGCAAGGGCGCGCGTGGTGGCGCGATCTGCACGCGGTGGGCGGCATCTGGCTCGCCATCGGCGCGCTGTTCTTCGTGCTCTCGGGGCTGCCGTGGTCGGGATCGTGGGGCAAGGAGTTCAAGGCGCTCGCGACGTCGGCGTCGCTCGGCTACCCGAAGGGCGCGTGGGGCGAAGCGCATGTGCATTCGGCCGCGCCCGGCGCTGCATCGAAGAACACGGATGAGCCCGCGATGCACGGCATGAAGATGGACGACCTCCCGCTGCATCAGACGCCGTGGGCCGTCGGCGCGACGACCGTGCCCGATAGCGCCGACTCTGCTTCGCCGGCCGCGCGCGTGTCGATCGACGACGTGGTCGCGCTCGCCGCGAAAAATGGAATCGCCGACGACTACGGCATCGCGCTGCCCGACAAGCCGACGGGCGTCTACACGGTTTCGTATTTCCCGGCCGATCCGCGCGCCGAACGCACGCTTCACATCGATCAGTACAGCGGGCGCGTGCTGTCCGATATCGATTACGCGAGCTACGGACGCGTCGCCCAATGGATTTCGTATGGCACGTCGCTGCACATGGGGCGCTACTTCGGGCTCGCGAACCAGATCGTCTGCTCCGCAATCTCGCTCGGGCTCGCGACGCTTGCCGTGACGGGCTTCGTCATGTGGTGGAAGCGCCGGCCCGCGCGTGAACTAGGCGCGCCGGCGCGCCCCGTCAAGCGGCCGCCGATGCGCGCGTGGCGCGGCGGCCTGACCTTGCTGGGCGTGGTTTTCCCGCTGATGGGGGCGACGATGCTCGCCGTCTGGTGCCTCGACCGGCTCGCGTTCGGCGCAAAGCGCGCGGTGGTCTAGCGGTTCCCGGCGCTCAGATCGAACCGAACCTGAGCCGCGTGAGTTGCTCGGCTTCGTTCGCGAGCAGGCGCGCGGCGTCGCGGATCGCCGTTTCGAGCGTGATCGGGCCCGGCGCGGGCGAGAAGCAGCCGCTGAAGAATTCGGAGAGCCGCGGCAGCGCAGCCGAATCGACCGCGCCCGACAGCAGCGACGCCGGCACGCCCGAATCGCGCGCGTGCTTGCAGGCGATGAAGGGCGCCTTGCCGTGCAGCGTCTGGACATCCGAACGGCCTTCGCCCGTGATCAGCCAGTTCGCGCCTTCGAGCGCGGCATCGAGGCCGATTTCGCGCGCGACCACTTCCGCGCCTGTCTCGAAGCGCGCGCCGAGCATATGCAGCGCGAAGCCGAGTCCGCCGGCCGCGCCCGCGCCGGGTTCGTTGCGCTTCGCGACGCCCATCGCGGGTTCGAGGAGATCGGCGAAATGGACGAGGGCGGCGTCGATCGTCGCCACTTGTTCGGGCGTCACGCCTTTTTGCGGACCGAAGATCGCGGTCGCGCCGTGATCGCCGGTGAGCGGATTATCGACATCGGACATGCCGACGAATTTCGCATCCTTCACACGCGGATCGAGTCCCGACGCGTCGATCCGCGCGATCTGCGCCAGCGCCGACGGCACCGGTGCGAGTTCCTTGCCGGTCGCATCGAAAAGTTTGAGCCCGAGGCCGACGAGCAGGCCAGCGCCGCCGTCATTCGTGCTGCTGCCGCCGAGCGCGACGTAGAACGTGCGCGCGCCGGAATCGAGCAGCGCGCGGATCGCCTCGCCCATGCCGAGCGTGCTGCGTTCGGTGACCGGCACCGCCATGCCATCCGGATCGGTGATGCCGACGACTTCCGCTGTTTCGATGATCGCGCCGCCGTCGTCGAGCAGGCCGGTCGCGGCATCGCGACGCGCGGCGGCCGCGCCGCGCACGTTGAGCATGCGGCGCTCGCCGCCCGCCGAGAGCATCGCGTCGAGCGTGCCTTCGCCGCCGTCGGCCATCGGGCGGATGCGGATGTCGGCGTCCGGCCGTGCGCGCCTGATGCCTTCCGCGATGGCGTTCGCGACGCCTTCCGCGGAGAGCGAGCCCTTGAAGGAATCGGGAGCGATGACAACTACAGGAGCAGCAGACGTGGCGTTAGGCATGGTGTCTCGAATGTTCTGGTGTGAAGGAACGATTGAAAAGCCGCGGCGATGCCTTATCTATGCACTTGTTGCATACGCGTCATGCCTTGCGGCAATGGATTGCGCGCCGGGCCGCTTCGTCGCGTGAATCATGCGTCGGCAAGCTTATCAGCGCGGCGCGCGCCGCAAAATAGCGGCGCGCCGATAACGGGAATTGTGCGCGTAGGAGCGCGTCGGAAAAACGCGGATTTACGCCGAAATTTCCTCGCAAAAAGGGCGCTTTGACGGGCAAATCCCGCTGAAACGGCGCGTTGACGAATTCGTCGGACGGACCGCGCGGAATTGTTTGCTAAAATACTTGGCTCTGTTGACTGACACCGTGTCGGGCGACGTTCCGGCACGCCGCGAGATGCGTTTTTCAAGCGTCTTTCGGCGCCAGGCGTCGATTTCGGCCGGCTCCCGCAGAGCCCGCATCCGGACCCGCGCCTTAAGAACCGCGGAAGAACCGAACACCGAATTTACGATTTACTCTAGGACGATTTCAGCCATGGCTAACGTAGTTGAGAACCTCGGCAAGCTCGAACGCCGCGTGACGATTTCCCTGCCGAAAGACACCGTGCAGAAGGAAGTGGATTCGCGCATCCGCCAGTTGGCCAAGAACGTGCGCATGCCGGGCTTCCGCCCGGGCAAGGTGCCGCTCAAGATGGTGACGCAGCAGTACGGCGGCCAGGTCGAGGCGGAAGTGCTGAGCGACAAGGTCGGCAAGGAATTCTTCGACGTCACGCGCGCCGAAAACCTGCGCGTCGCGGGCCAGCCGAGCTTCGCGCCGAAGTCGGAAGTCGCAGCCGACGCCTACGCGTTCGACGCGACCTTCGAGGTCTATCCGGAAGTGCAACTTGGCGATGTGGCGAACGCTGAAATCGAACGCACGGTCACGACCATCTCCGAAGCTGAAGTCGATCGCACGCTGGACATCCTGCGCAAGCAGCGCGTGCATTTCCACGCCCGCGGCGAAGCCGGCGAGCACGGCGACGGCGGCGCGAGCACGGCAGCGGCCGACGGCGACCGCGTGACGCTCGACTTCGTCGGCAAGATCGACGGTGTCGCATTCGAAGGCGGCAGCGCGGAAGACTTCGCGTTCGTGCTGGGCGAAGGCCGCATGCTGCCCGAATTCGAGCAAGCCGCGACGGGCCTGAAGGTCGGCGAATCGCGCGATTTCGATCTCAAGTTCCCCGAGGACTATCACGGCAAGGACGTCGCGGGCAAGACGGCGCAGTTCACGATCACGGTCAAGAAGATCGAGTGGCCGCATCTGCCGGAAATCAACGCGGACTTCGCGAAGTCGCTCGGCATCGAAGACGGCGATCTCACGAAGATGCGCACCGAGATCAAGGACAACCTGGAGCGCGAAGCAAAGCGCCGCACGCAGCAGATCGTGAAGAACCAGGTCATGGACGCGCTCCTGAAGATTTCCGAGCTGGACGTGCCGAAGGCGCTGATCGAGCAGGATCAGCAGCGTCTCGTCGAAATGGCGCGCCAGGACCTGCAGCAGCGCGGCGTGCCGAACGCCGCCGACGCGCCGATCCCGGCCGAAATGTTCGCCGAACAGGCCGAGCGCCGCGTGAAGCTGGGCCTCGTGCTGGCCGAGCTGGTGAAGGCCAACGAACTGCAGGCGAAGCCGGAACAGATCCGCGCTGAAGTGGACGAATTCGCCAAGAGCTACGAAGACCCGAAGGAAGTCGTCCGCTGGTATTATTCGAACCAGCAGCGCCTCGCCGAGATGGAAGCGTACGTCGTGGAAAGCAACGTCGTCGATTTCGTCCTGGGCAAGGCCAAGGTGACCGACAAGGAAGTCAGCTTCGAGGAACTGGCCAGCGCAACGGCGCAAGCCTGACGCGTTAGGCAAGGGGCGTGCGGAGTCGTCGGACTGACGGCTCGCACGCCTTTTTTGCATTAAAGTTTGGGCGTTTGCATGCCGTTCTATTGGATGTTCCTTTGTCGTTCAGTATCCCTATTCCGAACAAGGAAATTGCATGACCTTTCGCGCTGAATTGCTCGACACGTTGGCGTCCCACGCATCGCGGGACTTCGAAGCCCAGGCGCTCGGCCTCGTTCCGATGGTCGTGGAAACGAGCGGCCGCGGCGAGCGAGCCTATGACATTTATTCGCGCCTCCTGAAGGAGCGTGTGGTGTTTCTCGTCGGCGAGGTGAACGACCAGTCGGCGAATCTCGTCGTCGCCCAGTTGCTGTTCCTCGAAAGCGAGAACCCGGACAAGGACATCAGCCTGTACATCAACAGCCCTGGCGGCTCGGTTTCGGCCGGCATGGCGATCTACGACACCATGCAGTTCGTGAAGCCGGACGTCTCCACGCTGTGCATGGGTCTCGCTGCGAGCATGGGCGCGTTCCTGCTGGCGGCGGGCGCGAAGGGCAAGCGCGTCGCGCTGCCGAACGCGCGCGTGATGATTCACCAGCCGCTCGGTGGCGCGCGCGGTCAGGCATCGGACATCGAGATCCAGGCGCGGGAAATCCTGTACCTGAAGGAACGTTTGAATCAGTTGCTGTCGCATCACACGGGTCAGCCGGTCGAGCGCATCGCGCGCGACACGGATCGCGACAACTTCATGTCGGGCGACGATGCGCAAGCTTACGGCCTCGTCGACCAGGTGCTTCACAAGCGTCCCTGAAGGCGTCCGGAGCGGCGCCGCGCCGGCCCTCGGAGACGAAAAGCCGGCCAGGAGTGCGAAGTCGCGCGTGCGGCGCAACGCCAAAAACGCACTTCCTTCGACCTCGCGGGTGCGAATCTGCGTCGTCGAATCGAAGCGCGTATCATGTAACAAGAGTGTCCGGAGGCTTACACATTTATGGCGGACAAAAAAGGTTCCAGCAGCGAAAAGCTGCTGTATTGCTCGTTCTGCGGAAAAAGCCAGCATGAGGTGAAGAAGCTCATCGCTGGGCCGTCGGTGTTCATCTGCGATGAATGTATCGATCTGTGCAACGAGATCATTCGCGACGAGGCAGCCGGCGCGGCGGAGGAGGCCGGGCTGACGAGGTCCGACCTGCCGAGCCCGCAGGAAATCAGCGATATCCTCAACCAGTACGTCATCGGCCAGGAACGCGCGAAGAAAATTCTCGCGGTGGCCGTGTACAACCATTACAAACGGCTCAAGCATCTCGACAAGAAAGACGAGATCGAGCTCTCGAAGAGCAACATTCTCCTGATCGGGCCGACCGGCTCGGGCAAGACGCTGCTCGCGCAGACGCTCGCCCGTATGCTGAACGTGCCGTTCGTGATCGCGGATGCAACGACGTTGACCGAAGCCGGCTATGTCGGCGAGGACGTCGAGAACATCATTCAGAAGCTGCTGCAGAACTGCAATTACGAAGTCGACAAGGCGCAGCGCGGAATCGTTTACATCGACGAAATCGACAAGATCAGCCGCAAGTCCGACAACCCGTCCATCACGCGCGACGTGTCGGGCGAGGGCGTGCAGCAGGCGTTGCTCAAGCTGGTCGAAGGCACGATGGCGTCGGTGCCGCCGCAAGGCGGGCGCAAGCACCCGAACCAGGATTTCATCCAGGTCGATACGACCAACATCCTGTTCATCTGCGGCGGCGCGTTCGATGGTCTGGAAAAGGTCATCACGGACCGCACCGAGAAAACTGGTATCGGTTTCGGTGCGAGCGTGAAGAGCAAGCAGGATCGCGACGCGGGCGAAGTGTTGCGCGAAGTCGAGCCGGAAGATCTGATCAAGTTCGGTCTGATTCCTGAACTGATCGGCCGTCTGCCCGTCGTGGCGACGCTCGGCAAGCTCGACGAAGCCGCGCTCGTGAAGATTCTCATCGAACCGAAGAACGCGCTCGTGAAGCAGTATCACAAGCTCTTCGCGATGGAACGCGTGGAACTGGAAATCCGCCCGGCGGCGCTGCAGGCCATCGCGCAGAAGGCGATTCGCCGCAAGACCGGCGCGCGCGGACTGCGTTCGATTCTGGAACAGGCGTTGCTCGACGTGATGTACGAACTGCCCACCATGAAGGGTGTTTCGAAGGTGATCGTCGACGACAACACGATCGACGGCGACGGCAAGCCGCTGCTCATCTACGAAGACGCACCGAAAGTAGCAGGATCGAACTGAAGCAGGCTGTGTGTCGGCGAAAGGCCGTTCATGGCGACGTGAACGGCCTTTTATTTTTTTCGGTTTATCTTGTGGATGTTACTGACGCGATCTTTGACTACCGACTTTTCCCTTCCGATAAAGGCTTGCAATAGCTCTGAACGGCCTTACTTACGACTGAACTGATTCCATTAATGGGGAAATGAAATGTCAGGAACCCAACTCCTCCCGCAGGAACGCATTACGCTGCCGCTGCTCCCGCTGCGCGACGTAGTCGTTTTCCCGCATATGGTGATTCCGCTCTTCGTCGGGCGGCCTAAGTCGATCAAGGCCCTCGAAGCCGCGATGGAAGGCGGCAAGCACATCATGCTCGTCGCCCAGAAGACGGCGGCGAAAGATGAACCGACCGAAAAGGACATGTACGAAGTAGGATGTGTCGCCAACATCCTGCAGATGCTGAAGCTGCCCGACGGCACCGTGAAAGTGCTCGTCGAGGGTTTGCAACGCGCCAAGACGCTCTCGATCGAAGAGCAGGAAACGCAATTCTCGTGCGACGTGATGCCGCTCGAGCCCGATCACGCCGACAGCGCTGAAACCGAAGCGCTGCGCCGCGCGATCGTTTCCCAGTTCGATCAGTACGTGAAGCTCAACAAGAAGATTCCGCCGGAGATCCTGACGTCGCTGTCGGGTATCGACGAAGCGGGTCGTCTTGCCGACACCATCGCCGCGCATTTGCCGCTCAAGCTCGATCAGAAGCAGCACATCCTCGAGATGTTCCCTGTGATCGAGCGTCTGGAGCACTTGCTCGCGCAACTCGAAGCCGAAATCGACATCCTTCAGGTCGAGAAGCGTATTCGTGGCCGCGTGAAGCGCCAGATGGAGAAGAGCCAGCGCGAGTACTACCTGAACGAACAGGTCAAGGCCATCCAGAAGGAACTGGGCGAAGGCGAAGAGGGCGCGGATCTCGAAGAACTCGAGAAACGCATCACCGCCGCGCGCATGCCGAAGGAAGCCAAGAAGAAGGCCGATGCCGAGCTCAAGAAGTTGAAGCTCATGTCGCCGATGTCCGCGGAAGCGACCGTCGTGCGCAATTACATCGACACGCTGATCGGCCTGCCGTGGCGCAAGAAGAGCAAGGTCAACAATGACCTCACGAACGCCGAGCGTGTGCTGGACGAAGATCACTTCGGTCTCGAGAAGGTGAAGGAACGCATTCTCGAGTATCTCGCGGTTCAGCAACGCGTCGAGAAGGTTAAGGCGCCGATCCTGTGCCTCGTCGGGCCTCCGGGCGTCGGCAAGACCTCGCTCGGGCAATCCATCGCCCGCGCGACGAACCGCAAGTTCGTGCGCATGGCGCTGGGCGGCGTGCATGACGAGTCCGAGATTCGCGGTCACCGCCGCACGTATATCGGCTCGATGCCCGGCAAGATCCTGCAAAGCCTGACGAAGGTCGGCGTGCGCAATCCGCTCTTCCTGCTCGACGAAGTCGACAAGATGGGCATGGATTTCCGCGGCGATCCGGCTTCCGCGCTGCTCGAAGTGCTCGACCCGGAACAGAACCACACGTTCGCGGACCACTACATCGAAGTGGACTTCGACCTGTCGGACGTGATGTTCGTGGCGACGTCGAACTCGCTGAACATTCCGCCGCCGCTGCTCGACCGGATGGAAGTCATCCGCCTTTCGGGTTACACGGAAGACGAGAAGGTCAGCATCGCGACGCGCTACCTGTTGCCGAAGCAGAAGCGCAACAACGGCCTGAAGGACGGCGAGATCGATGTCACCGAGCAAGCCATCCGCGACATCATTCGTTACTACACGCGTGAAGCGGGCGTGCGTTCGCTCGAGCGCGAAGTGTCGAAGATTTGCCGCAAGGTCGTGAAGATGCTGCTGCTGAAGAAGGCCGAGGGCGCCGTGAAGGTCGATGGCTCCAACCTCGACACCTTCCTCGGCGTGCGCAAGTACGACTTCGGTCTGGCCGCGAAGGACAACCAGATCGGTCAGGTCACGGGTCTTGCGTGGACGGAAGTCGGCGGCGATCTGCTGACAATCGAAGCGGCGGTGATGCCCGGCAAGGGCGGCGTGATCCGCACGGGTTCGCTCGGCGACGTGATGAAGGAATCCGTCGAAGCGGCGCGCTCGGTGGTGCGTTCGCGTTCGCGTCGTCTCGGCATCACGGATGAGTCCTTCGAAAAGAAGGACATTCACATCCACGTGCCGGAAGGCGCGACGCCGAAGGACGGTCCGTCCGCCGGTATCGCGATGACCACGGCGCTGGTGTCGGTGCTGACGGGCATTCCGGTTCGCGCGGATGTTGCGATGACGGGCGAAATCACGTTGCGCGGCGAAGTGCTGCCGATCGGCGGATTGAAGGAGAAGTTGCTGGCGGCGCATCGCGGCGGCATCAAGCTCGTGCTGATCCCCGAGGAAAACACCAAGGATCTGGCCGAGATTCCCGACAACGTGAAGAACGCCATCGAGATCGTGCCGGTTCGCTGGATCGATCGCGTGCTGGAACTGGCGCTCGAACGTGCGCCGGAGTCGTTGCCCGAGGAAGAAGCGAAGGCAACGCCGGTCACGGCCGAGCAAAAGGACGCGCCTGCATCGGGCGAGTTTGTGAAGCACTGAGCGCTTCTCGCGACACGGTTTCATCGCCGTGTTGCGTGATCGAAGCTAAAACCCGCAGGCGTTTGCCTGCGGGTTTTTCTTTTTGCGAAACGCTTTTCCGAAGAGGTCTTCTAAAACGCTTCAAACCCGCGCCGAGTAAGGCTCAACCCCCGTTGACACGCTTCTTTCGGCTAAGTTAAATGAGCGCCGCATCCATCATATCGAGATGCCATTCGCATCGATGCTGGACCAGATCGATTACAACGTGCCAATACTGATTCGGGGATCACCATGAACAAGACGGAATTGATCGACCATATCGCGCAGCAAGCCGATATCTCCAAGGCCGCAGCCGGCCGCGCGCTCGAAGCGGTGATCGGCGGCGTGAGCGCGACGCTGAAGAAGGGCGGCACCGTGACGCTCGTCGGCTTCGGGACGTTCGCCGTGGGCAAGCGCACCGCGCGCACGGGCCGCAATCCGCGCACAGGCGATGCGATCAAGATCAAGGCCGCGAAGGTCCCGAAATTTCGCCCTGGCAAAGCACTGAAGGATGCGCTAAACTAGCGGACTCGCTGGATACGGCGCTTCTCAAAACGAAGGGCATGAATTCAGTGCAGCGCAAACCGAGTGAATTTGCGGACCGGGTGCTTAGCTCAGTTGGTAGAGCGGCGCCCTTACAAGGCGTAGGTCGGGAGTTCGAGCCTCTCAGCACCCACCAGGTCTCAGTTCATTGCGCGCTACCCAGGAGCGGTAGTTCAGTTGGTTAGAATACCGGCCTGTCACGCCGGGGGTCGCGGGTTCGAGTCCCGTCCGCTCCGCCAGAATCGAACATGAAAGTCCCGCAAGCTGCATCGCTTGCGGGACTTTTTTGTTTTTAATCCGTCGAATGCTGAGCCGCAAGTCACAGGCCATGGGCAATGGGATCGACGGGACTCGCACGCAGCCGAGTACCGCACGCGATATGGCTAAGGCGTGAGTCTGCTGATCCTTGCCCGTTCGTCATGAACCTCAAAGCATCCCGCGATGACGAACTGACCCGCACGGAAAGTCTCACCCCTTCTCGTATGACTCCTCCCTCCGGCGTCTCTCTTCATCGCGCTCCCTCTGCATACGTTTATCTCGCGCCTCGATCCCCGCCAGAACCATTTGCTCGGCACGTTCGCGCTGTTCATCGGTCATCAAGTGCGAGGCGCGATCCAAATTTCGCTTGGCCGCGTCCCCAGCGATTTCGGGTAGTCGTTTGACTACCTCGAGACCGGCCTCAACTGCCAGCATGCCGACATTGGCTGCCGACTTCCCAACGAGTCTTGCTACAGCCGACAGCTTTTGCGAACCTTCCCCGTAGGAGAAGCTATCTCGCGTCTCTGTGAGAGCCTCTCCGAGTTTAAAGTAGGGCAGCTTCACGTCAGCGCCGCTCCACGCGCTTAAGATTGAAGTCATATCCTGGTTTGTCCTTCCGGCCTTTTGCTTCGGCAATCTGAATGGCGGTATGCTCCGATTCGCACTCGGTAGTGTGAGAGTATGATGCGGACTGCGAACTTTTTCGCATCTCATAGTGAACGACGTATTTGGCCATACGGATACTCCTTGAGGCGTTCACCGGGTTGATGAACATGACGTTCCATTTAGCCGCTTGAGACGCTTTGATGCAACATTCCGGGTTACTTTCGAAGTTGGGGATTGACGTTCATCAAAGCGTTGCGTAGCAGGCTGACGTTGGGCAATCAAATTCTGTCACTCTTGACGATTTTCGCTGCATGGCTAAGGGAGCCAAGCCGACATGGATATTCGTCAACCCGGCCGTTGAATTGAAGAGATCGCCTCGGTCGCACTCGCCGTTGCAACGAATCGATTGAGCCACGGCTCATTGCGGACGGAGAGTTCCGTGTCCGAATTTGCACGAACCAAAAATCTCGTCGCGGCCAACTTCCCGGAAAACGCGAGATTGAGGCGAGAAGGACAGCCGAAATCGGTTGAGGAGCGGGCCTTCGATTCAGCGCGCGAATATAGCGGCGTCTGACTGCGGTTTGCGATACTGCGCGCAATTTGATCTTCCTGTCGGACGCTTCGGTCTACGCCAAGTCCGCGCTTCCATAAGTGCTTGAAATCATTGCTCATCTGCAATCGAACCTAGCCCGCGCCCCATTCACACCGTGACTTGCAACTACCAAATCCCACCCGCCTTTCGCCTTTTCCCCGTCCACTGTTGTAATATCGAGCGTTTTGTTATAACCACGCAGCGCTACGCATGCTCGACTTTTTCCGTAATCACCAGCGCCTGATGATGGCTCTGCTGATCCTGATCATCGTGCCCGGTCTGGGCATGGTCGGGATCCAGGGCTTCAGCAACTATTTCGACGAAAGCTCCTACGTCGCCAGCGTGAATGGCCACAAGATCACGCGCGCGGAGTTCGACAGCGCCTTCCGTCAGCAAGTGGACCGCGCCCGCTCGATGCTCGGCGCGCAGTTCGATGCCAAGATGTTCGATACGCCCGAGGCACGCGCCGCGATGGTCGACAGCCTCGTGCAGCAACGCGCGATGGCCGACGAAACGCAGCGCCTGCATCTGACCGCGTCGGATGACGCCGTGCGCCGCGCGCTGCTTTCCGATCCGGTGATCTCGTCGCTGAAGAAACCCGATGGCAGCATCGACCTCGATCGCTACAAGCAACTGCTCGCAATGCAGGGCATGACGCCCGCGCAGTACGACGAACGCATGCGCTACACGATCGCGACCGAGCAGATTCCGGGCAGCATCCAGACGACATCGTTCACGTCGAAAGCGCTTGCGCAGAGTCTGACGGAACTCGCCGAGCAGAAGCGCTCGGTGCAAGGTCTGTCGCTGCGCGCGGCCGACTACACCGCGAAGATCCAGCCCACCGACGCGCAGCTCAACGCTTACTACGACGCGCATCGCAACGACTTCGCGACGCCCGAGACGGCCACGATCCAGTATCTGCTGCTGTCGCCATCGACGGTCGCGGCGGCATCGAAGCCGAGCGACGCCGATCTTAAGAAGTATTACGACGACAACATCCAGCGCTATCGCACGGAAGCGGAAGTGCGCGCGAGCCACATTCTCGTGAACGCGCCGAAGGACGCGAGCGCCGCCGACAAGGCGAAGGCGAAGCAGAAAGCCGAAGAACTGCTCGCGCAAGTCAAGGCGCATCCCGACCAGTTCGCGCAAATCGCGCAGAAGAACTCGGACGATCCCGGTTCGGCGAGCAAGGGCGGCGATCTCGGCTACTTCGCGCGCGGCCAGATCGCGGGCGGCAAGGCTTTCGACGACGCCGCGTTCGGCCTGAAGAAGGGCGAGGTGAGCAATATCGTCGAGTCGGACTTCGGGTATCACATCATTCAGGCGACCGATGTGAAGCCGTCCATCACGAAGCCGTTCGATGAAGTGAAGGACGCGCTCGCCAAGGACTATGCGGCCCAGCAAGGCACGAAGGGCTTCGCCGAAAACGCGCAAGGCTTCACCGATCTCGTCTACGAGAAGGCGAAGACGCTGCAACCCGCCGCGGACAAGTACAAGCTGACGATCCAGACCGCGACGGTCGGCCCGAAGCCAAATCCGCAGTTGCCGCAGGACAATCCGCTCAACAATCCGAAGTTCCTCACGGCCGTCTTCGCGCCTGACGCGGTGAAGGACCGCAACAACACGCAGGCCATCGACGTCGGCAACAACACGCTGATCGCCGCGCGCGTGACCGACTACAAGGCTTCGTCCGTTCCGGCGTTCGACGCCGTGAAGGACGACGTGCGCAAGAAGGTGATCGCGGAAATGGCCGCTGCGATGGCGAAGAAAGAAGGCGAAGCGAAGCTCGCGGATCTGCAGAAGTCGAAATCGGCCGATGGCTTCACGTCGCCCGTCACGGTTTCGCGTAACGACGCGCAAGGCTTGCCGCCCGCTGCGCTGAGCGCGATCTTCAAGGTGGATGCATCGAAGCTGCCGGCGTATGTCGGCGTGGATCTCGGTGCGGACGGTTATGCGATCTATCGCGTGAACGGCATCGAGAAGGCCACGCCGGTTGCCGTCGATCGTCTCGCGGGCGCGCAGCAGCAGGTCGCGCAGGTCTATGCGCAAGCCGACATGGAGGCGTACATCAACGCATTGAAGGCGCGCTCCAAGGTCAAGCTGAGCCAGGCGCCGCCGCCGTCGTCGTCGAACTGATCGACGCTGGCGTCGTTAAAAAAGCCCCGCTTCCGAAAGGATGCGGGGCTTTTGCTTGGCTACGCCGGTGTAAAGCAGGCAGGCGTCGGAAACGCGCTTACAGGCAAGCCTGGATATCGCCGGTGGCCTGGCTGCCGGCAGCGCCCGAGGCGCGGAAACCGACCCACGTGCCCGAACCCGACCATGCCGGACGAACGACGGCCGCAGCGCCGCTCGGCGGTTGCTGGCCGGGAACGTAGACGTCGACGGCCTGATCGTTCGCCAGCGTGTCCTGCGACACGACTTGCTGCTGCGACGCATCGGCCCACTTCTGGGCGACGCATTGCGCGACGACCTTCGGCGCCTTCTGGCTCGTACCGACCTGCTGAACGCCGGCAGGCGGCTGAGCGGCGCAGGCCGAGATCGCAACGGTCAGGGCGAGAAGAGGGATTAATTTCACGTGACCTCCTTGTAGAGTCGCTCACGAAACGAGCGGGGTTATAAGAGTTACGCGAAAGTCTCAGAGATCTGAATCTTGGCCGTGCTCCGCGTTGGATTGCTAAAGCTGTCGCGCGTCCGGCGTCTTCGTTAGTGCGACGCACTGGCGCCCAGCAAGGGTTTCAAGGTTGGCCAGACGTTATCCAATAGCAAAGGCTGGGCCTGCACCGTCGGGTGAATCTGGTCGGCCTGGAACATGGCGGGCTTGTCGGCGATACCCGCAAGCAGAAACGGCACGAGCGGCACGTTCTTGTCCTTCGCGATACGCTCATAGACCGCGTGGAACTTTTGCGTGTAGTCGGGGCCGTAATTGGGCGGAACGTACATGCCGATGAGTAAAACCTTCGCATGCGCGGCCTGCGATGCATCGACGATGCCGCGCAGATTCGTCTCCGTCGTCGCGAGCGGCACGCCACGCAGCGCGTCGTTCGCGCCGAGCTCGACGATCACGACCGCAGGCTTGATGCGCGAAAGCACCGCGGTCAGGCGCGCGCGGCCGCCGCTCGTGGTGTCGCCGCTGATGCTCGAATTGGCGACGCTATAATCGAAACGCTCCTTCGCCAGCTTGTCGCGCAGCAGATTGACCCAGCCGGTGTCGCGCGGCAGACCGTATTCGGCCGACAGACTATCGCCCAGCACGACGATAGCGGGCTTCGGTTGCGATGCCGCCTGCGCATCCGCGGCGTGCGCGGTCGCACAACATGCCGTCATCAGCGCGAACGCGGTAACGAAGCCGCGCAAGTTCATTTTCAAGGTGTCCATGCAAAACAATATCGAGCCGGTTATCGAAGTACGGGGATTAAGCAAGCGAGTGAAGGACGCAACGGGCGAGCTCACGATTCTCGATCACATCGATCTGTCGATCGCGAAGGGCAGCAGCGTCGCGATCGTCGGCGCATCGGGCTCGGGCAAGTCGACATTGCTCGGCCTGCTCGCCGGTTTGGACAGCGCGAGCGAGGGCTCGGTTCGTCTGCTCGGCAAGGAGTTGTCGACCTTGAACGAAGACGAGCGCGCCGCGCTCAGAAGCGGCGCCGTCGGCTTCGTGTTCCAGTCGTTCCAGTTGATGCCGCATCTGACCGCGCTCGAGAACGTGATGCTGCCGCTCGAATTGCGCGCCCAGACGCCGCACAGCGAAATCGCCGCGCGCGCGCGTTCGCTGCTCGATCAGGTCGGACTGGCGCAACGCACAGGACATTATCCCAAGGTGCTGTCCGGCGGCGAGCAGCAGCGTGTCGCGCTCGCTCGCGCGTTCGTCACGCATCCCGCCGTGCTCTTCGCCGACGAGCCCACGGGCAGCCTCGATGCCGCCACCGGCTACGCGATCATCGATCTGATGTTCGAGATGAATCGCCGCAACGGCGCGACGCTCGTGCTCGTCACGCACGATCAGGAACTCGCCGAACGTTGCGACGCCACGGTGACGATCGAAGCGGGGCGCCTCGTCAACGGTCTGGGCGTGTAAAAAAGCCCGCAACGCAAAAGCGTCGCGGGCCATCGACGACAAAGCCGGCCGTCAGCGCTTCAACGCACTGCGCGCACGCGCGATCAGCGCCGACGTCGACGAATCATGCTTGGCCGCATCGACGCTCGCGGCGGTGATATCGGCCTCGACGACCTTGCCGAGAATCTTTCCGAGCTCCACGCCCCACTGATCGAACGAGTTGACGTCCCACACCGTGCCTTGCACGAGCACCTTGTGTTCGTACAGCGCGATGAGCGCGCCGAGCGACTGCGGCGTGAGCGCATCGAGCATGATGGTCGTGGTCGGGCGATTGCCGGGGAAGCTCAGATGCGTCGCGAGTTCTTCCTTGCCCGGACCGGCCACCTTCTTTGCTTCTTCCAGCGTGCGGCCGAGCATCAGCGCCTCGCTCTGCGCAAAGCAGTTGGCGAGCAGCTTCGCGTGATGATCGACGAGCGGATGTTCCGGCGTCATCACGGCGATGAAGTCGATCGGGATCAGCGTCGGGCCCTGATGCAGCATCTGGAAGAATGCGTGCTGGCCGTTCGTGCCCGGCTCGCCCCAGATCACGGCGGCGGTCGGATAATCGACCATCTTGCCGTCGAGCCGCGCGGACTTGCCGTTGCTTTCCATCTCCAGTTGCTGGAGATACGACGGCAGATAGTGCAGCGCCTGCGAATACGGCGCGATCAGATCGCTCTGCGAGCCGAAGAAGTTGCGATACCAGATGCCGATCATGCCCATCAGCACGGGCAGGTTCTTGTCGAGCGGCGCGGTGCGGAAGTGCTCGTCCATCGCGGCCGCGCCTTGCAGGAGCGCGTCGAAATTCTGCGGGCCGACGGAGAGCATGATCGAGAGACCCACGGCCGACCACAGCGAATAACGGCCGCCGACCCAGTCCCACATCTCGAACACGTTTTCTTTCGCGATACCGAACTTGACCACTTCGGCCGGATTCGCCGAGACGCCGACGAAATGCTTCGATAGCTGATCTTCAGGACAGCCGGATTTCAGGAACCAGTCGCGCATCGAATGCGCGTTGGTCATCGTTTCGAGCGTCGTGAAAGTCTTGGAGACGACGATCGCGAGCGTTTCCTCGGCGTCGACTTGCTGGAGCACGCTCCAGAGATCGGCGCCATCGACATTCGATACGAAGTGCGTGTCGAGATCCTTCGACGCCAGATGATGCAGCGCGTGCACGACCATCTTCGGCCCGAGGTCCGAGCCGCCGATCCCGATGTTCACGACGTGACGGATGCGCTTGCCGCTATAGCCTTTCCACGAGCCGTCGCGCACGCGGTCGGAGAAGGCGGCCATCTTGGCCTTTTCTTTCTGCACCTGCTCGTAGAAGGGCGCGTCGGGCGACTGGGCGCGCAGCGCGGTATGCAGCACCGCGCGATGCTCGGTGATGTTGACGATATCGCCACGGAACATCGCATCGCGGCGTTCGGTGACCTTGGCTTGCTGCGCGACCTCGACGAGCAGCTTGAGCGTTTCGTCTTTGACGCGGTTCTTGGAGAAGTCGATTGCGAGGCCGCCGCCTTCGAAGGTCAGGCGCTCGGCGCGCGTCGGCGCGGTGTCGTTCTCGGGCGCGAACCAGTCGCGCAGGCGCTCGCCGGAGATGGCATCGTAATGCGACTGGAGCGCCGACCAGGCAGGAAGCGAATTGAGCATCGAGTTTTGGGTCATGAGCGGTCCGTTAGTCTGAGAGTGACAGAGGAATACGTTCGTGCGATTGCGGCTCGGCTTGCCTGTGCGTGTCGTGTCTGGTGAACGCGACTGAAACACGAGTGAGCGGCCGCGGTTGCCCGAATCAAAAAAGAGTATAGCGACGATGCATGAACGGATGCTTGCAAAGCGTCACGATGGCTTTGCAGGCGAGCGCCAGAAAACCGTCAGCTTCGCGCGTGCCCGGCGTAGAAGCGGCGGTTGATCAGACCGCGCACGGCGGGCGCGAGTTCGCCCGCGGTCAGTCCGGCCGGGCCGATGCCGTCGTCGGTGAGCGTCTGCGCGGCGAGCCCATGCAGATAGACGCCCGCGAGCGCGGCTTCGTAAGCCGGCAGCTTCTGCGCGAGCAATGCTCCGATCAATCCGCCGAGCACGTCGCCGGTGCCGCCGGTCGCGAGGCCGGCGTTGCCGGTCGGGTTCACCGAGACGCGGCCATCGGGCGACGCGATCACCGTGCCCGAGCCCTTGAGCACCGCGATCGCCGCATAGCGCGCGGCGAGCTGGCGCGCGGCGGCGATGCGGTCGGCCTGAACGGTTTTCGCATCGGTTTGCAGGAGGCGCGCCGCTTCGAGCGGATGCGGCGTCAGGATGCACGGATCGCCCTGAGCGCCGCGCGTCGCGACGGCCGACGCGAGCGCCTCGTCTTTCGCGACGAGATTGAGCGCGTCGGCGTCGAGGAGTTTCGGGACGTCGAGCTTCAGCACGTCCGCGAGCACGGTTTTCGCGCGCTCGCTCGTGCCCATGCCGCAGCCGATCGACAGCGCGTCCATCCTGTCGAGCGCGAAGCCGTCGGCGCGATGCAGCATCAGTTCGGGATGCGGCGGATCGTAGGGCGGAAAGCCGTCGCCCAGAAACGCGACGTGCACTTTTCCCGCGCCGCCGTAGAGCGCCATGCGCGCGGCGAGAATCGGCGCGCCGCACATGCCGGTATCGCCGCCGATCACCGCGAGCGAGCCGAACGTGCCCTTGTTGGTCGCGTTGTCGCGCGCCGGCATGCACGCGCCGAAGAGCGCGGGCGCGTTGAGCACGATGGAGGGCACGGCGCTCGATTCGATCTCCAGCGTCGAAACGAAGAGCCGTCCCGTCAGATCGCGGCCCTGCGACGTGAAATGTCCCGGCTTCGCGCCGATGAACGTGATGGTGTCGGTCGCGCGCACGGCTTCGCCGCCGTTCACGGGCGCGCCGGTGTCGCTGTTCAGGCCGCTCGGGACGTCGAGCGCGAGCACGCGGCCGGAAGCGGCGGAACGGCGCGACATGCGCGCGGCGATATCGGCGAACACGCCTTCGAGCGCGCGCGTGAGACCGATGCCGAACATGCCGTCGACGAGCCAGCCGAAGTCGTCGAACGATGCGGGCGGCTGGCCGTCGATCGGCACGCCCGCCGCGCGCGCCGATTCGAGCGCCCAGCGCGCGTCGTCGGGCTTCACCTCGATCGGCATGCACACGCGCACGGCAATTCCCGCGCGATGCAGCCGCTCGGCCATTACGAGCGCATCGCCGCCGTTATTGCCGGGACCGGCCACGAGCCACACCGCCCGTGCGCGAGCGTCGGGATCGTGCTCGAACACGTCGATGAGGCATTGCGCGGCGGCCGCGCCCGCGCGTGCCATCAATGTGTGGGGCGGCAGCGCCGCGGCTGCGCGCGTTTCGAGCGTGCGCAGCTCGGTGAGCGTCAGCAGCGCGAGCGGATCGTCTTTCGGACTGAAATAGGGCGAGCGGGCAGCGGTCATGGCGGCGGCGGGAAGGGCGATCGGAAACCCGGCGTTTTCGCAGCAATCGTGCCCGTCGCGGCGGCGCGCGCCGCGAGGTCGCTAGAAGCGTTCGATGCTCAGCGCGGCGAGCGTGCTGGCGGGCAAATCGGGCGTGACGCCGGAGACGAGGTCCGCGATCACTTTAGCAGACCCGCACGCGAGGCCCCAGCCCGCCGGGCCGTGCGCCGCGCTGACGAAAAGCCGCGGATGGCGGGCCGCGCCGACGATCGGCAGCCCGTCGGCGGTGATCAGCCGCAGACCGTCCCACGCGCGCGCGGCGGAGACTCGCGCGGCACCTGGAATCCAGTCGTGCGTGCCCTGGCCGAGCAGATCGAGCGCGCGCCGGGAAAGCGTGGCGTCGAGCGGCTTGTCGGCTTTCGACGCGCTCTGAAACACGCCCGCGCCGCCCACGCGCAGGCGCTGGTTCACGCGCGTCATGGTGATGCGCTTGACCGTATCGACGACCGTGAGATGCGGCACGCGCTCCTCGTACGCGACGGGCGCGGTCAGCGTGTGCACACGCAGCGGAAAGAGCGAGGACGCCGATTTCATGCCGCCGACGAGCCCCGGCGTGCCGGTGCCCGCCGCGACGACGATCGCATCCGCGGTGATCAGCTCGACGTCGGCGCTGCGCTTCCTGGCTTCGTTCGGATCGCCGAGTTCGACCGCGGCGCGCGCGCCGTCCACGCGCACCGACGCGACGCTCCGATGCATGCGGAACTGCACGCCATCGTCTTCGAGCATCTGCTTCAGTTGCTTCGTGAAGAGCGGGCAGTTCGCGGTGCGTTCCTCGGGCAGCAGCACGCCGCCCGCGAATTCGGGATAGTCCGGCACGGAAGGCTCGACGGCGACGCATTCCTCGGGCGTCAGGAGCCGGTACGGCACGCCGCAGCCCTTGAGCAGGTCGATGGCCGGTTGCGCGTCTTCGAGTTCGCGCGGCTGCCGGAATACGTGCAGCATGCCGCGGCGTTGCTCGAAGTCGAGTTCCAGACGGCTTTCGATGTCCGCCAGCACGCGTCGCGACAGATCGACGAGCGGTTGCAGATGCGCGTATTGCGCCGCGAACGCGTCGGCATCGCGCAGCGTCGCGAGTTGCTTGATGAAATCGCGCGCGGCCGAATCGAAGCCGGTCTTGACCACCATGCCGCTTTGCTTCGAGCGGCTCGACGCCATGAAGGTCGGGCCGAACCAGACATCGAGCGGCGAGGGCAGAAGCGCGCCGCCCTGGCCGTAGGTCGCGCCTTGCGCGACGGTCGCGTGGCGCTCGATCACGCAGACGCGATGCCCGGCCGCATGCAACTGATACGCGGTGGCGATGCCGGCGATTCCTCCGCCGATGACGATGACATCCATGACTTTTTTGTGCCCGAAGGCGCGAGATTGCAGTGCTGCGCGGCGTGACGCGCGGACGGAAGCGCCCGAAGCCGCGCGCCTTGACGGTAGAACGACGGACCCGGCGGCGCGACTTGACGCCGGACCCGAAGAAAGCGCGCCATGATAGCGCCAAAATCGTTTGCGAGGGACGGCAAGCCGCATGGTCTTGCGCCGCGCGGCGCGCTCCGTTCGGCATGGCCAGGCGAGCCCCGGTGATTTCGAGATGAGCATTCGATGCATCCGGCGTCGCCGGGCCGCCGCCGTGCGCCGCTCGCACGGACCGCCCGGCCGATTTCGAGACGCATCCGGGTTATAATCGCGGTCTTCCTTTCGCCTCACGCCGTTTTGCGCGCTCGAGTCCGAATTTGCGAATTTTCTGGATTCGCAAAAATGCGAGCGTCGCGCGAGCGGCACACAGACGTCATCGACGCACCGTCACAATGGCCCACTTCTCGTGTTTCCCCGGCGCTTCGGCCCTCTCCGATTTTCGTCAGACCCGCCTTCTCGAAACGCTCGCCCGCATCGACGCGAATATCGTCGGCGTGCGCGGCCAGTATCTGCATTTCGTCAACGCTTCCGAGCCGCTCACCGACGATGACACCAGCCGCATCGACGCGCTGATGCATTACGGCGCGCCGTTCGACGCATCGAAGGAACGCGGCCACGTCGAAACTTTCATGGTCGTGCCGCGCTTCGGCACGGTTTCGCCGTGGGCGAGCAAGGCGACCGATATCGCGCATCACTGCGGGCTCGAAAAGGTGCGGCGCATCGAGCGCGGCGTCGAGTACTCGGTCATCATGAAAAGCGGCTTTCTCGGCGGCAAGAAGGCGCTGTCGGACGAAGCGCGCGCGGCTGTCGCCGATGCGTTGCACGACCGCATGACGGAAAGCGTCGCGGCATCGCGCGATCAGGCGCTGCATCTCTTCGATGAACTGCCGGCCAAGCCCTTGCAGACGGTCGATATCATCGGCGCGGGACGCAAGGCGCTGGAAGCCGCGAATATCGAACTCGGCCTCGCGCTCGCGGACGACGAGATCGACTATCTGGTGAGCGCGTTCGAAGATCTGAAGCGCAATCCCACCGACGTCGAACTGATGATGTTCGCGCAGGCCAACAGCGAACACTGCCGCCACAAGATCTTCAATGGCGAATGGACCATCGACGGCGAGAAGCAGGACATGTCGCTGTTCCAGATGATCCGCAATACCGAAAAGCTGAATCACGAAGGCACGATCGTCGCGTATTCGGATAATTCGGCGATCATGCAGGGCGGCATCGCGGAGCGCTGGTTCCCGCGCGGCCGCGACGAGCAATATCAGCGTCACGTGGAAATGACCCACACGCTGATGAAGGTCGAGACGCACAATCACCCGACCGCGATTTCCCCGTTCGCGGGCGCGGCGACGGGCTCCGGCGGCGAAATCCGCGACGAAGGCGCGACGGGCCGCGGCGCGCGGCCGAAGGCCGGTCTCGCGGGCTTCACGGTGTCGAACCTCGATTTCCCCGACGCGCGCGAAAAATGGGAAAACGATCGCGATGCCGCCGTGCCGCTCGCATCGCGCAACCCGGCCGACCAGCACGCGCCGTACGGCCGGCCCGACCGCATCGCGTCGCCCTTGCAGATCATGATCGACGGGCCGATCGGCGCCGCCGCCTTCAACAACGAATTCGGCCGCCCGAACCTCGGCGGCTACTTCCGCACCTACGAGCAGAACGTCGCGGGCCGCGTGCGCGGCTATCACAAGCCGATCATGATCGCGGGCGGCATCGGCAATATCTCGGATCAGCACACGCACAAGAACGATCTGCCGGCCGGCACGCTGCTGATCCAGATCGGCGGGCCGGGCATGCGCATCGGCATGGGCGGCGGCGCGGCGTCGTCGATGGCGACCGGCGCGAACACCGCCGAGCTCGACTTCGACTCGGTCCAGCGCGGCAATCCGGAAATCCAGCGTCGCGCGCAGGAAGTCATCAACACCTGCTGGCAGATGGGCGACGGCAATCCGATCCTGTCGATTCACGATGTCGGCGCGGGCGGCATTTCGAATGCATTCCCGGAACTCGTCGATGGCGCGGGCAAGGGCGCGCGTTTCGATCTGCGCAAGGTGCAACTCGAAGAAAGCGGTCTTTCGCCGCGCGAAATCTGGTCGAACGAAGCGCAGGAGCGCTACGTCCTCGCGATTTCACCCGCCGATCTGCCTGCGTTCCAGGCCATCTGCGAGCGCGAACGCTGCCCGGTAGCAGTCGTCGGCGTGGCGACGGAAGAGCGCCAGTTGAAGCTGATCGACGACGCGAACGAAGGCCAGGAACCCGTCGATATGCCGATGGACGTGCTGCTCGGCAAGCCGCCCAAGATGCATCGCGACGTGAAGCGCGAGAGCACGCAGTTCACGCCGGTCGACGTGACCGGCCTGCCGCTGTCGGCGGTCGCGGTCGATGTGCTGAAGCATCCGACGGTCGCGAGCAAGTCGTTCCTCATCACCATCGGCGACCGCTCGGTGGGCGGCACGACCGCGCGCGACCAGTTCGTCGGTCCGTGGCAGGTGCCCGTCGCCGATTGCGCGGTCACGACGATGGACTACGCGGGCTTTCGCGGCGAAGCAATGACGATGGCCGAACGCACGCCGCTCGCCGTCATCGACGCGCCCGCATCGGGACGCATGGCGGTGGGCGAAGCGGTGACGAACATCGCGTCGGCGCCGATCGAATCGCTGAACAAGCTGAAGTTGTCGGCGAACTGGATGGCCGCGTGCGGCAGCGCGGGTGAAGACGCCGCGCTCTACGCGACGGTGAAGGCGATCGGCATGGAGCTGTGCCCGGCGCTCGGCATCAGCATTCCGGTCGGCAAGGATTCGCTGTCGATGCGCACCAAGTGGCAGGACGCACGCGGGGGCGCGCGCGAAGTGGTGTCGCCGGTGTCGCTGATCATCTCGGCGTTCGCGCCGGTCGAAGACGTGCGCCGTCATCTGACGCCGCAGCTCGTCAACGACATGAACACGGTGCTGATCGCGATCGATCTGGGCCGCGGCCGCAACCGCATGGGCGCCAGCATTCTCGCGCAAGTGACGCAGCAAGTGGGCGATGCCGTTCCCGACGTCGACGATCCCGAAGACCTCAAGCGCTTCTTCGCCGCGATCCAGGCGCTCAACGCCGATGGCAAGCTGCTCGCCTACCACGACCGCTCCGACGGCGGCCTGTGGGCGGCGGTCTGCGAAATGGCGTTCGCGGGTCACGTGGGCGTGTCGCTGAACGTCGACATGCTGACGCTCGACGCCGAACACGAATCGGACTACGGCGACGCGAAGGACTGGGCGAAGCAGACGAGCGGCCGCCGCGACGACCGCACGATCCGCGCTCTGTTCTCGGAAGAACTCGGCGCGGTGGTGCAGGTGCGCGCATCGGACCGCGACGCGGTGCTCGGCGCGCTGCGCGAGCATGGCCTGTCGGCGTGCTCGCATGTGATCGGCAAGCCGAACGAGAGCGGCGCGATCGAAATCTATCGCGATGCGAAGAAGATTTTCGATGCGCCGCGCGCCGAGCTGCATCGCGCGTGGAGCGAGGTGAGCTGGCGCATCGCGCGGCTGCGCGACAACCCGGCCTGCGCGGACGCCGAATACGACGCGCTGCTCGATGCCGCCGATCCCGGCATTTCGCCCGTGCTGAGCTTCGATCCGGCAGAAGACGTCGCCGCGCCATTCATCGCAAAGGGCAATCGTCCGCGTGTCGCGATTCTGCGCGAGCAGGGCGTGAACTCGCATCTCGAGACGGCCTACGCGTTCGATCGCGCCGGCTTCGATGCGCACGACGTCCACATGAGCGACCTGCTCGAAGGCCGCGCGACGCTCGCCGATTTCGCGGGCGCGGTCGCGTGCGGCGGCTTCTCGTACGGCGACGTGCTGGGCGCGGGCGAGGGCTGGGCGAAGACGATCCGCTTCAATCAGCGTCTCGCCGACATGTTCGCCGCGTTCTTCGGCCGCGCCGATACCTTCGCGCTCGGCATCTGCAACGGCTGCCAGATGATGTCGAGTCTCGCGGCTATCATTCCCCGCGCGGAAAACTGGCCGAACTGCACGCGC
>NZ_JARUXO010000001.1:1434141-1535214 GCF_031451275.1 Caballeronia sp. LZ029
AAGGAACTGCATCTGCATCACATTCTCGTCGCGGACGAAGCGCAGGCGAAGGATCTGATCGCGAAGATCAAGGCCGGCGCGGAAAACTGGCCGAAGTTCACGCGCAACAAGTCGGAGCAGTTCGAGGCGCGCTTCTCGCTCGTCGAGGTGCAAAGCTCGCCGTCGATCTTCTTCGCCGGCATGGAAGGCTCGCGCATTCCGGTGGCGGTCGCGCACGGCGAAGGTTTCGCCGACTTCTCGCAGCAGGGCGATCAGGCGCAGGCGCTCGTCGCGATGCGCTATGTCGATCATCGCGGCAATGCGACGGAGCAGTATCCGTTCAACCCGAATGGCTCGCCGCAGGGCATCACGTCCGTCACGACGCCCGATGGCCGCTTCACCGTGCTGATGCCGCACATGGAGCGCGTGCATCGTAACGTGCAGATGAGCTGGACGCCCGACGACTGGACCACCGACGGCAGCCCGTGGCTGCGCGTGTTCCAGAACGCGCGACGCTTCCTCGGCTGATCGCGCTTTGCGTCAGAAACGACAAAGCCGCCCGAGGGCGGCTTTGTCATGGATCGCGGAGGCGCGAACGGAACGATCAGGCAAGCACGCTTACTTGATCACCGCCTTGCTTCGCAGACCTTCTTCGAATGCCTGCAGCTTCTCCTGCTGAATCTGCTGTGCGATCTGCGTCTTGACCTGATCGAGCGGCGGCGGGGCGATTTCACGCGAATCGTCCAGACGGATCACGTGCCAGCCGAACTGCGTCTTCACCGGCTCCGGCGTGACTTCGCCCTTCTTCAGCTTCTCCGCGGCCGCGCCGAATTCCGGCACGTAAGCCGAAGGCGACGACCAGTCCAGATCGCCGCCGTTCTTGCCCGATCCCGGGTCTTTCGAATATTGCTTGGCGAGATCCTCGAAGCTCGCGCCGGCCTTGATCTTCGCGATCAGATCCTTCGCCTGCGCTTCGTCCGCGACGAGAATGTGATGCAGATGCAGTTCCTTGCCGCCACCGTTCTGCTTGACGAGCTGGTCGTAGCGCGCCTTGATCTCGGCGTCGGTCGGCGTGTTCTTCTTCACGAAGTCTTCGATCAGCGCGCGCAGCACGACGGTCTGCTGCGCCACGGCGACCTGCGCCTTCACGTCGGGACGCGTCGCGATGCCTTCACGCGCGGCTTCCTGCATCAGGATTTCGCGGTTGATGAGTTCCTCGCGCACGGCCTGCTGAAGTTGCGGCGAGTCCTGCTGACCCTGCGCGACGAGCTGCTTCACGAGCGCATCGGCGCGCGACGTGGGAATCGGCGTGCCGTTGACGACGGCGACGTTTTGCGCAAAGGCGGGCGCAGCCGCGAACGCAGCCAGCAACACCCAGACGCGGGTTTTTTTCAAAGTCATCGGAGGTTCCTAACTGAGCAAACAGACGCCTTCAGAGGCGAATTTAAGAGGCAAAGCTTTGTGATGAAGCGCGCGCGCGTCTATTCGAATTGTTCTGCGAACTCCTGCGGCGTGTAAGCCCGGATCGCGAGCGCGTGCACGCCGCGCCGCATTTCCTCGGCCAGCGCATCATACACCAGCCGATGCCGCGCCACGCGCGCCTTGCCAGCGAAGCACGCCGCGACGATCGTCACCGTGTAGTGGCTGCCGGCCGCCGCGCCCGCATGGCCCGCGTGCGCGGCGCTGTCGTCGTCGATATGCACCGATTGCGGTTGCAGCGTCTCGTTCAGGCGCGCTTCGAGATGCGCGATCTTGTCCGCCGCCGACGCGCTCATGAAATCGAACGATGCGTTCATTGTCCGTCCTCCTTCATGTGTTTCGCGAGCCAGAAGCTCTGCGCGACGATGAACAGGACGAGACAGCCCGTCGCGCCGAAGAGCTTGAAGTTGACCCACTGATCCGTCGTGTAGTTATACGCGACGAAGAGGTTCACGATGCCGAGCAGCGCGAAGAACACGGCCCACGCGACGTTCAATTGTCCCCACACGCGATGCGGCAGCACGATCTGCTTGCCCATCATCGCTTCGATCAGATTTTTTCTGAAACCGATCTGCGCGACGATCAGCGCGAACGCGAACAGCCAGTAGAGCGCCGTCGGCTTCCATTTGATGAAGGTGTCGTTATGCAGCACGAGCGTCGCGCCGCCAAACACGACGACGACGCCGAGGCTCACCCACAGCATCGGATCGACCTTGCGATGACGGAACGCGACCCAGGCGATCTGCACGAGCGTCGCCGCGATCGCAACCGCCGTCGCGGTATAGATGCCCCAGACCTTGAAAGCGACGAAAAAGAGAATGATCGGAAACAGATCGAACAGAAATTTCATTGGCGTCCGGACGTGATGGGCATCGGATGGATGCGAGGCGCGCGAGGGAAGAACGCCCGCTCGAACGGAGCGGGCGTCGGTACGGCGTGGCACGGTCGCTTCCCGAGCGAGGGTGCCGGGCTCGCGCTTACTTGGGTTCGAATTGTAGCGCAGCCGAGTTGATGCAATACCGCAGGCCGGTCGGCGCGGGGCCGTCCTCGAATACATGGCCGAGATGCGCGCCGCAGTTCTTGCACAGCACTTCGATGCGCAGCATGCCGTGCGTGCGGTCGGTTTTCTCCTGGATCACTTCGCCGTTGATCGGCTTGAAGTAGCTGGGCCAGCCGCAACCGGCATCGAATTTCGTGGCGGATTCGAAAAGCGGCGTGCCGCAGCACACGCAATCGTAGATGCCGCGCTCGTCGTGATCCCAGTATTTGCCGGTGAACGGGCGCTCGGTCACGGCATGACGCGTGACCTGATACTGCATGTCGTCCAGTTCACGGCGGTAGGTGGCGTCGTCTTTCTGCAGCGGATAGTTCGTCGGGGTGTCTTCTCTGCTCATCTCTCGTTCCTTTGGTCTGGCCGGGAAGGCCTTGTATATGAGGGCGATCCTACGAAGAACAACTGACTTCGAGGTCGCTCGCCCAGTTGGGCGGCAGGCCGGCATAGGCCTCGTATTGCGGCTGTTCGTCGTACGGATGGCGCAGCACGTCCAGGAGGCGCTCCACTTCTGAAAAGTCCTTCTCGGCCGCCCGGCGGATCGCCTGTTCCGCCAGATGATTGCGCAGCACGTATTTCGGATTCACGCGATTCATCGCCGTGGCGCGGGCGGCGTCGTCGCGCGGCTCGTGCGCCAGGCGCTCGCGATACTGCACGGCCCACGCATCGAAGGCGGCGCGGTCGAGGAACAGATCGCGCACCGGCGCATCCTGGCTCGCGTCGGATTTCGAGAGCTTCGACAAGTTCCGGAACGTGAGCGTGAAGTCCGCGCGATTCGCATGCATGATTTCGAAGAGACCGTTGGCGAGCTTGTCGTCGCCGTCGCGCTCGACTTCGAGGCCGAGCTTCGCGCGCATCGTCGCGACGAGCGCGGGCCCGAAGCGATCCTTGTATCGCTCCATCACCTTCTGCGCCTCTTCGACCACGCGCTCGGCGCGTCCTTCCTCGGGCAGATTCCCGCCGAAGAGCGGCACGAGCGCCTGCGCGAGACAGAAGAGGTTCCAGTACCCGACCTGCGGCTGGCGGCCATAGGAATAGCGTCCCTGCGTATCCGAGTGATTGCAGACGTGATGCGCGTTGAAGGCGTCCATGAAGCCGAACGGACCGTAGTCGATCGTGAGGCCGAGAATCGACATGTTGTCGGTGTTCATCACGCCGTGGCAGAAGCCTACGCCTTGCCATTGCGCCATCAGATCGGCCGTGGAGCGCACGGCTTCGTCGAGCAGCGCGATATAGGGATCGTCGGCGTCGCGGCAATGCGGATAAAAGCGGTCGATCACGTGATCGGCGAGGGTGCGCAGATCGTCTATGCGGTCGTTCGCATAGAAATGCTCGAAGTGGCCGAAACGCACGAAGCTCGGCGACACGCGCGTGACGATCGCCGCCGTTTCGATGGTCTCGCGGCGCACCGGCAGATCCGAGCCGATGACCGCGAGCGCGCGCGTCGTCGGAATGCCGAGATGGTGCATCGCTTCCGAGCACAGGAACTCGCGGATCGACGAGCGCAGCACCGCGCGGCCGTCGCCCATGCGCGAGTAGGGCGTGCGTCCCGCGCCCTTCAGTTGCACTTCGAGGCGCGCGCCATCGTGTTCAACCTCGCCGAGCGTGAGCGCGCGGCCATCGCCCAGTTGACCCGCCCACACGCCGAATTGATGCCCCGAATACACGGCCGCATAGGGCAGCGATTCGCTCGCCCAGTCGCGCGTCGGATTGCCGGCGAAGTACGCGGCGAATGCATCCTTTTCGGGGCCGGTGGCGACTTGCGGATCGAAACCGAGCGATTCGGCCATCTCGCGCGAAAGCCCGACGAGATACGGATCGGGCACCGGCGCGGCGGGAAGACGCGTGAGAAAAGCGCTGCCGAGCGCGGCGAACGAACCGGGCTCGCCGACGCGAATCGCGCCGGCGATTTCGCTCATGGAACGCGCGTCGGCGGGCGTCTCGTCGCGCGTCGCGCGTACGGCATTGCTTGGGGAAAACGACATATTGAGCGCCTCTGAGTTAAACGATATTGTAATTCCGCGCCCGCGGGCCTGCAGGAGCGTGGCCCGGCCATCCGATCATCATCCGACAGAATCGAGGACCCCGCCTATGACGTCGCCGCTCTACGGCCAGATGATGGAAGTACCGCTGCTCGCGTCGTCCCTGCTGTCCCATGCCTCGCGCCACTTCGGCGATAACGAGATCGTGTCGCGCCGCATCGAAGGCGACATCCACCGCTACACGTACCGCGATTGCGAGAAGCGCGCGAAGCAGCTTGCGCAGGCGCTGACCGCGCTCGGGGTCGAGCAGGGCGAGCGCATCGGCACGCTCGCATGGAACGGCTACAGACATCTGGAGTGCTACTACGGCGTGAGCGGCATGGGCGCCGTGTGCCACACGATCAATCCGCGTCTCTTTCCCGATCAGATCGCGTTCATCATCGATCACGCCGACGATTCCTATGTCTGCTTCGACATGACGTTCGGCCCGCTCGTCGAACTTATCGCGCCGCAGTGTCCGAACGTGAAAGGCTGGATCGCGCTCGGCGACGCCGCGTGCATCGGCGAGCATCTGTCGGACATGAGCGTGCCGGTGATGAGCTACGAGAGCCTCATCGGCGAACACGACGGCGACTACGAATGGCCGATGCTCGACGAGCGCCAGGCCTCGTTTCTCTGCTACACGTCGGGCACGACCGGCAATCCGAAGGGCGCGCTGTACTCGCATCGATCGACGGTGCTGCACGCGTACGGCGCGTCGCTGCCCGATGCGATGGGCGCGTCGTCGAGCGATGCGATTCTGCCTGTCGTGCCCATGTTCCACGTCAACGCGTGGGGCATTCCGCATGCGGGGCCGCTCGTCGGCGCGAAACTCGTGTTCCCCGGCAAGGACCTCGACGGCAAATCGCTCTACGAGCTGATGGAGGCGGAAGGCGTCACGTATTCGGCGGGCGTGCCGACCGTCTGGATGGCGCTGCTCACGTACATGAAGCAGCAGAACGTGCGCTTTTCGACGTTGAAGCGCACGGTGATCGGCGGCTCCGCGTGTCCGCCCGCGATGCTGCGCATCTTCGAGGAAGAGTACGGCGTGCAGGTGATCCACGCGTGGGGCATGACGGAGATGTCGCCGCTCGGCACGCTCGCACGTCTGAACTTCAGGCAGAAGCAGCGCCCGCTCGAAGAGCAGCGCCGCTCGCTGGAGAAGCAGGGGCACACGCTCTTCGGCGTCGATATGAAAGTCGTCGGCGACGACGGCTCCGAGCTGCCGTGGGACGGAAAGTCCTTCGGCGATCTGTACGTGCGCGGGCCGTGGGTCATCGACCGGTATTTCCGTCGCGACGACTCGCCGCTCGTCGACGGCTGGTTCCCGACGGGCGATGTCGCGACCATCGATCCGGACGGATTCATGCAGATCACCGATCGCAGCAAGGACGTCATCAAGTCCGGCGGCGAATGGATCAGCTCGATCGAGCTGGAAAATATCGCGGTGTCGCATCCGCAAGTGGCGGAGGCCGCGTGCATCGCGTGTTCGCATCCGAAGTGGACGGAGCGGCCGTTGATCGTGGCGGTGCTCAAGCCCGACGCCACCGTCACGCGCGAGGAACTGCTCGCGCATTTCGAGGGCAAGGTCGTGAAGTGGTGGATTCCGGACGATGTCGTGTTCGCCGAGTCTTTGCCGCATACCGCGACCGGCAAGCTGCAGAAGCTGCGTCTGCGCGAGCAGTATCGCGATCACGTGCTGCCGCACGCGACGGAAAACTCCGTCTAACGCAGTCACGCCCGTCAAAGCCCCGGTCCGCTCGCGCGGAACCGGGGCTTTGTCGTATTCGGCGTCTGCATGACACTAGGCAATCATATTAATTGAACGGTCGTGCTTTTTTGTGTATTCTGCACCCATCGCCCACAATTAATCCGATATCCGGTCGACAGGAGACACTCATGGCAGTGGACTACACGAACCGCGGCGGCATCGCGGTCATTACCCTCGATAACCCGCCGGTCAACGGGCTCGGCCATTCGACGCGCGCGGGCATCGTAGAAGGCATCGAACGCGCGAACGATGACGACGACGTGCGCGCCATCGTCATCATCGGCGCGGGCAAGGCATTTTCAGGCGGCGCGGACATCACCGAATTCAACACGCCGAAAGCCACGCAAGAGCCCACGCTCATGACCGTGATCAAGGCGCTGGAAGAGAGCGCGAAGCCGGTGGTCGCGGCGATCCACGCGGTCGCGATGGGCGGCGGTCTCGAACTCGCGCTCGGCGCGCACTACCGCATCGCCGCGCCTGGCGCGCAGATCGCGCTGCCGGAAGTGAAGCTCGGCCTGCTGCCCGGCGCGGGCGGCACGCAGCGCCTGCCGCGCGTGGTCGGGCTGGAGACGGCGCTGAACATGATCGTGTCGGGTGCGCCGGTTCCGTCGGAGACGCTCGCGCAGACCGAGCTCTTCGACGAACTCGTCGAAGGCGAACTGCTGACCCGCGCGCTGTCGTTCGCGAGCAAGGCGGCGGACTGGGGCGGTCCGCATCCGAAAGTGCGCGACCGCAAGATCGAGCACCCGAACGCCGAAGGTTTCATCCAGTTCGCGAGGAACGGCGTCGCGGCGGTCGCGAAGCAATTCCCGGCGCCGCACAAGTGCATCGATGCGGTCGAGAAGGGCGTGAAGGAAGGCTTCGAGCGCGGTCTCGCATTCGAACGCGAATGCTTTCTCGCGCTCGTGCAGACGCCCGAGAGCCGCGCGCTGCGGCATGCGTTTTTCGGCGAGCGGGCGGCCGCCAAGATCGCCGATGTGCCGTCGAATACGCCTGCCAGGACCATCGCGCAAATCGGCGTGATCGGCGCGGGCACGATGGGCGGCGGCATCGCGATGAACTTCCTCAACGCGGGCTTGCCCGTCGTGCTGCTCGAAACGAAGCAGGACGCGATCGATCGCGGGCTCGCCACGATCCGACGCAACTACGAAGCCCAGGTCAAAAAGGGCAAGCTCACGCAGGAGAAGGTCGAAGAGCGCATGGCGCTGATTCGGCCGACGCTGTCGTTCTCCGATCTGGCGAACGCGGATCTGATCATCGAAGCCGTGTTCGAGGAACTGGGCGTGAAGGAGCAGGTGTTCCGCCAGCTCGATGAAATCGCGAAGCCCGGCGCGATCCTCGCATCGAACACATCGACGCTCGATCTGAACCGGATCGCCGCGTTCACGAAGCGCCCCGGCGATGTCATCGGCATGCACTTCTTCAGCCCCGCTAACGTGATGAAGCTGCTCGAAGTCGTGCGCGGCGAGAAGACGGACAAGGACGTGCTCGCCACCATCATGCAGCTCGCGAAGAAGATCAAGAAGACGGCGGTGGTGTCGGGCGTGTGCGACGGTTTCATCGGCAACCGGATGATCGAGCAGTACATCCGGCAAGCGCTTTTCATGCTGGAGGAAGGTGCGTTGCCCGCGCAGATCGATCGCGCGATCGAAAAATTCGGCTTCGCGATGGGCCCGTTCCGCATGAGCGATCTCGCGGGCAACGACATCGGCTGGGCGATCAGAAAGCGCCGCTATCGGGAGCAGCCCGATCTGCACTATTCGCGCGTCGCGGATCGCCTGTGCGAGACGGGACGCTTCGGGCAGAAAACCGGCGCAGGCTGGTACGACTATCAGCCGGGCAGGCGCGACGCGGCGCCGTCGAAACTCGTCAACGACATGATCGTCGCGTATTCGAACGAGCGCGGCGTCGGGCGGCGCAAGATCGGCGACGAAGAGATCGTCGAGCGCCTCGTGCTCTCGCTCGTGAACGAAGGCGCGAAGATTCTCGCGGAAGGCATCGCCAGCAAGGCGTCGGATATCGACATGGTCTATCTGACGGGCTACGGCTTTCCGCTCTGGCGCGGCGGCCCGATGCTCTATGCGGACACCATCGGCCTCTACAACGTGGAGCGCGCGATGCGCAAGTACGCAAAGCAGGCCAACGGCGAAGCGTGGCAGCCCGCCGCGCTCGTGACCCGGCTCGCGCAGTCGAATGGACGCTTCAATGACTGAGATGAAACCCGTCGAAGACGTGTTGCTCGTCGTGGATGTGCAGTACGACTTCATGCCGGGCGGGGCGCTTGCCGTCGCCCGCGGCGATGAAGTCGTGCCCATCGTCAACCGGCTTGCCCGCGCGTTCTCGCATGTCGTGCTGACGCAGGACTGGCATCCGCGCTCGCATGTGTCGTTCGCGGCGAATCACGCAGGCCGAAAGCCGTTTGAGACGATGACGCTGCCGTACGGCGAACAGGTGCTGTGGCCGGTTCATTGCGTGCAGGACACCGAGGGCGCGGCGCTGCATCGCGATCTGCATGTGCCGCACGCCCGGCTCGTGATCCGCAAGGGACATCACGAGCAGGTCGACAGCTACTCGGCGTTCATCGAAGGCGATCGCGTCACACCGACCGGCCTCGAAGGCTATCTGCGCAACGTCGGCGCGAAGCACATCTGGCTCGCGGGACTCGCGACCGACTATTGCGTCGCGTGGTCCGCGCTCGATGCGCGCGCGGCGGGCTTCGACGTGACCATGATCGAGGACGCGTGCCGCGCGATCGATCTCGACGGCTCGCTCAAGCGCGCGTGGCAGGAGATGCGCGACGCCGGCGTGCGGCACGTGAAGTCAGCAGACATACTCAATTAAGGCAAGGGAGACAACATGACCGATGCAGTCATCGTATCGACGGCGCGCACCGCGCTCGCCAAATCGTGGCGCGGCGCGCTCAACATGACCCACGGCGCGACGCTCGGCGGCCACGTGACGAAGGCCGTCGTCGAACGCGCGGGCATCGATCCGGCGCGCGTCGAAGACATCATCATGGGCTGCGCGAATCCCGAAGGCGCGACGGGCATGAACATCGCGCGGCAGATCGCATTGCGCGCGGGTCTGCCCGTTTCCGTGGCCGGCATGACGGTGAATCGGTTCTGCTCGTCGGGCTTGCAGACGATCGCGCTCGCCGCGCAGCGCGTGATCGCGGGCGAGGGCGATGTGTACGTCGCGGGCGGCGTCGAATCGATCTCGTGCGTGCAGAACGAAATGAACCGCCACATGCTCACCGATGGCTGGCTGAACCAGAACAAGCCGGAGATCTACTGGTCGATGTTGCAGACCGCCGAGAATGTCGCGAAGCGCTACGAGATATCGAAGGCGCGGCAGGACGAATACGGCGTGCGCTCGCAGCAGCGCGCGGCGGCGGCTCAGGCCGCGGGCAGGTTCGACGATGAAATCGTGCCGATCACCGTGCTCGCCGGCATCGCCGACAAGGCGACGGGCCGCATGTTCACGAAGGAAGTGACGCTCGCCGCCGACGAAGGCATCCGCGCCGACACGACGCTCGAAGGCGTGTCGAACATTCGGACCGCGCTGCCCGGCGGGGTCGTCACGGCGGGCAACGCAAGCCAGTTTTCCGACGGCGCATCGGCGTGCGTCGTGATGAACGCGACGCTCGCCGAGAAAGAAGGACTTCAGCCGCTCGGCATCTTCCGCGGCTTCGCGGTCGCGGGCTGCGAGCCTGACGAAATGGGCATCGGTCCGGTGTTCGCCGTGCCGAAGCTCTTGAAGCGCGCGGGCTTGTCCGTCGACGATATCGGCCTGTGGGAGCTGAACGAAGCCTTCGCCGTGCAGGTGCTCTATTGCCGCGACACGCTGGGCATTCCCGACGATCGCCTGAACGTGAACGGCGGCGCGATCGCGGTCGGGCATCCGTACGGCGTCTCGGGCGCGCGGCTGACGGGCCATGCGCTCATCGAAGGCAAGCGGCGCGGCGCGAAGTTCGTCGTGGTCACGATGTGCATCGGCGGCGGGCAAGGGGCTGCGGGGCTGTTCGAAATCGTGTGACGGTTGCGCGTTTCTCGCCGCACGGCGATTTTTGCTACGCTTCAGTTCTCGTTCGACAACAGGAGTCGCCGTGCTACGTCACATCGTCATGTGGAAGCTGAAGGAAAACGCCGAGGGCGCGAGCCGCGCCGAGAACGCCGAAAAGCTGAAGGCGAAGCTCGAAACCTGCCGCAGCATCGTCAAGGGGCAGGGACATTTCGAAGTCGGCACCGCGCAGCCCGGTTTCGCGTGCACGTATGACGTCGTGCTGGTCTCCGACTTCGACGACCACGCCGCGCTCGAAGCCTATCAGGTTCATCCGAAGCATCAGGCGCTGAAGGACTTCGTCGCGGCGATCCGCGAAGACCGGCAGTGCGTCGATTACGAAGTGTGAGCGCGATGTCTTCTTCAGATTCCTCGAGCAACGTTTCGATCGAAAGCCCGTTCATCGACGCGCTCGGCGTGCAGCTCGTCAAAGCCGCCGACGGCGAGAGCGAAGTGCGCATGCCGCTTCAGGACGCGCACCTGAACACGTGGGGCATCGCGCACGGCGGCGTCACGATGACGCTTCTCGACGCAGCGCTTGCGCTCGCCGCGCGCAGCGTCGCGGGCGATGGAATAGGCGTCGTCACCGTCGAGATGAAAGTCAACTTCATGCAGCCGGGCCGCGGCGAACTGCGCGGCTATGGCCGCGTGCTGCATCGCTCGACGACGATGGCCTATTGCGAAGGCGAGATCCGCGACAGCGAAGGCCACTTCGTCGCGAAGGCGCTCGGCACGTTCAAATACATGAAGCGGCTCGCGGTCGGGCGCGACATCGTCAGGCAGAAGATGCGTTCCGATCCGAAGGCGACGCCCGGTCCGAGCGACGCCTGATCCAAACAATCCGCGAAGGAGAATCCGCATGGCTGAGACACAGATCAACCGCCAAATTTTGCTCGTGTCGCGCCCGCAAGGCGAGGCGTCGGTGTCGAACTTCAAGCTGGTCGAAACGCCGCTCGCGCCGCTGCAGGACGGCGAAGTGCGCGTGCGCAATCACTACCTGTCGCTCGATCCGTACATGCGCGGCCGCATGGACGACGCGAAATCGTACGCCGCGCCGCAGCCGCTCGACGAAGTGATGATCGGCGGCACCGTGGGCGTCGTGAGCGAATCGCGCAACCCGGCGTTCGCGGTGGGCGATAGCGTCGTCGGCGTGCTCGGCTGGCAGGAGTTCGGTACGTCCGACGGCCGCGGCCTGAACAAGGTCGATGCGTCGCGCGTGCCGCTGTCCGCGTATCTCGGCGCGGTCGGCATGCCGGGCGTCACGGCGTGGTACGGGCTCAATCGCATCATCGAGCCGAAGGCCGGCGAGACGGTCGTCGTGTCGGCGGCGAGCGGCGCGGTAGGCAGCGTCGTCGGGCAACTGGCGAAGGCGGCCGGATGCCGCGCGGTGGGCATCGCGGGCGGACCGGACAAGTGCCGCTATGTCGTCGAGACGCTCGGCTTCGATGCCTGCGTCGACTACAAGGCGGGCAAGCTCTACGAGGATCTGAAGGCGGCGACGCCCAACGGCGTCGATGGCTACTTCGAGAACGTCGGTGGCGCCACGCTCAATGCGGTGCTCGCGCGCATGAATGCGTTCGGACGCGTCGCCGTGTGCGGCATGATCTCCGGCTACGACGGCAAGCCTTTGCCGCTGGACGCGCCCCGACTCATCCTGACGCAGCGGCTCAAGCTGCAGGGCTTCATCGTCTCCGAACATCTGGATATCTGGCCGCAGGCGCTGAAGGAACTCGGCGAGCGCGTCGCGACGAAGAAACTGCATTTTCGCGAGAGCATCGCGGAGGGGCTGGAGAATGCGCCCGAGGCGTTCCTCGGCCTCTTGCGCGGCAAGAACTTCGGCAAGCAACTCGTGAAGCTCGTTTAGTCGCGAAGGAGCGCACGTGGATCGCTTCGAAGGCAAGGTCGCCGTCATCACCGGCTCGGGCAGCGGATTCGGGCGCGAGTTCGCGACACTGGGCGCGGCGCTCGGCATGAAGCTCGTGCTCGCCGATCTCGACACCGCCGCGCTCGCCGCAACTGTCGAAGCAGTGCGCGCGGAGGGCGGCGATGCGATCGGCGTCACGACGGACGTGTCGGACGCCGCTCAGGTCGAAGCGCTCGCGCGCGCGTCGCTCGAAACGTACGGCGGCGCGCATCTGCTCTTCAACAACGCGGGCGTCGGCGCGGGCGGCTTCGTGTGGGAGAACAGCGCGAACGACTGGCAATGGGTGTTCGGCGTGAACGTGATGGGCGTCGCGAACGGACTGCGCGCGTTCGTGCCGATCATGCTCGAACAGAACGAGCCGGCGCATATCGTCAATACGGCGTCCGTGGCGGGCCTGCTCGCCGCGCCCGCGATGGGCGTCTACAACGCATCGAAGCACGCGGTCGTCGCGCTGACCGAGACGCTTCATCACGACTTGCGGCTCGCGGGTGCGTCGCTGATCGGCGTGTCGCTGCTGTGTCCCGCGTTCGTGCCGACCGGCATTGCCGACGCCGAACGCTCGCGGCCCGAGGCGCTCGCCAACGAGGCGCCTTACACCGCGTCGCAGAAGCTCGCGGCCCGGCAACTCACGCGAGCGGTGGAGGGCGGCAAGCTCACGGCGCGCGACGTGGCCCTGTTGACGTTCGATGCGGTGCGCGAAGGGCGCTTCTATGTCATCACGCATCCGAACATCATGGCGTCGGTGCAACTGCGGCTCGACGACATCGCGCAACTGCGCAATCCGACCGATCCGATGTCGCTGAAACGGCCGCGCTGACCGCGTGGTTCGTGGCATCATCGTGTCCCTTTGACATTCACTTCGCCGATGCCGCTCAATCCGAAGATCGCGCAAATCCTGGAGATGGTCGCGCGCGCGAATCGACCGCCGTATCACACGCTCACGCCGCAACAGGCGCGCGCCGCGTACGCGATGAGCGCGCAAATTCTCGACATCGCGCCGCTGCCGATGTTCGCCATCGAGGACCTGCGCATTCCCGCGCGCGATGGCGAAACGATCGGCGTGCGCATCTATCATCCGGTCGAGCCGGGCTGGGCCGAGCCTGTCGCGGCGCTCATGTATCTGCACGGCGGCGGCTTTACGGTCGGCAGCATATCGACGCATGACGCGCTATGCCGCAAGCTCGCGCACGACGCGGGCTGCGCGGTCGTATCGGTCGATTACCGCCTTGCGCCCGAGCACAAGTTTCCCGTCGCGGTGAACGATGCGTTCGACGCGCTGCAATGGCTCGTTCGGGAAGCGCCGACGCTCGGCATCGATCCGGCGCGGCTCGCGATCGGCGGAGATAGTGCGGGCGGCACGCTCGCGATCGTGTGCGCGGTGCTCGCGCGCGATGCGGGCATCGATCTGCGGCTGCAATTGCTGATCTATCCGGGCACGAGCGCGTGGCAGAAGAGTGCGTCGCACGCGCGGCTCGCGGAGGGCTATCTGCTTTCCGGTGAGACGATCCAGTGGTTCTTTGCGCAATATCTGCGCGACGATCGCGACCGCGACGACTGGCGCTTCGCACCGCTCGATGCGGCGGGCGGCGTGCCGGACTTCAAAGGCGTTGCGCCGGCGTGGATCGCGGCGGCGGATCACCATCCGCTTTATGACGAGGACATCGCATTTGCCGCCACGCTCGAAAAGGCGGGCGTAGTGGTGACGCTCGCGCGGTATGAAGGCATGATCCACGAGTTTTTCAAGATGGGCGGATTCGTGCCGGAAGTCGCCGATGCTCATGCGGAGGCGGTGAGGGCGTTGCGGGCGGCGTTCGACGCTTCCTAGCGACCGGAAGGAAAATGGATAAATTCCGAATTTCCTTGCGGGAGGGATTAATCTGGATTCCGAAGTGTTAGGATCGGCTCGACGCAGAACGAAATCGAAAACATGTCAGATCGGACTCGCAAGACTTCTATGAACCGTTGACGGTTCGCTACTAAAGCAATGGCCAAGCAAAGATTTCGCGTTTTGCTTTATTGCGGCGTGCTTTTCGTGGGCGCATTCAATGTGGTCAATCTGAACGAAGCCTATAGCGACGGTCCGCCGTACTACGCACGCACGATGAACATGGATAAGTGGACCGATCCGCGACCTGCGCTCGCAGCGATTGACGCCGTGACTGTCCTGCTCATCGCCTCAGTCGCGTATGTGGCGCGACGTTTTCGCTGATCAAGTAATTTCGAACGCAAACGCCCGCTCGAAAGCCCCCGGCCGCACGATGCGATGCGACCCGTCATCGTCGCTACGTTCCTTGATTTCCAGCGATAGCCCCCGCGCAAACGGCTTCACGCGCAACGCCGTCGTGCTGCGCGTTGCGTAGTCAGGCGTTTCGATAAACGCCGCCGACAGCACGCGCTCCCGCTCGATCGAAATACCCGTCGATGGCAGATGCTCGTCGTTCGCGATACGCGGATCGCGCAATGTGTCGATGAGCACATCGAGCGACGGGCGTTCATCGGCGTGAATCAGATCGCACAGCGCTTCGCGTTGCGCGACGAGCTTCGGCCAGGGCGTGTTCAACAGACTGTTGGACAAGCCATGCACGCCTGCGTCGAGCAACGCGGGCGGCGCGTCGGCGCGATTGCCGTACCAGCCGAGTTCGCGTCGCGTGAAGTCTCCGCACAGCAGGTTGAAGCCGTTATATCGATGACCTTCCCGCGCCACGTTCTGTAAATAATCCAGGGGCGCTTCCCGCTCGCCCGCGAGAAAATTGCTCACGAGCGTGCCGCGCGTCGGCGCGTTCGGCTTCATGTCGCCCGGCGCGCGATAGTTGGTGAGCGCCGCGAAACGGCCATCGCGCGAGACACCGAGCCACGTTCCGCCGCCCGTCAGATCGCGGCCCGCGAGCACGCCGGGCGCATCGCTCCACCAGTGCATCGGCTCGGCGTCGCGGCGCAGGAATTCGTCGCGGTTGGCCGAGAGCGTCAGCAATGCGCGGCCGCTTTCCTCGGAAGCCGCGGGCTGCCAGTCGAAGACGATCAGACACATGCGCGCGCGACCTCAGGCGTCGGCGGGAAAAGCGTAGGGCAGCGGCACGAAGCCGAGCGCGGGGCCATCGGCTGCACCGACATGGACCGAGCCGCTTTCGAGCGCGGCGAGCTTGATCTCCACGAGACAGTCCGCGCCGCCGTGCTCTCCGGGCGCCACGTTGACGACGAGTCCGCACGGCTGGCCGGGATCATCGGAATGAAAGAGCTCGACGCCGGGCGAGACGGAATCGGCGCCGGTATCGACGTGTGCGAGCGCCGTGCGCCGCTTGATCGTGCCGCGATACTGGCTGCGCGCGACGATCTCCTGTCCCGGATAGCAGCCTTTCTTGAAGTTCACCGCGCCGAGCACGTCGAAGTTCACCATTTGCGGAACGAACTGCTCGACCGTCGCGTGCGTGATGCGCGGCTCGCCGGCGTGGATATCGAGCCAGTCCCACATTTGCTCGGGCACGCGCGTCAGTTTTTCGTCGAGCTTGGCGATGTGCGCTTCGACATCGGCTTTCGGTCCGACCCACAGAAAGCGCGGACGATGCGCCGCATCCGGCACGCGGATCAGCGCGCCGTGCGGGCCTTCGACCTTCACGTGCACGCCGTCAGGCAATGCGTCGAAAATGCCGGAGAGCGCCGCGCGCACGTCGCCCGCGAACCCGACCGCCGCCACTTCGGAAGTCGCGTCGGTGAGCTTCGCCTTCGAACGCAGCACGAACATCGACAGGCGTTTCTGCACGGCGGCCTGCACGTCGTGCGCGATCAAGAGGCGCACCACGTCGGCCGTGCGCCACATCAGGAACGAACCGAGCAGGCGGCCCTTCGGCGAGCAATAGCCCGCGAGACGCGCGGTGGACGCATCCAAATGCTGGACGTCGTTCGTGACCTGGTTGTGCAGGAACGAGGCGGCGTCCTCGCCCTTGACGTCGATCACGCCGAACTGGGTGAGCGGCATATATGCGCCGGCGGTCTTGACGGATTCGAAGTCTGAAGGGGCGAGGGCGATGGTCTGGGAATTCATGAGCGGGCGGGCTGTCAATCCTATCGTTTGGGCGCAAGCCGCAGAAAGCGGCTCTGACGCAGGCGGCAAGTTATTATATTGGTCTTATCTCAAGCGTGTTTCGCATGTCCTTTTTCAAGAAATGCGTCGTGGCGGCGGTGTTCGTCGCGATGCTCGCGGCGGCCGTCGCAGGCGGCATGTACTGGTGGGCCAACCGGCCGATGACCCTGTCGACGCCCGAACTCGACGTCACCATCAAACCGCACAGCAGCCTGCGCAGCGTGAGCGCCCAGTTGAACCGTGGCGGCGTGCCCGTCGAACCCGAGCTGTTCGTGCTGATGACGCGCGTGCTCGGCCTGTCCGCGCAGTTGAAGTCCGGCAATTACGCTTTCAAGAGCGGCATTACGCCTTACGAAGTGCTGGAGAAGATCGCGCGCGGCGACGTGAACGAATACGTCGCGACTGTCATCGAAGGCTGGACGCTGCAAAAGATGCGCGGCGAGCTCGACGGCAATCCCGCGCTCACGCACGACACGGCGGGCATGACCGACACCGACCTGCTGCGGGCGATCGGCGCGGCCGAAGTCGACAAGGCATCGGCCGAGGGTCTGTTCTTCCCGGACACGTATCTCTTCGACAAGGGCACGAGCGATCTCGCCGTCTACAAGCGCGCGTATCGGCTGATGCAGGCGCGCCTCACCGAAGCGTGGAACACGCGCGCACAGAATCTGCCTTACAAGACGCCGTATGACGCGCTCATCATGGCGTCGATCGTCGAGAAAGAGACGGGGCGCGCGTCGGACCGTCCGCTCGTCGCGGCGGTGTTCGCGAACCGGCTGCGTATCGGCATGCCGCTGCAGACCGACCCGACCGTGATCTACGGCCTCGGGCCGGCTTACGGCGGAAAGCTGAGGAAAAAAGACCTGCAGACGGACACTCCGTACAATACCTACACGCGCATGGGCCTGCCGCCGACTCCGATCGCGCTGCCCGGCGTGGCCGCATTGAACGCCACGCTCAACCCCGCCGCGAGCAACGCGCTGTATTTCGTGTCGCGCGGCGACGGCAGCAGCATCTTTTCCGACAATCTGGGCGACCACAACAAGGCCGTCGACAAATACATCCGGGGTCAATGAATGGCGCGCGGCAAGTTCATCACGTTCGAAGGCATCGACGGCGCGGGCAAGACCACGCATCTGGACTGGTTCCGCCAGCGCCTCGAAGCGAAACTGGCGTCGGGCGGACATCAGGTCGCGATGACGCGAGAACCGGGCGGCACGCCGCTCGGTGAAACGCTGCGCGGCATCCTGCTGAATCAGCCGATGGACCTCGAAACCGAAGCGCTGCTGATGTTCGCCGCGCGCCGCGAGCATCTCGCGCAGGTGATCGAACCGGCGCTTTCGCGCGGCGACTGGGTGTTGTCGGACCGTTTCACCGACGCGACTTTCGCGTATCAGGGCGGCGGGCGCGGCCTGCCGCGCGACAAGCTGGAAGCGCTGGAGCGCTGGGTGCAGGGCGGTTTCCAGCCCGATCTGACCGTGCTTTTCGACGTGCCGACCGACACCGCCAGCGAGCGCCGCTCGGCCGCGCGCGCGCCGGACAAGTTCGAGAGCGAGTCGGAAGCGTTTTTCGAGCGCACGCGCAACGAGTATCTGCGTCGCGCGGAGGAATCGCCGCAGCGGTTCTTCATCGTCGATTCGACGCGGTCTATCGAAGACATTCGTGAAAAGCTTGAAGAAGTAATCGCAAGCCTCTGATTCAACATAGAAACATATCGATGATCTACCCTTGGCAAACCGACGACTGGCAGCGTCTCCAGCAACTGCGCGCGCACTGGCCGCATGCGCTTTTACTGCATGGCGAGGCGGGCATCGGCAAGCTTCAGTTCGCGCAGCATCTCGCGCAGGGACTGCTGTGCGAGATGGCCGCGCCGAACGGCGAGCCGTGCGGGACTTGCCGGGCATGTCTGTGGTTTTCCCAGGGCAATCATCCCGATTACCGCGCGGTGCTGCCTGAAGCGCTCGCGGGCCTCGCGGCCGGCAACGCCGACGCCGCCGACGCATCCGCCGACAAAGCCGATGGCGACGAAGGCAAGAAGACCCGCACGCCCAGCAAGGAAATCAAGATCGAGCAGGTGCGCGCGCTGCTGGACTTCTGCGGCGTCGGCTCGCATCGGGGCGGTCTGCGCGTCGTCGTGCTGTATCCGGCGGAAGCGCTCAACGTCGCGGCGGCGAATGCGTTGCTGAAGACGCTCGAAGAGCCGCCATCGGGCGTCGTGTTCTTGCTGGTGTCGGCGCGTGTCGATCGTCTGTTGCCCACCATCATCAGCCGATGCCGCCAGTGGCCGATGAACGTGCCGCCGTCGAAAGAAGCGAGCGCGTGGCTCGCGTCGCAGGGCGTCGACGATCCGGCGGGACTGCTCGCGCAGGCAGGCGGCGCGCCGCTTGCTGCGCTTGCGCTGGCGAACGACGAGAACCGCGCCCTGCGTGACTTCACGCTCGCGCAACTCGGCGCCGGACCGAATTGCGACGCCTTCGCCTGCGGAGAAAACCTGCAGAAGCTGCCGGTGCCGCTCGTGCTCGGCTGGCTGCAGCGCTGGCTCTACGATCTGCTCGCCGAGCGCACGGCGGGCCGGCCGCGCTACTTTCCCGGCGCGGCGAAAGCGCTCGCCCGTTGCGCCCAGAGCGCCGATCCCGCCGCGCTCGCACGCTACATGAAGACCGTCACGCGGCAGCGCGCGGTGGAAAATCACCCGCTCAATGCGCGCCTCGTGTTCGAGGAACTGTTCATCGGCTATCGCGGCATCTATACGGCCTGACAAATGGCCTGACCGCGACTTGCGCCCCGCGCGCAGCAGCACATGCATTAAGGAGCACCGGATGTTCGTCGATTCACACTGCCACATCAACTTCGAAGGACTCGCCGACCGTCTGCCCGACGTGCTCGACAAGATGCGCGCGCACGCCGTGACCCACGCGCTGTGCGTGTCGGTCGATCTGGAAACGCTGCCGTCGGTGCTCGACATCGCCGAAAAGCACGAGAACGTGTATGCATCCGTCGGCGTGCATCCGGATCACGAAGATGCGAAAGAGCCGAGCGTCGCGGAACTCGTCGAACTGGCCGCGCATCCGAAGGTTTGCGCGATCGGCGAGACCGGGCTCGACTACTATCGTCTGGAAGGGCGCAGCATCGCCGACATGGAATGGCAGCGCGAGCGCTTTCGCACGCATATCCGGGCCGCGCACAAGACGGGCAAGGCGCTCATCATCCATACGCGCTCGTCGTCGGACGACACGCTGCGCATCATGGAGGAAGAGCGCGCCGGCGTGCCGGGCGGCGTGATGCATTGCTTCACGGAGCCGTGGGAGATCGCGGAACGCGCGCTCGCGCAGAACTTCCATATTTCGATCTCGGGCATCGTCACGTTCAAGAATGCGAAAGAGGTGCAGGACGTCGCGCGGCGCGTGCCGATCGAGCGTTTGCTGATCGAAACCGATTCGCCGTATCTCGCGCCGGTGCCGTATCGCGGCAAGTCGAACGAACCTGCGTACGTGAGTTATGTCGGACGTTTTATCGCGCAGTTGCGCGAGCAGCCGGACGAGGCCGTCGCAGCGGCGACCACCGAGAACTTCTTCCGGCTCTTCAAGATCGCGCGGCCAGTCTGAGGGCAGCCGGCCCGCGCGCGAAAAAAACCTGTTTCAAGGCAATCGAAGGTCACTATGAACAATTCCCCGATGGTTTCCACCCTGTCCGTGGCGCGCGTGCCAAACGTTTCCCGTGCACGCGATGTCCGCAATGCACGAGCAGGCGCGGCCGTGCGCGGCCTCGTCGCGGGCGCGCTGCTGGCGGCCTGTGCGATCGCGCAGCCGGCCTGGGCCGCATCCGTGGACTCGCTCATCAAGGCGGTCAAGTTCGACGACGTCTCCGCCGTCAAGAAACAGCTCGCGCAGGGCGCGGACCCGAATACGGTCGACAACACGGGCACGCCGATCATCGTGATCGCCGCGCGCGAGAAGTCCGACAAGGTCGGCCAGTTGCTCGCCGACAATTCGAAGACCGATCTGGAGAAACTCGACCCCGCCGGCGAAAACGCGATGATGCTCGCCGCGCTCAACGGCGACGCGACCTTCGTGAATCTCCTGATCGCAAAGGATGCCGAAGTGAACAAGAAGGGCTGGACGCCGTTGCACTACGCGGCGACCAACGGCCATGACGATATCGTGAAGATCCTGGTCGATCATTCGGCCTATATCGACGCCGGTTCGCCCAACGGCACGACGCCGCTCATGATGGCGGCGCGCGGCGGCCATCTTTCGACCTGCAAGCTGCTGCTCGACGAAGGCGCGGATCTGCGTGTGAAGAATCAGCTCGGCATGACGGCGGTGGACTTCGCCCGCAAGTACAACGAGAAGGACGTCGCGGAAGGCCTGCAGGCGCGTCTGGATTCGATGCCGCAGAGCGGCGGCGCTCCGCAAAGCGGCTCAAACGGTGCAAAATAGCGCTGCGCGACATTCAAGCTCCGGGGCACGCGCGGTCAGGCGCGGCCGCGCATCGCCCCGAACCCGTTGCCCCATTCAAGCCGCCGCTCAACATAAAAGGAAGACCATGCTGCGGGAATTCGTCCTCGCCTGTGCTCTCGCGACGCCCGTCTGCGCGTTTGCGTTTACCGGCAACGATCTGAACAAGCTCTGCACCAAAACGGATCCCAATTCGCGGACTGCCTGCGCGGCCTATATCGAAGGCGCGGCGGACGGCATCTACAACACGATCGAGGCGATCGGTGGAACCTCCGGGCCGCAGGTCGGCCAGTATTTCTGTCTGCCGGCGGACGTGAAGCCGCAGCAACTCACGGACGCGGTGCGCAAGTACATCGCCAATAATCCCGACAAGGCCGATTTCAACGCGACCACGATGGTTTCGCTCGGCCTCGGCAAGGCGTTCCCCTGCAAGGCGGAGCGCTGAACGTCGTTTGACGCCGGGGCGCCATCGGGCGTCCTGGCGTCGCGCTGCATTGCGCGGCGATCCGCATCCGTGCGATGCGGCCGGCGTATTCACTTCGCCGCCTCCACTTTCACGAAGCTGATCTTCGCGACGCTCATGCTCCCACTCGATCACTTCCTGAATCTCGCTGAACGGCCGCTCGGCACCTGGCCGGGCGCGCTCGTCGTGGCCGCCATCGCGGTGATATTCGCAATCGGCGTGCATCGCATCGGCGCGCGCATTCTCGTGCGCATCGCGCGGCCGTATCCGCTGATGAGCGTCGTCCTGCGCTATGTCGACAAGCCCGCGCTCGTCCTGCTCATCATCCTCGGAATAGGCTTCGTGATTTTCGAGGCGCCCGATACGCTGCCGCTCATCGGCGTGCTGCGCGATGTCGAAACCGTCGCGCTGATCGGCGCGCTCACGTTTCTCGCGATGCGCTCGGCGGGCGCGGTGGGCGAGGCGATCGTGCAGGCGCATCCGCTCGACACCGACGACAACCTCAACGCCCGCCGCATCCACACCCAGGCGCGCGTGCTCGCGCGTTCGGTGATGGTGGTGATCGTGATCATCGGTTTCGGCGCGGCGCTGATGGCGTTTCCGAGCGTGCGGCAGATCGGCGCGAGCCTTTTGGCATCGGCGGGCGTCGCGGGGCTCGTCGCCGGTATCGCGGCGCGGCCGGTGCTCGGCAATCTGATCGCCGGATTGCAGATCGCGCTGTCGCAGCCGATTCGCCTCGACGATGTCGTCGTGATTCAGGGCGAGTGGGGACGCGTCGAGGAAATCACCGGCACGTATGTATCGATTCGAATCTGGGATCAGCGGCGCCTCATCGTGCCTTTGCAGTGGTTCATCGAGAATCCGTTCACGAACTGGACGCGCAACAGCTCGCAGATCATCGGCACGGTGTTTTTGTACGTCGATTACCGGATGCCGATCGCGCCGCTGCGCGAAGAACTGGAGCGCATTCTCGCGCATGCGCCGGAATGGGACGGCCGCGTGCAGGTGCTGCAGGTCACCGACGCCACCGACCGCGCGATGCAGCTTCGCGTGCTCGTCAGTTCGTTCGATTCGGCGCTCAACTGGGATCTGCGCTGCCGCGTGCGCGAAGGGCTCGTGAACTTCGTGCAGGCCGCGTATCCGCAGTATCTGCCGCGTGCGCGCGCGGATTTGTCGACGGATAAGGACCGTCATGTCGATTTCGCGCCGCCGCTCGAACGCGAGGGCGCGACGCATGCCGCCAGCACGGCGAATACGCCCGCCGATCCGGTCGCGAGCCGCGGCGAGCCGGGCGGGCCGGATCCACGGGCGCACGCGGCGGCATCGACCGGGAAGAACTGAGGGCATCGACGGAAACCCGCGCGGGATTTTCCAGTCGAAAATTTCGGGTTTATTCTAAAAAGAAGAGTTCGAAGAGGAAAAGGAAAGCATATGAGCCGTCTCGTCGTCGTATCCAACCGGGTCGCCACGCCGACCGAAACCAAGGGCTCCGCGGGCGGCCTCGCCGTCGGCGTCTTCGGCGCGCTCAAGGACAGCGGCGGCGTCTGGTTCGGCTGGAGCGGGGACGTGGTGAGCGAAACCGTCGCGAATCAGGGGCCGAAGCTCGAACAGGACGGCGCGGTGACTTTCGCGACCGTCGGCCTGCCGAAGAAGGACTACGACCAGTATTACCGTGGCTTCTCCAACGCGATGCTGTGGCCGGTCTTTCACTATCGCAACGATCTCGCCGTCTACGACCGCGACGAATACGCCGGCTACCGGCGCGTGAACGCGTGGCTCGCGCACAAGCTCATCAAGCTGCTCGAACCCGACGACATCATCTGGGTCCACGACTATCATCTGATCCCGTTCGCCGAGGCGCTGCGCTCGGCGGGCATCACGAATCGCATCGGCTTCTTTCTGCATATCCCATTTCCGTCGCCGCAAATTCTCTTGAACATTCCACCGCACGAGGAACTGGTCAAGTCGCTGTGCTGCTACGACGTGGTCGGCTTTCAGACCGAACGGGATCGCGTCGCGTTTCATGACTACATCGTCCGGCACGCGCATGGCACCGCAACGCCCGACGGCCACGTCGAAGCGTTCGGCAGGAAGCTCAGGACGAACGTGTATCGCATCGGCGTGTTTCCGGACGAAATCGCCGAACAGGCCGAACGCGGCGAAGCGCGTCAGGATGTGATGGATCTGAAGCAGAGCCTCGAAGGCCGCAAGCTCATCATGAGCGTGGACCGGCTAGATTACTCGAAAGGACTCGTCGAGCGTTTTCGCGCGTTCGAGCATTTTCTGGAGAAGTCGCCCGAATGGCGCGGCAACGTCACGCTCGTGCAGATCGCGCCGCCGACGCGCGCGGATGTCGAGACCTATCAGCAGATTCGCCAAAACCTGGAGTACGAAGCGGGGCGCATCAACGGACGCTACTCCGGACTCGATTACACGCCGATCCGCTATCTCAACCAGCGCTACGACCGATGGAAGCTGATGTCGCTCTTTCGCGAATCGCAGATCGGGCTCGTCACACCGCTGCGTGACGGCATGAATCTCGTCGCGAAGGAATACGTCGCCGCGCAGAATCCCGACGATCCCGGCGTGCTCGTGCTCTCGCAGTTCGCGGGCGCGGCCGATGAGATGACCGGCGCGGTGATGGTCAATCCGCACGATATCGTCGGCACGAGCGAGGCGATCGGGCGCGCGCTCGCGATGCCCCTCGCCGAGCGCAAGGAGCGCTACGAAACCAACATGACCGCGCTGCGCAAGCACGACCTGGGCGTGTGGCGCGACGACTTCCTCGCGGACCTGCGCGGCGACGCTCAAGCGTAACGGTCTCCCGAAACGAGTGTTTCGCCCCTGTAACAGAGCGATGAAAGTGCAAGAGACGCCCACGGCGGGCGATTTCGCGCTCGATAATGGGTTCAGCACGCCGGCGATTGCCGGCGCACGACAGGCATGGGCGAACCGCGCGAGACGGAATTACGCGTAAGGGCAAACCTTGTTGGCCCGGCTTACGGCCCGCTGTCATACTCGATGCGCGTCGCGGCCGGTACATGAAGTCTGCGCCGCACGTCGATATCCGCATGGAGACGAGAACGATGAGAATTGCCCAGATTGCTCCGCTGACCGAGTCGGTGCCGCCGAAACTGTATGGCGGAACCGAGCGCGTCGTGTCGTACCTCACCGAGGCGCTCGTCGAGCTCGGTCATGACGTGACGCTCTTCGCGACCGGCGACTCGCAAACCAGCGCCAACCTGGAAGCGGTATGGCCGCGCGCGTTGCGGCTCGACCCGGCGATCCGCGACCGCATCGCGCCTCACATGCTGCTGATGGAACTGGTGCGCCGTCGCGCCGAAGAGTTCGACGTCCTGCACTTCCACATGGACTATTACTCGTTCTCGCTCTTCAAGCGCCAGGACACGCCGTTCGTGACGACGATGCACGGCCGTCTCGATCTTCCCGAGCAGCAGCCGGTCTTCGATACGTTCAATACGGCGCCCGTGATCTCCATTTCCGATGCGCAGCGTCATCCGCTGCCGCAGGCGAAGTGGGTGAGCACGGTGTATCACGGCCTGCCGGAGACGCTCTACACGCCGCAGCCGGTGGAACAGAAGTACCTGGCGTTCCTCGGGCGCATCTCGCCGGAGAAGCGTGTCGATACCGCGATTCGCATCGCGGGCCGTTGCGGCTTGCCGATCAAGATCGCGGCCAAGGTCGATTTCGCCGATCACGAGTATTTCGAGCGCGAAATCGCGCCGCTGCTGAAGTTGCCGTATGTCGAGTATGTCGGCGAGATCAACGACAGTCAGAAGGCCGAATTTCTCTCGGGCGCGCATGCGCTCATGTTCCCCATCGACTGGCCGGAGCCGTTCGGGCTCGTGATGATCGAAGCGATGGCGTGCGGCACGCCTGTCATCGCGTTCAATCGCGGCTCGGTGCCGGAAGTGCTGGACGAAGGGGTGTCGGGCTTTATCGTGGAAGATGAAATCGGCGCGGTGGCCGCGGTGAATCGTCTGCACACCTTGTCGCGCGAGCGCGTGCGCGCGCGCTTCGAAGAGCGCTTCACATCGCATCGCATGGCGCGGCAATATCTGGAGGCCTATCAGGCCGTCGTGCGCGCGCAAAAGCGCACGCGCTTCAAGCTGATCGATCGCGCGACGACGACCTGACCGGTCGAGCTTCGGAGAAAAAAACCGCCGTGTGGCGCGGCCCGAAGGTCGCACCACACGGCGGTTCTGCATTCGCCGCGCGGGAAGAGCAGCGCGCTCAGTACTTGATGCGCGATACCTTCGTGCCTTGCAGCGAGACATCCGCCATCAGGCCGGCGTTGGTCAGCACGATCGCCTCGACAGGCTTCGTGGCCGTGGTGGTATCGATCACGCCGTTCGCGCCCATCTTCACCAGCGCCACCGATGCATCCGCACCCGCCGACCAGCCGTCGGAGTTGCGGAATTTGTCGAGTGCGTCCTGCGTCATGAACAGGAAGATCAGCGCCTTCGATTGCGCGCCTGCCTGCAGGCCGAACGAGCCGGACGTCGTGCTGTAGTAACCGACCGAGCTGCCGCCGACACGCAGCGCACCCTTGCCGTATTGCGCGCCGACGATGAAGCCGGCCTGAAGCACTGACGGGAACACCAGCACGCCGCGCGCTTTCGCCACCAGTTCACGCGAGCCGCCCACCGTGGCGTAGAGACGCTGGATGGTGCTGTCGACGTCGGCGTCGATGGAGCGCCGGTCATCGGCAGCGCCCGCAGCCGCTTCACTGCCGGCGTTTCTGTTTGCCGTGCAGCCGGCAAGCGCGAGGCCTCCCAGCGCCAGAACGGCGGTCGACTTGAGCATGAAGTTTCGTCTTTGCATCATTGTTCTCCATCGTGGAATTTAGGAAACCCCATAGAGCGGGAGGGTGAGGCACGCCAAGTTATAGCACAGCAACCTGAAAACACGAGCCCCGATCCATGCGCCCAAAGCCTTGTCACGCTTGGGTTCTCAGGCTACGCAACATTCTGGGCAAACGCTCGGAGCTAGCTTACTCCGAATCCGGCCCCATAAGCGACATGCAGCACGCTAAATTACATCCGACTTTCGATCGACACTTCGCCTGCTATTAGGGTAGACGAAGCTTCGACCAAACGAAATGGAACCGGCGTTTTCGCCCGAAGTGCGTCCTCAAGACAAGCATAATTTTCGTGAAGCTTTCTTAAGGTCGTACGAGAAAACCGCAAGCAGGAGTAGCAACGACCGTACCCGACCCTCGCTCACGGATGGGTCGTCGTTTTTACCTCGGCGGCAGAGGTGCTCGTGTGCTGCGGGCGGCGCAACGCGCGCCTCACGCCGCCGACGAGCATGCCGAGCACGAGCAGGAAGGCGGCAGGCACGATCCAGTAGCCGACGAACGCATGCCACAGATAATCCGCGAGCGTCGCCTTGCGATGCGCGTATTCGTCGAGCGCTTCCTGATGCTTTGCCGCGTTGGCCGCAATGACATCGGCGGGGCAGCCGGCGGCGCGGGCCTCGTCGGGCGCGCCGTGGCAGCGCGCGGCGACGCCTGCCGCGCGTTGTGCGTCGGTCAGCTCCCACGTCGAGAGCGCCTTTTGAAGATCGACGTTGTTATACGCCATCTCCTCGCGCACCTCGTTCACCGCGACGATCAGCACCGGCACGAACCAGAACGTGATTATCACGAGCCACCGCCTGAACCAGCGGTTTTTATGTCTCCATGCCATCCGGATGCCTCCATGCGCGGCTTTTCGCCTCGCTCGAAACGGCGGCGGCCGATGGCGTGTTTCTTGTATTCGTGAGGGGCCGCCTTCGCGCCATCTTATGAGAAAAAGACGACGGTGCGAATCAATTGCTTGGGTGCAGTGCAATATCGGCCGGTAGGCTTCGTAAATACGAAAGGGTCGCCGCGCGCGAACGGCGCGGCGTGAACATGCGCGTGAGCGGGATCAGCCCTTGTTGCTGAGGCAGCTCTTCATGAACGCCTTGCGGTCGTCGCCTTTCTTGTCGGTTGCCTGCTGATTGCACGCGGTCATCTTCTGCTGCTGCGTCATCGGCGCGGAAGCAGCGGCGGGCGCGGCGGACAGACAGCTCTTCATGAAGGCCTTGCGGTCGTCGCCTTTTTTGTCGCCCGCCTGCTTGTTGCAGTCGGTCATCTTGCTTTGCTGACTGTTGGCGGCGATGGCGACGTTCGCGCCGAGCGCGAGGCTCAACACGGCGATGAGGGCGGTAGCTCGAATAGTCATGTGACGCTCCCTGATTTGAGTGACGGTTTCTTCTTCGGCGGCGCCTGTCTTGAGCGGCATGCCGCCCGCGCATTATGGCAAACCCAATATGAACGGTGTGTGGGATAAGGTGAAATCGGGAGGCGGGCGCGGGAACGAGGCTTGCAGGCGCCTTTCATTCATCCACGAATCACGCGAAGCATGCAGCCGACGTATGATCGTGCGATGCATCTCAACGCAAAGGAGACGCTTCATGTCCACACCGCTGTCCGACCATTACAAGGGCTTCGAGATCAAGGTGCAGGCATTGCGGCGCGCGAAAGAACGCGACGAACCGGACGACGGTCCGCGCCACTTCGACATCGTCGTGACGATCGCGAAGAGCGCGCACGGCGAGAGCGGCCGTGCGGTGATGTTCGGCGTGCCCGAACAGGAGCCTTTCGACAGCCCGATCGACGCGACGCGCGCGGGCATCGACTACGCGCGCGACATCATCGACAAGAAGGTGGACGGGCAATCGGTTGAAGATCTCTGACGCCCACAGCAAGCCGCTGCACGCTGGCAACCACATTACGCCGACAATGCCGCCGATCCTTTGATCGACGGCATTGTCGCGTGTGAACTACACGTTAGCCCGATTGACCTCGGGCGTCTGTCCAACGAGAATCGACGACGAGCAAACGTTGACACCGCGTCCGGACAGAACGACCGAAGGGCTTTGGCGCGCAACACGAAGCGAGGGCGCGACAGGGCGCCCGCGATCGCTTCCCTTCGTTGCCCTGCGCGGATCGACACGCGTTGCTCGCGTTCGCTGCATCTCGAAAGACCAGACAAACCAGAACAAAGCACTGGAGATCCGCATGAACCGAACCATCCGCCGACGCGTCCTGTCGGCCGCCGTCGCGCTCGCCGCCTGCACCGCATTGCCATTCGCCTCGTCATCCGCATTCGCGCAAACGGCGGGCAAGCCGAAGGTCGCGCTCGTCATGAAGTCGCTCGCCAACGAGTTCTTCCTGACGATGGAAAACGGCGCGAAAGACTATCAGGCGCACAACCCCAGCCAGTTCGACCTGATCACCAACGGCATCAAGGATGAAACCGACACCGCGGCGCAGATTCGCATCGTCGAGCAGATGATCGTGTCGAAGGTCGATGCGCTCGTCATCGCGCCGGCCGATTCGAAGGCGCTCGTGCCGGTGATCAAGAAGGCGGCGGACGCGGGCATCATCGTCGTGAATATCGACAACCGGCTCGATCCGGACGTGCTCAAGTCCAAGGATCTGAACGTGCCGTTCGTCGGACCGGACAACAAGAAGGGCGCGCGAAAGGTCGGCGATTATCTCGCCCCGAAACTCAAGAAGGGCGATGAAGTCGCGATCATCGAGGGCGTGACGACCACCACGAACTCGCAGGCGCGCAGCGCGGGCTTCAAGGAAGCGATGGACGCGGCCGGCATGAAGGTCGTCGCGCTCCAGTCCGGCGAATGGGAAATCGACAAGGGCAACGCGGTCGCAGGGCAGATCCTGAACGCGAACCCGAACGTGAAGGCGCTCCTGTGCGATAACGACAACATGGCGATTGGCGCCGTGTCGGCGATTCGCGCGGCGGGCAAGGCGGGCAAGGTGCAGGTCGTCGGCTTCGACAATATCGGCGCGATCAAGCCGATGCTGAAAGACGGCCGCGTGCTCGCGACCGCCGACCAGTACGCGGCGAAGCAGGCCGTGTTCGGCATCGACGTGGCGCTGAAGGCGATCGCCGGCCACAAGAAGCAGTCGGAGCTTTCGCAGGTCGTGGAAACGCCGGTCGATCTCGTGACGAAGTAAGCCCGGCGCGCGGCGGCGGCGGCGGCGTCGGGCGCCGCTTCGCGCGAAAAGCCTAAAGTTCGCGGCCAGCGTGCCGATAACACACTGACGAGCGCGGAAGGCAGACGGCGCGGGCATTGTCCGCGGCCATCCGGACGCTTTTCCGCGCGGGACCACCACGAGGATGCACAGCGAAGCCTTGAAGCGCCCCATGACCGGATCGAACGATGCGAACGTGCTGACCGTGACGGGCATCGGCAAGACCTATGTCGAGCCGGTGCTGGCGGACGTCTCGCTGGCGCTCGTTCCCGGCGAAGTGCTCGCGCTCACGGGCGAGAACGGCGCGGGCAAAAGCACGCTGTCGAAGATCATCGGCGGACTTACGGACCCGACCACGGGCACGATGACGCTCGCAGGCCAGCCCTATTTGCCGAAGAGCCGCTCGGACGCCGAAGCGCTCGGCGTGCGCATGGTGATGCAGGAGCTGAACCTGCTGCCCACTTTGTCGGTGGCGGAGAATCTGTTTCTGAACCGCCTGCCGCGCAAGGGCTTCGGCTGGATCGACCGGAAGCGGCTCGCGCAAGACGCGCGTCACGCGATGGCGCAGGTCGGGCTCGACGCGATCGATCCGGACACGCTCGTCGGCGGACTCGGCATCGGGCATCAGCAGATGGTCGAGATCGCGCGCAATCTGATCGACGATTGCCGCGTCCTGATCCTCGACGAGCCGACCGCGATGCTCACCGCGCGCGAAGTCGATCTGCTGTTCGAGCAGGTCGAGCGGCTGAAGGCGCGCGGCGTCGCGCTCGTCTACATCTCGCACCGGCTGGAGGAATTGCAGCGCATCGCCGAGCGCGCGGCCGTGCTGCGCGACGGACGCCTCGTGCATATCGGTCCGATGGACGAACTCACGAGCGATCGTCTCGTCACGCTGATGGTCGGACGCGAGATCGGCGAGCGCATCGATCTGGGCGAGCGGCGCATCGGCGGCGTCGCGCTGAAGGTGGAAGGCATGACGCGCGCGAGCGTGGTGCGCGACGTGTCGTTCGAGGTCCGCGCGGGCGAGATTTTCGGCGTGAGCGGGCTGATCGGCGCGGGCCGGACCGAACTCATGCGCCTCATTTACGGCGCGGATCGCGCGGACGCGGGCACGGTGTCGATCGCGCGCAACGGCGAGCCGCTGCGGCGCGTGTCGGTGCGCTCGCCGTCGGATGCGGTCGACGAAGGCATCGCGCTGATCACGGAGGATCGCAAGGGCGAGGGCCTTTTGTTGAGTCTGCCCATCGCCGCGAACGTTTCACTGGGCAATCTGGGCGCGGTGGCGCGGCATGGCGTCGTCGATACGCGCCGGGAATCCGCGCTCGCGCAGCGCCAGATCGACGCGATGCGCATCCGCACGTCCGGGCCTGCGCAGGCGGTGTCGGAGCTGTCGGGCGGCAACCAGCAAAAGGTCGTGATCGGCCGCTGGCTCGCGCGCGACTGCACGGTGCTGCTGTTCGACGAACCGACGCGCGGCATCGACGTCGGCGCGAAGTTCGACATCTACGGGCTGATGGGCGCGCTGGCTCGCGAAGGACGCGCGCTCGTCGTCGTGTCGAGCGATCTGCGCGAGCTGATGCTGATCTGCGACCGGATCGGCGTGATGTCGGCCGGGCGCATGACGGGCGTGTTCGAGCGCGCGAGCTGGACGCAGGACGCGCTGCTCGCGGCGGCGTTCTCGGGTTACGCGAAGCGCGAGGCGATCCTGCACGATCCGATCGTGCCCGATGCGAAAGCGCCCGAAGACAACCTGGAGCACTGAATGAGCGAAGCGAACCTGCCCGCCGATGCACCGAAGAGCACGAAAGGCGTCGGCACGCGTCTCGGCATTTCGAATTACCTGGGTCTCGCGGGTGCGCTCGCCGCGATGATCGCGCTGTTTTCGGTGCTGAGCACGCACTTCCTGACGTACGACACGTTCAGCACGATCGCGAACCAGATTCCCGATCTCGTCGTGATGTCGGTCGGCATGACCTTCGTGCTGATCATCGCGAGCATCGATCTTTCGGTGGGCTCGGTGCTGGCGCTCGGGGCGTCGGTCGTGAGCGTGGCCGCGCTCAAGTGGCACTGGCCGGCGTTTCCCGCCGCGCTGATCGGTCTCGCGGCGGCCGCGCTGACCGGCACGGTGACGGGCCTCGTCACGGTGGCGTGGCGGATTCCGTCGTTCATCGTGTCGCTCGGCGTGCTGGAAGGCGCGCGCGGGCTCGCGTACCAGATGACGAACTCGCGCACGGCGTATATCGGCGATGCGTTCGATTTTCTGTCGAATCCGATCGCGTTCGGCATCTCGCCCGCGTTCCTGATCGCGGTCGCGGTGATGATAATCGCGCATCTGGTCTTGACCCGGACGGTTTTCGGCCGATATCTCGTAGGGATCGGCACGAACGAGGAAGCGGTGCGGCTCGCGGGCGTGAATCCGCGGCCGTACAAGGTGATCGTTTTCGCGCTGATGGGCGCGCTTTCGGGGCTCGCTGCGCTGTTCCAGATCTCTCGGCTCGAAGCCGCCGATCCGAACGCCGGCGCGGGGGTGGAACTGCAGGTGATCGCGGCCGTCGTGATCGGCGGCACGAGTCTGATGGGCGGGCGCGGCTCGGTCATCAGCACGTTTTTCGGGGTGTTGATCATTTCCGTGCTGGCGGCGGGACTGGCGCAGATCGGCGCGAACGAGCCGACCAAGCGCATCATTACCGGCGCGGTGATCGTGGTGGCGGTGGTGCTGGACACATACCGCAGCAGAAGGAAGCGTGTGTAATCGTTTGTCTGACCGATGGACGGCGACGGCGCGCACCGCACGGGGCGGAAAAGCGGCCGGCGACGGTGGTTGAAGCAAGAGCGGCAAGCAGGGCGCGCGCGATGAGAAGTACGCGCCGGACGCCTTACGACCAATAAGAGCAGTTGGACCAAAGCATAGAGAAGGACGATGTATGGCGACGATCAAAGACGTGGCAGCCATTGCCGGGGTGTCGTTTACGACGGTATCCCACGTAGTGAACAATTCGCGGCCGGTGTCGGCCGACGTGCGTGCGAAAGTCGAGCGGGCGATCCTCGAACTCGACTACGTGCCGTCGGCGGTCGCGCGCTCGCTGAAGGCGCGCTCGACGGCGACCATCGGCCTGCTCGTGCCGAACGCGACAAACCCGTATTTCGCCGAACTGGCGCGCGGCGTCGAGGACGGCTGCGCGAAAAACGGCTATTGCGTGTTCTTCTGCAACTCCGACGACGATCCCGCCAAGCAGCGCAGCTATCTGCGCGTGCTGCAGGAAAAGCGCATCGACGGACTGGTGATCGCGTCGGCGGGCGAGGATTCGGTGCTCGCGCAGTGCCTCGCGGGCGCGCGTGAGCCGCTCGTGATCGTCGATCGCAATATCGAAGGGCTGCAATCCGACCTCGTGCAGATCGACCACGAAAAGGGCGCGTATCTCGCGACGCGGCATCTGCTCCAACTCGGGCACTCGCAGATCGGCTGCATCACTGGGCCGGTCGCGACAGCCGTTTCCGCGATGCGCCTGCACGGCTTCATCCGCGCGATGGCCGAGCGCGGCATCGAGATCGAGCCGAACGCGATAGTCCAGAGCGACTTCTCCGCGACGGGCGGTTACGCCGCGGCCTCGCAATTGCTCGACAACATGAGGCCGACCGCGATCTTCGCGTGCAACGACATGATGGGCATCGGCGCGCTGCGTGCGGCGGCCGAGCGCCACATCAACGTGCCGACGGAATGCTCGATCATCGGTTTCGACGATGTCGAGCTGTCGCGCTACACATATCCGGCCTTGTCGACGGTGGGACAATCGGTGCGCGCGCTCGGCGAAATGGCCGCGCAGACGCTGATCGACCGCATCACCGGCAAGCTGACCGGCACGACACGCCGGCGCGTGGTGGCGCCGCGCCTCGTGCGCCGCGAATCGACCGCCGTGGTGCCCGAATCGCGCAGCGCGAGAGCATAACGAAGGCTGTTCAAAAAGGAAGCGAGATGGGCGACAACGCCAATTCAGGCGACGCAGGCAAGACCGGCAGCGTAACCGTGGTCGGCAGCCTCAACATGGACCTCGTCGCGCGCGCGCCGCGTCTGCCGAGGCCGGGCGAAACGCTCGCCGGACATGCGTTCGCGCAGGTGCCGGGCGGCAAGGGCGGCAATCAGGCGGTCGCCGCGGCGCGCCTGGGCGCACGAGTCGCGATGATCGGCTGCGTCGGCAACGATTCGAACGGTGCGACGCTCAAGGGCAGTCTGGAGGCGGAAGGCATCGACTGCACGGCGCTCGCGACCAGCGAGAATGCGCCGACGGGCGTCGCGCTCATCGTCGTCGACGATGCGAGCCAGAACGCGATCGTCATCGTCGCGGGCAGCAACGCCGAAGTGACGCCCGCGCGCATCGAGGCGCAGGAAGCGCTGATCGCGCAGGCCGACGTCATCGTGTGCCAGCTCGAAACGCCGCCTGATACCGTGCGCGCCGCACTCGCCGCCGGCCGGCGTCTTGCGCGCACGACGATCCTCAATCCCGCGCCCGCCGCGCGCAAGTTGCCGCCGGACTGGTTCCCGCTCGTCGATTATCTGATTCCGAACGAACTCGAAGCCGCGACGCTCTCGGGCGTGGCGATCGACACGCCCGACGACGCGCGCCGCGCGGCGCAGGCGCTCAAGGCGAAGGGCGCGCGCAACGTGATCGTGACGCTCGGCGGACAAGGCGTGCTCGCGCTGCTGGATGGCGCGGACGGCGACGGCGTTCATCTGCCTTCGCCGATAGTCGAAGCAGTCGACACGACCGCCGCCGGCGACACGTTCATCGGCGGCTTCGCGGCGGAACTCGCACGCGGCGCCGCTCCGATCGATGCGATCGCATTCGGCCAGCGCGCGGCGGCGGTCGCGGTGACGCGCGAAGGTGCCCAGCCGTCGATTCCGCACCGCAGCGAAATTTCCGCATAACTTTTCAATGATCGCTGAAAAACGGCGCGCCTGACGCGCCGTTTTCTTTTCAGACGAAATAATTCCCTCAAGTGCTTACGCTTTCGCGCCGTTTACATCGATAGCGGTCGCGTGATCCTTCGCGCGCGCAGACACGAAACGACGACTCCGCTCGCGGGCGGCATCAGGGAAAACTCAATGAAAAAGGCTTTGACGATCAAGGCGCGCCTCGGCATCTCGATGGCGTTTCTGGGTGGGCTGCTCATCGCGATCGGCGCGCTGGGACTCACCGGCATGAGCCATTCGAACGGCGCGTTTCAGGAAACCTACTCGGTGCAGATGCCTGCGGCGATCGCCGTCGGCAATGCGGAAATGTACGCCGCGCGTGAACGGCTCGTGTTCGACCGCGCGGCGCTCCTCGCCGGCACGCCGGAAGTGGCGTCCACCGTCGAGCGCGCGCGCATGATGCGCGATCGGGCGGACGGCTACTGGAAGGAATACATGTCCTTGCCGCAGGCGCCCGGCGAAAAGCGCCTCGCCGACGCCGCGCAGGACAAGCGCCTCGCGCTGCAGGGCATCGTCGACAAGGGCATCGCCGCGGTCATGGAGAACGACCACGACGGCATCATCGCGAATGCCAAGGCGATGCAGTCGATGTACAACGAGCTCGCCAACGCGGACGACGCGCTGCGCAAGTATCTGACCGAAGCGTCGAAGCAGAGCTACGAAGAGACGCAGAACCGCTTCCTGTGGTTCCGCGCGCTGAGTCTCGGCGCGATCGCGCTCGGCATGGCGGCTGCCGTGTTCGCGTGGGTATCGCTGCGGCGTGCGATCGCGCGTCCGCTCGAAGCGGCGCTCGGTCATTTCGACGCGATCGCCGCGGGCGATCTGCGCCGCGAGGTCGTCGTCACGTCGCGCGACGAAATGGGGCAGTTGCTCGAAGGGCTCGCCAGGATGCGCACGAGCCTGCTCACGACCGTGCGCACCGTGCGCTCGGGCAGCGAATCGATCGCATCGGCGACGCAGCAGATCGCCGCCGGCAATACGGATCTGTCCTCGCGCACCGAGGAACAGGCGTCCGCGCTGCAGGAAACGGCGTCGAGCATGGAAGAGCTGACCGGCACCGTCCGCCAGAACGCCGACAACGCGCGGCAGGCGAGCGCGCTCGCGGCGAATGCGTCGGACATCGCGGGCAAGGGCAGCGCGGTGGTCACGCAGGTCGTCGACACGATGCGCGAGATCAACGGCAGTTCGTCGAAGATCGCGGACATCATCACGATCATCGAGGGCATCGCGTTCCAGACCAACATCCTGGCGCTCAACGCGGCCGTCGAAGCGGCGCGGGCGGGCGAGGAAGGGCGCGGCTTCGCGGTCGTCGCGGGCGAGGTGCGCAGCCTCGCGCAGCGTTCGTCGGCGGCGGCGAAGGAAATCAAGGAACTGATCGACACCTCGGTGGCGCGCGTGCGCACCGGCACGACGCTCGTCGATGAAGCCGGCCGCACGATGAACGAGATCATCGGCGCGGTGCAGCGCGTGACCGACATCATGGGCGAGATCGCGGCGGCGTCGGAGGAGCAAAGCAGCGGCATCGACCAAGTCTCGCGCGCCGTCACGCAGATGGACGAGGTGACGCAGCAGAACGCGGCGCTCGTCGAGGAAGCGGCGGCGGCGGCGCAGTCGCTCGAAGATCAGGCCGCGCGTCTGCGGCAGGCGGTTGCGGTGTTTCAAGTGGCGGACGGCGCGCCGGTCGCGGTGACAATGTCCGTATCCGCGCCGGCCGCGAAAGTTGCACCGCGTGCAACGATGACGCCGCGCGCCACACCGCGCGTTTCGCCCGCCAAGCGCCCCGCAACCGCGCCGGCAGCGCCCAAGGCTCCGGCGACCGCGGACACGGGCGGCGACTGGGAGACGTTCTGAGCGACGGCATGCGGCGCGTAGCGGCAAACGGGCGGTGAATGCGCGCGAAGGCACACGCGCGCGACCAACGTCGATCCGGTAACCCGTACACTGATGGGTGTGCGTCACCGCTCACACGAGGATATCGACATGACCGGATCGACACTCGCCGCGAAGTTCGCGGACGCCCGCCGCCGGCATCAGCTGATCGAAACGCTGGAGCCCGCCGACATTCCGGCCGACGCGCCCACCGCCTACGCGATCCAGCACGAGATGCTGAGAGAGTCGGATGCGCGCATCGGCGCGTGGAAGATCGGCGCGCGCGCGCCCGATGCGCTCGCCACCGGCGCGCCCATCGACGCCGCGCTTGTTCACGTTTCGCCCGCGCGCGTGCCCTTCGAATCGTTTTTCCGCGTACTGGTGGAACTCGAAGTCGCGTTCCGCTTCGCCTATGCGCTGCCCGCGCGACATGACCCTTACACGCGCGAGGAAGTATTCGATGCGATCGGCGGTATTGCAGTCGCACTCGAAGTGGTCGACAGCCGTTTCGCGCAGTGGCCCAATGTCGATCCGCTCGCCCAGCTCGCCGACTCGCAGAACAACGGCGCACTCGTGGTGTCGGGCATGGAGCCTTACGACGTCGTCGCGCCGGGCTTCGACTTTCTCCAGCCGCGCCTCGAATTGACACTGGATGGCGTATCCATTGCGCCGGCCGCACTCGGCAATCCGGCGGGCGATCCCCGCGAACTGCTGCCCTGGCTCGTCAACCATTGTTGCCGTATGGGTTTGACCGTCGAACCGTTCTGGACCATCACCACGGGCTCATATACAGGCGCATATCGCGTCGATGGACCTGGCATGCTCCATGGCGCGATCGACCGCATCGGCGAACTGGAATTGGTGCTCGCATGAAGCGTGAACATGCGCATCGATTGAATCGATACCTTGCATCTCATGAGCGCGCGCGCACGTATCCGTCATGACGTGATGCATGCATGTGCGCATGTGCGGCGCACGTCGCATTGGCGGACAGAAGCAGTGGATAAGTAGCGAAGTGCGCGCGGAAGCGAACAGGCAGCGACGATGTCCAGCAAGAGGATAGAGACATTGGGATGAGGATTGTAGGTGAACGAAAATAACTCACCAAGATAGGAATTCTTCGAAGCAAATGAACAACGCAAGTGCGTGAAAAAAAATTCGAAAGGGTTTAGGATGATTTCAAGCGATGTCGTTTCGATTACGCGCGTTGCGCACGACATAGCTTTCTGACTTCGGCGAGGAGGTAGCATGGATATCTACAGCAGTTTCGCGACCCGCTTCGAAAAAACCCGCGAGGAGGAATTCTCGCTCGAAGAGTATCTCGCGCTCTGCAAAGAAGATCCTGCCACATATGCAACAGCGGGCGAACGCATGTTGACGGCCATCGGGGAACCCGAATTCGTCGATACGCGACTCGATCCGCGGCTGTCGCGTACGTTTGCGAACAAGGTCATCAAGGTGTACCCCGCGTTCCGTGAATTCTACGGAATGGAGGAGGTGATCGAGAACGTCGTGTCGTACTTCCGGCACGCGGCACAGGGTCTCGAAGAAAAGAAGCAGATCCTGTATCTGCTGGGTCCGGTGGGCGGCGGCAAGTCGTCGATCGCCGAACGGCTGAAGCAACTCATGGAGCGCGTTCCGTTCTATTCGCTGAAGGGCTCGCCCGTCAACGAATCGCCGCTCGGTCTCTTCGATTACGACGAAGACGGCCCGGTGCTCGAAGAGCAGTACGGCATTCCGCGCCGCTATCTCAAGAGCATTCTCTCGCCGTGGGCCGTGAAGCGCCTGCACGAGTACAACGGCGACATCCGCAAGTTCCGCGTGGTGCGCCGCTATCCTTCGATCCTTCGCCAGATCGGCATCGCGAAGACCGAGCCTGGTGACGAGAACAACCAGGACATCTCGTCGCTCGTCGGCAAGGTGGATATCCGCAAGCTCGAAACCTATTCGCAGGACGACGCTGACGCTTATAGCTATTCCGGTGGCCTGTGCCTCGCCAATCAGGGCCTGCTGGAATTCGTCGAAATGTTCAAGGCGCCGATCAAGGTGCTGCACCCGCTGCTCACCGCGACCCAGGAAGGCAACTTCAAGGGCACGGAAGGCTTCGGTGCGATTCCGTTCGACGGCGTCATCCTCGCGCACTCGAACGAGTCGGAGTGGAAGGCGTTCCGCAACAACAAGAACAACGAAGCACTGCTCGATCGTATCTTCGTCGTGAAGGTGCCGTACTGCCTGCGCTACGGCGAAGAGATCAAGATCTACGAGAAGCTGCTGCGCAACTCGTCCCTCGCCGAGGCGGTTTGCGCACCGGGCACGCTCAAGATGATGGCGCAGATGGCCGTGCTCACGCGTCTGCACGAACCGGAAAATTCGAGTCTCTTCTCGAAGATGCAGGTATATGACGGAGAGAACCTGAAGGACACGGACCCGAAGGCGAAGTCGTATCAGGAGTATCGCGATTACGCGGGCGTCGACGAAGGCATGACGGGCGTGTCCACGCGCTTCGCGTTCAAGATCCTGTCGCGCGTCTTCAACTTCGATTCGAGCGAAGTGGCGGCGAACCCGGTGCATCTGATGTACGTGCTCGAACAGCAGATCGAGCGCGAGCAGTTCCCGCCGGAGACGGAGCAGAAGTACCTGTCGTTCATCAAGGACGTGCTGGCTTCGCGCTACGCGGAGTTCATCGGGAAGGAAATTCAGACCGCTTATCTGGAGTCGTACTCGGAGTATGGTCAGAATATCTTCGATCGCTATGTCACCTATGCCGACTTCTGGATTCAGGACCAGGAGTTCCGCGATCACGATACCGGCGAGAGCTTCGACCGCGCATCGTTGAATGCCGAACTGGAGAAGATCGAGAAGCCCGCGGGCATCAGCAACCCGAAGGATTTCCGCAACGAGATCGTGAACTTCGTGTTGCGTGCGCGTGCGGCCAACGGCGGCAAGAATCCTGCGTGGATCAGCTACGAGAAGCTGCGCGTGGTGATCGAAAAGAAGATGTTCTCCAACACGGAAGAACTTCTGCCGGTTATTTCGTTCAACGCGAAAGGTTCGGCCGAAGAGCAGCGCAAGCACGAGGACTTCGTCAATCGCATGGTCGCGAAGGGTTACACGCCCAAGCAGGTCCGGCTCCTGTGCGACTGGTATCTGCGCGTGCGCAAGTCGTCGTGATGTAGAGTGGATGGGTATGGGGGAATCGACGGGAGTGGGCGCCATCGCGCCTTACTCCGGTCCCGCGCAAAGCGATAGTCAGGATGTCCCCTGCGGCCCGGGCGCGTGGATTGCGTCCCGACCGCACAGTGGACAGTTTGCGAGACGAAAGACGCCGCGATCAGTCGAAGCTGCACGTGACGCCTCGAAAGCTCGCCAATAACGCGGGAGACTGGATGTGCTGCACCAAATCATCGACCGCAGGTTAGCCGGCAAGAACAAGAGCATCGCCAACCGCGAACGCTTCCTGCGACGCGTCAAGAGTTACATTCGCCGCGCGGTGTCCGACGCGGTGCGCGATCGCAGTATCAAAGACATTCAAAGCACCCAGAGCATCACCATTCCCAAGAAGGACATCTCCGAGCCCTCGTTCCGTCACGGACCGGGCGGCAAGCGCGAGTACGTCCATCCGGGCAACGCCGACTACATTCGCGGCGACAAGATTCCGCGTCCGCCGGGCGGCTCGGGCGGCGGCGGCAAGAGCGCCAGCAACGAGGGCGAAGGGCAGGACGATTTCGTCTTCGAACTGTCCCGCGAAGAATTCATGCAGTACTTCTTCGACGACCTCGAACTGCCGCGCCTCGTCAAGACTCAACTGCTCGCCGTGCCGACCTGGAAGAATGTGCGCGCGGGCTGGGCGGCGGAAGGCACCCCGAATAACATCGATGTGGTCAGGTCGCTGCGCAGCGCGCTCGGACGGCGTATCGCGCTCGGCTGGCCGCTCGCATCGCAACTACGCGAGATGGAGCGCCAGCTCGAACAGTTGAAGGAAGACAACGCGGACGAGGAAGAGATCGCGCGCCTCGAAGCGGATATCGTCGTCATGCAGGGCCGGATCACGCGCATTCCGTTTATCGATCCGTTCGATCTGCGCTATATCAATCGCGTGAAGCAGCCGACGCCATCGAGCAAGGCCGTGATGTTCTGCCTGATGGACGTCTCCGGCTCCATGGACGAACAGCGCAAGGATTTGTCCAAGCGCTTCTTCATCCTGCTGTATCTGTTTCTGCAAAGGAACTACGAGAAGATCGAAGTCGTGTTCATCCGGCACCATACGCGTGCCGAGGAAGTGGACGAAGACACGTTCTTCCATTCGACCGAAAGCGGCGGCACCGTCGTGTCGAGCGCGCTTGAACTCATGAAGAAGATCATGGACGAGCGTTATTCGCCGACTGAATGGAACATTTACGGCGCGCAGGCATCGGACGGCGACAACTGGACCGACGATTCCCCGAAGTGCCGCAGGCTGCTGGCGGAAGACATCCTGCCGAAGGTCCGGTATTTTGCCTATATTCAAGTTGCGCCGGAGGAGCAGAACCTCTGGTTGGAGTATGCTCAGCTTGCGATGGGCGCGCCCGAACTGGCCATGAAAAAAGTCGATTCGGCCGCGGACATCTATCCGGTGTTCCGCGAGCTGTTCGAAAAACAGCAGGCGGCCGCATGACGACGCGGCATTGGCATAACGAGACGCGCGGGTATCAACTGGACAGCACGGACGATCGTGCGGCTTCCAGGCTTGGACCCGAGGCAGAGCAACGCAAGGCGTCCGCAGAGACAGACGAGGCGCACGAGGAAGGCAGAATGAATGTATCGGAGAAGCGGCGACCGCTGCCGTGCCCGTCGGACTGGAGCGTCGAGCTGATTGAGGAGTACGACGCCGAGATTTCGCGCGTCGCGAACGGTTACGGTCTCGACACCTATCCCATTCAGCTCGAGATCATCAGCTCCGAGCAGATGATGGATGCGTATGCGTCCGTTGGCATGCCCGTGAACTATCGGCACTGGTCGTTCGGCAAGCACTTTCTCGCGACGGAGAAGGGCTATCGGCGCGGGCAAATGGGTCTCGCGTACGAAATCGTCATCAATTCGAATCCCTGCATCGCGTATCTCATGGAAGAAAACACCATGACGATGCAGGCGCTCGTGATCGCTCACGCGGCATACGGGCACAACTCGTTTTTCAAGGGCAACTATCTCTTCCGTCTCTGGACGGACGCGCACGCGATCATCGATTACCTCGTCTACGCGAAGAACTACATCGCCGAATGCGAGGAGCGGCATGGACTGGATCGCGTCGAGGAATTGCTCGATTCGTGCCACGCGCTGATGAACTACGGCGTCGATCGCTACAAGCGACCGCAGAAACTTTCGCTCGCGAAGGAAGCGGCGATGCGGCGCGAGCGTGAAGCGTATCTGCAATCGCAGGTCAACGAATTGTGGCGCACGCTGCCGAAGGGAAAGGACCCATCGCCGGAGGAAATCGAGAGCCGCTATCCGCCGGAGCCGCAGGAGAATCTGCTGTACTTCGCGGAGAAGAACGCACCGTTGCTGGAGCCGTGGGAGCGCGAAGTCATTCGCATCGTGCGCAAGATCGGCCAGTATTTTTATCCGCAGCGGCAGACGCAGGTCATGAACGAAGGCTGGGCGACCTTCTGGCACTACACGCTGCTGAACACGCTCTATAACGAAGGCCGTCTCGAAGACAGCTTCATGATGGAGTTTCTGCATTCGCATTCGAACGTCGTATATCAGCCGCCGGTGACGAAGCCGTATTACAGCGGCATCAATCCGTACGCGCTCGGCTTTTCGATGATGAGCGATATCCGCCGCATCTGCGAGAACCCGACGGACGAAGATCGCGAGTGGTTCCCCGAACTCGCGGGCAGCAACTGGCTGGACTCCTTGCATTACGCGATGCGCAATTTCAAGGACGAAAGCTTTATCGCGCAATATTTGTCGCCGCATCTGATTCGTGAGATGCGTCTGTTCTCGATTCTCGACGACGACATGCGCGATGCGCTCGAAGTGTCGGCGATCCATGACGACAGCGGGTATCGCTACGTGCGTCAGGCGTTGTCGCGGCAGTACGATATTCATCATCGCGAGCCGAACATTCAGGTGTATTCGGTGAATACGCGCGGCGATCGCAGTCTGACGCTGCGTCACTTCATGACCGACAACCGCCATCTCTCGAACGACAGCGACGAAGTGCTCAAGCACATGGCGCGCTTGTGGCAGTTCGATGTCTATCTGGAAAGCGTCGACGAGAACGGGACGGTGAGAAAGCGCTTCGACTGCCGGTACGTGCCGCCGAATACGCGTTGAACCCCGCAAAAAAACCGGCGCTCGATAGCGCCGGTTTTTCGTTGCGACTACTGCTTGCTCGCCTCGTCCTGCGAAAACAGATCCCAGCTCGCCATGAACAGCGCCGCCACCAGCGGCCCGATCACGAAGCCGTTGATGCCGAAGAGCGCCATCCCGCCGAGCGTCGAGATCAGCACGACCCAGTCGGGCATCTTCGTATCCTTGCCGACGAGAATCGGGCGCAGCACGTTATCCACGAGCCCGATCACCACGACGCAGAACACGACGAGAATCAGTCCCTTGATGATCTGCCCCGTCATGAAGAAGTAGAGCGCGGCGGGCACCCAGATGATCGCAGCGCCTACCGCGGGCAACAGTGAAAGGAACGCCATCAGCACGCCCCACAGCAGCGAGCCGCTGATGCCCAGGATCCAGAAGATCAGCCCGCCGAGCAAGCCTTGCACGGCCGCGACCGCGATATTGCCCTTGACCGTCGCGCGCACGACCGTCGTGAACTTCGCGATCAGATGCTGCTTGGGCTCCGGGTCCAGCGGAATCGCGCGCCGGATGCGACGGCCGATCTCGCCGCCGTCGCGCAGCAGAAAGAACACGAGATACAGCATCACGCCGAAGCTCACGACGAACTGGAACGTGTTCTGCCCGATCGAGAGCGCCTGCGCCGCGGCGAACTGACTGATCTGCGACGCGCCTTCCATCAGCTTATGCTGCACGCCGACGATGTCGTCGAGCCCGAAACGCCCGAGCAGTTGCTGCGCCGATACGGGCAATGCATGCAGCACATGCTGGAAATACAGTCCGAAGTTCAGGTCGCCGCTCTTGATCCGCGCATAGACGAGGCCGACTTCCTGAACGAGCGTCACCGCGACGACCGCCAGCGGAATGATGACGATGAGGATCGCGGCGGCCAGCGTCGTCAGCGCGGCGAGATTGCGGCGCTTGCCGAAGCGCGCGGCGAGATAGCGCTGCATCGGCTGGAACAGGATCGCGAGAATCGCACCCCAGAAGATCGCGCCGAAAAACGGCAGCAGCACCCACGCGAGCGCGAGCGTTACGGCGCACAGCAGGATATGGAAAAAATTTTGATGGACAGATTGGTTGTTCATTAGCGACCAGTAGTGCGGGCAGGAGGGCGAACGGCAATCGCGCGGGCGGCCATGCTAGCACGGCCCTTCGGACGGCTTTCGCGCTCAGGGTTCGAGCAGGAATTAGGCCAAGGGTTCGCCATGAATCTGTCATGTTCGGTTGTCGCTGGAGTCGAACCCCGTGCTTCGACTAAAATCCGGCTTCCAATCCTTGCGGATCGCTTTCCTGCCAAACAGCCAGGCGAACGCGGGCGAACGAGACGATCGTTCGTGCGCGGCCACTCCGCTCTACGCATCGAACAATGAATCCAGGCGTCATCTACGCATTCTCGGCCTTCGCCATCTGGGGCCTTTTCCCGATCTACTTCAAGGCCCTGCATTCGATCGGCGCGGTCGAGATGCTCGCGCACCGCATGGCGTGGTCGATGCTCTTCCTGTTGATCGTCATGACCGTGCGCCGCCAGTGGAAGTGGCTCGGCCTCGTTTTGAGCGACCGGCGCCTGCTTGCGCGCTTCGCCGCGAGCGCGGTGCTGCTGTCGGCGAACTGGGGCATCTATATCTGGGCGGTGAACGATGGCCGTATCGTCGAGGCGAGCCTCGGCTACTTCATCAATCCGCTCGTCAACGTGCTGTTCGGGATGGCGTTCCTGCACGAGCGGCTGCGGCCGGTGCAATGGATCGCGGTGACGATCGCCGCGCTCGGCGTGCTGTGGCTGACGTGGGTGAACGGCGCGCCGCCGTGGATCAGCTTAGCGCTCGCGCTGACGTTCGGCGGCTACGGGCTCCTGCGCAAGACCGCGTCGCTCGGCGCGCTCGAAGGGCTCACGCTCGAAACGATGCTGCTGTGTCCCGTCGCGCTGCTCTATCTCTTCTTCCTGAGCTCGCACGGCGGCAGCGGCTTCGCGCACGCGTCGCCCGGCGTGAAACTGCTGCTCGCGGCGGCCGGGCCGGTGACCGCGGTGCCGCTCTTGTTGTTCGCGGCGGGCGCGCGGCGCATTCCGCTATCGATGCTCGGGCTCATCCAGTACATCACGCCGACGCTGCAATTGCTGATCGGCGTCGTGATCTATCAGGAATTCTTCGGGCACGATCAGCTGCTCGGCTATGGCGCGATCTGGGCCGCGCTCGCGATTTACTCGCTCGAAGGCGTTTATCGCGCGCGCGCGGCCCGCGTCTGAAAAGATCAGCGCAACGCGTCGCCGAAACGATATTCGACCGTCGCTTCGTCGAGCTTCGCTTTGACTTCCGGATCGATGGGCTGATCGACAGCGGCGAGCGTCTCGTTCAGTTGATCGGGCCGGCTCGCGCCGATGATCGCCGAAGTCACCGCCGGATTCGCCAGCACCCACGCGAGCGCCGTACTCGCGAGCGAACGTCCCGTCGGCGCGACGATCTCGTTGATCCGCTCGATCGTATGAAACTCGCGCTCGTGCCAGTAACGCTCGGTGTACGTCGCGCCCGCCTTGCCGACCGCGCCGGTGAAACGGCCTTCGCTCGGGCCTGCACTGAAGCTGTGCTTGCCCGTCAGCAATCCGCCCGCGAGCGGGTTGTACGGAATCATGGCGAGATTCTCCTCGGTCGCGAGCGGCAGCAATTCGCGCTCGATCTGGCGGAACAGCAGGTTATAGCGCGGCTGCACGGAAACGAAGCGCGCCGCGCGCAACACGTCCGAGCGGCCGAGCGCGCGCGCGAGCCGGTACGCCAGAAAATTCGATACGCCGATATAGCGCGCCTTGCCTTGCCGCACGATGGTGTCGAGCGCTTCGAGCATCTCGTCGAGCGGCGTGTCGTGATCGTCGGTATGAAGCTGGTACAGGTCGACATAATCCGTGTCGAGCCGCTTGAGCGACGCGTCGATCGCATCGAGCAGATGCTTGCGCGAAAAACCCTTGTGCCACGCGAGCGGCCCCATTTCATGCGCGGCCTTGGTCGCGAGAATGAAGTTGTCGCGACGGCCCTTCAGCCAGCGGCCGACGATCTCCTCGGTGCGGCCCGCGAGATCGTGTCCGCTGCCGAGCGGATAGACGTTCGCCGTGTCGATGAAATTGACGCCCGCGTCCGCCGCGCGGTCCATGATGCTGCGCGACACGTCTTCCTCGGTCTGCAGGCCGAACGTCATCGTGCCGAGCGTGAGACGCGAAACGGTGAGACCGGTATTGCCGAATTTGCGGTATTGCACGGTTGCGCTCCATAAGAGAACGAGTCGATCGGACCGACAGAATAGCCGCAACGATCAGGACGTGCCGGCGCGGGCGGGTGCGGCGCCCTGCGGCGCGGAATCGAGATAGCGAAACACGACGCCCGACAGCAGCGTGACCACGCCCATGCACACGAAGCTCAGCTTGAAGCCGGCCGCGGTCGAGAACGGTCCCTGGAACAACTGCACGAGCGAGCCGCCGATCGACACGCCCAGGCCGATCGCGAGCATCTGCACCATCGAGAACAGGCTGTTGCCACTGCCCGCGTCCTTGCTCGACAAGCCTTTCAGCGTGACGCTGTTCATCGCGGCGAACTGCATCGAGTTGCACGCGCCGAACACGACGAGAATCGCGATTTCGACGGCGAGCGGCAAGGTCGGCGAAAACAGCGCGAACGCGACGATCGACGCGCCCACGAGCGCCGTGTTCACGAGCAGGAACATGTCGTAGCCGTAATGCTTCACGAGCTGCGCGATCCAGCGCTTGCTGACCGTTCCGGCGATGGCGATCGGCAGCATCATCAGGCCCGAATGCAGCGGGCTGTAGCCGAGTTCGAGCTGCATCAGAAGCGGCAGCAGGAAGGGCACCGCGCTCGACCCGATGCGGCACAGAAGATTGCCGATCAGCCCGACGCTGAAGTTCGGCTCGTGAAAAAGCGCGAGATGAAAGATCGGATTGCGCTTGTGCCGCGCGTAAGGCACATACGCGAAGGCCGACACCGCCGCGAGCGCGAAGAGCGCCGCCGAGACCGCGCCGCGATGTGTCTCCACGGGACTATCCAGCGCGAGCGAAAACGACACCATGCACATCGACAGCAGTCCGCAGCCTATGAAGTCGAAGGGCGGCGCATCATGCAGCGTGTCGTTCGGCAGGAAGCGCTGCACCGCGTAGAGCCCGACCGCGCCGATCGGCACGTTGATGAGAAAGATCCAGTGCCACGTAAACGACTCGACGAACCAGCCGCCGAGCGTCGGGCCGAGAATCGGGCCGACCTGGCCGGCGACAGAAATCATCGCGAGCGCGGACACGTAGGCTTCGCCCGAGACGGCGCGCAGCACGGCGAGACGTCCGATCGGCAGCAGCATCGAACCGCCGACGCCTTGCAGCACGCGCGCGAGCACGAGCTGATTCAACGAATGCGCGCCCGCGCAGGCAAGCGAGCCGATGACGAAAAGCGAGATCGCGACGAGATAGACGCGGCGCGTGCCGAAGCGGTCGGCGAGCCAGCCGGAGGCGGGCGTGAGGAGCGCCATCGTGAGCGTGTAGGCGACGACGATCGACTGCATCGCGAGCGGCGCCGCGCCGAGGCTGCGCGCGATGGAAGGCAGCGCCGTGTTCACGATGGTCGTGTCGAGCGCCTGCATGAAAAAGCCCACGGCGACGATCGAGAGCAGTGCCGTGTGCGAAGAACTTTTGGTCATGTGGGAAGCGGGGTTGCGGTCGCCGCGCGACGAAGAAAGCCTTTTGAAAACAAGCCCATCGCGCGATATGTGAAATGTTAATGACTTGCGGCGTCATCGGGAAGACCGCTAACCGCATTGACTGTCATCGCGTTATCCGATCACAATGACGCATGCTCAATCCAGTGTGGCTAAACACGTTCGCGACCGTGGCCGCGTCGCACAGTTTCACCGATGCCGGGCGGCAACTGGGCCTGCGGCAATCCAGCGTCTCCGAGCATATCCGGCGTCTGGAGGAGAGCGTCGGCCGGCGCCTGTTCGTGCGCGACACGCATTCGCTCGCGCTCACCGCCGACGGCGAAGCGATGCTCGTCCACGCCCGCGTGATCCTCGAAGCGATGGCGCACGCGCAATCGCAATTCAGCTCGCCTCGGTTGCGCGGACGCGTGCGGCTCGGCTCATCGGACGATATCGCGCTCGGGCCGCTGCCGAGCGTGCTGGCGGCGTTTCGCGATACGCATCCGGACGTCGAACTGGAAATCACGATCGGCATGACGGGGCGGCTTTATCAGATGGTCGATGCGGGCGAGATCGATCTCGCGGTCGGCAAGCGGCGTTTCGGCGATGCGCGCGGCATGCGGCTTTTCTCCGGACGGCTCGAATGGCTGGCGAAGCCGGGCACCATCGTCGATACGAGCGAGCCGCTGCCGCTCATCCTCGTTTCCGAACCGAGCGTCACGCGCGGCGTCGTGCTGGATTCGCTCGCGCAGACCGGTGCAAGCTGGCAGATGGTCTGCACGAGCAGTAGTCACGCGGGCTGCATCGCCGCGGCGCGTGGCGGACTCGGCCTGACCGTGCGCTCGCATTTTCTCGCGGCACGCGGACTGGCTCCGCCTGTGAATCGCGCGGAGTTGCCGGAATTACCCGAAGTGGAGTTCATCGCGTTCGGCGCGAAACATCTGAGCCGTCCGGCCGAAACCTTGCTACAGCTTCTCGAAAACAGCGACCTGCGCGGCGAATGGGACGGCGAATGAAACCGAAAGCGAGCGCGGGCGAGGGCAGGGACGCCGGTTGTACCGCTGCAACGACCGGCAGACCCGAATGGCTATCGTAAATCGGTTCTTATATATTGTGCGGCGATTGAAGTAGCCACTTCCAAGACGTGTTTCGCCTCTTCCTCTCACTTTTCTCCGATGTATTCCGATTCCGTGCGTTCGTCGCGGTGATCGCGCTCGCGGCTTTTTCGGACGCCCACGCGGCCTCGTACGTGGCGAAGCACTGCGACGACCTCGAAGGCAAGAACGTGCCTGCATCGATCATCGGCCTGCCGACGCGCGGCGCGACGATCGTCTCCGCGTGGGTCGTCAAGGCTGCCGCGCCCGGCAACCGCAACGGCGAGTACTGCCGCATCACCGGCTTCATCAAGGCGCTGCAGGACTCGACGCCCGACATCCGCTTCGAAGTGAATCTGCCGAGCCGCTGGAACGGCCGCGCGTTGCAGATGGGCGGCGGCGGCTACAACGGCACGATCGTCTCCGGCACCGAACCGATGCCTTTCGCGCCCGACTCGACGCCGCTCGCACGCGGTTACGCGACCTTCGGCTCGGATTCGGGCCATGTCGGCAATGCGGGCCGCGCCGACTTCGCGGGGAACGACGAAGCCATCGTCAATTTCGGCTTCGGGCATCTCAAGAAAACCCGCGACGTCGCGCTCGCGCTGATTCAGATGGGCTACGGGCGCACGCCCGAGAAAACCTACTTCGCGGGCGGCTCGACGGGCGGGCGCGAAGGTTTCACCGTGATCGAGCGCTTTCCGAACGACTACGACGGCGTGATCGCCAACGCGCCCGCGATCAACTTCTCGGGCGTGCGTCTGATGGGCGTGAAAGTCGGGCAGGCGTCGTATGCGAAGCCTGGCGGTTTCGTCGGCGTCGCGCAGCAGCGGCGCGTGTTCGAGACCGTCGTGCACGAATGCGACCGGCTCGACGGCGCGGCGGACGGCATCGTCGGCAACGTGGAGGCGTGCAGGAAGCTGGAGCCGCAGATCATCGCGTCGCTGCGCTGCGCGAACGGGCAACGTCCTTCCTTGCGCGACAGTTGTCTCTCCGATGCGCAGATCGATACGCTCGAGACGCTGCGCGACGGCGTCACGCTGCCGTATCCGCTCGCGTACGGCGTCGATACCTATCCGGGCTACAACGTGTTTCAGGGCGTCGATTTCTCCGGAACGCTCGGGCTCGGCGACTCGCCGACGCTACTGACTCCGCCGACGTTCGCCGCGAACGGCTATCTCTTCGCGCAAGGCGACGCATATGTTCGTCACTTCGTCACGCGCGATCTCGGCTTCAGCGGGCTCACCTTCGATCTCGACAATCCCGGCCGCTTCAGGCAGCGCCTCGTGACGCTCGCGTACACCGTCGGGGGGGGGGGGCCGCGCGGGGCCCCCGGGCTCGCGCCCGGCCGCCCGCGCCGGCCGGGGGACCGCCCCCGCCGGGGCGGGTGCGGGCGGGCCGGCGGGCCGGCGGCGCCCCCGGGGGGCGCTTCCCCCCGGGAGGCCGCCGGGTCCCCCCCCCACGGCGGCAAGCTCATCGCGATGCACGGCCTCGCCGACGAAGTCATCAGCCCGAACCAGACGATCGCGTTCTATCGCGGGCTCATCGATCGCTACGGACAGGACACCGTCGAATCGTTCATGCGGCTCTACATGGTGCCGGGGTTTCAGCACGGCAACGGCGTGTTCATTCCCGCGTGGGACGAACTCGGCGCGCTCGACGAATGGGTAAGCCGCGGCGTCGCGCCGGACACGCTCGTCGGCAGCGATATCGCACCCGCCACCAACGGACGCACGCGACCGATCTGCCGTTATCCGGACTATCCGCGTTATCTCGGCAAGGGCAGCATCAACGTCGCCGCGAACTTTCGCTGCGTGGAGCCTTGAGCGCTTGCGTCGTCAAAGCGCGTTCATGTGCCGATCCGCGATGCGCGGCCAGCACTTCGCGAGCCAGCGCGATACGAACCCGCGCGCAGCCACGCGATACGACGTGAGCGATACTTCGATCGCCTGATCGCTCTCCGACGTGAGCCATACGCGCTCGCCGCGCGACAGGCGCACGACATCGCCGGGCTTCATCCAGTAGTCGTACGGATCGCGATGACGCGTGAGCCAGAGCGAACACGCGGATGCGCCGGCGATGCGCAGCTCGGCATCGCGCGTGAGGCGCCACGACACCATCTGATGCGGATGCACTTCGATATGGACCACGACGCGCGCGCCCGATGCAGCGAGGCGCCCCGATGCCGCGCCGTGGCCGACGCCATGACCCGCGAAAACCTGCGATACCTCTTCCATCTCTGCTCTCCATGATGTGAGCCGAAGACGGAACCTTGCACGCAAAAACAAGAAGGCCCCGTCTTGCGGCGGGGCCTTCGGAATCTGTTTGCTTGCTGTCTCGCTAGCGCACACGCTGTCCCGATGACCCGCCACGGATGGCGTTCACTCGGTTTTTAATCGCGGCGATGGAGACAATGAGAGATGCGTGCATGTGTCGCAGTATCGTGTGGCGCAATGGGGCTTGTCAATATCGAGATAAGCGCTCGATGCAAGGACGCTGTCCGACAGACCCTTGCCGACGCGCCCGCGACGGTTTAACTTGAACGCCATCAAAAACCTTTCGGAGGCTCGTCGTGGCTTATCTGCTACTCGTGATGGAACCGGTCGAACAGCGCGGCCAGCGCACGGAGGAAGAGGGGCGTGAGGCGTACCGGCAGATGGCGGAATTCGCCGATACGCTGAAGACGCGCGGGGTGCTGCGCGCGGTGGAATCGCTGACGTCGATGAAGGATGCGGCGCGCGTGACGAGCGCCCAGGGCGATACGCGTGTTATCGACGGACCGTTCGCCGAAGCCAAGGAAATGATCGGCGGCTTTTTCCTGATCGATTGCGAAACACACGCGCAAGCCGTGGCGATCGCTGCCGAATGCCCCGCGGCGAAGTGGTGCACCATCGAAGTCCGCAAGGTCGGACCTTGCTATGCGTGAGGTTCGTGTCGATTTTCATGCGCGCCGATCGTCGTGCATATATCTCGCGTAACGATTCGAACCCTGGAGACCTCCGCCATGCACAAGCAGATCTTCGTGAACCTTCCGGTTCGCGATCTCAAGCGCTCGATGACCTTCTTCAAGGAACTGGGCCTGAATTTCGACCCGGCATTCACGAACGACGACGCCGCGTGCCTCGTCATCGGCGAAAACATCTACGCGATGCTGCTCGTCGAAAGATTCTTCCAGACCTTCACGGAGAAGCCGATCGCCGACGCCCACGCGAGCACCGAGGCGCTCGTGTGCCTGTCGTGCGAGAGCAGGGCGGAAGTCGATGAACTGGTCGCGAAGGCGGTCGCGGCGGGCGGACGCGCGCCGCGCGAGCCGCAGGATCACGGCTTCATGTACGGCCACGGCTTCGAGGATCTCGACGGCCATATCTGGGAACTCGTGCACATGAATCCGGAAGCGGCGTGAGCGGGCGCGGGAACGAGCAAGGCGCGGCGGACGATGCGGCCCGGCGCGCGATCGACGCGGTGTGGCGCATCGAGTCCGCGAAGGTGATTGCGAGCGTGGCGCGCGTGGTGCGCGATGTCGCGCTCGCCGAGGAACTGGCGCAGGACGCGTTCGTCGCCGCGCTGGAGCACTGGAGCCAACCGGGCGTGGGCGTGCCCGAAAAGCCGGGAGCGTGGCTCATGACGACAGCGAAGAACAAGGCGCTCGACCGTCTGCGGCAGCATGCGCTGCACGCGCGCAAGCACGAGGAGTACGGACGCGATCTCGATGCGCAGGAAGCGCACATCACCCCCGATTTCGTCGATGCGCTCGACGCCGCGCGCGAAAACGACATCGGCGACGATCTGCTGCGGCTCATTTTCACGGCGTGTCATCCGGTATTGTCCGTCGATGCGCGCGCCGCGCTGACGCTGCGCCTGATCGGCGGACTCACGACCGACGAGATCGCGCGCGCGTTTCTCTTGCCGGAGCCGACGATCGCGCAGCGCATCGTGCGGGCGAAGCGCACGTTATCGGCGGCCCGCGTGCCGTTCGAGGTGCCCAAGGCCGACGCGCGCGTCGCGCGGCTCGGCTCGGTGCTCCAGGTCATCTATCTGATTTTCAACGAAGGCTATTCGGCGACCGCCGGCGACGACTGGATGCGTCCGGGACTGTGCGAAGACGCGCTGAGGCTCGGGCGCATCCTCGCCGAACTGACACCGGATGAGAGCGAGGTCCACGGGCTCGTCGCGCTGATGGAGATTCAGGCGTCGCGAACGAAGGCGCGTGTCGATCGCGAAGGTCGGCCGGTGCTCTTGCCGGATCAGGATCGCAGCCGCTGGGATCCGCTTCTGATCCGGCGCGGGCTCGCGGCGCTGAAACGCTCGGAAGCGCTGGGCGGTGCGCGCGGCGTCTATGCGCTGCAGGCGGCGCTGGCTGCGTGCCACGCGCGCGCGCCGACCGCCGCGGACACCGACTGGCCGATGATCGTCGCGCTCTACGATGCGCTGATGCAGACAGCGCCGACGCCGGTGGTCGAACTGAATCGCGCGGTCGCGGTGAGCATGGCGTATGGGCCGGATGCGGCGCTGCCGATCGTCGATGCGCTTTCCGGGACGGCTGCTTTGAAGAACTATCACTGGCTGCCGAGTGTGCGCGCGGATTTGCTGGCGAAGCTTGGGCGTATGGATGAGGCGCGCGTGGAGTTCGAGCGCGCGGCGGCGCTGACGAAGAATGCGCGGGAGCGGGAGTTTTTGTTGGAGCGGGCTGGTGAGATGGGGTAATGGGTGGGTGGTTGGAGGATTGGTTCGCTCGCGTTGCTGATTTAACATAAGATAAATTATCAATTTTCCTGCTTGTAGCGGCCGTATCCTAATGTCGTGTTCTGGCTATTTACAGATGTCGGGTTTTAACCGGTGGCAAGCTGACCGCTGCGAGTTTCCACGGCGGCGAGGTTTCGCGGCAAGCACGGGACTGATCGGCGCGCCATCGCCAAACGGTGTGGAGCGTCACAAAACCTCCCGCAACTAAAAGACAAAATCATTCTCGCGATAGCACGCGGTCGGGTTCGACAGTGAGCGTGTCGAATTCCACTGCGATCGCGAAACCAGCAGTCGGATACAGGATGACTGCATTGTCGGCAACCCGTGCGCCCTTCAGCGAGTTTTTGAACATTTTCGCGGCCAGCCGTTCTGTCTCGGTATCAGGTTTCACAGGTTCAAGCGACAGCACGATGTTGACGGTGCCACCGCCATCGATACCCAAACGCGTCATGCCGTGGAACGTGACGATCACGCGACGATTGACGAGCCGCAGCTTCAGAATAAGCGTGTCAGGACAGTCCGCATCTTCGTCGCTGTGCAGCGCGATGGCGTCTACGTGCCAATCGTGAAAGAAATCGAACGATTCAAGCGTTTTGCGAATGTTGGTCAAGTGAAGCCTCAACGGGGAAAGATGGATACCGGCCAGCCTTGGTCCCGCCTGAAAAGGTCATTCGATGAAGCATTTTCGATCGCGCGACGCCCTTCGATGTCGCTGACAGTCCGAGCCGCGTTGCGGGAATACAAGGTGCACTCAGTGAACCCGATCGATATTCGACATTCCAAGATTTGTCCCGCCCGCTCTCAATATATTTAGGATACGAGAATATCTGACGTCACTGCTTTTCGGAACGAATGCGCGTCTTTCTTCGCTTCTTCTTGACGATAGTCTGAGATGTCGATAAACGCCAAAGCCACGATCGTCCGCCGCGGCACATCGCCGTGAGCGCGACCGATTCATTGCGAGCCAAACGCCCTTTCCCGACGCCTATAATCGAATCAATCTCGCCGCGATAATTTCGAAAATTGTCGATTTATTAAAACATTGATCGATATTATGAAATTTTTGCGAGAACAGCACGGTCTCGACGCGTCCTCACATTCGAGCGCGCAATAATCCGGCATCCGTGAATCGACACCTCTCTCATGCTCGACCAATACGACGCGCAGCTTTCCGCCAAACTCTACGCCGGCGAGATCGACGAATGCTTCCGTTTTCTCGACGAACGCGCCGCGGAGGATCAGCACATCTCCGAATACTGGCATTGGCGAGCGGTCACGCATGCGCGCGGCGGACAATTCAAAGAGGCGCTGGAAATCTGCTGCTGGCTCACACGCGAAGCGGACCTGTTCGGATATCAGATCCATTGTCTGAGCGATGTATGCGCCCACCTCGGCCTGAAGGAAGTCGCGCTCGGCATGATCGAGTACTTCGCGCGCAAGGCTTCCACACCGCCGATCGGCGCCTTCTTGTGGCGCGTCTACGGCTGGCACTATCTCGGCGAAGACGAGCGCGTCCTCCAGTTGGACGCGGAAGGCATCGACGAACATTCGGCATACGTGCTCGGCCATCATCAGGGGCGCAGCGCGATGCGCCTGAACGGCATCGCCGGCGGCGTGGAACTGATGCACCGCTACTGGTCGTCGCGGGAGGCGCGGCGCGTGCAGTTTCCGGATGTCGACATCGAGCACTATTGGTGCGGAGGACGCGTGTTTCCCGCGCATATGACGCTGACATCGATCGCATCGGGCCACGGAGATCAGGTCAACTGGGTGCGCTACGCCGGGGCGCTTCAGGCGCTGGGCGTGCAGATCGCGTACGCCGACGGCTCCGATCGCGTCTATCGCTTCGCGATGCCCGCAGCCGAACGGCAAAGAGACGCCGATGCCATGCGCGCCGCGGGCTTCATCGTCGCCCCCGACGGCATGCAGTGGACCGATCCTTTCGCCCTCTTCACCGCGCTCTTTCCGGTACTCGGCTACGCGTCCTCGACGCGCTACATCGAGTCTCTCGATGACGATATCGCCGATACCTTCGTCGATGACATTCGCCGGCGCGCGGGCGGACGACGCTGCGTCGGCATCTTCTGGTCCTCGTGCGAATCGGCGAACAATTTCGCCAACCGCAGCCTCGCCCTGCCCGACCTCGCGCCACTCTTCGACGGCACGAACGACATCCACTGGGTCATCATGCAGCGCGGCTTCGAGCGCAAGCGCTGGCTGAACGATCCTCGCGCGAACGATTCCGCACGCTTCACGACGCTGCCCGACATGAACCTCGCGCAGAGCGTCGCCATCATCGACAGGCTCGACGCGTTCATCGGCAACGACGGCGGCTTGTCGCACATCGCGGGTGCGCTCGGCAAGCGCTGCTATCTGTTCCTCAATCGGGTGGCCGAATGGCGCTACGAGCGCGATCCGCATCGCACGCCGTGGTACCCGACGATGCAGCTCGTACGCGCCCGCCGACTCGGCGATTGGGGCGATGTCGTGCGCAAGCTGCAACAGCATCTCGCCTCGGACATGCCCTGAAGATCAGACACTCAGAGGCTCTACGCAAAGCGCGCCGCGAGCGTCTGCGGAATCGCGCTGCGCCGCGTGAGCGCGCAAGTCGGCATGTCGTGGCCCGGGCCGCGCACGTAACTTTCCAGTTGATCGATGGCGAACTGCTGTTCTTCGATCAGATGCCGCACCATATCGCCGATCGAAATCATGCCGACGAGCCTTCCGCCCTCGATCACCGGCAGATGACGGATGCGCTGCTGCGTCATCAGGGTCATGCATTCGTCGGCGCTCGTTCTGAGGCTCACGGCCAGCACGGGCGCGGTCATGATTTCGCATACCGTGGTCATGCGTGAGACCTTGTCCTGCAGGATCACCTTGCGCGCATAGTCGCGCTCGGTGACGATGCCGCATACCGCGTCTCCCACCACGACGACGAGCGCGCCCACTTCCGCCCTCGACATCAGCGCGACCGCTTCGTACACGCTCGCTTCCGCGTCGATGGTGTGAATCGTCGCGTCGCTTTTCGCCTTCAGCACTTGCTTGACCGTTGCCATTTGCCGTTCTCCGTTGCTGTTGTCCGTCGCGTTTGAAAAGCTTGCCAATGCGCCCGCCCGTTTCACCTTCAATCGAAATCGAAGAGATCGCCGAGAAACGATTTCTTGCGACGCGCGTGTTCGCGCTTGCCGCGCTGATCGCCGTAGTGGTAGCCGTCGTGGCGATGCGTGCGGTGCTCGCGATCGTGGCCGCGCTCGTGCCACTCGTCGCGCCCGCCCGCCTGCGCTTCGGCAAGCGACACCTGCGACGCGCGCCGGATGATCTGATCGAGCTCGCCGCGATCGAGCCACACGCCGCGGCATCGCGGGCAATAGTCGATCTCGATGCCCTCGCGCACGGTCATCAGCAGTTCTGTGTCGGGACACACGGGGCATTTCATGTCGATTCCTTTCTGATTGCTTTCAATGAGAGACAATCTAACGGAAGGATGTCGATCGAAAAATGCGAGATTTTGAGCGCTTCGGTTCGGAAAAACCGAAGTAAGCGGCGGCATATGTGCGTAAAAACGAACGAGCGTTTGCGCGGCAGCGAGGCGAACGCTCAGGCGGGATGCGGCGACACACACTTGCGATCCATCTCAAAACCCCGCAAGCTCACGGTTTGAGGCGGCGCACGCGGCGTGCGCCGCAACCGCACACCAAAGGCCACACGATGCCCGATAAATCGATGAGCGAAGAACGCGGCGGCGCCGAAACGCCCGATCTCCTGTACCTGCTTCAAGGCGCCGACGATTTCAACCGTCACGTATTTCCCGACAGCGAAGCGCTCTTCAAGAGCCTCGCGCGCCAGCAGGCGCCGCACACACTATTCATCACCTGCGCCGATTCCCGCGTTTCGCCGGAAATGATCACGCAGACGCGCCCCGGCGAACTTTTCGTGTGCCGCAACATCGGCAATATCGTGCCGGCTTACGGCGAGATGCTCGGCGGTGTTTCAGCGGTCGTCGAATATGCGGTGCTCGCGCTCAACGTGCGGCAGATCGTGATTTGCGGGCACTCGGACTGTGGCGCGATGAAGGGTCTCGCGTCGGGTGCGACCATCGCCGATGAAATGCCTACCGTGCATGCGTGGCTGCGCAATGCCGAAGCCGCGCGCAGCGTCGTGATGGCGCGAAAGCTGGAAGAAGAGCGCATCGTCCAGGCGATGGTCGAGGAAAACATCCGCCTGCAACTGACGCATCTGCGCACGCATCCGGCGGTCGCGGGCAGGCTCGCGCTCAACAAGCTGCAGGTTCAGGGCTGGGTGTACGACATCGGACGCGGCAAGGTGTCGATCTACGACGAAGCCGACAGCAAGTTCGAATCGCTGGAAGAAGCGCGCCTGCGCATGCTGCGCAAGGCGCGCTGATTTCGCGATGCCGCGCGCATGACACGCGCGGCGCGTCGACGCCTTACTGCACGCCCTTCTTCGCGGCGAGTTCCTGCGCCATCTTCAGGTGCTGCTGAATCGTCGGCAGCGCCTTTTGCGCGGCCTGCTTGAGCTTGGCGTTCTGGCCTTCCGTCGCTTCCTTCTGGAATACCTGCACCGCTTCTTCATGCCCCTGCACGCCGAGCTTCTGGATGTACGCGGTATCGAAGTCCTTGCCGTGCAGCGCCTTGAGCGAATCGAGCGCCGACGTGTCCGAGTTGCTCATCGGCACCGTGACGCCGTGCGGCGCGGCCATCTTCAGTTGCATCGCGAGTTTGGTGTGATCGACCATCATGTGATGCGCGAAGCTTTTCACGTCCTTGTCCTGCGATTGCTTCGTGGCGAGCTTGGCGGCGTCGATTTCCGTCGATCCCGCCGACGATGCCGCCTGCACGAAAGCCTTGTCGACGGGCGGCAGATCGTTGGCCATGGTCGAACTGGCCGCTTCGGTCTGTGCGAGCGCGCCGAGCGGCAGCGTCGCGATGAGCGCCGCGGCGAGCGCCGTGCGCAGCTTTGCATTGCGATTCATGAGAATGACCTCCTGAGCGATGGATCCCGCTTCCTTTGCAGCAATGGCAGTGCCACGGCGCATCGCGGCGCGAACCGAAACCCTTGCTAAACTGAACGCATCAGCGATCTTTCTTCGAGTGGAAACGTCATGCCTGTCTACGATTACGATTGCGCGGATTGCGGCGCATTCGAAGCCGTCCGCCGCATCGCCGAACGTGACGAACCTGCGGCGTGTCCGCAATGCGGCGCGACGGCCGCGCGCGTGACGATCGGCGCACCGAGCGTGGGCGGCGCGAGCTCATCCGGCGACGGCGCGGCCGAAGCCGGCAGCTACGGCATGTCTCATCGGGGCGGGTGCCTCTGCTGCCGCTAGCCTCCTTTACGGCACGCGCCCGGGCACGGCCATTGCAAAGTCACCGTCTCGAACGTCTCGCGCATCGCGGGCGTATCATGCAAGACGACAGTGCGCGGCGCGCAAGGCCGCGCGCAGTCGAGGGCATCGCCATCGCGGGCCGCACAGTTTCGCTTCCCGCGATGATCGCGCTTAACGTGTTCCGATCGAATAACAGGAGGTGATAAGGATGACGATAGAGTTCAGCGGGCGGCGTCATGTCGTGGCGGCAGCGCGTGTCGCTTTCGAGGCCAAGGTGGACGGCCGCGAAGTGTGGTGCAGCGTCTCCCTCGATGCGCTCAACGATCACTTCGGCAACAGCGGGACGTCGTCGCACGATCTCCTCTCCGCGTTCGAAGGAGGACGCGTGCAAATAGAAGACGCGGCCCGGCGCACGCTGGAGCGCAACCACGGCCAGTCGGTCGAGCTGGAAACCAGCGATTTCAAGGCTTCCCGGGCGGTCTGAGACAGCGCGGCGGGCGGCGGCTCATCGGCTGGCCGCCTGCGTCACTGTGCATAGAAGCATTTCAATACATCGAACATCCACCACACCGGGCACGGCGTTCTGCAAAAGCCGTCGTATCCGGCTGCGTGGAGCGTATCGCGCGGATCGCGCCCGGCATCGGCGGCGAGCGCGATGAACATCTCCACTTCGCCTTCCAGCCGATCCAGCATCAGCGTATCGCGCAGCGTGCGCGCAAGCGCATGATCGTGAAGCTCGCCGATGAGCGTATCGACGAACAGCACTTGCGGCCGCCATTTACGCAGAAACTGCAGGACACCGAGCGCATCGCCGATCTGCACGGCCTCGAAGCCGCGCATCGCGAGCAGAAGCGCGAAAGAATCGCCGACGTTCGATTCCGAATGCACGATCAGCACGCGTCGTGGGCCGGCGAGCGCCATGGTCAGCGGATTGAATATTTCGCACCGCTCGTTGCGTAGATCGTACGATCGTTCTTCCATGTCGGCCCGGCACGGCGAGGAGCCGTGTCGGTACCTTTGGTACAGCAAGGTTGAGGCCCGACTGACAGATGCTTACACGCGGTTACGTCGGCCACCGGTTCTTCAGCGCGCGGCCAGCAGACCGACGATCAACCCGCCGACCGCCGCCAGCGCGATCGACTTCCAGGGATTGTCGTGCACGAAGTCATCGGTGCCTTCCCTCGCCTGCCGATATCGCGTCGCGACGACATCCTGCGCTCCCGTCAGCATGTCGCGCGCGCGCCGTGGCGCCGGCCGCGACGGATGGTACTGGCTGCCCTGCCCCGCGGAAGTCGCGGCGGCCGGTTGCGCGAGCACGGACGGACTGTCGCCGCCTTCGAGCACGCTGCCGTGCACGTGATACGGCGCATACATCGCCGGCCTGTGCGCCGCGCCCGGCGTGAGCGGCGTCACGCTCGCGGCCTGCCCCTGCGCCATGCCCGGCGCGAGCGTCGCTTCCATCGCGCTCGTCACCGTGCGGCGCGCGAGCGGCGGATCGTCCGTTTGCATCGATTGAATCGTGGATGCGCTGCCGTTTGCATTGTCCATGGCTTTTCTCCAGTTGACCGCGTCCATCGCGCTGCAAAACCTTCATCCATCTTCCGACGATGCAAGAGTCGCACCGAATCCATGCGCCGGCAACCCGTGCGCCGGCGGCCAGGCACGCTCCGCCGTCGATGATAATTTTTCTCACATAGCGGTGAGAATTGCTCGTTTGTCCGCGCGTGCGCGCACGCTTACGATCCTTGGCGTAGAGCGAAGCCGGGCGAGCGTCCCGAAAGAAGCGGCGAGCACGGAGCCGCGCCGACAACGCTGCATCTTTCGTTTCACGCCGGGCCGAAACGTCGGCCTGCCGCACGCCGATACGATGGCTTCGCCCTCCTACTCCTTCTGCGAAGCCCGCCATGAATCCCGTCAATCTCGCTCAACTGTTCATCCTCGCCGCGTTGTGGGGCGGCTCGTTCCTGTTCATCCGCGTCGGCGTGACCGATCTCGGCGTCGCGCCGCTGATGGCGCTGCGCGTGGGCATCGGCGCGATCTTTCTTCTGCTGATGCTCGCGTTGCGCGGCAAGGCGCGACAGGCGTTCTCGACGATGCGTGAGCGCGCGTGGCCGCTCATCGTCGTCGGCGTGCTCAACTCCGCCGCGCCGTTCTGTCTTTTCGCGTATGCGGAGCTGACGTTGCCGGCGGGCGTCACGTCCGTCATCAACGCGACGACGCCGCTCTGGGGCGCGCTCGTCGCGTACCTGTGGCTCAGCGACCGGTTGACCGGCATGCGCGTCGCCGGACTCGCGATCGGTTTCGCCGGCGTGCTCGCGCTCGTCTGGAACCAGATGTTCATGCACGATGCGAGCGCCGCTCCCGTCGCGCCGATGACCACCGCCCTCGCCGCGCTGGCCGCGCTCGCCGCGTCCGCCAGTTACGGCGTCGCCGCGAGCTATACGAAGAAGCATCTGATGGGCGTCGATTCGCTGACGGTCGCCGCCGGCACGATGAGCGCCGCGACGCTCGTGCTCCTGCCGTTCGCGCTTTTCTTCTGGCCCACGGGCGCGGTATCGGCGCACGCATGGGGCGCGGTGCTCGGACTGGGCGTCGCGTGCACCGGCGTGGCCTACATGATGTTTTTCCATCTCATCGCGGTGGTCGGGCCTGCCCGCGCGATCACGGTGACCTTCCTGATTCCGATCTTCGGGATTCTGTGGGGTGCGCTGTTTCTCGCGGAACGTGTGTCGATGGGCATGGCGGTGGCGTGCGCGATCGTGCTCGTCGGCACCGCGCTCGCGACGGGCGTCGTCAAGCGCATTCCGTTGTTCAGCGCGCGCCGCACGCAGTGCGCGAAAGAAAGCAAGGCCTGAGCGAATCAGCGCCAAAGTCGCGCGAGCGGCCCGTCTTCTCCGGCGACGGGATCGCTTGTCGGGAACGGAAGCGCTTCCATCGCGATGCGGTCTGCCTCGCTGATCGCGTCGCGGCGAATATCCCATTGCTGACCGGGCGGATACGCGCCGATGACCTGGAAGCGGCGGCCCGCCGTCAGCAGACAATGGCCGGTGCCGGCGGGCAGGATGAGGGCATCGCCTGCGCTGACCGCGATCACACGGCCGTGCGGCCCGCCGAGAATCAGCTCGGCGTCGCCGGAAGCGATGCCGAGCGCCTCATGCGCGGTCGAATGGAAATGGTGATAGTCGAAGACGCCGTCGCGCCATTGCGGCGGCCAGCCGTTTTGCGCGAACAGCGCTTCGAAACGCGCGGCGCAGTCGGCGACTTTGGGATCGATCGCGCCGCGCCACACGAGTACCGGCAGGCGTGAATTGTTCGGCACCCAGCCGTTCGGCGGCAGCATGAAGTGCTCGCAGCGCGCACCCCGCGCCTTAAGCGTTACGGTTTGCTCAGCCATGTTGCGCTTATCTCCTGAAGAGTCGAAGAAAAGCGCAGCAACGGCCGTTCCACTTCGTTTCAAGCTGGCCTCAATGTCCGTGCCAGTGGCCGCCGCCTCCGGAAAAGCCGATACCGAGCGACACCGATGGCGCCGCGTAATACCCCGGCCCATACGCGTACCCATAGGCAGGCGCGTAGCCGTATGCAGGCGCGGGCGCGTAGCCATAAGGCGGCGCATACACGCAGCCGCCGAGACCGGCCGCCAGCGCCAGCGCGACGGGCACGATCAGCGCCCTGATTCGAGTTCGAGATGAAGTTTTCATGATGATGCCCCGCTCCCGTTCGTTCTCCGCTTACCAGTGGCGATAGCCGTAGCTGCCGTGATGCGCATACCAGTCGCGGCGTCCCCAGTAGCGATAACCGTCCCAGTACCGGTCGCCATGCCAGCCGACGACGATGGCGGGCGCGGGCGCGACGATGACCGGCGCCGGCTGATACACGATGGGCGGTGGCGGCGGAGGCGGCGGCGCCTCATAGACGGGCGCAGGCGCGACATAAACCGGCGCCGCATAAACCGGCGCCACCGGCACCCCGAGGTTGACGCCGACGCTCACGCCCGCCATCGCGGCTTCGCAAGCGAGGCCCGCCGACAACGCAATTCCGATCCCGACCACGCCCTTGATGTTCATTTCGTCCTCTTCAGATAAGCCATCGCCAAGACTGCGATGCGCTCCTGAACTCGCATGCAGCCATGAATCCATCGTAGCCGCGCCGCTTGCCCGCTGAGTTACAAGCGCTGTAACAGATGTGAATCCTGAAACGGATGTGCGGATTTCGCGCGCCGGGCCGCATCGTCCGCGCCGGTTGCGCGCCCTTGCGCCGCCGTGGGATAGTTCCGGCTTCGTCAAACGGATGCCGGGCCGATGGACTTATTGCGGAGCATGAGAATCTTTGCGCGCGTGGCGGAGGCGGCGAGCTTCACTGTCGCGGCGCAGCAAATGGACATTACGACCGCGCAGGCATCGCGCGCGGTCACCGAACTCGAGACGCATTTGCGCACGCGTCTTCTGAATCGCACGACGCGGCGCGTGGCGCTCACCGATGCCGGCAACCGCTATCTCACCCGCTGCAAGGAAGTGCTCGAACTCGTCGATCTCTCCGAGGCCGAAGCGGGCGATGCGCAGGTCTCGCCGAGCGGCGTGCTGCGCATGCACGCGCCGATCACCTTCGGCCAGCACTACGTCGTGCCCGCGCTCACGCGTTATCTGGAGGAGCATCCGCAGGTACGCGTCGAACTGACGCTCTCGCAGCACGTGCCCGACATGCTCGACGAAGGCTTCGATGTCTTTCTGCAAGTCACCACGTCCACCCTGCCCGACTCCGCGCTCGTTTCCACGAAAATCTGCTCGATGCCGAGCGTGCTCTGCGCATCGCCCGGCTATCTGAAGCGCGCGGGTGCGCCGCAGCGCATCGAGGACCTGACGAATCACACGTGCCTGCAACTCGTGACGACCTTCTTCCCGGTCGACCGATGGGTCTTCGAAGGCCCGCGCGGCAAGCACGAAGTGGAGCTGGAACCCGGCCGCCTGCGCGTCAATTCCGCCGATGCGCTCGCCGTCGCCTTGTCGAACGGACTCGGCATCGCTCCGTTGCCGATGCTCGCGGCGCTCCCGTGGCTGCAAAACGGCTCGCTCGTGCGCGTGTTGCCCGACTGGGAACTACAGAGCATGACGATCTACGCGATGTATGCGTCCCGTCAGTATCTCGATGCGAAGATCCGTACCTGGGTCGCGTTTCTGCGGGAATTCGTCGAAGGCACGCTCGCGAACGAGCCGGTCTGAACGTCATATAAATACATCGTATTCCTAAGACAAATGAAGTGATCACGTGCGTAATCGAACGCACATAGCCAACGCCCGCGTACATTCTCTAAACGCGTAGTTGCATGCATGATTCGGAACACTAAACTGCTTGATGGTGCGCCTGCATTTCGTCGCGACGATGCAGCGCAACAGAAAGGAGTCTGCCGACATGATCAAGGCTCTGCGCGCAAGCACCGCGTCCCCCGCGCTGCGTTTTTGCTCCGCCACGCTTCTGAGCGCGGCCTTCGCGTATGCGCACGCGGAGCCGACCGGCGCGCGCGTCGTCGGGGGTTCGGGCTCCGTGACGAGCGCGGGTCCGAACACGACCATTCAGCAGAACAGCGGCCGCCTCGCGATCGACTGGAATTCGTTCAGCACGCGTCCCGGCGAATCGGTCACGTTCAATCAGCCGGGCGCGAATGCGATCGCGCTCAACCGCGTCGTCGGGCCGCGTCCTTCGGCGCTGTTCGGCAGGCTCGACGCGAATGGACAGGTTTTCATCGTCAATCCGAACGGCGTGATCTTCGGGCCGGGCGCGCAGGTGAACGTCGGAGGATTGCTGGCTTCGTCGCTCGATCTGTCGACCAACGACTTCATGAGTGGCCATTACACGTTCGCCGGCGGCGAGCGTCATCATCACCATCGCGGCGGCGGCGCGGTCGTGAATCTCGGCACGATCGAGAGCGCGCCCGGCGGCTATGTCGCGCTGATCGGCACGCGGGCGATCAACGCCGGCACGATCGATTCGCCCGGCGGCTTCGCGGCGCTCGCGGCGGGCGAACGCATCGCGGTCACGCTCGGCGACCACAGCATGATCGGCTTGTCGGTGGAGCGCGGCGCGCTCAATGCGCTCGCCGCCAATCACGGGCTGATTCAGGCCGATGGCGGTCAGGCGTGGCTCGCCGCGAGCGCCGAGGACGCGCTTTTCAACAACGTCGTGAACAACACGGGCATCATCCGCGCGCGCAGCGCCGTGAACCAGAACGGCGTGATCCGGCTCGTCGCGGATACGGGCGTCGTGCAGGTCGGCGGCACGCTCGACGCATCGGCGCCCAATGGCGGCAACGGCGGCATCATCGAGACGGCGGGCACGCAGGTGCGCGTCGCGCCCGATGCGCAGATCACGACGGCAGCGGCCTCGGGGCAGACCGGAACGTGGCGCATCGCGAGCGACTTCGCGGCGCTCGTCGGCGCGGACGACGACATCGGACGGCGCTTCGGCACGATCCAGAGCGCGACGCTTTCGCGCGTGCTCGAATCGACGAATGTGTCGATCGGCGCCGCGTCGCCGCCGGGCTTCGCGCCGTTCGGCTTCGTGCTGATCGACGGCCCGGTCGCGTGGCGCGGGGCGAACATGCTTTCGCTCGCGGCGCAGAGCGGCATCCGGCTCGATGCGTCCATCAGCGCGCCGCGCGGCACGCTCTCGATGACGACGGCCGGCACCGCCACGCAGCGCGCGCCGATCGAAGCCGCGAGCGTCGCGCTGCAAGGCGGTGCGGGCGTCTATCAACTGACGAACGCGGGCAATCGCATCGGCACGTTCGCGGCCAACGCCGGTTCGATCGCTCTCGCCGATAGCGCGCCGCTCACCATCGGCAACGTGGCGGGTTTGACGGGCATCTCGGCGAGCGGCGCGGTGACGCTCACGGCGCAGTCGCTCACGCTCGCCGCACCGGTCGCGAGCCGCGCGAGCGGCACGGCCATCACGCTCGCGGCCGTGACCTTCGTGAACCGCGCGGGCGCTCAGGCGCTCGCCGCGCCCAACGGACGCTGGCTCGTGTACTCGGACGCGCCCGATTCGGACGCATTCGGCGGCCTGCAAAGCGCCAATCTCGCGCTCTGGGGCGACGCATACACGGGCGGCGCCGATGCACGCGCCGCGTCGGCATCGGGCAATCGCTTCGCGTTCAATGCGCTGCAGCAGGTCACGCTCACGGCGATCAACCTCGACGTGCCGTTCGATACACCGCGCACGCTCGGACCGAACGACGTCACGATCGCGCTGCGCTACAACGGCGCGAACTACGGCGGCGCATTCGCCGACAGTCCGGCGATCCACGAGCCTTTCGTCTTCACGGTGACGAGCACGGGCGCGGCGCCAGGCGCGACGGTCGGCACCTACGCGATCACGATCACCGCGACGGGCGGCCCCACGGGTTACAAGATCACGACGCAAGGCGGCACGTTGCGGATCGCGGGCGCGCCCTCTCAGCCGGTGACACCGCCGTCGCCACCCGTGCAGCCGGTGACGCCGGTAACGCCGGTGACGCCGGAAACGCCCGGGACCGTCGTCACGACGGCGGCGACGCTGCCCGGCATTCTCGATTCCGTGCGCACCGACGCCGCCAATCCCGCGCCGCTCTACAACGCGACGCCCGGACTTCAGCCGGAGTCGGCGCCGCTCGTGCAGCAGCGCACCGATTCGACGAGCGACGGCAGCCGCCTGCCGGACGACGCATGGCCCGGTCACGTATGCCGCATGTGAAGCCCGGGCGCGTGCAACGCTTCGGGCCCCGCGAACGACGCCGCAGCGGCGCTTCCCGCCGGCTCGCCGTGCTTTTCGCGACGCTCGTCGCGGCGAGCGCGCGCGACATGCGCGATGTGCACGCCCAGGCGCTGCCGAACGCGGGCAGCATCCTGCGCGAACAGCAGCAGCAATCGCCCGCGCCGTTACCGCCCTCCGACCTGCGTCTGAACGTGACGCCCGCGCCCGGGCCGCCGCCCGCATCGGGCGCGCCCGGTGGCATCCGCTTCGAGGTGAAGGGCTTCGAGTTCACCGGCAACACGCTTTTCCCCGCCGCGGCGTTGCTCGACGCCGTGCGTGCGCTCATCGGCCCGGATCGCTCGCTCGACGATCTCGAAAGCGCCGCCGATCGCGTGAGCGCGTTCTATCGCCGGCACGGCTATCTGGTGGCGCGCGCCTACGTGCCGCCGCAGCAGATCGACAACGGCATCGTGCGCATCGCGGTGAGCGAGGGGCACTACGGGCGCATCGACATCGATAATCAGTCGCGCACGCGTGATGCGGTCATCGCGCGCTTCTTCGGCGGGCTCAAACCGGGCGACGTCATCTACGAGCACGCGCTGACCCGCGCCACGCTGCTCGCGCAGGACGCGGCCGGCACGACGGGCGCGAATGCGACGATCTCGCCGGGGCTTCTGCCCGGCACGTCGAACATGACGCTCCAGGTGCCGAAGGCGCGGCCGTTGGCGGGCAGCGTGCAGGCCGACAACTACGGCCAGGCGACGACCGGCACCGCGCGTCTCATCGGCGCGCTGCAATGGAACAATCCGCTCGGCATCGGCGATCAGCTCGGCGCACGGCTGCTCGGCTCGATCACCGGCCAGTTCTACGGCAACATCGGCTATACGGTGCCGGTCGGCGGCAGCGGCCTCGCGTGGGGCATCGGCTATACGCGCTCGACGTATTCCGTCGGCGGCCAGTTCGACGATCTCGACGCCTACGGCAGCGCAAATGTCTTCTCGACATTCGTAAGCTATCCGCTGCTGCGCTCGCCGGCGGCGAACGTGTACGCGACGCTCGGCTTCGACCACAAGCTGCTGTCGGATCATCTGGGCGCATTCGATTCCGTCAGCGACAAGAACAGCGACGTCGGACGGCTCGGCGTATCGGGCAATCTCACGCTCGAAAAGAGCATCACGACCTTCGACACGGGCATCCAGCAAGGCAACCTGCGCTTCAAGTCGCCGCAGCCGGCGCAGGTCGCGTCGCAGATCGCCGGCTCGTTCACGAAGTTCGTGTTCGCCGCGACGCACACGCAAGTGATCGGCAATCAGGCCAACGGCACGCAGCTCTACTTCTCGCTCAACGGCCAGACGACCTCGCGCAATCTCGACTCGTCCGAACAGATTTCGCTCGGCGGACCCTATGCGGTGCGCGCGTATGCGACCGGCGATGCGCCCGTCGACGAAGCGTATATCGCGACCTTCGAAGTGCGGCAGACGATCAGGCAATCGCTCGTGCCGGTGCTCGTCACGCTGGCGGGTTTCATCGATACCGCCGATGGCAGGATCGTCGCGCATCCGGTCGTGCCCGGCAGCAATCACGTGAGGCTGTCGGGACTGGGCGTCGGCGCGACCTTCACCGCGCCGCACGAGTTTCTGCTGTCGATGTCCTACGCGCACACCCTCGGCTACGTCCCGCCGACGCTCGGCACGGGCCACGCGAACCGCTTCTGGGTCGCGCTCACGAAGTCCTTTTGAGACCGAATACGATGCGCGCCCGACACTTCCTCCTCTTTCTCCTTCTGGCGATGACCGCGCGCGTGGCGTCGGCCGAGCCGGTCGCGACGATCACCGCGCTCGTCGGCAATGTCGCGATTCAGGGTGCGAACGGCGCGCAGCGCGTCGCGGCGATGGGCGGCAACATCGAAAACGGCGACACCGTGCAGACCGGCGTTGCGTCCGAGATCGTGATGATCTTCACCGACAAGCAGCGCGTGTATCTGAAGCCCGGCTCGGTGTTTCGCGTCGACGATTTCCGCTACGCGGCGAACGCGCCGCAGGAAGACCGCAGTTTCCTGTCGCTCGTGAAAGGCGGATTGCGCGCCGTCGACGGACTCGTTGCAAAAGAAGGCAAGGCGGAAAACTATCGCGTGAAGACGCCGACCTCGACCATCGGCATACGCGGCACCGAATATTCCGTCACCGATTGCGCGAACCTCGAACCCGGCGCGAATGCGGATTGCAAGGGCGATCAGATCGTCGTCTACGACGGGCAGATCGTCGTGATCAATCAGGTCGACAGGCAGATCGTGCGCGCGGGCGAAGGCACGATCGTCATCAATGCGCGCTCGCCGTTCGGCGTGCTCCCGGCGTCGCGGGTCACGCCGGTGGTGCCGTCGGCGGCGTGCCGCTAGCGGAACCGGCGATGAGCGAGAACACGAGCCGCGACGCGAAACTCATGCGCGCATCGCCGGGCGCGGGCGCATCGAGCGTTCACGCGGCCATCGCGGCGTTCGGCGTCGATGCTCTCGCGGGCGTCCTGACCGCGCTGCTCGCGCTCGCCTATGCCGCCGGTTACGGCGCGACGATCTTCTCGGCCGGCCTCACGCCGTGGCTCTCCGCCGGCATGCCGACCGCGCTTTTGAGCTGCGTGATCGTCGCGTTCGTGGTCGCGCTGACTAGCTCGGTGCCGTTCATGATCGCGGGCCCCGATTCGAACGCCACCGCGCTGCTCGCGGGCATGGCCTCGTCCGTCGCGCTGTCGGTGCATGCCGCGGGCGGCGACGATGACGCCGTGCTCGCCACCGTGCTGCTGCTGATCGCGGTGTCGTCGCTGACGACGGGCGCGCTGCTCTTCGCGCTCGCGCACTGGAAACGCGGCAACGCGATCCAGTACATCCCGTTTCCGGTGATCGGCGGCTTTCTCGCGGGCACCGGCCTCTTGCTGCTCGAAGGCGCGCTGCGCGTGCTCACCGACGCGCCCGTCGGCGCCGCGACGCCGCGGCTCGTCATGGCGCTGCCTTGGCTCGCGAGCGTGCCCGCGCTCGTGGTGGGCGTCGGGCTGCTCGTGCTCACGCGCATCACGCCGCTGTCGCGTTACGTGATCGTGTTGCCGTCGATGATCGCGCTCGGCATCGCGATCTTCTACGGCGGGCTGCACGGCTCCGGCAAGACGCTGGAAGACGCGCGCCGCATGGGCCTGCTGTTTCATTACGAGTCGATCACCGGCATGCGCCTGCCGTTCGCGCTGCTGCACGACGCCTGGCTGCCGACGCTCGTCTCGCGCGCGCCCGAGATTCTCGCCGTCGCCGCGGTCTCGTCGATGACCGTGTTGCTCAACACGACGAGCATCGGCGTGACGGCCTCGCGCGATGTCGACTTCAATCGCGAGATGCGCGTGGCGGGCATCGCGAACGTGCTGACCGGGCTCGCGGGCGGACTCGTCGGCGCGCAGTCGATGACGCGCACGGTCACCAACTGGCGTCTGGGCGTCCGAGGCCGGCGCGCGGGCGTGCTCGCGGCGCTGTTCTGCCTCATCGTGGTCGCGCGCTTTCCGAGCCTGATGGCGCTGTTGCCGAAGCCCGTGCTCGTCGGGCTGCAGATTTTCATCGGCGCGGCGATGCTCAACGAATGGCTCATCAACTCGTTTCGGCGCCTGCCGTGGCACGACTATCTGCTGATTCCCGCGATCATGGTGATCATCGAGGCGTATGGGATCGTCGCGGGCGTGCTGCTCGGCGTGATCGCCGCGTGCCTGCTGTTCGTGGTGCGCTATGGCCGCGTGAACTGCTTTCGCCTGGAGTTCGACGGGCGCGGGCGGCGCTCGAACGTCGAGCGCACCGTGGACGAAAGCCGCGCGCTCGATGGCGAGGCCCGCGCGCTCTACGGCGTCGCGTTGCAGGGCTTTCTGTTCTTCGGCACCGCGTATTCGATACTCACGCATATCCGCGCGCGCCTCGAAACGAGCGCCGACGCCTCCGACGCGCGCCCGAACGTGCGCTTCGTGCTCGTCGATTTCGCCCGCGTGCATGGCGTCGATGCGTCGAGCACGGCGAGCTTCGTGCGGCTGCGCCAGGCGTGCGCGCGCGCCAACGCGCAACTCGTGCTGACCGGCCTTTCGCCGGCGCTGAAGGCGTGGTTCGCCAAAGGCATCACAGATACGAAAGGCGCGAGCGGCCCGCATGAATTCGCCGATCTCGACAACGGCCTCGAATGGATCGAAACGCAGATGCTGCGCGCGCTGAAGCCGTCGCAGGCGACGCGCGCGGGCGGGTTCGCATCGACCTTGCCCGACACGCTCGACGCGCTGCGCCCGCATCTCGACACGCTCGCGCTCGCGCCCGGCGAGTACGTGTTCCGCCAGGCCGATCCGGGCGATTCGATCTACTTCGTCGAAACCGGACGCGTGACGGTGGCGCTCGCCGTCGGCGAAGGACGCACGTTGCGGCTGCGCAGCTTCGGCGCGGGCACGATCGTCGGCGAGATGGCCGTGTACACCGGCGCGCGGCGCAGCGCGGATGTCGTCGCCGATGAGCCGACCGTCGTGCTGCGTCTCGCGCTCTCCACGCTTAAGCGGCTGGAAAGCGACGATCCCGCGCTCGCCGCGCGCATGCACAAGTTCGTCGCGCGCGTGCTGGCGGCGCGGCTCGTCGCCGCGAACGAGCAGATCCGGGCCGCGCAATGAGCGCGCGCGAGCCGCTCGCGTTCGTGCTGAGACGCTCGGGCGCGCGCTGGGCGCTGGGGCTCGCCGTCGTCGTCGTGCTCGCGGGGCATGCGCTCGCGCGCTACGACATCCGCTTCATCGATTCCCTGTCCGCGATGATCTACGACGCCAAGGTGCGCCTCTTCATGCCGCGCACGACCGACGCGCGCATCGCGATCCTCGATATCGACGAGAAAAGCCTCGCGGAACTCGGCCGCTGGCCGTGGGATCGCGCACGCATGGCGACGCTCGTCGATACGCTGTTTTCGCGCGAGCGCATCGCCGTGCTCGGCTTCGACATGGTGTTCGCGGAACCCGACGCGAGCTCGGGCCTCGCCGTGCTCGATGAACTCGCGCACGGCGCGCTCGCCGATAACGCCGCTTACCGGCAGGCGCTCGATCGACTCGCGCCGCGCCTGAACTACGACCAGCGCTTCGCCGATGCCCTCGCGGGCCATCCCGTCGTGCTCGGCTATTACTTCTCGAATCAGGATGCGTCGAGCGGCGCGATTCCAGCGCCGCTGATGAGCGAGCGCGCGTTCGGCACGCATCCGCTCACGCTCTTCGACTGGACGAGCTATGGCGGCAACCTCCCCGCGCTGCAAAACGCGGCGCGGCGCGCGGGTTATTTCAATCCGGTGATCGACTTCGACGGCTCCGTGCGCCGCGTGCCGCTCGTCACCGCGTTTCGCGACGGCGTGTATGGCGCGCTCTCGCTCGAAGTGTTCCGCGCGCTGTTCGGCGACGCGTCGGTCACACCCGTTTTCGACGATCCGACCGATCCTGCCGCGCCGCTTTCGGGCCTCGCGCTCGCGACGCCGCGCGGCACACGCGTCATTCCCGTCGATGAGAACGGCGCGGCGCTCGTCCCGTATCGCGGCACGACCGGCAGCTTCCCGTACTACTCCATCGCCGACGTGCTCGCGCAGCGCATTCCGGCGGGCGCGCTCGCGGGCAAGATCGCGCTCATCGGCACCACGGCGCCGGGCCTGATGGATCAGCGCACGACGCCCGTCGGCGAGGTGTATCCGGGCGTCGAGGTGAACGCGAACCTGATCGGCGGCATGCTCGACGGCACGATCCGCTTCGAGCCGCCGTTCGCGGCCGCGTTGCAGGCGTCGCTGCTCGTGCTCGCCGGTCTCGCGATGATCTTTCTGTGGCCGTGGCACATCCCCGCGCGCGCGACGTTCTTCAGCGCGATGCTGTTCGCGGCAATCGTCGCGGCGGATCTCGTCGCGTTCGCGCGGCTCGGCTGGTCGATTCCGGTGGCGTCGCTGCTGCTCACGGTGCTCGCGCTCTACGTGCTCAACATGTCCTACGGCTATTTCGTCGAGGCGCGCGCGAAGCGTTATTTCGCCGCGCTCTTCGGCCAATACGTGCCGCCGGAACTCGTCGAGGAGATGAGCCGCCATCCCGAGGACTACAGCATGGCGGGCCGTCGCGCGGAACTGACCGTGCTCTTCTGCGACGTGCTCGGCTTCACCGCCATCGCCGAGACGCTGGAGCCGGAAGCGCTCGCGCAACTGATGAACGAGTATCTCGGCACGATGACCGAAGTGATCCGCGCGCATCGCGGCACGCTCGACAAGTACATGGGCGATGCGATCATGGGCTTCTGGGGCGCGCCCGTCGACGATCCGGATCATGCGCGCAATGCGGTCGCCGCGGCGCTCGGCATGCGCGAGGCGCTCATCGAACTGAACCGCACGCTCACCACGCGCGGCTGGCCGACCTTGTGGATCGGCATCGGCATCAATACGGGGCCGATGACGGTCGGCGACATGGGCTCGTCCGTGCGCAAGGCGTACACGGTGATGGGCGATGCGGTGAACGTCGCGGCGCGGCTCGAAGGACTCACGCGGCGCTTCGACATCGACATCATCGTCGGCGAGGCGACGCGCGAACGGGTGCCGGATGTCGTGTTCCGCGAGATCGACCGCGTGCGCGTGAAGGGACGCGTCGCGCCGATCGCGGTGTTCGAGCCGCGGCCGCCGCACGAACACGCCGATGCGCTCGCGCGCTGGCACGCGGCGCTCGGGCACTATCGCGCGCGCGAGTGGGATGAGGCGGAAACGCTACTCGCGACGCTCGCGGCGCAGTATCCTGAGCGGCAGGTGTATGCGATCTATCGCAAGCGCATCGATGCGCTGCGCGGCGTCGCGTTGCCCGAGGACTGGGATTGCGTAAGCGCATTCGATACGAAATGAACCATCAGGCGGGGCGCATCATGAATGTTCGGGTACTCGGCTGTAGCGGCGCGATCAGCACTGGCCCGGACGCGGCGGACGATCCCGGCGGCACGACCGCGCTGCTCGTCGATGACGACATCCTGATCGATGCCGGCACGGGTGTCGCCGTGCTCACCGACGATGAACTCGCGCGCATCGATCATGTGTTTCTCACGCATTCGCATCTGGATCACATCGCGTATCTGCCGCTCATGATCGACGCCGTGGGAGAAGCGCGCCTCGGGCCGCTGACCGTCCACGCGAGCCGCGCGACGCTCGACATCCTGCAGGCGCATATCTTCAACAATCTGATCTGGCCGGACTTCACGCGGATTCCATCGCCGGATGCGCCGGGGGTGCGCTTCGAAGCGCTGGAGACCGGCGAGCGCGTGACGCTGAACGGGCGCACCGTGATGGCGTTGCCCGCGCGGCATACGGTGCCGGCGGTGGGCTTTGCCGTGTGCGGCGCGACCGCGTGCCTCGCCTTCAGCGGGGACACGACGACCAATCCCGAGTTCTGGGCGGCGGTTTGCGCGTTGCCCGGATTGCGTCATGTGATCGTCGAGACCGCGTTTCCCGATGCGCAGATCGCGCTGGCGCATGCGGCGCATCACTATTGTCCGAGGCTCATCGCGGATGACGTGCGCGGCGTCGAGCTGAAGGCGGAGTTGCTGATTTCGCATCTGAAACCGCCGCACGGCGCGCAGATTCTGGATGAACTGCGCGCCGCGTTGCCGGGGATTTCGTTGCGTGCGTTGCGTTCGGGCGAAGTGTTGATCTTGTGATGTTCCGCCGATGCTGCATGGCTTCAGCGTGAGCCCGCTGCCGCACGGCGTTCGATGGAGAGTACGTTGTCCTTCGGCGCTGTCACGTTCACGACCGGCAGCAGCTTGCCTCGCACGATCGCCCGCACCGTTCCCGCGATCATCAGACCGATCACCACGTTCGCCAGGACGAAGGCCACCGGCGCGATCCACGCCATCGGTCCGGTGGCGCCGCGTTCGAGCATCCGGATCGCCATCGTCGGCAACGCTGCCGCGCCAAAGCTGAATGCCCAGTACGAAGGCGTGAAGGTACTTTGACGAATCCACGGGATGAGACGCGCCAGCATCAGCGCCTGATAGAGGCCATAGCCGAGCATCATGTAGGCGAAGGTGTCCGGCACGCCATGCGTGATCGCGAGATACGACACACCGCCGACGACTGGCGGCGCGAGCTGAATGCCGAGGCTCGGGCGCAACGCTTCGGGCAGCGGCTCATGCACGGCCGCGCGATGCAGCACGATCGATTCGATAGCGAGCCACGAGAACACCCCCGCGCCGAAGAACAACATGCCGAGTTGCGTGAAGCCGAGACCGGCCGCCGCCGTTGCCGCGACGAAGCTCGGCGCGACCGTCGGCAGGTAGATTGCGGGCGTGGTGAATTCGGGCTTGCGTCCGCCTTGCCAGAATCGCCCTTGCAGATACACGCCGAGCGCGAGCGAACTCACTACGCCGATCACGAAGAGCGCAATGGCAAGCTCGCGCGAATACGTCTGCACGGCTTGCGCGGCGAGCATCATCGATACCGGGACGAGCGCCGCGAACGAAGACTGCACCGGATGACGCATCTCGGCGATGGCCGCGTCGCGTTCGACGAGCCACTTGCGCCCATAGGCGACAAGGACCGCGAGCCACACGACGAGCGCGATCGCCGTCAGCAGCACGGGGACCGCTTCGGGAATCGTCCATACGCGTGCCGCCGCGCGCCATGCGCCCGCGAGGGCGAGCGCACCGACGCCGATGCCGAAGAACGCCACCGGCATCGGTGCATATTTGTTCGTACCATTACCGTTATCCATTTTGCCCTTCTCCATGAATCGTTGTGTCGTTGGAGAAAGGTTAATGGCGACGGCCTTCCGCGCGAATGTCGCAGCGTCTCGTTGCGCTGCTCGCGCGTCTCAAATCATTCACCGCCGCGCAGCTTCACCGCGATGTCGTGCCAGTCCTGCACCGCGTGTTTCAACTCGCGGCACAGTCTAGGGTCGAGCGCATCGAGACGTGACCACAGGTTATCGAGCGACTTTTCGCGGGCCTCGAACACGGCCGCCGCGGCAAGCTTGCTCGCACCGGACAGACGCGCTTCGGCATCGACACATTCCATGTACAGATGCGCGAGATGCGGATCGGCGAGTTCGACAGAACGCAGATGAACAGCGGTAAAGCGTGACTTCATGATGTTTCCCCGGCTCTCTTCTAGTTATCGACGCGAGTGCTTGCGCCTCACGACTGCGGGAAGTATGAAGGTCCGTCGAATCTCCTGACAAGCCAATTCATCGCCGCTTCGTGCGGTATGAATCGGCAAACGTTTTCGTGTCGGCAGCGCGGTAATATTGCCGTCATGAACCGCTCGACAAGTTCTTCATCCACATCCGCGCAAAGTCCGCACGTCAAGCGGCGCGGCCTCTTGCGCGCCGTGTTCGCGCTGCGTCATTCGTGGGCGGGCATCGTCGCGACATGGCGCGGGGAAAGCGCGTTTCGCCAGGAAGTGTGCCTCGCGATTCCGCTTCTGTTGATCGCCGCGGCAGTCGTCGTGAGCGCCGCCGAGCGCGTGTTGCTCGCGGGATCGGTGCTGCTCGTGCTGCTCGTCGAACTCCTCAACTCGAGCATCGAAGCGGCCATCGATCGCATCTCGCTCGAACGTCACGAGCTTTCCGGACGGGCGAAGGATTGCGGCAGCGCCGCCGTCATGATCGCGCTCGTGATCGCCGCGATGACCTGGGGCGTGATCTGCGGCCCGCTCGCATGGCGCTGGCTGCGCGCGCATCTATAAGGCGAGTCACTTCGATACGAACGCATCGATATGCCGCGCTAACTCGATCGGATACTGGAACATCAGCGCGTGTCCCGCGTCCGCGACCACATCGAGCGTCGCGCGCGGAATCATCCGTTCGAGACGGCGCGCGTTGGCATCGGCGAGGACATCGTCGTTCGCACCCGGGATGATCAACGTGCGCACCGGCGAGCGGCGCAACAGATCGGCGGCGGCGGAATCCGCGAACCACTGCGTCATCGCCCTATTCTGCTGATCCGCGACCGCATCGGGTACGGGCCGGCCCTTGTAGCCGCGCGGCGCGAACATGTCGCCGACGAAACACTTCGACGCATCCGCGACGGCGTCGGCGGGAAAGAGCACGGCCATGATCCTGGGAAACGCGTCCGCGCCCGAACTCGACAGCACCTGCTGCACCTCGGGCGTCAATGGCACCGCTTCCGGACCCGGCGGCGCGGTCGCGATCAGCGTGAGCGATTCGACCTTCTCGCGCGCATCGAGCGCGAGCTGCTGCGCGATCATGCCGCCCATCGACCAGCCGACCACGTCCACGCGCGCGAGCTTCAGACCCGCGATGACATCGGCGGCATCGGCGGCCATGTCGCGGATGCCGTAGCCGGGGCCGTAATGCCCCGCCATCGGCGTCGAGCGTCCTACGCCGCGATTGTCGAACACGATGACCTCATGATGCTTCGCGAGCGCGCCGAGAAAATACGCGTTCCATTCGCCGAGCGTCGCGCGATAGCCCGTGATGAGCAGAAGCGGCGTGCCTTGCCCGAAGCGCGCATAGCCGATCGGCCCGTTCCTGCCCTGCACGGTTTTCACCTGCACGGCGGCGTTCCGGTCGGGGCGCGCGCTCTGCAAGCCGCAAAGCTGGCTCGTGCCGAACGAGACATCGTCGGCGAACGCGTGCGACGCTATCGATAACACTGCGACGGCGAAGCACGACGACACGACGCGGGCGAGCGGCATGGGTTTCATCGGCACTCCAGGCGGAATAAAAAAACGCGACGCGCGTCACGACAGCGGGGAATAATAGGCGGCGGATCGTGCGCCTTCAACAAGAGCTTAAGAAAAAGGAGTTCAAGCAGATGAATCGACTTTTCCGCTCGTGCCTGCCTGTCGCTGCCTCGCTGGCGCTCGCCGCGTGCAGCACGCCCGTCGAATTCTCGGCGAGCGCGAACCCGCCCTCGTGGAACGATGCCGGTCCCGATGCCGATTTCAGCGGCATGGACAATTCGATGTCCGCATGCAAGGCCGCCGCGAAGAAAGCGGGCGCGGGCCGCTGCACGCAGGTGCGCGCCTACGAGTCGTGCATGAAGGACAAGGGCTACATCACCGTGCTCGGCCCGGAGAATCCGCCGAACTGCGGCCAGCCCGAATGGGAGCAGGACGTGCGCAAGTGGCTCAAATAAAGCCGCGCTATTTTCGATTCGCCATGCGCATCAGCACGACGTAGAGCAGCGCGCCCGCGGCCGCGCCGATCAGCCAGCCGAGATTGTTGGGCGGCAGGAGCTTGAGCATTTGCGTCGACAGCTCCCAGCCGACCGAGATCGCGCCCGACACGAGGAGCGCCGCGAGCCCGACCTTGTTCCAGCCACCGTCGTAGTAGAAGCGTCCGCCGGGCTGCATCGTGTAGAGGTCGGCGGTCTTCACCTGCTGGCGCTTCACGAGGTAGTAATCGGCCATCATCACGCCGTACATCGGCGCGAGCACGGCGCCGAACACGGACACGAAAATCGTGATCGCCTTCGGGCTGTCGACGAAGATCCATGGGCACACGATCACCGCGAGAATCGACGCGATCAGTCCGCCCTTCTTGAAGTCCACATGCTTCGGGAAAAGATTGGCGATGTCATACGCGGGCGACACGAAGTTCGCGACGATATTGATGCCCATCGTCGCGATCACGAACGTGATGCTGCCGATCGCCACCCACACCTTGTTCTCGATGCGCGAGACGATCTCGACCGGGTCCATGATCATCGTGCCGAACACCTTCTCGCTGCCCGCCGTGACGATCACCGTGATGATCGCAAACGCAACGAAGTTGAACGGCAAGCCGAGAAAATTGCCGATCTTCATTTGCCGCTCGCTCTTCGCGAAGCGCGAGAAGTCGCCGAAGTTCAGGAGCAGCGCGGCGAAGTAGCTCACGACGAGCAGGGTCGCGTTGATCATCGCGTGCAGTTGCTCGTCGCCCGACAGCACCTTGCCCGACAGCGTGAGATTCAAGCTGCCGAGACCCGCGCGATACAGGATCCAGCCCATCAGCACGAACATCACGACATACACCGCCGGCCCGCAGAAATCGATGAACTTGCGGATGATCTCCATGCCGCGCTGAAAGATGATGAGCTGCAGCAGCCACATGAAAAGAAAGCTCACCCAGCCGAGCATGTCGAGCCGCAGGAAGCTCGTATCGCGCCACGCGGCGACCGACGGCACGAACAGAAGCAGGAGCGTCGCGACGGCCTTCGACGCGAAATACGTCTGCACCCCGTACCACACGATGCCGACCACGCCGCGGATCAGCGCGGCGAGATTCGCGCCCATCACGCCCATCGAGACGCGCGCCATCACGGGAAACGGAATGCCGTGCCTGAGACTCGGCTTGCCGACCCAGTTCATCAGCACATACACGATGAGAATGCCGATGGTCAGCGCGAGCAGCACCTGCCAGCCGGAGATGCCGAGCAGAAAGAGGCTCGCCGCGAAGGTATAGCCGCCGACGCTGTGCACATCGGACATCCACATCGCGAAGATGCTGTAGCCGTTCCAGGTCCGCTTCGCCCGCGGCACGGGCGCGAGATCGTGGTTGTAGAGGCGTTCGTCGGCGTCGACGATTTCGGCGTCGGCGCCGAGCGCGTCGGCGGCGGAGGTTGCGTGGGATGCGGCCATGATGTCCTCCTGTGCCTTCGACGGGCGCGTGTTATGAACCTAGGTTAATCCATCCAAAAGCGGAAGGTGAAACTGGAATGCGCGCTGCGCCGCCGCACATTAAAGTCCGGCCGTGCGGCTGCCGTTATGTGAACCATGAGAAAACGACGCCTTAATTCCCGCGACATGAACGACGCCTTCGCCGCCGCAGCCGAGGCGCTCGCGCTTTTCTGCCGACTGCGCAACGTCGACGCGACCGAGTTGCCCGCGTGCGAAGTGGATATCCTGCTCGATCTCGCGTTCGAGGAAGCCGCTCAGCAGGCCGCCGCGCGCAGCGAGGCGCGTCGCCCCGGCTGACCTTGCCGCTTCCGACTTCCGCCGGGCGCGTGCGCGCACGGGAGCGATCCTTGCTCGTCGGAACAAGATGGGCAGCATCGCGCCGCGGAGGTCCCATGTCGAAGATTCTCGGTCCTGTGCTGGGCCCTCAGGTGAGAAGCGTCGCGCGCCATCCGTTCGGCTTCGCGATGCGGACCATCCGGGCGTTCCGTGCGAACCAGGGCCTGCTGCTCGCGGGCGCGGTGGCGTATTACGCGCTCCTGTCGATCGTTCCGTTGCTGATCCTGATCGTGATCGTGCTGTCGAAATTCATCGGTCAGCAGGAACTGCTCGAAACCCTCGCGCATCTGCTCGAATGGCTCGTGCCCGGCCAGGCGCGCGCCGTCGTGCGCGAACTCGCCAACTTTCTCGCGCATCGCGCGGTGCTCGGCTGGCTGCTGCTCGTCACGATGATCTTCTTCAGCTCGCTCGCGTTCACCGTGCTGGAGAACGCGATGTCGGTGATCTTCGTGCATCGCGTCGCGATCCGGCGGCGGCACTTTCTGCTCTCGGCGCTCCTGCCTTACTGCTACATCCTCTTTCTCGGCGTCGGCATGCTGATCGTCACGCTCGTGTCGAACGGCCTTCAGGCGATGGGCAGCAACAGCGTGGATCTGCTCGGCGTCGAGGTGTCGCTCAAGGGCGTGTCGCGGCTCCTGCTCTATCTGCTCGGCGTGGCGGGCGAGATTTTCGTGCTCACGTCGATCTATCTCGTGATGCCGGTCGGCAGGCCGTCGCTGCGGCTCGCGCTGCTCGGCAGCGTGACGGCGGCCGTGCTGTGGGAAATCACGCGCCACGTGCTCGTGTGGTACTTCGCGACGCTCTCGCAGGTGAGCGTCGTGTACGGCTCGCTGACGACGTCGATCGTCGTGCTGTTCAGCCTCGAAGCGCTCGCCACGCTGCTGCTCTTCGGCGCGCAGGTGATCTCCGAATTCGAGCGCTTCGGCAGCGAAGGCGATGCGCCGCCGCAGCCTTTCACCACCGGCTGACGCGACTGCGCTAGAGTGAGGCGCCCTCGTCCATCGCGCTGCCGATGTCCAAGTCCGATTCCGATGCTTCATCCGCGAGCGCGTCGCACGGCGCGCGCATCGCGATGCTTACCGTCATCGCGATGCTCGCCTTCGCCGGCAACTCGCTGTTGTGCCGTCTCGCGCTCAAAGGCACGCAGATCGACGCGGCGAGCTTCACGCTCGTGCGCATCGCGTCGGCGGCGCTCGTGCTGTGGGTGATGCTGCACGCGCGCATCAGCCATGCTCGCGCCGATACGCGCCGCGCCGGGAACTGGGTATCGGCGCTCGCGCTGACCGTCTACGCGGCGCCGTTCTCCTATGCCTACGTGCGGCTCGCGGCGGGCACCGGCGCGCTGCTCCTCTTCGGCGCGGTCCAGGCGACGATGATCGGCTACGGCATCGCGATCGGCGAACGTCTCGCCGCGATGCAATGGCTCGGCCTGCTGCTCGCGCTCGCCGGACTCGTGTGGCTCGTGCTGCCGGGCCTCGCCGCGCCTGATCCGTTTTCGTCGGCGCTGATGATCGCGGCGGGCATCGGCTGGGGCGTCTACTCGCTGCGCGGACGCGGCCGGTCCGACCCCGTCGCCGAAACGGCCGGCAACTTCATGCGCGCGCTGCCCTTCGCGCTCGCCGTGTCGGCGCTCGCATGGCCGTTCGCGAGCTTCGACGCCCCGGGCCTCGCGTATGCCGCCGCATCGGGCGCGCTGACCTCGGCGCTCGGCTATGTCATCTGGTACGCGGCGCTGAAAGGTCTGAAGCCCGCGACGGCCGCCACGGTGCAACTGAGCGTGCCCGTGATCGCGGCGGCGGGCGGCGTGCTTTTGCTGGGCGAGCCGCTGACCGCGCGGCTCGCCGCAAGCGCGGTGGCGATCCTCGGCGGCATCGCGCTCGTCGTATCGGCGAAACGGCGCTGACGGAGTGTGGCGCGCGCTCCACATTCGAAATCTCGCCGCGCGCGTATGTGCGCGACCTCACATACGCGCGGGAACTTCCTCTGAAGAATGATGCATGCACCGTTCATCAAATCGGGGCTGGAATGAAGAATGCTGCAATAGTGGCCGAACTTGCTTCGCCGTCGCGTCGTGCGATTCGGTGAAATCACCGCGCACCGGTCCGTCCGGCCCCGCCAGCGCCCATTTCGCCGAGCATCGAACGCGCTAATCCGCGTCTTCGCTCCCGCGCCTCATCGCCGCCCCTAATTGTGGCGGTATGTGGCGCGAGTTACATTGTTTGGCAAAAATTGGCCCGGCAGTGCAGGCTGAACCGGCATTCGGCTGTCACGTTCGACGTCGCCGCGACGCGTTCATCGTCCAAATGACGGGACGCGCGGGCAAGTGCCGGACCGAGCGCGCGCCCTGCGTCCGCGCCCGGTCCGCTGTCTGACGAATACGTTCTGGAGAGCGCTGTCATGCCTCAGCACGCAAAGCTACCCGAAGAGAGCATCGCGGATCGAGCAAGTCCCGCGAATGATCCCACTGTCATTCAACCGCCCGAGCCTGCAATCGATTACGACGACGATCCCGGCCCCCTGCGCACGCCGCTGCGCTTCGGGCGACTCGCGCTGTGGATGGCATCGGCGACCGCGCTCGGGATCGGCGTGCTCGGCACCGTCGCGTACGGCATGTGGTTCAACCACGACCAGCGCGTGTACGCCGAAGCGATGTCGAGCGCGCGCCGGACGCTCGGCATCGACCAGCCCGCCATTGCCGCGCAGACGCAGTCGGCTGGCGCAGTCGAGACGCCTCTGACCGGCGCGCTGCCCTATGCGTCGAACGAAGCGCCCGCGCCCATCGACACGGCATCGCTTGCGGACAACGCGCCGGCCGCCGACGCCTCCGACGAACCGACAGTCGCCGATACCGGCGCGGACGCGGCCCTCGCGACAGCCGCCGTGGCCGCGCAGGCACAGCAGGCCGACGCATCCGCCGCCGCGCCCGTGCAGAGCGCCGCCGTGCAACGCCGCGGCACGCCATCGGCGACACAGCGGGCCGCCGTCAATCGCGGCAACGCCGATCCGTACGCGCAGGCGCGCAAACATCAGCAGCCGCGCGCGAAGCCCGAGGGCGGGCTGTTCGCGCGCATGGGCGCGTTTTTCCATCGAGTGAGCTATCGACACAATGTCCCGAACCGTCAGCGAGAGGAGTATTCACGCCCCTGAGGACACGCTGGCGGGCCGTGTGCGGCATGCGCTCGTGCGCATGCGCGTGCCCGGCCCCGCGCCGCTCGCGGGCGCCGCATTGCTGTGCCTGCTGATCGGCCTGCTGTTCCTCGCGATGCAGATTCGCGCGATCTTTTCCGCGCAACTGCAACAGGAGTACGTCGGGCTTGTGCTCGAAGCGGTCGAGCGCGCCGATACCGCGCGTGCCGCCGCGCTGTCCCTGCAGAACGCCCCCGCCGGCGACGCCCAGCGTCAGGCCGCCTATCGCGAGTCGCGCATCGAACTGGCGGCGCGGCTCGCGTCGCTGCACGCGCTGGTGTCGGCGAGCCCGATGTCGGCGCCTTCCGTGCCGCTGGCCGTGCTCTCGCCCGCGATCGCGCTCGGCGAGGCGAGTTCTGCGCTCGATTCGACATACGCCTGGTGGCGCACCGAGCGCGATCGCGCGAGCGCCGACGTGCGCGAGCGCATTCTGAGCGTGTCGCATACGTTGATTGCGCTATCGGCGATCGTTTTCGGCGTGCTCATCACCGCGCTCGGCATGTATGCGAAGCGCAACCGGCAACTGCTCGGCCTGTCGAACGAGTTCGAGCAGGCGTCGCTGCACGATCCGATGACGGGCCTGCCCAATCGCCGCAAGCTCTTCGCGGCGCTGGAGGAAGCGGCGAACGCGCTGGCTAGCGGCGCGCGCGGCTCGGCGCGCATCGCGGTGCTGTATATCGATCTCGATGGTTTCAAGCGCGTCAACGATACGCACGGACACCGCATCGGCGATGAATTCCTGATCGCGGTATCGCGTCGATTTCGTCAGGCGGTGCGCGGCGGCGATCTGGTCGCGCGTATCGGCGGCGATGAATTCGCGCTGCTCGTGAGCGAGTTTTCGAACGACGGCGAGCTGGCCGTGATCGCGCAACGAATCATCGCGTGCGTCGGCGAAACCGATGCGCAGATGGGGCTGTCGATCGTGCGCGCGAGCATCGGGATCGCGAGCTTCCCGGATCGCGTCAACGATTACTGGCGGCTGGTGGCCGCCGCCGACGAAACGATGTACACCGTCAAGCGCAACGGCAAGAACGGCTATGCGTTCTCGCCGTCGCCGTCCGCCTGATCCGGGCTCCTACGCGGCCGCGCGCAGATCCTCTTCGCCGCCGAGCGCGTCGGTCAGCGCCGACAGCATCCGCGCGAGTTCGCCCGTCATCAGGATGAAGTCGGATTCGAAGCGCTCGTCGTCGTTCGCCGCGGTGGGATCGGCGGCTTCCTTGATGACATCGAGCGCGCTCACGCGCTTCAACGTGAGCGATGGCGTCAGCACGAAGGAAACGCGGTCGTCCCATGTCATCGCGAGACGCATGCACTGCTTGCCCGCTTCGATATGGCGGCGCATGTCTTCCGTTTCGAGCGCGTGCCCGACGTAGCGGACGGTCGCGTTGCCTTCGCCGGTCGAGCGCAGTTCGGTGTCGCGATCGAGCGTGAAGCCAGCGGGACCTTCGCCCGACAGCAGCCACTCGGTCATCGCGGATACGGGCGAGCGCGCGGTGCGCACGCTGGCGAGCGGCAGATCGGTGACGGACTTCACCAGCAAGCCGATGATGTCGTCGCACACCGTCGCCGACGACGAATCGATCGCGAGCCAACCGTTCACCGGATCGATCCAGACGCGCGTGTCGCGGCGAATGCTGAACGCACGCGGCAGGAGTTCGTCGGTGATCTGCTCTTTCAGCTCGCGCAACTGCTTTCTGCCCGGTTTGAAGCCCTGCTGCTCTTCGATCTCGGCCGCGCGTTCCTTCACGAACTGCGTGACGACCGACGCGGGCAGAAGCTTCTTCTCCGCGCGATAGACGATGAGCATCTGACGATTCGCCGTGTAGACGAGTTCATCGTCCCCGCGCGGCGAGACCCAGCCGCGCCGCTCGTTCTCGATGCTCGACGCCGCGCTGAACGCGAGCGGCGCGAGCCATTGCTGCATGTGCTGCGGCGTGACGGACCAGTGTGCGGGGAGACGGTGAAGCTGAAGGTTCTTGAACCACATGGCGCGAATTTCGATGTAGTCGGAAAGGGGCGCCATTCTATACGAGTGAGCGTCAATCGCTCGCGCGCCATTTTTGCGGCACGATCCGCCACTGCAGATTCACCCCCGCCGCCGCGAGCAGAATGAGCACCGCGCCCGCCACCTGCAGCCACGCGAGCCGTTGCCCGAACGCGAGCCAGTCGACGACGATCGCGACCACCGGATAGATGAACGACAGCGCGCCCGTGGTCGCGGTCGGCAGCTTCTGGATCGCGCCGTAGAGCAGCACGTACATGAGCCCCGTGTTGACGACGCCGAGCACGACGAGATCGGACCAGCCGCCGATCGATGTGGGCGTCTCTGCGAAGCGCGCGAACGGCGCGAGCATCACGATACCGAACAGCACATGCAGCATCGCGATCAGGTGCGGCGGCGTGCCCTTCAGGCGCTTCGTGACGATCGACGATATCGCGTACAGAAAGGCTGCGCCGAGCGCATACGCGATGCCGTGCAGATATTGCCCCGGCATCGCCAGCACGGCGGGCTCGACGCGCACCACCATCACGAGGCCGATGAATGCAACGCCGAGCCACGCGATCGTCGATGCCGATACGCGCTCGCGCAGCACGATAACGCCCAGCGCGACGAGCATGAACGGCTGCGTGTTGTAGACGGTCGTCGCCATCGAGATCGATGCGCGCGAATACGCGGCGAACAGCAAGAGCCAGTTGCCGACGATCGCCACGCTGCCGAGCGCGACGAGCCCGATCATGCGCCACGAGAAATAGCGCTTCTTCAGAAAGCCGAGCGCCGCGCACACCGCGATGAGCGTCGCCGCGCCGAACACGCAGCGGAAAAACACCACGTTCCAGGGCGTCTGCCCCGACGACACGACGAGCCAGCCGATCGTGCCCGACATCAGCATCGCGAGCGACATCTCGATTGCGCCGCGACGCAGTTCATGCGCGTTCGATGCGCCGGCGAAGCGCGCGTTGATTCTTTCCGTGTTCATCTCGTTCTCGTCATGCAATTCCGATGGTTTCAAGTCTATCGATGCGCACTACTCAAAACCATGCCTAAAATTAGGCATCGACATCTTTCGACCTTTGAATCGAAGGCCATCATGGGAAAAAACCTGGGCAGCATGCCGCAGACAGGCATCGACGCCATCGATCGCGAACTCATCGCCGTGCTCGCGAGCGACGGGCGCATCGCGGTGAGCGAACTGGCGAAACGCGTCGGGCTATCGGCGCCGAGCACCGCCGAGCGCATGCGCCGGCTCGAAACGCAAGGCGTGATTCGCGGCTTCACCGTCGATATCGATCCGCGCGCGCTTGGTTACACGCTGCAGGCGATCGTGCGCGTGCAGCCGCTGCCCGGGCAGTTGCATCTCGTCGAGGAAGCGATCCGGCGCATTCCCGAGTTCGTCGAGTGCGACAAGGTGACGGGCGACGACTGCTTCGTGTGCCGCCTCTATCTGCGCTCGATCGAGCATCTCGACGACATCCTCGGCAAAGTGACCGAGCGCGCCGCGACGAGCACGGCCATCGTGAAGGCGACGCCCATCGAAAGACGCCTGCCGCCGCTCGGCTGAATACCGCGCGTTTTTACCCGCAGACGAACGGCGTTACACTTGAGGCGCTTGACGATGCATTCCAGGTCATGCGCGAGAGGAACGACAATGAGTGACTTCGACGCCAACCGCACCTTCCGCGGGCTTCCGCTGACATCCGAGCAGGATGCCGAGATCCGTCACTACATCAAGAAGAAAAAGCAGCGCGGCGAGCCGTGGGATACGCCCGAACTGGAGGCCATGCTGCAAGACATGCTGGAGCCGCCTGCCGACGAGGACAGCGTCATCGACGACGAAACCGACGAGGAAACCCGCTCGGTGGCGGAGCGCGCGTCCGCGTTCATCGATGAAGGCATGGACCCGATCGAGAACAGCGAGGAATGGCACGCCGCGATGGAAGCCGAGGCGATGAAAGGGCCGCGACGCTGACTCGTTTTGCACTGCGCAAAAAATAGCGCCGGTCGATGCCGGCGCCCTAACCGTTTAATTCACGTCCCGCTGCAAGGTCAATGCCTGTGCCGCCAGTCGCGCGGCGGATGCGTATCCAGCCAGCGCGCCTTCGGAACGGGAATATGCGGGTGCCGGTGATGCATCACGAGAACCACCGCGACGCATAGCACCAGAACGACTCCCGCCATCAGGCTGATCATCGGCTCGGCCATCGCTACCTCCTCTTTCGGTCCAGGGGCGATGCCTATAGTTTAGGCGCGTTTTCCCCGTCGAATCACGCGTCGCGCGAAAGCAAAGCAGAAAAGCATCTTTGCGCCGCGAGGGCATCGGAAGCATGCCGCGTGCTTGTGTCCTATAGTGCTTTTGCAAGCGAATCGACGACCACACAATCGGGAGACGCAGCATGGCGACATGGAAACCGGATCCGAGCTTCTACCCTTCCCCGCGGCTTGCGGCGAAAGCGCCGCGCGAAACGCTGGCCTACGTCGCGACGTTCGATCCCGAGCGCCAGGCGCCCGACAAGATCGCCGTCGTCGATGTCGATCCGGATTCGCCGGACTACACGAAAATCGTCGGCGAAATCGCGATGCCCGATACCGGCGACGAGCTGCATCACTTCGGCTGGAACGCGTGTTCGTCGTGCCTGTGCCCGAACGCGCCGCATCCGCATATGGAGCGCCGCTATCTCGTCGTGCCGGGGCTGCGCTCGTCGCGCATTCATATCATCGACACGAAGCCCGATCCGAAGAAGCCCGTCATCGTGAAAACGATCGAGCCTGAAGAACTCGCGGAAAAAACCGGCTATACGCGGCCGCACACGGTGCACTGCGGGCCGGGCGGCATCTATATCACCGCGCTCGGCAATGCCGAAGGCAAGGCGCCCGGCGGCGTGCTGATGCTCGATCAGCAAAGCTTCGATCCGCTCGGCCGCTGGGAAGTCGATCGCGGCCCGCAGCAACTCGCGTATGACGGATGGTGGCATCTCGGCTACGACACGATGGTCACGAGCGAATGGGGCACGCCCGATACCTTCGAGAACGGCCTCGTGCCCGACCTGCTGCTCGGCGCGAAGTACGGGCGCAAGCTGCATTTCTGGGACTTCACGAAGAGAAAGCACATTCAGGAGATCGACTTCGGCGACGAATATCAGCTCGTGTTCGAACTGCGCCCCGCGCACGATCCGACCAAAGCATACGGTTTCGTCAATTGCGTGATCAGCCTGAAGGATCTGTCGTCGTCGATCTGGACCTGGTATCGCGACGGCGACAAATGGGCGGTGAAGAAGATCATCGACATTCCCGCCGAGCCCGCCGATGCCGACGCGCTTCCGCCGCTGCTCAAGGGCTTCGGCGCGGTGCCGCCGCTCGTCTCGGACATCGATCTGTCGATGGACGACCGCTTTCTCTACGTGTCGTGCTGGGGCACGGGCGACATGCTGCAATACGACGTCTCCGATCCCTTCGCGCCGAAGCTGACGGGCAAGGTGCGCATCGGCGGCGTGGTCGCGCGGGCGACGCATCCAGGCGCCGCGAACGGCGCGTTGAACGGCGGGCCGCAGATGGTCGAAGTGAGCCGCGATGGCCGCCGCGTCTACTTCACCAATTCGCTGTATGGCGCGGTGGATGCGCAGTTCTATCCCGAAGGCATCGACGGCTGGATGGTGAAGCTCGACGCCGATCCCAACGGCGGCCTCAGCGTCGACGAGAAGTTCTTCATCGACTGGCCGAAGGGACATCGGCCGCATCAGATCCGGCTGCAAGGCGGCGATTGCTCGTCGGATTCGTACTGCTATCCCTGAGACGCGACGAGACGCTTCGCATGGACGCCGCGTCGCCCGCGCTCATCGTCACGGCCGCGGGCCTCGGCGCGTTTCACGGCCTGAATCCCGCCATGGGATGGCTCTTCGCGGTCGCGCTCGGCCTGTATGCGCGAAGCCGCCGCGTCGCGCTCGTGTCGCTCGTGCCGATCGCGCTGGGGCACGCGGCATCGGTCGCGCTCGTGCTCGCGGGCGCGCTCACGCTCGGCATGGCGATCGGCCACGACATGCTCGCGCGTGCGTGCGGAGCGCTGCTGATCGGCTGGGGCGTGTGGAGCGCGTGGCGCGGGCATCGCGGACGTCCGACCGTGGGTATGCGTACCGGGCTGGCGGGCTTAGCGTTGTGGTCCTTCGTGATGTCGAGTGCGCACGGCGCGGGACTGATGCTCGTGCCGGCGCTTTTGCCGTTATGTACCGGTCAGGTCGCGAACACCGCGCTCGAAGCCACCGCGCTCGCGCTGACCGTCCATACGGGCGCGATGCTCGCCGTGATTGCCGCGATTTCCATGTTCGCGATGTCCGTGCAGGAACGCGGCGGACTCGGCTTTCTGCGAAGCGGCTGGATCAATGTCGATTGGGTCTGGAGTGCTGCGTTGATTGCTTGCGGTGTGCTTTTGCTCGTCTAGCTTCGACGCCTTCTCGCGCGACTGGGAATGTGCATTTTGCATGCGCAATGCCTCATGGCATCTTGCACGCATCATTCGAAATTCAATCACGCCGCGAAACTGCTTCCGCGCTCGGCAGTTCTAACGTGCTCCATCCCCCGCCCAGCGCTTTCACGAGCGCGACGCTCGCCGCCATGCGCCGCCGTTCGATGCCCACCGCCGTGCGCTGATCCGACAGCACGATCGCCTGCGTCACCACGACGCTCAAATACGTGATCGCGCCGTTCTCGTAGCGGTTGCCCACCTTGCCGAGCGCGCGCTGGGCGGCAGCGACGGCATCGCGCTGCGCTTCGCTTTCGCGGTGCAGCACTTCCAGCGCGTTCAGGTTGTCTTCCACTTGCCCGAACGCAATCAGCACCGTCTGCCGGTAATCGGCGACGTTCTCGTCGTAGGCAGCGCGCGCCGCATCGCGGGCCGCCGCCCGTCCGCCGAAATCGAGCACCGTGAACGCAAGCTGAGGACCGAGCGACCAGAAGCGGCTCGGCGCTTCGAGCCACGACGAAAAGCGCGTCGCTTCGAGGCCGCCGGTCGCGGCGAGCAAGAGGTTCGGAAAGAACGCCGCCGTCGCCACGCCGACGCGCGCATTCGCCTCTGCCACGCGCCGTTCCGCCGCCGCGATATCCGGCCGCCGTTCAAGCAGCGCGGACGGCACGCTGAGCGGCAACACCGCGAGCGCCGCCGACGGATGCGGCGAATGCGCTTCGTTGAGCGGCGCGACATCGAGGGTAAAGTTCGACGGATTCTCGCCGACGAGAATCGCTATCGCGTTGACGAGGCTCGTGCGTGTAGTCTCCAGATCGATGCGTTGCGCCTGCGTCGCGCGCAACTGCTCCTCCGCCTGCGCCACGTCCGATTCCGCCGCAACACCGCCCGCAAAACGATCACGCGTGAGTGCGAGCGCCTTCTCATAGGCTTGCAGCGTGGCGTCCAGCAGCCGCTCTTCTTCGACGGTGCCGCGCAAATCGAAGTAGTTGGTCGCGAGCTCGGCCTGCATCGACAGAATCGCGCTTTGCAGGTCTGCAGCGCTCGCCTGCGCTTCCGCCCGGCCGCCTTCGACGGCGCGCGAGATGCGCCCCCACAGATCTGGCTCCCAGGAGATCTGCGCGTCGATCAGATAGTCGGGCACGGTCACGCCCGCACTCGATTTGTACAGCACGTTCGACGACACGCGCGACTGGTTGAATGCGGCGTTCGCGGTGATCGTCGGGAAGTAAGCCGAACGCGCCTGCGCAGCCGCGGCCCGTGCCCCGCGATAACGAGCAGCCGCCGCGGCAACGGTCTGGTTCGCAGTCACGACGCGTTCTTCGAGCGCGTTCAATTGCGGATCGCCATAAACCTGCCACCAGGGCGCGCGCGGCGTCGCGTCGGCGGGCTGCGCGGGCCTCCAGTCCTGCGATGCCGCAGCGGATGCGGCCTCGGGCAGATCGAGCGGCGTTTGCGACTTGTACGCTGCGGGCACCGGCACGTCGGGCCGAACGTAATCCGGGCCCACCGTGCAGCCGGCCAATGCGGCGATAGTTAGCCATCCTACGATTCCGATCGATGCGCGCATCATCACGATTCGTTTCCTTCCGCCTTCGCCGCTCCGCCGCGCGCGGCCCCACTTGCACCCGCGCCCGTGTCCGAGCGGCCGATACGCACCGTCGCGCCGTCGATGATCGAATCGGGCGGATTCACGATCACGCGCTCGTCGCCATTCAGACCGGAAACGATGGACACGCGCGTGCCGTAGTCCGTGCCGAGCGTGATCGGCAGAAGCTTCACGCGATTGTTCGCATCGACGCTCGCGGCATGCACGCCATTGGGCCGAAACAGCAATGCATTGCCCGGCAGCGTGAAGGAAGGATTCGCGCTCGTGAGACGAAAGCGCACCTGCGCATAGGCACCCGCGAGCAACTCGCCGGTCGGGTTCTTCACATCGACTTCGACACGCATCGTGCGCGCGACGGGATCGACCGCGCCCGCCGTGCGCACTGTGATGCCATCGAACTTGCGATTGCGCTCCTCGTTGAGCAGCAAATCCGCGGGCAAACCAACGGTGATCATGCGCGCATACGCCTGCGGCACATCGACGAACACACGCAACGTAGACGCATCCTGAATATGAAAAAGCTCGCGGCCCGCTGCACCGCTGCCGGCATCGATCAACTGGCCGACATCGGTATTGCGCGCCGTGACGACGCCATCGAATGGCGCATAGATCTTCTGGAACGACACGAGCTGTTCGAGCCGCGACACGTTCGCCTGCGCCGCATTCAGCGCGGCTTCCTTCGCGAGCATGTCGCCGTTCTTCTCATCGGTTTCCTGACGCGACACCGAGTTGTTCTTCAGCATCTGCGCCCAGCGTTCCGAAGTCGTCTTCGCCAGCAGATAGTTCGCGCGCGCCGTTTGCGCATCGGCGCGGGCCTGACGAAGCTGATCGTTGATCTCGGGCGCATCGATCTCCGCGAGCAACTGGCCCTTCTTCACCTTCGTGCCGATATCGACGGTCCAGCGCTTCAGATAACCGTTGGTGCGCGCGAAGATCGGCGCATCGGAGAACGCGCGGATATCGCCCGCGAGCACGAGATCCTGCGATGCCTTCATGCGAGCCGGCTTGATGACTTCGACCGTCTGCACGCCATGCTCGTTCGCATCGCGTTCGAGTTCAGCGTGCGCCGCGCGCCGCGACAGTATGCCTTGCGCGACGAGCACGACGACCACCACGAGCGCGATCACGAGCCATAAGCGCCCGCGTCGCTGATTGCCCGATCTTTGCGAGCCCTGCTCTTTCATCCTTTCCACCCACTAATCGATTGCTTATTGATTCGTTCTATTGCGCCGCTTCTCTCGCCGCCGTGTCCGGTCCCTTGCCGCGCGCTTCCATGCGCCGGTAGATCATCGAGAACACCACCGGCACGAAGAACAGTGTCGCGATAGTGCCGACCATCAGACCGCCGATCACCGCGCGCCCGAGCGGCGCATTCTGCTCGCCGCCTTCGCCGAGGCCGATCGCCATCGGCACCATGCCGATCATCATGGCAAGCGCCGTCATCAGCACGGGCCTGAAGCGCGAATAGCCCGCTTCGAGCGCGGAACGCACTGCATCGCCGTGCTCGGCGAGCGCCGATCGCGCGAAGCTCACCACGAGAATGCTGTTCGCGGTCGCGATGCCGATACACATGATCGCGCCCGTCAGCGCGGGAATCGACAGCGTCGTGTGCGTGAGGAACAACATCCACACGATGCCCGCGAGCGCGCCCGGCAATGCGGTGATGATGATGAACGGATCGAGCCACGACTGGAAGTTCACGACGATCAACAAGTACACGAGCACGACCGCGAGAATGAGGCCGAACGCGAGACCGGAAAACGATCCGTTCATCGTCTCGACCTGGCCGCGCATGTCGATCGACGAGCCCTTCGGCAGCTCGCCACGCGCTTCGTCGATGATGCGCTGCACGTCGTCGGACACCGCGCCGAGGTCGCGCCGCTCGGTCGTCGCATAGAGATTGATGGTGGTCTGCGCGTTGTAGTGATAGACCACCGCATCGCGCGCGCTGCGCGATAACGATGCGAGCGCGCCGAGGATATTCGTCTTGCCGCTCGCGGACGTGACCGGAATGTTCGCCACCGATTGCAGCGAGTCCATGTCGTATTGCGGCGCAGTCGTGATGACGTTGTAGCTCACGCCGTTCACGGGATTGAGCCAGAAGGTCGGCGTCGTCTGCTGGCTGCCCGAAAGCGTGATGAGCAGGTTGTTCGCGACATCTCGCTGCGTGAAGCCCGCTTGCAGCGCCTTGGTGCGATCCACTTCGACATTGATCGACGGCAGATCGGACGGCTGCTGGATGCGCGCATCGACGAGTCCCGGCACGCGTCGGATCTTTTCCAGCAAGCGATTCGCGAGCGCGCGATTGGCCTGCGCATCGCGTCCGGTGATGGCGATGTCGATCGGCGCGGGCACGCCGAAGTTGAGAATCTGGCTCACGATATCCGCGGGCAGGAACGAGAAGGTCACGCCGGGAAACTCTTGCGGCAGGCGCTTTCGCAATTCATGGATATAGCCTTCGGTCGGCGCGTGATCTTCGTTCAGGCTGATGAGCACGTCGGCGTCGGCGGAACTGACCGTGCCCGTGTTGCTGTACGAGAGATTGATGCCCGATACCGGCAAGCCCATGTTGTCGATGATCGAGCGAATCTCGCCGCGTGGAATCAGTTGCCTGATGCGTGCATCGACGCGATCGGTGAGCGCCGCCGTTTCCTCGATGCGCGTGCCGGTCTTCGCGCGCAAATGCAGGGCGATCACGCCCGAATCGATCGACGGAAAGAAGTCGCGTCCGAGGAACGGTGCGAGCCCAAGCGAGAGCAGACAGCACAACAGGAAGAGCGCCGCGAAGCGTCCCGGATGCATGAGGCGCGCTTCGAGAAAGCGTCGATAGCGATTGCGCACGGATTCGAAATGGCGCTCGAACGCGAGATGGATACGCACGAACGGATTGCGCGAGCCCTTCATCGATTCGACATCGCCGCCCATGTGCTCATGATGGCGCAACAGGTATTTGGCGAGCGTAGGGATCAGCGTGCGCGAGAAGAAGTACGACGCGAGCATTGCGAACACGACGGCCTCGGCCATCGGCACGAAGAGGTAATGCGCGACGCCGGTCAGGAGGAACATCGGGATGAAGACGATGCAGATCGAGAGCGTCGATACGAGCGTCGGCACGGCGATCTGCTGTGCGCCATCGAGAATCGCCTGCTCCAGTTCCTTGCCCTCTTCCAGGTTCTGGCTGATGTTCTCGATTGCGACCGTCGCGTCGTCGACGAGAATGCCGACCGCCAGCGCGAGACCGCCGAGCGTCATGATGTTGATGGTCTGCCCGATCGCGGACAGCGCGACGATGGACGTCAGCATCGAAAGCGGTATCGAGATCGCGATGATGAGCGTCGCGCGCCAGCTTCCGAGGAAGAGCAGGACCATCAACGCAGTCAGCCCCGCCGCAATGACCGCTTCGCGCAGCACGCCCGACACCGATGCGCGCACGAACAGCGACTGATCCGCCACCGGTTCGATCCTGAGCGACTCGGGCACCATGCCGCGCAACGTCGGCAACAGGTTCTTCACGCGCGCGACGATATCGAGCGTCGATGCATTGCCGCTCTTGTTGATCGTGAGTAGCGACGCGCGCGTGCCATCCACGCGCACGATATTGGTCTGCGGCTGAAAACCATCGCGCACATGCGCGACGTCCTTGATATAGATCGTGCCGCCCGGACCCGTGCGGATCGGTATGTCGTTGAGTCCTTCGATCGAACCGGGGCTCGCGTTCAGGCCGACCGAGTATTCCGTCGAGCCGATCTTCGTCGTGCCCGTCGGCAGAATGAGGTTCTGCGCGCTGATCGCGTTGACGACATCGGTCGGCGCGAGGTTCTTCGCCTGCAGCTTGCGCGAGTCGATATCGACCATGATCTGCCGCTGCTTGCCGCCATAAGGCAGCGGCACCGATGCGCCCTGCACGGTCGCGAGTTGCGTCTTCAGGAAGCTGTTGCCGAAGTCGTAGAGCTGCTGCTCGGTGAGTTCCGCCGACGACAACGCGAGCCGCAAAATGGGCACCGTCGATGCATTGAAGCGCAGGATGTTAGGCGGCGTGATCCCCGGCGGCAGCGAGCGCAATTGCGTCTGCGAGAGCGCGGTGATCTCGGCGATCGCTTCATCGACATTCGCGTTCGGCTGGAAGTAGATGCGAATCACCGCGATGCCCGGCAGCGATTCCGACTCGATATGCTCGATGTCGTTCACCGCCACCGACAAGCCACGCTCGTAGTTCAGCGTGATGCGCCGTTCCATCTGATCGGGCGGCAGGCCCGTGTACGACCAGATGACGCTGACTACGGGAATATCGATGTTCGGAAAGATATCGGTCGGTGTGCGCAGGATGACGAGCGGACCGATGATCAGCAAAAGCAGCGACAGGACGATGAACGTGTACGGGCGCTTGAGCGCGAGTCTGACGATCCACATCTAAATTCTGCCTGCCCCGTTTGGTGTTCGTTATTCGAATACTCTTCGACTACTGCGCGAATGCACCCGCTACGATGACACAACAGAAGCTTACAAAACAATTCGCGCAAACGGTTGCGAGGGTTTATGCGGAAGGATTTCTGCAGAAGAATGCGAGGCCGCACCGAAATTGGAGCGCGAGCGCCAATCGGTGGGAAGCGGATTGCGCCTCGCAGAACGCGAGGCGCTTAGAGAAACGGGGCTGTTAGACGGTCGCGGGACGCAGGTCGAGCACGCGTTTCGCCTTGCCCGTGGCGGTCGTCGGCAGCTCGCCGGAATCGAGCACGCGCACTTGCGTCGACACACCGACCATCGTCTTGACGCGGCTTTGAAGCTCGCGCGAGAGACCTGCACGCTCGCTATCGTTCAACGTCGCGCAGACTTCGGCGCGCGCTTCGACGGAAACGGACAGCGAATCCATGTGACCCTCGCGCGATACGCACAGTTGATACTGCCCGCTCAGGCGCGGAATCGCGAGAATCAATTCTTCGATCTGGCTCGGGAACACATTCACGCCGCGAATGATGAGCATGTCGTCCGAGCGGCCCGTGATCTTCGCGAGACGGCGCATCGAACGCGCGCTCGGCGGCAGCAACGACGTGAGATCGCGCGTGCGATAGCGGATCATCGGCATCGCTTCCTTCGTGAGCGACGTGAAAACGAGCTCGCCCGTGCTGCCTTCGGGAAGCACTTCTCCCGTCACCGGATCGATGATCTCGGGATAGAAATGATCTTCCCAGATGGTCGGACCATCCTTCGTTTCGATGCATTCGCACGCGACGCCCGGACCCATGATCTCCGACAGCCCGTAGATATCGAGCGCCTGAATGCCCGCGCGCGTTTCGATCTCGCTGCGCAAGCCCTGGCTCCACGGCTCCGCGCCGAAGATGCCGATCTTGAGCGACGTGTTCGCCGGGTCCATGCCCTGGCGCGCCATCTCGTCGAGCAGATTCAACATATACGACGGCGTGACGAGAATGATCTTCGGCTCGAAGTCGCGGATCAGTTGCACCTGCTTCTCGGTCTGGCCACCCGACATGGGCACGACCATGCAGCCCAGACGTTCCGCGCCGTAGTGAATGCCGAGGCCGCCCGTGAAGAGGCCATAGCCGAATGCATTGTGCAGCGTATCGCCCTTGCGCCCGCCCGCGGCGCGGATCGAGCGCGCGGTGACATTGGCCCATGTGTCGATGTCCTTCGCGGTGTAGCCGACCACCGTCGGCTTGCCCGTCGTGCCGCTCGATGCATGCACACGCACGACCTGATCGCGCGGCACCGCGAAGAGCCCGAACGGATAGTTGTCACGCAGATCGGTTTTCGTCGTGGTCGGAAACCGCGCGAGATCGGAGAGCTCGCGCAGGTCATCCGGATGCACGCCTGCCGCATCGAATGCGCGGCGAAAGTGCGCCACGTTTTCATAGGCGTGTCGCAACGACCATTTCAGGCGTTCGAGTTGCAGCGCCTGAAGTTCGTCACGGCTCGCGCGCTCGATCGGCTCCAGTTCGCCTTGCTGTGCATTGGATTGGACCACGGTTGTCTCCTGCATGATTGAATGAATGATCGATGAATGACGCGAATTCGCTTTAGTGGAAGCGTTGGCCCGAATAGCGCAGAGCCGAGATGAGCGGCGATGCGCGATAGCGGTCTTCGCCGTAATGCGCTGCGAGATTAAGCAGGACATCGTGAATGCGTGCGATGCCGATGCGCTCGCCCCACGCGAGCGGCCCGAGCGGATAGTTCACGCCCTTCTCCATCGCGAGATCGAGATCGGCGCTCGTGCAGACGCCCTGATTCACCGCGTCCGCCGCTTCGTTGACGAGCATCGCGACGGTGCGCATCACGGCCATGCCCGCGATATCGTTCAACGGCACCACGGTATAGCCCGCCTTCGACAGTGCGCCGGCTGCGGCGGCGTAGGCATCGTCGTCGCACTGACGCGCACGCGTGATCGCGATGCTCGGTGCGCGCGCATAGTCGAGCGCGAGATCGATCAGCACGATGTTGTCGATGCCGAGCGCGTGCGCGCGTTCGGTGGCGGTGCGGCCATCGGTGACGAAGAGATACGCGTCGTCGATTTGAGCGACGAGGCCGGGCATATCGTTGCGCGTCGCGCTCGCATCGGCGAGGCGCGCTTGCAGATGCTCATACAACGGCACGCTTTCACCGAGCACGATGTTCGAAGGCGCGCGCGTAAGCGTCTCGATGCGCGCAGCAGGCTTCGCGGCATCGGCGGCATAGTCATAGAAGCCACGGCCCGTCTTGCGGCCGAGAAAGCCCGCGTTCACCAGTTCCTGCTGAATCAGCGAAGGCGTGAAGCGCGGATCGTTGAAATACGCGTTGAACACCGATTGCGTCACGGCGAAGTTCACGTCGTGACCGATCAGATCCATCAACTCGAACGGGCCCATTCTGAAGCCGCCCGAATCGCGCATGACGGCATCGATGGAAGCTGCGTCCGCGCCCTGCTCGTTGAGGACACGAAGCGCTTCGGCATAGAACGGCCGCGCCACGCGATTGACGATGAAACCCGGCGTCGACTTTGCATGAACCGGCTGCTTGCCCCATGCGGCCGATGTGGCGTACACCGTACGCGCGACATCATCCGATGTAGCGAGTCCGCGCACGACTTCGACGAGCGCCATCAGCGGCGCGGGATTGAAGAAGTGCATGCCGACCACGCGCGATGGATGCTTCAGGGGCGCAGCGATCGCCGTGATCGAAATGGACGACGTGTTGGTCGCGAGGATGCACTCGGGCGTCACGATGCTTTCGAGCTCGCCGAAGAGCGCACGCTTGACGTCGAGCCTCTCGGCGACCGCTTCGATGACGAGCGCTGCCGTGCGCAAGTCCGCCAGGTTCGTAACGATACGCACGCGATCGACGGCTTTATCTCCTGTTGCCTGATCGAGCTTCTTCTTGTCGATCAGGCGCTGCACGTTCGTCGCGATGCCGATGTGCGCCCTGTCGAGCGCTTTCGCGTCGAGGTCGTAAAGCAACACGGTGTGCCCCGCGAGCGCCGCAACTTGCGCGATGCCCGCGCCCATCGCCCCCGCGCCGATCACGCCCACGATCGCCGATGTCTGGATAGCCTGTGTCATGTATCGCGGCCCTCAAACGCGTTCGATCGCGATTGCGATGCCCTGGCCCACGCCAATGCACATCGTGCACAACGCATAGCGGCCGTTGCGGCGTTCGAGTTCGTACATCGCGGTCGTAACGAGACGCGCGCCGGATGCGCCGAGCGGATGACCGAGCGCAATGGCGCCGCCGTTCGGATTCACGCGCGGATCGTCTTCCGCGAGGCCGAGTTGACGCAACACCGCGATGCCTTGCGATGCGAAGGCTTCATTGAGTTCGATGACGTCGAACTGGTCCAGCGTGAGACCCGTGCGTGCGAGGAGCTTCTTCGTCGCGGGCGCGGGACCGATGCCCATGATGCGCGGCTCGACGCCCGCCGTCGCCATGCCGATGATGCGCGCGCGCGGCGTGAGGCCATGGCGATTTGCCGCCTCCTCGTTCGCGATGATGAGCGCGCATGCGCCATCGTTCACGCCCGATGCATTGCCCGCCGTCACGCTGCCGTCGGGACGCACGACGCCCTTCAGCTTCGCGAGCGTGTCGAGCGTGGTTTCGCGCGGATGCTCGTCGCGATCGACCGCAATCGTTTCACCCTTCTTTTGCGGCACATTCACTGCAACGATCTCCTGCGCGAGCGTGCCATCGGCCTGTGCGCGCGCGGCGCGCTGCTGGCTGCGCAGCGCGAAGCGATCCTGTGCATCGCGCGAGATACCGAAATCGACGGCGACGTTCTCCGCGGTCTCGGGCATCGAATCGACGCCGTAGCGTTCGCGCATCGCACGATTGATGAAACGCCAGCCGATGGTCGTATCGAAGATATCGGCCGAGCGCGAGAATGCGCTCGACGCCTTGCCCATCACGAATGGCGCACGCGTCATGCTCTCGACGCCGCCAGCGAGGTAGAGCGAGCCGTCGCCCGCCTTGATCGCGCGTGCAGCACTGCCGACCGCATCCATGCCCGAACCGCACAGGCGGTTGATCGTCGAGCCGGGCACATCGATGGGCAAGCCCGCCAGCAGGGCCGACATGCGCGCGACGTTGCGGTTGTCCTCGCCTGCCTGATTGGCGCAACCGTAGATCACGTCGTCCACCTGCGTCCAGTCCACCGATGCGTTGCGCTTCATGAGCGCGGTGATCGGCACGGCGCCGAGATCGTCGGCGCGGACGTCCTTGAAAACACCGCCATAGCGGCCGATGGGCGTACGAATCGCATCGCAGATGAAGGCTTCAGTCATGACAAGTCTCGATGTGGAGGATGATCGATCGCCACGAAGCCGTGCAATGGTTACATTGCTAAGGGCTTCGGGCTTGAATTGATTGTTCTGGAAATGCTTCGGCTTAAGGCGCATCGTTGCGATGCGCGTCTTTCATGGGAATCGGGACGGCGTCTCTTTAGCGCTCGTCGAAACTCACTACCACGCGCTCGCTCACCGGATGACACTGGCAAGTCAGCACGAAGCCATCATCGATTTCGTGTTGTTCGAGCGTGTAGTTCTTCTCCATCTTCACTTCGCCTTCGAGCACTCTCGCGCGGCACGTGCAGCACACACCGCCCTTGCACGCGTACGGCAAGGCGAGTCCTGCTTTCAAGCCCACATCGAGCACGCTCACGCCTTCATACGGCAGCCGCAATTTGCGCTTCTTGCCGTCGATGATCAACTCCAGATCCGCCGCCGGCGTGCTCTCCGTGATCTCGATGGCAGGCACGCCCGCTTGCGGCAACGGCGTGCCGAAGCGCTCCACGTGTATCTGCTTGGGCGCGACACCCGAGTCTTTCAACGCCGCTTCGGCGGCATCCATCATCGGGCCGGGGCCGCAGATGAAGGCCTCGTCGATTTCCTCCGGCGAGAGCAGCGTCTCCAGAAACGCCTTGCACTTCGCCTCATCCAGCACGCCGTTAAAGAGCTCCACATCCTGCAGATCGTCCGACAGCACGTGATACAGCGAGAACCGATCCATATATCGATTCTTCAGATCTTCAAGCTCTTCGGCAAACATGATCGCGTCGACGCTGCGATTGCCGTACACGAGCGTGAAGCGGCTCGTCGGCTCCGTATCGAGCGTCGTCTTGATGATGGCCAGCACGGGCGTGATGCCCGAGCCGCCCGAGAACGCCACATAGTGTTTCGCGTGATCCGCGTTCAGGTGCGTGAAGAAGCGCCCGTCGGGCGTCATCACGTCGATCTCGTGGCCGGGTTTCAAGGTATCGAACGCGAAGTTCGAGAAGCGCCCGCCACGCACGCGCTTGATGCCGATGCGCAATTCGCCATCGCGATCGTAGTCGGTCACGCCCACGCAGATCGAATACGAACGGCGCGTCTCCTCGCCATCGATATGCGTCTTGAGCGTCACGAACTGACCCTGCGTGAAGCGAAACGCATCGCGCAACGCGGGCGGCACCTCGAACGAAACGGTGAACGCGTCGGCGGTTTCGGGGCGGACCTCACGGATGCGCAGCGGATGGAATTGCGGAGTCGCCATGTTTTTCGGCTCGCTATCGTTGATTCGGTTGATTCGGTTGATTCGGTTGATTCGGTTGATTCGGTTCAGTACGGCTTGAAGTAGTCGAACGGCTCGCGGCAGTCGATGCAGCGATACAGCGCCTTGCACGCCGTCGAGCCGAATTGCGCCAGCTTCTCCGTGTGCGTCGAGCCGCAGCGCGGACAGGCGATCGTTTCCTTCTTGTACGGCACGAAGCGGATCGGCTTTTCCGTGCTGCTGCATGCGCCCGTCGGCGGTGCGATGCCATAGCGGCGCAGCTTCTCGCGCGCTTCTTCGGTGATCCAGTCGGTCGTCCACGCGGGCGCCAGCACCGTCTCGATGCGATGCGCGCCAAGCTCAGCCCGATCGATCGCCTGCGCGATGTCTTCCGCAATCTGCGACATCGCAGGACAGCCCGAGTACGTCGGCGTGATCACCACTTCGAGCACGCCATCGTCGCCGTGGCGCACCTCGCGCAGAATGCCCAGCTCGCGGATCGAGACCACCGGAATCTCCGGATCGGGCACCGCTTCGAGCACGTCCCACGCGCGTTCGATGGTTGCGTTGGCGGTATTCATTACCAACTCGCGCCCGGATGCTGACGCGCGAGACTCTGCATCTCCGCGAGCAGATAACCCATGTGCTCCGAGTGCTCGCCGTGCTTGCCCGTGGTGATGTGCTTCACCTCGGCAGGCGCTTCAAGCGTGGCTTCTTCCAGCGCCGATGCGACCTGC
>NZ_JARUXO010000001.1:1542830-1550827 GCF_031451275.1 Caballeronia sp. LZ029
GTGGCCGCCTTCGTCCTGCACTTTCGCGAGCAGAATCGCCTTGCGCTTGAGGCTCGGCGCGCGGCTGATCCAGTTGCCCTCGGGCTGCATGCCGATGATTTCCGAGTGCGCATGCTGCGAAATCTGCCGCACCAGCGTCTTGCGATAGGCCTCGGGCATCCAGTCCTGCGGCTCGATCTTGCCGTCGGCCTGCATCACCGCGTCGAAGCGGGTTTGGTCGGGGGATGAGGCGGACGGGTCCGCGTCAGTGGCCTGCGTGGGGCTCGGGAGGTCGAGGGATTGGGTGTACATGCGGGGCTCCGCCGTCTTTTTTGAGATGCGATGGAGCGAGTATAACTATTAACCGACCGGACGGTTGATTAATTTTGCATGCAACTAATCCGACATGAATAGCATCGCGTTAACCCGAAATTACCCCTCTCACGAATGATTTGATCGCACGCAAAAAAGCCCAGCCGTAAAAACGGACTGGCAAAACCACCGGTTAGCCGGCGGCGGAGGTTGATTCACGTTCGCGCATGCCGCGCCGCGAAGCGCATTTCGAATTTCGTATGCAATCGACCAGAACGTGGCATCGCAGATGCCGATCGTCGAACATCTTGGACTGCTTTATTGCCCGAAGAATACACCCTGCGGATCGACGCGCTTGCTCGCACGGCCCGACTGGGACGCTGCGCCCGTCGACGATCCATACCCTTCCGCCTGCGCCTGAGCGACGCGCACATCGGCGACGCGCGTTTCGGCTACCTGAAGTCTTGCCGGGTAAGACGCATCTTCCGCCATAGGCGAATAACCGGCCTTCTGGAGCTGGACGAGTTCCCCGCGGACGTCGGCGCGACTCACAGGCGCGCTCGATTGTGCGAAGGCCGTAAGCGGTGCGGACAGGACGGTGGCTGCGAGGACTGCATTGACCCATGATTTCATGATCGGCTCTCTCTATTGTTCGATGAAGCCCGGCGCGCTCGAAGTCTGGAGACATGCCAGGCGGACGACCGAAGTGTAGGTGCACAGCCATCGATGATCATTCACCGGTACAAAGAAGCATCTTTACGAAACTCGTAAAGAACGGGCGAACTATCGCGATGCCGATAATGCAGTGCAAGGTCGATACGGCGCGAGCAGAGACCCTTGAACCTGTCTTCGACGCCATTGCACAGACACTTCCACGCAATGCAACAATGCTTCGACGCAATTATTCCTATATCGACAAAGATCATTCAACGGAAACGAGAATGATCTTCAGAGGGCTCGTCTTTACACTCCGTTCACAAGCTGCTTAACACGAAACGAGCAGCACGATCAGATATCCGAATCGGAGGTAGTCAACATGAAGACGTTCATTTCCGCAGTCGCAGTCGCCGCTGCTCTCGCCGTTCCTGCACTTTCGTTTGCGCAGCAGGCCGATACGCCAGTCACGCGCGCTCAGGTGCGCGCCGAGCTCGTTCAACTCGAAAAGGCCGGCTATAACCCGAATATCAGCGACCCGTCGTATCCGTCGAACATTCAGGCAGCGCAAGCCCGCGTGAGCGCCGAGCAACTCGCTCAGGCGCCGGTCCAATCGAGCGACTATGGTTCGGTCGCCAATGGCTCGTCGCAGTCGGGCCGCACGACCGGTACGCAACCGCGTGCGCTCGGCGCCTACTTCGGCCAGTAAGCAGACAGCATCGCCGACCGATTTCGGTTGGCGATCTTGCAAGAGGGCGACATCAGTGCGATGTCGCCCTCTTGCGTTTTGCATGCGAAATGCTTTGTGCACGATGGCATTTTGCATTCGGCATGTTTGATACCGCGCGGCGGCAGCCGATCGTCGCATCGAGTCCGCCTCGCGTCATAACCTGACTGTCTTCCGCGCCCGCAATACCAGACGGGCCACAGCCCCTTCAGCGGCGATCGATTCTTCCGCCCGCAACAACAACCTAAAGCCTCCCCTAAAGCGGATTTCTCGAGAAGTACCTTCATCGCTCTCACCCGCCGCCCGAATCCGTGAAAAGGCCGTCCATCGCGTCATAAAAGCAAATTCGACCGCGGCCATTCAGCCCGTCGATAACCCATATCGCCGCGTGGTTCGCGCCGCGTATCGACGCCATCGATAAGGTCTATCGATGCGGCTTTATGGACACCGCGCACACGATGTCTATGATCCGCAGGACAGATGCGGCCCGATGCAGGCCGCCTCACCGCAAGCGAAAAAGCCGCGAAGCCTCGACGCGCAAAACATCGCTTCACACGGCCTCGCAAAACAGAGATACAAGGAGACAGTCTTGAGCTCAGCCATCGCCTTGCGCGTCGATCAATTCATCGATACGCGCGCCCTCTCTTCCTTTCAGAAACGCATCCTGTTGCTGTGCTTCCTGATCGTAGCCATCGATGGCTTCGATACCGCATCTATCGGCTTTATCGGGCCGGCCTTGCGCGAGCAATGGCATCTCACCGCCGCATCGCTCGCTCCGCTCTTCGGCGCGGGACTCTTCGGTCTGATGGCGGGCGCGCTCGTGTTCGGCCCGCTTGCGGATCGCTTCGGCCGCAAGGCGGTGCTCGTCGGATCGGTCGGCGTGTTCGGCGCGGCGAGCCTCGTATCGTGTTTTGCGCCGGATCTCGCGTGGCTCATCGCTTTGCGCTTCATCACGGGCCTCGGGCTCGGCGGCGCGATGCCCAATGCGATCACACTCACGTCCGAGTATTGTCCGAGCGAGCGGCGCTCCGGCCTCGTCACGCTGATGTTCTGCGGCTTCACGGTCGGCTCCGCACTCGGTGGTCTCGTCAGCGGGCAGTTGCTCGCGCAAGTGGGATGGCGCGGCATTCTCGCCATCGGCGGCGCCGCGCCGCTGCTGCTCTTGCCCGTTCTCATCCTCGCATTGCCCGAATCGATGCGCTTTCTGCTCGTTGCGAAGCGCGGGCCCGCCGCGCGCAACGACGAACGCATCGAGCATATCGCGCGAAGCATCGATCCTTCGCTGCCCGTCGGTACGCGCTTTCGGGCAGGCGAAGCGCCGATGAAGTCATCGGTGCGCGCGCTGTTCGCGCCGGACGTGCTCGCGGGCACGCTCCTCTTGTGGGCGACGTTCTTCATGAGCCTGCTGATCGTCTATCTGCTGTCGAGCTGGATGCCCACGCTTCTGTCGAGCAATGGCCTGTCGCTGAAGCAGGCGTCGTTCATGAGCGCGACCTTCCAGATCGGCGGCACGGCGGGCGCGATCCTGCTTGGCCGGCTCATGGATCGCCGCGAGCCGCATCGCGTGCTGTCGTCGGCATATCTGGTCGCGGCGGGCTTCATCGTGATGTGTGCGTTCGCGAGCGGATCGGTGCCGATGATCGTCGTTGCGATCTTCGGCATCGGCGTGTGCGTGAGCGGCGGACAGGTCGGCGGCAATGCGCTCGCCGCAGGCTTCTATCCGACCGGCAGCCGCGCGACGGGTGTCGCGTGGGCGAACGCGGTAGGCCGCAGCGGATCGGTGACGGGTTCGCTTCTCGGCGGCGTGATGCTCGGCCAGCAGTTCGACTTTCGCACCATCTTCCTGCTGCTCACGGTGCCGAGCGTGATCGCGGCGATCTCACTCGCGATGCTGGCGCGCGAGCGCCGCCGTCAACGTTTCGACGCCGCTTCGACTGCGATGACCGTGGCTGAATGATGCATCAAGCATATTGAATGCAAAGCGCCGGAAAAGCATTTTGCATTCATTGCCCTTCGCCGCGTTCATGCGATTCCAGAAATAATTCCGTCAGCACCGTACGCAGCCAGCGATGGGCGGCATCGTGATGAAAGCGCTCGTGCCAGTGCTGCTTCACTTGATACGTCGGCACGTCGAAAGGCAGTTCGAACAGGCGGATGCCTGCTTCACCGGCGATCGGTTCCGCGAGTCTGAGCGGCACCGTCGCGAGCAGATCCGTGCGCGCGATGATGTTGGCGAGGCCCAGATAGTTCGGCAGTTCCAGCACCGCGTGACGCTCGACGCCAAGCTGCCGCAACGTGCGGTCGACGACCGAATGCCCGGTGCCCGAAGGCGTCACGACGATATGCCCTTCGGCGAGAAATGCATCGAGCGTGGGCGCATCGGTGGCATTCTGAATGCGCGGATGATGCGCCGCCACCATGCCGACGAAATGCTGCGTGAAGAGCTTCTGCTGATAGAAACCCGCTTCGAGTTGCGGCATGAAACCGACCGCGAGTTCGGCCTCGCCCGATTCCAGCAACTGTGGCGTCGTGTCGTCGATATGCAGCACGCGGATGCGCACACCCGGCGCAATCGCACGCAGCCGCTTGAGCAACGTCGGCAGGAGCACGATCTGGCTGATGTCGGTCATCGCGATGCGAAACACCTGCTTCGCGGTCTCGGGATCGAAACACTTGCGATGCTTCGAAAGCGCGTCGAACGAAGCGAGCAACGTGACCGTGCGCTGATGCAGATCACTGGCAAACTGCGTCGGCTCCATCCCGGCCGACGAGCGCACGAAAAGCGGGTCCTGATAATGATCGCGCAGCTTCGCGAGATTGAATGAGACCGTGGGCTGCGACAGCCCGAGATTCGCCGCGGCCTGGGAGACGCTGCGCGTCGCGTGGATTTCGGCGAACACCTGGAGCAGCCTGATGTCGATGTCGGTCATCGGATCATTGTAGTCACGGCCCTTCATGCACGAAAGCGCGAGGAAGGACCATGACGGACCCGACAGACTAGTTCGCCGGAATCGTGACAACCGGCGACTTCGTGGTGTCAGTGACCTCCGCGAGCGCCATCAGGTTCTGCACGACCGTAAACGCGTATTTCGAATCGAAGTCGCCGCGATCGATCCAGTAATGCGACTCGTCGTAGAGCACGCTCACATAAGCGTCCCGCGGCACCTTCTCGCCCACCTTCACGACGATGGTCGGCCGCGTCTCCCCACCGATCAGCCCGATGCCCGGCTTGGTCGCGCCGCTGCCCACTTGCGCATCGGGAACCGCGATCTGCGCGCCGAGATCGGTAAGGATGCCAAGCACCGAGCGCGTGACCATCGGAATGCGGTTCTGATCCGACGATTGGCCATAGATGATTTCGTAAGTCTTCATTTTCGGTGAGAGGTGCAAAAGCCTTCTAACGAGCGTTAGATCGTCGACCACTTCCTTGTTCGACCCGCTGCGCGTCGCGCCGAGCGTGATGAACACGCCGCCCTTGTCGGCGCTGTTGCCCTTCGCGCTCTTGTCGGTCTTGCCGCTCTTGCCGGCCTTGTCGTCATCCGTGTTGCGCGTTTCGATGTTGAGTTCGCCCGCCAGTTGCAGCCTGCGCAGTGCCTGTAGCAACAAGAAGAACTCCGGTGATCCCGATGCGTTCGGCCCGCCCAGCGCGTTGCCATTCTGCAAGCCGCTGATCGACTGCGCGGTGATGCGCAGCAACAGATCGATCGGAATGCCGCTTTCCGCGAGCGGCATCACGAGCGTCGGCGAAAGTGGACGGATGTAGGCGCTCGCGTAGGCATCGCCGGTGGTTGGCGTGAATGTGAAGGTCGGATGATTGGAGTACGAGACGCTGCCCGTCGCCTGCGCGTAGTTCGGTTGCGCGCCCGAGCCGGCATTGAGCACGACGCCGCCCGTGGTATCGAACGTATACGCGGCGATGATGCTGCTCACGGTGAGAAACGACGGCGCGTCGGCGAAGCGCAAACCGACAATCGCTGCAAGAATTTCTCGCTTCTTCGCATCGCCGAGCGCCCGGGCGTAATCCACCTGATCGGCCTTGAGGCGGCCCGGGCCGATGCCCGCGCAGCCTGCTGCGAGAATGGAGACGGAGAGTATGGCAATCGATAGGGCTTTCCTTGGCATGGGTCTGTATGAAGGTGATGGGGAGGATCGTCGGCGCGCGGCCGCGGAACATCCGGGCCACCGCCGCAAATTTCATACCTTTGAGCGCAAATGAACAGCCGGGACCGGCGCGAACGGTCTCATCCGGCGCGTTGCACGCCGGTTTATCGAGAGTGCCGCGACCCGACGTGCTTCGGTCAGGCCGCAAGCAAGATCAGCCTACGAAGCGCCGTGTTGCTGCGCTTTCGACTGAGCGTGGCTTTCCTGCGAAGGCCCCCGAGCGATGTGACGGTTCGCTTCCTTATGCTGCGCGACGAGCTCATCAAGCCGGTCCTGCGCGAAGCGCGGACCGTCATCGCGTGCGAAAGCAGGTGCGGCAAGCGTCGCTGCCGCAAGGACGATGACTGTAGCGAAAGGCGTTCTTTTCATGATTCACCCCGCGGTTGAATGCGGCATGCCCCGATCGCCGCCGCTCGACTAGCATCGCACAATGGCGTAAAAGGTGCGCGGCGCGCGCTCGCGGCGTGTTCGGCCGTTTTTTGCAGGCAGTATGCAAAATGCAATGTGCGTGGCGGGCACCGCGCTGGATGGAACAATCGACGCGAATTCGGCGCTTGTCCCCAAATCAATTCAGGAATCCAAATAACATACCGGATTGGATGTGTCTCACGTTAATCACGGGGAATGCGTCGGTTTTCTAAGACGGCTACGCAGTCGTCGAGCGTGCGACCCGCCAGCTAGCTCTCGTCGAGCTCGAACTCAACGCTCGGATAGTCCTGTAACCGCCCACTCACCTCCGCTTCGCGCTCGCTCGTGAAAAGACCGTCGAGATAATCGAACGACAGCTTGCCGACGAGCGCCTTCAACGCAAGTTCCGCGCTGCGCTTCGGCTCCGTGGCGATATCGCCCGAATCCATGCACGCGCAGAACTCGCCATTTCTGGAATCCATCGCGCCGATGTCGATCACCTTGCCATCGACGTTCTGTGCAAGCACGCGCTGCTCCACAGCGAAAAGCCTGAACGGCCGTTCGAAGCTCGCGGGCGACTCGGGATTGCCGTCCCTGCTTTCACCATTGACCATGATGCGGTTCTCCGGTCCGTGTATCGATGGAAGCGAAGCAGCAAGGGCCGAGCCCGCCGTCTTTGCATTGCAGCATCGAGACGCCTTTCTGCGTGCGCCGCGCCGTCCTACATTGAACCATTGGGCACGCAATCAAAGGAGCAGTCACCGTGAACGGAACCATGAGCGGCAAGATCGCGGTCATCACCGGCGCGAGCCGCGGACTCGGGCGCAACGCCGCATTGCAACTCGCGCATCAAGGCTGCGGCGTGATCGGCACCTACAACCGCAATGCGGACGCTGCGCGATCGCTCGTCGACGAAATCGCGAAAGCCGGCGGCAAGGCGGCCGTGCTGGAACTCGACGTCGCCCGTTGCGACACGTTCGCTGCCTTCGGGGACGCGCTCTGCAAGACGCTCGAAAACACGTTCGAGCGTGAGAACTTCGATTTTCTCGTGAATAACGCGGGCATCGGCATCCATGCGCTCTTCGCGGAAACGACGCCCGCGCAGTTCGACGAACTCGTCAACATCCAGTTGAAGGGACCGTTCTTTCTGACGCAGACCCTCCTGCCCTATCTCCATGAGGAAGGCGCGATCCTGAACGTGTCGAGCGGACTCACGCGTTTCGCGTTACCGGGCTTTGCGGCGTATGCCGCGATGAAAGGCGGGATCGAGGTTCTCACGCGCTATCTCGCGAAGGAACTCGGGCCGCACGGCATCACGGTGAACACCATCGCGCCGGGGGCGATCGAGACGGACTTCGGCGGCGGCGTCGTGCGTGACGATCACGACACCAATCGGTTCATCGCGGACAACACGGCGCTCGGGCGCGTTGGCTTGCCGGACGACATCGGCGGCGCAATCGTGGCGATGCTCTCGGACGGCAATCGCTGGATGACGGCGCAGCGCGTCGAGGTGTCCGGGGGAATGTTCATCTGAGGCAACGATTGCGCCGCGCAAAAAAAACCCGGACGCACGAGGCGTCCGGGTTTTGCATACAACATGCGTAATGCCTAATGCATCACGCAGTGAAGCGTCGCTTAGAAGCGGTGGATGATGCCCACGCCCGCTGCGAACATGCTGCGCGATGCCGACGGTGCGCCCTGGAAGCCATCGCCGATCGTCGCGATCGCTGCGCCCTGGCGCGGGGTCGTCGCCGCG
>NZ_JARUXO010000001.1:1551782-1571950 GCF_031451275.1 Caballeronia sp. LZ029
CCGGGGTCGACCTGTTCAGGTTCGTCTGGCTGCTTTGGTAGACGATCGAATCGTCGACGATACCGTACAGCGTGACGCTGCTTTGCGCGAATGCCGGCGCGGCGGCTGCAAACGCCGTGGCTGCGACGACTGCGGCCTTGGTCAACGTGAAACCCTTCATTTTTTCTCCTCAAGCGGTGGGCAATGACTTGCGTGCGAGTTCTGGAACCGGTGCCGCGTTGGCGACTTCGTTATGTTTCAACTCGTAACTTTTATCGCTGGCAAGTGTATGGCTTACAGACCGAATGGGAAAGAAAGTCGCGCGTTGGTGTCGTTTTTTTTCACTGTCTGGTTAACCAGTATTTTCTGGCTTGCAGATATTGGGCAACCGGGCACGAAACTGACAACAGACTGACAGAAACGTGGCGTGTCGACGGCTCCGATGCGACCGTTCGATGACGTGCCGGACGGTTAAAAAGGATCGTCCGTTCGTGATAAAGCGACGCGCGGCTCGGTGCGCAAGGCTCGCGCGCTTGCTGCATCTCAAGAGGCCGGTTGTGCCGTTTGAAGTGGGAAGAAAGGAAGGCCGAAACAGAGGGCCGAGAACCGCTGACCCGCGTACGCGCGTTATTCAGGCGACGAGAAGCACCGGCGCATCGCAAATATTTTGAAAGCTACCCGACGATGCCCCGACGCGAAAATGAACATCGGACGAACGTGGTGCAAGCTTGGTCCGCCCGATCGAACGGTCAGTGCTCGATCTTCGAGCGCAGTTCGCGCGCCGTTTCGAGCAACCCTTCATAGCCCGAGCGCGCGTGCGACGGCAGGTCCGGATCGCCGACGAGCGTGCCGAGCGTCTCGATGATGCTGTACAGAATCCCCTTCGCCGCGCCGGCCGCCATCTTGCCCGCGGCGTAGGATTCGTCGACGTGCGATATGGCCGCATCGAAATGCTCGACTTCGGGATGCGCGTCTCCGATACCCGATGCGTCGTCATCGCGCGGCTTGGTCGGGTCGCTATTCATGATGATGGTCCTCCGTGTGTGGTCTCTGTCTTCTGTATAGCGCCACCGCGGGCAGCGTGCAATCGGCGCAACGCCGCACATCTCGGGAAACGGGCTATTCCTGGATCGGCTGGATGAAGTGCACGCGGCGCGCGTCGCCCGTGCTTCTGCCCGCGCCGTGCGGCACGCCGCACTCCGTCAGAAGCGCGCGCAGTTCGATGATCACCGGAAACACCTCGTGATTGTGGTCCGCGCCCTGCCGGTCATGCGCCTCCTGCTCGCGCTCGACGATCCATCGATCCTCCTTGAAGATGCGCTCGGTAAACCACACGAGCAGCGGCCAGGCGGCATCGAGCAGGCCGGGAATCTTCGGGCGGCGGATCGACAAGAGACCAAACGTGCGGTTCGTGCGCTGCTCGGCGTCGAGCGGCACATAGGCGATCCACAGATCCATCACCATGGTGTCGTCCTTCGTGCGGATCTTGAGCGTCTGGTACGGATAGTCGGTGCGGATCGTCATCACGTCCTTATCGCTATCGTCGGGCTTCGCGTTGCGCTTTTCCCCGAAAACGAGCGCCTCGCCGATGGGCTGCTTGCCCGCCTCGCGCGCGAAGATGTAGTCGACTTCGACCCAGTCGTCGCCGCGCCGTCTGCCGAGCGAACGCGCGCGCATGCTGCCCATCTGTCGCCGATGCAGGAACTGATGGTTCATGTCCATCAGGTTTTCGTGCATGAAGGAATAGTGGCACTTCACCTCGCGGCCGAAGCGGCGCGTCTTGTAGGCGCGATCGGAGGCGGAGCCGAGCTCGGGAAACTTCGCGGCTTCGGCGCGCGCCGGGTCGCCGGTGAATACGAAGACGAGTCCGCCCGCTTCGCGGCACGGATATCCGCGCACGCCGTTGGGCAGGCGCTCGCGGCCGAGATAGGGAATATCGGTGCAGCGGCCGGTGCAGTCGTAAGTCCAGCCGTGATAGCAGCAGCGAATGGATTCGCCATCGACGACGCCCGCGGACAACGGCACTTGCCGATGCGCACAGCGGTCTTCGAGCGCGAACACCTTGCCCGACGCGGTGCGCACGAGCACGATCGGATCGCCGGCGAAGCGCACGGCGAGCGTATGGCCGGCCTTCACCTCGCGCGACCATGCGAGCGGATACCAATGATCGGGATGAATGTCGACGCGGCGCAGATCGCGCGGCGGCCTCGTCGGGGTATCGACGGAACCGGCTTCCTGCTCGCCCTGCGGTAACGCTGCGTGCATGTACGACGCCTCCGTTGAAAGGAGATCGGATTGAGCGCCGCATCCACATGCGACGCAATGAACGACCATTCGCAGTCTACACGGCGACGATCATTTCGGCGCGTGCCGAATAGCCGGGCGATGCCCACGCGCGCACGTCACGTCGCCTGCCCGAGATGCGCGTGCAGATGATCGATGAGCGCGCGCACCTTCGGCGGCAGGAAGCGATTGGGCGGATAAAGCAGCCACACCGGACCCTGATAGGCGCGCGCCTGCAATTCCCAATCCGCGAGCAGGGCCTCCACGCTGCCCGACGCGAGCGCATCGCGGGCGGCGAATTCCGGCAGCGTCGCGATGCCGAGCCCGCCTTCGGCCGCTTCCAGCCGCGCGCCCGCATGATTGGCGATATAGCGCCCGCGCACCGCGACGGTCACCGTTTCGCCGCTTCGGGTGAAGCGCCAGCGATTGTCGTCGGCGGTTTCGCCGAGATGGATGCAATCGTGATGCGCCAGCTCGCGCGGATGCAGCGGCACGCCGCGTTCCCGCAGATACTCCGCCGCTGCGCACAACAGCCAGCGCACGCGCCCGAGCGGCCGCGCGGCGAGTCCTTGCGGGGGATGATTCGTCGCGCGGATGACGAGATCGACCTCGCTGTCGAGCGGATCGATGTCGTGATCGGTGAAGACGAGTTGCAGATCGACGTCCGGATATGCCGCGAGAAATGCCGGCACGAGCGGATGAATTACGGATTTTGCATACGCTGTCGGCGCTGACAACACGACGCGCCCCTGCGGCTTGCCCGACGATTGCCCCGCCGCATCGACCGCGCCCGATGCGGCCGCCGCCATGTCGCGGCAATGGCGATACACCTGATACCCGGATTCGGTCACGCGAATCTTGCGGGTCGAACGTTCGAGGAGACGTGTGGCGAGCGCCTCTTCGAGACGCTTGATCTGGCGGCTGACTGTCGATGGCGTGCTGCCCAATTGCCGCGCCGCGACCGAAAAATTGCCCGCATCGACGACGCGCGCGAATACGGCCATATCGGGCATGAGGTCGAAGAGATCGGCTGGATTCATTTGTGCGTTCGCGATCATAAAGCTGTGCGCCAGAACCGGATTATCGCTTCGCTCGCATCATTCGACAATGACGGCTATTCCTGACGGAGACGCCGCATGACCATCGAATCGTCCGCCCGACGCCTGCTTCCCCTTTCCGATCTGCTGCTCTTCGTCGTCGCGATGGTGTGGGGCAGCAGTTACGGCATCGTCAAAACCGCGCTCGCGTTCTCCCCGGTGCTCGCGCTGCTCGCATTGCGCTTCGGCATCACGTTCTGCCTGCTTGCGGTGAACCTGCGTCATCTGCGGCACGCGAGCGCGGCGACGTTGCGTGGCGTGCTCGTTCTCGGCCTGCTGCTGCTCTCGATCTTTCTCGCCGAAACATTTGGTGTTTTGCATACGCGCGCCGCGAATGCCGCGTTTCTCATCAGCTTGTGCGTCGTGCTGACGCCGCTCGTCGAATGGGCGATGCTCAGGCGGCGTCCCGGCGCGGCGGAGTGGCTCGCGGTCGGCGTGTCGTTCGCGGGCGCGTGGCTGCTCGCGGGCGATGGCACATTGTCCTTCGACTTCAATTTCGGCGATGGCCTCATCCTCGTGGCCGCCGTGCTGCGCGCGCTGTCGGTCTGCGTGACCAAGCGCGTGATGCGCGCGGCGCCCCTGCCCGCGCTCACTGTGACGGCGGTGCAGGCGGGCGTCGTCGCGTCGGGAAGCGCGGCGATCGCCCTGATGTTCGCGCCGTCGCAATGGCAGCCCTTGCCCGCGCTCGCCGGTCACGGCATGTTCTGGGGCTCGGTGCTGTATCTCGTGTTCGCATGCACGCTCTTTGCATTCTTCGCGCAAAACTACGCGATCGGGCGTAGCAGTCCGACGCGCGTGTCCCTCTTGATGGGCAGCGAGCCCGCATTCGGCGCGCTCTTCGCAAGCGCATGGCTCGGCGAGCATGTGTCGATGGCGGGCTGGATCGGCGGCGGGATGATCGTCGCGGCATCGCTGATGGCGACCGTGCCCTGGCGCGGTGTGTTCGTGGCGCGTCCGGGCGAAGCGTGAACGCGCCGTGAAGGCGGACCGCTTTACGCCTACTTTTCGAACACCACGCTGAAGTTATTGGCCGGCATCGCGACCGTCTCCACGAGCGTCAAGCCGGCCTTCTCTCCCAGCGCCGCGACCGCTTCCATGTCGCGCACGCCCCAGCGCGGATCGCGCGCGCGCAATTGCTGATCGAAGGCCTCGTTGCTCGGCGCGGTATGCGCGCCGTTGCGCCGATACGGCCCGTACAGATACAGCACGCCTCCCGCAGCGAGGCGCGCGCCCGCGCCGCGAAAAAGCGACTCGGCGGCCTCCCACGGCGCGATGTGGATCATGTTGATGCACACGATGGCCGCCACATGTCCGATGCCCCAGTCGTCGTTCAGCACGTCCAGTGCGAGCGGTGCGTTCAGGTTCGCGAGTCCTGCGTGCGCGCGCCAGGCGGCGATGGAATCGCGCGCATCCGCATCGGGATCGCTCGGCTGCCAGACGATATCCGGCAGCGCAGCCGCGCAATGCACGGCGTGCTGTCCCGTGCCGCTCGCGATTTCCAGCACGACGCCGCTGCGCGGCAGCACGCGCGCGAGGACCGATAGAATCGCATCGCGATTGCGCTCGGCGGCGGGCGCGCGGCGGCGCACGGCGTTGTCCGAATGTGCGGTGTCGTCGGACCCGGGTGGTGCCTGATTCATATTCGTTGGCACATGCGTGCGCGTAAAGTGAAGTCGCATCGAGCCTAACGGGACGTGCGAAGAAGCGTCAAGCAGCACGCTCTGCCCGCAGGAAACATCACTGCCATGGCGCGATTCCTGCTGACTCGCCCCGCGGAAAAGCGCGGATCGCAAGCAAACCTGTGTATGCTCCCGGTTGATCCCGCGTCCGCTCTCGCATTTTGCATGAATACGTATTGCATGCCGAATGCCAAATTGAATGCATTCGATGCGCATGCAATATTCAAGCGCGACCCGACATGCGCGCCGAAATGCATCCCGACAAATTCAGGCCCGCGCACGCGGCGCGATCGAAATGGAGTGAATCATGCAGCACGATCAGAACCGGAACGCGGCAAAGCAATCGAACGACGGCCCCGACGACGACATGATCGCGTTCGCGAGCGAAGTGTTCGATGTCGCCCGCCGTGGCGATGCGACGATGCTCGATGCGCTCCTGAACAAGGGCTTGCCGCCGAATCTGAGCAACGACAAGGGCGACAGCCTCGTGATGCTCGCGAGCTACCATGGCCACGCGAACGCGGTGCGGGTGCTGCTCGAGCACGGGGCCGACGCGAACCTGCGCAACGATAATGGCCAGACGCCGATCGCGGGCGCCGCGTTCAAGGGCTTCACGGACGTGATCGAAACACTGCTCGAACACGGCGCGGATGTCGAAGGCGCATCGCCCGATGGACGCACCGCGTTGATGATCGCGGCGATGTTCAACCGCGTCGAGATCGTCGACTTGCTGATCGCGCGCGGCGCCGATCCGGATGCGCGTGACGCGGGTGGCTTCTGTGCGCGGGACGCCGCCGAGAAGATGGGCGCGCCCGATACGGCGGCACGACTTGAAAGATCATCGGATGAGCGGACGCGGCCGCCTGAAGCGTGAGGGCATTCAACCGGCACAATGTTCCTTGCATGCAGAATTCAGTCCGCTGAACGAACGACGCCTCGCGCACGTCGAATCGACCTGACAACCACCGATCCAACAACGAACCAGACAAGCAGGTGACCCGGAACCATGGAGCTTTTGCGATGACAGGCGGTATCCCGCATCGGGGTGATGCGTCGCCGATCGACCTTCACGCGCCTGCGCGAGCGCGTCGGGTGGACAGCGCCTTCAATGCAGCCGCAGCTTCGATGCTGCGCGTGGCTGCGTTCATCGTCGCGATTGCGCGCACGTTGCGCGCGCTGCGTCTCACCGCGAGCATTTCGATCGCCGCCGCGCTCGCGCTCTCCGCATGCGGGCTGATGCCCAAGCAGGTGCCCGCGCCGATCGTCGAGCACTCGTATATTCCGGCGCCCGATGAAGCCGGCTCCGGCGAGCCCGAAGAGCCCTTGCCCGCCGTGCAGGCGCCGGAACCGGCGTCCTCAGTGAAGCCCGCGCCCGCGCCGAAGCCGAAGCGCCGCGTCGTGAAGCCGAAACCGCCGGAACCGGCCGTGGCGCCGCCGCCGGAACCGCCCGAGCCGCCGCCTCCGCCGCAGATCATCTCGACGCGCATCATGCAGCACGATCAGTTGCACGGCCTGCTCGATGCCGAGGTGCAGCGTCCGGACGGCAAGGTCGTCGGCCGTGCGGTGGACATGTATATCGACGGATCTGCGAAGCCGAAGCTCATGATGGTGAATCTCGCGGGCTTCCTGGGTGTCGGCGACCGCAAGGTCAATTTTCCGTGGACGGCCTTCCGCTTCACGCCGAATTCGAAGACTGCGCCGATCACCTTCGTGCCGCCCCCGCCGCCCGCGAAGGGCAAACCGGCCGATCCGGTGCCGAAGCCGCAACCCGTCGCGGAGGCGCCGGCGAATTTCATGCAGCTCGTCGATTCGACGGTGGCGCAGAAGAACGGCTCGCGCATCGGACGCGTGGTGGACGTGCTCGTCGATGCTCAGGCGCAGCCCCAGGCGCTCGTGCTCGATCTTTCCAGCTCGCTCGCGGGTGACAAGCGGCATGTCGCGGCCAACTGGGGCGACCTGCATGTGCTCTCACGCAACAAGCAATGGCAACTGCAGATGGATTTCAACGACGCGCAATTGAAGGCCGCGCCGACCTACTCGCCCGAGCAGCCGATCAAGATCGTGTCGCCCGTCGTGCCTGCGCCGGCTTCGGCGGCGAGCGCGGCGTCGGCGCCGGCTTCGTCGGGCGCGGCCGGGGCCGGGGCGACGGGCACACCCGGCGCGGCATCGGCGCAGGTACAGGCATCGGGCGCGCGCCCGGCCAGATAACGGATAACGAGATCGAGAACCGATTCACAACATGGTAATTGCACGCAGTCTGCGCGCGCTCGACTGGCTGAACTTCTTCGTCGCCAACGTGCAGACCGGCTTCGGCCCTTTCATTGCTTCGTACCTCGCGGCCAACAAGTGGACGCAGGGCGAGATCGGCCTGATGCTTTCCGTCGGCACGATCAGCGCGATGGCGAGCCAGTTGCCGGCAGGCGCGCTCGTCGATGCGATGCGCAACAAGAAATTCGCCGCGCTTTCCGCGATCATCGCGATCATCGTGAGCGCGCTCTTGCTCGCCGCGAGCCCGACGTTCGTCCCCGTCTTCGCCGCCGAAGTGCTGCACGGCTTCGCGAGCTGCATGCTCGTCCCGGCGATGGCGGCGATCTCGCTCGCCCTCGTCTCACGCGCCGATCTCGGTGACCGGCTCGGTCGCAATGCGCGCTGGGCGTCGATCGGCAGCGCGCTTACCGCTGCGTTGATGGGCGCGTTCGGCGAGTATCTGTCGCTGCGCTCGGTGTTTTTCCTGACTGCTGCGCTCGCGGTGCCGGCGATTTTTGCGCTGCGCATGATTCACTACGATGCGCCGCCCGTCGTGCCGCGCGCACCGCCCGGCAAGCCCAAGCTCACGCCCGAGGGCGAGGAGCGCGAATCCTTGCGCGATTTGCTGAAGGACAGGCGGCTTTTGATTTTTGCGGCGTGCGTGGTGCTGTTTCATCTGTCAAACGCGGCGATGCTCAATCTCGCCGCCGGCGAAGTGACCGCGCACATGGGCGACAACGTTCAACTCGTGATTGCGGCGTGCATCATCGTGCCGCAGTTCATCGTCGCGGCTTTGTCGCCGTGGGTCGGACGACAGGCGCAGAAGTGGGGCCGCAGGCCGGTGCTGATCCTCGGGTTCTGCGCGTTGCCGGTGCGCGCGATTCTGTTTGCGGGCGTCAGCAGCCCGTATCTGCTCGTGCCGGTTCAGATGCTCGATGGCATCAGCGCGGCGGTGTTCGGGGTGATGCTGCCGCTCATCGCGGCGGATGTCGCGGGCGGGCGCGGGCATTACAACCTGACGATCGGGTTTTTTGGACTTGCGGCGGGTGTTGGGGCGACGCTTTCGACGGCTGCGGCCGGGTTTGCCGCCGATCGTTTTGGTACTGCGATGAGCTTCTTCGGACTCGCCGGGGCGGGGGCGCTCGCGGTTTTGATGGTCTGGCTTGCGATGCCGGAGACGCGGACCGCGCATGGGGTGGTTGAGGGGGAGGTTAAGCCTTCGGTTTAGGGGTTGTTTTTTTCGCGTTCGCCGGATCCCGTCATCGTGGTGGTCTATTAGCACTGCCCCTGTGCGGGGCGGCAGTCACTTTCTTTGCTGCTGCAAAGAAAGTAACCAAAGAAACAGCTTCTCACCGCCCGCGGTCACACGCACGTTGGCCATGCTTGCCAGCCGCGCGTGGCCCTCGCCTAAGTGTCGCCCTCGAAGGCCCAATCGGGCTTGGCTCGCGCACGGTCTGTCACATCGCACCACACACCAAACTGGTTCAGCACAAAATGGCTCCAGCCCGCTTCGCGGCCGACGGGTCAATCGGGTGCGCGCGCTCCCTCTTCGGTTTCCCTCGCAGACCCAACGGCAGCGCGTAGCGCTGTGCCGAAGCTCTTTCGTGCTGAACCAGCGCGCTAAAACACTTGGTGCGGCAGACCGTGCGCGAGCCAAGCCCGATTGGTCCTTCGAGGGCGACACTTAGGCGAGTGCCGCTTCCTGCTGGCAAACATGGCCAAACTGCGTGTGACCGCGGGCGATGAGAAGCTGCTTTCTTTGGTTACTTTCTTTGCAGCAGCAAAGAAAGTGACTGCCGCCCCGCACAGGGGCAGTGCTAATAAACCGACACGATAACGGGATCCGGCGAAAGCAAAAAAACCTCACCCCAACGGCCTCAACCCCTCAAGCAAAGTAGGAATCAACTCACTCACCGTCGGATGAATGTGCATAGCCCGCTGCAAAGTCATAAACGGCGCATCCGCATTCATGATATCGATGAACGTATGAATAACCTCATCCCCTTCGATGCCATAAATCGCCGCACCTAAAAACCTCTGCGTCCTAGCATCGACGAGCGCCTTCATGAAACCATCGGTTTCACCGCGCTCTTTCGCGCGTCCCACCCGCGACATCGGCATGGTCGCAATCAGCGCCGCGCGGCCGTCCTTGCGCACCTCTTCCTCACTCATCCCCACTCGCGCGAACGGCGGATCGACGAACACCGCATAAGCCATGATGCGCGTATCGACGCTTCGCGACTCCCCATCGAGGAGATTCGAAGCGATGATCTCGTAGTCGTTCCACGACGTATGCGTGAACGCACCACGCCCGTTGACATCGCCGAGCGCATACACGCCTTCCACTTGCGTGCGCAACTGCCCGTCCACATCGATCATGCCGTGCCTGTTCACCGCGATGCCCGCATGTTCCAGACCGAGATCGTCGGTGTTCGGCGTGCGTCCCGTCGCGAAGAGCAGATGCGACGCGTCGATGGTTTCATCGCCGCAAACGATGCGCATGCCACCCGACGACGGCTCCACGCGCCCGATCTGCGCCCCGAACCGGAACACGACACCCTCGCGCACGAGCACGTCCTGCATCGCGCGCGCAACGTCTTCATCTTCACGCGTCAGAATGCGCTCGCCGCGCACGAGCAAGGTCACGCGGCTGCCGAAGCGCCGGAACATCTGCCCGAATTCGAGCGCGATATAGCTCGCCCCGACGATCACGAGATGCTCGGGCACTTCGGTCAGTTCGAGAATCGTCGAATTGGTCAGATACGGCACCCGTTCGAGCCCATCGACCTTCGGCACCACCGCGCGCGTGCCCGTGTTGATGAAAACGAGATCGGCGTCGATGTCCTGAGTCGAGCCGTCGCTCGCCTCGATGGAAAGCGTATGCGGCGCCGTGAAGCGTGCATGTCCCCTGAATACCGTGACGTTCTTCGTCCCGCGCAGCCACTTCTCGATGCCCGTGCGCGAGCCTTCGATCACCTCGTCCTTGCGCGCCTTCACGCGCGCCATGTCGATGGTGATATCACCGCCGATCATCACGCCATACTGCGCCGCCGTGCGCGCGACATGCGCGGCGCGCGCGCTCGCGACGTACGTCTTGGTCGGCGTGCAGCCGACATTCACGCAAGTGCCGCCGAACAGATGCCGCTCGATCACGGCCGTGCGCTTGCCGCTTTGCGCGAGCCGCACGGCAAGCGGGGAACCGCCCTGCCCCGTGCCGATGACGACTGCATCGAAATGCTGTGCCATGCTGGGTTCTCCGTGCGAATGAAGCAGATGACGAATCGCGATGCCGCCATCGAAATGCATCTTACGCGCAAGTCGATGAACAGTCAGACACGCTGTCCAAGGCGTGCCCCGCGCAAACGGGCATGGCGCGTGCTGTCGCTGTTACGAACGTGACGCGCGTCACGGCGCGCGCTCCGCTCAACCATCAGCACACGAAGTCCGAAGGCATTCATGATCGAGACGATCTGGTTTCTCGTCGTCGGCGGCGTGCTCATTTTCATGGGCCTTGCCAGCTCGACGTTCAAGCGCCTGCCGATCAGCACCGCGATGTTCTATCTCGCGATCGGTTTCGCGATGGGCCCCGGCGTGGCCAATCTGCTGACGCTCGACCTCGCGGCCGATGCAACCGTTCTGAGGCGCATCACCGAAGTCGCGATGCTCGTGTCGCTGTTCGCGATCGGCCTGCGGCTGCGCGTGCCGCCCATCGACCGCCTCTGGATTCTGCCGATCCGGCTCGGCTTCGTCGCGATGGTGCTCACGGTCGCCGTCCTCACGCTCTTTGCCGCATATGCGCTCGGGCTCAACTGGGGACCGGCGCTGCTGCTCGCCGCGATGCTCGCGCCGACCGACCCCGTGCTCGCCCACGACGTGCAGGTGGAAGCACCCGGCGACATCGACTTGCTGCGCTTTTCGCTGACGGGCGAAGGCGGGCTCAACGACGGCATCGCACTGCCCTTCGCGCTGCTCGGCATCGCGGTGTGCAATGTCGAGGCGACCCCGAACCAGGCGTCGCTCGGAAGCTTCGCGTTGCAGGCGATGTGGGGCATCGCGGGCGCGCTCGTGAGCGGCTGGCTGCTCGGCGCCTTGTCGGTGCGGCTCGTCGCCTATCTGCGCACGCGTCACGGCGAAGCGCTCGGGCCGGAAGGTTTCTACGCGCTCGGGCTGATCGCGCTGTCGTATGGCGTCGCCGAGTTGCTGCATACCTATGCGTTTCTTGCGGTCTTTGCGGCCGGCCTCTCGATGCGCCGTGTCGAGCAGAAAGAAAGCGGCGGCAAGTCCGCGCGCCAGGCGGTCGGCAACATCGACGCAGAGGATGTCGGGGCCGCCGCCGCCGATCCGGCGCGCGCGCACGCGTTCATGGCCGAGCGCGTGCACGGCTTCACGATCGAGCTGGAACGCATCGCCGAAGTGGCGGTCATGCTGATGGTCGGCGCCGTGCTCGCGACGATGTGGCGCGACCTGCTCACCTGGAAAGCGGCTGCGCTCATCGTCGCGCTATTCTTCGTGTTGCGGCCCGCGGCGGTCGAGGCATCGCTGATCGGCTCGCATGCGACAGGCGCGCAACGGCGGCTCATGAGCTGGTTCGGCATACGCGGCGTCGGCTCGTTCTATTATTTGCTTTATTCACTCGAGCATGCGCCGCGTGACGTGGCCGCGCCGCTCGTGCCGCTCGTCATCGCGACCATCGTCGCTTCGGTGATCGTGCATGGCATCACCGCCACGCCGCTCATGAACCGTTATCAGCGCGCGCGACCGGATGAATGAGCGTCGCAACTTCTGTCGAGGACCGATCAGGCGTGAAGTATCTGATTTTTTTCTGCGGTCATGCCGGCACCGGCAAGACGACGCTCGCCAGGCAGCTTTTCGCGCCGCTCATGCAGGCGACCGGCGAGCCCTTCTGCCTGCTCGACAAGGACACGCTCTACGGCGCCTACAGCGCGGCAGCGATCGGTGCGCTGACCGGCGATCCGCACGATCGGGACAGCCCGCTTTTCATCGAACATTTTCGCGATCCCGAGTATCGCTGTCTCGTCGATACCGCCGCTGAAAATCTCGCGCTCGGCGTGAGTGTCGTGATCGTTGCGCCGCTCACGCGCGAGGTGCGCAGCGCACGCCTCTTCGATCGCGCATGGCTCGGCATCGATGACGATGTCGCCATTCGCGTCGTCTGGGTGCATGTGGATGAGCGCGTGGCGCGCGAGCGCATCGTCGCGCGAGGCGATCCGAACGATGCGTACAAGCTCGCGCATTGGGAAGAATATCGTCAGCGGCTCTTCGCGCCGAACGCGGCGCTCGCGCAGACGCTCGTCATGTTCGACAACACCGCGCCGTCCGATCAGGCGCGCGACGCATTGCTCGCACGCCTGATCGCAACGTAGCGAAGCTCAGGCAGCGGCCAGTTGCCGCGCCGTCACCACCGCGTTCGCGCCTTCGTACAGCTTGCCGAAGCGGTTGTTGAGGAACGCGTCGAGCGGCACCTGCTCCTGACGCACGAAGCCGCTTTGCGGCAGCACGCCTTCGCGGAAGAGATCCAGTTCCGCGCAGATCGCGCCGGCGGTCGTGATCTGGATCGCGCTCATCGGCAAGCCGCACACGTCCTTCGCGAAGATCTTGCGCGTGAACACGTCCTGCACGAGTTGTCCGCGACGCATGCCCGTCACCGTGACGAAGATCAATACGACATCCTGCGCCGTCGATGGCACCGCGCGCTTCAACATCGTCTTGAGGCCGTCGCGGTCGGATGACATGCGCAGATCGTCGAGCAGGAATTTCATCAGGTCGCGATGCCCCGGATAGCGCACCGACTTGTAGTCGAGCGACTCCACCTTGCCCGCGAGCGTTTCGCACAGCGTGCCGAGTCCGCCCGACGTATTGAATGCCTCGTACTCGATGCCATCGAGCGAAAAATGTTCGACGCCTTCGAGCGGCTGCACCCATTGCGTGCGACCTTCGCGGATCGCCTCGCAGGGCTGGCAATATTCATTAATAAGGCCGTCGATGCTCCAGGTGAGGTTGTACTTCAGCGCGTTCGTCGGAAACTCGGGCAGCGCGCCGACGCGCATCTTCACCTCGCGCACGTCGTCGAGACGCTTCGCCAGATCGTGTGCGACGATGCCGATGAATCCCGGTGCGAGCCCGCATTGCGGCATGAACGCGAGTTCGGAATCGTCGGCGATCGCGCGGATCGCGTGGGTGGCGCGCACATCCTCGGTCAGGTCGAAATAATGCACACCTGCCGCTTTCGCCGCCGACGCGACATTGATCGCGAGGTAATACGGCAGCGCGTTGACGAGCGCATCGAAGCCGATCAATGCCTGGCGCAGCGCGGGCGTGTCGGCGGAATCGACGCGGCGCGTCGGGATGCCTTGCGCATCGAGAAGCGCGAGCGCGTGCTCGTCGCGATCGAACGCGACGACGTCGAAATCCCCCGTTTCACGCAGCAAATGGGCAATGCTTTGTCCGATCAATCCGGCGCCGACGAGGGCCACTTTCATATTCATCTCCTTTATGTGTGCGGATGGCGGGCGATCCAATGCCCTTCTTCACACAGTTTAGGAGCGCGCGAATACTGATCCTAGACGCAAAATGATGCGCTTCGACGATGCTTTTCGTCGTTTCGACGATCGAACGCTGCGATATGTAGCGAAAGCTCAGCCGACACGATCGATCTTCCGCGCGAGGATGATGGAGGTCGTGGTCCGCTCGACGCCTTCCAGCGCGCCGATCTCGTCGAGCAGGTCGTTGAGCCTGTCGGGCGAATCGGCGCGCAGCCATGCGACGTAATCGAATTCGCCGCTCACCGCGCAGAGCAACTGAATCTCCGGCATACGCGCAAAGCGCTTCTGCAGATCGCGGCCGTACTTCGGCGTGAGCTTGATGCCGACATACGCCTGAATGCTCGCATCGAGCACGTCCTGCCCGAGCCGCACGCCGTAGCCCGCGATCACGTCGTTCTTTTCGAGCCGCGCAATGCGCGCGATGACCGTCGTGCGCGCGACGCCCAGTTGCCGCGCCAGATTCGCGACGCTCTCCCGCGCGTTCATCTGCAAAAGCGCGACGAGATTGCGATCGATGTCGTCGAGCTGGTCGAGGCGCGGCGGTCTCATGTGTGCGTCTCCGTTGGCATCTTTTGTTTTGCGTTATGCGTTTCGAATGCCATCTGGCATTCGGCGTTTTGTGTTTTGCATTATCGCCGAGACGTCGTGAAACGAATCCCGTATCACACGATCGCGCGATCACACGGTCACGCGATCACACGCCGAGCTTCGTCACCATGAAATCGACGAAGCTCGCGAGCTTGGGCGTCGCGCGCGTATCGCGTGGATAGACGAGATGCGCGGGAGACGGTTTCGGCAGGCAATCCTGCAGCACGGCGACGAGCGCGCCGCTTTTCAGCTCGTCTTCGACGAGCGCATGCGGCTGAAGCACGAGACCGAATCCCGCGAGCGCCGCCTTTCTGAGCGCTTGCCCGTTGTTCGCGCGAAAGCGTGCGGACTGCGTGCGATGCGCGTGCATGGCGTCATCTTCGCCTTCGAGCCGCCAGCCCGCCTCGCGGCCCAGATGCACGAAACCCAGGCACTCGTGACCCGCGAGATCAGCCGGCGTCGCGGGCGTGCCCGCGCGTGCGAGATAGGCAGGCGACGCGCACACGGTCATCGCATACGGCTTGAGCGGACGCGCGACGAAGCTGGAATCGGCGAGCGTACCGATGCGCACGGCCGCGTCGAAACCCTCTTCCACGATATCGACCATGCGGTTGGTCAGATCGAGCTCGACGCTGATCTGCGCGAACGCCGCGAGAAACTCGGTCACGGCGGGCGTGACGAACTGCACGCCGTAGGTGAGCGGCACGGTCACGCGCAATACGCCACGCGGCGTCGCGCTCATCGACTCGGCGAGCGAATCGGCTGCATCGACTTCCGTCAGAATGCGACGACAGCGCTCGTAGTATTCGCGGCCGATTTCGGTCAGGCTCTGACGCCGCGTCGTGCGCACGAGAAGCCGCGCATCGAGCCGCGCTTCCAGCGCCTGAAGATGCTTGCCGGCCATTGGCGCGGATATCGAAAAGCGCTCCGCCGCGGCGCTCAGGCTCCCCGCCTCGACGATGGCGACGAAGACCCTCATGCTCAACAAGGTATCCACTGCGTTTTTTCCAGAGACGTTTCGAATGTAAGCAGTTGTGGCAATGCAGGCGAATTCGCATGCAATCGTGATACTAATATCCGCCGATGGCGTGCTCATCGCGCTGCCTTTCAGCGCAGCTTACGAAGCACGCCGCTCTCCATATCGATCGAAGGTAACCCGAATGAAAAGAACACTCGTTGCATTGGCCGCTTTCTGTGCTTTGAGCCCGGTTTTCGCGCAGACGTCCGCGCCCGCCGCGGCGTCGGCGCCCGCCGCGCAGACCGCGGCATCCGCTCCGGCCGCCAGCAAGCGCGAGGCGCGCGTCGAGGAGCGTATCGCGGATCTGCATTCGAGCCTCAAGATCACGCCGCAGCAGGAAGATCAGTGGTCGAAGTTCGCCGACGTGATGCGCGACAACGGCCGCACGATGGCCGATCTGTATCGTCAGCGCATCGCGCAGCGCGACACCATGTCCGCGCTCGACGACATGAAGCAATACGAGCAGATCACCCAGGCGAACGCGGACGGCACGAAGCGCCTCGTCGAAGCTTTCGAGCCGCTTTACGCGAGCCTTTCGCCCGAGCAGAAGAAGCTCGCCGATACGAGCTTCCGCGACGAACACGGCAAGGCGAAGCACACCCACGCGCATCGTCGTCCGCATGCGGCGGGTGCGGACGCGGCATCGACGACGAAGCCCTGAACGGTCGTCGAACCGGAAAGCCCGCATCGCGCGATGCGGGCTTTTTTTCGTGCGACGGGTGCACAATGGCGCGATTGCCGTTACGATCCCGCTCCGCCAACGTCACTCCGGATCGCATCATGCTCAATCTGTCCAAACTCGATCTCGCCACCGATCCCGCCGCACGCCGCGTCGTGAAAGACGAAGCCGTCGCCGTCGAATTCGCCGCTGCATCGGGCGAACTCATGAGTCTCGAAGGCCCGAACCGCTATGCGAGCGGCGACGCGATCGTCACGGGCAGCAGCGGCGAACGCTGGGTCGTGTCGCGCGAGCGCTTCGATGCCAAGTATGTGCCCGAAGGCGGCATCGCGCATGGCGAGTCGGGCACTTATCGCAACCATCCGAGCGTCGTGCTTGCGAAGGAGATGCACGAGCCCTTCTCGATCGCACGATCCACGGCCGGCGACATCCTCACCGGCGACGCCGGCGACTGGGTCATGCAATACGCGCCGGGCGACTATGGCGTCGTGAAGGCGGCGCGCTTCGCGAAGGTCTATCGCGACGCTTAAGCGAAGTCCTCGCCCATCTCGATGTCCACTTCGCGCGGCACGGTCTGACCGTCCGCGTACATCTCTTCGAGCGATCCGAGCGTCGCTTCCACATACGCGCGCAGCACCGCATAACTGCGCGCGTGCATGCGCGGCGGCATCGCACGATAACGCGCGAGCGCGGCCGGATCGAAGCGCACGTCGATGGTGATGCGCCGCGCGCTCGACCCGAAACGCATCGCCACGTAGTGAATCACGAGCGAGGTCCGGCCCTCGTCGTCCTTACGTTCGGCGAACTGCGTCTGCTCGGGAAAGAGATCGCAGATCACGTGCGCGAGCATGTCGATGTCCGCGCTCGGACAGTCGTATTGATAGTCGTCCATTCGATATCGAAATCCGATTGAAGCGCTCGCCCGGCCGCGCTCAGGCGATCCGGGCGGCAGCGCGCCGATAGTAGCGCACGAGCGCCACCGCGACGATCACGCCGAGCACGAGATACACGGCGTCGGCGGCGATGAGCGGCACGAGCCGCGCCTGAAACAGCGCGGCAGGCAAGCCGACGAGCGCATGCGCGACGATGAGAAACACGAGCGCATGACGCGAGCGCTCGCGCAGCATCTGCCACATCAGCGCGGAAAAGCCGAGTTGCAGCACGAAGGCGCTTGCGCGTTCGACGATGAAGATGCCCGCCGACAACGGCGACAGGCTCATCAGCACCAGATGAATGCGTGCGAGCGCTTCGAGCGGCGCGCTCTCGAAGTGCGCGTCGAGCGTGCCCCGGTTCGCAAGCACCGCATAGACGATCCATTGCACCTGCACGAGCACGCCGACGATCCACGCTTCCGCCCCGCCGTGCCCGATGCCGTAGCCGAGCGCGGGCCCGTGACGATCGAGCGCGCCCGGCTCGCGCGAAATGAGCCATTTCATCGCGAGAAAGCGTCCGACTTCCTCGCACAGACCCGCCGCGATCGCCCCGTAGATGACGAATATCGCGGGATTCACGAGCCACGCCGACGTGACCGGATTGCTCAGCATGAAGCCGTGCAGCGCGCGTTCGATGACCATCGCGAAGAGCGCGAACACGGCGATGCCGAGAATCGCCTCGCGCGGCACGATGCCGAAACGCGGCCGCAGCTTCGTGTACAACACGATGGGCATCGCCGCGATGATGAGCGTCGCGAGCGCGAGGCTCAGCAACGTCGAAACACTGACCATTCAGATTCCCTGTGATGCTTGTTGCACCTGTTGCGTTTCCCGTGTCGTCGATGCGCGCACGACGAGTTCGCCCGGCAGCAGACATTCGCGCGCGGGCATCGCGGCGCCGCCGAGCCGCTCGTGGAGAAATTCGACCGCACGCCGGCCGATATCGTACGTCGGCTGGCGCACTGTCGTCATGCCCGCGAGTTGCGCCCATTCGGAATCGTCGATCGACATCAGCGCGACGCTTGCCTGCCAGTCGGCGCCATGACGCTCCTTCAGATGCACCGCGACGCGCAGCGCAACCGGCCCGTTCGCGGCGAAAAGCGCGACGCGCCTGCCCGCCGCTTTCGCCGCCGCGACGCGCGTGTCGAGTTCCGTGAGTGCGGGCGATGCATCGGCGAGATCGATCACGAGCGTCGAGCCGCTTGCATCGAGCGCGGCAACGGTCTCGCGAAACGCGGCTTCGCGCAGACGCCGCGAGCTCACGTGCGTGACGGGCTGCACGATGAACAGCAGCTCGTCGAAACCTTCATCGACGAGATGACGCGTGGCGAGCTGCACGGCGGCGGGATTGTCGAGCCCGACCATATCGGTGATGAAACCATCGACGGAACGATCGACGAGCACCACCGGAATGCCGCCTTGCGCGAAGCCTTGCAGCAGTTCTTCCTTCACGCCGAGCGCGTTGACGATCACGCCTTCGACGCGATACGTCGTCAGCAGTTGCAGATAGCGCCGCTCCATGTCGATTTCGTTGGCCGCGTGACAGATGAGCGGCATGTAGCCGAGCGCGTGACACGCGGCCTCGACGCCTTGCAGCACTTCGACGGAATACGGATTGGTCAGGTCGGCGAGCAGCATGCCGATCAGACGATTGCGGCCGCGCTTCAGGCCGCGCGCCATCTGATTCGGCCGATAGTCGAGCTTCGCGATGGCCGCTTCGATGCGCTCGCGCAAGTCGGGCGACAGCACGCCCATCTCGCCGTTCAGATAGCGCGAGATGCTGGTTTTGCCGGTGCCGGCCTCGCGGGCGACATCGGTGATCGTCGCGCGACGCGCGCCGTAGGCGGCCGGGCGGTTGGTCAATGTGGGATCGTCGGACATAGTGGTCTTGGGCACGCGCTTCGCCTTGAAGCCGGGCGCGATGCCGTCATTATCGTTCTCCTCGCATCGCGCATGTTAGCGCATGCCCGCCCGACGCCGCGCTTTCAGCGCCCGAGCGCGTCGCGATTGACGATGTTCTGCGTGAGCGTGCCGTCGAGTGCGCCGATGAGATTTTCGGCGGCATTGCGCGCCATCGCGTGACGCGTTTCGTGCGTGGCCGAGCCGATATGCGGCAGCGCGACGACGTTCTTCATCGCGATGAGCGGCGAATCGGCGGGCAGCGGTTCCTGCTCGAACACGTCGAGGCCCGCGCCGCGAATCGTGCCGTTCTTCAGCGCTTCGATGAGCGCGGTTTCGTCGACGGTCGGCCCGCGCGATGCGTTGATCAGGATCGCGCTTGGCTTCATCTTCTTCAGTTCGTCTGCGCCGATTAGACCGCGTGTTTGCTGCGTGAGCGGCACTTGCAGGCATACGAAGTCGGATTGCGCGAGCAGTTCATCGAGCGTGACGCGCTTTGCGCCGAATTCTTTTTCCGCCTGCTCGTTTGCGCTGCGGTTCGTGTAGAGCACGTTCATGCGAAAGCCGAGCGCGGCGCGCCGCGCGACCGCTCCGCCGATGCGTCCGAGACCGACGATGCCGAGCGTCTTGCCCTGTACGTCGACGCCGAAGCACGCCTCGCCGATGCTCGATTTCCAGTGGCCTTGCTTCACCCATTCGGCGAGTTCGACAACGCGGCGCGCGCTTGCCAGGATCAGTGCGAAGACGGTGTCGGCGGTGGATTCGGTTAGCACGTCGGGCGTGTGCGTGAGCACGATGCCGCGGCGCGTGAGGTCATCGACGTCGAATTGATCGTAGCCTACGGAGATGGTCGATAAGGCTTTCAGCTTTGTGGCGCCTTCGATCATGCCGGGGGTGATTTTCACGCTTGCGCCGATGGCTCCGTCGGCGGTTTTTAATGCTGCCACGAAGGCAGCATGGTCGTTTGGATCGACGTTCACCACGTCGGCGGTTTTGCGAAGGTAGGCTTCGATGTCGCTTGGTAAGGCTTTGTAGACTACGATCGTTTTTTTCATGGGGTTTTCTTCGGGTTGGGCTTTTGTGGAATCCTGAATTCGTGTCGGTCTATTGGCACTGCCCCTGTGCGGGGCGGCAGTCACTTTCTTTGCTGCTGCAAAGAAAGTAACCAAAGAAACAGCTATCCCCAGCCTAAGCACTTCACACC
>NZ_JARUXO010000001.1:1572050-1591499 GCF_031451275.1 Caballeronia sp. LZ029
AGTGTCAACCATGTCCCCGCGGATCTGTCAGCTATGTCCCCGGTCTATACACAGCAGCAAAGAAAGTGACTGCCGCCCCGCACAGGGGCAGTGCTAATAGACCGACGCGAACACGGGATCCACCAAAGACGAAAAAAACATCAAGACCGCACAGCAACCCCCGCCCGCACCGCAGCCTGCGGCTTAACAGCAAGCGTCAGCCAAACAGAAGCCAGCAAAGCCACACTCATGAAAACGTAAGAGGCAGCCGGCGACCCCGTCGCCCCATTCAGATACCCAACAAAATACGATCCAACGAACGACCCCAACGCCCCCATGCTGTTGATGAGCGCCATCGCCCCACCGGCGACATTCTTCGGCAGCAGCTCCGGCACGATCGCAAAGAACGGCCCATACGGCGCATACATCGCAGCGCCTGCAATCACAAGCAACGCATACGAAGCCCAGAAATTCGTCGAGCCGAGCAAGTACGATCCTGCGAAGGCAAACGCGCCGATCAGCAGGAACGGCCACACGAACGCCTTGCGCGCCTGAAGCTTGTCCGAAGCCCACGAAGCCAGCAGCATCGCGATCGTCGCGGCAAGGTAAGGCACTGCAGAAAGCCAGCCCGTCTCGACCATGCCGAGCGTCGAACCGCTCTTGAGAATCGAAGGCAGCCAGAGCACGAAGCCATACACGCCGATGCTCCAGCAAAAATACTGCGCGCACAGCTTGATCACCGCCGGCGACTTGAACGCCTCGCGATAGTTCTTCACCGGCTTGATCGCAGCCTGTTCAGCGCGCATCGTCGCATCGAGATCCTTCTTTTCCTGCTCCGAAAGCCAATTCACCTGCGCGGGCTTGTCCTTCACGATGAACCACCAGATCACCGCCCACACGATGGCAGGCACACCTTCGGCAATGAACATGTGGCGCCAGCCGAACGAATTCACCAGATAGCCCGATACGACGGACATCCACAACACCGTCACCGGATTGCCGAGAATGAGGAACGTGTTCGCGCGCGAGCGCTCGGACTTTGTGAACCAGTTCGCGATGAAGACGAGCATCGCCGGCATCACCGCGGCCTCGACGACGCCGAGCGCGAAGCGGATCGCCATCAGCGATGGAATGTTGCTCACCATGCCCGTGAGCGTCGCGCATCCGCCCCACAATACGAGGCTCCAGAACACGAGCTTCTTCACGCTGCGGCGCTCGGCATAGATCGCGCCGGGAATCTGGAAGAAAAAGTAGCCGAGGAAGAACAGCGCGCCGATCAGCGACGACAATCCCTTGCTGATGCCGAGATCCTGATTGATGCCCGCAGCCGCAGCGAAGCCGTAGTTGGCGCGGTCGAGATACGCGAGGCTGTACGTGATGAAGACGATCGGCATGATCGCCCACCAGCGGCGCACCGCAAGCTTGGGAGTCGTGGATTGCATGGTTGTCTCCGAACGCAATTCGGTTGAGTCTCTCGGTTGCTGGCTTAAGCCAGATCGAACGCGGCTTTGGCCGTCTTGTCGTTGGAATCTTTTGCTTCGAGCACGTCGAGCGCGGCGCGCGTCGGCAAGCCTTCGCTGTCGCCGATCACCTGAATCGCCAGCGCGCCGATACGGTTGCCGCGCGCAATCGCGTGTCGGATATCGCGTCCTTCCAGCAGCGCGCTCACGACGCCGACCGCGAAGCCATCGCCCGCGCCGACCGTATCGACCACGTTGTCGACCGGCACGCCCGGCACGATGCCCGCTTCGCCATCCGCCGTGCGGAAGTACGCGCCGTGCGCGCCGAGCTTGACGACGACACCCTTCGCGCCACGATCGAGGTAGAACGCGGCGATGTCTTCGGGCTTCGCATGACCCGTCAATGTCAGTCCTTCGGACACGCCCGGCAATACCCAGTCGGCCAGCGCGGCGAGCGCGTTGAGCGACTCGGCCATCGCCTCGCGCGACGGCCAGAGCGTCGGGCGCAGGTTCGGATCGAACGAAATCGTCTTGCCTGCGGCACGCATTTCGCGGGCCATGTGGAAAGCAAGTTCACGCGAGCTCGCCGATATCGCGGGCGCCACGCCCGTCAGATGCAGATGACGCGCGCCGAGCACGTAGTCGGCGACGTAATCGTCGAGCGACAGGTGGCTCGCAGCCGAGCCCTTGCGGAAGTATTCGACTTCCGGATCGCTGCCGTCGTCGCACTTGCCTTTGAGCTGGAAGCCGGTCGGATAGCGCTCGTCGATCGTCACACGGCTGGCGTCGATGCCCTCGGACGCCAGCACGTCGAGCACGTAGCGCCCGAACGAATCGTTGCCGACGCGGCTCATCCAGCCCACCTTGAACCCGAGGCGCGACAGGCCGATCGCGACGTTCAGGTCCGCGCCCGCGATGCGCTTCGTGAATTGACCGGCCTTCGCGAGATCGCCGGTGACAGCCGCGACGAACATCGTCATCGCTTCGCCGTAGGTGACGACGTCGAGAGCTTCAGACTTGGCTTGCATGTCGGGTCCTTTGCAGATGAATGCTGAATGCAAAATGTGTAATTCAAAATGCCGCGATTCGTGCGACCTGGCGCGTGGCGTCGGCGTCGAGCGAAACGTCGGCGCCCGGGATGAACGGATATTCGATGCCGCGCGGCACATCGCCCGGCAAGTGCGCGAGCAGCGTCGCAAAGCGTGCGTCGCCGTTCGCGGGGGCCGCGGCGAAACGGCGCGCGCCCTCGCCCATCACCGCCTTGCAGTGCACGTAGGCGACATGCGGTGCGAGGCGCCTGGCGGCGTCGAGCGGATCCTGCTCCGCCCAGTGCCAGTTGCCGGTGTCGAAGGTCATCGCGAGGCCGCTTTGCTCCGGCAGCGCGGCGAACAGCGCGTCGAACGCGCCGATCGTTCCGCCCGCCTTCAGTTGCCCGTTCTCGACGACGACGCGCGCTTTCGACGCGGCAATTCCTGTCATCAATCGGTCGAGCGTGGCCGGATCGGTCGCGACGCCGCGCTCCGTGCCGCCCAGTTGGAGCTTGACGATGCGCGCGTTCAACGCGGCCGCTTCGCCGATGGCGAGTTCGAGCGCCGCGCGATCGAGCGAGCCGTCATCATGAAAAAGCGTCGCGGGCGTCGAATACACGGCCCACAAACCCAGCGCGCGGAGACGGTCGCCGAGTTGTGCAAGCGATCCCGGCTGCGCGTCGGCTTCGTTTGCGAGCAACTCGCGGCGTACTTCGAAGCCGTCCGCACCCGCGCGCGCCGAGGCGGCGGCCCAGAACGCGTGACCGTCGCGCCGAATCGCGTCCGCGCCGAACGCGCTCGCGACGATCACAACTTCGGTGCCTTCTCTATCGATCCGGGAAATATCGTTCACTTGCATCTCGCTGTCGGTTTCAGTGCCAAAACCAGTTTGGAACCGGTTCCATAAACGATTTTCAAAAAAGACGCCGCAGCGCCCCGTGTTGAGATCGAATGGTGCGTCAGACCGCTATCGACGCGCCATAGTGGAATTCCCTAGCCGAGCAAACCCGGCTCGTCGCACAACTCCAGAAAGCGCGCCGCGACGCGCGACGGCGTCGCGGCATGCGGCAGCAGGATGGAAAAGCGCCGCGTGAGCGGCTGGGGCGCGATGCGCACACGCTGCAGCGCGCTGTCCTCGTGACGAATCGACATCGCCGAGACGAAGCCGATGCCCATGCCCGCGCGCACCGCCTCCTTCACGCCCTCGACGCCCGCGATTTCCAGCGCGACGCGCATCGGCGCGTCGCAGTCCGCGAATGCGCGCTCGATCACCTGCCGCACGCCGGAACCCGGCTCGCGCAGCACGAGCGGATGCTCGCCCAGTTCGTCGAGCGTGACGGATTCGCGCCCGTCGGCGAGCGGATGGCCGTTCGGCAGAATCGCGACGATTTCGTCCTCGCGCCACGACGTAACGGTCGTGCCGAGCGGCAGATCGTGGCCCGGCGAGCCTTCCACAAGCGCGATATCGAGCGAGCCGAGCGCGGCGACGATATCGGCGGTATTGCCGTCTATCGTCGTCACGACGACATCCGGATAGCGCTTGTGAAACGCCGCGATCAGATACGGCAGCAGATAGCTCGCGGGCGTCGTGCTCGCGCCGATGCGCAGCGTGCCGCGCTCGAGCCCGCGCAACGCGTCTCGCAGCGCATGCGCCGCGCGGAACGTCTCGCGCAGGCGCTCCGCGTGGCCGAGCAACTGTTCACCGGCGGCGGTCAGACGCACGCCGCGGCCGTCGCGCTGATACAGCGGCTCGCCGAATTCCTCCTGCAGAAGCCGCAACTGGCCGGACACCGCGGGCTGCGACAGATGCAGCGCCACCGCCGCGCGGCTGATGTTGCCGTGCTCCGCGACCGTCGCGAAAGTTATCAGTTGTTCCGGGGTCATCTTCCGTAAATATCAGCTCGTCCGATACTTGTCATTCTAAATCACGATTTTTCATATTGATATATCGGGAATAGGATTAGCCCATCGAGTCATCCAATCTAAAACGGGTTCATCCATGTCCACGGTTCAGTCCGCACACACTCTCGCGCCAGCCGCGTCTTCCACACGGGGGCAGCTCAACGGCATCCTGTTCGTCGCGTTGTTCGCGGCCGCCGTCACGCGCCTCGCCAGCATCCCCGCTGTCGCCGGTCTCGGGATCAGCCCGCTGATCGTCGGCATCGTCGCGGGTGGCATCTACGGTAACGCGTTGCGGCACGGTATGCCCGATAGCTGGGCGGCAGGCGTCAACTTCTCCGCGCGCAAGCTGCTGCGCATCGCGGTAGCGTTTTTCGGGCTGCGCGTGAGTCTCCAGGAAATCGCGCAAGTCGGCGTGTCGGGCTTCACGGTGTCGGTGCTGGTCGTCGTCAGCACGCTCGTGATCGGCACGTGGGCAGGCATGAAGCTGATGAAGCTCGATCGCGACACCGCGCTCCTCACGGCAGCCGGCAGCGCGATCTGCGGCGCGGCGGCGGTGCTCGCGTTCGAATCGACTCTGCAATCGAAGCCGCACAAGAGCGCGATGGCCGTCGGCAGCGTCGTCTTGTTCGGCACGCTCTCGATGTTCCTCTACCCGCTCGCGCTCAACGCCGGCTGGCTGCATCTTGATACGCTCGGCGCGGGCCTGTTCTTCGGCGGCACGATCCACGAAGTGGCGCAGGTCGTCGGCGCGGCGAGCAACGTGAGCCCGGAAGCGACGCACATCGCGACCATCGTCAAGATGACGCGCGTGATGCTGCTGGTTCCCGTGCTGCTCGTGATCGGCTTCTGGATCAGCCGCTCGCGTGCCGCGTCGGCGGACGGTTCGGCGCAAGGCAAGGGCAAGATCGCGGTGCCCTGGTTCGCGCTCGGCTTTCTCGCGCTCGTCGTCGTGAACTCGCTGCACGTGCTGCCCGATGTCGCGACGAGCACGATCAACACGCTCGACACCTTCGCACTCACGATGGCCATGACCGCGCTCGGCATGGAAACGCGCATCGCGCAGATCCGCCAGGCCGGCCCGCGTGCCCTCGCCACCGGCGCGATCCTGTATGCGTGGCTCGTCGGCGGCGGTCTCGCTATCACGCTCGGCGTCGAAAAGCTGTTCGGCTGATCGATGCACTGAAGTACCCATCGCGCGAGTGTCCCCCTCGCGCGAAACGCTTTTGGAGGAGCACTCATGGAACACGGCGCTCGTACCCAGAACGAAAAGCTCGATGTCAAGACCACGACGTGCTACATGTGCGCATGCCGCTGCGGCATCCGCGTGCATCTGCGCGATGGCGAAGTCCGGTACATCGACGGCAATCCGAACCACCCGCTCAATCAAGGCGTGATCTGCGCGAAAGGCGCGTCGGGCATCATGAAGCAGTACTCGCCCGCGCGTCTCACGCAGCCGCTGATGCGAAAACCCGGCGCACTGCGCGGCGAAGCGCAATTCGAGCCGGTCTCATGGGAGGTGGCGCTCGACACGCTCGAAAAACGTCTCTCGCATCTGCGCGCCACCGATCCGAAGAAGTTCGCGCTCTTCACGGGCCGCGATCAGATGCAGGCGTTGACCGGCCTCTTCGCGAAGAACTTCGGCACGCCCAACTACGCGGCGCACGGCGGCTTCTGCTCGGCCAACATGGCCGCCGGGATGATCTACACGATCGGCGGCTCGTTCTGGGAATTCGGCGGCCCCGATCTCGATAGCGCGAAGCTCTTCTTCATGATCGGCACGGCGGAAGATCATCATTCGAATCCGCTCAAGATCGCCCTTTCGAAGTTCAAGCGCGCGGGCGGGCGCTTCATCGCGATCAATCCGATCCGCACGGGCTACGCTGCCATCGCCGACGAATGGGTGCCGATCCGCCCCGGCACCGACGGCGCGCTCTTCATGGCGCTGATCCACGAACTGATCGCCGCCGATGCCTGGGATCACGAGTTCGTCACGCGTTACACGAACGCGGCCGAACTGCTCGACATGAACGAAGCGAGCGATACCTTCGGGCTTTTCGTGAAGGACGGCGAGACGCCCGAGTCGAATGCGCTCTTCCCGCAAAATCATCTCTGGTGGGATACGAAGACGAATCGCGCGGTCGCGCATCATGCCGATGACGCCGAGCCCGCGCTCGATGGCCGCTACACGCTCGAAGACGGCACGCCCGTCGCGCCCTCCTTCGCGCTGTTGCGCGAGCAGGTGGCGTCGTGCACGCCCGAGTGGGCCGCCGACATCACCGGCATTCCCGCCGCGACGATCAAACGTCTCGCCGCCGAAATGATCCAGGTGGGCCGCGATCACAAGATCACGCTGCCGATCGAATGGACCGACTGCTGGGGCAAAAAGCACGCTACCGTGACGGGCAATCCCATCGCCTTTCACGCGATGCGCGGGCTCGCCGCACACTCGAACGGCTTCCAGTCGATCCGCGCGCTCGCGGTGCTGATGTCGCTGCTCGGCACGATCGACCGGCCGGGCGGCTTCCGTCACAAGTCGCCGTTTCCGCGCGCGGTGCCGCCGTCCGCCAAACCGCCGAATCATCCCGATCAGGTCAAGCCGAACACGCCGCTCGCGAGCGGTCCGCTCGGCTGGCCCGCCGCGCCCGAAGACCTCTTCATTCACGACGACGGCACGCCTGTGCGCATCGACAAGGCGTTCTCGTGGGACTATCCGCTCGCGGTGCACGGCGTGATGCACAGCGTCATCACGAACGCGTGGCGCGGCGATCCGTATCCCATCGACACGTTGATGATCTTCATGGCCAACATGGCATGGAACTCGTCGATGAACACGATGGAAGTGCGCAAGATGCTCGCCGACAGAAATGAGGCCGGCGAGTACAAGATTCCGTTCATCGTCGTGTGCGACGCGTTCCAGTCGGAGATGACCGCGTTCGCCGATCTCATCCTGCCCGACACGACCTACCTGGAACGTCACGATGCGATGTCGATGCTCGATCGCCCGATCTCCGAGTTCGACGGTCCCGTCGATTCGGTGCGCGTGCCGGTCGTGCCGCGCACGGGCGAATGCAGGCCGTTTCAGGAAGTGCTGGTCGAGCTCGGCAGCCGCCTGAAGCTGCCCGCCTTCACGACGCCCGAAGGCACGCGCAAGTATCGCGACTATCCGGATTTCATCATCAATCATCAGACGGCGCCGGGATCGGGCGTGGGCTTTCTGATCGGCTGGCGCGGCAAGGACGGCAAGGATGCGCTCGTCGGCGAGCCGAATCCGAACCAGTGGGAAGAGTACGCAAAGCACGATTGCGTCTATCACTACACCTTGCCCGAATCGCTGCAATACATGCGCAACTGCAACGGGCCTTATCTGCAGTTCGCCGTCGACAAGGGCTTTCGCAAGTTCGGTGAGCCGATCCTGATCCAGCTCTATTCCGACGTGATGCAGAAGTTCCGCCTCGCCGCGCAAGGGCGCACGAAAGGCCGGCAGCCGCCCGAGCATCTGCGCGCGCGCATCGAGCAGTATTTCGATCCGCTGCCGTTCTGGTACGCGCCGCTCGAACTCGATACGACCGACCTCAAGACGTACCCGCTCGCGGCCGTCACGCAGCGCCCGATGGCGATGTATCACTCGTGGGACTCGCAGAACGCGTGGCTTCGGCAGATTCACGGCGAGAACCTGCTGTACATGAATCCGCTCATGGCGAAGGCGAACGGCATCGAGGATGGCGGCTGGATCTACGTCGAATCGCAATGGGGCAAGGTGCGCTGCATGGCGCGTTACAGCGAGGCGGTCGAGCCGGGCACGGTGTGGACATGGAACGCGATCGGCAAGGCGTCGGGCGCGTGGAGTCTCGGCCCCGATGCCAACGAATCGCAACGCGGCTTCCTGCTCAATCACCTCATCACCGATGAGCTTCCGGCGTCCGGAAACGAAGGCACGCGCTTCTCCAACTCGGACCCGATCACCGGTCAGGCGGCGTGGTACGACGTGCGCGTGCGCGTCTATCCAGCCGAAGCCGATGCGAGCCACACGCTGCCGCAATTCGCGCCGATGCGCCCATCGCCCGGCATGCCGGGTCCGATCCAGCGCGTCGTGCAGACGTACTTCGCCGGGCGCGGCGAGTTCGCGGCGCGTTTGCGCAATGTCATCAAGCGAAACCCAGGCAACTGAAGGAGACCATCATGACTCAAATGGCCCTCGTGATCGACCTGAACGTCTGCGTCGGATGCCACGCGTGCGTGACGAGCTGCAAGGAATGGAACACGTCCGGCGAAGCGGGCAGCCTCGCGGATCAGCGCCCTTACGACGCCGATCCGTCCGGCACCTTCTTCAACCGCGTGCAGACCTATGAAGCCGGCGAGTTTCCGCTTGCCGACACGATCCACTTTCCGAAGTCCTGTCTGCACTGCGAGGACCCGCCGTGCGTACCCGTCTGTCCGACCGGCGCGAGCTATAAGCGCAAGGAAGACGGACTCGTGCTCGTGGACTTCGACAAGTGCATCGGCTGCAAGTACTGCGCGTGGGCGTGTCCATACGGCGCGCGCGAGCTCGACGAAGAACGCAAGGAAATGACGAAGTGCACGCTGTGCGCGGATCGCATCTACAACGAGGCGCTGCCCGAGCGCGATCGCAAGCCCGCATGTGTGCTCGCCTGTCCGACGTCGGCGCGTCTCTTCGGCGATATCCACGATCCGGAGTCGGTGGTGTCGAAAGCGATCGCGGAACGCGGCGGCTATCAGCTGATGCCCGAGTGGGAGACGAAGCCCGCGAATCATTATTTGCCACGGCGTCCGGTGAACGCGTGCGGCAGCGGCGGCTCATGCGGCTGCCATTCCGCCGACGAAGCCGCGCCCGAAACGCACGGCGACCTGAATCTCGCGGCGATGGCCGTGCGCGTCTGACTTTTCATCGGAGCTCAACCATGAAACCCGCGTTTTCCGTCGTGTTTCTCACGACATTGAGCGGCGCCGCGCAAGGCTTGCTGATCGCGCTCGTCGGCGTCGAACTGTTCGCGAAGCTCGGCTTGACCGGCGCGCCTTCGCAGATGTTCTTCGTCATCGGCGCGGCGTTGTCGGTCGTGCTCGGCGGCCTCGGGCTGCTCGCCTCGTTCTTTCATCTCGGGCATCCGGAGCGCGCCTGGCGTGCGATCGCGATGTGGCGCACGTCGTGGCTCTCGCGCGAATGCCTGTGCCTGCCTGCGTTTCTCGCGTGCGATGCGCTGTACGGCATCGCGCATTGGATCGGCACGCCGTGGTCGCTCGTCATCGGCGTGATCGGCGTGATTGCTTCGGCGGCGCTTTTCGTCTGCACCGCGATGATCTACGCATGCCTGCGCTTCCTGCAGGAGTGGGCGACGCCGCTCACGATGGTCAACTTCGTGCTGCTCGGCTGCGCGTCCGGCTTCACGCTCGCGACCGCGTGCGCCGCGTGGCTCGCGCCGTCGTCGGCGGCGGGGCTCGCGGCTTGCGCGTGCACGTTGACGCTCGCGGGCTGCGTGACGCGCGTCGCCTCGCTCAGGCGCAATGCCCGCTTGCGGCCGAAGTCGACTGTGCAAAGCGCGACGGGCATCAAAGGACCGAACGTCGTGCAGAAATCGCGCGGCTTTACGGCGGGTGCGTTCAATCTGCGCGAGTTCTTTCACGGACGTTCGGCCGAAGCGATCAAGCGCATCAAGTGGACGTTTCTCGTCGGCGCGTTCGGCGTGCCGTTCCTGCTGATGCTGATCGGCATCGGCGCGCAGTCCGTGGCGCTGTTCTGTCTCGCGTTCGTCACGCAGTATCTGGGACTCGTCGCCGAGCGATGGTTCTTCTTTGCCGAAGCGCGGCATCCGCAGAACATTTACTACGCGCGCGCTTCGTGATTCGCGTTGTCGTTCACACCGCGAGCTTCAGCGCCTGATCAAAATCGCCGATGAGATCACCAATATCCTCGATGCCCGCGGACAAGCGCAGCATGCCGTCCGAAATGCCCATCGACTTGCGCACTTCGGGGCCGGCTTCGTAGAAGATCGTCGGCGCGACGGGAATGATCAGCGTGCGTGTGTCGCCCAGTCCCGTCGCCTTGATCGGCAATTGCAACGCGTTGACGACGTCGATCATGCGGCCCGCGTCGCGCAACTCGAACGACAGCAGCCACGACGCGCCCTTGAACAGCGCCTGCGCGATCTCGTATTGCGGATGACTCTTCAGCCCCGGATAGAACACACGCCCGATAGCCTCGTGCTGCTCCAGAAACTGCGCGAGCGCGAGCGCATTCTCGCTGCACTTCGCGACGCGCAATGCGAGCGTTTCCGCGCCCATCGCGATCGAATGCGCCTGCTCCGACGACAGCGACGCGCCCATGTCGCGCAGCCCCTTCTTGCGGATCTGCAGGAGCCCTTGCTCCTTCGACGGCGAGCGGCGGTAGTCATCGGCGATATTCGGGTACTGGCTCCAGTCGAAAAGGCCCGTGTCCGTCACCGCGCCACCGAGCGCCGCGCCATGTCCGGCGATGGTCTTCGTCAGCGAATTGACGACGAGACTCGCACCGACCGCCTTCGGCCGGAACAGCGCGGGCGACGTGATCGTATTGTCGACGACATACGCGAGACCACGCTCGCGGCACAGTTCGCCGATGCCCGCGAGGTCGGGAATCTGCGTGCCCGGATTCGCAATGGTTTCGACGAACACCATGCGCGTGTTCGGCCGGATCGCGCTCGCGACGTTCGCGGCCGATGTCGAATCGACCATCGTCACGTCGATGCCGAGCGTTCGCAGCGTGCCGAAGAGGCTGTTGGTGTTGCCGAACACGTAGCGGCTCGACACGACATGATCGCCCGCGCGCAACAGCGTGAGGAACACTGCCGTCAGCGCCGCCATGCCCGTGCTGAAGCAGATCGACCCGACGCCCTCTTCGAGGTTCGTGATCTTGCGTTCGAGCGCGGCCGTCGTCGGCGTGCCCTGACGCGCGTAGTTGAAGCCGCCTTTTTTCGTGCCCTGAAAGACGCCGATCAGATCCTCCACGCGCTCGAATCCGTACTGAACCGATGTGTGGATCGCCTGATGCACGCCGCCATGTTCCACGCCCACGTTTCTGTCGCCGTGGACGATGCCTGTGGTGAAGCCTTGCTTGTCCATCCCTTCTCCGCTGCGTCGAAAACACAAAACATCGATTTTGGCACGATCCGCGCAGATTCATGGCGTCGCCGCGAAACGGGAACGCGTGTTGCTCGCTCGCCATTTCGTACGCGCGTTTCGCAGCACGCCAAAAAACGCGCACACTCAACCGTCGCCGCGGATGCGGCACGCCTCGACGAGGAGCCTTTTCTCATGGCTTACGAACTCCATTACTGGGACGGATTGCAGGGCCGCGGCGAATTCGTCCGGCTCGCGCTGGAAGATGCCGGAGCCGAATACATCGATGTCGCCCGCGAATCGAAAGCGCACGGCTACGGCACCGACGCGATGATGAAAGTCCTTAACAGCAAGACCGAGCCGCACATCCCTTTCGCCCCGCCGTTTCTCAAAGACGGCGAACTGATCGTGCCGCATGTCGCGAACATCCTGCTGTATCTCGGACCGAAGCTGAAACTCGCGCCGAAGGACGAAGGCCTGCGCTACGTCGCGCATGGCCTGCAACTGACGATCGCCGATTTCGTCATGGAAGTGCACGACACGCATCATCCGCTCGCGACCGATCTCTACTACGAAGATCAGAAGGACGCGGCCAAGATCCGCACGCAGAATTTTCTCGACAAACGCGTGCCGAAGTTCATGAAGTATTTCGAGCGCGTGCTGAAGCAGAATCCGCACGGCGACACGCAGATGATCGGCGATGCGGCAACTTACGTCGATCTTTCGATCTTCCAGATCGTCGACGGCCTGCATTACGCCTTTCCGCGCGCGATGAAGAAGTTCGGCGCACAGTATCCGCGCGTCGCGGCGATCCACGACGCGGTGCTGCAAAGGCCGAACATCGCGGCTTATGTCGATTCGGAACGGCGCATCCCGTTCAACGAGTCGGGCATTTTCAGGCACTATCCCGAACTCGATCAGGACGCTTGAACCGCTCGAATCCCAACGCAAACCAGGAGCCAGCATGGTAGAAACGATTCCTTCCTTCGGTCTCGGCACGTTCCGCGTCGATGCCGCGAAAACCACGAACGCCGTGAAGAGCGCCTTGCAGATCGGTTACCGTCATATCGACACCGCGCAGTACTACAACAACGAGGCGGCCGTCGGCCAGGGCGTGCGCGACTCCGGCGTGCCGCGCGACGACATCTGGGTCACGACGAAAGTCTGGTGGGAGCGGCTCTCGCGCGATGCGCTCGTCGCGAGCCTGAAGGACAGTCACGCGAAGCTCGATATCGGCACGATCGATCTCGCGCTCGTCCACTGGCCGTCGCCCGATGGCGCGGTGCCGATCGCCGAAACGCTCGCGGCGATGCAGGAAGCGCAGAAGCTCGGTCTGATCCGTCATTACGGCGTGTCGAATTTCACCGCGCCGCTGCTCGAAGAAGCGCTGAAGGCGCCGGGCGGAAAAGAGATCGTCACGAACCAGTTCGAAGTGAGCCCGTTTCTCGCGAACCGCAAGCTCGTCGATGCGACGCAGCAGCTCGGCGTGAAGGTGACCGCATATATGCCGCTCGGCGAAGGCCGCGCGCATACCGACGCGACGCTCAAAGCCATCGCGGAGAAGCACGGCGCGACGCCCGCGCAGGTGACGTTCGCGTGGCTGCTGTCGCGCGATATCGTGGTGTTGTCGGCATCGACGAATCCGGCGCATCAGCAGGCCAACTGGGATGCGCAGAAGCTCAAGCTCGACGCCGACGACATCGCGAAGATCGACGCGCTCGACGAAGGCAAGCGCCACGCGAATCCGCCGTTCGCGCCGAAGTGGTGACGGGCGGCCCGTGAAACGAAGCCCGGCCGTGAAGGCCGGGTTTTTTTATGCCTGTCGCAAGCACGCCCGCAATGCCGCCCTGCAATGCTATCCTTGCGAGTCCCTTATTCCGTTTGCTTCTAAGCTTTCCACGATTTCGTAAAAGTGCTCTCATTCCTGCTCAAGCTCCGGACACGCGCGCAACGGCTCTTCCGTCTCTCGGACTCGCATACGATGCTCGTCTGGGCGGTCGTCGTCGGCGTGGCGGGCGCCTTCGCGACGTCCGTCTTTCGTGAAGGCATTCAGGTCCTGCAGCGTCTTCTGGGCAATCCGTCGGAAGGACTCGTCGCGCTCGCGCATGTTCTGCCCTGGCCCGTGCGCGTTCTGCTGCCGGCCGTCGGCGGGCTCATCGCGGGCGTCTGTCTGCTGATCGCGCGCCGGCACGCCAGCAAGAACGCGAGCACGGACTACATGGAAGCCGTGACCATCGGCGATGGCGTCGTGCCTGTCTGGCAAAGTCTCTGGCGCAGCCTGTCCTCGCTCATCACGATTTCGAGCGGCGGTTCCATCGGCCGGGAAGGCTCGATGGTGCAGCTCGCCGCGCTCTCGTCGTCGCTGATCGGGCGCTGGGTCCACTTCGATCCGCCGCGCCTGCGTCTGCTCGTCGCGTGCGGCGCGGCGGCCGGCATCACGTCGGCGTACAACGCGCCCATCGCCGGCGCGTTCTTCGTCACCGAACTCGTGCTCGGCTCGATGGCGATGGAAAGCTTCGGGCCGATCGTCGTCTCGTCGGTCGTCGCCAATATCACGATGCGCGAGTTCGCGGGTTATCGCCCGCCGTACGAGATGCCGGTGTTTCCGACCGTCACGGGCGTCGAAGTGCTGCTCTTCGTCGTGCTCGGGCTGTTGTCGGGCGTGCTCGCGCCGCATTTTCTGCGACTGCTCGCGGCGTCGAGGAAGCGCTTCTCGACGCTGCCCTTGCCGTTGCCGCTGCGCCTCGCGCTCGGCGGCCTGATCGTCGGCGTTATTTCGATCTGGTGGCCCGAAGTCTGGGGCAACGGCTACGAGGTCGTGAACTCGCTCCTGCACGAACCTTGGACGTGGACCGCGCTGCTCACCGTGCTCGTCTTCAAGCTCATCGCGACGGCCGCCACCGCCGGCTCGGGCGCGGTCGGCGGTATCTTCACGCCAACGCTCTTCGTCGGCGCGGTGCTCGGGTGTCTGTACGGCATCGGCGTGCACACGATCTGGCCGGACTCGACTTCCGCGCCCTTCGCCTACGCGATGGTCGGCATGGGCGCGTTCCTCGCCGCCGCGACGCACGCGCCGCTGATGGCGATCCTGATGATCTTCGAGATGACGCTCTCGTATCAGGTCATGTTGCCGCTGATGGTGTCGTGCGTGATCGCCTACTTCATCGCGCGCACGTCCGAGCAAACGTCGATGTACGAAGTCACGCTGCGCCGCAATCGTGAGGAGAAAGAGCGCGTGCGCCTCGCCGCAACGCAGATGCGCGAGCTCGTCAAGCCCGCGGATACCGTCGTGCCGCTCACCGCGAACATCAAGGACATGACGCGCGTGTTCCTCGAATATCCGGTGAAATATCTGTACGTCGTCGATGAAGCCGAGCGCTTTCGCGGCGTGGTCGCGCTGAAGGACATCACCTCCGATCTGCTCGACGAGCACGACACCAAAACCAAGACCGCCGCCGATTATCTTCAGCCGCAATTCGACGTGCTCACGCCCGACATGTCGCTCGGCGAAGCGCTGCAGCACTTCCTCGCGTTTCAGGGCGAGCGGCTTCCGGTGATCGAGAAAAAGACGCAGCCGCTGCTGCTCGGCGTCGTGTACAAAACCTCCCTTCTGGACGCATACTTCCGTTTGAACCCGACGTCGCGCTGAAACTGCGCAGCCGTGCAATTTCGCGGCGCGCAACGACGCGTGCGCGCGTGATTCGCGCGAGTCGGATCGACTTCACAATTCACTCGAAGTATGTCCGCGCGACGCCCACTCGTCGCGCCCGTGTGCGCATCGTCCGAACGGACCGCGTGCACGGCGAGCGGTGCAAAGGCCCATCGGCATAGGCTTTGCTTGGTGCCTTTCGCTGCTTACGTGAGGAGGGGTTGCCCGATGAAGACCTCAACGTTGTTGTCGATGGCCCTGGTTTCGGTCTCGTGCTATGCCGCGCCGCTGCATACGAGTTCGACAGACGAATCGACCGCCACTATCACCGCGACGCGCGCCGCGCTGCGTATGAACGCCGCGCCCGTTGCGCCGCCCGCGCCCGAAATTTCGTCGCAGGACCTCGACCATGCGCGCTGGCGACACGTGCCGCTGCCGAAGTCCCGAACGCCGAATCACGGCATGGCGAGCCAGCCCATTCAGGTGCAGACCTGAGCGCCCTCCACCGACTCGACCCTGGACCTCGGAATGACCGACACGCACGCAAAACACGCCTTGAACGACGAGCCGATCGACGACGAAATCGCCCAGGTGCTGCGCCTCGTGAAGTATCCCGCCAACAAGGACGCGATCGTCGATGCTGCGCGGGAAGCGGGCGTATCCAACGACGTCATCACGGTGTTCGACGGGCTGCCCGAGCAGGATTACACGGACGCGAATTCCGTCGAGCAACTGCTGGGCAGCAACGGCGGACCGGGCATTTCCATCTGATCCCGTCAAGGCGCGCGAACGATGCGCGCCGGTGCGTGCGCGCGTTCGGTCAGGTCGTACAAAACGTGGTTCATCAAACACTTAACGTCGATACGCGCGCCTTTTCAACACTGCTATCCACAGAAAATGTGGATAAGTCGGGCATCGCACCGATGCGCCTCGCGAGCGCGAAAAAGTGGCGCGATCCGCGTCGCTCGGGGATTTCAGCGCGAAATCAAGAAACTAGGTGAGTCGCCAAGCGGTTTTCCACAGCCCTTTCCCCTTGCGCTGGGGATAAGTTATGCAAGGCCCGACACGCATTGATGCGCCACGAGGCGCACGTGACTTTTCCTTGGGCATCAGTCATTTAGCAGACTTTTGAGCGCCTTTTCAACAGGGTGCTCCCCAGTTCGTGGGGACAACCCGCGACGACATGCCCGCCGTCTGATCCCAGGAATTTCTGTCCGTTTTGCTTTGTAATACAAAGTAACCCGATGGCATAATCCCCGCACTCGGGATCTGAACAAACCTTCACCCTCATGCGCGGTCGCGTCCATCAACGAACGGGTTCACTGCTGGCATTGCTCGCAATGCTGCTGATCACGTTCGCGCCGATGGTCTCGCAACTGCTCGCGGCGAATGCGCATGTCGGCGACCTGAGCGCCGAACTCTGTTCGGCGCATGCGTCCGCTTCCACGGTCGAGCTTCCTGCCGGCCATCACGATCCGGACGCGCTCGCGCATCTCGACGATCAGGCCTGCGGCTACTGCCATTTCTTCGCTCATGCGCCCGCGATCTCGAGCGCACGCGCATCCGCGACGCTCGACGTTCCGGCGCGCCGCACCGTCGTCGTCGCGCGGATTGGCGACGAGCGTCCCGCTCCCGCGTTCACCACAGCGCAACCACGCGCTCCACCGGTTCTCATCTGATTTCGTCAAAACGGATCGATGCCATCGCGGCATCGAATGGCGTCGCACGTCCATAACGTCGCGCCGCGCTCCTTCATCACGAATTCAAGAAGAACCATGCTCACTCTTTCAGCGAGGGGCGGCGTCAGGCCGTCCGTACATCTGCGCGTCGATGGCGCGTCCCGATCGCACGACATCGCGGGGACGCAATCATGAAGCGTTCCGCCCGAAGAAGCATCTTCGTGACCGGCATGACCGCGATGTTCGCCACACGCGCATTCGCACAGACCACGGAAACCGGCGAGCCCACGACGCTTCCCGCCGTGATCGTGCAGGGACAGGCGCAACATTCGCTGACATCGCAAAACGTCGCCGACGAGAAGCGGACGCTCGATCAGACAGTCGGCTCCGTAGGCTTCGTCGATAGCGCCGACTACCAGAACACCTATGCCTTCACGCTGCGCGACGTCCTCAAGAACGTGCCCGGCGTGTTCGTGCAGAACCGTTACGGGCAGGAGTTGCGCGTGTCCATTCGCGGCTCGGGGCTCGCGCGCGGCTACCACACGCGCGGTCTGGAGATCCTCCAGGACGGCATCCCGACCAATCTCGCCGACGGCAGCGGCGACTACTATCAGATCGATCCGCTCGCGCTGCAATCCCTCGATGTATACAAGGGCGGCAACGGCCTCGCGTATGGATCGTCGATGATGGGCGGCGCGATCGACTTCGTGACGCCCACCGCCTACACCGCCGACGCGCCCAACATCCTGCGGCTCGAAGGCGGCAGCTTCGGCACGGTCAGAGGCAGCGCGCAGTTCTCGCGCGTGATGGGACCGCTGGATTTCATCGGCACGTTCTCCGTGAACCATGCGGACGGCTATCGCGATCACGAGCGCGGCCAGTACGAACAGTTCAACGCGAATATCGGCTATCGATTCACGCCGGACGTCGAGACGCGCTTCTATCTCGGCGCGTATGTCGTCGATCAGCAGCTTCCCGGCACGCTGTCGCTCTCCGATGCCCTCAACAACCCGACGAAGGCATCCGCGAGCGCGCTAGCCGGCGATCAGGCGCGCGACACGCGCACCGAGCGCATCGCCAACAAGACGACGGTCAAGCTCGATGTCGGCCAGCTCGACTTCGTCACATGGGCGATCCACAAGAGTCTCTATCACCCGATCTTTCAGGTGATCGATCAGGACGGCTGGACCTACGGCTTTGCGCCGCGCTACACCGCGACGTTCAACGTCGGCGGGATGCGCAACGACGTCATCGCAGGCGCGCGCTTCTTCGGCGGCACCACGCAGGCGCGGCAGTATGTGAACGTGTCGGGCAACGAAGGCGCGCAGACGCTCGACTCGACGCAAAGCGCCTACAACTACGAGGCGTATGTCGAAGACCGCCTGTTCTTCCTGCCGACGGTCGCGCTGATGGCCGGCTTCAAGGCGTTGCGCGACGTGCGCAAGTACGTCGATCACGGCGGGCTCGCGGCCGATCCGACCTACAAGTCGGCGAGCGAGACGTTCAGCGGCGTGAATCCGAAGCTCGGCGTGATGTGGCAACCGAATCGCGAGATTCAGGCGTATATCGACATCACGCGCAGCCAGGATGTGCCAGATTTCACCGATCTCACGCAGACCTTCGCGAACACCACGCGCTTCACGCCGCTCACGTCGCAGCACGCGTGGACGCTCGAACTCGGCACGCGCGGCACGCGCGATCGCGTGAGCTGGGATGTCACCGCGTATCGCTCGCTCGTGCGCGACCAGTTGCTTCAGTACACGACGAATCCCGACATCCCGGCATCGACGTTCAACGCGAACAAGACGGTGCTGCAGGGGATCGAGGCGGGCGTGTCGGTGGATGTGTGGCGCGATATCACGCACGCGGGCGCGGGCGACAAGATCACGCTGTCCGGCTTGTGGAACCTGAGCGACTTCCGCTTCAAGGACGATCCGCAGTACGGCAACAACCGCATCGCGGGCGTGCCGGTCAACGTGCTTCGCGCGGTGCTCGGCTACTCGCGGCCCAACGGCTTTCACGTGTCCGCATCGGTCGACTGGGTGCCCGCGGGCGCCTGGGCCGACGACGCCAACACGCTGCGCGTGCCGGGCTATACGCTGCTGGGCATGCAGGCGGGGATGGATTTTCGCAATGGCCTTTCGGTCTTTCTCGATGCGCGCAATCTGACCAACAAGCGTTATGTGAGCGACATCAGCACCATTGCGAATGCGCAAACGGCGTCGTCGACCGCGATCTTCTATCCGGGCGAAGGCCGTAGCATTTTCGCGGGCGTGCGGTACGCGTTTTAAGTAGAACTGTCTGCAAGCCGCCAAGCCAATCTCGGCAGTGGCACTCGCTGTAATTCGTCGGATTCCAGCGAGTGCCACACATCACTTTCAGATGTTTCCGATTTGATGGACCTACTTGGACCAGCTACCGTCCCGGCCGCGGGTGGCTGCACAAGCCAGGTATTACATACTCCTCACTATGTGCAGAAGTCCCCGCCAGTGCGTTGAACCAACAATAACGTGACCCGCATACGGGTCATCTTCGAAGAGAACAAGCAGTGAAAAACGCAAACGGTCGAGCGCTCGCGCCCCTGGGCGACAAGACCGGCATGTCAAAACCCACTCACCCCCGCACCCTCGGGCTGCGCTGTA
>NZ_JARUXO010000001.1:1591599-1788085 GCF_031451275.1 Caballeronia sp. LZ029
CGTGGAGATCGTGAGCGCGGATGGGTGGATCAATCTCACCGCCGCCAAGGGCGTGCGCATCAATGGCGGTGGGAGCGTCATCGAGATCAGTCCGCAAGGTCTGCGCGGCTTTACCGGTGGAGAGTTCCGGGTTCATGCGGCGAGCCATGCGACAGACGCGCCGCAGGAAAAGCCGATGAAGATGCCGCTGACCGATATCGAAGATGCGAAGGTGGCCGAGCACTTCGTGCTGATCGAACACGGATCGGGCTTTCGGCTTCCTGAGCAACCTTATCGGATTACGCTCGATGACGGTGCTGTTATAAAAGGCAAGACGAATGCGCGGGGCGAAACGTCGTTGGTACTCTCGGCGGCCGTTCAGTTTGCTACGGTAGAGATTTTGCATGTTGACGGCACAGAGAATCCCCTCGGAATTTCGCGTGCCGCGCTGACGCAAAACTCCGATGTCATGGCCTCCCCTCTGCCTTTGACAATGGAAAAACGCGTTCAGAAATTCGGTTCAAAAAATGCTGAAAAGAATCAGAATGAGCCGACAAGTCTAGGCCGATACGCCAGCCTGGCAAAGTGCAGCCCTAACAACTGGGGCATGCGATATTCTGTGGCCCACGACGTTCAAACGGGAAAGCTGGCGTATCCGGTAGCGAGCGAGTATGCAGCAGCGATACATCAATGCCTGCTGGATAAGGTCAAATGGGGCGATGGGTATTTTGGCAAAGATGAAAAACAGGTAAAAGTCGAGCTCGCGTGGCCGATCAGTCCGGACTCGGCGCGCGAGATGTCCAGTTTGATTGCTTCAGTGTTGTACGATGCTCTCACGAGCTCTGTTGGCGGGTTCGCCCTGCCTGACACCGCGTTACCATCAATTAAATTTGAATCTTTCAAGGTCTCAATCGACAACCGAAATATTTCCAACTCACAAGGGGGTTTTACAGCTGCCCGATGGGATCTGTGCATTAATACCGACCGCCTGGACGATATTTTCAAAGGTGATATGAATGATGTAGGTGCTCGCTCGCTGCGCCTTAAAGGTATCCGGACGCTCGCAATGACGCTTTACCACGAAACCAGACATTGCCAGCAAAGTTTCTGGATGTACGCGCTCGCGCAGACGCAGCCCGAAAGTTTCTGTGGTCAGACCGGGAAAGAAAACAAGATATTACCCGACTTACGTAACATTGCGTTCTGGCCCAACGAAGAAGCGATTAATGTGGCTGCCAAACATGTTGTCAAAATAACTGCGAGACAACCTATTCCAGAAAACATTGCGACATTGATCAGCATTAAGAGAATGGCTGTTTCTTATTATTGGTTCTATTTAGGATTCAATCGACAAAATGGTAGCCGTCCGGCATTCGTGAAGGACGAAACCGCAATGGCCGACGAATTGGTAAAAGCAAGAGAATTTGTGATCGATCTAATGAAGCATACCGGCCTCGGAGGGACAGCAGTTGATGTCGACGACATGGCAGTCGGTTCAGTTCGGCGTAACGTCGATTACAGCGGTCGTCCGTGGGAGGATGATGCGTTTTTCAGCGAGGAAGTCGCTGGCTGTTACTGGGATCATCTTAACGTCAGCGGTGAGCTTGTTCTTCCCGAACCTGACGTGTGCAGCCCCAAGTTCGACACGGACAGCCGCACTGCAGAGTACGTCGCACACACAAGTGCCGGCAAAGAACATTCCGAGCGGGAAAAGTGATATGCCCAGCAATCTCAAGATGGCTAGCGCCGAGCAGCAGAGAAAGATCTTGGAGTGGTTGAAGTTTGGCTTGGATTGGGCGCGTGGACGAGCTGATTCAGAGGAATTAATCCGCACATTCGGCAGACCCAAGCTGGACAACGTTGTGAGAAAAGTGCGATCTCTGGATTACTTTCCAGATTTCGCCTCAATTTCTCTGGAATCCAGCATAGATGATGGCAGCGCGAAGGCCTTCACGCTAACAGTCAGCCCCGAACTGGACACCGTTATTCCGAAAGAAAACTATGAGAATATATTGGGGCTACATAGAGTAGTAAGAGGGGAATTGATCGACGGACAGCGCAGAGAGGAAAGCAATTTCTTTAACCCGAATATCGTCCCGAACGGAAACCCTGATATGATAACGTTGATTTATCGGCTCCCACTCCCCGAAGATTCTCCATTCGATGTCTACATAGATATTGACTATTTAGGGAAAAATGAGTTCGACGGACCGGATTTTGACAGCTTGAAACGCGCTACAAACCTGAGGCAGATAACGATTCACCGCTTTCCGCTATTGCTCGAAGAACTGGAGCAGCGCAACCGTGCCAAGCACACGTAGTACTGGTTGCATGAACCTCGGACCGGAATGTTACGCCGAGGCCGTAAGTCGAAAGAATCGCGCAGAACCAGACTAACGCGCTCGAAGCAGTTGATAAAGCGCGGTTCTTAGAAGAACCGCGCGACAGCAGCAAGCAATCGCCAGCCCGCGCCGACCGCTCAACTCCCCCGATACTGCGCCGCACTCGCCGGCGCAGGCGCGGCGGGCTTCTTCGCGCCCTTGTCCTTCGCCGCGCCGCTCGCCGCCGCATCCGACGACATATACGCCGGCGCTGCCTTTGCCTGTTGCTTCTGCCCGGCGGGCGGCGCGCTCGGCGGACGGCCGATATCGGCGAGCATCTGCTGGCACGGCAGCGGCTTGTTGTTGCTCGGCGCGATGAGCGGAATCAGCGCCGCGAACGGATTGATCAGTCCCAGCCCGACCGCGGCGGCGCCCCGCAGCGCAAGCACCGGACTCACGCCGATATGAGGATCCTTGAACGTGCCCTTCACGTACAGCGGCGAGCGCAACGAGAAAATGCGCAGGCCCTTCGTGTGGGGATGGATGCCGAGATCCATGTCCTCGGTCTTGAGATTGATCGTGCCATCGACGTTGATGACCGCGTCGTCCGTATCGAGCGCGAACACGCGTGAATCGAGCACGCCGTCGGTCACGACGAAATCCGCCGCCGCACAGTTGATGTTCACGTCGCGCTTGCCGAAAAGCTTTTCATAGACGACGTTCGCCACGTTCAGCCCGGCGGCCTCCATGTACAGGCGGCTCACGGTGCCCTCCGTGATGAGCGCCTTCACTTCGCCGTTCGATGTCGCCGCGAGCGCCGCGGGCGAGTTGCCCGTGGCCGAGAGCGCAGCATCGCCGTTGACTTCGCCGAGCGCGGACTGCATCGTCTTGACGGTCGGGAAAAGCTGCTTCAGTTTCAGATGCCGCGCCTGCGCCGACACGCGGCCCTTCAGCGGCGTGGTGCTGCCGTCGAGATGAATGTTCGATGCGAGCGAGCCGCCCGCCACGCCGAACTTGAGCGGCTCGAACGAGAGCACGCCATTCGTCATCAGAACATGCGTGTACAGGTTCGTGATCGGCAGATCCGGATCCTTGATGATGCGCTCGCCGGTGAATTTCACGTCGGCGTCGATAGCCTTCCAGCGATCGGTCTTGAACTCCTCCGTCGGCAGCGCCTTCGACGCCGGCTGCTTTTCCGTCTCGCCGCGCTTGGCCTTGCTCGCGTTCGAATCGGCGCCGATGATCGGCGCGAGATCCTTGAACTGCAGCAGATGCGACACGAGTTCGCCCTGCAAGAGCGGTCGCGGCTTCCTGCCCGCATACACGAGCGATCCGTTGATGTCGCTGCCGCCCACGCGCCCGGTGAAGTTCTCGTAATGGAACACGTTGCCGTCTTCGCGGAACTGGCCGGTCAACCGCCCTTCGGTCGCGAACGGCGGCGTCTCGGGCAGCGTCACGCCGGTGAACGGATAGAGATGCGCCATGCTCACGGCCTGAATCCACAGCCGCAGATCGAGCGCGGCCAGATGCGCGGGATCGGTCACGGTGCCGACGAACGCGATATGCGTGTCGCCCAGGCGCACGTCGGCCTGAACCGGGAACGGACGCGTCGCGTCCTGCACGGCGAGCACGCCGCCCAGCTTGCCGTCGCCGGAAACCTTGCCGCCGTTGTAGGTGCCCTTCACGGTCCAGCCGAACGCGTAGGGCGGAATGGGCGGCTTCGGGCCTTCCTTGGTCGTGATGCTCGTATTCGCCGACGTGCTCGCCGGATTCGGCGCGGATGCGTTCGCCGCGGCGGCAGCGGACGCGGCAGACGCCGCCGACGCTTCGGATGCCGCGGCCGCATCGGCCTGTTTATTGAGCTTCGCCGCGCCGCTCTTGCCGACCATCTCCGACGACGACTTCGCGGACGCCGCTTCCTGCTGCTTCATCACATCGCCGATCGGCACGGGCTGCCCGAGCGTATCGACGACGACGTGCATCTCGGCCTTGGTGACTTCATCGCGCACATCGACGGTGCCCTTCGCGAGCGAGATATCGCCGAGCTTGAGATTCCACGTGGACGGTTCGGTGGACTGCTTGAACTTGAACGTCCAGTTGTTGCGATTGTCCTTGAGCCGCTCGATATCGATCGACGGATTCACGAGATTGATCGTCGGCACGACGATGTCGTGCGCGAGCAGCGGCAGCACGGCCACCTGAAAGTCGATCTCGTCGAGCGTTGCGAAGAACTTCTGACGCGTCCAGTCCGGATTCGCGATGGTGATTTTTTCAGCGGAGAAGCGCGGCCACGGCACCCAGCGTTTCCAGCCCGTCTCGTTCGGCGGACGACGCCAGCCTACTTTCAGATCCCCCGTGATTTCGAAGCGGCGGCCGATCGCTTCGGACACTTTGTCATCCACCCAGGGTCGCAGACGGTTCCAGTCGAAGGTCAGGAATATGACCACCAGTATTGCGATCAGAACCGCCAGAACGGCAAAAAACCATGCGACGATCCTTCCGATTTTTCCGGTCGTACTGGCCTGCGGCATGACGGCTCCATCCGTTTTTTCTGATTATGAGTGCGGCAGCACATAGTGTGCCCGCGCGAAACGCGCGCCATGTAGCCGTGGACCGCCGAATGTCCGTAAGATGTCCGCTCGAAGAACGAGACCCCACATAAAAACGATGCCCGACGCGACATCGCCCGCCCTTTCGCCTTCGCCTTCGCCTTCGATCGAGCTCGTCGCCGCGCATGGCGTCGTGCGCCGCGATGCCGTGCGCGGCACCATGCTTCTGCATCCCACGGACTTCACGCTCTACGCGGGTCAACGCGCGGCGATCACCGGGCCATCGGGCTCCGGCAAGAGCGTCTTCCTGCGCACGCTCGCGCTGCTCGATGCGTGCGATGCCGGTCATGTCACGTGGCGCGGCGAGCGCATCGCGCGTTCGCGCATACCGGCTTACCGGCGGCGCGTCGCCTATATCGCGCAGCGGCCCGCGATGCTCGATGGCACTGTCGAAGACAATCTGCGCTATCCGTTCACGCTGAAAACCTATCGGGACGCGCATTTCGATCGCGACACGGCGATGCGGCTCGCGCTGGCTGCCGGACGCGCCCCGGATTTCCTCGACAAGCTCGCGAGCGATCTGTCCGGCGGCGAGGCGCAGATCGCGGCGCTCGTGCGTGTGCTGCAACTCGCGCCCGACGTGCTGCTCCTCGACGAGCCGACCGCATCGCTCGATCCGGCTTCGGCGCGCTCGATCGAAGCGCTCGTTTCCGCCTGGTTCGACGCGGACGCGGAACGCGCATGCATCTGGGTGTCGCACGATCTGGAACAGGCGCGGCGCGTCGCCACACGTCATCTGACGATGAACGCGGGCGTGCTCGGAGGCGATATACGATGAGCGGCTATCAGAACCTCAGTCTCTTCGATATCGGTCTCGCGGCGGCGCTGATCGTCGTCAATGGCGCGCTCTCGGTCGCGCTCGACCTCGGGCTCGAACGCAGGTTGCTGATCGCCGCGGTGCGGACCGTCGTGCAACTGCTGCTGATCGGCTATGTGCTCGGCTGGGTGTTCGCGTTCAGCCGCTGGTATGTGGTGCTGCCGCTGATGGCGCTGATGACGATCATCGCCGGCTTCGCCGCCTCCGGCCGCGGACGGCGGACCTACGCGGGACAGCGCGCGGACAGCATCGTGTCGATCTGGGGCAGTTCGTGGCTGATCGGCGCGTTCGGGCTGTTCGTCGTGATCCGGATTCATCCGTGGTACGAGCCGCAATACGCCATCCCGATTCTCGGCATGATTCTCGGCAACACGCTGACGGGGGTGTCGCTCGGCATCGAGCGCATGACGGAGGAACTGACCGCGGGACGCGCGGCGGTCGAGATGTCGCTTGCGCTCGGCGCGTCACGCTGGGAAGCGGCGCAAGGGCCCGCGCGCCAGGCCGTGCGCGCGGGCATGATTCCGACCCTGAACCAGATGGCCGTGGTCGGGCTCGTCAGCCTGCCGGGCATGATGACGGGCCAGGTCCTGGCCGGGCAGTCGCCGTTGCAGGCGGTGCGGTATCAGATCGTCATCATGTTTCTGATCGCGGCGGCGTCGGGGCTCGGCGTGGTCGGGGCCGTCGTGCTGACGTATCGGCGGCTGTTTTCGAGCGATCACCGGTTCATGGCGTCGAAGCTGATCGAACGAAACGCCCGCAAGCGCGCCGCGTAACTCACTCGCCGTTATAGGCCCGCTCGAGCGTCGGGAGATCGAGCTTGATCATCTCGCGCATCGCTTTCATCGTGCGATCGGCCTTCACCGGGTCCGGGTCCTGCAGCATCTTGAGCAGGCGCCTCGGCGCGATCTGCCACGTCACGCCGAAGCGATCCGTGAGCCAGCCACAGGCCAGCGACTGGCCGCCGTCCAGCAGCTTGTCCCAGTAGTGGTCGATCTCTTCCTGCGTGTCGCATTTGATGAACATCGAGATGGCCGGCGTGAACTTGAACTCCGAGCCGCCGTTCAGCGCCAGGAACGCCTCTCCTTCCAGTTCGAACAGGATGGCGAGCACGCTGCCGACCGGTCCCGGACTGGACTCCGTATGACGCATGATCTCCGTGATGCGCGCATTCCTGAAGGTGTCGACATAAAAGTTCACGGCCTCTTCGGCATTGGCGCTTTCGAACCATAGACAGGGCGAAATCTTGTGCATATGCGGATCTCCGTTGGTGGAATCGTGCGTCACGCGCACGGTTGCTGTCCCATCGCCTGCTTCATTTCTTCCGGCGTGACGTCGCGCGTGTGCGTCGCGACCGACCATTGATGGCCGAACGGGTCTTCCAGGCGCCCGTAGCGATCGCCCCAGAACATGTCGGCGACGGGCATCGTCACTTTCGCGCCGGCGCTTTCGGCCTGCTTCACGGTGGCGTCGGCGTCTTCGACATACAGGTGGATCGTGACCGGCGAGCCCTTCAGCGCCTTCGCACCGACCGAGCCAAATTGCGGGAATTCATCGACGAGCATCAGCATCGAATCGCCGATCTTGACCATGGCATGCATGAGCTTGCCGTCCGGTCCGGGCATGCGGCCCAGCTCGACGGCGTTGAACGCGCGCTTGTAGAACTCGATCGCTTCGGCCGCGCCCGCGCAGACGAGATGCGGGGTCAGCGAATGCATGCCTTCGGGGATCGGCTTGACAGCGGATGTGGACATATCGGCTCCGTGTAGTGAATGAGGCGCGCCGGGTTCGGCGCGGCTCTCATACCCTACAACGAACGGGCAGCCGGTCAATCGACACGACTACCCACACCGCCGTCAAATTTCGTGTACCGGCACGCAGATAGCCTATTTCGAAGACTGCTCCGCGAGCGATTGAATCAGCGCTTCGAGACGCGAGAAATTGACGGGCTTGGTCAGATGATCGCGAAAGCCCGCTTCGCGGCAGCGGCGGATGTCCTCGTCCATGCCGTAGCCCGTGATCGCCACCGAAGGCTTCTCGGGCTGAAAGGTCTGCCATGCGCGGGCGACGTCGAGCCCGCTGCCGTCGGGCAGGCCGATATCGCTGACGAGCAGATCGAACGGCCCGCTCTTCGCGCGCTCCAGCGCCTCCGCGACTGTGACGGCGACCGTCACTTCGTGGCCGAGCATTTCGAGCACCTCGGCCATCGCCGACGACGTCTGCTCGTTGTCCTCCACGAGCAGCACCCTGAGCGCGCGCCCCTGCTCCTGTCTCGCGGCCTCGACCGCCGGCTCGTCCTCGTGCGCGGGCTGAACGCGGGCGAGCGGCAGCGTGAGCGTGAAGCGCGCGCCGGCGTCGCGCCCCTCGCTATGGGCGGAGAGCGTGCCGCCGTGCTTCTGCGCCAGCGTGCTCGCGATCGCGAGGCCGAGGCCCAGGCCGCCGAACGAGCGCGTGATCGAATCGTCGGCCTGCTCGAACGCGGAGAAGATGCGCGGCAGCGCCTCGGCGCTGATGCCGATGCCGCTGTCCGTCACCGAAACCGCGATCGTCGCCGGGTCAGGGTTCCAGGTGCGCACGTCGATGCGCCCGCCCGCCGGCGTGAACTTCACCGCGTTCTTCATCAGGTTCCAGACGATCTGCTGCAGACGGGCCGCGTCGCCGAGCACGATGAAATGGTCCGCATCGAAACGCGTGTCGAGCGTGAGGTCCTTCGTGCGCAGATCGGCCTCGGACATGTCGAGCGCGCTCGTGAGCAAGGTATCGAGCGCGACGCTCGCGAAATTGAGCGACAGCTTGCCGCGCGCGATGCTCGTGAGATCGAGCAGATCGTCGATCAGACGCGCTTCCAGTTCGACATTGCGGCGGATGAGATCGAGCGTCGGATGCGCCTCGCGCGGCAACGAATGCTTCATCTCCAGGAGACGCACGGCCGCGAGGATAGGCGTGAGCGGCGTGCGCAGCTCATGCGACAACACCGCCAGAAAATGGTCCTTCGCGCGATTCGCGGATTCGGCCTGATCTTTCGCGAGGCGCAGCGCGTCGGCGGCCATGTGGGCGTCGGTCGCGTCGCGCACGATCTTCGAGAAGCCGATCAGCTCGTCATGCTCGCTGCGGATCGCGGTCGTCACGCCCGACGCGAAGAACGAATGGCCGTCCTTGCGCCAGAGCCAGCGGTCGTCGCTCGCGCTGCCTTCGCGCCGCGCCGTCTCAAGCTCTGCCTCGAACACGCCCGCTTCGCGGTCTTCCTGCGCATAGAAGATGCTCGCGGACTGGCCGAGCACGTCCTGCGCGGGAAAGCCCAGAATGCGCTCGGACGCCGCGTTCCACGTGCGGATGCGCCCTTCGGGATCGAGCGTGATGACGGCGTAGTCCTTGAGCGCATCGATGAGCAGGCGAAAATGCGTTTCCGTCTCGCGCAGCGCACGCTCGACCGCGATGCGTTGCGCGCGCTCCGCGCTCTCGCGCATCGCCCGGCGCACGACCGCGGGCAGGCGTTGCAGGCGCTGCTTCAGAACGTAATCGGTCGCGCCGCGCTTGAGCATATCGACCGCATGTTCTTCGCCGAGCAAGCCCGACACGAAGATGAACGGCGTGTCCGGCGAGCGCTCGCTCGCGATCGTGAGCGCCTCGATGCCTGAAAAGGTGGGCATCACGAAATCGGCGAGGATCACGTCGAAGCGCTTCTTGTCGAGCTCGCCGATGAAGGCCGCGGAGTCGTACACGATCGATGCATCGACCGCGTAGTCCGCGCGCTCAAGCTGGGCGATCGTCAACTCCGCATCGAGTGCGTTGTCTTCGACGAGAAGCAGATGCAGAGGCTGCATGATCTAGACGTCCTCTTCAAAGGACGCTTGCGGGCCCATCGGACGGGGCGGGTTCGCGAACATGAGCGCTGCGGTCATTGAGTGGACGTCGGCCGCCGAAAGCGCGTCGAACCGGGCGGCGGCTCGTTGAGCACGGCCCAGAATACGCCGAGATCGCCGATCGCCTCGACGAACTCCGCGAATTCCACGGGCTTGACGACGTAGGCGTTCACGCCGAGCTCGTAGCTGCGGATGAGGTCCTGTTCCTCGCGCGAGGACGTCAGCATGACGACCGGCACGCTCTTCAGCGAAGCATTCGAGCGGATCATGTCGAGCACTTCGAGACCGTCGATCTTCGGCAGCTTCAGGTCGAGCAGGATCACGGCCGGATTGCCGGGCGCGCGCTCCTTCCACTCGCCTTCGCAGGTGAGATAGTCGATGGCTTCCTGGCCATCGCGCGCGACGATCACTTCGTTCGCGAGCTGACTCTTGTCGAGCGCGACGAGTGTGAGCTCGAGGTCGTTTGGATTGTCTTCAACGAGCAAAATCGGTTTAAGCATGGTCTTTTCTTGACTTTGTAGCTGGCGCGCCCTGCGTTCCATTCGCATTGCGGAATTCGACAGGCAGCGAGAAATAGAATACCGCGCCCTCTCCCAGCCGGCCTTCGGCCCACGTGCGCCCTTCGTGACGCTCGACGATGCGCCTCACGTTGGCGAGCCCGATGCCCGTGCCTTCGAATTCTTCCGCGCGATGCAGCCGCTGGAACACGCCGAACAGCTTCGCGCCGTACTTCATGTCGAAGCCGACGCCGTTATCGCGCACGCCGATCACGTATTCATCGCCGTCCCGGCTCGCGAATATCTCGATTTTCGCCGATTCCCGCGTCCGCGTATATTTCACCGCGTTCGAAATCAGGTTGCGCAGTGCGAGTTGCAGGAAAGCCGCGTCGCCGGTGACGCGCGGCAGCTCGCCGATGACCCATTCGATGCGCCTTCCCGCGCCTTCCGCCTCGAACTCCTGGACGACGCCGCGCACGAGCTGCCCGAGATCGGCCGGCGCGGGTCTGAGCGCCGCGCGGCCCATCTGCGAGAACGTCAGGAGATCGTCGACGAGCGTGCCCGCGAAGCGCGCCGAATCCAGCATGTTGTTCAGAAAGCGCCGGCTCTTGTCCGACATGCGTTCGCCTTCCTGCTCGCGCAACAGATCGCCGTAACCCGCGATATGGCGCAGCGGCGCGCGCAGGTCGTGCGACACGGAATACGAGAATGCTTCAAGCTCCTTGTTCGCGCGTGCGAGCTCGGTCGCGAGTTCGGCGCGTTCTTCCGCGCGGCGCAGCACGATGTTCAGCAACGCGCCGCGCAATTCGCCGGCAATTTCGAGTTCGCCCTGACGCCACATCGCGGACTGGCCGCGCACCGTTTCGAGCCACGGCGAAAAGTTCGTGCGCGGCGCGCTCGCGCCATCGGCGCCTTCTATCTTGACCGGCTCGCCCGCCCACTTGATGGTCTGCATCACTTCGGGCCTGAACCACAGCAGATAGTTGCGAAAGATCTGCGAGACCGGCACCGCGAGCACGCCGCACGCGTGGTCCTCGTGTCCCTTCGCCGGCGCCCATTCGCGCGCGAGCGAATCCGTCGCCCATACGCCGGACGTGTTCTCCGCGAGCCAGTGCGTGAGCGCGCGCACGGTGTCCTCGTCGGGCGTCGCGCCGAGCAGCGTGATCCGGTCGTCGAAAACGATCGCCGCGCCCGCCGAGCGCGCGAAGCTCAACACGTCCTTCGGCACCGCCTGCAAGCCCGCGACGAAGTTCTCGTGCTCGCCCATCGCGGAAATGAGACGGCCCATCGTGCGGCGCAGCGCGGCCAGATACTCGCCTTCGGCGCGTTCTTCCTTCGCTTCGATCTGCAACGACAGCATGTGACCGAGATGCTCGACCGCGACGCGCGTGTTGAACGGCACGATGCGCGCGTCGTGATCGTGACACGAGACGAGTCCCCACAACTGCCCGCGCACTACGATCGACACCGACATCGATGCATGCGTGCCCATGTTGCGCATGTACTCCAGATGCACCGGCGAGAAACTGCGCAGCGTCGTGTACGTGAGATCGGTCGGACGGCCCGTGATCGGGTTCACGTTCGGCACGAGCCGCGCGGGCGTGTAGTTCACGTCGGCGACGAGGCGGATGCGGTGCTTCAGATACAACGCGCGCGCCTGCCGCGGAATGTCCGATGCGGGGAAAAACTGATGCAGGAACGACGGGTAACCTTCCTCGCGGTCTTCCGCGAGCACGTGGCTGCGGCCTTCCTCGTCGAAGCTGTAGAGCATCACGCGGCCGAAGCCCGTGATCGCGCGCACTTCGCGCACCGCGAGCTCGGCGAGCGCCTGCACGTTCCCCGCGTCCTGAAGGCCGCGCGCGAACGTGCGCACGAGCGGATACATCGATGCGAAGGCGTCGCCGCTGGCTGCGGCGGCTTCCATCTCGACGATGAGCGCGCCCTCATGACGATGCATCGTGACATCGAAGCGCAGCGGATTGTCGGAGGACGAAGCCGTCACGTCGATCGGACCGATGTAGAGCGGCGCATCGTCGAGCGCGGACGTGCCAGCCGCCTGCGCGATGCGTTGCGTGCCCGCCGCGCCGATCACGGCATCGAGCGGCTCGCCGAGCAACGCATCGACGTCCTCGCCTGTCAGCGACGCAAGGTTTTCGCTCGCCTGCACGATGCGCAGATCGTCGGCGAGCACGAGCAGAAAACCGTGCGGCTGGATGCCGCCGGGAATATGAATCGGCTCGGCATCGCAGTCCTTGCCCGCGATGCCCGAACTGAGCGTGCGACGACGCGCCTCGGCATCGGGCGGTCCTTGCGATGCTTCGTGCGAAGCCCTCGCGATAGGCGGCTCGCTTGCGGACTCGTTCATCAGGCCGCTCCCGCTACCGACTGCGAACGCTGCCGGGCATCGTCCGCTTCCGGGCATAGCCACGCGTGCAGGCTTTCGAACGTGGCGATGGCGGCGTTCACCGCGTCGTCGTACTGGCTTTCGGGAACGCTCGCCGCCGCGATCTCGCGAAACGCGTTCCACATGCTGCCGGTGCGCGGGCCGTAGCCTTCGAAATACGCGTTGCCGCGGCCCGGCACGAGATCGAGCCGCTCGGCGACATGAGGCGCGATGAAGCGGCCGCCGAGCGTGCTGCCTTCCATCACGTACATCGAGCCGAACGCACCGCCGATGTTATGCATGCGCGGCAGATCGTCGTGCGAATCGGCGTGTTGTACTGAAGCGCTGCGCTGCGTCTCGCCCGTCAGCGCGACGAGGTCGGCGGCGAGAAGCTGCGCCTTGCGGCGCGCATCGAAAAAGTCCGCGAGCGATGCCGGCATGCACGCCGCGGTCGCATCTTCCCATGGCGCGACGTAACCATAGAATCGTTCGAGCAGCGCGATGTATTCGTCGCCCTGCAGATCGTCCCGCATCAGGTCGAGCGCAGTCTCGAGCCGCGCATGACACGCGGCGGTTTCGTTCTTCAGACGGGACAGAAGGTCGTGTGGCATGTTCCGTTAAGTTGGCTTCGGTCCGCATGGCGGGGCAAAGAAGGCGAGCATCGGAAGGGCTTACCGGTTTGCGCGTGCCATGTATTGCGCGCATCGGTAGAAAAAACGCGGCAAACGATAGCTTCAATACTCGCTCATGATCAACGGTTCATTCTACGCAAGCGGCCCGTGCGGTGCCATTCGCGAAGGTTTTCACCGTTCGGTTCACCGCTTGACCGGGCTCCCTTCATCGCTGTTCACGTTTGCGTGTTCGTCGCGCTGCGTATCGCGTTGATAGTCGTCGCCGCCCCGCCGGTCCGTATCGACCAGACCGCGTTCGATGTCCTCATGCGCCTGCATGCCGACGTCGCGCGGTTCATGTTCATGCTGCGATTCGACGCTCTGATCCGCCTCGTGAGGCAACGGCGCGTTCGATGCATCGTCGTGCGTTTGGGTCGCGCGATCCTTGCTCGCCATCTCGCGTCCGCTATCGGGCGCGCTCGCGGGCGTCGTGTTCGTCTGCTTCATCTTCGTCTCCCTGTGTGAACGCTCACTTGCGTGAGCCATTCATGCCGAGCCGCTTCTTCATCTCGGCCGTAAGCCGTTGACGCGCCTTGTCATAGCCCGCCCACGGATCGCCTTTCAACGCATCGAGCCGCTCGCGCACGTTGCCGATGTTCCATTGATCGCCGCTTTTCACTTCATCGAGCTCGTCCCACGAGAGCGGCATCGATGCGCCGAGCCCCGGCCGTGCGCGCAGCGAAAACGCCGCCACGGTGCTCGACCCGCGGTTGTTGCGCAGATAGTCGATGAAGATCTTGCCCTTGCGGTTCTGCATGCCCATCTTCGCCGAGAAGAGCTTGGGCAGCGCGCTCGCCATGTGCTGCGCGACCGCCTGCGAAAAGTCCTTCATATCGTCCCAGCCGGCCTGCTTCGCGAGCGGCACGACCACATGAAAGCCCTTGCCGCCGCTCGTCTTGCAGAACGACGTGAGACCGAGTTCGGCGAGCAGGTCCTTCGTCAGCTTCGCGGCCTCGATCATGCGTTCCCAGCCGACGCCTTCGCCCGGATCGAGATCGAACACCATGCGATCCGGCTTCTCGATGTTCGATGCCACCGCGTTCCACGTATGCAACTCGATCGTGCCCATCTGCGCGGTGCCGACGAGCGCTTGCGACGATTCGATCGTGAGCAGCGGCGGATGCCCCGGATCGATATCGGCATGCTGCGTGATATGCGGAATCGCGAGCTTCGCGCTGTGCTTCTGAAAGAACAGTTCGCCGCCGATATCTTCGGGCGCGCGCACGAGCGACACCGGACGATCCTTCAGATGCGGCAGCATCCAGTCGGCGACGGACGCGTAATACTCGACGACATCGAGCTTGGTGAAGCCGCTCGATTTGTCGATCACACGATCCGGATGGCTGATCTTCACGCCTTCGATTTCCGCCGAGCCCGCTTTGGCTTTGGAAGCGGTCTTCTTTGCAGGCGCCTTTTTCGACGCCACTTTCTTCGCCGATGCCGGCACTTCCTTCACGATCTGACGCGCGGGTTTATCGTCGCGCAGACTGACGAACGAGGCTTGTCGCACGATGCGCTCCTTGGTCCATTCCGCGAAATTGCATTCGGCCACGAGTTCGGGCTTCACCCAATGCACGGGCGTACGGCTGCGTTCCTGCGGCTCGCTCGCAAACGGCATGCGCTTCACTTCGCGCTTGTCGAGTTCCTTCTTCACCGCGACGAGCGTCGCGTGATCGAAGCCGCTGCCCACGCGACCCGCGTACTGCAACTTGCCGTGCGTGTCGTACACGCCGAGCAGGAGCGCGCCGAACTGCCCGCGGCTGCCCGACGGCTCCGAATAACCGCCGATCACGAACTCCTGCCGGCGACGGCACTTGAGCTTGATCCACGAGGCGCTGCGCCCCGACACATACGTGCTGTCGATCCGCTTGCCGATGATCCCTTCGAGCGCCATGTCACAGGCGCTTTTCAGGAGATCGTCGGCGTGAAAGTCGAAGTCCTGCGAATAGCGCAGAACGGGATCTTCCACCGGCTCGATGAGCGCCTTCAGGATCGCGCGGCGCTGCACGAGCGGTACGTTGCGCAGGTCGTAGCCGTTCAGATAAGGCACGTCGAAGAAATACACGACGATGTCCTGCGGGCGTCCCACATCGAACGCGTTTTGCAGCGCCTGAAAATCGGGCAGGCCGCGATCGTCGAGCACCACGGCTTCGCCGTCGAGCCAGCCGCTTTCGATATCGAGCCGTTCGAGCGCCTTCACCTGCTTCGAAAACTTCGCGGTCCAGTCGTTGCCGTTGCGCGTGTAGATCAGAATCTCGTGCTTGCCCTTGATGGTGTCGATGCGCGCGAGCACGCGATAGCCATCGAATTTTATTTCGTAGGCCCAATCATTTCCGGGCGGCGCGGCATCGACAAGTGTCGCGAGTTGCGGCTTGAAGGTCGCAGGCAGCTTCGCCTTTACCGCGCCTTCGATCGCCGGCTCGTGCGACAACGTGCGCAACGACTCGGCGCTGCGATTCGCGACGATATCCGGATGCGCGTGTCCGTTCGCTTTCTTGCTGGCCGTTTTTCGTGCCGGCGCTTTCTTCGCGGCGGCCTTGCGTTCGGTGCGTTCGCGTACCGCGCCGCTTTTGTCGCGCGCACCGAGCGATGTCGACATCACGCTGCCCGGCTTCTTCAGCAGGACGTCGTATTCGGCTTCGGGACGCGCTTCGTCGTCGCGTTCCTTGATGAGCAGCCATTGCTCCTTGTCGCCGCTGCCGCGCATGTGACTCTTCACGAGCGTCCAGCCGCCGTGCAGCTTTTCGCCGTCGAGTACGAACTTGAGCTTGCCTTTCTCGTACTCGCGCGCGGCTTCCTCGACAGTGCCCGACTGCGGCGCCCACGTCCCGCGATCCCACACGATGACGCTGCCCGCGCCGTAGTTGCCCTCGGGAATATCGCCTTCGAACGAGCCGTAGTCGAGCGGATGATCCTCGACATGCACCGCGAGCCGCTTGACCGAAGGATCGAGGCTCGGTCCTTTAGGCACCGCCCATGATTTGAGCGTGCCGTCGAGTTCGAGACGGAAGTCGTAATGAAGACGGCGCGCGTCGTGTTCCTGGATCACGAATGACAACGCGTGATCCGCGGACTTCCTTGCGCGCGCACTCCGCTTCGCGGCGCCGGAGGGCTCGGGCGTCTTGTCGAAGGTACGCTTGCGCTGATAGGTTTCGAGTTTGTCAGCCATCGTCGTCTATGCGTGACTCACGCGCGTTTGCGACGCGTCGTCTTGCGTGCCGGACGCGCCGTTTCCTCGCTGGTATCGTCGTCGGACGGCGCGGCCTTGCTGCCGCGTTTCGCCGGGGCGCCCTTCTTCAGACTGCGCTTGAGCAATTCCGACAGATCGAGAATTTCAGCGGATGCCTTTTGCTCGCCGCCCTCCTCGACCTTCATGACTTCGGCGACCTTGCCTTCCTTCACCTTCTTGTCGACGAGCGCCATGATGTCGTCCTTGAAGGTTTCTTGATACTTGGCCGGATCCCACGAGTCGCTCATGTCGTCGATGAGACGCTTCGCCATTTCCAGTTCCTTCGGCGTGACGCCGGCCTTCTTGGTGTCTTCGTCGGGGAACTTGAACTCGCTGAAGTCGCGCACTTCGTCGCCCCAGCGCAGCGTGTTGAGCGCGAGCGCGGGGCCGACCGGAATCAGCGCCGCCAGATGCTGCTTGTTGTGCAGCACGACGCTCGCGATGCCGACCTTGCCGGTGTCCTTCAGCGCGTCTCGCAGGAGCGCGTAGACTTTTTCGCCCTTGCGATCGGGCGCGAGATAGTACGGCGTATCGAGCGAGAGAAACGAGATGTCGGGCGCGTCGACGAAAGCGAGAATGTCGACCGTCTGCGTCGATTCGGGATTGGCCGCGCGGATTTCGGCGTCGGTCATCACCACGTATTTGCCCTTCTCGTATTCGAAGCCGCGCACGATGTTGTCGCGCGTGACTTCCTTGCCCGTGTTCTTGTTGATCTGCTTGTAGCCGATCGGATCCATCGAGCGCTTGTCGAGCAGATTGAAGCCGACCTTCTCCGACTGCGTCGCCGGATAGAGTTGCACGGGCACGTGGACCAGCCCGAAGCTGATCGCGCCTTTCCAGATCATGTGCGGCATCGCGGCACCTTCGCTGTCGGATCGAGTCGATGGATACGCCTAAGCGCGTGTGCCAAGGCGGTTTTCGCGCCGGCAATCAGCGCGGTATCGGATGCAATCGCACGAAGCGTGCCAAGAGGTGTGCGAGCGCCGATCCGCGCGGCATCTGGGCAAATGCGTTTACGCGCCAAGCGATTCGCTGCATCGATCTGTAAGCTTTACTGACGATGCTCGTCCGCGGGAAATTTGAGCCGGCCCGAAACAAAGACCGTTAGTTGCAGACGACGCTTCTAAAAAAGCGCCGATCGGAAATCGGCGCGTCGGACAGTGTCGGTTATTTGCGGTTCGCCGTGACGGTCAACTGCGTGCCGTCGTCGAGCGTGACGGTTTTCTTGGAGCCGGTGGACGTCGGCATCGAAAAACGCACGATCTGGCTGAAGCGATTATCGACCGGACATTGCACGGTCTTGCCGCCCACGGTCACCTTGCTCGTGCCCTTCGGCGCGTAGGCGCGAAAGCTGATCTGCACATTCGCGGAACCATTGTCCGCGACGACCGGCGCGAAGCGGATCTGCACCTGCCGCACCGCCTGCCCGTCCGCGCTCTTCGGCACCGACGCCGCCTGCGGGCAAGCATCCGGCACGGCCTGCGCGCCGCCCGGCGCCGAGCCCTGCCAGGTGAAGTCATCGGTCTGGCCGGAACGGATGGTGCGCGTTTCCTGCTCGTTGCCGAAACTCTTCGACGTCATCTTCACCGTGTACTTGATGGGACCGTCATTGGGCGCTTCGGAGAGAACCTTGATGCCTGGCGTCGCGTGGGCGGTCGCCGCGAACATTGCGAGCGCGGCGACGGAAACGATGCGACGAACGACCGAACGACGATTCATGCCGCCACCTCCGTATCGAGCGCTGAGGAAGGCCGGCGCCGCGAGGCGCCAGCGTGCTGTAGGGCGGTTTCAGTCTAGCGCCCCGCATGGCGGCTCATCCTAGTGGAAAACCCGCGTGCGCTGCAATGTCGATGACGTTCGTCAACGCGCGCTCAGAAGCCGGTCAGAACGAGCTTGCCGACCGTGCGCCCTTCTTCCAGCAGCCGATGCGCCTCGCGCAGATTCGCCGCGTCGATCCTGCCGAGATCGCGTCCGAGCGTAGTGCGGATCGTGCCTGCGTCGATCAGCCGCGCCACTTCGGAAAGCAGCTTGTGCTGCTCGATCATGTCGGGCGTCTTGAACATCGCACGCGTGAACATGAACTCCCAGTGAAACGCCGCGCTCTTCGATTTCAGCAATTCGACCGGCAGCGGCTTCGCGTTCTCGACGATCGTCGCGATCGCGCCTTGCGGCTTGATGACTTCGGCGGCGGCGGGGAAATGCTTGTCGGTGTCGTTGAAGATCAGCACGTAATCGACTTGCGGGAAGCCGATATCCTTCATCTGCTTCGGGATGTCCCCGAAGTGATCGACGATGTGATCCGCGCCGAGATCCTCCGCCCATTTCGCCGATTCGGGCCGCGAGGCCGTGGCGATCACCTGAAGCTTCGCGACGCGCTTGGCGAGCTGGATGCCGATCGAGCCGACGCCGCCCGCCCCGCCGATGATCAGCACCGACTTGCCCGCGTCCTTGCCTTCCGCCGACACGCGCAGCCGGTCGAAGAGCGCTTCCCACGCGGTGATGGTCGTGAGCGGCAGCGCGGCGGCGCAGGTGAAATCGAGCGACTTCGGCTTCGCGCCGACGATGCGCTCGTCGATCAGATGGAACTCGCTGTTCGCGCCCTGGCGCGTGATGTCGCCCGCGTAGTAGACCGGGTCGCCCGCCTTGAACAGCGTGGCCTCGGGACCGACCGCCTCCACGACGCCTGCCGCGTCCCAGCCGAGCACGCGCGGCACTGCTTCGACCTTGTCCTTCGGCGCGCGCACTTTCGTGTCGACGGGATTGACCGCGATCGCCTCGATTTTCACGAGCAGGTCGCGGCCCGTCGGCACGGGCTTGTCGAGCTCGATATCGACGAGCGATTCGGGATTGGAAATCGGAAGGTAGCGCGTCAGGCCGATGGCTTTCATGTGTGTGCTCCGTGAAGTGAGTTTGCTTCGATCTTAGTGCGCGATGGCCATCTCGAAAACCGTCATAATCGATGAAACATTTTTCGGGAAATCCATCGAATGGCGAGCGATCCCCTGACGGACGGCGCGACACGTGAGCGGCTCGATCTGCTCGACGTCGGCCTGTTCATGCGAGCGGCGGCGCTGGCGAACCTGTCGGCGGCGGCGCGTGAGTTCGGGTTGTCGCCGGCGGTGGCGAGCGCGCGCATCGCCGGGCTGGAACGCATGCTCGGCGCGCGGCTTTTGCATCGCACGACGCGGCGCGTCTCCGTCACGCAGGAAGGCGAGATCTTCGCGGCGCACGCGCGCGAGCTGCTCGACGCCGCCGAGGCCGCGCGTGCCTCGGTCGGGCAGGCGCGTGAGCATCCGCATGGCCGCCTGCGCGTGACGATGCCCTCGTCGCTCGGCCGCCAGCACATCTCGCCGCTGATGCCCGCGTTTCTGCGCGCGTATCCCGGCGTGAGCGTCGATCTGCGCATGACCGACCAGATCGTCGATCTCGTCGATGAAGGCATCGACCTCGCGATCCGTATCGGCGCGCTGAAGGATTCGACGCTCGTCGCCAAAAAGCTCGCGAGCAACCGGCGCGTGCTGTGCGCGTCGCCCGCATATCTCGCCGCGCACGGCACGCCGCGTCATCCGGCCGATCTCGCCGGGCACGAATGCGTGATACTCGCCGATCAGCGCGACTGGAGTTTCGTGACGCCGACCGGCGTGATCGATGTGCGCGTATCGGGGCGGCTCGTGACGGACAACGGCGAAGTGATCCGCGATGCGCTCGCGGCGGGCGTCGGCATCGGGCTCAAATCGACGTGGAGCGTCGCGCCGCTGATTGCGAGCGGCGAGCTCGTCACCGTGCTCGACGACTACCCGCTCGCGCAGACGGTGGCGATCTGGGCCGTGTATCCGAGCCGCGCGTTCGTGCCGCCGAAGACGCTCGCGTTCATCGACTTTCTGGCGGCGCAGTTCGGCGAGCCGCCTTACTGGGACGTCGATCCTGCGCGCGTGCAGCGCTGAAGGTTCTTTACAATGGCGGTTTCCGCCTTCAAGCGTTTGCCCCGCCGATGAACCTCGTCATTCAAAGTCCCAGCCCCATCTCCGATTCACATCTGCGGCCGCTCGCGGCCCTCGCGCGCTCGCGAGAGACGCAACGCGCCGACGACACGCTGCTGCGCCTGATCGACGCCGATCCGCTCCAGCGTCCGGATATCGACGCCTACTGCGGCGCCCATGCGCTCGATTACGCTTACGTCGATCCGAACGCGCAGCTCGCCGATTTCGGCCTCGTCGCGATGGATATGGACTCGACGCTCATCACGATCGAATGCATCGACGAGATCGCCGATTTTTGCGGGCTGAAGGCCGAGGTCGCGGCGATCACGGAAGCGTCGATGCGCGGCGAGATCAAGGATTTCAACGAGAGCCTCACGCGGCGCGTCGCGCTGTTGAAGGGCCTCGACGCGGGCGCGCTGGAGCGTGTCTACGAGGAGCGGCTCAGGCTTTCGCCGGGCGCGGAACGCATGCTCGAAGGCGCGCGCGCCGCCGGTCTTAAGACGCTGCTCGTGTCGGGCGGGTTCACGTTCTTCACCGAGCGTCTGAAGACGCGCCTCGGGCTCGATTACACGCGCGCGAACACGCTCGAAATCGTCGATGGGAAGCTGACTGGGAAGGTCGTCGGCGACGTCGTGAACGCGGATGAGAAGGCGCGCACGCTGATCGACACGTGCGCGAAGATCGGCATCGAGCCGAAGCGGGCCATCGCGATGGGCGATGGTTCGAACGATCTCAAGATGATGGCCGAAGCGGGGTTGTCGGTGGCGTTTCGGGCGAAGCCCGTTGTGAGGCAGTCGGCGAGTGTCGCGTTCAACTTCGTTGGGCTCGATGGGTTGTTGAGGCTTTTTTGATCGATGTATGGGTGGGTTTTTTTTGCTGGATCCCGTATTCGTGTCGGTCTATTAGCACTGCCCCTGTGCGGGGCGGCAGTCACTTTCTTTGCTGCTGCAAAGAAAGTAACCAAAGAAACAGCTTCTCACCGCCCGCGGTCACACGCACGTTGGCCATGCTTGCCAGCCGCCAATGGCCCTCGCCTAAGTGTCGCCCCCAAAGGCCCAATTGGGCTTGGCTCGCGCACGGTCTGACGCGCTAGTGAATTAAGCGTGCTGGTTCAGCGCCAAATAGCATCGGCACAGCGCTGCGCGCTGCCGTTGGATATGCGAGGGAAACAGTCGAGAAGAAGCGCACGCGCACCCGATTGACCCATCGGCCGCGAAGCGGGCCGGAGCTATTTGGTGCTGAACCAGTGTGTTATGCGGTGCGGTGAGTCAGACCGTGCGCGGTCCAAGTCTTTGTCTGCTTGCGGGGGCACTCGCTACTGCCGGGCCATTCAGCCAATCGTCTGTGCCGCGGCCGGTGTGAAGTGCTTAGGCTGGGGATAGCTGTTTCTTTGGTTACTTTCTTTGCAGCAGCAAAGAAAGTGACTGCCGCCCCGCACAGGGGCAGTGCTAATAAACCAACACGAATACGGGATCCAGCGAAAGCCCCAAAAATCCGTCGGTCAACCAAGCGCTTTGCCCAGCGCCCCCTCCAGATCCGCCCGCAAATCCGCCTCCGCTTCCAGCCCGACATAAAACCGCACCAACACCCCTTCATGCGGCCATTGCGACGCAGTGCGCATCGACGAAATGTTGTAAGGCATCGCGAGACTGTGCGCGCCGCCCCAGCTCCAGCCGATCGAGAACAGTTCGAGCGCTTCGACAAAAGCATCGACTTGCGAAGGCGTATAACGGCCATCGAACACGATCGAGAACAAGCCCCCCGCGCCGCCCTTGAAATCGCGCTCGTAGAACGCGTGCCCCGGACAATCCTCCAGCGCCGGATGCAGCACCGCCGTCACTTCGGGGCGCGTCTTGAGCCATTTCGCGAGCGCGAACGCGGTGCGGTCGTGCGCTTCGTAACGCGCCTTCATCGACGGCAAGCTGCGCAGCACGAGCGATGCATCGTCCGCCGATACGCCGATGCCCATTCTCATGCGCGCGCGCTTCAGCTTCTTGTGCAGCTCCGGATCGCGCGTGATGGTCGCGCCCATCAGGATGTCGCTGCCGCCCGACTGATACTTCGTCAGCGCCTGCACGGAAATATCGACGCCATGTTCGAACGGCTTGAACGCGAGGCCCGCGGAATACGTGTTGTCGATCGCCGTGACGATGCCCTTCGCCCGCGCGACAGCGACGATCGCCGGCACGTCCTGCACTTCCATCGTCACCGAGCCGGGCGCTTCGAGCCAGATCAGCTTCGTGTTCGGACGGATCGCATCGGCGATGCCCGCGCCGGTCATCGGGTCGTAGTAAGTCACTTCGAGCCCGAAATCGGCGACGAGCCAGTCGGCGTGATCGCGGTTCGGCGAATAGGCGTTGTCGGGCACGAGCACGTGGTCGCCCGCCTTCACCAGGCCGAAGTAGACATTGGAGATCGCCGCCAGCCCGGACGGCTGCAAGAGCGCGTACTCGCCGCCTTCGATCGTCGCGAGGCGCTGCGCGAGCGCGATGGTCGTCGGCGTGCCGTGCAAGCCGTAGCGCCACTTCGAATCGTCGCTCCAGACGAGCGAGCGCATCGTCGCGAGATCGGGGAACACCACCGTCGAAGCGCGCGCGACCGGCACCGAGAACGACTCGAAGCCAGGCGTGATGCGATCCTCGGGCTGCACGATGCGCGTCTGCAGGTCGCGGTCGAGGGCGTTGTTGCTGGAATCGGTCATGAGGTCGATTTGAAGCGAAATAAGGAAAAGCCGCCGCCGGAAACACGCGGCGGCGTGAAGACGAGACAGCCTATTCGCCGATGATGACGTTGCTCGTGCCGCCGACAGAATTCTTCGGCGGCGCGGGCGGAGCAGGTTCGAGCGACGGCGCAGCCGGCGCCTTGGCCGCGCCCATCGGCGGCAAGGTCTTGCCGGGCACCGCCGGGCGCAGATCGAATGGCTGCGCGTTCGATTCGTCCGGGTCCATGCGCTCGCCCGACACACTGCCGTCCGCCGCGAACTTGCCGACCCAGTTGCCCGTGATATGCGTGCCGTCGTTCGATTCCTCGATCTCGAGCGTGTCGCCGTCGCGATCGCCCGCGACCAGAATCACGTTCGGGCTGCCCGCGAACTTGTATTCGCCATGCACGCCTGACGGCTCGTCGGTTTTCGCGCCGAGCTTCATCTCGATCTGCCTGTCGCCGAGCGTGCCGACATAGCGCGGAAAACGCGCGTATTCCGGATTCGGCGTCAGCGGCTTCTGCGGCGGCAGCGCAAGCTCCTTGATGGCGGCCTGCGCGCCGTGCGCATCGGCGCCCGCCGGTTCGCGCTGATCGGCTGGAATGACACCGGACGCGCCGGACGAACCCGACGGCATCGGCGAATTGCAGCCGGCCAGCGCAAGCAGCGCGGCCGAGATCGCGAAGGCCGCGAAGACGCGCGGCCCGGTCTTGCTTTGCGTCATCCTTCGTCCTTCAAATGCGCTCGAAGATCGCCGCGATGCCCTGCCCGCCGCCGATGCACATCGTCACGAGCGCGTAACGCCCGCCGATGCGCTGCAGCTCGTACAGCGCCTTCACGGTGATGAGCGCGCCGGTCGCGCCGATCGGATGTCCGAGCGAAATGCCCGAGCCGTTCGGATTGACCTTCGCGGGATCGAGCTTCAGTTCCTGCGACACGGCGCACGCCTGCGCGGCGAACGCCTCGTTCGCTTCGATGACATCGAGATCGTTCACGGTCAGGCCCGCGCGTTCCAGCACCTTTTGCGTCGCGGGAACCGGGCCGATGCCCATGATCTTCGGATCGACGCCCGAATGTGCGTAGGCGACGAGGCGCGCGAGCGGTTTCGCACCGCGCTTTTCCGCGACGCCGCGTTCCATCAGCACGACGGCCGCCGCCGCGTCGTTGATGCCCGACGCGTTGCCCGCCGTCACCGTGCCGTTTTCCTTCACGAACACGGGTTTGAGCTTGGCGAAGTCTTCGGCGGTCGCGTTCATGCGCACGTGCTCGTCGCGGTCGAACACGGTGTCGCCCTTCTTCGACGCGAGCGTGATCGGCAGGATCTGTTCCTTGAAGTAACCGGCTTCGGTCGCCTTCGCCGCGCGACGATGCGATTCGAGCGCGAGCGCGTCCTGCATCTCGCGCGTGATGCCGAACTTCTGCGCGACGTTCTCGGCCGTCACGCCCATGTGGATCTTGTCGAACGGATCGTTCAGCGCGCCGACCATCATGTCGACGATGCGCGTGTCGCCCATGCGCTGGCCGAAGCGCGCGGCGGGCATGATGTACGCCGCGCGGCTCATGTTTTCCGCGCCGCCGCCGATCGCGACATCCGCGTCGCCGAGCAGAATCGATTGCGACGCCGAGACGATCGCCTGCAGTCCCGAGCCGCACAGGCGGTTCACCGTGAGCGCGGGCGCGTCCTGCGATACGCCGCCGTCGAGCGCCGCGACGCGTGCGAGATACATGTCGCGCGGCTCGGTATGAACGACGTTGCCGAACACCACGTGGCCGACTTCATCGCCCGCGACATTCGCGCGCGAAAGCGCCTCGCGCACGACACGCGCGCCGAGATCGGTCGGAGAGAAGTCCTTCAGCGCGCCGCCGAAATCGCCGATTGCCGTGCGCACGCCGCTTACCACCACTACTTCACGTTGCATGTTGCCATCTCCGCTGGTTGTGTTGATCTGGTAACTCGTAACTCGTTCGATGATCGGTTCGTCACTCGCCGAGCGCGCGCTCGACGGTGGCTTTATCCGGGATCGGTGCGACCGCGCCGAAGCCTTGCGTCGACAAAGCCGCCGCGACGTTGGCGTAGCGCGCCGCCATGAAAGGATCGTCGCCCGCGACGATGCGCGCGATGAACGCGCCGCCGAAGCAATCGCCCGCTCCGGTCGCATCGACCGCCTTCACGACGCGGCCCGGCACGACGCGCCGCTCGTCGGGTGTCGCGATGTATGCGCCTTCCTTGCCGAGCTTCAGCGCCACGACCTTCGGGCCGAGGTTCAGCAGCGCGTCGACGATCGCGTCCTTGTCTTCGTGGCCCGTGAGCAAGGTCACGTCGTCCCAGCTCGGCAGACAGATATCCGTCGAGCGGATTGCTTCGAGCATGACGGCGCGTGCGCGTGCGAGCGGCCACAGCTTCAAGCGCAGGTTCGTGTCGAAGCTGACCTTCACGCCGTGCGTGCGCGCGTGATCGATCGCGGCGAGCGCGGCGTCGCACGCCGCTACGCCGATCGCGAGGCTGATGCCCGACAGATGCACGACCTTCGCGGCGGCGATCGCGTCGAGCGGCAGATGCGATGGCGCGTAGCGGCTCGCCGCCGAGCCCGCGCGCAGATAGTCGAAGCGATGCCCGTTCTCTCCGTGCGACACGAAGTAGACGCCCGTGGGAGCGTCGTGGTCCACGCGAACCGTCGAGGTATCGACGTTTTCCGCACGCCACAGATCGAGCAGCAATTGCCCGAAGTGATCGTTGCCGACTGCCGACACGAAGCCCGTCGCCGCGCCCTGGCGCGATGCCGCGATCAGGAAGTTGGAGACATCGCCGCCGAAGCCTTGCAGATAGTCAGGCTGATCGCGCGTCGACTGATTGAACTCGATCATCGCCTCGCCGAGCGCGAGAATGTGCGGCGTTTGCGGCATGGCTTACACCTCGCCCCAGAGATCGTGGCCATCGGCGCCGGTGATCTTCACCGACACGAAGTCGCCGGCCTTGTAGCGCTTCGATGCCTTCGTCGCCGGCGCGATGTACACGACGCCGTCGATTTCCGGCGCATCCGCCGCCGTGCGGCCGATGCCGCCGTCCGTGCTCACTTCATCGACGAGCACCTTCAGCGTCTTGCCGACCTTCTTCTTCATGCGCTTCGCCGACAGTTCTTCGGCCAGTTCCATGAAGCGCGCGCGGCGTTCCTCGCGCACTTCGTCGGGCAACGCGCCGTCGAGTTCGTTCGCGGTGGCGCCTTCGACCGGCGAATACGCGAAGCAGCCGACGCGATCCAGATCCGCTTCTTCAAGAAAGTCCAGGAGCGTCTGGAACTGCTCTTCCGTCTCGCCCGGAAAGCCCGCGATGAACGTGCTGCGGATGGTCAGATCGGGACAGATTTCACGCCACGTCTTCACGCGTTCGAGCACCTTCTCGGCATTGGCGGGGCGCTTCATGCGCTTCAGCACTTCGGGATGCGCGTGCTGGAACGGCACGTCGAGATACGGCAGCACGTGGCCGCGCAGCGGGCCTTCGGCCATCATCGGGATCACGTCGTCGACGCTCGGATACGGATAGACATAGTGCAGCCGCACCCACGCGCCGTATTGCGCGGCCAGTTCGCCGAGCGCGCCGACGAGATCGGTCATGCGCGTCTTGAGCGGCTTGCCGTTCCAGAAGCCCGTGCGGTACTTCACGTCCACGCCGTATGCGCTCGTGTCCTGCGAGATGACGAGCAGTTCCTTGACGCCGGATTTGAAGAGATTTTCCGCTTCGAGCATGACTTCGGCGACCGGGCGCGATACGAGATCGCCGCGCATCGACGGAATGATGCAGAACGTGCAGCGATGATTGCAGCCTTCCGAAATCTTCAGATACGCGTAGTGGCGCGGCGTCAGCTTGATGCCGGCGGGCGGGACGAGATCGGTGAACGGATCGTGCGGTTTCGGCAGGTGCGTGTGCACGGCGTTCATCACTTCGTTGGTCGCGTGCGGACCGGTGACGGCGAGCACTTTCGGATGCACTTCCTCGATGAGGCCCGAGCCGCTCGCGCTCTTTTTCGCACCGAGGCAGCCGGTGACGATGACCTTGCCGTTCTCGCTCAATGCTTCGCCGATGGCGTCGAGGCTTTCCTGCACGGCTTCGTCGATGAAGCCGCAGGTGTTGACGACGACGAGGTCCGCGCCGTCATAGGTGCCCGAGATTTCGTAACCTTCGGCGCGCAACTGCGTGATGATCTGCTCGGAATCGACGAGCGCTTTCGGGCAGCCGAGCGACACCATGCCGATTTTCGGCGCGGGAGTCGTTTTGGCGGTTGAATCTAAAGAATTTTTCACGGGAACAGTGTCTTGTGGGGACGCGCGAGGCCAATCCAACATTTTACCCCGGAGTGCCGATGGCACGGTTTCGCAGCTCCGGAGCGGCCGATATGCATCGGGGCGCTTTCCGTCCTTGTCCCATTCCCTTCGCGGGCCGGGCGCCGCAAACTCGCCGCCCCTTTCGCCGCTTTCGGCTCACACATAACCCGCTCTCATGCTCGACGCCTCCGCTCTGCGCAACTTCAATCCCCTTTTCATGACGCCCTGCTATTCCGGCCAGGTGACCTCCGGCTTCGCCACCAGCATGCTCGCCCTCACCAACGAGCTCTGGCAACTCGGCGTGCAAGGCTCGGTGCGCATCCTCTCCGGCGAAAGTCTCGTGACCCGCGCGCGCAACGAAGCCGTCGCGCATTTCCTCGCGCAGAAGCAGCACACGCATCTTTTCTGGATCGATGCCGATATCGGCTTCACACCGGACCAGGCGCTGCGATTGCTGCTGGCGGATCGCGATGTCGTCGCGGGCGTCTATCCGCTCAAACGCATCGACTGGACGGGCGACATTCCCGCCGGCCTCACGCAAGAACAGTTTCTGACGCGTGCGCTGCGCTATCCGGTCAACGCGCACGCGGGCGCGCACATCGAGATCGACGCCGACGGTTTCCTTGAAGTCAACGAAGCGCCGACGGGCTTCATGTGCATTCGCCGCCCGGTGCTCGAAACGATGATCGCGCGGATGCCCGAACTGCAATACACGCCGGACGCGCCGCCCGACTCGCCGCTGCACGGCTACTGTCATCGCTTCTTCGACGTGATGGTCGAGCGCGAAACCGGACGCTATCTTTCCGAGGACTACGCGTTTTGCCGCCGCTGGCGCGATCTGGGCGGAAAGGTCTATGTCGATGCCCGCTCGAAACTCGCGCACCACGGCTCGTACACCTATCGCGGAGATTTCGGCGCGGCGTGGGCGCAAGACCCGGCAAGAGCGGTAGGCGGACTCTAGGCGCCCGACGCGCACTCGCTCGCACCGGGCGCGCGAATCCGTCGCCCGAACGCGCGCCTGAAATGGATTACTTCTTCTCCGTCGACGGCGGCGTGGGCGTCGGGAACGGGAACGTGTTGAACATCGATTTCGCCTGCGTCTGCATCTGCTCCTGCATCTGCACGAACATGTTCTTCGACTGCTCGATGTAGCTCGTCATCATGCCCTGCATCATCGGCGCCTGCATGTTCATGAACTGCGACCAGACTTCCGGATTGAGCGCGTTGCCGTCGTAGATGCCCTTGCTCTGCTCGGTCAGCTTCTGCTGGATGTCGATGAACGCCTGGATGTTCTTCTCCAGATACGTGCCCATCATGCCCTGCATCGCGTGACCGTAGAAGCGGATGATCTGCGAAAGCATCACCGAGGAGAACATCGGCAGGCCGCCGCTCTCTTCTTCCAGAATGATCTGCAGAAGGATGCTGCGCGTGAGGTCGTCGTTGCTCTTCGCATCGAGCACCTTGAAGTCTTCCTGATCGAGCACGAGCTGCTTCACATCCGACAACGTGATGTAGGTGCTCGTTTCCGTGTCATACAGCCGACGGTTCGGATACTTTTTGATAAGTCGTTCGGCGGCTTTCTTTGTAGTAGTAGTGGTGGTCATTTAACGCCTTTAAACGCAAAACTTTACTGCGATGGCAGCAAGCAGGTCTTGCGTTGTCGCAAAAAAGCGCTGCTGCATGTTCGCCGCATCGTTGATGTACCCCGGCGAGTGGCGGGGGGGCGGGCGGCCCGGGCGGGGGGGGGGGGGGCCGCCCGCCCGCCCCCCCCCCCCGGCCCCCCCCCCCCCCCCCCCGCCCGTCAGCCCATATGCAAGCCGCCGTTCAGCGAGAAGTCCGCGCCGGTCGAGAAACCGGATTCGTCGGACGCGAGCCACGCGACGATCGAACCGATCTCGTCAGGCGTGCCGAGACGCCGCACGGGAATCGTCGCGACGATCTTCTCCAGCACTTCAGGGCGAATCGACTTCACCATGTCCGTGCCGATATAGCCCGGCGACACCGTGTTGACCGTCACGCCCTTGGTGGCCACTTCCTGCGCGAGCGCCATCGTGAAGCCGTGAATGCCAGCCTTGGCGGTCGAGTAGTTCGTCTGGCCGAACTGCCCCTTCTGGCCGTTCACCGACGAAATGTTGATGATGCGGCCAAAGCCGCGCTCGACCATGCCGTCGATGACCTGCTTCGTCACGTTGAAGAGGCTCGTCAGGTTCGTGTCGATGACCGCGGTCCAGTCTTCATGCGTCATCTTGCGGAACACGACGTCGCGCGTGATGCCCGCGTTATTCACGAGGATATCGACCTCGCCGACTTCGGCCTTCACCTTGTCGAACGCATTCTTGGTCGATTCCCAGTCGCCGACATTGCCTTCCGAGGCGATGAAGTCGAATCCGAGCGTCTTCTGGTCTTCCAGCCACTTCACCCGGCGCGGCGAGTTCGGGCCGCAGCCCGCGACGACCGTGAAGCCGTCCTTGTGCAGACGCTGGCAGATGCTGGTGCCGATGCCGCCCATCCCGCCCGTTACATACGCTACGCGCTTCGTCATTCCGCTCTCCATTTTCGTTATGCGGACGGCGATCTCCTTGCCGCCCGCTGGCCCTTCCCAATCCCGCCATCGACCGCCAGTGACTTACGGACGTTCCAGCGCCAGCGCGACACCCATGCCGCCGCCGATGCACAGCGACGCCAGACCCTTCTTCGCATCGCGCTTCTGCATTTCGTGCAGCAGCGTGACGAGAATCCGGCAGCCCGATGCGCCGATCGGGTGACCGATCGCAATCGCGCCGCCGTTCACGTTGATCTTCGACTGATCCCAGCCCATCTGCTTGTGCACCGCCAGCGCCTGCGCCGCGAACGCCTCGTTGATTTCCATCAGGTCCAGATCGTTCACCGACCAGCCCGCGCGCTCCAGACAGCGCTTGGATGCCGGCACCGGACCCATGCCCATGATCTTCGGATCGACGCCCGCGTTCGCGTACGCCTTGATGCGCGCGAGCGGCGTGAGACCCAGCGCCTCGGCCTTCTTCGCCGACATTACGACGACCGCCGCCGCGCCGTCGTTCAGGCCCGACGCGTTCGCCGCCGTCACCGTGCCTTCCTTCGAGAACGCGGGCTTCAGGCCCGCAAGCGCTTCGGCCGTCACGCCGTGGCGCACGAATTCGTCAGTGGCGAACTGCAGCGGCTCGCCTTTGCGTTGCGGGATCGAGACCGGCACGATCTCGTCGTTGAAACGGCCCGACTTCTGCGCGGCTTCCGCCTTGTTCTGCGACAGCGCAGCGAACTTGTCCTGATCTTCGCGCGTGATGCCGAATTCCTTCGCGACGTTTTCCGCCGTCGTGCCCATGTGGTAGTTGTTATAGACGTCCCACAGGCCATCGACGATCATCGTGTCGATCAGCTTCGCATCGCCCATGCGGAAGCCGTCGCGCGAGCCCGGTAGCACGTGCGGTGCGGCGCTCATGTTTTCCTGACCGCCCGCGATGACGATCTCCGCATCGCCCGCGATGATCGCGTTGGCCGCCAGCATCACCGCTTTCAGGCCCGAACCGCAGACCTTGTTGATCGTCATGCCGGGAACCATGTCGGGCAAACCGGCCTTGATGAGCGACTGGCGCGCCGGGTTCTGGCCCGAGCCGGCCGCGAGCACCTGGCCCAGAATTACTTCGCTCACCTGGTCGGGCTTCACGCCCGCGCGCTCCAGAACCGCCTTGATTACCGTCGCGCCCAGCTCCGGCGCCGCGATCTTCGCGAGCGAGCCGCCGAACTTGCCTACCGCCGTACGCGCGGCCGATACGATCACTACGTCAGTCATTTCAGTTTCCTTTTGGCATCGAATGTTAATGCGATTCGGAACGGCACCCTGCGCTCTCGCACACGATCAGCCGCCGCTCACACATCGCGTTCCAGTACGTAACGGCCGGGTGCGGCCTCGATTACCGGGTGAGTCTTCGATCCCTGCGCCGCGCGCGCCTTGACCCGCTCGCCCGCGTTTTCGCCGAGCCACTTCGACCAGGCCGGCCACCAGCTTCCGGGATGCTCCGCCGCGGCGTCGAACCACGCATCGGGATCTTCCGGCAGACGCTCGTCGGCGCTGTCGATCATCCAGAAGCTGCGCTTGTTCTTCGACGGCGGATTGATCACGCCCGCGATATGACCGGATGCGCCGAGCACGAACTTCTGCGGACCGCTGAGAACCGGCGCGGACGCATAAGCCGATTTCCACGGCACGATATGGTCTTCCCGCGAACCGTAGATGAAGGTCGGCAGCGTGAGGCGCGACAGGTCGATCGACTCGCCGCACACCGTCAGCGCGTGCGGCGTCTTCAGCTTGTTCTCGAGATACGTGTTGCGCAGATACCAGACGCACATCGGGCCGGGCAGGTTCGTCGAATCGCTGTTCCAGAAGAGCAGATCGAACGCTTGCGGCGTGCGGCCCTTGAGGTAGTTATCGACGACGTAATTCCAGACCAGGTCGTTCGGACGCAGATACGAGAACGTGTTGGCGAACTCGATGCCGCGCATGAGGCCGGCAGGCGCGCCGCCCTTGCCGCCGATCGACTGCTCGCGCATCTGCACGTGCGCCTCGTCGACGAAGACGTCGAGCACGCCCGTATCGGAGAAGTCGAGCATCGAGGTGAGCAGCGTCATCGATGCGGCCGGCTCCTCGCCGCGCGCCTTCGCCACCGCGAGCGCGGTCGCGAGAATCGTGCCGCCGATGCAGAAGCCGAGGGTATTGATCTTGTCCTCGCCGCTGATCTCCTGCACGACGCGGATCGTTTCGAGGGCGCCCTCTTCGACGTAGTCGTCCCACGTCTTGTGCGCGATCGACTGATCCGCATTGCGCCACGACAGGATGAACACCTGATGCCCTTCTTCGAGCGCGTAGCGCACGAGCGAGCCTTCCGGCGACAAATCGAGGATGTAGAACTTGTTGATGCACGGCGGCACGATCAGAAGCGGCCGCGCATACACGTTCGGCGCGAGCGGCTTGTACTGGATCAATTGCACGAGATCGTTCTCGTACACGACCGACCCTTCCGTCGACGCGATGTTCTTGCCGACGAGAAAGCGCGATTCGTCCGACTGCGAAATCTTGCCGCGCTGCATGTCGTTCAGCAGATTCATCATGCCCTGGCGCAGGCTCTCGCCCTTGCTTTCGATGAGCGTCTTCTGCGCATCGGGATTGAGCGCGAGGAAGTTGCTCGGCGCGGCGGCGGCGGCCCATTGCTGCACGGCGAAGCGGATGCGCTCGCGCGTCTTCGGATCGCTCTGCACCGCGTCCGCGAGTTCCTGCAGATAGCGTGCGTTCAGCAAATACCACGCGGCGGTGAACGCGTAGGCGGGCGTGGTTTGCCACGAGGTATCGGTGAAGCGCCGGTCCTTCAGCGCGCTCGGATCGATGCTTTGCGCGCCCGCCTGCTTGAGCAGATCGGCGGCGTCGCGCGAATAGCTGCTCTGCAATTCATGGAGGCGCTCGGGCGCGATCGCGGCGGTCGGAATCTTCGGCAGCGTGGGCAATCCCTGCATCGCCGCGCCGAAGCCCGGCATGCTGCTCGCGAGCTTCGCGAATTCCGCGAGGCCGTTCATCTTGGTGAAATCGGGCATCTGCGGCATCGCGCCCGGTGTCGGGAATGCCGTCGGAAATGCCGCGGAAGGAAATCCGTTCGAAAAGCCTTTGGCAAAATCGGCGAATGCAGCGAACGGCGCTGCCGCCGCATCACTTGCGGTATTCGTCTGTTGAGTGAATTTCGACCATTGCGAAGGATCGGCGACGGAACGCCAGGCGTTCAGCCATTGATCGAACGCCTGCTGTACGCCAGTCGTATCGGCGGATGATGCTTCGGCCGAGGTGCTGTCGGCGGTACGGGAGCGGGAAGATGAGGAAGTAGATTTGGAAGCCATACCCGCTATTGACCTGTGAGTCTCGCAAGACTTGGATTGCTGATGCAGGCATCGCCGGGCTTTCCTCGACCAGCGCGCAAGTATTGGTGCGCCTTATGCGCGCGGCAAGTGTGTGCCTTGCTACGCCGTGCCCGATTGGTTGAATTCCAGGAACATTCTTGCTCCAGGATGTCAGGCATGTCAATGCTTCGTCCCGATTTTGCCGCAGTGCGATATTTTTTTAATTATCGTTTTCCCCCATGCGAATTATTGCGTTTCGCATGAGGTTTAGTCATCGGCGGGAAATGCTTATCGGGTATCTTCCGAGACGATTGCCGATAGCCAATCGTTTAATCGGTGAGCCAGATCATCGCGGCCATGCGGCCGGTCACGCGATCGCGACGGTACGAATAAAAGCGCTCTTTCTCAGTGACGGTGCAATGCGTGCCGCCGTGAATGCGCGTGACGCCGACGCCGAGGTCGGCCAGGCGCAGGCGCGCGAGCGCATAGATATCCGCGAGATATTTGTCCGGCGTGCCGTCGATAAGACTGAGCGCGGCCTTCGTCGCGTCACGGCGATCCGGCCGCGCGGCCGCGACAAACGCATCGAGCACGTCCTCGCCCACTTCGAACGCGTTCGGCCCGATCGCCGGCCCGAGAAACGCATTGAGCTTCGATGCCGGCACGCCCGCGAGCGTCGCCACGCGCTCGCCCGTCTTCTCGACGATGCCGCCGGCGAGACCGCGCCAGCCCGCATGCGCTGCGCCGACCGCGCGGCCGTCGTCGTCGCAGAAGAGCACCGGCAGGCAATCGGCCGTCATCACGACGCACACGATGCCCGCGCGATCCGTCACGCTGGCGTCGGCGCGCGTGCGTTCGCCAAGCGCGAGGCGTGCGATGACCGCGTGGGCATCCTCGACCTGCGTGCCGTGAATCTGTTCGAGCCACGCGGCGTTACACAGACCCGTCGATGCGAGCGCGCGGCGGCGGTTTTCCTTCACCGCGTCGGGCACGTCGCCGGACGAGAAGCCGAGATTGAGGCCGCCCGCGCCGGGCGCGCCGCCATCGTAGGGCGCATCGCTCACGCCGCCCGCGCGCGTCGTGACGAATGCGCGCACGCGCGGCGACACGTTCCATTCCGGCAACACGCAGTCTTTCGATTGCAGTTCGGCGGCGTCGTTGGTCATGCTTCGTCGTCCTCGCTCTCTTCGTCGTCCCAGTCGTCTTCTTCGCCCTCGCCCATCTCGTAGACTTCGACGAAGCCCTCGTCCTCATCGAACTCGACTTCCTCGTCCTGTCCGAAACCGAGTTCCGCTGCGAGCGCCGCGATGTCCTCGGGCACGTCCGCGCGCCAATGCACTTCCTTGCCCGTCGCGGGATGAATCAGGCCGAGCCGCCATGCGTGCAACGCCTGACGCGCGAAATCGTTGGGCAGCGGCTTCACGGAGCGCTTGCCGCGCGCGTGTCCGTACACCGGATCGCCGAGCAGCGGATGCTGGATATGCGCGCAATGCACCCGAATCTGATGCGTGCGGCCCGTTTCCAGATCGCAATGAATCGCGCTGACGGGCTGACCGTGCCACGTGGTCCGGTCGATGGTGCGGAAATGCGTACGCGCAGGCTTGCCCGATGCGGTCTTCACGACTGCCATGCGCGTGCGCTCACGCGGATCGCGGCCGATCGGCGCGTCGATCGTGCCTTCGTCGGGCATGTTGCCCCACACGAACGCGACATAGCGGCGCTTGACCGTGCGCGCCTGCAACTGGCGCACCAGATCGGTCTGCGCCTCGAGCGTGCGCGCGACGACCATCAGGCCGGACGTTTCCTTGTCCAGCCGATGCACGATGCCCGCGCGCGGCAGGCCGGCGGCGGCATCGCCGTAACGATGCAGGAGGCCATTGAGCAGCGTGCCGCTCCAGTTGCCCGCGGCCGGATGCACCACCATGCCCGCGGGCTTGTTGACGACGACGAGCGTCTCGTCCTCGTACACGATATGCAGCGGCACCGGCTCGGGCGCGAAGGCGAGCTGCTCCGGCAGGAGGTCGGGCACGAGCGTGATCGTCGCGCCGAGCGGCACGGGCTGGCGCACTTTCGCGCCCGCGCCATCGACGAGCACGCGTCCTTCTTCGATCCAGCCCTGCAGCCGGCTGCGCGAAAACTCGGGGAAGACTTTGGCGAGCACCTTGTCGAGCCGTTCGCCCGCGAGTTCGTCGGGCACGTGCGCCTCGCGCGTCGCTTCGCGGCCCGCGCTGCCGGTCGACTCGGGCGATGCCGAGTCGTGGCCGGGGTCGCATGGGCTATAATCTTTGAGTTGGTCTTTGGTACGACGAGTACTTGAGCGGGTCATTTGAACGAGATTCGGCGGCATGAAACGGAAGCCGCGCCGGAAATACAGCTAGAACAGCGAGAATCAGCCAGGAACAGCAAGCACTGATGCGAGCCTTCAACACCATTCATCTCTCGATGCGTCAATCCATCAAGTATCTGGCGCTGGCCGCGAGCGTCGCCATCGTAACGGCCTGTCACGGCCTGCCCGAGAAGACCGACGAAACGGCAACGTGGAACAACAACAAATTATATACGGAGGCTCAGGACGCGCTATCCGGCAGCGACTGGGGCAAGTGCGCGAAGTATTTCGAAGCGCTCGAAGGCCGCGACCCGTTCGGCCATTTCGCGCAGCAGGCGCAGATCAACGTCGCGTACTGCGACTGGAAGGATAGCGAAACCGCCAACGCCGACCAGGCCATCGACCGTTTCATCAAGCTGCACCCGGATCATCCCGAGATCGCTTATGCGTACTATCTCAAGGGCATGATCCACTTCAACGACGACCTCGGTCTCTTCGGCCGCTTCTCCGGTCAGGACATGAGCGAGCGCGATCCGAAGTCGCTGCGCGAGTCCTATGACGCATTCAAGGTCGTCGTCGACAAATATCCGCAAAGCAAGTACGCGCCCGATGCCGCGCAGCGCATGCGCTATATCGTGAACGCGCTCGCGTCGCACGAAGTGCATGCTGCTGATTACTACTATCGCCGGGGCGCGTATGTGGCCGCGATCAACCGCGCGCAACTCGCGATTCGCGAGTACCGCAATGCGCCGGCAACGGAAGACGCGCTGCACATCATGATGCTGTCGTACGAGAAACTCGATCAGCCGCAACTCGCCGACGACACCAAGCGCGTGCTCGCCGCGACCTTCCCGGACAGCCCGTATGTGACGGGCAAACGCCGCGCGAACGCCGAGAAGCCCTGGTACCAGATCTGGTAAGTCACGCAGGCAACGAAAAAACGGCCGGTTGATAACCGGCCGTTTTTTTTCGTCGATGAAAAATCAGGATTCCGACCGTTACTCCGCCAGCTCCGTTTTCCACTTCGCCGCATCGCTGAAGAATTCGCGCACCACGTCCAGTTCGCGCGTGCGCTTGAACGGCGGCAGGCTTTGCCAGATGCGCCGGCCATACGGTTTGTCGACGAGGCGTGTGTCGCAGATCATCAGCACGCCGCGATCCGTCTCCGCGCGAATCAGGCGACCCGCGCCCTGCTTCAACGTGATGACCGCCTGCGGCAACTGATGCACGGCGAACGGGCTCAGACCTTTTTTCGTCAGCGCGTCGAGACGCGCGGCGAGCACGGGATCGTCGGGCGGCGCGAACGGCAGCTTGTCGATGACGACGAGCGACAGCGCATCGCCGCGCACATCGACGCCTTCCCAGAAGCTTTGACTGCCCACCAGAATCGCATTGCCGTAAGCGCGGAAACGGTCGAGCAGTTCGGTACGGCTCGCATCGCCCTGCACGAGCAGCGGATTGTCCCAGCCACGCCGTTCGATGATGTCGCGCATGCGCGTCGCGATGCGATCCACCGCGCGCAACGTCGTGCACAGCACGAACACGCCGCCGCCCGCCGCCTCGATCACCGGCAGCGCCGCCTCGAACACGGCATCGGTGAATTGCGGCGACGAAGGTTGCGGCAGATTGCGCGGCACGTACAGCAAACCTTGCGACGGGTAATCGAACGGGCTCGGCAAGGTCATCGACCGTCGTGCGTTCAGGCCCATCTGCGCCGCGTAGTGCGTGAAGTCGCCGCGCACCGACAGCGTGGCAGAGGTGAAAATCCATGCGCGCGGCACGCCGGCGCGCTGCTTCGCGAAGATCGGCGCGACCGACAGCGGCGTCTCGTGCAACTGCACCGTGTGCGAGAACACTTCGATCCAGCGCACCATCTCGTTCGGCTCTTCCTTCGCGGCCTGCTTGGCGGTGTCCTCGTCCGCGACGACCGCGCGTTCGAGCGATGTCGGCGGCGTCGTCCAGCCCGCGAGCAGATCCTGCAACTCGCGCGCGCGGCGCACCAGCCCCTGCAACGATTCGGCCCGCTCCGCATGCGACGAGAGCGTCGTGGCGAGCGCGGACAAATGCGTCTCCAGCGTGTCGAGCGCCTCGAAAATCGGATGACCGTCCGCCAACTGCCCGAGCGACAGGCGCACCGAATCTTCCTTGAACGCGAGCCGCACATCGCGCGCCGCGCGCTCCAGCGCCGCGCCGAGCTTGGTCCAGTCGGCGGCGTCGCGCGCGTGCGAGAGACCTTCGGCGACCGTATCGCGCGCGAGTTCGAGCAACTGCGTCGTCGAGAGCGTATCGCCGAAAAAGAGCGTCGCCGTCTCGGGCAATTGATGCGCCTCGTCGAAGATGATGGTGTTCGCCGTCGGCAGCAGCTCGGCCATGCCGGTGTCGCGCAGCATCACATCAGCGAAGAACAGATGGTGATTCACCACGACGATGTCCGCCTGCTGCGCTTCCTTGCGCGCCTGCATCACGAAGCATTCCTTGTAATGCGGACATTCCTGACCGAGGCAGTTATCGCGCGTGGACGTGACCATCGGCCAGACGGGCGAATTCTCCGGCACGCTCGCGAGCTCGGCCTTGTCGCCGGTGCGCGTGATCTTCGCAAACCGGATGATCTCCTGCAGATGCGACGTATCCTGGCGCGACGGCAGGCGGCCGTTGTCGGCGGTGCGTTCCAGGTAGTAATGGCAGAGATAGTTCGCGCGGCCCTTCAGCATCGCGACGGACACGGGCACGGCGAGCGCGTCGCGCACGGTCGGGATGTCGCGCTGGAAGAGCTGATCCTGAAGATGCTTCGTACCCGTCGACACGATGACCTTGCCGCCCCACAGCATGGCCGGAACGAGGTACGCATAGGTCTTGCCGGTGCCCGTGCCGGCCTCGACGATGAGCGTGTTCTCGCCGCCGTCGATGGCCGCTTTCGCCGTCGCGATACCGATCTCATCGGCCGGCTGCTCGTCGGGCGCGTACGGCTTGTCGGAAGGCCCGAGCTTGCGCGCGGGACGGCGCTGCGCCTCGAACATCGCGGGTTCGGGCATGGCGCGGCCGGATGCTTCCATCGCGGCCGCGACCGAGCGCGCCATTTCGATCTGCGATGCGCGCGAGCGATAACCGTCGATCGCGCGCGCAAGCAGTCCTTGCGCGGAAAAGATGGCGTCGAGCTCGACGGCGCGTTTGTCGGTCAGCGCGAGCGGCGCGCTGGCGCCGTCGCTGGATTGTGCGGGTGAATTCAAGGCGTGCTAAATCCTGCGGGTTTCGGCGCGGCCGCGCACGCGAGGCGCCGACGCCAGCGAGCCTGCGGCCGGCGCGCTGCGTTCAGTGCGCGTCAGAGTCCAGCTGCAATTGCAGCAGGAGAATGGTGTCCTTCACCTTGAGCTTGCGCTTTTTCAGGCGCCTCAGCTCCAGGTCGTCGGTGCCGGACATCTTTTCGATCAGCGTGTCCAGGCTGTGATGCTCTTCCTGCAATTGCGCGATTCGGTCGCGCAGCACAGCGGCATCCATGGCGGGTTGTCGGGGTGCGCGCGTGGATTCATTCAAGCGCTGCTGCATGCTCGCCTCCTTTCATCCTCTTTGCGCGGGCCCAAAGAGCGAGCCCGACCGCCCTACTTACCTTGCTGCTGTTGTTGCTGCTGCAGTTTCAGTTGCTCCTGGCGCTCCTGCTCCTGCTGTTGCGCCTTTTCCTGCGCCTTTCTGGCGGCTTCCTTCTGACGCGCATCGACTTCCGCGCGATGCTGCGCGGCTTCCTGCTGCTTCTGCTCGTAGCGCTGCGCCTTTTGCTCGCGTTCCTGCGCGTCCTGCACGCCGCGAGCGCGCGCGTCGTCCAGTTTCTTCTGGTAGTCCGCCTGCTTGCGATCGTACGCCGCCTGGTTGGCCGCGCGCTGCGGCGCTTCGGCGTCGCGCTGGGCGGCGGCCAGCGCGTTCTGACGCTGCTTGTCCTCGTAGGACTGCTGGCTGGCCTTCTCGTTCGCGGCGCGCTGCGGCGCTTCCGCTTCGTATTGCGCCCGCTTGATGGCCGTCTGCTCGTCGCGTTGCTTCGCCCGCTCGGCGCGCTGCTCGTCGTCGAGTGCGAGTTGTTGCTGGCGGATCTGCTGACGCGTTTCGCGCATTTCGTTGCGCGCGTTATCCAGACAGTGATTCACGAAGAATTTGCTGTAGCAGTCGTGCTGCTTCACGCCGTAACTGTAGTTGTTTTCTTCGGTGCGCCGGTCGAGCACCTTCTGGCGCTGGACGAACTCGGCTTTCAGCGCGTCGTCGGGATTTTGCGCAGCCGGCGCGTCCGACAACGCCGCGTCCAGCGGACGTGCGGTCACGGACGTGCCGGGGTCGATCGGCCTGGCGGTTTGAGCGAGCGCTTGCTGCGACGCGAATGCGCCTGCCGCGCACAGCAGCGAAAGAGCCGCGGCGACCGGCGCGTTTGAAAGGCGAAAGTTGGGCAAATGGATGAACGGCAACGTGATAAAGAATCAGGTGCGAAACGGCTTGTGCGATGTCCAAATTCTATCACCGCGCGCCGGAGCGCTCCGCCATTTATGGCAAAATGCCCCGCTCCAGCAACCCGGTCCGAACCTGGCTCGTTGCACGGTCATCCGCCCGCGGCGTCTCGCTCTCGCGAGGCTGCGCACGCGGCGCGAATCCTGCCGGCGAGCCGCAGACAGCGCAGAAACATGACGGAAACCGTAGCACTCAAGATCGTACAGCGCATTGCCTCCGAACTCACCGTGCAGCCGCGTCAGGTCGCCGCCGCCGTGGGGCTTCTCGACGAAGGCTCGACTGTCCCGTTCATCGCCCGGTATCGCAAGGAAGTCACCGGCAATCTCGACGACACGCAGTTGCGCACGCTCGAAGAGCGCCTGCTGTACCTGCGCGAGCTCGAAGACCGCCGCGCGACGATCCTGCAAAGCATCGACGAGCAAGGCAAGCTCACGGCCGAACTGCGCGGGGCCATCGAAGGCGCGGACAGCAAACAGGTTCTCGAAGACCTCTATCTGCCCTACAAGCCCAAGCGCCGCACGCGTGCGCAGATCGCTCGCGAGGCCGGTCTCGAACCGCTCGCGCAGGCGCTCCTCGCCGATCCCACGCTCGATCCGCAAGCCGAAGCCGCAAAGTTCGTCGATGCGGAAAAAGGCGTCGCCGACACCAAAGCCGCGCTCGACGGCGCGCGCGACATTCTCTCCGAGCAGTTCGGCGAAACCGCCGAAATCCTCGGCAAGCTGCGCGAGCATCTGTTCAACCAGGGGCTCGTCACGTCGAGCGTGGTGGACGGCAAACAAGGCGAGGAAGGCGAAAAATTCCGCGACTACTACGACTACAGCGAGACGATCCGCACCGTGCCGTCGCACCGCGCGCTCGCGCTGTTCCGCGGCCGCAATGCGGGCGTGCTGACCGTCAAGCTCGGCCTCGGCGAGGAACTCGACGCGCAGATTCCGCACCCCTGCGAAGCGATGATCGCGCAGCACTTCGGCATCGCCAATCGTGGCCGCGCCGGCGACAAGTGGCTCTCCGACGTGTGCCGCTGGTGCTGGCGCGTGAAGGTGCAGCCGCACATCGAAACCGAATTGCTCACGCAATTGCGCGAAGAAGCCGAGCATGAAGCCATTCGCGTTTTCGCGCGTAATCTGAAGGACTTGCTGCTCGCGGCGCCTGCCGGCCCGAAGGCCGTGATCGGTCTCGATCCGGGCTTGCGCACCGGCGTGAAAGTCGCGGTCGTGGATCGCACCGGCAAGCTCCTCGCGACCGACACGATCTACCCGCACGAACCGCGCCGCGACTGGGACGGTTCCATCGCGAAGCTCGCCCGCATCGCGCACGCGACTCAGGCCGAACTCGTGTCGATCGGCAACGGCACCGCATCGCGCGAAACCGACAAGCTCGCGAGCGAACTCATCGCGAAGCACCCGGATCTGAAGCTGCAGAAGATCGTCGTGTCCGAGGCGGGCGCATCGGTCTATTCGGCATCGGAGCTTGCCGCCAAGGAGTTTCCGGAGCTCGACGTGTCGCTGCGCGGCGCGGTGTCGATCGCACGGCGGCTGCAAGACCCGCTCGCCGAGCTCGTCAAGATCGAGCCGAAGGCGATCGGCGTCGGCCAGTATCAGCACGACGTGAATCAGCGCGAACTCGCGCGCTCGCTCGATGCGGTCGTCGAGGATTGCGTGAACGCCGTCGGCGTCGATGCGAACACGGCGTCGGTCGCGCTGCTCGCGCGCGTGTCGGGGCTGAATTCGACGCTCGCGCGCAATATCGTCGATTATCGCGATGCCAACGGGCCGTTCCCGTCGCGCGCGCATCTGAAGAAGGTGCCGCGTCTCGGCGACAAGACCTTCGAGCAGGCAGCCGGCTTTCTGCGCATCAACAACGGCGAGAATCCGCTCGATCGCTCGTCGGTGCATCCGGAGGCGTATCCGGTCGTCGAACGCATTCTCGCGAAGATCAAAAAGCATATCGGCGATGTGCTCGGCAAGCGCGACGCCTTGACGGGCCTGTCGCCCACTGAATTCGTCGACGATCGTTTCGGCCTGCCGACCGTACGCGACATTCTCGCGGAACTCGAAAAACCGGGCCGCGATCCGCGCCCCGAGTTCAAGACGGCGACGTTCAGGGAAGGCATCGAGAAAATCTCGGACCTCGTGCCGGGCATGATCCTCGAAGGCGTGGTGACGAACGTCGCGGCGTTCGGCGCGTTTGTCGATATCGGCGTGCATCAGGACGGTCTCGTGCACGTATCGGCCATGTCCACGAAATTCATCAAGGACCCGCACGAAGTCGTGAAGGCCGGTCAGGTTGTCAAGGTGAAAGTGATCGAGACGGATGTGAAGCGCCAGCGTATTTCGCTCACGATGCGTCTGGACGATGACTCCGCGCAGGCTTCGGCGAGCGGCAGTGCGGGCGGCGCGCAATCGCGCGGTTCGCAGGATCGTCGTTCGGGTCAGCGTCCGCAGCAGCGTCGCGAACCGGAAGCCGCCGGTGCGATGGCCGCGGCATTCGCAAAACTGAAACGCTGACGTTCCCCGCTGCCAATAAAAAACCCCACGTCTTGCAACGTGGGGTTTTCTTTTTGCGCTTCTGAAAACGAAGCGTCAGATTTCGATCTTCGTGCCCAGCTCGACCACGCGATTCGCGGGAATACTGAAGAAATCCGTCGGCTTCGCGGCGTTCTGATGCATCCACGCGAACACGCGCTCGCGCCACACCGACATGCCCGGCAATTCCGTCGGCACGACCGTCTCGCGCGCCATGAAGAACGACGTGTCCATCAGTTCGAAGGTCATCGCGTGCGTGCGTGTGATCTGTTCGAGCACGGCCTTCACATCCGGCGTCTCGTTGAAGCCGTATGCCGCCTTCACGAGGAACAGTCCGCCGCCGATGTCCTTCACTTCGAGACGATGCGCATCGTCGACATAAGGAATGTCGCGCGTCTTGAAGTTCATGAAGATGGTGCGCTCGTGCAGCACCTTGTTGTGCTTCAGGTTGTGCAGAAGGCTCACGGGGACGAGCGAATCGCTGCCGGTGAGATAGATCGCCGTACCCGACACCCGATGCGGCGGATGCGCGAGCAAGCCTTGCAGGAACGGCATCAGCGGGATACCGTCCGCCGCCGTGCGATCCTTCACGATCATGCGACCCTTGTACCAGGTCATCAGCAAGAAGAAGAGCGCCCCGCCGATGCACAGCGGCAGCCAGCCGCCCTGCTCGATCTTGAGCAGGCTCGCGCCGAAGAAGCCGATGTCGATCATCAGGAACACGGCGATCATCCCGCCGACGAGCCAGCGGTTCCAGCCCCACAGATTCACCATCACGACGGACACGAGGATCGTGGTCGTGAGCATCGTCGCGGTGACGGCGAGACCGTACGCGGCGGCGAGATTTTCGGAACTCTTGAAGCCGATGACGATGCACAGGATGATGAAAAGCAGCATCCAGTTCACGAGCGGAATATAGATCTGGCCGATCGCAAGTTCCGACGTGTGAAGGATCTTCATGCGCGGCACGTAGCCGAGCTGAATCGCCTGGCTCGTCAGCGAATACGCGCCGGAAATGACTGCCTGCGACGCGATCACGGTCGCGACCGTCGACAGAATCACGAGCGGCAGCAACGCCCAGTCGGGCGCGAGCAGAAAGAACGGGTTCTCGATGGCCTGTGGCGAGTGCATCAGCAACGCGCCCTGACCAAAGTAATTCAGCAACAGCGACGGCATGACGAAGCCATACCAGCCGTAGCGAATCGGCTTGACGCCAAAGTGCCCCATGTCCGCGTACAGCGCTTCCGCCCCGGTCAGCACCAGCACGACCGAGCCGAGCACGATATACGCCTGCAGGACGTGCTGCCCCATGAAGGAAAAGGCGTAATAGGGATTGAGCGCGACGATGATGCGCGGCTCCATCACGATATGCGCGGCGCCGAGCACCGCGAGCGTCGCGAACCACACGACCATGATCGGGCCGAAGAGCTTGCCGACCACCGCCGTGCCGTGGCGCTGGATCCAGAAGAGCGCGATGAGAATCACGATCGTGATCGGCAGCACGTACGGCGTGAGCTTGGGCGCGGCGATCTCGAGACCTTCGACCGCCGAAAGCACCGACATCGCCGGCGTGATGACCGCGTCGCCGTAGAACATGCATGCGCCGAAGATGCCCAGCATCATCAGCACGCCCGAGATCTTGCCCGCCTCCCTCACGCTGCGCAGCGCGAGCGTCGTCATGGCGAACACGCCGCCTTCGCCGTTGTTGTCGGCGCGCATGACGAACAGCACGTATTTGACGGCGACCACCATGACGATCGCCCAGAAGAGCAAGGAGATGACGCCGAGAATCGACGCCTCCGACAAGCCGATGCCGTGCGACGGACTAAAGGCTTCCTTCAGGGAGTAGAGAGGACTCGTGCCGATGTCGCCGAAAACGACGCCAATGGCGGCGAGCGCAAGCGAGTGCATTGGCTGTTTATGCTCGTGCGCGTGAGTCGTGTTAGTCATAAAAGCGATATATCCGTCCAGGGCGGAAAAAAACGAACGCCATTCTATCTAACGTTGCACGCGAAGACGCCTTCTCGCGTGTTGCTCCAGCGCCACGAGAGACGCGTGTGAGAGTGTAGCATCGCACTCCGCGTGCGTCGGCGGGCGTGTTCACGACAATGCTTCGGCGTCCGGTCCGTCATCTCGCGAAAACAAAAAACGCCGTTGCGCCCGGCTTCGTGCCAGGCGAACGGCGTCTGTCATGCGAAAGATCAGGTGTCGCCGATCATCCGCGTCCGTTTTGCGTGCCGCGCTTGATCCACGCGCCCAGGTTGTGCGGACGCACCGTGTCCCACTCCTCGAAAGGCTGATGAATCCACGGATTCGTTTCAAGATGCTGAACGTGATAGTCGGGTTTGACCTTCGAGCACGCCTTGTACCAGAGCACCGCCGAGCGCACCGACGTGATCGCCGGATAACGCTCCTTCAGATGCTCCTGCACGCGCGCGAGCGTGACGCCCGAATCGACCAGATCGTCGACGAGCAGCACGTTGCCGGACAGATCGCCGCGCGTCATCGTGATGTATTGCGCGATGTCGAGATCGCCCTGCTCCGTGCCCGCTGCTTCGCGGTACGAGCTCGTCGCGAGAATGGCGAGCGGCAGGTCGTAGATGCGCGACAGTTGATCGCCCACGCGCAGGCCGCCGCGCGCGAGACACAGGATCTTGTCGAACTTCCAGCCCGACTCGTGCACCTTCAGTGCGAGGAGTTCGATCAGCCGGTGGTATTCATCCCAGCCGACCCAGAGGTTCTTGTCGTCGTTGCGCGGGTCCGTCATCGCGATCATGGTGAGGCTCTTTCAAATGCTTAGGTTATATACGAAATGTGGCCGCATCAGGCGGCCACATTCTTTACAGCGTCCGGTTCCGGTCGAGGCTCGTTAAAGCGCTCAGACCTTGAACGGATGGCGAAGCAGGATGGTTTCGTCACGGTCCGGACCGGTCGACACCATGTCGATCGGCACGCCCGCCACTTCCTGCACGCGCGACAGGTACTTGCGCGCGTTTTCCGGCAGCCCGTCCCATTGCGTGATGCCAATGGTGCTTTCCTTCCAGCCGCCGAAGGTTTCATACACCGGCTCGCAGCGCGCCACTTCCGATGCGCCGCGCGGCAGGATGTCGATCAGCTTGCCGTCGAGCGTGTAGCCCGTGCACAGCTTCACTTCGTCGAGGCCGTCGAGCACGTCGAGCTTGGTCATGCACAGGCCCGAGATGCCGTTGATCTGAATCGAACGGCGCAGCGCGGCCGCGTCGAGCCAGCCGGTGCGGCGCGGACGGCCGGTGACCGAGCCGAATTCCTTGCCGACGGTCGCGAGATTCAGGCCAACCTGATCCTGACGCTGGGCGTTGTCCGCGTCGTACAGCTCGCTCGGAAACGGGCCCGAACCGACGCGCGTGCAGTACGCCTTGGTGATGCCGAGAATGTAGTTCAGACGCTGCGGCCCGATGCCCGCGCCCGAAGTCGCCGCGCCCGCGACGCAATTGCTCGACGTGACATACGGATACGTGCCGTGGTCGATGTCGAGCAGCGTGCCTTGCGCGCCTTCGAACAGCAGATTCCGGCCGGCGTGGTTTTCGTCGTAGAGACGGCGGGAAACGTCCGTGACCATGGGCGCGAGACGGTCGGCGTAACCGAGCATTGTCTCGAGCGTTTCCTGGAAATCGACGGCCTTCGCACCGAGATACTGAGTCAGCACGAAGTTATGGAATTCGAGCGTTTCGCGAAGGCGTTCTTCGAACACCGCGCGATCGAAAAGGTCCTGCACGCGCAGACCGCGACGGGCCACCTTGTCTTCGTACGCCGGGCCGATGCCGCGACCGGTCGTGCCGATCTTGCCGGCGCCGCGCTTGGCTTCGCGCGCCTGGTCGATCGCGACGTGATACGGAAGAACGAGCGTGGCGGCTTCGGAAATGAAGAGGCGCTTGCAGACATCGACGCCCGCAGCTTCCAGTTCGTCGATTTCCTTGAACAGCGCTTCCGGCGACAACACGACGCCATTGCCGATGTAACAGGCCGTGCCCGCGCGCATGATGCCCGAGGGAATGAGGCGAAGAATGGTCTTCTTGCCGCCGATGATGAGCGTATGGCCGGCGTTGTGACCGCCCTGGAAGCGCACGACGCCCTGGGCGTGGTCCGTCAGCCAGTCGACGATCTTGCCTTTGCCCTCATCACCCCACTGGGTGCCCACCACGACGACGTTGCGCCCCGGGTTCACATTCACTGCACTGGCAGACATGTTGATTCGTTAGCTGGTTAAAAACGTATTTTACCTATGTTCGCGAAAGGTTCCGAGTTTTTCGGGACGCGTTTCGCGATTTCGTCACGCTTGCGTGATTGGAATCCGCTAAGCAAATTCCCTTGCCGATCAAGCGCCTGTATTCATCGTCCGCTTCAGGTGCGGGTTTCGACCGTCCATTTGCCGTCACGTTCGACGAGCACACGGTCGAACGCGAATTCGTCCAGATCGTGGTCGTGGCCGGGCAGCGCCTGGATCACCACTTCGCCCGCGTCGCGCAACGCGAGAATCGCTGCGCGCAGCGGTTCATCGTGCTTCCACGGCGCGACAATCGCGCTGCCGCGTGCGTCGACGGGCGAGATGCGCGCCACTTCGCGCAAATCGAGCGAGAAGCCCGTAGCGGGCCGCGCACGGCCGTAGGCGAGGCCAACGTCGTCGTATCGGCCGCCGCGCGCGACGGCGTTCGGCACGCCATCGACATAGGCGGAAAACATCACGCCGCTGTGATAGGCATAGCCGCGCAGGTCCGCGAGGTCGATCATCAGCTCGGCGCCTTCGACCTGACCTGCGAGGAACGCGAGATCGTCGAGGGCGCGCGCGATCACCGGCAGATTCGGCAGACGGCCACGCGCGATCTGCAGCACCGAAGCATCGCCATAGAGCGACGGCAAGGCGCGCAGCGCCTCGCGCGGCACTTGTCCGAGATGCGCGGTCAGCTCATTGAGGCGCGGCACGTCCTTGCTCGCGAGCGCTTCGTAAAGCGCTTCACCGAGCGATGCCGCCGCCGGCTCGAGTTCCAGCAGCGCGGCGAGCACGCCCGCGTGGCACAAATCGAGACGCACTTTCTTCAGACCTGCGAGATGCAGCGAATCGAGCATGAGCTGCTGGATCTCGAGATCCGCTTCGAGCCCGGCGTGCCCATAGATTTCCGCGCCGATCTGAATCTGCTCGCGCGTCGCGTGCAGTCCGCGCGGGCGCGTGTGCAGCACGACGCCCGCGTAGCACAGACGCGTCACGCCCTGCCGGTTCAGCAGGTGCGCGTCGATGCGCGATACCTGCGGCGTGATATCCGCGCGCAGACCGAGCGTGCGCCCGGACAATTGATCGACGAGCTTGAAGGTACGCAGATTCAGGTCGCTTCCGCCGCTCGTCAGAAGCGATTCGAGATACTCGAGCATCGGCGGCATCACGAGCTCGTAGCCGTACGAACGGAAACGGTCGAGCAGGCGGCGGCGCAGCTCTTCGATCTTGCGGGCTTCCGACGGCAAGACGTCGGCGATATTCTCGGGAAGTAACCAGGTGGACATCGATACGTTTCCTACGGGACGAGAAGGCTCGGCGCGGATCGCGCGGCGCTCACGGACTTGAACGGTCAGGGACGAAAGGATAAGGACAAGATAGGCGAAATGGCGGCGGCCTGCCGGACGAGGCTCACGTCGCGATCAGGAGCAGAATCAGGCCGAGCACCATGGCGACCAGTCCGCCGATGCGGATATGGTGCACCGGCCGCTCCGCGATGCGGCGAAAGGTATCGCGCCAGGCGGTCGGGAAAACGAAGGGAAACATGCCTTCGATAATCAGCATCAACGCAAGAGCGAGCAGTAACGTCTCGGCCATGTCCAGGGGTTTTTTTTGATGCCGCGCGACCGTGACGATCCGGCGCGCGGCGCGGACGGGAATCAGCGCTTCGCCGTCGCCGGGGCCGACGTATCCGTCGCGCCGCCGGTCGGGCTCTTCATGAAGCGGAAGAAATCGCTGTTCGAGTCGACGACCATCACGTCGCCCGGCTTGAACGTCTTCTTATACGCTTCCAGGCTCTGATAGAACTGGTAGAACTGCGGATCGCGTCCGTACGCATCGGCCGCTATGGCCGCCGCCTTGCTGTCTCCTTCGCCCTTGATCGACTGCGCCTGACTGTAGGCGTCCGCGACGATGGCCTGCTGCGTGCGCTCCGCATCGGCCTTGATCTTGTCCGCCTCCGCCGTGCCCTTCGCGCGCTCGTTCGCCGCGGCCTGCTGGCGCGCCGCGATCATGCGCTTGTAGACGGAATCGGCCACCGCCGACGGGAAGTCGATGCGCGTCATCTGCAGGTCGACCAGTTGCACGCCGAACACCGCGGCCGCGCTTTCGACGCTCTTCTGCGCGTCGGTTTCGATCGCCTGCTGAGCGCCGAGCGCGTCGGTGAGCGGGCGCTTCGCAAAGGCGCTCGCGAGCGCCGTGCGCGCAAGCGCGGTGATGCGCTCCTCGGCCGTCTGCGTGTTCTTCTCGTTGCTTTCGAAGAGTTTCAAAGGATCCGAGACGCGATATTTGATCACCGTGTTGACCAGCACTTCGTTCTTGTCCGCGGTCGAGAAACGGTCGGCGCCGGATTCGTCGATGGTGAGCGTGCGCGTGTCGATGAGCGTAAGCGTCTGGAACGGCGGCGGCAGCTTGAAGTGCAGACCGGGGCCTTCGAGACGCGGATTGCCTTCGCCATGTGCGGCGACGACGGCGGCATGTCTTTCGTCGACGGTGAAGATCATCGACGAACCGATGAACAGCACGATGACGACGGCGACGACGAGCGCAAAGATTCGATTCATGTTCGCGCTCCTTATTGCAGGTCTTCCGACCGGCTGCGGGAACGGAACGCGTCGCGCGAGCGCAGCGGATCGCCGCCGGCATTCGCGCTCGCGCCACTGGCAGCGCTTGCCGCGCTGGCGGGTGCGGCAGCAGCAGGCGCCGACGCGCCCGCCGTGCCCTGCGCGCGCGCCTGAGGCGCTTCCGTCGCGGCGGGTGCGGCGGATGCGGCTGCGCCGCTCGCGCCTTCGGCCGCGTCCTTCGCTTGCTGTCGATTGGCTTCGACGAGCTTGTCGAGCGGCAGATAGACGACGTTATTGCCCGCCTTGCTGTCGACGAAAACCTTCGTGGTGCGCGAGTAGATCTGCTGCATCGTGTCCAGGTACATGCGTTGACGAATGACCGCGGGCGCCTTCGAATATTCCGCGTAGACCTCCTTGAAGCGCTCCGCGTCTCCCTGCGCCTGCGTGACTTCGCGGTTGCTATAGGCGCGCGCCTCGTCGATCAGCTTGGCCGCGTCGGCCTTCGCGCGCGGCAGCAACTGATCCGCATAGGCTTGCGCGGTGTCGCGGGCGCGTTCGTTGTCCTGACGCACACGCGCCGCTTCCTCGAACGCCGACTGCACCTGCTGCGGCACCTGCACGCTCTGCACCGCGACGCCCGTCACCTGCAGACCGGTGCGATAGGTGTCGAGCGAGCGCTGGATCGTTTCGATCAGGCGCGCGCGCAGCGCCTCGCGATCCTTGTAGAGCATGTCGTCCGTGGTGAGGCCGCCCGCGATCTCGCGGATCGCCGACTGCGCGGCCTGCGTGACGCTGTCGTCAGCATTGACGCTGCGGAAGAGGAAGTCAGTGGGCGACTTGATCTGGTACTGCACGGCGAAGCGCACGTCGACGATATCCGCGTCGTTCGTCAGAAGCGACGCGTCGCGCACGTTGCCTTGCGACAGCGCGGTGCCGCGGCCGACCTCGACGGAACGAATCTGCGAGGTATCGACGATTTCGCTCGACTGGAACGGATACGGCAGACGCCAGTGAATGCCCTGCGAGACCGTCTGACGATACTTGCCGAATTGCGAGACGACGCCGACATGCCCGTCCTGCACGACGAACACGCCGCTGCCGAGATAGATGGCGATCAACACGCCGATGACGATGCCGACGCCGATCTTCGTGCCGCGACCGTTCTCGCGCGGTGCGCCGTTGCCGGGCTTCTTGCCGAACACGCCGGCGATGCGGCGATTGAACTCGCGCCACATCTCGTCGAGATCGGGTGGACCTTCGTCCTTGCCGTTCGGGCGCTTGCCGTCTTGCGGGCGCTTCGAGTCGTTCTTCACGCCATTGCCGTCGCCCCGCCCCCAGCGCGGATCGTTGATCGAAAAGACGGCATGCACAGCTTGCCGGATAGTCCGCTCTTTGTAGTCGTTCACTCGGTGATTCACCATTAGACAGCCGGGGTCGATGCCGGGTCGATGCAATTCCGAAGCAACTTAATGTCCGTGCTCGGGGACCTTGTGATCGTCACGTTCGACAGCCTGCCGGTGGTCGTCCGGCTGCGCGTTCGTGTCGTGTGTGGCGTTTGACTCGGACTGCGTGGATTGCGTTGCGTCGGACGCCTCGTGCGAGCCCGGAAATTCGGCGAGCACGCTGGGTAGGCCCGCATCGATCTCACCGATTTCCGCCGTGGCGATTTCGGCGATGGCAGCGCGCAGCGCATCGAGCCCCTGACCCGTGCGTGCACTCAAGAAAACGCGCGAAATATTACCATACTCGTCCCTTTCAACCGCTTCGTCACGGGCCGCGAGTTCAGGCACCGCATCGATCTTGTTGAAGACGAGAATCTGGCGAATGTTGTCCGCGCCGATGCCGCGCAACACCTCGTTCACCTGATCGATCTGATCGAGGCGCACCGCGCTCGATGCATCGACCACATGTAGCAGCACGTCCGCATGAATGGTTTCTTCGAGCGTGGCGCGGAATGCGGCGACGAGCTGGTGCGGCAATTCGCGGATGAACCCGACCGTGTCCGACACGACGACATGCCCCGCTTCCTCGCCGAGAAACACGCGGCGCGACGTGGTGTCGAGCGTAGCGAAGAGCTGATTGGCCGCGTACGCCTGCGCCTTCGTCAGCGCGTTGAACAAGGTGGACTTGCCCGCGTTCGTATAGCCGACGAGCGACACCGACATGGTCCGGTTGCGCACGCGCTGACGCCGCTGCGTGCCGTGCTGACGGCGCAGCTTCTCGAGCCGCGACTTGAGCGCCTTGATGCGCTCGCCGATCAGACGGCGGTCGGTTTCGAGCTGCGTTTCACCCGGGCCGCGCAAGCCGATACCGCCCTTCTGGCGTTCGAGGTGGGTCCACGCGCGAATGAGGCGCGTCGACAGATATTGCAGTTGCGCAAGCTCGACCTGCAGCTTGCCTTCGTGGCTGCGGGCGCGCTGCGCGAAGATATCGAGAATGAGGCTCGTGCGATCCACCACGCGGCGATTCAGCGCGACCTCGAGATTGCGCTGCTGCGCGGGCGCGAGCGCATGATTGAAGATGACGAGTTCGACGTCGTTCGCTTCACACTGCAGGCGCAGTTCTTCGACCTTGCCGCTGCCGATGAACATCTTGGCATCGGGGCTCGAGCGGCGGCCGGTGAGCGTGACGGCGGGATGAGCGCCCGCACTTTGTGCGAGCAGGCTGAGTTCTTCCAGACTGGCTTCGAAATCGATCTTGCCGAAGTCTATGCCGACGAGCGCTGCGTTGATCAAATTGATGTATTTACGTTTTTGAAGCGACCGGCGAGTTGCTTAATGTTCGCTTTTGAAATGGCAGATTCGCGCCGGCCGCGACGAGGTTTAGGACGGTTCAGCGTCCGGGTGGAAATTCACCGGGCGGGCAGGCACGACCGTCGAAATAGCGTGCTTATAGACCATCTGGGTGACCGTATTTCGGAGCAACACGACGTACTGGTCGAAAGATTCGATGTTGCCTTGAAGCTTGATGCCGTTGACCAAATAGATCGACACCGGCACATGCTCTTTACGCAGTGCGTTCAAAAACGGGTCTTGTAACAATTGCCCTTTGTTGCTCATAGCAAACTCCGTGTTTTTTTGCAGGTTGGAAGTATTGTGGACGAAGAAAAAGAGATCCGCCGACAATCGCTACACTATAGCCGATTTTCGCTGTTTTACGTTTTCGGGACCCCTCGGCCAAATGGCTGACGGCACCGAACCGTAAGGCTTCACGCGGTTCTCAGTCCTTGTCCGCGTATGGGTTGTGACTCGACCGAAACTCTATGCGAAGTGGAGTGCCGGCGAGCCCGAAAGTTTCGCGAAAACGTCCTTCCAGATAACGCTTGTACGTCTCCGTGATCGCGTCGAGCGCGTTGCCGTGCACGACGATGATCGGCGGATTCTGCCCGCCCTGATGCGCGTAACGCAGCTTCGGCCGCACCGGGCCGCGACGGCGCGGCTGCTGGAATTCCACCGCGTCGATCAGCGCGCGCGTGAGCTTCGGCGTCGGCAGCTTCGCCATCGCGGCGGCGTAGGCGTCGTCGACCGATTTCATCAGCGCGCCGATGCCCGTCTTCTCCAGCGCCGAAACGTAGTGGAATTTAGCAAAGTCCAAAAACTTGAGCTTGCGTGTCAGGTCCGCCTTCGTGCGCTCACGCACATGCGAGTCCAGACCGTCCCACTTGTTCACGCCGACGACGAGCGCGCGGCCCTGCTCGACCACGAAACCCGCGATGTGCGCGTCCTGCTCCGAGATGTCCTGCTGCGCATCGAGCAGAAGGATCACGACGTTGGCGTCCGCGATGGACTGCAGCGTCTTCACGACCGAGAACTTCTCGATCGCTTCGAACACCTTGCCGCGGCGGCGCAGACCGGCTGTGTCGATCAACGTGTATTTGCGGCCTTGTCGCTCGAAATCAACATAGATCGAATCGCGCGTGGTGCCGGGCATGTCGAACGCGATCACGCGCTCCTCGCCGATCAGCGTATTCACGAGCGTCGACTTGCCGACGTTCGGACGCCCGACGATCGCGATCTTGACGCCGTGCTTCGCCTTCTCTTCGTCCGTTTCTTCCGGCTGATCCTTGTACGCGATGTCGAGCGCATCGTTGATCATCTCGACGACGCCGTCGCCATGCGCCGCCGAGATCGCGCGCGGATCGCCGAGACCGAGCTCGTAGAAGTCCGCTGCGACCGCCGAGTACTTCATGCCCTCGGCCTTGTTCACGACCAGAAAGAGCGGACGGCCGGTCTTGCGCAGATAGTCGGCGATCGCCTTGTCCTGCGGCGCGAGTCCGTTGCGGCCATCGACGATGAACACGACGATATCGGCCTCTTCGACCGCCTGACGCGTCTGCCGCGCCATCTCGTGCAGGATGCCGTCCTTCGCCACCGGCTCGAAACCGCCCGTGTCCACGACGAGATACGGACGTTCGCCGCCCACGCGACCTTCGCCGTAGTGGCGGTCACGGGTCAGGCCCGGCAAGTCCGCGACGAGCGCGTCGCGCGAGCGCGTCAGCCGGTTGAAAAGCGTCGATTTCCCAACATTGGGGCGCCCGACGAGCGCGATCACGGGTTTCATCTGATTTTGTTCAAGGTTGAACGCAAGGCGAACGCGGAACGGGCGGTAGAAACGTCTCGTTGCGTTCCGCTACGCCGCGCAATGGCTGCGCTTGTCGCAAATTAGCATGGATTCGGCTTGCCGCACGCGAGGCGCGTCGGTTGGCCGGATGATCGGCGGTCGTTCGCCGGTCTTGCCTCGTTCGAGGCTCGTCTTGCGCGGCGCCTTCGCACGACGCGCTCGTTCTTCTACCCTGCTTTTGCAGGCGGGTTTTATCGCGATGCGCGCGCGGCGCGACGCTTCTTTCTCGTGCGGCTCGTCGTGGCGAGCCTGCCGCGCCGCCGGACATCGACGGCGCGCTTTGCTGCTCAAGGCTGCGAGTGCGCGTCACGCGCTCGCAGCCCGGTTTTCACTCAGTTGCCCGGACGGAAACCGTAGAGATCGCCGTCATGCGTCTGCACGACGAGCGTGTTGCCCGCCAGCACAGGCGCCGCGGTGATCGCGCTGCCGTCGGTCGGTGCGCGGCCGATGATCTGGCCGTTTTCCGTGTTCAGGAAGTGCACGAAGCCCTGATAGTCGCCCACGACGACCGCACGGCCCAGAATGTACGGCACGCTGACGCTGCGGTTCTTCAGCGTATCCGTCTTCCAGATCTGCGAGCCGTCCGTCGCGCGGAACGCGTTCACGACCGACCAGTCGTCGCCCGCCGCGACGATCTGCTCGTCTTGCGCGAGGCCGCTGTCGCTCGAGAAATTCTTTTCCCACACCGGCTGGCCCGAGTTCGCATCGAAGCAGCCGATGCGGCCCTGGAACGTCACCGCGCAGGTCTGCGCGCCGACGAGTCCCGGCGCGCCGGTCACGTCGTTGATACGCTCGACTTCGGTCACGCCCTTCGGATACGACACCGGCGCCTGCCAGTACGCATCGCCCGTTTGCAGGTTGATCGCCGCGAACGTGCCGCCGGGGAAGCCCGCGAGCACCGCCTGATTGCCGGCGAACGTCATGCCCGCCGCGACACGCAGGTTCAAAGGCACGGCGCGCAACTGAAAGACCCACCTTTGCTCGCCCGTCTGCGCGTTGAACGCGATGACCTTGCCGTCGATCGTGCGCACGATCACGAGATCGTTGCCGACGAGCGGCGGCGAGACGATCTCGCCGGGCGCCGTGGCCGTCCACAGCAGCTTGCCGTCGGAGCCGAGCACGTCGACCTGGCCCTTCAGACCGCCCACGGCCGTGAGATTGCCATCGCTGCCGACGCCCGCGGACAGATCGTCCTTGAGCTTGATGCGCCAGACGTCCTGACCGGTCTTCGCATCGATTTTGGCGACGGTGCCGTTCGTGCCCGCGGCGAAGACGTAATCGCCGACCGCGACCGGCGAGAACAGATACCGGCCCGCCTTGCCGACGCTCGCCTTCCACGTCTGGTTGACGCTCAACACCGGCTTGAAGTCCGCGAGCGGTGTCGGCACGCGGCGTTCATCCTTGGTCGACGAGCAGGCGGCCAGCAAGACGGTCATCGCGCAAGTGAGCGGCACGGCGTAGCGTTTCAAAAAAGTCATCGGTGGACGCAACATGAATTGGTGAATTGGGTTGATCGGCGCCGGCCGCCGCGTCGCTGCATCGCGACGCCGTGGCGGGCGGCTTGATTGACTGATGTGCAGGATCGATCGATACCGATTGAAACGATGCGGATCAGCCGCCGAGCGCATCGAGCTTGAACTGGATCAATTGACGCGCGGACGTGTCGTTCTCGGGCAGCGTCTCGAGCGCGACCTTGTAGGCCGCGCGCGCGTCGTCGCGCTTGCCTTGCGCGGCGAGCAGGTCGCCACGGCGATCCGCGATCACGCCCTTGAACGCATCGAGCGGTTGATCCGCGAGCAGCTTGAGGCCTGCGTCGTAGTTCTTCTCGTCGAGCAGGACGAGCGCGAGACGCAGCTTCGCGATCTGCTTGTACTCGTCGTCCTTCGCGTGGTCGATGGCCCATTGCAGCTGCGTCTTCGCACCCGCCGTGTTGCCCGCCATGTAAAGCGATTTCGCGGCCGCGAGCGCGCTCATCTGCGCGTAACCCGTGCCGCCGAACTTGTCTTCCATGTCGGTGGCAACACGCGTGACGAGCGCCTGATCGTTGGCGTTGACTGCCTGCTGAAGATGGTCGTAGAGCACCGATGCTTCGGCCGCCTGACGACGCTGCCAGAAATTCCATCCGTTGTACCCGGCCCCAATGACGAGCGCCACGAGCACAACCCACGTCGTGGTGTTACCCCATTTGGCCCACCAGGCCTTTACGCTTTCAAGTGATTCTTGTTCGTCGTGATAGCTCATCGTCCAGCTATTCCTTCCTGCGTTTCAATTCCCTCAACGAGCACCGCGCGCGATGCCGGATTGTGTCGATCCGGACCGCGGCGAACGGCAAAATGGGCCTGTATCTCAGGCGCCCTCGTCATCGGCGGTTGCAACCATCGCATTGATTAGGTATTCGGTCAAGTCTTCCGCCGGAACGTTCACTTGCTCGTTCTTTTGGCTGTCGGAGGTTTCGTCGCCCGAACGGCGCAGCGGTTTGACGCCGATCATGCCTTGCGCGAGTTCGTCCTCGCCGAGCACGACCGCGAAGGCCGCGCCGCTCGCGTCGGCCTTCTTCATCTGCGACTTGAAGCTCGCGGACGCGCCGTCCGGGCTGCAATGCAGGATGACGTCGAGGCCCGTGTCGCGCAGACGTTCGGCGACGATGAACGCGTGCTCCGCCGCCTTTTCGCCCTGATGCACGACATACACGTCCGTGCCTTCGGCTTCCGGCACGAGTTGCTCTTCCTTCAGCAACTCGAGGATGCGCTCGACGCCCATCGCCCAGCCGCACGCGGCCGTCGGCTTGCCGCCGAGTTGCTCGATGAGCGGATCGTAGCGACCGCCGCCCGCGACCGTGCCCTGGGCGCCGAGCTTGTCGGTGACCCATTCGAACACGGTGAGGTTGTAATAGTCGAGGCCGCGCACGAGACGCGGATTGATCTTGAACGGAATGTTGTTCGCCTTGAGCAGACGCTGCACGCCTTCGAAGTGCTTGCGCGACGCGTCACCCAGAAAATCGACGAGCTTCGGCGCGTTCTGCGCGATCTCCTGCATCGCCGGATTCTTCGTGTCGAGCACGCGCAGCGGGTTCGTATAGAGACGGCGTTTCGCTTCTTCATCGAGCGAATCGGCATGCTTCTCCAGATACGCGATCAGTTCCTTGCGATGCGCCGCGCGCTCTTCCGCCTGACCGAGCGAGTTGAGTTCGAGGCGAATGCCGGTGAGCCCGAGATCGTCCCAGAGACGCTGGCACATCATGATGATTTCGGCGTCGGTATCCGGACCCGCGAAGCCGAGCGCTTCCACGCCGACCTGATGGAACTGGCGATAACGCCCGCGCTGCGGACGCTCGTGACGGAACATCGGGCCGACGTACCACAGGCGCTTGGGGCCGTCGTACAGCAGGTTGTGCTCGATGGTCGCGCGCACGACCGCCGCGGTGTTCTCCGGGCGCATCGTCAGATGCTCGCCATTGAGCGCATCCGTGAAGCTGTACATCTCTTTCTCGACGATATCGGTCACTTCGCCGATACCGCGCGTGAACAACTGCGTATGCTCGACGATCGGCGTGCGGATGTTCTGATAGCCGTATGCGCGCAGCATCGACTTGACGGTGGTTTCGAAGAAGTCCCACAACGCGGCATCCTGCGGGAGGATGTCGTTCATGCCCTTCACACCGCTCAGTTTCTCGAGCCGTTTCTTCTGTTCAGTCATCTGTCTTCAAAGGGTTGCGGTGGACGTCTCTTCACGCGTGGCTGCACCTTGCCCGTAGGTGCGCTCGACATAGTCGCTGACGATTTGCTGGAATTCCTCGGCGATGCGCTCGCCGCGCAGCGTCTTCACCTTCACGCCGTCGACGAATACGGGCGCGGCCGGATTCTCGCCCGAACCCGGCAAGCTGATGCCGATGTTCGCGTGCTTGGATTCACCCGGTCCGTTGACGATGCAGCCCATCACCGCGACGTGCATCTTCTCGACGCCGGGGTACTGGTCGCGCCAGGTGGGCATCGAGCTGCGCAGGTAGGTCTGGATTTGCGACGCGAGCTCCTGGAACAGCGTGCTCGTCGTGCGGCCGCAGCCGGGACATGCGATGACCATCGGCGTGAAGGAGCGCAGGCCCATCGTCTGCAAAATCTCCTGGCCGACGACGACTTCGCCGGTACGCGCGCCGCCCGGTTCAGGCGTGAGCGAGATGCGAATCGTGTCGCCGATGCCTTCCTGCAGCAGCACGGAAAGCGCCGCCGTCGACGCGACGATGCCCTTCGAGCCCATGCCCGCTTCGGTCAGGCCGAGGTGCAGAGCGAAGCTGCAACGCTTCGCGAGTTCACGGTACACGGCGATCAGATCCTGCACGCCGCTGACCTTGCACGAGAGGATGATCTTGTCGCGGCCGAGACCCAGTTCGACAGCGCGTTCCGCAGAGCCGATCGCCGATTGAATCAGCGCCTCGTACATGACGCTCTGCAGTTCCCACGGCGTCGAGCGAGCGGCGTTCTCGTCCATCATGCGCGCGAGCAGATCCTGGTCGAGACTGCCCCAGTTCACGCCGATGCGCACCGGCTTGTCGTATTTGATCGCGGCTTCGATCATTTGCGCGAATTGCGTGTCGCGCTTCGCGCCCTGGCCGACGTTGCCCGGATTGATGCGGTACTTCGACAACGCTTCCGCGCACGCGGGATAGTCGCGCAGCAACAGATGCCCGTTGTAATGGAAGTCGCCGACGAGCGGCACGGTCACGCCCATGCGATCGAGTTGCTCACGGACATGCGGCACGGCCGCGGCCGCTTCCGGCGTGTTCACCGTGATGCGCACGAGTTCGGAGCCGGCTTGCGCCAGTTCCTTGATCTGGATGGCGGTGCCGATCGCGTCGGCGGTGTCGGTGTTGGTCATCGACTGGACGCGCACGGGCGCGTCGCCGCCGATCGTCACGAGCTGTCCGCCCCAGCGCACATCGACCGCGTGCGATGCGCGGCGCGTCAACGGACCGCCGAAGACCGGCTCGGTCGAACAAATCTTGCTGCTGATCAGGGATTGAGCTTCGGATTGCATCGAAAAACCCTTTGGCAACCTTTTCGCCGATGCGGCGCCGGGTTGCGTGTATGGAACCTCGAACGGGCGACACGGCTTACACCGTGACGCCCCTGACTTGTTCGCCGCTCAGCGAACCGATCGACCTCGCCGACTCAAGGCAGCGAGAGACGCGCGACGTTTCCGCGTGCGGACGAATAGCGCTTGGCATCGACGGGTTCGTCGTCGACCGACAACGATTCGACGCCCTTCACGTTGCCGACGGTCACCTTGAACGGCGCCTCGCCTTCCACGCGCTGCGTGCTGCCCGCACGGACGAGGCCGGAATAGAGTTCCTTGCCGTCCTTGCCGCGCACGCTGAACCAGCTATCTTCCTTCACTTTTAACTCGATCGCGCCCGAGCCGCTGCCCGCGACGGCAGGCGCGGACGCCGCCGCCACAGCCGGCGCGGTCTTCGCAGCCGATGCAGGGTTCGCGGCAGCCGGCGCGCTCGCGCCCTGCACCGCCGACAACGTCGATGACGAAGCCGGCAGCGCGTTCGTGCCGAGCGGACGCGGCATCGGCTGCTCGCCGGGCGCGGCCGCCACTTCGGGCAGCGATGCTTCTCCGGTGTTCGCGGCCGCTGCCTCGTCGGGCGTCTGCGCGGACGATGTGCCCGCCGGTTCGTTCGACGGCGATGGCGATGTCGACGACAAGCCCACGCCCGTGGTCGCCTTCAGACGCGCGAGCCAGTTGTTCGATTCGCCGCCGGTATGCCACGTCACGAGCGCCGCCAGAACGACGATGATTGCCAGGACACCCCACATCCACGAGCGCTTGCGGCTCGACGAATTGCCGAGCGGCACCGACACGCGACCGCGCGGCAGCCCGCCGCCCGCCGATGCCGGCACTTTCAGATTGTGCTCGATCTCGCCGCCATCGCGCCGGAAAGCCTGCGTGAAGGGCGCGGGATCGGCGCCCAGAATTTTCGCGTAACTCCGCACGATGCCCGCGGCAAATGTGCGATCGGGCAAGTGACTGATATCGCCCGCTTCGAGCGCGAGCAATTTTGTCGGCGAAACTTTGAGGCGCGCGGAGACGTCGTCGATCGACCATGCTTTCGCCTGACGGAGCTGCGCGAGACGCGCACCGACCGCCTGTATCGAGTCCAGAGGCCCCGCCTGGCTCGCATTCGACGCCGCCCCTTCCGCGCCGGCCTGACCGTCGTACTGACCGCCGGACCGGTTGCCGGAATGACTGCCGAAAGGCGTCGGGTGCTGCGGCTCACTCATGCCAAATTCCTCGCATCGATTCTTTCATATAGCGCTGTTGCGTTGTTCGGTTCGAATAAACCACGTGAACGATACAACTCCGGCGCCATTGCAGACCGCTTTATAACAAAATGTTCGGCTTTTAGTGCCGTATCGCGACGCTTGCTGCGCCTTTCGCTGCGGCTTCGTTCAGTTCAGGCACACCGTCAGATCGCCCGCACCTCGATAGTCTTGCTGCCCGCGCGGCTCATGCGTTCGGCAAGACGCGTGCGATCCTGCACCGCGCCCGCGAGCTGGCCGCAGGCGGCGTCGATGTCGTCGCCGCGCGTCTTGCGCACGGTAGTGACGACACCCGCGTCCATCAGAACCTGCGCGAATCGCTTGATCTGCTCGTTTTTGGAGCGCGTCAGGCCCGATTCCGGGAACGGATTGAACGGAATAAGGTTGAACTTGCACGGCACGTCGCGCGTCACGGCGAGCAGTTCGCGCGCGTGCGCTTCGGTGTCGTTGACGCCGTCGAGCATGCAATATTCGAACGTGATGAAGTCGCGCGGCGCGACCTTCAGATAACGCTGACACGCAGCCATCAATTCGCGCAGCGGGTACTTCTTGTTCAGCGGCACCAGCATGTCGCGCAACGGGTCGTTCGGCGCGTGCAGCGATACGGCCAGCGCCACGGGCAGATCGGCGGCGAGACGGTCCATCATCGGCACGACGCCGGAGGTGGACAGCGTCACGCGGCGGCGCGAGAGACCGTAGGCGTTGTCGTCGAGCATCAGACGCATGGCCGGCACGACGGCGTCATAGTTGAGCATCGGCTCGCCCATGCCCATCATCACGACGTTCGTGACGACGCGCTCGCCCTTGCCCGGACCGCCGACTTCGCGTCCGAGCGACTTGCGCAGCGCGAACTCCGCCATGCGCAACTGGCCGATGATTTCGCCGGTAGTCAGGTTGCGGGAAAAGCCCTGCTTGCCTGTGGAACAGAACCGGCAATTCACCGCGCAACCCGCCTGCGAGGACACGCACAGCGTGCCGCGCGTTTCTTCGGGGATGAACACGGTTTCGACCGCGTTGCCGTTGCCTACGTCGATCAGCCACTTGCGTGTGCCGTCGGTGGAAACGTGGTCGCTGATGATGTCGGGCATCGCCATATTGGCGCGGCCCTTGAGTTTTTCGCGCAGCGATTTCGCGAGATCCGTCATGCCGTCGAAATCGTCGGCACCGTATTGGTGGATCCAGCGCTGCAATTGCTTGGCGCGAAACGGCTTTTCGCCCAGGCTCGCGCAATACGCGGTGAGCCCGGCGGCGTCCAGATCGAGAAGATTGACGGTGGTGCTGCTCGTCATGTCGAGTTCTGCCATTTCAGATTGCGAAGCCCGGACTGTGTCGCCCGGGACCGTTCGCGCCAATTCCTGCTTCTTTCAACTGCTTGTTTCTGCGTCGAGGCGCGATGCGCGCGGCGGCCAACAGACCGACGCGCGGTACAACGCGAAAATTAACGCGAGTAGACGTTCACTTCCGGGAAGAAGAACGCGACTTCCTGACGCGCCGTTTCAGCAGCGTCCGAACCATGCACGGCGTTCGCATCGATGCTGTCGGCGAAGTCGGCGCGGATCGTGCCCTTGTCCGCCTTCTTCGGATCGGTCGCGCCCATCAGGTCGCGGTGCTTGGCGATTGCGTTCTCGCCTTCCAGCACCTGAATCACGACCGGGCCGGAAATCATGAATTCCACGAGGTCCTTGAAGAACGGACGCGCGGCGTGCACGGCGTAGAACTTTTCCGCGTCGGCGCGCGACAGATGAACCATGCGCGACGCAATGATCTTGAGACCTGCGTTCTCGAAACGGCTGTAGATCTGGCCGATAACGTTCTTTGCTACCGCGTCCGGCTTGATAATCGACAGGGTGCGCTCGATCGCCATGAAAAACTCCAAAAAATGAACGGTTTACGGATTAAAACGAATCGACAATTGTAGCACGAAGCAAGGTATGATTGCGATTGAAACCTTACGGCATCGTAAGAATCAAACCCTGCGAGGACTTAAACGTCCGGACGGCCGAATCAGCCTTTGGAACTATTGAAATCGGCGCGCGCCGGGGCCATATTGGAGCCGAACGCCGCATTGCAACGGGGACTGCGCGGGCGGCTGGCGCAGCGAAGCGGTCCTAATACTGGCTTAAGTCCGCGCACCTTATCATTCGTGTGTGACGGATGTCGCGGGAAGACCGAACGACAGACAATTGGAGCAAGGAGAAACCATGAACGAATCACCCTACAGCTTTGGCCGTAATGGCAGCGTCACCTCGGTCGAGGTACGCAACCGCGTGTTGCGCAACACCTACTGGCTGCTCGCTCTCTCGATGGTGCCGACGGTGCTCGGCGCGTGGGTCGGCGTCGCGACGGGCTTCTCGCTGTTCGCGGCCACCAGCCCGGCGATGAGCTTCATCGCGTTCCTTGCGATCGCGTTCGGCTTCATGTTCGCCATCGAGAAAACCAAGGAAAGCGGGATGGGCGTGCTCGTCCTGCTCGGCTTCACGTTCTTCATGGGCTTGATGCTCTCGCGCCTGCTGAGCTTCATTCTGGGCTTTTCGAACGGGCCGCAGCTCATCATGATGGCGTTCGGCGGCACGGGCGTGATATTCGCCGCGATGGCGACCATCGCCACCGTCAGCAAGCGCGATTTCTCGGGTCTGGGCAAGTTCCTGTTCATGGGCGTGATCGTCATTCTGCTCGCTGCGTTCGCGAACATCTTCCTGCAGTTGCCGGCCCTGATGATGACGATCTCCGTGCTCGCCATCGTGATCTTCTCGGCGTACATGCTATTCGACGTTCAGCGCGTGGTGAATGGCGGCGAGACGAACTACATCAGCGCGACGCTCGCGATCTACCTCGACCTGTACAACGTGTTCACGAACCTGCTGGCGCTGCTCGGCATTTTCGGCGGCAACCGCAATTAAGCTTCGGTTCTTGCCGGGGCAATAAAAAAACCGGCCTTCGGGCCGGTTTTTTTGCGTCTGCTTCATTCGAATCAATCACGCTCGAACAACGCGATCGACTCCACGTGCGACGTGTGCGGGAACATGTTCACCACGCCCGCGCCCTTCATCCGGTAACCCGCTTCGTGCACGAGCAGGCCGGCGTCGCGCGCGAGCGTCGCCGGGTTGCACGACACATAAACGATGCGCTCCGGCAACGGCCCATCGCCGGACTGGGCGATGTCCGCGAGCGCCTTCGAAACGGCGAGCGCGCCTTCGCGCGGCGGATCGATGAGAAATTTGTCGAATTGACCGAGCGCGCGCAGGTCGTCGGCGGTGACTTCGAACAGATTGCGGCACGCGAACGACGTGTGCCCATCGACGCCGTTCGCCTTCGCGTTCTCCAGCGCGCGGGTCGTCAGCGCCTCGCTGCCTTCGATTCCGACGACTTCACGCGACACGCGCGCGAGCGGCAGCGTGAAATTGCCGATGCCGCAGAACAGATCCAGCACGCGATCCGACTTTTGCGGTGCGAGCAGGCTGAGCGCACGGCTCACCAGCACGCGATTGATCTGGTGATTCACCTGCGTGAAATCGGTCGGCTTGAACGGCATGCGGATATCGAATTCCGGCAGCGTGTACGCCAGTTCGCGATCCAGCGGATAAAATTGATAGACGGTATCCGGCCCCTTCGGCTGGAGCCACCATTGAACGTCGTGTTCGTCGGCGAAGGTGCGCAGCAGCGCTTCGTCGGCTTCGGTCAGCGGCTCCAGAATGCGCAACACGAGCGCCGTCACGTCCGATCCGACCGCGAGCTCGATCTGCGGCATGCGGTCCCGGATCGACAAGCCCGCCACCAGATGACGCAGCGGCACGAGCATCGCGGAAACGTGCGGCGGCAGCACTTCGCAGCTCGTCATATCGGCGACATAGCTGCTCTTGCGCTCGTGAAAGCCGACCAGCACGCCGCCCTTCTTTTCGACGTGCCGCACGGTCAGGCGCGCGCGATAGCGATAGCCCCACGACGGCCCGTGAATCGGCCGGAACATGGTTTCCGCGCGCAGCTTCGACAGATGTTGCAGGCTGTCCTCGAGAACGCGCTGCTTCACCGCGATTTGCGCGCGCACGTCGAGATGCTGCATCGAGCAGCCGCCGCAGATGCCGAAAAACTGGCACTTCGGCTTCGCGCGGATCACGCTCTCGCGCAGCACGCTCACCACCTGCGCCTGCTCGAAGCTCGGCTTTTTGCGAAAGCTCGAATAGCTCACTCGTTCGCCCGGCAGCGCGCCTTCGACGAAGATGACCTTGCCCGGCTCGCCGTTCTCGTTGACCGTGCGGCCTACGCCGCGCGCTTCCATATCGAGCGACTCGATTTCGAGCTCGGGCGCGACGAAGTCGGGATCGGGTGTGACGAACTTCGCCGGCGCGGCGCGGCGGCGATTCTGGGTTTTGCGAGCGGCTTCAGACACCTGCGTACTTCCTGGCTAACGAATTGGCAAAGGCGAGATTGTAGACGAACGTCACGACGCCGCCGCGCCTAGTTCCCGAACGCCGCGAGATACTCGGCCCAATGCGGCGACGATTCCTGCGCGAGCGCGTTCTTCACGAAGTTGATTTCGTCGGCGTACTCGCCGGGCGTGAAGCCGCCGCGCATCATCTGAAAACGACAGTACATCAGATACGTATTGACGACATCGGTCTCGCAATAGTTGCGGATTTCGTCGATCTGTCCGTCGCAATACGCGTCCCAGACCTTGCCGCCGTCCATGCCGAGCTTGCCGGGAAAGCCGCACAGCTTCGCGAGCGCATCGAGCGGCGCGTTCGCGCGCGCCTGATACATCGCGAGCACGTCCATCAGGTCGATGTGCCGCATGTGATAGCGGCTGATGTAGTTGTTGAACTTGAATTCGCGGTCTTCCTGACCGAGATCCCAGTAACGCGGCGCGGCGATGCCGTGCACCAGCGCGCGGTAATGCAGCACGGGCAGATCGAAGCCGCCGCCGTTCCACGACACGAGTTGCGGCGTGTACTTCTCGATCACGCGATAAAACGACTGGATGAGCGCGGCCTCGCCATCGGCGGTCGTGCCGAGCGAGCGCACGCGAAAGCCGCTGTTGTCGCGAAACACGCAGGAAATCGCCGCGACGCGCTGCAGATGATGCGGCAGAAAGTCGTTGCCGACGCGCTCGCGGCGCGCCTCGAACGCATGTTCGGCCACCTCGCGGTCGGAAAGATCGTCGGGCAAATCTTCGAGACGGCGAATGCCGTCGACATCGGGGATCGTTTCGATGTCGAAAACAAGAATCGGTGTCATTGAATCCTGGAACGCGACGCCCTGCCGGTGCCGGGCGTCGTCAAAGCGTTAAAGCACGGCGTCCTTGCGAACGCCGTTGGAGGCGAAAAAGCGCTTGAGCCGCACGAGCGCCTCTTGCTGGATCTGGCGCACACGCTCGCGCGTGAGGCCCATTTCGTCGGCGAGTTCTTCGAGCGTCGCGGGCTCGATATGGTTCAGCCCGAAACGCCGCTCGATCACATGCCGGTGTTTATCGGACAGGCGCGACAGCCACAGGCGCGTCAGCGATTCGAGCTCGCGATGCTGCACTTCAGCATCCGGCGACTGACTCTGGTCGTCGGAGAGAAGATCGAGCAGGCTGCTGCCCGGATCGAGGTCGAGCGGTGCGTCGAGCGAAGCCGTGTGCTCGTTGAGCGCGAGGATATCGGTGACTTCCTCCGGCGTCTTGCCGGTGAGGTAGGCGATGTCGTCGATGCTCGCGTCGCGCCGCTCGGGTGCGACGCTGTCGTTCGAATTGGCGGAATTTTTTTCCAGATGGCGCTTCGCGCGCAGCACCTGATTGAGTTCGCGGATCACGTGCACCGGCAGCCGCACCGTGCGCGCCTGGTTCATGATCGCGCGTTCGATGCTCTGGCGGATCCACCAGGTGGCGTAGGTCGAAAACCTGAAGCCGCGCGTCGGATCGAATTTCTCGATGGCGTGCATGAGGCCGAGGTTGCCTTCCTCGATCAGATCGAGCAACGGCACGCCGCGATTCAAATATCCCTTCGCGATGCTGACGACGAGCCGCAGATTGCGCTCGATCATCACCTGCCGCGCCTCGAATTCCCCCGCCTTCGCGAGCCGCGAGTAGCGCTGCTCTTCCTCGACGGTAAGCAGCGGCTTCACGCTGATGCGGTTCAGGTAATGCTGAATGGTGTCGGCCGTGAGTTCGGCCTGCAAAAGCGAGCGGAAATCGTCCGCGTCGGGAGCGGAATCGTTTGCGCCTTCACCCGGTTCGTCGCTGCTCTTTCCCCGGCTGCCGCCTTCTTCCTCGGAGTCGACCTCGACATCGACGTTATCGATGTCGTCATCATGAGTCGAAGCACCGTCCTCCACCGACACTTGCAAAGGTCGGCTGATCGTCTCAGTCTCGGCTTGCGGCAGGCGGCGCTTCGTTTTTGGCATGATGGTTTCGCTTTATTGCGGCGGCAAATACTTCAGTGGGTCAACAGGTTTTCCCTGCCGGCGAACTTCGAAATGCAACATCACGCGGTCCGAATCGCTGTTCCCCATCTCAGCGATCTTCTGCCCTTTAGTTACCGCGTCCCCTTCTTTTACCATCAAAGCGCGGTTATGTGCGTACGCGGTGAGAAAAGTCGCGTCATGTTTGATGATAATGAGATTGCCGTAGCCGCGCAGCCCATTTCCGGAGTAAACCACTCGTCCGTCCGCCGACGCGTTGACCGGATCTCCCGCCGCACCGCCAATATTCAAACCCTTGTTCTTCGCGTCATCGAACGTGCCGAGGATCGGTCCGCGCGCAGGCCAGATGAACGCCGGCTGGCCCGTGGGCGCCGTCGCGTTCGCATCCGCGCCAGGCACAGCCGGCACGCCGGGCGCCGATGCCATGCCCGCCGCCGCACCGGCCGTTCCGGGCGCGGCGCCCATGCCCGAATTCGCACCGTAATACGGCGGCTGCGCGGTCGCGCCCGGCTGCGGCGTCGCAGAGCCGGTCGCGCCGTTGAGCGGCTGCGTCTGCACGCCTCCACCCACGATCGGCGCAGTGGCCACACCGGGCGTCGCCGCCGCGAGATTCGCACCCGGAGGCGCCACGCGCATCAGCTGGCCGACTTCGATCTGATTCGGGTTGGTCAGGTTGTTCCACGTCGCGATATCGTGATAATTCTGACCGTTTTCCAGTGCGATCCGATATAGGGTGTCGCCCGGTTTCACACGGTAATAGCCCGGCGGCGGCGGACCGTTGTCCGGCGTCTGGGCCGCCGTCGTGCCGATGGGCGCGCCCGTTCTGTCGACGACCGGCGCCATGTCCATGCGCGTCGAACACGCCGCCAGCGCGGACAACGCCAGCACACACACGCCGCGCTGCGCCGCGTTCAGGCGTTGGCCTGCACTTCCTTCTTGCAAAGCACGCAGGATACTCATCGGGTCAAATCACTCCGGATTTTAAGGGTACAAAAAAGACGCGATCGAGCTGCTCTTCCCGCCATTGCGTCGCCGACACGCGCGTGACGAGCGTCAGCACCTGCGACTGCGCGGCCTGCGATCCGACCGGCGCGACGAGCTTGCCGCCCACCGCCAGTTGATCCAGCAGAGCCTGCGGCACGTCGAGGCCCGCGCAGGCGATCACGATTGCGTCGAAGGGCGCGGCCGCGGGCAAGCCCAGGCGGCCGTCGCCGTAATGCAGCCTGATGTTCGGCACGCGCAACGGCCGAAGGTTGAGCTTCGCGCGCTCCGACAGCGGACGCACACGCTCGATCGAATAAACCTCTGTGGCGACCTGCGACAGCACCGCCGCCTGATAACCGCAACCTGTGCCGATCTCCAGCACCTTGGTCAACGCCCGCCCCGTCGCGACCAGTTCGATCATGCGCGCCACGACGGACGGCTTCGAGATGGTCTGGTGATGACCGATCGGCAGCGCGGCGTCTTCGTAAGCCTGCGCGGCGAGCCCCGGATCGACGAACATGTGGCGCGGCACCACCGACATCGCGTTGAGCACGCGCGGATCGGTCACGCCGTTCGATCGCAGGCGTTCGACCATGCGCTCGCGCACCCGTTCCGACGTGAGCGTCTGCGTGCTCGCCAGCGCGACATTGGGGGCGCCTTTTTTCGGTGCGGTGGCGGTGGCGTTCAGATCGCGCTCGGCGGGACGCGCGGCCGGGCGCAAGGCGCTCGTGCGCGGGGCGTGAGACGCATGATGCGTCGTCGCGTTCTTGCTCGCGGACGGAACCGGTTTCGCGCCAGTTGCGGGCTTCGCGCCGGAACGCGCCGGAAAAACCGAAGTGGCCGGCTTCGCGGATGCCGCCGCCGTCGCGGGATTCTTCATCGGTGCGTTCGCCGCGCGCGATGGTCCCGGCTTGGCCGGTTGCGCGGGCGTCGACGACTTGAGCGCTGAAACGGCGGCTTGCTTGCCGCGCGCATCCTGCGGACGGCTCGCGGACTTGCGCGGCTCGCGAACCAGATCCGCGAGCGCCAGCGGAAAGCGCTTGGCGCGCTCGTCGCTCATGTGCGACCGCTCCCGGCCCGCGCCCATTCGCGCGTCTCGGCCATGAGCTTCGTATGAGTGAGATCGAGTTGCAGCGGGGTGATCGAAACGAAGCCGTTCGCGACCGCGTGGAAATCGGTGCCTTCGCTCGCGTCGAGTGCATCGCCCGACGGGCCGATCCAGTAGATCGGGTTGCCGCGCGGATCGCTCTGGCGAATCACCGGCTGCGAAGGATGACGCTTGCCGAGGCGCGTCACGGTCCATGCGCCGAGCTGATCGTAAGGCAGGCTCGGGATGTTCACGTTCAGCAACGGATGGCCCGGCATCGGATGTTCGAGGAAATGCGCGACGATCTCGGCGGCGACGCGCGCCGCGTCTTCGAGATGAAGCCAGTCGCGCCCGACGAGCGAAAACGCGATGGCGGGAATGCCGAACATGAAGCCTTCGGTGGCGGCCGCGACCGTGCCCGAGTACAGCGTGTCCTCGCCGACGTTCTGCCCGTTGTTGATACCCGACACGACGAGATCCGGCTGATGCTCGAGCATGCCGGTGAGCGCGATGTGCACGGAATCGGTCGGCGTACCGTTCACGAAGTTGAAACCGTTGGGCGCCTGATGAACGCTCAAGGGCCGCGACAGCGTAAGCGAGTTGGACGAGCCGCTGCAGTTCTGCTCGGGCGCCATCACCGTCACTTCGCCGAGCGGCTGCAGGACCTCGTGCAGCACATTGATGCCGCGCGCCAGATAACCGTCGTCGTTGCTGAGTAGGATTCGCATCCGACGATTGTAACCGAGGAAAGTGGCGCGACGACGACTCGAAAGCTCGCTCCCGACGACGTCGCTGCCCTACACTGAGCCCACTTCAACGCTTGCACGAGACCCGGACAAGGAGACGCGATGCGCGCCGTACGATGCAACCAACACGGACTACCCGACACCCTTTCGATCGAAACGCTGGCCGACCTGCATCCGGAAGCGGGCGAAGTCGTCATCGACGTGAAAGCGGCGAGCGTGAACTTCCCCGACGTGCTCATCATCCAGAACAAATACCAGTTCAAGCCGCCGCTGCCGTTCACGCCCGGCGCGGAGTTCGCGGGCATCGTGCGCGAGGTGGGCGCGGGCGTCACACGCCTGTCGCCGGGCATGCGTGTGGCCGCCTATACCGCGCAAGGCGCGTTCGCCGAGCAGGCGCGTGCGAAGGAAGCGGATTGCATCGTCTTGCCCGATGACGTCGATCTCGCCGACGCCGCCGCGTTCACGCTCGCGTACGGCACGTCGTATCACGCGCTCGTCGATCGTGGGCAACTCAAGGCCGGCGACACGCTGCTCGTGCTCGGCGCGGCCGGCGGCGTCGGTATTGCGGCGATCCAGATCGGCAAGATCGTCGGCGCGCGCGTGATCGCGGCGGCATCGAGCGCGGAGAAGCTCGCGTTCTGTCGCGAGCATGGCGCGGACGATGTCATCGACTACGCGAAAGAAGACTTGCGCGAGCGCGTCAAGGCGCTGACCGGCGGCAACGGGCCGGATGTCATTTTCGATCCCGTCGGCGGCGCGTATGCGGAACCCGCGTTTCGAAGCATCGGCTGGCGCGGGCGATATCTGGTCGTCGGCTTCGCGAACGGCGAGATTCCGAAGCTGCCGCTCAATCTCGCGCTGCTGAAAGGCGCGAGCATCGTGGGCGTGTTCTGGGGCGGTCACATGCAGCGCGAACACGCGGTCGCCGATCAGGAATTCGCGACGATGGTCGACTGGATCAAGGCGGGCAAGCTGCGCCCCGTCGTCACGAAACGCTATTCGCTCGATGACACGCCACGCGCCCTCGACGACATGATGAATCGGCGCGTGACCGGCAAGATCGTGATCGAGCCGTGACGCGCGCGCGTCAGAGCTTCTCGGTTTCCCCGCTTTTCGGCTGCCACTTCATGAGCCGTCGCTCGACCAGCGCGACGAGGCCGTCGAGCACCAGCGCGAACGCGGTCAGCACGAGGATGCCCGCGAACACCGTGTTGATGTCGAAGGTGCCTTCGGCCTGGAGAATCAGATAGCCGACGCCGCGCGCCGAGCCGAGATACTCGCCCACCACCGAGCCGACGAACGCCAGCCCCACCGACGTATGCAGGCTGGAAAACACCCAGCTCGTCGCGCTCGGCAAATAGACGTAGCGCAGCAACTGCTTGCGATTCGCGCCGAGCATGCGTGCGTTGGCGAGCACGACCGGGCTCACTTCCTTCACGCCCTGATAGACGTTGAAGAACACGATGAAAAACACGAGCGTCACGCCGAGCGCGACCTTCGACCAGATGCCGAGCCCGAACCACACCGCGAAGATCGGCGCGAGAATCACGCGCGGCATCGAGTTGGCGGCCTTGATGTAGGGATCGAGGAGCGCGCTCGTCGTGGGCGCGAGCGCGAGCCACAGTCCCACGCCGAGCCCGAACACGGTGCCGATGACGAACGCCAGCACGGTTTCGATCAGCGTCACCCAAAGATGGATGTAAATCTCGCCGCCCGTGAACCACTCCCAGATGCGCACGAGCACCTTCTGCGGCTCGCCGAAGAAGAACGCGGCCTTGTTGGCGTCGTCGAAATAGAAAGGCGGCAGAAGCGTCGGGCTCGTCAGCGCGTACCACAGCACGAAGCACGCGAGCAGCAACAGCCATTGCCACACGATGAGATTCGCTCGATTCGGGCGCAGCTTGTTCCACATGATCGTATTGTCTTATTCAGCGGCGGGCTTCAGTTGCTGCTGATAGCCCTTCAACACTTCCTCGCGCAGCACGCCCCAGATCTGCGCATGCAGTTCGACGAAGCGCGGATGCGAGCGGATCTCGGCGACATCGCGCGGGCGCGGCAGATCGATCACGAATTCGCCGATCGGATGCGTGCCCGGCCCCGCCGCCAGCACGACGACGCGGTCGGACATCGAGATCGCCTCGTCGAGATCGTGCGTGATGAAGAGCACGGCCTTGCGCTTCGCGGCCCACAGGTCGAGCAGTTCGTTTTCCATCAACTGGCGCGTTTGAATGTCCAGCGCGGAGAACGGCTCGTCCATCAGGATGATGTCGGGATCGAGGATGAGCGTCTGCGCCATCGCGACGCGCTTTCTCATGCCGCCCGACAGCTGATGCGGATAGCGATCGCCGAAGCCGCCGAGACCCACGCGCTTTAACCACTCCTCGCCGCGCGCATCGGCTTCGGCCTTCGGCACGCCGCGGAACACGAGGCCGGCCGTCACGTTGTCGAGCGCCGAGCGCCAGGGCATCAGCGCATCGGCCTGGAACATGTAGCCCGCGCGCCGGTTGATGCCTTTCAGCGTTTCGCCGAACACGCTCACCGTGCCCGACGAAGGTTCGAGCAGCCCCGCCGACACGTTGAGCAGCGTGGACTTGCCGCAGCCGGTCGGCCCGACGACGGAGACGAACTCGCCCGGCGCGATCGCAAGGCTCGTGTCGCGGACCGCGGTATAGCGGTCCTTGCGACTCTCGCGCGACGAGAACGTGCAGGTGACATCCGCGAGCGCGAGCGCGGGTTTCGAAATCGACGACATCGATCAGACCTTGACGGAGGCGAGCGCCTTCTTGACGAAGTCGTTGGTCCAGGTCTTCGACAAGTCGATCGGCTTGCCCTTCACGGTTTCGTCGAAGGCTTGCAGCGTCTTGAGCGAGGTCGCGGGACCGTCGGCGGGCATCAGGCCGTCCGGCGACAGCGCTTCCCGCACGTGCTGCCACGAGTCGAGATAGAGCGCGCGATCGCCGAGCAGATAGCTTTCCGGCACGGTCGAAATCAGATCCTTGCCCGATGCCCCTTGCAGCCACTTCAGCGCGCGCACCATCGCGTTGGTGAGCGCCTGCGTCGTGTTCGGGTTCTTCGTGATGAAACTCTGCGATGCGTACAGGCAGCCTGCCGGCATGTTGCCGCCGAACACCTTCACGGTATCCGCGAGCGTGCGCGTGTCGGAGACGATGCGGATATCGCCCGCGCGATCGAGCTTGGTCATCACCGGATCGAGATTGGCGATGGCGTCGATCTGGCCGGATTGCAGCGCGGCGATCGCGCCCGCTCCCGCGCCCACGCCGATGAACGACACGTCGCTCGCCTTCAGCCCGGCTTGCGCCAACACGAAGCTCGCCATGATCGACGTCGACGAGCCCGGCGCCGTCACGCCGATCTTCTTGCCCTTCAGATCCGCGACCGACTTGTAGTTCGGCATCGTCTTCTTCGACACGGCGAGCACGATCTGCGGCGCGCGTCCCTGAAGCACGAACTCGCGGAAGTACTGATTCTTCGCCTGCAGCAGGAGCGTGTGCTCGAACGCGCCGGACACCACGTCCGCGCTGCCGCCGACCGCCGCCTGCAACGCCTTCGCGCCGCCCGCGAAATCGGCGATTTCGACGTCGAGCCCTTCGTCCTTGAAGTAGTTGCGGCGCTCCGCGATCGTGAGCGGCAGATAGTAGAAGAGATTCTTGCCGCCGACCGCGATCGATACCTTGCTCTGCTCCGGCTTCGTCTGCGCAAACGCGAGCGGCATGGCGGACCATGCCCCGGCCGCGAGCGCGGCGCCGCTCGCGATGAACGTTCTGCGTTTCATCGTGTTTCGTCTCCTTGGAATTCTTGTTGTCTGCGCGCGCGTCAAATCACTTTGGCCGCCCGCAGCCGCGCAATATCGTCGGCATCATACCCGAGCGTTTGAAGTACTTCATCCGTGTGTTCACCGAGTTGCGGACCGAGCCAGCGCGTTTCGCCCGGCGTGTCCGAAAGCTTCGGCGTGACGTTCGGCAGGGTGATGTCCTTGCCGTCCTGCCACGGAAAACGTTGCAGCATCTGGCGCGCGATGTATTGCGGATCGGTGAACATGTCGGCGACGCTGTAGATGCGCCCGGCCGGCACGTCGGCGGCGTTGAGCACGGCGAGCGCCTCGTCGATGCTGCGCGTCGCAAGCCACGCGGCGATGGCGTCGTCGATTTCCTGCGTGCGCGGCACGCGGCCATCGTTCGATGCGAGCGCGGGATCGTCCGCGAGGTCCGCGCGATCGATCGCGTTCATGAGGCGCTTGAAGATCGGATCGCTGTTGCCGCCGATCACGATGCTGCCGTCGCGGCACGGGTACGTGTTCGACGGCACGATGCCCGGCAGCGATGCGCCGGTGCGTTCGCGCACCATGCCGTACACGCCGTATTCCGGGACCACGCTTTCCATCATGTTGAAGACGGCTTCGTACAGCGCGACATCGACGACCTGCCCCTTGCCGCCGTTCACCTGCCGATGATGCAGCGCCATCAGCGCGCCGATCACGCCATGCAGCGCCGCGATCGAATCGCCGATGGAAATGCCGATGCGCGGCGGCGGCAGGTCCGGGTAGCCGGTGATGTGCCGCAAGCCGCCCATCGATTCGGCGATCGCGCCGAAGCCCGGCCGGTCGCGGTACGGCCCGGTCTGGCCGTAACCGGACAGCCGCACCATCACGAGACCGGGATTCTCGGCGGACAGCACTTCATAGCCGAGCCCGAGCTTTTCGAGCAGACCGGGCCGGAAGTTCTCGACGACGATATCGGCTTCTTTAGCAAGCCGGCGCACGATCTCCTTGCCTTCCTCGGCCTTGAGATTCACCGTCACCGATTTCTTGTTGCGCGCCTGCACCGCCCACCACAGCGACGTGCCGCCCACCTCGGGATAGAGCTTGCGCCACTTGCGCAGCGGATCGCCGCCGTTCGGGTCTTCGACCTTGATGACATCGGCGCCGAATTCGCCCATGAAGCGCGCGGCGAACGGGCCGGCGATGAGCGTGCCGAGTTCCAGCACCTTGACGCCGGCGAGTGGTCCCGTCGTTGCGTTCATGGTTGCGTCTCCTTTTTTTGCTGGCTTTTTTTACAGCGGAATATCGAGCGGCTTGAAGCGCGGCGTGCCGTCGGCGAGCGTCTCGTTGAACATTTGCGCGGGACGCACCCACAAGCCGCGTTCGTGCGGCCACAGATGTTCGTAGACGATCATCGCTTCCTCGGTTTCCGAGTGCCGCGCGACGCCGATCACGCGATAAAGACCGCCCTTGTAGTGACGGTGGGTCGCGAGCGCGAGAGCTTCGGTTTCTGTCATCGGTATGGTGTCCTGCTGATGGTCGCGTTCAGACCGAGCGGCGATCGAGCATCGCGCGCGCGATCGTGCCCGCATCGACATATTCGAGCTCGCCGCCGACGGGCACGCCGCGCGCGAGCCGCGTCACCTTCAGCCCTTTCGACTTGAGCGTCTGCGCGAGATAGTGCGCGGTCGCCTCGCCTTCGTTCGTGAAGTTGGTGGCGAGCACCACTTCCTGCACCACGCCGTCGAGGGCGCGACCGATCAGGCGTTCGAAGTGAATTTCCTTCGGCCCGATGCCGTCGAGCGGACTCAAGCGCCCCATCAGCACGAAATAGAGCCCGCGATACGTGAGCGTCTGCTCGAGCATGATCTGATCGGCAGGCGTTTCGACGACGCACAGCAAGGCCGGGTCGCGTTCCTCGTCGCTGCAGACTTCGCAGATGTCGGCTTCGGTGAAGGTGTTGCACTTCTCGCAGTGCTTCAGATGCTCGGTCGCGAACAGGAGCGACGCGCCGAGCTTTTCGGCGCCCGCGCGGTCGTGCTGCATCAGGTGATACGCCATGCGCTGTGCCGACTTCGGTCCGACGCCGGGCAGAGCGCGCAGCGCCTCGACCAGCGCCGACAGGGCGGAAGGTTGTTTCATGTGTCCTCATGACGCGCCGGATTCGCTTCGGCGCGTGCGGTTTAGAACGGCAGCTTGAAACCCGGCGGCATCGGCATGCCGGCGGTCATGCCGCTCATCTTCTCTTGCGTGGTGGCCTCGGCCTTGCGCACGGCGTCGTTGAACGCGGCAGCGACGAGGTCTTCCAGCATGTCCTTGTCGTCGGCGAGCAGGCTCGGATCGATGGACACGCGCTTGACGTCGTTCTTGCAGGTCATCGTGACCTTCACGAGACCGGCGCCGGACTGGCCCTCGACCTCGATCAGCGCGAGCTGATCCTGCATCTTCTTCATGTTTTCCTGCATCTGCTGAGCCTGTTTCATCAGCCCGGCGAGTTGGTTCTTCATCATGGTTCGGCTCCTTACTGGAAAACGTGTGGCGAAAGCACGCGCGATACGCGCGCTCGGAATTCAGTGGCTAAGCGCGGCGTCGATTCACGACGGGTTCGCGCCCGATGCGGAGATCGGCTTGATCGAACCCTGCACGATGCTCGCGCCGAAATCGCGGATCAGCGATTGCACGAACGGATCCTGTTTGATCTCCTGCTCGGCTTCCTGCTGGCGTCGCGCGCGGTCGGCGGCATCGAGCGCGGCGGCGGTGCGGCGCACGGGCGCGACGCTCACGCTGACTTCGATCGCGCGGCCGAGCTTTTCGGCGAGCGCGGCCTTGAGCTTGGTGACGTGCGAGACATCGGTATACATCTGCACCGCGACCGCGAGCGTGACGGAATTCGCGTCGCAGGCGGTCAGTTCGCTGTTGAACGCCAACTGATACGCGACGCCCTTCAGCGGCAGATCGACGGCGAGCGCGGGCCATTCGACCGACACGCCGAGCGCATCGAGCGGCACGGCGGGCGGCAGCGGCGTCATGTCGACGACGGGCGCGGGCTTCGCGACGGGCTCGGCGTTAAAGCGCATGTCGTCGGGACCGCTATCGAAGGCGGGCACGAAGCCGTCGTCGGGCGGCATGAAGTATTCGTCGTCCGATCCTGCCGGCGGATAGTCGTCGGGCGGCATGTCCTCCCACGGCGGCACGACGCCGGACTTTGCGGCGGCGGGTTTGGGCTCGGCCGCCACGGGCGCCGACGGTGCTGCCGGCGCGCGACGAGGCGTGGGCACCGGAACTGGCGCAGCCGGTTTCGCGACGGGTTTGGGCGCTGCCGCGGCCGGTGCGCTGCGTGCGCCCCGATCGGATGAAAGACGCATGCCGGCGCTGCGCAGCACGTCGAGCGCAGCACTCGCGCCGCTTGCGCCGCGCGACGTCGCGGGCTCGGATGCGCGCGCAGCTTGAGGCGCGGCTTCTTCCACGGTTTGCCGCGCTGCGCTCGGCATCGGCGCAGGCTTCGCAGGAACGACGGGCTCGCTCGTTTCGATGGGCGGCGCGGGCTTCGCGCTTTCGATCGCGGGCGTCTCTTTCGCCTTGACGACGACGGCTTCCACGGGCGGCGGCGACGCTTTCGCGACAGGCGCAGGCGCGATCGCCCGTTCGGCCATTGCGCCCGCGAGCGCCGCCGTGCGCGCGGTCTTGGCGCCAGCCGGCGCGCTGTTAGCCACACCTCCGCCCGGACCGCCCGCCGGTTCGAAGGCGAGCATACGCAGCAGCGTCATCGTGAAGCCGGCGTATTCGTCGGGCGCGAGACCGAGTTCGCCGCGGCCGACCGTCGCAATCTGGTAGAAAAGCTGAACCTGCTCGGCGGAAAGCGTCTCGGCGAAGCGGCGGATATCCGTGGCTTCCGGCCACTCATCCAGCACCGACGAAGGCGCGAACTGCCCCCAAGCGATGCGATGCAAAAGACTCGCGAGATCCTGCAGCGCCGTCGAGAAGGACAGGCTGCGCAGCGCCATTTCGTCGGCGATCGCGAGCACGCCGGGGCCGTCGCTTTCGGCGAGCGCATCGATGAGACGGATCAGATAACTTTGATCGAGCGCGCCGAGCATGCCGCGCACGGCTTCCTCGGTGACCTGGTTCGCCGAATAGGCGATGGCCTGATCGGTCAGCGACAGCGCATCGCGCATGCTGCCGTCCGCCGCGCGCGACAGAAGACGCAGCGCCTGCGACTCGAACGGAATGCTCTCCTGCTGAAGAATGTTCTCCAGATGCGACACGATATGTCCCGCCGGCATCTGCTTCAGATTGAACTGGAGACAGCGCGAGAGCACGGTGACCGGGATCTTCTGCGGATCGGTCGTCGCGAGAATGAACTTCACATGCGGCGGCGGCTCTTCCAGCGTCTTCAACATCGCGTTGAAGGCGTGGTTCGTGAGCATGTGCACTTCGTCGATCATATAGACCTTGAAGCGCGCATCGACGGGTGCGTACACCGCGCGTTCGAGCAGCGCTGCCATTTCGTCGACGCCGCGATTGCTCGCCGCATCCATCTCGACGTAATCGACGAAGCGGCCTTCGTCGATTTCCCGGCACGCGCGGCACACGCCGCACGGCTTCGAGGTCACGCCGGTTTCACAATTGAGCGCCTTCGCGAAGATGCGCGAAAGCGTCGTCTTGCCGACGCCGCGCGTGCCCGTGAAGAGATAGGCGTGATGCAGGCGGCCGCCGTCGAGCGCGTGCGCGAGCGCACGGACGACGTGCTCCTGGCCGACGAGCGACTCGAACGATTTCGGCCGCCATTTGCGTGCGAGAACTTGATAGGTCATGCGCGAAATTGTATCAGCAACGACCTTGCGCAAACGCCGCTCCGAAAGGCTGCCGAGCCACCCGGACGAGCGGTGCGGACGCGCGAAAACATGCCCCGCGACAGCGCGCAGTACAGAGAACGAATGAGGGAAAACGAGAGAGGAACGACAGAAGAAAGCGGAAGGTGACGAGCCCGACCCTCGGCACTGGTGGAAAACGGCTGTGGCTGCTTCGTTCCCGACCTGACCAGGTTGACCGCGCCACCATGCGAGGAGGCCCGTCACGACGAATCATACCACGGGGCCGGCCGCGCCCGGAAGGCGCTCGATGAAATGCGCGGACCTTTGCCGCGCCCTCTTGCGCTTCGTGTTTTCGGCCTCAGATGCGCCCTATCGGTACCCGGCAACGGATAGCAAAGTAGGCTAAGATGACATTTGAATAACCCGGATGTGGTGCATCTTGCCCTTCCTCGGATCATTCGCCGCCGTTTGCGAGCCGTTCTGGCGCACGGCGTGCGGGCCGAATCCTGGCCGTTGGCGACGAAAGTTTTTTTCAGTTTTGGTGTATCGTGGCGAGCATTCAAACGCGGGCCTCGAAACAATTGAGGTATTCAGACAATGAGCGAATCAATCAAGCACATCAGCGACGCTTCTTTCGAACAGGATGTCGTCAAGTCGGATAAACCTGTCCTGCTCGACTTTTGGGCGGAGTGGTGTGGTCCGTGCAAAATGATTGCCCCGATCCTCGACGAAGTCGCGAAGGATTATGGCGATCGCCTGCAAATCGCGAAGATCAACGTGGACGAGCATCAGTCGACGCCGGTGAAGTTCGGCGTGCGCGGCATCCCCACGCTGATTCTCTTCAAGAACGGCGCGGTCGCCGCGCAGAAGGTCGGCGCGCTGTCCAAGTCGCAACTGACCGCGTTCCTCGACAGCAACCTGTAACGGCATCACCGGCGGGCGTCGGCATCCACTGACGCCCGCCTCTGCATTCGCAGCGCCGCATCGGCACCACCGAGAAGCGCAAACGTAATGCAGCCGATGTTGTCACGCGACAACATCGGCCGAAAAGCCCCGCCCAAAGCCAACCCGAGGCTCGCGCGGCGTGTGCTATGCTAGAATCACAAGAGTTCAAGAAGTATTAAGTCTCGAGCGGTTCCGCTCACCTCTTCTCCCAAATCTTTCTGTCGCACCTCTCTCCCCGGCGGGAAATCCGTATGCATTTATCCGAGCTCAAGTCTCAGCACGTGTCTGCACTGATCGAGATGGCCAATGGCCTCGAGATCGAAAATGCGAACCGCCTGCGCAAGCAGGAACTCATGTTCGCCATTCTTAAAAAGCGCGCCAAGGCTGGCGACACGATTTTCGGCGACGGCACGCTCGAAGTGCTGCCCGATGGCTTCGGCTTTCTGCGCTCGCCCGAGACTTCGTATCTCGCGAGCACGGACGACATTTACATCAGCCCGTCGCAAATTCGCCGCTTCAATCTGCACACCGGCGACACGATCGAAGGCGAAGTGCGTACGCCGAAAGACGGCGAGCGTTATTTCGCGCTCGTGAAGGTGGACAAAGTCAACGGGCAGCCGCCCGAGGCCTCGAAACACAAGATCATGTTCGAGAACCTCACGCCGCTGCACCCGAACAAGCCGCTGCCGCTCGAACGCGAAATGCGCGGCGAAGAAAACGTCACCGGCCGGATCATCGACATGATCTCGCCGATCGGCAAGGGCCAGCGCGGTCTGCTCGTCGCGTCGCCGAAGTCGGGCAAGACCGTGATGCTTCAGCACATCGCGCATGCGGTGAAAGCGAATCATCCGGACGTCATCCTGTTCGTGCTGCTCATCGACGAGCGGCCGGAAGAAGTGACGGAAATGCAGCGTTCCGTGCGCGGCGAAGTCATCGCCTCGACCTTCGACGAACCCGCCGCGCGTCACGTGCAGGTGGCCGAAATGGTCATCGAGAAGGCGAAGCGTCTCGTCGAAATGAAGCATGACGTCGTCATTCTTCTCGACTCCATCACGCGTCTCGCACGCGCCTACAACACCGTCGTGCCGGCATCGGGCAAGGTGCTGACGGGCGGTGTCGACGCCAACGCGCTGCAGCGTCCGAAGCGCTTCTTCGGCGCGGCTCGCAACATCGAGGAAGGCGGTTCGCTCACGATCATCGGCACGGCGCTCATCGAAACGGGCAGCCGCATGGACGACGTGATCTACGAAGAGTTCAAGGGCACCGGCAACATGGAAGTGCACCTCGAGCGCCGTCTCGCGGAAAAGCGCGTGTATCCGTCGATCAACCTGAACAAGTCGGGCACGCGCCGCGAAGAACTGCTCATCAAGCCGGACCTGTTGCAGAAGGTCTGGGTGCTGCGCAAGTTCATCCACGACATGGACGAAGTCGAAGCCATGGAATTCCTGCTCGACAAGATCCGTCAGACGAAGAACAACGCCGAGTTCTTCGACATGATGCGTCGCGGCGGAGGCTGATTCCGCTTCGCTGCTTCACGACAGAAAACCGCCTGCTTCGTCAGGCGGTTTTTTATTGGCGCTCTGCGTACAATTCGCAACTGTTCCAGTCCTCCCGTTCGACGCATGGCCAACCTCTTCTCCCGCTGGTTCGGCGCGCAACGCCGCGAACGCGCGCTGCGCAAATACGCGATCGACGACGCGCTGTGGCAGCGCACCCTCGACACGTACCCGTGCTTCGGCCATTTGAATGCGGACGACCTCGGACGTCTGCGCGAAACCGCGAGCCTTTTCATCGCGCAAAAGGAATTCTCGACCGCGCACGATCTCGAACTGACGGATCAAATGGTCGTCTCGATCGCCGCGCAAGCCTGTCTGCCGGTGCTCAATCTCGACCTCGACCTGTATCGCGGCTGGGTCGGCGTGATCGTCTATCCGGGCGAGTTCATCATCAGGAAGACCGTCGAAGACGAAGACGGCGTCGTGCACGAAATTGAGCACGATGCGAGCGGTGAAGCGTGGGAAGGCGGTCCCGTCGTGCTCTCGTGGGAAGACGCGCAGATGGCCGACGGCTCGGACGCGTACAACGTCGTGATCCACGAGTTCGCGCACAAGATCGACATGGTGACGGGCGAAGCCGATGGCCATCCCCCGCTCTTTCGCCGCTGGCACGCACCGCTCGACACGACCGCCTGGGCCGATATCTTCGACAACGCGTACGACCAGTTTTGCGCGCGCGTGGACGCGGTGCCGGAGCGGCGCTGGAGCCGCTTCGAGCGCGACTCGCTGATCGATCCGTATGCGGCGGACCATCCGTCGGAGTTTTTCGCGGTGTGCAGCGAGGCGCTTTTCGTGACGCCGCAGGCGTTCGAAGCCGGCTATCCCGAGCTTTACCGGCTGCTCGCGCGCTATTACCGGCAGGACCCGGCGGGCGTCGGCGCGCTCGGCGCATGAGTTCCGCCGCGACCTCCGGAAAAGATGTCAAGCGCCTGATTTTCTGGCATAATCGCCGTTTTTCGACCCCAGGCAAGTGACTCGATCGGCACTCAGCAAGTGCAACGGGTTGGCTACCGCCAGATACCAGGAAAGACCATGAAAGAAGGCATTCACCCGAATTATCGCGAAGTCCTGTTCGTCGACATGTCGAACGACTTCCGCTTCGTGACCCGTTCGACCATCCAGACGCGCGAAACCGCCGAATTCAACGGCAAGACGTACCCGCTCGCGAAGATCGAAGTGTCGTCGGAATCGCACCCGTTCTACACCGGTCAGCAAAAGATCATGGACACGGCGGGCCGCGTCGAGAAGTTCAACAACAAGTTCGCACGCTTCTCCACCAAGAAGTAAGTCGGGCTTCGGGCCGGTTTGGCCGGTCAGCAAAAAGGGCAGCTTTGGCTGCCCTTTTTTGTCGCCGGTCGCTTTCAGTCGTCCGTGCACCGCCTTTGCTGCATTTGGTAAGCGTTGTTGCGCCCGGTTACGGCGTGCATCGATGAACCGCCCTTAACGCCGCCGCGCGACTACAATGCCGGTTTGCTCCAGCACCAGACTCGCTTTGCGCGAGATCAGCGGACCGTTTTCCATCAAGCCATCTCGCATGCGATCTGTCGTTCGTCTGACCGCCTCCGCCACCAGCGCATTGCCGCGCTGGCTGCTGCTCGCCATCTGTATTACCTACGCGTCGTTCGGCCTCTTCGGCCGCGATCCGTGGAAGAACGAGGATGCGGCAGGCTTCGGCGTCATGTGGACGATGGCCAACGGCGACGCGCGCGACTGGCTGCTGCCGAACCTTGTCGGCAAGGCGCCCACCGCCGACGGCCCGCTGATGTACTGGCTCGGCGCATCGGCCATTCGGCTGCTGAGCCCCTGGGTCGATGCGAGCAACGCCTCGCGCATCGTCACGGGTCTGCTCTTTTGTCTGGCGTGCGCGTTCGTGTGGTATTCGGCCTATCTGCTCGGCCGGCGCGACGAGGCCCAGCCCTTCAAATACGCTTTCGGCGGCGAACCGGAGCCCCGCGACTACGGCCGCACGCTCGCGGACGGCGCGCTCCTCATCCTGCTCGCGTGCTTCGGGCTCGCCGAGCGCGGTCACGAAACCACGCCGCAACTCGCGCAGTTCGCCGGCACCGCGATGCTCCTCTACGGGCTCGTGCGCAGCCTCGACAAGCCGATCCACGGCGGCCTCGTCTGGGGCGTGGCGATCGGCGTGGTCGGACTGTCGAGTTCGCCGGTGCTCGTGTTCGCGCTCCTGCTCTGCACGCTCGCGATGACGATCATCGTGAAGCAGGTGCGGGCCGCGCCGCTCCTGATCTTCGGCCTGCCGGTCGCCATCGTGCTGATCGCCGCGTGGGTGCTGCCAACGCTGCACTATTTCCCCGATGACGGCGAATGGTGGCTGCGCCAATGGTGGCGCAACAGCTTTTCCTTCTTCTCCGGCACGCCCGGCGCGATCTTCGGCTACGCGATCAAGAACCTGCCGCTCTTCACGTGGCCCGCGTGGCCGCTCGCGATCTGGGCGTTCGTCAGCTGGGGCGGGATGCGCCGCTCGCCGCACGTCGGCGTGCCGTTGTCGATCATCGGGCCGCTGCTCGTGCTGGTCGTCCTGCAGGCGCACGAGACCAACCGGCTCTTCATGCTGCTCCTGCCGCCGCTTTCGGTGCTCGCGACCTTCGCGCTGCCCACCTTGAAGCGCGGCGCGATCAACGCGATCGACTGGTTCGCGATGCTGAGCTTCACCATCATCGGCTCTCTGGTGTGGCTCGTGTGGACCGCGGGCATGTTCGGTTTCCCCGCGTCGATGGCCCGCAATCTCGCGCGTCTCGCGCCGGGCTTTCATCCCGAGTTCAAGCTGATTTCCTTCGCGTGCGCGGTCGCCGTGACGGTGTGCTGGTTCCTGCTCGCGCGCTGGCGGCTCGCGCGTCATCCGAAAGTGCTCTGGCGCAGCGTCGTGCTGTCGAGCGCGGGCACCACGCTCATGTGGGTGCTGCTCATGACGCTGTGGCTGCCGGTGGTGAACTACAGCCGGACGTATCGCGACGTGGCCGAGCAGATCGCCGATCATCTGCCGCCCGACTACACCTGCATCTCGCCCGTGCGCCTGGGCGACGCGCAGATCGCCACCTTCGCCTATTTCGGCGGCATGCACTTCGCGTTCGACGAGGACTGCGACGTGATCCTGCGCCAGGACCCGGCGGATTACGGCGAGCCGTCGTCGATGTCCGCGTTCCAGTGGAAGCTCGTATGGGAAGGCCGCCGCGTCGCCGACCGCGACGAGCGTTTCCGCCTCTACGTGCGCATCGAGCGCCCCACGCCGCCAGCGAAAAAGCCGCTGCGTCCGAAGAGCCTGCGCCGGGCGCAGTAACGCGATGCGCGCGATGTCGACCTCCACCAGCACGACCGGCATGCTGCGCGACGTGCGCAAGATCGCCGCGCTCGCATGGCCGGTGCTGATCGGCCAGCTCGCGGTGATCGCGTTCGGCGTGATCGACACCGCGATGGTCGGCCGCTTCTCCGCGACGGATCTGGCCGCGCTCGGCCTCGGCGGCTCGGTCTATATCTCGGTGTATATCGGCCTGACGGGGATTCTCGTCGCGTTGCAGCCGATCGCCGGGCAACTTTTCGGCGCGGGCCGCGAAAGCGAGATCGGCGAGGAAACGCGTCAGGCGTTCTGGCTCGCCGCCGTGCTCGCCGTGATCGGCTTCGTGCTGCTGTTCCATCCCGAGCCGCTGCTGTCGCTCGCGAAGACGCCACCCGCGCTGCACGACCGCACCGTCGACTATCTGCGCATTCTCTCGTTCGGCCTGCCCGCGAGCCTCGCGTTTCGCGTCTACAGTTCGCTCACCAACGCGGTCGGCAAGCCGCGCCTCGTGATGTTCCTGCAAGTCGGCGGACTCTTGCTCAAGTTTCCGCTCAACACCTGGTTCATCTTCGGCGGCTTCGGCATGCCGGCGCTCGGCGGCCCGGGCTGCGCGCTCGCGAGCACGCTCATCAACTGGGTGCTCGCGATCGTCGGCATGACGGTGCTCGTGAAGTTCGAATTCTTCCGCCCGTTCGGCATCTTCTCGCACTTCTGCTGGCCGGTCTGGCGGCGTCAGCTCGCGCTCCTGCGTCTCGGCATTCCGATGGGCCTCTCGTATCTCATCGAAGTCACGTCGTACACGTTCATGGCGCTCTTCATCTCGCGCTTCGGCACCACGACGCTCGCCGGCCATCAGATCGCCGGCAATCTCGGCGCGGTGCTCTACATGACGCCGCTGTCGATCGGCATCGCGTCGTCGACGCTCGTGTCGCAGGCGCTCGGCGCCGGACGCTACGACGACGCCCGCTCGATCTCGCGTCACGGCATCGGCATGGCGTGCGTGCTCGCGCTCGCGTACGGCGTGATCCTGGTCGCGGCGCGTCCGCACGTGATCGCGGCCTATACGCCGGATGCGAACGTCATCGCGGCCGCGATGCCGCTCGTGCTGATCATCTTCTTCTATCACCTCTGCGACGCCCTGCAGATCACCACCGCGTTCATCCTGCGCGCGTACAAGGTGACGCTCGTGCCGACCGTGATCTACGCCATCGCGCTGTGGGGCATCGGGCTCGGCGGCGGCTATCTGCTCGGCTTCGACGTGGGCGGCGGCGTGCCCGAGTGGCTGCAAGGCGCGCGCGGCTTCTGGATCGCGAATTCGGCGAGTCTGGGCGTCGCGGGCGTCGGCCTGTTTCTCTACTGGCGGCGCGTGAGCGCGCGCCATCTGAACAACGTCGATCCGACCTGAGCCGCTCGCATCAGATTCGATGATTTGTGTAGAAAAACATCGGCGGCTCGCATCGTCGGAAAGAATGACGTAAGGCTCCAGTAGAATTTCGCGTCGAGGGAAACTCGGAGCGAGTGGATGAGCCGCATTACAACGTCACAAAAAAAATGGATTCTGGCCGCAACCACGCTGATCGCCGCGCTCGGACTGGGCGCCGCGTTTCATCGAGCCGATGCCGCGCGCATCGCGAGCGTGTCGCCGCAAGGCAAGGTCGCGCAAGTGCGGCAGGTCGTCGCCAAATTCGACGAACCGATGATCGCGTTCGGCAATGCGGCAGCGCCCGCGCCCGGGCAGGTCACCTGTAGCGGCGCGAGCGCTTCGGATACGGCGGGCTCGCAGCGCTGGATCGACGCCAAAACCTGGGCCTTCGACTTCGAGCACGATCTGCCGCCCGGCGTGCGCTGCGCGCTCGATCTCGCGGACGGCCTCAAGTCGGTCTCCGGCACCGCGCTGTCCGGCCCGCGCCACTTCGCGTTCCAGACGGGCGGCCCGTTCGTCACGCGCATCATGCCGAGCTACGGCGACATCGAAGAAAATCAGGCTTTCGTGCTGCGCCTGAACGGTCCCGCGACGCAAGCTTCCGTGCTTCAGCATGTCTGGTGCGAATCGAACGCGCTCGGCAACCGGATTCCGGTGCACGCGGTCGATGACGCCACCCGCGCCGCCCTGCTCAAACATTTCCGGCTGGACAAGGAAAGCGATCGTGTGCTCACGCTCGCGTGCCAGCAAACGTTGCCGTCGGCGACGAAGATGCAGCTCGTGTACGGCGCGGGCGTGACGGGGCCGAGCGGCATCGCCAACGATGTCGAAAAACGCTTCGACTTCACCGTGCGCGAGCCCTTCACGGCGAGCTTTTCGTGCGAGCGTGAAAACGCGAAAGCGCCGTGCACGCCGCTGCGCCCGCTGCGCCTGAACTTCAGCGCGCCGATCAGCCGCGCCGACGCGCAGAAGTTCGTGCTGCACGGCCCGAAAGGCAATGCGTCGCCCAGTTTCGACGCGTCCGACAAGGACGCCGAAGTGAGCGCCGTCGAGTTCGCCGCGCCGCTGCCCGAACGCGCCGATCTCACCATCGACGCTCCCGCGAATCTGAAAGACGCGAGCGGCCGCACGCTCGCAAACGCCGATCTCTTCCCGCTCAAGACCGCGACCGCCGCGATGCCGCCGCTCGCGAAGTTCTCGTCGGGCACGTTCGGCATCATCGAGCGATTCGCCGAGCCGGACATGCCCGCGATGCTGCCGGTCACGTTGCGCCACGTCGAAGCGGACCTGCATGTGCAGGGGCTGAATTCGGGCACGTCGCAGATCACGAAGCTCAAACTCGACGCCGACACCGACATCCGCCAATGGATGCGCGCCGTCGATATGTTCGACGGCATCTCGATGTCGCGCTCGACGATCGAGGAGCGCATGCCGCAGATGCTCGACAACGGCATCGCGCCGGTCGTCATCCCGAACAGCGACGGCTCGTCGTCCAAAGATCCGCAAATCGACATTCGTTCGCTGTCGATGCTCGCGAAGCAGCGCGGCGTCGAAACCCTCACCCTGTCCGCCGCCGATCCGAAAGCGCTCCGGCCGTTCGAAGTCGTCGGCATTCCGCTCACGAAACCGGGTTTCTATGTCGTCGAACTGGGCTCGCCGGCGCTCGGCGCGTCGCTGCTCGGCAAGAATCAGGCGATGTACGTGCGCACGTCGGTGCTCGTCACCAATCTCGGCGTGCATTTCAAGCAGGGCCGCGAAAACAGCCTCGTGTGGGTCACGACGCTCGACAAGGGCAAGCCCGTCGCCAACGCGGACATTCGCGTGAGCGACTGCAACGGCGACGAAATCGCCACCGCCAAGACCGACGCGCAAGGCCTCGCGAAGATCGGCAAGCCGCTCGCGGCCACGCGCGAATGCAACGAGCACAGCCTCGCGTGGGGCGGCTTTTTCGTGTCGGCGCGCGTGAACGATCCCGTCACCGGTCCGGACATGGCCTTCGTGACATCGGACTGGAATCGCGGCATCGAATCGTGGCGCTTCAACGTGCCGACGGACATGAGCGCGACGCGCACGACCCGCGCGCATACCGTGTTCGACCGGACGCTCCTGCGCGCGGGCGAAACGGTGTCGATGAAGCATCTGCTGCGCGTCGAAACGCTGCACGGCTTCTCGTTTCCGTCGAGCTATCCGGGCCGCGTGACGATCCGGCACGTCGGCAGCGGACAGACCTGGCATCTGCCGCTCAAGTGGGCCGCCGACCACAGCGCCGACTCGACCTTCACCGTGCCCGTCGCGGCGAAGCTCGGCGAATACAGCGTGACGCTCGACAACGGTGCCGCGTCTGCGAACGACGACCAGGACAACGACAACGCCGTCACGCAGTCGTATGAATCGGGCAGCTTCCGTGTCGAGGAATTCCGCCTGCCGGTGTTCAAAGGCTCCATCACCGCGGGCGACGCCAAAGCGCCGGGGCTCGTCGCCGCGCAGGAAGCGCCGGTCGCGGTGCGGCTCGAATATGTGCAGGGCGGGCCGGCGTCGAATCTGCCGGTGCAGGTGTCCGCGCTCGTGCGCGATGTCGCGCCGCCCTTCGCTTCGCAATACGAGGCGTTCAGCTTCGCGCCGTATCGGAAGCCGTCGAACGACGGCGCCAGCGCGCCCGCCGAGGACGAAGACAGCGAGCAGGAGGAACACGCGACGACGAAGCTCATCGCCGACAAGCTGCGCGTCACGCTCGATCGCGACGGCGCCGGTAAGGTCACGGTGAGGCCGCTGCCTGCCGTCGATTCGCCGAAGCGTCTCGCGCTCGAAGCGAGCTTCGCCGATCCGAACGGCGAGGTTCAGACGATCAGCGGCGGCACCACGCTCTGGCCGGCCGCGGTGGCCGTCGGCGTGAAGGCGGGACATTGGGTGTCGGTCGGCGGCGCGCTGCCGGTGCAAGCGCTCGCGCTCGATTTGCAGGGCAAGCCGCGCGCGGGCATAGCGGTCGAAATCAAGGCGGTCGCGCGCGTGATGTCGAGCTCGCGCAAGCGCATGGTGGGCGGCTTCTACGCGTACGACAATCACACCGAGATCAAGGATCTCGGCACGCTGTGCAGCGGCAAGAGCGACGATCACGGCATCGTCTCGTGCGACGCGAAGCTCAAGGAGCCGGGCAACGTCGATCTGATCGCGGTCGCGAAAGACGGCGATGATCGTGTGGCCAACGCGAGCACATCGGTATGGGTCACGCGCGAGGACGAACTGTGGTTCGGCGGCGAAAACACCGATCGCATCGACGTGCTGCCCGAGAAAACGAGCTACGAGCCCGGCGAGACCGCGCGCTTTCAGGTGCGCATGCCCTTCCGTTCGGCGACGGCGCTCGTCGCGGTCGAGCGTGAAGGCATCGTCGAGACGCGGGTCGTCGAGCTGAACGGCAAGGATCCGACCGTCGAGCTGAAAGTCGAGAACGCGTGGGGGCCGAACGTCTACGTGTCGGTGCTCGCGCTGCGCGGGCGCATCCGCGAGGTGCCGTGGTATTCGTTCTTCACATGGGGATGGAAGGCGCCGGTCGAATGGGCGCGCGCGTTCTGGTACGAAGGCCGGCAATATCAGGCGCCGACGCCGCTCGTCGATCTGTCGAAGCCCGCGTTCCGTTATGGGCTCGCGTCGATCAAGGTCGGCACGGCGTCGCACAGGCTCGCGGTCACCGTGAGTCCGGATGCGAAGTCGTACGCCGTCCGAAGCAAGGCACACGTCAAGCTCAAAGTCGCGCTGCCCGATGGCAAGCCCGCGCCCGCAGGCACGCAGATCGCGGTTGCGGCCGTCGATGAAGCATTGCTCGAACTGATGCCGAATCAAAGCTGGGACGTGCTCGACGCGATGCTTCAGCAGCGCGCGTACGGCGTCGAGACGGCGACCGCGCAAATGGAGATCATCGGAAGACGTCACTTCGGACGCAAGGCGGTGCCCGCGGGCGGCGGAGGCGGACACAGCGCGACGCGCGAACTGTTCGACACGCTCTTGCTGTGGAATCCGCGCGTGACGCTCGACGCGAACGGCGAAGCCAGCGTCGATGTCCCGCTGAACGACGCGCTCACGCGCTTTCGGATCGTCGCGGTCGCGGCGGTCGGCGCGGGGCAGTTCGGCACCGGCAGCGCATCGATTCAAAGCACGCAGGACTTGCAACTGATCTCGGGATTGCCGCCGCTCGTGCGCGTCGGCGATGCGTTCCGCGCGCAGTTCACGCTGCGCAACACGACGGCGCGGACGATGCGCGTCGTCGTCACGCCGCGCGCCGGCACGCTCGCGCTCGACGCGCGCACGGTGGAGCTCCCGCCAGAATCGTCGCAGGAAGTGGCCTGGGACGTGACGACGCCCGATGTACTCGGCGCGAGTTCTTCAGCGAGTCTCGACTGGAACGTGAGCGCGTCGGAACAAGCCGGGCCGAAGGCGAGCGATTCCGTGAAGCTGACGCAAAAAATCGTGGCGGCGGTTCCGGTGACCGTGCAGCAGGCGACCATCGCGCAAGTGGACGGCACGTTCAGCGTGCCGGTCGCGCCGCCCGCCGACGCGAGCACATCGAGCGAGGGCACGGTGCGCGGAGGCATCGCGGTGTCCTTGCAGCCGAAGCTCGCCGATGGCCTGCCTGGCGTGCGCCGCTGGTTCGAGCGTTATCCGTATAACTGCCTCGAACAGCAGACGTCGCGCGCGCTCGGCCTGATGGATGCCGCGCAATGGCAGGCCGTGCTCGCGAGGATGCCGTCGTATCTCGACCGCGACGGCCTCGCGAACTACTTCCCGCCCGCCGACGACGAGCGCCCGACCGGCAGCCCCGCTCTCACGGCGTATCTGCTCGCCGTCGCGAATGAAGCCGCGAAAGAGGACAGCCGCTTCGCCCTGCCCGCCGATCTGCGCAATCAGATGGCGGCGGGCCTCGCGAACTTCATCGATGGCAAGATCGAACGCAAGTTCTGGGCGCCGCGCAACGATCTCGACTTCGAGAAGCTCGCGGCCATCGAAGCGTTATCGCGCTATGGCCTCGCGCAGCCGCGCATGCTCGGCTCGATCACGGTCGCGCCGGATCAATGGCCGACATCGGCGGTGCTCGACCTCTACGCGATCCTCTCGCGCGTCGACGGCATTCCGAATCGCGACGAGATGCGCGCGCACGCCGAGCAGGTCATCCGTGCGCGCCTGACGTATCAGGGCACGCGCCTGACCTTCACGACCGAACGCGAAGACAATCTCTGGTGGCTCATGACCGGCACCGAGACCAACGCCGCGCGCACGGCGCTGATTTTCGCGGACGCGCCCGGTTGGAAAGACGAGATGCCGCGCGTGGTCGCGGGCTTGCTCGCGCTGCAGACGAACGGCGCATGGCAAACGACGACCGCCAATCTCTGGGGCGCGCTCGCCGTCGGCCGATTCTCGCGGCTCTTCGAAAGCACGCCGGTGACGGGGCGTACGTCGATCGAACTGGGCAGCTCGACGCAAAGCGTGAACTGGGGCGCGCCGGCTTCGAGCGCACCTGCATCGGCGACGCCGGTGACGAAGACCGCCAGCGTGCGCAGCGTCATGCTGCCTTGGAGCAGCGGTTCGCTCGCGCTGACGCAAGACGGCACGGGCAAACCGTGGGCCACGATCGAAAGTCTCGCGGCCGTCGCGTTGAAGGCGCCGTTCGCGGCGGGCTATCGCATCGCGAAGACCGTCACGCCGGTCGATCCGGCCGTGAAAGGCGTGCTCTCGCGCGGCGATATCGTGCGTGTGCATCTCGACATCGACGCGCAAAGCGACATGACCTGGGTCGTCGTCAACGATCCGATTCCCGCGGGCGCGACGATTCTCGGCTCCGGCCTCGGTCGCGACTCCGAAGCGGCGACCCAGGGCGAAAAGCGGGATCGCGGCGCGTGGCCCGCGTTCGTCGAACGCGGCTTCGACGGCTATCGCGCGTACTACAACTATCTGCCGAAGGGCAAGCTGACGGTCGAATACACGATGCGGCTGAACAATCCCGGCACTTTCGGTTTGCCGCCCACGCGCGTCGAAGCGCTGTACGCACCTTCGTCGTTCGGCGCGTTGCCGAATGCGCCGGTGGTCGTCAAGCCGCTTGCCGCGAAGTGATGCCATGAAACGCGCCGCCGGCCTCGTCATCGCGTGCGTTCTTTCGGCGGCGGCGCACGCGTCGCCGAGCTTCGACGACGTGCGCGCGAACTGGCGCAGCTCCGACTGGGTGCTGCTCTCCCGCGACGGCGAACCGCTCGCCCGCACGCGCATCGATAAGAGCGCGCGGCGCGGCGACTGGGTCGCGCTCGCGGATGTATCGCCGGCGTTGCGCGAAGCGATCGTCGTGTCGGAGGACAAGCGCTTCTACGAGCACGCGGGCGTCGACTGGCGCGGCGCGGCGGCGGCCGCTTGGGGCAATCTATGGAACACGCGCACGCGCGGCGCTTCGACGGTGACGATGCAACTCACCGGCCTCATCGACGCCGATAAGTCGGCGGGCCGGCGCTCCATCGGCGAAAAGGCCGAACAGACGATCGGCGCGCTGTGGCTCGAACGAACCTGGCGCAAGGACCAGATTCTCGAGGCGTATCTGAATCTCGTGCCGTTTCGCGGCGAGATCGTCGGGTTGTCGGCGTTGTCGCAGACATTGTTCGGCAAGGCGCCGTCCGGGCTCGATGAACGCGAGGCCGCGCTCGCCGCTGCGCTCGTGCGCGCGCCGAACGCGCCGTATGCGAAAGTCGCCGCGCGCAGTTGCGTGATCCTGCGCGACATGCAGACGCTGCACGGCGTCGCGCGAAACGTCGATCCATGCGTCAATCTCGATAGTTTCGTGCAGCTCGCGCTCACGCGCACGGCTGCCGCGCCCGCCTATGCACCAGGCGACGACGCCCTCGCGCCGCATCTCGCGCGACGTATCGCGAGCGAGGCGCATCCGGCGGCAGGCGCGCGCATGCGCTCCACGCTCGATGCGCGGCTGCAACGCTTCGCCCGCGACACGCTCGCGCGAACGCTCGCCGAACTGAACGCGCGCGCGCATCCGCGCAACGTGCATGACGCCGCGGCCATCGTGATCGACAACCGCTCGGGCGAGGTGCTCGCGTGGGTCGGCTCGGCGGGCGGTTTGTCGAACGCGCCGGAGGTCGATGCCGTAGTCGCGCCGCGTCAGGCCGGCTCGACGCTGAAGCCCTTCCTCTATGCGCAGGCGTTCGACGAGAAGCGCGTCACCGCTGCCACGCTGCTCGACGACGCGCCGCTCGATCTCGCGACCGGCGGCGGTCTCTACATTCCGCAGAACTACGATCACGATTTCAAAGGCTGGGTGAGCGTGAGAACGGCGCTCGGCTCGTCGCTGAACGTGCCGGCGGTGCGCACGCTCGTGATGGTCACGCCGCATCGTTTCGCGAAGACGCTGGTCGCGCTCGGCATTCCCTTGTCGCAGGCGGGCGATTACTACGGCTTCAGCCTCGCGCTCGGCAGCGCCGACGTCACGCTGGCGACGCTCGCCAACGCCTATCGCGCGCTCGCGAACGGCGGGATCGCGCGCCCCTTCTTCGATCTCGCCGACCATCGGCCGACGAACGCCGAGAAGCGCGTCTTCAGCCCGGAAGCGAGCTTCATCGTCACCGACATCCTTGCCGACAACAACGCGCGCACGCGCACCTTCGGCTTCGACAGCGTGCTCGCGACGCGCACCTTCAGCGCGGTCAAGACCGGCACCAGCAAGGACATGCGCGACAACTGGGCGGTCGGTTTCACCTCGCGATACACCGTGGGCGTGTGGGTCGGCAATGCGGACGGCGCACCGATGTGGGACGTGTCGGGCGTGACGGGCGCGGCGCCGGCATGGAACGCCATCGTCAACTATCTGAACCGGCGATCGGATAGCCGCCCGCCGCAAGCGCCGCCGGGCGTCGTGACGACGCGTGTCACGTATCAGAACGATATCGAGCCCGCACGTGACGAATGGTTCGTGCGCGGCACGCAGATGAGCGCCATCGGACTCACGGCGAATGCGTCGCAGAGCGCGCGCAGCGGGAATGCGGACGCACAGGCTGCACGCATCGGCGCGCCCACGGACGGCACGATCTTCGCGCTCGACCCGGACATTCCGCCCGCGCGGCAGCGCGTATGGTTCGAGCGCGCGGACAGCGGCGCGCGCCTCGCGTGGCGGCTCGATGGCAAGCCCTACGGCCACGACGCCCGCGCGGCGTGGCTGCCCTGGCCGGGCCGTCACGCGCTCGAACTGGTCGATGCAAAAGGCGCGATCGTCGATAAGGTCGGCTTCGAGGTGCGCGGCGCGTTCGCGAAAACGGCGGCGGGCGCGTCGAAGTGATGTGCGGCGCGCACGCCGGCAGAAACGGCGCGTCATCCATCCGGCGTTTCGCAACGTTAAAGATTGTGCGGAAGCGCAATGCGCGCGGCGGGGGTCGTGCACAATGCGATCCGTTTTCGTTCGGAACAGGTTTTTGCCCTATCCTTAACGGCATCTTCCCAATCGGCCCGAACTTATCGATTCATCCTTTCTCTTTAGCCCGGAGTGCCGTCATGCTGAAAAAGCTGCTGATGCTGTGCTTAGCGTTCATGCTGTCGATGGGAGCGGCCTTCGCCGCGGTCGATGTCAATACCGCAGATCAAGCCGCGCTGGAAGCGGTGAAGGGTCTGGGTCCGGTGAAGTCGAAGGCGATCGTCGACGAGCGCACGAAGAACGGCCCGTTCAAGGACGCCGACGATCTCGCGACCCGCGTCAAGGGGCTCGGCACCAAGTCGGTGGCGAATCTGGAGCAGAACGGCCTGACGATCGGCGGTTCGTCGCTGCCGCCGACGGGCAAGACGTCGAAGCCCGCGACCTCATCGACGCAAGGCGGCAGCGCCGCGCCGAACTCCACGGTGAAGTCATCGACGGCGGCCACCGCCGCGACGTCGCCAGCGGCCACCACGGCGCAGACGCCGGCCACGACGCCTGCCGCTCCCGCGTCGGGCACGAAGGCATCGAAGAAATCGAAGAAGGAAAGCGCGGCAGCAGCGACGACGAGCGCATCGGGCACGATGGCCGCGAGCGACGCGAAGCCCGCCAAATCGAAGCGCAGCAAGAAAGATAAGGCCGCCAGCGCCGCGGCCGCCAGTCAGTAATTCTTCGGGGAACCTTGTCGAAGGGAAATTGCCTTCGTTTGACCATCCTTGAACGGCCGCTCGCGGCCGATGCCCGCGCCGCCACGCCCGGTTTTCGAGCCAGACGCGGCGGCAAGGGCGAACCCACCCCCGCAACCTCTCGTAGTGAGACTGCCATGAGCCTAATCGATATCCTCGCCTCCTCCCTCGGCAATTCGTCGCAACAACCAGGCGGCCAGCAGGGCCAGTCCGGCCAGGCCGCGCTGATCGCGGCGGCGCTCGCGTTCGTCAACAGCCAGCCGGGCGGCATCATGGGCCTGATCCAGCGCTTCCAGCAACACGGCGCGGGCGATGTCGTCCAGTCGTGGATCGGCACCGGCGAGAACAAGCCCATCAGCCCCGATACGCTCACCAACGTGCTGGGCCAGGACAATGTCGGCGCGCTCGCGCAAAAAGCCGGCGTCTCGGGCGATCAACTTTCGGGCATGCTGGCCACGGTGCTGCCGCATATCGTCGATCGCGCGACGCCCAATGGCGAAGTGCCGCCCGAAGGCCAGCTCGATCTGACCGGCGTGCTCGGCTCGCTCGGCGGCCTCGCAGGTCTTTTCGGCAAGAGCGAAGAGCCGAAGCAGGGCTAAGCGCGCTGTTTCGATTCGCATCGAAAGAAAGCCCCGCAGGCATCGCGCACGGGGCTTTTGCTTTTCGGATCGCGTTTCGGGCGAACGAAAAAAAGGGCAACGAATCGCTTCGTTGCCCTTTTGTATGAACGGCCATCCCGCATCCGGGACGACCGGACCGCGCCTCAGTGCACGACGCGATCGAACACGAACTTCCCTTCCCGCACATCGACCGGAATGACGTCCTTCGGTCCGAAACGCCCCGCGAGGATGAGCTTCGCGACCGGATTCTCGATCTCCTGCTGAATCGCGCGCTTCAGCGGCCGCGCGCCGAACAACGGGTCGTAGCCGACCTTGCCGATCTGCTCCAGCGCCGTATCCGACACTTCCAGTTGCATATCGAGCTTCGCGAGACGCTCCTGCAGACGCTGCAACTGAATCTTCGCGATCGACTCGATGTTCGTGCGATCGAGCGCATGGAACACGACGACATCGTCGATACGGTTCAGGAACTCAGGCCGGAAGTGCAGCTTCACTTCTTCCCAGACGGCATCCTTCACTCTCTCCTGCGGCTCGCCGACCATGCCCTGAATGACTTGCGAACCGAGATTCGACATCATCACGATCACCGTGTTCTTGAAGTCGACGGTGCGGCCCTGGCCATCGGTCATGCGGCCATCGTCGAGCACTTGCAGGAGCACGTTGAACACATCCGGGTGCGCCTTCTCGATTTCGTCGAGCAGAATCACGCTGTACGGCTTGCGGCGCACGGCTTCGGTGAGGTAACCGCCTTCTTCATACCCGACATATCCCGGCGGCGCGCCGATCAGACGAGCGACGCTGTGCTTCTCCATGAACTCGCTCATGTCGATACGGATGAGATGATCCTCCGAATCGAACAGGAAGGAAGCGAGCGCCTTGCACAGCTCGGTCTTGCCGACGCCCGTAGGCCCGAGGAACAGGAACGAGCCATACGGACGGTTCGGATCGGACAGACCCGCACGCGAGCGGCGAATCGCGTCCGCCACCGCGCCGATCGCCTCGTCCTGGCCGATCACGCGCTCATGCAGCTTGGTCTCGATCTGCAGCAGCTTTTCGCGCTCGCCCTGCATCATCCGCGATACGGGAATGCCGGTGGAACGCGACACCACTTCCGCGATTTCCTCGGCGCCGACCTGCGTGCGCAGAAGACGCGGACGCGTCGGATTGTTCTGCTCCTGCGATTCGGCCTGCGTCACCTGCTTCAGACGCGCTTCGAGTTCGGGCAGCTTGCCGTACTGCAATTCGGCGACCTTCTCGAGCTTGCCTTCGCGCTGCAAACGTGTGATGTCCGCACGCACCTTCTCGATTTCTTCCTTCAATTGCGCGCTGCCCTGCACGGCCGCTTTTTCGGCAGTCCAGATTTCCTCGAGATCGGAATACTCGCGGTTCAGCCGGTCGATTTCCTCTTCGATCAGTTGCAGACGCTTCTGCGACGCTTCGTCCTTCTCCTTCTTCACGGCTTCGCGTTCGATCTTCAACTGGATGAGACGGCGGTCCAGCTTGTCCATCTCTTCGGGCTTCGAATCGATTTCCATCTTGATGCGCGACGCGGCTTCATCGATCAGATCGATGGCCTTGTCTGGCAAGAAGCGGTCCGTGATATAGCGATGCGACAGTTCCGCGGCCGCGACGATCGCCGGATCCGTGATCTCGACGCCGTGGTGAAGCTCGTACTTTTCCTGCAAGCCGCGCAGGATCGCGATGGTCGCTTCGACCGACGGTTCATCGACGAGCACTTTCTGGAAACGCCGCTCCAGCGCCGCGTCCTTCTCGATGTACTTGCGGTATTCGTCGAGCGTGGTCGCGCCGATGCAGTGCAGCTCGCCGCGCGAGAGCGCCGGCTTCAGCATGTTGCCCGCGTCCATCGCGCCTTCGGCCTTGCCCGCGCCGACCATCGTGTGAATTTCATCGATGAAGACGATCGTCTGGCCTTCGTCCTTCGCGATGTCGTGCAGCACCGCCTTCAGGCGTTCCTCGAACTCGCCGCGATACTTCGCGCCCGCGAGCAGCGCCGCCATGTCGAGCGACAGCACGCGCTTGCCCTTGAGCGTTTCCGGCACTTCGCCGTTGACGATGCGCTGCGCCAGCCCTTCGACGATCGCCGTCTTGCCGACGCCCGGCTCGCCGATCAGCACCGGATTGTTCTTCGTGCGGCGTTGCAGGATCTGGATCGAGCGGCGAATTTCGTCGTCGCGGCCGATCACTGGATCGAGCTTGCCCGCTCGGGCGCGCTCGGTCAGATCGACGGTGTATTTCTTGAGCGCCTCGCGCTGGCTTTCGGCGTCCTGGCTATTGACCTGCGCGCCGCCGCGCACGGCGTTGATCGCCGCTTCGAGTGCTTTCCTCGACAAGCCGTGCTGCTTCGCGAGACGGCCCGCTTCGCCGCGGTCGTCCGCGACGGCGATCAGGAACATCTCGCTCGCGATGTACGTGTCGTTGAGCTTCTGCGCTTCCTTGTCGGCGGCGTTCAGCAGGCCCGCGAGTTCGCGGCTCACCTGCACATTGCCATCCGTGCCCTGCACTTGCGGCAAACGGTTGATCGCATCGTTCAGCGACGTTTGCAGCGCCTGAACCTGAACGCCCGCATGCGACAGCAACGATCGCGCGGAGCCGTCCTGCTGCGCGATGAGCGCCGCAAGCAGGTGCACCGGTTCGATGTACTGGTTATCGCGTCCGACCGCCAGGCTCTGCGCGTCGGAAAGCGCTTCCTGGAATTTGGTGGTGAGTTTGTCGATTCTCATTTTTTGAAAGCTCCAATTCTGAATACGACCAAAATGAGGCGCTTTTTGTCACTTTCAAGCGCGCTTTGGCTCGAAAAGTGCACTTTTTTGCTCTTCGACAATGACGGCGTCGACCGACTCCAAGCTCAGGATTGACTGCGGCCTTCGGGTTTTGTTCAGCGCGCGATGCGTCCCGGCGTGTCAGGACGATGCGCGCACCGGCACGAACGCGCCCGCCGGAACCGGCGCGATGCTGACGATGCCGAGCAGCCGCGCGAGTTCGTTCGCCGGATGCGCGAGTTCGCCGATCGTATGCTTGTCGAGTTCGGCGAGAAAGGCGTCGCGCGCGGCCGCGAGCACGCCGCGCAGACGGCAGCTCGGCTGAATCACGCAGCGCTGACGCGTTGCATCGCCCTGATCCGCGAAGCAGCCGACGATCGCGAAATCATTCTCCGTCTTGCGCACGACGTCGCCGATCGTGAGGTCGCGCGACCGCGATGCGATCCGCAGGCCGCCGTTTCGGCCGCGCACGGTTTCGACCCAGCCGAGCTCGCCGAGTTGCTGGACGATCTTCATCAAGTGATTCTTCGAGATGCCGTACGCATCCGAAATTTCCTGAATCGTCGAAAGGCCCGAGGGTCGAACGGAGAGATAAAGCAGAACACGCAGCGAATAATCGGTGTAATCGGTGAGTCGCATGATTTCGCGCGTATAGAGTTGGATGCAAAGGCGCATCGGTGATTTGACGGAACGCGCGTCTCGTCAAAAAATCCGCGCAAGGACAGGGAGCGATGTTTAAATCGACGCTGCATGAAACGCAAACGAACGTCCATGCGATTCGGACAACCGGGGCGCCTGAGCACGGAAGCACCATTTTGCGTCATCTTGATATCCTCCGTCAGCAAAATAACCGATCAACTCCTTCTTTGTTTCGCAGATCGACGATGACCACCGAACATCCCGCCACCGACGCGCCGCGCGAGCGCGAACCCAGCGAAGCCAACGTCCGCGCGCTGGTCGAAGCCTTTTATCGCCGCGTCGACGACGATCCGCTGCTCGGACCGATCTTTTCGCGCGCGCTCACGGGACGCTGGGACGAGCATCTCGCCAAGATGACGACGTTCTGGTCGAGCCTCGTGCTCGGTTCGAAGCAATATCGGGGAAACGTGCAGGAAGCCCATCGTCCGATCGACGATATCGAGCCGCGCCACTTCGCGCGCTGGCTGTCGCTGTTTCTGAATACGGTCGAGTCGCGCTACGAGCCGGCCGCAGCCGTGCAGTTCATGGAACCGGCGCTGCGCATCGCGCAGAGCCTGCAACTCAGCAAGTTCGGCTGGGAATATCAGATTCCCGTCGAGCAGCAGGAACTGCTCGCGGCGCTGAAGCGTCAGCGCACGGGCGACGCGCCCGAGCCGCGCTTTCCCGAGCGTCCGGACGCGGAGCCGTTTCCGGCGAAGTTCATCGGCAAATCCGCCGGCGACAAGTAACGCCGATCAGGACGGATCGTTTTTCCAGCGCGCGAGCGCCGCATCGTCGGATTCGCGCGCGTCGACCCAGCGCTCGCCTGCCTCGGTCTTTTCCTTCTTCCAGAACGGCGCCTGCGTCTTGAGATAGTCCATCACGAAGGCGCACGATTCGAACGCGTCCGCACGATGCATCGCCGTCGTCGCGACGAGCACGATCTGATCGAGCGGCTTCAACTTCCCCACGCGATGCACGATCAGCACGTCCGAGCCGCGCCAGCGCTCGCGCGCCTGATCGGCGATCGTTTCGAGCGACTTTTCCGTCATGCCGGGGTAATGCTCCAGCTCCATGGTTTCGACGGCGCTGCCTTCGTTCAGATCGCGCACCGTGCCGACGAAGCACGCGACCGCGCCGACCTTTGGATTGTCGGCGCGCAACGCGGCCACTTCCGCGCTGATGTCGAAATCGGCTTCCTGCACGCGGACTTTGGAACGCGTCGACATGTCAGCCACCCGTGACCGGCGGGAAAAACGCGACTTCGCAGCCTTCGGTGATGCGCTGGCCCGGATTCGTCATCACGTGATTGCACGCCATGCGCAACGCGCGGCCTTCGGCGAGCGCCTCTTCCCACACGCCGCCGCGCATACGCAGCCAGGCGCGCACATCGCCGACATTGACCACCGTGTCCGGCACGCTGACCGTCTCGTTCGCGACGCCCAGCGCCTCGCGCACGCTCGCGAAAAACCTCAGTTCGACTTTCATATCAGTTCTGAAAATGGGATGAAGCGCACGATCTCGCCGGCGCTGATCGCATGATTCGGCGGATTGTCGATGAGACCGTCGCCCCAGACGGTCGATGTCAGCACGGCCGAACTCTGGTTGCCGAAGAGATCGAGCCCGCCCGACTCGTTCACGCGCGCACGCAGGAATTCGTTGCGGCGATCGCCTTTTTTCTGGCTGAAGTCGGCGCGCATCGAGTGGACGCGCGGCGTGACGTTCGTCACGCCCGCGAGACGCAGCAGGAACGGCCGCACGAACAGCAAAAACGTGCAGAAACTCGACACCGGATTGCCCGGCAAGCCGATGAAAAACGCCTCGCTTCCTTCGTCGCCGCGCCGCACCGCGCCGAAAGCGAGCGGCTTGCCCGGTTTCATCGCGATCTGCCACATCGAAATGCGCCCTTCGGCCTCGACTGCCGGCTTCACGTGATCCTCCTCGCCGACCGACACGCCGCCGCACGTCAGGATGAGATCGTGGTCGGTGGCCGCGCGCCGCAGCGTTTCGCGCGTCGCGTCGAGCCGGTCCGGCACGATGCCGAGATCCGTCACCTCGCAGCCGAGCTTCGCGAGCAGCGACCGCAGCGTGAAGCGGTTCGAGTTATAGATCGCGCCGGGTTCGAGCGGCTCGCCGGGCATCCTCAGTTCGTCGCCGGTGAAGAAGATCGCTACGCGCACCCGGCGCACGACATCGAGCTGAGCGCAACCGACCGACGCCGCCAGCCCGAGCGCCTGCGGCGTGAGGCGCGTGCCCGCGGGCAGAATCACCGAATCGCGCCGGATATCCGCGCCTTGCCGCGTGATCCACTCGCCCGCCGCGGGCGTCTGCGCGAACGCGACGCGACCGTCGTCCGTTGCGTGCGCCATTTCCTGCATGACGACGGTATCCGCGCCGGGCGGCACCGTCGCGCCGGTGAAGATGCGCGCGGCCGTACCCTCCGCGAGCGCCGCGGCCGCGTGGCCCGCCGGAATGCGCTGCGACACCGGCAACGCGACGGGCGCGCCTTCGCTCGCGCCGGCGAGATCGGCGGCGCGGACCGCGTAGCCGTCCATCGAGCTGGTGTGCATCGGCGGGACGTCGAGCGGCGAGGTCACGTCGGCGGCGAGCACGCGGTTCAGCGCGTCGAGCGTGTCGACGCGCTCGCGGCCATCCACCTGACGCGCGGCGTCGAGCAGACGGCCGAGCGCCTCGGCAGTGGCGAGCATCGGAGGACGGCTGGAAGCGGCTGGCGTGGTTGACATGGCGTTCATCGTGAAAAGGGACACTGCAATTCCGGTCAACTATTGTAGCGAGAAGGCAGGCGTCGCACTGTCGGCTCCAGGCAAACCGGTCATGCGGCGCGACTGATGCCGCAAACCATGTGCATGCCTCAAAGCCGCAGCAGCACGGTGATACACTCGCAGGCACACTTCCCACGTCCATTTCCATGAAATTCTGTTCCGTCTGCGGCCACGAAGTCGGTCTCGCCATTCCGCCTGGCGACAACCGCGAGCGCTTTGTCTGCAACAATTGCGGCACGGTTCATTACCAGAATCCGCGCAATGTCGTGGGCACCGTGCCGGTGTGGGACGACAAGGTGCTGCTGTGCCGCCGCGCGATCGAGCCTCGCTACGGTTACTGGACGCTGCCCGCCGGCTTCATGGAAATGCAGGAGACGACGAGCGAAGGCGCCGCGCGCGAGACGCTCGAGGAAGCGGGCGCGCGCGTCGAGATCCAGAGCCTCTTCACGCTGCTCAACGTGCCGCACGTGCATCAGGTGCATCTCTTCTATCTGGCGCGGCTGCTCGATATCGAAGTCGATCCCGGCGAGGAAAGCCTGGAAGTGAAGCTCTTCGAGGAAAGCGAGATTCCGTGGGACGAGATCGCGTTCCCGACGGTCGGCCAGACGCTGCGCTTTTTCTTCGCCGACCGCGCCGCCGGCAATTTCACGCTGCATACGGGCGACATTTTCCGCACGCTGCGCGACGGCTGATCGCACGCTCGCCGACATCACAGAACGCCGCCCACCCGAGAACATGGTTCCCTGGCTCGCCGACGACGATCCCTTCCCGCCCGTCGAGCGCGCGCTCGATGCGGCGAGCGGCGCGCCGGGCCTGCTCGCGGCAAGCGCGGATCTTCTGCCCTCACGCCTCATCGACGCTTATGGGCGCGGTATCTTCCCGTGGTATTCGGACGGCCAGCCCGTGCTGTGGTGGAGTCCCGATCCGCGCATGGTGCTCTTTCCGGCCGAGTTCAAGGTGTCGGACTCGCTGCGCAAGACCCTGAAGCGCGTCGTGCGCGATCCAATCTGGGAAGTTCGCGTCGATGATGATTTTTCCGCCGTGATGCGCGCCTGCGCGGACACGCCGCGCGACGGCCAGCGCGGCACCTGGATCACCTCGGACATCGTGGATGCGTACACCACCTTGCATCGCGCGGGCAACGCCCACAGCGTCGAGACGTGGTACGACGGGGTGCGCGTGGGCGGGCTTTACGGCGTGTCGTTCGGGCGCATGTTCTTCGGCGAATCGATGTTCGCGCACAGAACCGATGCGTCGAAAATCGCGCTCGCGGCGCTCGTCGGACACTTGCGCCGCAATCAAATTGAGATGATAGACTGCCAGCAGAACACGTCGCATCTGGCGTCGCTGGGCGGCCGCGAGATCGCGCGCCGCGCGTTCGTCGCGCATCTCCGGCGGGCCACGGCGGAACCGGCGATCGGCTGGCGCTTCGACAAATCCGTCCTGCTCGACGTGCTGGCGCGCTGAACGCTTCGCGCGACGCCCGAGCGACAAACGTAATGCAGCCGCCATGCGCGCGCCCCAAAGAGGATTGCGCGCGCCGGTCGGCAACGACGAGACGACGCCTGCGAGAGCCGCCAACGTGACACATCCGAACGAGCTGCCGCTGTCACCGCTTTCCGCGCTGCAATTCTATGCAACAGCGCCCTATCCTTGCAGTTATTTGGAAGGGCGCGTCGCGCGCTCGCAGGTCGCCACGCCGAGCCATCTGATCAACTCCGACGTCTATACCGAACTCGTCAAGGCCGGTTTCCGGCGCTCCGGAGTATTCACCTATCGTCCGTATTGCGACGGCTGCCGCGCCTGCGTGCCGGTGCGCGTGCCGGTCGCGCGCTTCGTGCCGAACCGCACGCAGCGGCGCGTGTGGAAGCAGCACGGCGATCTCGTGGCGAGCGTCGCGCCGCTGCATTACGACGAAGAACACTACGCGCTCTATATGCGTTATCAGTCGGCGCGGCATGCGGGCGGCGGCATGGACCGCGACAGCCGCGATCAGTACGAGCAGTTCCTGCTGCAAAGCCGGATCAATTCGCGTCTCGTCGAGTTCCGCGAACCCGTCGATCCTGCGCATCCGGATGCGCCCGGCGTGCTGCGCATGATCAGCATGATCGACATCCTCGGCGACGGGTTGTCGTCGGTCTATACGTTCTTCGAGCCGGACATGCCGAAGACGAGCTTCGGCACCTTCAACATCCTCTGGCAGATCGAGCAGGCGAAGAGCCTCGACCTGCCGCATGTCTATCTCGGCTACTGGATTCGCGAAAGCGAAAAGATGGCCTACAAGGCGAATTTCCGGCCGCTGGAAGGCCTGATCGACGGCCGCTGGACGCTGCTCGATCCCGCGAACACGCAGTCCGCCGGCGCGCTGCCCATGCCCGGTCGCATCCACGGTCCGGGCCAGCCGAAATAGCCGCCCGCGTACTTCCGGCACTGCCCGACCGGGCCGCCGTCCAAAGCCGCTAAAATAGCGGTCTTAAAAAAACCGCCGTCGCCGGCTTTCATTTCGTGTTCAGTTCCCTCTATCCGATCGCGCGCTCGCATCTTTTCAAGATGGACGCGGAAGACGCTCATCACCTGACGCTGCGCATGCTGGGCGCCGCCGGCCGCACCGGACTCGCGGGCATGCTCGCCAAGCGCGGCCCCGATTCGCCCCGCACCGTCATGGGCATCACGTTCCGCAACCCGGTCGGCCTCGCGGCGGGCCTCGACAAGGACGGCGCGTGCATCGACGGGCTCGCCGCGCTCGGCTTCGGCTTCATCGAGGTGGGCACCGTGACGCCGCGCGCGCAGCCGGGCAATCCGCGTCCGCGCATCTTCCGTCTGCCGGACGCGAACGCGCTCATCAACCGGATGGGTTTCAACAACGGCGGCGTCGATCAGTTCGTCGCGAACGTGAAGGCGGCGCACTATCGCGGCGTGCTGGGCCTGAACATCGGCAAGAACGCCGATACGCCGATCGAGCGCGCCGCCGAGGACTATCTCTACTGTCTCGAACGCGTCTATCCGTTCGCGAGCTATGTGACGATCAACATTTCGTCGCCGAACACGAAGAATCTGCGGCAGTTGCAGGGCGCGGGCGAACTCGATTCGCTGCTGGGCGCGCTGAAGGAGAAGCAGACGCGGCTGTCCGACCTGCACGGCAAGCTCGTTCCGCTCGCTCTCAAGATCGCGCCCGATCTCGACGACGAGCAGATCAAGTCGATCGCGGGCACGCTGCTCGCACACAAGATCGACGGCGTGATCGCGACGAACACAACGCTCTCGCGCGCCGCCGTGACCGGCATGAAGCACGGCGACGAAGCCGGCGGGCTATCGGGACGCCCGGTCTTCGATGCGTCGAACGAAGTGATCCGCAAGCTGCGCGCGGAAGTCGGGACCGACGTGCCGATCATCGGCGTAGGCGGGATTTTCTCGGGCGAGGACGCGCGCGCGAAACTCGCGGCGGGCGCGTCGCTCGTGCAGATTTATACGGGGCTGATCTATCGTGGCCCGGCGCTCGTGCGCGAATGCGTCGAAGCGCTCGCGTGAGGCCGCTGATCGCGCATATAGACATGAACAAACGATATGACGCGGCGATTGCATTCTTACTATGATCGCCGCATCTGATAAAGACGCTGTGCCCATCAAGAGGAAAACAACACAATGAAACTGTCCACGCTCAAGAAGCTCGTCGCCGCCAGCCTGATCGGCGCGGCATTCACCGCCGTCACGACGGCAGCCCACGCCGACGACCTGCTCGATCAGGTCAAGCAGCGCGGCACGCTGCGCGTCGGCCTGGAAGGCACCTTCCCGCCGTTCAACTCGAAAGCGCCGAACGGCGAGCTGGTCGGCTTCGACGTCGATATCGCCAAGGCCGTCGCCGCGAAGCTCGGCGTGAAGCCCGAATTCGTCACGACCGAATGGAGCGGCATCATCGCGGGCCTGCAGGCAGGCAAGTTCGATGTGATCGTGAACCAGGTCGGCATCACCGATGCGCGCAAGCAGACGCTCGACTTCTCGCCGGCGTACACGTATTCGAACGCGCAACTGATCCAGCGTTCGGACGACAAGCGCGAGTTCAAGACGCTCGACGAGCTGAAGGGCAAGAAGCTCGGCGTCGGTCTCGGCACGAACTACATGGACATGGCGAAGTCGGTGCCGGGCATCGATGTGAAGACGTATCCGGGCGCGCCCGAGTATCTGCGTGACCTCGCCGCCGGCCGGCTGGACGCGGCGCTCAACGATCGCCTGATGCTCGCGTATCTGCTGAAGAATTCGCAACTGCCGCTGCGCACGGGCGCGAATGTCGGTGCGGGCAATCCGTCAGGCATTCCGTTCAAGAAGGGCAATCCGAAGTTCGCGAAGGCCCTCGACGACGCGATGAACCAGCTCGAAGCCGATGGCACGTTCACGAAGATCTCGGACAAGTGGTTCGGCATCGACGTGACGAAGCCGGCGAAGTAAGCCAGCATCGTTCTGCTGGTCGGGGCGGCATCGGATGACGGTGCCGCCCTTCGTTTTTTCGCTGCCGGTTTATGATGTGCGCTTTGCGCGCGCCGATCGGTTCAATTCGCGCGCCGGCTCCTCACCGCATCCCCGTTCATGTCCACGACTTCCCTGCTCGTTCAATCGGCGCCCGTGCTGGCGCAAGGCGCGCTACTGACGATCAAGTTCGCGCTCTACTCGATGTTCTTCGGCCTCATCGCGGCCGTCGTCCTGGCGTTGATGGGCATCAGCCAGAGTCGCGTGCTCGTCGCGATCGGGCGCTTCTACGTGAGCGTGATGCGCGGCACGCCGCTGCTCGTGCAGATTTTCGTCATCTACTATGGTTTGCCGAGCCTCGGCATCTCGCTCGAACCCACGCCCGCCGGCGTGATCGCGCTGTCGGCGAACGTCGCGGCGTATCTGTCGGAAAGCATGCGCGGCGCGATTCTCGGCATCCACGCCGGACAGTGGCTCGCGGCCTATAGCCTCGGATTGTCGCGCACGCAGACGCTGCGCTACGTGATCGGGCCGCAGGCGCTGCGCATCGCGGTGCCGAGCCTGTCGAACAGTCTCATCAGTCTGATCAAGGACACGTCGCTCGTGTCGGTCATCACCGTGACCGAGTTGTTGCGCAGCGCGCAGGAAGTGATCGCGGCGACCTATCAGCCGCTGCCGCTCTATCTCGCGGCGGCGTTCGTCTACTGGATTCTGTGCAGCGTGCTCGAATTCGTGCAGCGGATTTTCGAGCGGCGTCTCGCGCTGCCGGGACGACATTGACGAAAAAGCCGCTTAAAAAGCGGCTTTTTCGTATCAGTCGGTCTCGAAGGGAAAGCGCAGATTCAGATCGCGCCGTGCCGCGTCGATGATCGCGATCATGCGCATCGACATCGCGTGCGGCATCACCGGGCTTTCGGTTTCGCCCGCGCGCAGCAGCTCGCAAAAATGCGCGGTTTCGTAGTTGAGGCCGCCGCCCGTGAAAGGCTCGTCGAGTTCGATCCTGCGTCCGTCCGTGTAGGCGATGGTCGCGCGCGCCGGATTCCACCAGTTTTCGTGGATCGTCACCGTGCCGAGCGTGCCGCCGATGAGCGCATCGCCGCGGCCTTGCAGATCGAGTCCGCAGAACAATTGCGCGATGCCGCGTTCGTGGCGCACATTCAGGCTCGCGAACACATCGACGCCGGTCGCGCCGAGACGGCCGATAGTCTGCACGTCGAGCGCCTCGCCGAGCCAGTCGACCGCGAGAAACGCCTCGTAGATGCCGATGTCGAGCAGCGCGCCGCCGCCCGCTTCGAGCGTGAACGACGGATGATCGAGCGGCACGTTCGCCATCGAGCATCCCGCGCGCACGAGTCCGATCTCGCCGATCGGATCGCGCGCCAGATGCTCGCGCAGACGACGATACAGCGGATAGAACGGCGGCTTCATCGCTTCCATGAAGAGGAGCTTCGCCTCGCGCGCCGCGTCGATCATGCGCTGCAGGTCGCGCGCGTTCACCGCCGCCGGTTTCTCGCACAGCACGGGCTTGCCCGCCGCGAAGGCGCGCAACGCGTATTCCGGATGACTGTCCTGCAAGGTCGCGATGTAGAGCGCGTCGACATGGTCGAGCATCGCGTCGAAATCGGCGAATGCGCGTGCATCGAATGCATCGGCCAGCGTGCGCGCCGTTTCCTCGCGGCGCGACCAGACCGCTGCGAGCCGCGCGCCCTTCACATGCGTGAGACTGTCGGCGAAGCGCCGCGCGATGCGTCCCGCGCCGACGACGCCCCAGCGTATCGTTGCTGCGTCGATGTTCGTATCGGTCAATCTTTCCTCCATGCGCCAGGTTCGTGGTGCGACGCATTGTGCCTCATTGCATCGCATGACGACTTCGCACGGCGCGCGCAGACGGCAAAAAGCCGGGACATGTCCCGGCTCCGTGCTTGCGGCTCAGCCATCATCGACCGACGTGCTACGAACGCGTCACACCCCCGCGGATGCATTCACGTTCGGCGCGGCGGGCTGGCTGTTCACCCGTTCCAGCGAGAACGCGCGGCCCACTTCCTCCGCCGCCAGATCGACGAGCGCGCGCGTCGCGGACTCGGCCGCGGCGGAATCCTTCGCCTCGATCGCCTCCACTACGCTTTTCTGCGCCGCGAGCGTCGCTTCGCGCACGGATTCGATGCCATCGACGATCGGATTGACCGTCACCAGCGCGCCGCGCACGATCGCCGTCATCTGACGAAAGAACTGGTTGCCGCTCGCCGCCACGATGCGCGTGTGCAGCACTTCGTCAGCGGCCTGATATTCCGGCTCGCCGACCTGCAAACGCGAGAGCGTGTCGAACGCGTCGCGGATTCCGGCGATTTCGTCCGGTGTCGCCCGCGCCGCCGCCAATGCAGCCGCACGCGGCTCGATCAGCATGCGGAATTCGATTACATCGCGCAAAAATGTCTGATCTGGCTTGGCGCGAAATCTCCAGCTCACCACATCCTCGTCGATGAGACGCCAGTCGCTCATCGGACGAATCCGCGTGCCGGTTTTCGGCCGCACGTCCAGCATGTGCCGCGCGAGCAGCATCGAGAGCGCCTCGCGCATGACGGTGCGGCTCACGTCGAACTCCTTCGAGAGGATGTCCTGCGGTGGCAGTATCGCGCCATATTTTTGCTCGACGATGCCGGAAACCAGTCCGTCCATGACCTTCGCCACCAGCGATCGCTCTTTGTTGTCATCCATCTCGCTTCTCCCCTTCTCGCCTGTTCCGTAGCCGTATGTATGAGCGCATCGCTTTCGCTTTCCCCGGGCTGCGAAAGGCACGACGAGTTCCCGACAGGTCCATTCGTCGTGCTAGATACGTTGCGTCTTCGTTGCTTCGAATGCCAGTTGGGAAATTCCTGACAGGGTAATCCCTCTGACCTCGATATCGATATTTCGTTTTTTTCTTTCTTCTGCTTTCGCGTGTATCTGCTGCGCTCGCGCCGCGCGCGCGCAGTCATTCATCAGGGAAACTGAAGAATGGCGGCGTCGCAGCGCGGCAAGTGCGTTTTTTGCAGTCCTTGATCTCCTCGGACCGATCATGCACTCATTTGAGCAAGCATCTCGTAGGCGTTCTGTGCGAACGCGAACGGAAGGCCGATGGGAAAGTCCTTTTGTATGATCGGATGGTTTGGACGAAAGTACCGTGGCGCGGTGCGAGCGCGGGGATTTGTCAGCGCTATGCTTAAATCGCGCCATCTGTCGTCCGGGGCCTTCGCGCATCGAGCGCGAGCTGACGGCGGCTCATCGATTCGCGCTCCTTGAGCGTCTGCTGGTAGACCGCCATGTACTCGCCGCAGACTCTTTCGACCGAAAGCGGCTGCAGGTTTTGCCGCGCACGCGCCGCGAGCTGGCCGCGTGCCTGCCGGTCGAGCAGAAGCCAGCGCAGCTTCGCCGCCGCCTGTTCGATGTCGCCCGCGGTCACGAGCACGCCCGCCGCGCCGTCGTCGAGCATTTCGGGGATGCCGCCCACGCGCGTCGCGACGATCGCGCAGCCCGCCTCGCGCGCCTCCGCGATCACGAGCGGCCCCGGATCCTCGCGCGACAGGAGCGCGAAGATATCCGCGCTCGCCAGATAGGGCCGCGCATCGGCGACGAAGCCGGTGAAGTGCGTGACCTCCGCGATGCCGAATTCGGCCGCGAGCGCTTCCATCGAAGCGCGCTCGGGGCCATCGCCGACGAGATACAGATGCGGCTCGGACATGAACTCCCGCTCGCTCGCGGACTGCTCGCGCACGAGCGCGAACGCCTGCAGGAGATCGGCGATGCCCTTCCTGCGATACATGCCCGCCACGCAGACGATGTTCGGATGCTTGAGGCGCACCGGCTTCGCGGCGGGCCTGCACACGAGCCGCGGCGCGCCCACGGCGCCGTTGAGCACGATCGACATGCGCGCGGAATCGATACCGCGCGCCTGCAGATCCATCGCGACGGCGCGGCTCACGGCCACCATGCGATCGCCCGCGCGCACGAGCGATGCGCTCTTCTGCAGTTCGTGATGCACCGTCGTCACGAGCGCGAACCGGCGGCGCATGCTGCCGAAACGCGAAATGAGCGCGCCGGTCATCATGTGCGCATGGACGATCTCGGGATCGAAGCGATCGATGAGACGATTGAAGCCCGCGATCATCGACGGCACGCGCCAGGGCTGCCGCGACTGCTGTAGCGGCACATGCGTGATGCCGTGACGGCGCAACAGCGGCTCGAAGCCGCCGCCCGACGATGCGACCACGACGTCCTGACCCATGCGCGCCTGCATGCAGGCGAGATCGACCATCATGTTGACGGTGCCGTTGCCGATCGTCTGCGCGTGATTGGCGAGATGGACTATTCGCATGAGATAGGCTGTTTGTACGCTCGCCGGTATTGGCCGGCGGCGTTGATCTTATTGTTTCGAGGACACGCTTCGAGGCGGCCTGCGCCACCTCGGTCGATGTTATTGCGTTGTTCTTGCCTCGATGCCCGGACGGTCCACGCCTTGTGATGACTGATGCGTTGGCTTCTGTCGCCGCGCGCGCGGGTTGCGGCGCACGCGGCACGTCTCTGGTGGCGCTTAGAGCAACTCGTACGTGGTGGCGTGCTCGCTCGGCGCGAACAGCGTCTTGCTCGCGCCGGCCGTCTCGCGCGGCTGCCGGCTCTTTCTCGTCAGACCGATGAAGGGCATGCCGTGCTCGAGAAACGGACCTTCGGTCTTGCGAAAGCCGAACGCCTCATAGAAGCCTCGCAGGCTCACGGGTGCCGTCAGGCGCACGCCGCGGCCCGGCCAGCGCTCGGCGGTCACCGCGAGCACGCGTTCGATGAGCGCGTGCGCGGTGCCATCGCCGCGGCGCAGCGGGCTCGTCAAGATCTTGTCCACCACGACCTCAGGATCGTCGGCATCGCCTTCGTGAATGCGTGCATAGGCGAGGACGGGCATCGAACGGCTCATGTCTTCGGCCGCGAATACGTGCGTGCCGGTTTCATCGCGGCCATCCGGATCGAGATGGACATGCGACTGTTCGACGACGAACACCGCACTGCGCGCGCGCAAAATCAAATAAAGCTCACGCGCAGTGAGTTGTTCGAAATCCAGGGTTTTCCAGTTCATCGATTATCTCCATGCTTTACCGGTAATTACCGGCGTTGCGACGATTAAACGTTACGTGCCAACCCGCCTGAAATCGGTGCGCCATCGCACCGACCCAAGCCTCGCGCGCCTTTCAAATAAGCCCGACCACACGCAAAAAGGCGTCCCGGGGAAAAAGACGCCTGCCCGACGAACGAAACGACCACGCGACGGCCCGCTGAAACGGACCGTCGCGCGCGTCGGCACGCGTCGATAGCGCTCGCGTAATACGGCACCTTCATGGGAAAATCACAATGCATACCGCCATCGAACGCGACAGAGACGCACAACGAAAAGGACACTCGCTCACCCGCGCGCGCGGTATCGAACGCCGGCCTTGCCGGCCCGAGGTCACGGCATGAGCGCGTTCCATACGAGCGGTGTGACGGATTCAGGCGCGAGTCGTTCCCGCGTCGTGTCGCTCGATCCCTTGCGTATGCGTGCGCGGCGCCATCATGCGCATGCGCTGCATCGCGGCGAGCGCATCTGGCGCGAAGCCGTGTCGCCGGCCGATCTATGGATAGAAATCCTGCACGGCAACGGCCTCGAACCGCGCGCCGCGCTGGCCTTCACCGTTGCTCAGGACTTCGAAGCCGATCAGTTCACGCTCGGCAAGCTGCCGCCGGACGACATCGAAAAGCTTTACGGCCTGCAGGTGCAGGAGCTTTCCGTGTTCGATTCGCTCGAAGAACGCGCGCTCGTGCAGACACGCCGCTCGAACATCGTGCTCGTCGAAGTGGATGCGTTCTTTCTGCCCGACATGCGCACGGTTTCCTATCATCGCGAGCATGAGAAGACGACCATCGGCATCGATGTGATCGATCCCGATGCGCGGCGACTCGGCTACTTTCATCACACGGGTTATCACCTTCTCGACGGTGACGATTACGACGGCGTATTGCGTCCGCACGCGCCGCAGCCGGCGCTCTTTCCGCACGTCGAATTCGTCAAGCGTGTACGCGAACCGATGTCCGGCACCTCGCTCGCCGAGGTCTCCGCCGACGCACTGTGCGCGCATCTGTTGCGCCGCCCGATGCATAGCCCCATCACCCGCTGGCGGGCGGCGTTTCCCGAGCATGTCGATACGATGATCGCGCGCGGCGAAGCGTATGCGCGCGTTTATGCGTTCAACATGATGAGGCAGCTCGGCGCGAATTTCGAACTGCTCGCGCACTACCTGCAATGGATGCGCGACCAGGGCTTCGATATTCCCGTTCAGACCCACGCGGGCGCACGCAAGATCGCAAGCGAAGCGATGGTCATGCAGTGCCGGCTCGCGCGCGCGCTTTCGCGTGGCCGTCACGATCTTTGCGAAGCATCGTTCGACGCCATCGAGGATGCGTATGAACGCGTTATTCCGCCGCTTGCGAATATCGTGTGCTGATCGCTCGAAGACGCACGGATTACCCGTCGATTCGTATAAGCAAACACATTCGGTAAAAACATACTTGAAGCCTTGTTTCAAGGGGTTTTTCACTCGCTTACGTTCGCGCCGTATATTCGCTTCGTGACCTCGTTATGTCTTTGCTGCAATTTTCGCGAGGCTCGTTTCGCGCGCGTAAATCGGTTCCGCATGAAATTGTCCCCGATGAAACATTTCGGGGCACCTCGCTTCCCGTCGAACCCGCATATTCGAAACGATCGATCCGACGAAACACGCGCAAACGTTTTACGGCGAAATGCCGCTCGATGCGGCGCTGTGGGGGTTCCCGCAAGCCCTGTGTGAGCTATTGCACGCCCGAATACACGCTTCTCGCGTGCGAACGAGCGCGGCTTCGCGCACCGACTTTTCACTTCGTGCAATCGGCGCAACGTTTCCGCTTCATGCAACGCGCGGCGGCAGACTTTTCCGCTTGCCCGCAAAGCCCCGCCCGGCAAGGCTTCGCGGGTAATCAAGCGCCGCCGGGAATAACGCGCGTTCGATAGCCCACGAAGCCCATGGAACACGGATGAATCATTTTTAATTGTCCCTACGAAAGCAGGTGTGCTGTCGAAGGGATGTCGACCTGTGAGGCTTGTCGCACGGTGGTCGGAAAAGCCTGAACCGTCATTCGGGGGGATTGCACTGATGAAACTCATCGGTGCTCACAGGCATTCCTAAGACCACCGATGTTCAAGACTGAAACAAAAACGCTGCGCTGCGCTGCATCACGAAAAGTGCATGAGTTATGAGGCCCCGCCAGCATTGCGATTGCCCGCACTGGCACAGTCCTCGCTAATAGAACCTCGCAACCCGGAACAGCGCGAACAACAAACTCGAATACACGCGCAAACGGGCCGCTACGGGGCTGGAGTGATGCTTCATCGAGTTGGTCGCAAGCGACGACATTCGAAAACGGTCACACCAGTAAATAAAAATTGAAGCGCAACGCGCGAAGTTACGAGAGAGAACAAATCATGCTGACCCTCCAGTCCGACCTGCACGGCAATCATCTGCTTGGCGCCCTTCCGGCGCACGAATGGCAGGCGCTCACACCGCATCTCGAACTCGTACAACTGCGCACCGAACAACTGCTCTGCGACTCGGGCCAACGTATTCATCACGTCTATTTCCCGACGACGGCCATCATCTCGCTCTTGCACACGATGGAAGACGGCGGCTCGGTCGAGATCGCCGCGGTGGGCCGCGAAGGCATGACGGGCGTGCCCGTGCTGACCGGCGGCGAAACGATGCCGACGCGCGTGCAGGTGCAATGCCCCGGCTTCGCCTATCGCATGAGTGCGCAAGCGCTGCGCGAGCAATTCGGCCGCTCGGACTTTCTGCGCCGCCTGATGCTGCTCTATATGCAAGCGCTGCTTACGCAAGTCGCGCAGACGGCCGCGTGCAACCGGCATCATTCGTTGAACAAGCAACTTTGCCGCTGGTTGCTGATCGAAATCGATCGTACCGCGTCCAACGAACTGCAAGTCACGCAGCAACTGATCGCCGACATGCTCGGCGTGCGTCGCGAAGGCGTGACCGAAGCGGCGGGCAAGCTTCACGACGCGGGACTGATTCATCACAGCCGCGGCTGCATCAAGGTCGTGGATCGCGAGGGGCTCGAAGCCCGCGCCTGCGAATGCTACGGGCTCGTCAAGCGCGAGTTCGACCGTCTGCTCCCGCGTCTTCGCGCAACCGAGGCGGTAACGGCCTCAAGTGTCTAACGGCTTGGATTAATGCAAGAAAAAAATCACGATTTGTTTTCATGGCTGGCACGTTGTCTTGATGTCTGTCTCATCATCGCGGGCGGATTGATCGCGCATGACGTACGCTTTTCATCGCTCGATTTCAGCGATATCGAAAGGCTGCTGATCGCGTTCAACTCCGCACTCGCCCTTCTGCTCTTCCCTGCGTTCGGCGTGTACGAAACCTGGCGTGGCAAACCGCTCGCCATGATGCTCGCGCGCGTCACGCTGGCGTGGATGGCCGTGGTCGCGGCGGGCCTCCTGCTCGCATTCACGCTGCATCGCATGGACGCCGTGTCGCGTCTGTGGTTCGGCTATTCCACGCTCATCTCCGGTGCGCTCATCATCGCGGCGAAACTGCTCGTGTATTCGGGCTTGCGCCTGATGCGCGGACGCGGCCTGAACCAGCGCACCGTGGCGATCGTCGGCGCGCAGGGTTTCTCGCGAACCTTGCTCGCGCATCTGGGCAGCACGCCCGAGCAAGGCTTCACGCCCGTGTGCGTGCTCGACACGACCGGCGACACGGAACTGCAGGCAACAGGCGCCGACGGCGTGAACCCTCCGACGACAGCAATCGGCACCGGAGGCAATCGTTTGCCTGTGCTGACCGACTTCGACGAGCTGGTGGACAAAGTGCGCGCCGAGGAAATCGACGAAGTGTGGCTCGCGCTGCCGCTGTCGCAGGAACACACGATCTACCGCTTCGTGCACGCGCTGCGGCATGACTTCGTGAATCTGCGGCTGATTCCGGACACGCGCAGCATCTCGCTCTTCAATCATTCGATGACCGATGTCGCCGGGCTCGCGACCATCGACCTGACGACGTCTCCGCTCGGCACCTTGCAGATGTGGCCGAAGCTGCTCTTCGACCGCCTCTTCGCGGCGACCGCGCTCCTCGCGCTTTCACCGCTGCTGATCGCGATCGCGATCGCCGTGAAGGCGACGTCGAAGGGTCCGGTGTTCTTCACGCAGCATCGCAAGGGCGCGGACGGGCGGCCGTTCCGCATCTACAAATTCCGTTCGATGGGCGTGCATCGGGAGAGCACGGGCAGCGTCACGCAGGCGACGCGCAACGATCCGCGCGTGACGAAGGTCGGTGCGTTTTTGCGGCGCACGAGTCTGGACGAGCTGCCGCAGTTCCTGAACGTGCTGTTCGGGCATATGTCGGTCGTGGGTCCGCGCCCGCACGCGCTGGAACATGACGACCTCTACAAGGATCTCGTCTACGGCTACATGTTCCGTTACCGCATCAAGCCTGGCATCACGGGCTGGGCGCAGGTGAACGGCTATCGCGGCGCGACGGAAAAGGTGGAGAAGATGCAGAGCCGCGTGAAGTTCGACCTGTTCTACATTCACAACTGGTCGTTCTGGTTCGACATCAAGATCGTCGCGATGACGATGTTCAAGGGATTCATCGGACGCAACGCGTATTGATCGACGCGACCGCAAAAAGCCCGGCGATGCCTGCATCGCCGGGCTTTGTTTTTACTTGTAGTCGATTCGCTCGACGCCCGTTTCGGTGCCGAGCAGACAGATGTTCGCGCCGCGCGCGGCGAACAGCCCGACCGTCACGACGCCCGGCCACGCGTTGATCTGCGCTTCGAGCGCGCGCGGATCGGTGATCGAAAGCCCCTTCACGTCGATGATCTCGTTGCCGTTGTCGGTGATGAAAGGCGCGCCGTCCTTCGCCACGCGCACGATCGGCACGCCGCCCAGCGCCGCGAGCTTGCGGCCGATCGCGGTGCGGGCCATCGGCACGACTTCGACGGGCAGCGGGAACGTGCCCATCACCGGCACGCGCTTGCTCGCATCGGCGATGCACACGAACACGTCCGCCACCGACGCGACGATTTTCTCGCGCGTGAGCGCGCCGCCGCCGCCCTTGATCATCGCGCCGCTCGCATCGATTTCATCGGCGCCGTCGACGTAGATCGAGAGCGTTTCGATGTCGTTCAGATCGAACACCTTGAAGCCGTGCGATTCGAGCCGCGTGGTGGTCGCGAGCGAGCTCGACACCGCGCCGCGATAACGCGACTTCGACTTCGCGATGGCGTCGATGAAACAATTGGCCGTCGATCCTGTGCCGACGCCGATGATCGCGCCTTCCGGCACGTTCGCGTTCACGTAGTCGGCGGCGGCCTGGCCGACCAGTTGCTTGAGTTCGTCTTGAGTCATGGGAGCGGTGCTGCTTATCGGAGAAAACTGAGATTTTATCGGAGCGCGCGAAGCGCATCGCCGATCATGCAATCGCGTGCAGGAAACCGAGCGGATCGTGCGTGCGCGCGACCGATGCGATGAACGCGAACACGATGATCGCCAGAACGCCATAAACGGCGCGCGCGCCCTTCGTGCGGCCGCGCTTCAGCGCGAACGTGCCGAGCACGATATAGACGACGAGGCCCGCGATTTTCGCGCCGAGCCACGCGGCGTTCGCCGAGAAGCCGATGATCGCGACCAGCGCGATGGCGCTCGCGAGCAGCAGCGTATCGATGATGTGCGGCAGGACTTTCGTCGCGCGCGCGCTCAGAAGCCGCGAATTCGTCAGCATCCAGATCCAGCGCAGCACGAAACCGGCGATGGAAAGGCCCGCGCAGGTCATATGCAACGCGCGCAGCGGCAGAAAATAGTCGCCCATCGCGAGCTCCCTTTTAGTTGACGAAGTACTTGTCGAGCAAAGCCTGGGCGATGGCGTCGCTTTGCGCGTCCGCGTTGCCCGCGTAGTCGGACGGCCGGAAGTGCATCTGGAACGCGCTGAAGACGCGGCGGGTCTTGTCGTCCAGCACGCCGTCGGTCGCGATGTCGTAACCGTAGCGCTTCAGCTTTTCCTGCAGCGCGCGCACATCGGCCGGGGCTTTGGGATCGCGTCCGGCGAGATGCGCGGCGACAGTCGCATCGTCGGGCCAGGCGCCCACGCCGGCATCGTAGAGTGCACGCCACGGGAAAAGCGGCCCGGGGTCGATCTTGCGTTGCGGCGCGATGTCGCTGTGGCCGACGACGCGCGTCGGCGGGATGTTGTAGCGCGCGACGATATCGCGCGAGAGTTTGACGAGCGCGTCGACTTGCGCGGGCGGATACGGCTGCCATACGCGCTCGCCGTTTTTCTCGCCGATAGGCCCGAGATTCACGTTCTCGATGCCGATCGAGGACGCGTTCAGCTCCGTTGCGCCTTGCCATGAGCTCACGCCGGCATGCCAGGCGCGTTTGTCTTCGGGCACCAGTTGGTAGACGACAGGCTCGCCTTTCTCGATACGCGGCGCATCAGGGACGACGTAGTGGACGCTGACTTCATCGCCTGTCAGGACCGTGATCGATCGCGCTTCGTCGATCTCCGTGTAGTGCATCACGAGGAAACGGATGCGGGAGTCGGCGTTTTTGGCGTGGTGCTGGGTGTCGGCGATGTAGGTGCCGCGGTCTTGCATCGTGGTGGTGCAGGCGGTGAGGATGCACATCGATATCGATGCGGCCAGGCCGAGCGCTCTCTTCACACCCGTCACGATTGCCCTTCCCGGATCGAACGCACGTGCATCCAGTGAATCTGCAGCGCTTCGGCACTTGGACGTTGCTGGGGATGTTTCGGCAGACGGAGCAAACGCCCTTCGAGCGAAGCGTATTCGCTTTCGCGCAGTTCCGGAGCGATCGATACTTCGTGACTGGCCGGATCGATCGCGATCAGCATGCGATCGTAAAGCGTGTGCAGGTCGGCGCGTAGTAAGAGTCCGTTGCGGACGTCGTTGGTTTCCGCGCCCATGTAGCCGCATATGTGAGCGGCTTCGAGGACTGCTTCGACCGCGCAGTTCGTGAGGGCGCAGCGGTGTTCATAAGCATCGAGCAAGGCCCGGCGGAACGCGGGCTGGCCCTGACGCGTGACGATGGCGGCGAATGTTTTCTTGCGGGCGTCTTCTATGCTCGAAGGATCGAAAGCGCCGCTTGCTTCGACTTGCGCTTCAGCCTCGGTTTCGGTTCGGGCGAGCAAATCGCTTTCTCGCGGTAAGGCGCCCCGAACCGTCGTGGGCCGCGTCACCTGAAAACCCATGCTTTCCAGTTTCCGCGCAACCGTGAGCGCGCCGCCACTGAAGGCCTTCGCACGCAATGGTCCAGCGGAAGGAAATTGATAGCCATGCGCCGCGCCAGCGACGGCCTTCGAATCGTAGCGTCGCTCGCCCACGACGACGAAATAGTCTCGCGCTTCCTTGAAACCGTATTTGTCGAGAAATGCGGATCGACCGATTCGATCGAATTCGTCCAGCGCAGCACGTACCGCAGAGGGATCACTAAGTCGATTCAACGCCATGAACGATGTCGATGTTCGATGCTTTCAATGGACGATGTGAAGGCCGACATCGGTCCTTACTTCTTCACCGCCCGCTGCCTCACCGCCTCAAACAAACAAACCCCGCTCGCCACCGACACATTCAGACTCTCGACCGCCCCCGCCATCGGGATATTCATGACCTCATCGCAGGTTTCCCGCGTAAGACGTCTCATGCCCTCGCCTTCCGCGCCGACGACGATCGCAACCGGGCCATCGAGCTTCGTCTCATAGAGCGAGGCCGTCGCCTCACCCGCCGTTCCGATCACCCACACGCCCGCGTCCTTCAACTCGCGCAGCGCCCGCGCCAGATTCGTCACGGTGATGTACGGCACGCTGTCCGCCGCCCCGCTCGCCACTTTCGCCGCCGTCGCGTTCAATCCGGCGGAGCGGTCACGCGGCGCGATCACCGCATGGGCGCCCGCCGCATCCGCGACGCGCAGACACGCGCCGAGATTATGCGGATCGGTGACACCATCGAGCACCAGCAGCAACGGCGTGCCCGAGATGCCATCGAGCAGTTCGGCGAGGTTCTGCGCAAGCGGCAGATCGTTCGCGCGCGCGACGATGCCCTGATGCTGAATATTGCCCGCGAGCCCCCATAGACGCGATTCGTCCGCAGCGATCAGCCGCACGCCCGCTTCCTTCGCGGTCCGCAGAAAGTCCTGCATCCGTCGATCCTTGCGTGTGGGGTCGTACAGCACCTCCTCGATCGAGGATGCATCCGCGCGCAAACGTGCGGTCACTGCGTGAAATCCGTATAGAACCTTGAGACGTGACATGACTGATTCGAACCTTCGGTGAAATCTTGAAAAGCACGACGCGGTCCGATGCACGAAGCGTCGGACCGCGCGTATTCGATGGCGGCAGTGTTGCGCGCCGCCCTAGCGCTTCTTGCGCGCCGGCCGCCCCTGCGGCGCCGACTTCGACGCCGCCCCGCGCTTTTTCGCCGCCGCGCCGCCGCGCGGACTTGCCGACAGCGGCGCGCCCTTCTTCGTGCCGCCGCGAGCGCGCGTGCTCGGCGCGTCGTCGTCGCTGAAGGGGCGGACGCGCGGTCCCGCTGCGCCATTGCCGACGCTCGCGACGTCGCCCGCACCCGCCGACGGACGCGGCGACGGCGGCTTCACCGGCGTATCGCGGACGAGCCGGAAATCGATCTTGCGCGCATCGAGATCGACGCGGCCCACCTGCACGCGCACGCGATCCGACATCCGGTAGCGGATGCCCGTGCGCTCGCCGCGCAGCTCGTTCTTGATCTCGTCGTACTGGAAGTAATCCGAGCCGAGTTCGGTCACGTGCACGAGACCTTCGATGAAAAGCGAATCCAGCTGCACGAAGATGCCGAACGACGTCACGCCGTTCACCATGCCGCCATATTCCTCGCCGAGCTTGTCGCGCATGAAGTAGCACTTGAGCCACGCCTCGACGTCGCGCGAGGCTTCATCGGCGCGGCGTTCGTTCGACGAGCAATGCAGGCCCAGCTCTTCCCAGATCGCGACGCTGTTGCGCGCACGGCCCCGCGCGGTGTCGTCGGCTTTCTGCATTTCGCGCGCGGCCTTCGTGAGACCGGTGCTCAGCGACACATCGTGACCGATGTCCGGCAGATACTTCTTGCCCTGCAAAATCGCGTAGATCGCGCGATGCGTGAGCAGGTCGGGATAACGTCGAATCGGGCTCGTGAAGTGCGCGTACGCCTCATACGCAAGTCCGAAATGGCCGATGTTGTCCGGGCTGTACACGGCTTGCTGCATCGAGCGAAGCACCATCGATTGCAGCATTTGCGCATCGGGCCGGTCGCGAATCTGCGCGATCAGCGCGGCGTAGTCGCTCGCGTGCGGCTTCGCGCCGCCGGTCAGCGTCAGGCCGACGCCGCGCAGGAACGTGCGCAGATTCTCGAGCTTCTCTTCCGTCGGCCCCGCATGCACGCGATACAAACCCGGATGCTTGTTGCGCTTCAGGAAATCCGCCGCGCAGACGTTCGCGGCCAGCATGCATTCCTCGATCAGCCGATGCGCGTCGTTGCGGTGACGCGGCACGATCTGCTCGATCTTGCCCTGCGAGTTCACGACGATGTACGTCTCCGTCGTATCGAAATCGATCGCGCCGCGCTTCTGACGCGCGGCATGCAGCGACTTGTAGACGCCGTAGAGGTCCTGCAACTGCGGCAGGATATCGGCGCGCTTGGCCGCTTCCGGACCCTTCGTGTTGGTGAGCACGGCCGCGACTTCGGTGTACGTGAGCCGCGCCGACGAATGCATCACGCCCGGATAGAACTGATACGCCTTGATCTCGCCGCGCGCCGTGATGACCATGTCGCACACGAGCACGCAGCGATCGACATTCGGATTCAGCGAGCAGAGACCGTTCGACAGCTTTTCCGGCAGCATCGGAATCACGCGGCGCGGGAAATAGACGGATGTGCTGCGATCGAGCGCATCGACATCGAGCGGCTCGCCGGGGCGCACATAGTGCGACACGTCCGCGATCGCGACCAGCAGGCGAAAGCCCTGGCCACGCCCGACGGCGACCGGCTCGCAATAGACGGCGTCGTCGAAGTCGCGCGCATCTTCCCCGTCGATGGTGACGAGCGGCACATCGCGCAGATCGACGCGATGGCGGATATCCACCGGGCGCACTTCGTCGGGCAGCTTGGCGGCCGAGGCCAGGGCGGCGTCGCTGAACTCGTGCGGCACGCCGTATTTGCGCACCGCGATCTCGATCTCCATGCCGGGATCGTCGATATCGCCGATCACTTCGGCCACGCGCCCGAGCGGCTGCGAGTGACGGCTCGGGAAATCCGTCAGATCGACGGACACCACCTGCCCGACCTTCGCCTTCTTCGGATTCTGCGTGATGAGGATGTCGTGGCCGATGCGCTTGTCTTCCGGCACGAGAATGAGCGCGCCGTTCTCGTTGACGAGGCGACCGATGATGCGCTTGTTCGCGCGATCCGTCACTTCGACGATATGCCCTTCCGGCCGTCCCCGCCGGTCATACCCGACGATGCGCGCCAGCACGCGGTCGTTATGCATGACCTTCTGCATTTCGCCGTTGGGCAGAAAGAGATCGTCCTGGCCGTCGTCGCGGATCAGGAAGCCGAAGCCGTCGCGATGTCCCTGCACACGGCCCGCCACGAAATTCGACGGATGCGTAAGTTGATAGTGGCCGCGCTTGTCGAGGCGGATTTGCCCGTCGCGTTCCATTGCCGCCAGTCGCTTGAAAAATCCTTCGCGCTCCTGGCGCTTGATCGACAGCGCCTCGGCAATGTCGTTCGCGGCATGCGGTGTCTCGCTCGTGCGCAGCACGCCGAGAATTTCTTCGCGGCTCGGAATCGGATACGGATATTTGCTCAAGGGCGTAGTCGTGTTTTTTCTCGTTGGATGGGACTTTTGCGGTGCTTTGCAACCAATAATGCGGTCATCGTTGCGGGCCATTCTAACACCCGTCTTTTAAGCCTCACGGGGCTGGCGAGCCGATACGGCGCGGCCGGCGTGCCGTTACACGCATTGCGTCGAAATGCTTGACAGTCACAATGGGGTCGCTATAATGGCGTTCTTTGCTGCTGACGCAAAAACGAATTGCAGCGAATTGCAGTACACGCACCCTTGCCCAGGTGGCGGAATTGGTAGACGCACTAGGTTCAGGTCCTAGCGGTGGCAACACCGTGGAGGTTCGAGTCCTCTCTTGGGCACCAGATGTTTGGAAAAGCCACCTTCGGGTGGCTTTTCCTTTTTGTGCGGAGACTGTGTTTCTGATTCCGACAAGTCATATGACTTTGCGGTTGACACGGTGCCCGTTCCCGCTAGAATAGCGGGCTTGCTGTACCCCTTGGCCCAGGTGGCGGAATTGGTAGACGCACTAGGTTCAGGTCCTAGCGGTGGCAACACCGTGGAGGTTCGAGTCCTCTCCTGGGCACCAAGGTCCCTCTTTCGCGAGACGCTCGTTCGAGCGCATCGCACGCAAAAACCCCACGCATCTACGTGGGGTTTTTTGTTTTCCGCCTTCATTTTCTATTCGATCTTCTTTCGTTTCCGATTCGATTATCTCCGCGTCGAACGGTAAATGAATTGATCATCCGGCTTCGATTATCCAGCCGCACGCACTCGCTCGCACGAACCTCGGCAAGCCCGCCCCGACTTGCCCGCAGCCGGTTCGTTAATTGCTCCGTCGCATTGCAACACTCGCCAATCGATTATTCGACCCGGAGAATCTGGCCATGAGTTGGACGCGCGAACAGAGAAACGTGACGGTTGCCGCCTATCTAGGCTGGACCCTCGACGCATTCGATTTTTTTCTGATGGTGTTCGTATTGAAGGATATCGCCGCCGAATTCAATACGAAAATCCCGGACGTCGCGTTCGCGATTACGCTCACGCTGGCGATGCGCCCGCTCGGCGCCCTGATCTTCGGCCGCCTCGCGGACAAGTTCGGCCGCCGTCCCACGCTGATGATCAATATCGCGTGCTATTCGCTCCTTGAACTGCTTTCCGGCCTATCGCCCAACTTGATGACGCTTCTCATCCTGCGCGCGCTTTTCGGCATTGCGATGGGCGGCGAATGGGGCGTCGGTTCTGCCCTGACGATGGAAACCGTGCCGCCGAAAGCGCGCGGCATCGTGTCGGGGCTCTTGCAGGCGGGCTATCCGAGCGGCTATCTGCTCGCGTCGATTGCCTTCGGTGTGGTGTATCCGCTCATCGGCTGGCGCGGGATGTTCTTTATTGGCGTCGCGCCCGCGCTGCTCGTGATGTACGTGCGTGCGCACGTGCCGGAATCGCCGGCGTGGCGCGCGATGGAAAAGCGCCCGCGCCCCAGTCTCCTCGCCACGCTCAAGCGGAACTGGACGCTCTCGGTCTACGCAATCGTGCTGATGACCGCGTTCAACTTTTTCTCGCACGGCACGCAGGATCTCTATCCGACCTTCCTGCGCGAGCAGCATCATTTCGATCCGCATACCGTTTCGCTCATTACCATCACGCTGAACATCGGCGCGATCATCGGCGGGCTGCTTTTCGGGGCGCTGTCGGAGAAGATCGGCCGGCGAGTGACGATTTTCATCGCCGCGCTGATTGCGTTGCCGGTGCTGTATCTGTGGGCATTCTCGACGACGCCGGTCATGCTCGCACTCGGCGCTTTCCTCATGCAGATTTCGGTGCAAGGCGCATGGGGCGTGATTCCGGTGCATCTGAACGAAATCTCGCCCGATGAGATTCGCGCGACTTTCCCGGGCCTCGTCTATCAACTCGGAAACTTGCTCGCGGCTGTGAACGCGACGATGCAGGCGTCGCTCGCCGCATCGCATGGAAACGATTACGGCATGGCGATGGCGATCGTCGCGGGTGTCGTCGCCGTCGTGATCGCTGCGCTGATTTTCTTCAGCCACGAACGCAGAGGTATCGACATGACGCGCTCAGCGCGGGAAGCAGGCGCGCCAGGATAAGCGCGCCCTCGCAGGATTCAGACGCGCGAGAGCGAACGCGATCCGGCGGCGTTGCGTTGACGGACGCGCGCTGCCGGAAAGGCAAGGATGCGCAGCAGGAAATTTGCATTCCGGGGACGCAGCGCAACGACCCCGAGCAACTCCCTGCGATATCGATACGCCGTAGCCTCCGACAAGTTCACGCCACGCGAAACCGCCGCCACGGAGGCGCCATTCTGCAGCAACGCCAACGCCTGAAACTTCCGTTTCGGATCGATTCGTCCTCCGAATCTACCGCTCGGCGATGCCTCGATCACGCGAATGTCCTTATGCAGGTTATCGAGCGCCTCGCCGTCCAGCGATCTCGATCGATAAGCGTAGCCATCGGCTTCGTTGCTGAACACATAAAGCCTGTTGTCGTAGATATAGCTCCGATCGATTGCGGCGACCTCTCTGAACAGAGAGTTTATATTTAGCTTTACCGGGTAAACACTTTTGTTTAGGAACACTTATTCTCCTGTTGCCGCTATTTCAGGGCAGGTGGTTGCTGCCTACAGGAGCATTCTGTAGCTTTGCGATCGTCATGAGCGAGTCCGCCAACACGCTCACGACATCTCCTACTGGTCCCGGCTCCGCGCGAGCGGACCCGGGATCGACATCGCTCGCGCCCCGATCGGCAAGGCCGTCGCGCGAGCCGTCGATATTTTCAGCGTGGCCAGTTTCAATCCCAACCAGAAGGTTCTGAATTAAACCGATCTGGCAAGATTCGGGAGGCTCGCTTTATTCGTGTTCATCGGACGCCAGCAAACGAATCAGTTCCAGCCGGTTGTTTCGATCGACGACTCCGGAGACACATTGCCAGACACCAAGCAACCAGTTCATCACCGCTTCGGACACGCCCAGTTCGCGCCTGATCGCCGAGGCGGGCACGTTACGGTCCAGGAAAACCAGCGCCAGATACATCGCCAGCCGTGTCGGTTCGCCGCTGATGGTCCGATACATGCCCTGTTCCCTGCCCCTGCGCGATTCCCGTAACCTCATGAGTATCTCCATATCCAGCGGGACATGCACGTAACTGATCTCCCCATTGGAACGGATCAACATGTAAAGCAAGTCACCCAGCATAAAAACCCAATCCGAAATACCGTGGTCTTCGGGTGCTGCGCCAATATTTAGTCTGACTAAGCGATCCGTCTTCTCCATTTCCAAATATGCTCCCATGGCCACCATGCGCGTGGCAGGTGGTCACAAATGAAGCCCCCGCGTTGTGACTTGCTGTGGCGCGTCCTGGAAAGATTCACTCACAGCGCCCTTTGCCCCCCGCTTCGGCGGGGGTCAAGATTCATTCCGCCCATCTAGTTTGTTCAGCAATTCAAAGTAATCATCAATTTGGTCATTCCTTGATATGACCGAAAAGAATGGCTGCCCGAATATTGGGGCACTGAAGTGTAGACGTCCTAATACGCACGGCGTTCGAATGAAAGCTCTAATAGCGACGCGTCCGCCCGAAACACGGCACCGTGGCATGAAAGGTGCTTCTACGCATAAAAACCCGGAGACCCGTGATGCCCGTGCTCTACGTCATCGCCTTCCTCGTGCTCGCCGGCGCCCTTACCTTCCTTCAGGCGCCCGCGCTCGCCTGGCTCGTCGGGCTGGCGATCTGGGTGGCCGTCGGGCCACTCGTCGGCGTGACGGGCACGATCGGCGTCACGCTGCTCGCAATCGTCTTCGTGCTGCCAGCGCTCATCTTCGCCATCAAGCCGCTGCGCCACGCGATCGTGACCCGCCGCGTGTTCGCGATGTTTCGCAAGATCCTCCCGGAGATGTCCTCGACCGAGCGTGACGCCATCGAAGCCGGCACCGTATGGTGGGACGCCGAACTCTTTTCCGGACGCCCGCGATGGGACAGCCTCCTCGAACACGGCGCACCGAAGCTGACGCAGGAAGAACAAAGCTTCATCAACAACGAATGCGCGCGTCTGTGCGAGCTGTCGAACGACTGGGACACAACGGCGATCTGGCAGGACCTTTCGCCGCAAGCGTGGTCCTTCATCAAGGAACAGGGCTTTCTCGGCATGATCATTCCGAAGCGCTACGGCGGAAAGGCGTTCTCCGCGTATGCGCACTCGCAGGTCATCATGAAGCTCGCGACGCATTCGTCGGCAGCGGCCGTATCGGTGATGGTGCCGAATTCGCTCGGCCCCGCCGAACTGCTGCTGCACTACGGCACCGAGGAACAGAAGAATCACTATCTGCCGCGTCTCGCGCGCGGCGACGAAATTCCGTGCTTCGCGCTCACCAGTCCATACGCCGGATCGGATGCCGCCGCCATTCCCGATGTCGGCGTCGTGTGCCGCGGGCTTCACGAGGGCCGCGAGACGCTCGGCTTTCGCGTCACATGGGAAAAGCGCTACATCACCCTCGGGCCGATCGCGACCGTGCTCGGCCTCGCCTTTCGCGCGCTCGACCCCGACCATCTGCTCGGCGACGACGCAACGCCCGGCATCACCTGCGCGCTCATTCCGACGAACCATCCCGGCGTCAACATCGGACGACGCCATTGGCCGCTCAACGCCGTGTTCCAGAACGGCCCGAACTGGGGCGAAGATGTGTTCATCCCGATGGACTGGGTCATCGGCGGACGCGCGCAAGTTGGTAACGGCTGGCGCATGCTGATGGAATGTCTCGCCGCCGGGCGCGCGATCTCGCTGCCCTCGTCGAACGTCGGCATGGCGAAGCTCGCCGTGCGCGGCACCGGCGCCTATGCCGCCGCGCGCCGCCAGTTCCGCACGTCGATCGGCCGCTTCGAAGGCATTCAGGAAGCGCTCGGGCGCATGGGCGGCAATCTGTACGTGATGGACGCCGCGCGCCGCCTGTCCGCGCAGGCCGTCGATCTCGGCGAGAAGCCCTCGGTCATTTCGGCGATCGCGAAGTACCACATCACCGAACGCGCGCGCAAGGTGATCAACGACGGCATGGATGTCGTCGCCGGCAAGGGCATCTGCATGGGGCCGTCGAACTTTCTGGCGCGCGCGTATCAACAGATGCCGATCTCGATCACCGTCGAAGGCGCGAACATTTTGACGCGCTGCCTGATCATCTTCGGACAGGGCGCGATCCGTTGTCATCCGTACGTGCTCAAGGAAATGGCCGCGACGCGCGAAGCCGATCCGCACCGCGCGCTGCTCGATTTCGACGACGCATTCTTCGGTCACGCCAGCTTTCTCGCGTCCAACGCGATGCGCAGCCTCGTGTACGCGTTCGGCGGCGCAGCGCTCGTGCGCAAGCCCGCGCGCGCCGATGCGCGTCTTCTGCCTTACTACCGCGCCGCCACACGCCTGTCGAGCGCGTTCGCATTGTTCGCCGATGTGTCGATGCTCGCGCTCGGCGGCGAGCTCAAGCGCCGCGAGCGTCTGTCGGCGCGGCTCGGCGACATTCTTTCGCAGTTGTATCTGCTATCCGCGACGCTCAAGCGTTTCGAGGACGACGGCCGCCCCGAGAGCGACCTGCCGCTCGTGCGCTGGGGCGCCGAAGACGCGCTCCATCAGGCGAGCGCCGCATTCGCAGGCTTGCTCGCGAACTATCCGAACCGCGCCGCCGCCGCGTTGCTGCGCGCGCTCGCGTTTCCGTTCGGCCTGCCGCACGCGCCGAGCGCCGATGCCCTCGGCAACGACATCGCGATGCTGATGCAAACGCCCGGCGAGGCCCGCGAGCGCCTCGTCGCGGGCTCGCACGTTTCGGCATTCGAAACCGATCCCATCGCGCGCGGAGAAAAGTTGCTCGCGCTCACGCCGGCCGTCGCGGCGCTGGAAGCCCGTCTGCGCGATGCCGTCAAGGCGGGCCAGGCCGAAGCGCTGCCGCAAAGCCCGCAAGAAGTGACCGCGTGGGCGCAAACGGCCGCCGAGCGCGGCTTGATCGACGAAAGCGAGCACGCGCTCTTGGCCGAATGGGCGGCTCATGCGCGCGAAGCGGTGAAAGTCGATGATTTTTCCGCAGACTTCGGTATCCTCGAAGCATTGCAAAAGCGCAGCGCGGCACTCGAACGGCAATGGCCGGAAACGGTCGCCTGAACCACGCAGGCCCGAGGCCACGCCGCGCGCGCCCCGACGACCGATCGCCAATCGATGAAAGACCGCTATCTCGACTTCGTCAATTCGCCCTTCGGCACGAGCATCGCGCGTTCGCTCGGCCTTCCGCGTCCCGAAGTATTGCGCCGCCATCGCGCGGATCATGCCGAATTCGGCGGCATGGCCGCCATCGGCGCGGGACCGTCACCCGCGCTCTTCGATGACCTGATGGCGGTGCTGTCCGCCATCGGCATGACGAGCATCGCGCATGAAAGCGCGTCCGGCTGGCTGCCGGTCGCCGCGCGCCACGGCGCGATGAGCGGCCGCTTCGAGCCGCGCGCCCGCGACACATCTGCGAGCGATCGTGTCGAAGCGTTGATCTTCGATGCGACCGGCATCGACGAAAGCGGCCAGTTGCATACGCTGTACGCGTTCTTCCACGACGCGCTGCGCTCGCTCGCCAGGAACGGACGCATCGTCGTCATCGGGCGCCCGCCCGCCACGCGCGAAAGCGTGAAAGCCGCCACCGCCCAACACGCGCTCGAAGGCATGACCCGCTCGCTCGGCAAGGAAGCGCGCAACGGCATCACGTCGAATCTGTTGCGCGTGGCCGATGGCGCGGATTTCGAATCGGCGCTGCGCTTCTTCCTTTCGCCGCGTTCGGCCTATGTCTCGGGCCAGGTCGTGACCATCGACGCGCCCGCCACCGCGCCCGAAAGCTGGACGAAGCCGCTCGCGGGCAAGCGCGCGATCGTGACGGGCGCGGCGCGCGGCATCGGCGCGTCGATCGCGGCGGTGCTGGCGGAGCACGGCGCGATCGTCACCGGGATCGATATCGACGCCGCCCGCGACGCGCTCGATCAGACCATGCTGTCGATCGAAGACGCATCGCCCTCGGGCGGCGCGCATGCGGCGCTCGTCGCGGACATCGCCGCGCCCGAAGCACCCGCCGATATCGCCGCCGCGCTCGCCGCGTCGGGCGGCATCGATATCGTCGTGCACAACGCAGGCATCACGCGCGACAAGACCATCGCCCGCATGAGCCCGGAGATGTGGGACAGCGTGATCGACATCAATCTGCTGGCGCAGGAGCGCATCGACGACGCCCTGCTCGCGCAAAACGTGCTGCGCGAGCAGGGACGCATCGTGGCTGTGTCGTCGATCAGCGGCATCGCGGGCAATCGCGGCCAGACCAACTACGCGACCTCGAAGGCCGGCGTGATCGGCCGCGTGCACGCGATGGCGCCGTCGCTGCGCGCGCGCGGCATCACGATCAACGCGGTCGCGCCGGGCTTCATCGAAACGCACATGACCGCGCGCATGCCCTTCGGCGTGCGCGAGGCCGGCCGACGGCTCAATTCGATGGGACAAGGCGGCTTGCCCGTCGATGTCGCCGAGACCGTCGCGTGGCTCGCGAGTCCGGGCAGCGCGGGCATCACGGGCAACGTGGTGCGCGTGTGCGGCCAGAGCCTGATCGGCGCGTGAGGGGCGACCGCATGCACGCACCGACCATGCCGCGCGCCCGCACCGTCGTCATCGATACCTTGCCGCCGCCCGCGAAGCTCTACGGACGCGCGCTGCCCGCGCTCTTCAGACGCGCGCGCGCGCCGGAGTTGCCCGCGCTCAGACTCGTGCGTCCCGACGTCAAGCTCGACGCGGAGCAGGTCGGCCGCTATGCGCGCGTCTGCGGATTCATCCCCGAGCATGGCGTGCCGCTCACCTTCCCGCACGTGCTCGCGTTTCCCTTGCATCTGATGATGCTCACCGATCCATCGTTCCCGTGGTCCGCGCTCGGCGTCGTGCATCTGTCCAACAGCGTGCGGCTGCGCCGTCCGCTCACGGCGGGCCAGGGCTTGCGCATCGAAGTGGAGTGCGGGCCGCTCATGCCGCATCAGAAGGGCCAGGCGTTCACGCTATATACGCGCATCTACCGGCGCGGCGAAGCCGTGTGGGAAGGCGACAGCGTCTATCTGAAGCGCGGCGTGCGCAGCGAAAGCGCGGCACCGCCGATCGAAATCGCCGATGCTTCCGATGCGCGCGTGCCGCTGCTCGCACGCGAAGCGCGCTGGCAGCTCCCGCCGCAGCTCGGACGCGATTACGCGAAGGCATCGGGCGACTTCAATCCGATCCATCTGCATATGCTGAGCGCGAAAGCGTTCGGCTTTCCACGCGCGATCGCGCACGGCATGTGGACGCTCGCGCGCACGCTCGCGGCGCTGCATCCGGTCAAGCCGCTCGCGTCCGGACACGCGCACGGCGATTTCAAGTCGCCGCTCTATCTGCCCGGCGACGCCACGCTCTGGACCGCCGCGCCCTCGCCCGTCGCACGCGATTTCGAAGTGCGCGATCTCGCGGGCGACCGGCCGCATCTGCGCGGCCATTTCGAATGGGAGCTGCCATGAGCGAAGCGCGGAGGGTCGCGATAATCGGCAGCAACCGGATTCCATTCGCGCGCTCGAACACGGCCTACGCGAGCGCGTCGAATCAGGACATGCTGAGCTTCACGCTGCAAGGTCTCGTCGATCGCTTCGATCTGCATGGCATGCGTCTCGGCGAAGTGGCCGCCGGCGCGGTCGTCAAGCATTCGCGCGACTTCAACCTGACGCGCGAAGCCGCGCTCTCGACCACGCTCGCGAAAGAAACGCCCGCCTACGACGTGCAGCAGGCGTGCGGCACCGGCCTCGAAACCGCGATTCTGGTCGCCAACAAGATCGCGCTCGGGCAGATCGACGCGGGCATCGCGGGCGGCGTCGATACTGCGTCGGATGCGCCCATCGCGGTGAACGAGCGCATGCGCAAGATCCTGCTCGAAGCGAATCGCTCACGCTCGGCGGGTCAGCGTGTCGGCGCGCTCGCGAAACTGCGGCCCGGCATGTTCTTCCGGCCACTTTTGCCGCGCAACGCGGAACCGCGCACGGGCCTCTCGATGGGCGAGCACTGCGAACTGATGGCCAAGCGCTGGAAGATTTCGCGCGAGTCGCAGGACGCGCTCGCAGAGGAAAGTCATCGCAAGCTCGCGGCTGCTTATGGGCGCGGTTTCTTCAACGATCTGATGACGCCGTACAAAGGGCTCGCGCGCGACAACAACCTGCGCCCCGATGTCACGCTCGATCAGCTATCGCAGTTGAAACCCGTCTTCGATCGCGACGCCGGCACGCTCACCGCAGGCAACTCGACGCCGCTCACCGATGGCGCATCGGCCGTGCTGCTCGCCTCCGACCAATGGGCCGCCGAACGCGGACTGCCGGTGCAGGCGTTCCTCACGTTCTCCGCGACCGCGGCCGTCGATTTCTTCGACAAGCGCGAAGGGCTCCTGATGGCGCCCGCCTACGCGGTGCCGTCGATGCTGACGCGCGCCAAGCTCGCGTTGCAGGACTTCGATTTCTACGAAATTCACGAGGCGTTCGCCGCGCAAGTTCTCTGCACGCTCGCCGCGTGGGAAGACGATGAATATTGCCGCACGGCGCTTGGTCTTGACGGCCCGCTCGGCTCGATCGACCGGACGCGGCTGAACGTGAACGGCGGATCGCTTGCGACCGGTCATCCGTTCGCGGCGACGGGCGGGCGCATCGTCGGCACGCTGGCGAAGATGCTCGCGAAAGCGCCCGAACGCGGCGACGGCAAGCCGTTGCGCGGACTGATCTCGATCTGCGCGGCGGGCGGCCAGGGCGTCGTCGCGATACTGGAGCGGTAAGCGGAAGAAGCAAAAAATAAGGCGCGCCAGTCGACGAAAACGAAGCGCGCCGACGGAGACACCACATGAGCCCGGGACAGACAGCGCCGCGCGGGGCTATTACGCCGCACGCGACGGACGGCATCTGGTACGCGTCGTATCCGCCGTATGTCGCGCACGACATCGATCCTTCGCGCTATCGCTCGCTCGCGCATTTCTTCGACGAGTGCGTCGAGCGGTTTCGGGATTGCGTCGCGTTCGTGAGTCTCGGCTCCGAACTGACATTCGCCACGCTCGGCGAGAAGGCGCATGCGTTCGCGTCGTATCTTCAGAGCATCGGCGTGAAGCCCGGCGATCGCGTGGCGCTGATGATGCCCAACACGCTGGTCTATCCCGTCGCGCTTTTCGGCACGCTGATCGCGGGCGCGATCGTCGTCAATGTGAATCCGCTCTACACGGTGCGCGAGCTGAGCCATCAGCTCAAGGATAGCGGCGCGCAGACGGTCGTCGTGTTCGAGAACTTCGCGAAGACCGTGCAGGACGCGCAGCCGGGCTCGCGTGTGAGGAATATCGTCGTGACCGGGCTCGGCGATCTGCTCGGCAACGGCCTCAACGTGAAAGGCCGCGCGATCGATCTGTTCCTGCGTCACGTGAAGAAGCAGGTGCCCGCCTATGCGCTGCCCGATGCGGTCCGTCTGCCGCAGGCGCTCGCGCGCGGCGCGCGGCAGAAGTTCGAGCCGGTGAGAGTCGGTCATGGCGACATCGCGTTCATTCAGTACACCGGCGGCACGACGGGCGTCGCGAAGGGCGCGATGCTCACGCATCGCAATGTCATCGCCAATCTGCTGCAGGCGCTCGCATGGGCAGGCGGACAGCTTGTCGATGGCGAAGAGATCATCGTCACGCCGTTGCCGCTCTATCACATCTATTCGCTGACGGTGAATGCGCTCGCCTTTCTCGCAATCGGCGCGCGCAACGTGCTGATCGTCAATCCGCGCGACATCAACGCGCTCATGCGCACGCTGCGTCACGAAAACTTCACGGCGATCACCGCGCTCAACACGCTCTACAGCGCGCTCATGGACAACGACGCATTCCGCCAGCGCGACTTCTCGGCGCTCAAGCTCGCGATGGCGGGCGGCATGGCGACCCAGCGCGTGATCGCCGAGCGCTTCAGGGCGATGACGGGCCAGACGCTCGTCGAAGGCTACGGCCTCACCGAATGTTCGCCGCTCGTCGCCGCGACGCCGCTCGATGCCCACGGCGCGAGCGAATTCGACGGCACCATCGGCGTGCCGGTGCCCTCCACGCTCGTGCGCATGCGCCGCGACGATGGCGCATGGGCGAACATCGACGAACCGGGCGAACTCTGCGTGCAGGGCCCGCAAGTGATGAAAGGCTACTGGAACCGTCCCGAGGACACGGCGAAAGCCATCGATTCAAACGGCTGGCTCGCGACCGGCGACATCGGCGTGATGGACGCACGCGGCATCATCCGGCTCATCGACCGCAAGAAGGACATGATGATCGTGTCGGGCTTCAACGTGTATCCGAACGAAATCGAGGAAGTGCTCGCCGCGCATCCCAAAGTGCGCGCGGTGGCCGCCGTGGGCGTACCCGATCCGGTGACCGGCGAGCGCGTGAAGGCGTTCGTCGTGCGTCGCGACGACGCGCTCACGGTGGAAGAACTGCTGAAGTTCGCCCGTTTACACCTGACCGGCTACAAGGTGCCATCCTACGTCGAGTTTCGCGACGCGTTGCCGCTCACGACGATCGGCAAGGTGCTCAGACGCGAATTGCGCGACGCCGAATCGAAACCACGAAAATCGCAGGACTGACCTTCGGAGATGCTCATGCCGCGTGCGCGATGCCGCCAAGTTTCGGACTTGCTGCTCGCGTGCGCGGGCCTGTTGTGTCTCTTGCTCGCGCTCGCGTCTTCAGGCGCGCGCGCGGATGCAATCGAGGACGTCGCGCGCGTCGGTGAATTGAGCGTCGAGCAGCAGGCGCAATGGCTCTCGCGCTCGGCCGAGAGCGGCGCACTCGCGAAACTCGACGACGCGCAACTCGTCGCCCTGTTTCGCTCGCTCGACGCGCGCACGCTGCCGCGCTATTTGCAGGACGGCCTGGACGACTTCCAATCCTGCGAGTTCACGATGCGCCGGCGCGAGCGCATCAAGGGCAAGTGGCCGAAGCGCTCGGATCACATGCTCGTGCGCGTCACGCGCGAACCCTTGCGGATCTACGCAAAATGGCTGCCCGATGGCGCACATGCGGGCCAGGAAGTCATTTATGACGATTCCAAACGCCCCGACCAGCTCTACGGTCATCTCGGCGGCTTGCTGGGCGTCGTGCCGATGTGGACGTCGGTGAACGGCGCCTTCGCCCGCGCGCAATCGAATCATTCGATCCGCGAGCTCGGCATCGTCGCGATCACGCAGCGATTCATCGAGGAAGGGCGCAGGTTCGCCGAAGCGGGCATCACGAAGCCGTCAGATATCGAGGTGAAGATGATCGACGGATTGCGCGTCGTCGCGCTCACCTATGAAACGCCCACGGGACAGCCCGAGTTCTACGCGAAGAAGGAAGTGCTCGGGCTCGACCTCGAGCGGCCGGTTTTCCGCACGCTGGAGTCCTACGACAACGACGGCAATATTTTCGAAAGCGTCGTGTTCGAGCGCATCGAGGTCAAACCCTTCGACGATCTGACGTTCGACCCGAAGAATCCTGACTATCGCTTCTGACCGTCACGCCGATGAAATGAACGCTGAACTCGTGACATCCGGTGTAACGACGTGCCACATCGCGCGCCGCGCATTTTAAGTTTCGCCTAAGAGTCGGCCGATAACCTTCCCGCACTCCATCGACATCAAGGTCCGCGCAGAGGCACCGCGCCAGAAGCGCCGCACATCGTCATGCAAACTTGAGGAATTCGTTCATGAACCTCCGCCGTCCGGCTTCCGCACCCGTGCGAGCCATCAAAAAGCTTTTGAGCCATCACGAAATCGCCACGTTGCTGTTGCTGTTTCACGCACCCATCGACGTGATGGCGGCTACGCCCGACGTCGCCTCGTTGCAGGAATACGGCTATGTCGAGATCGTGTCGCCGGACATGGGCGCGCCGAAACTGCGTCTGACCGAAGACGGCAACGCGGTGCTGCGCGGCCTGGGCGTCAAGTAAGGCGTCAGGAAGAACCGGGCAGCGGACGCCCGACTACGCGAACTCTGTAATAATCGGTCGATACTTTTCACCATCGACCAAGGAGCGATTCGCGATGTCCGCCCTCTCACCCATCGTGCAGCGTGTGCTCATCACCAACGACGACGGCATCGACGCGCCCGGCTTAGCCGCGCTGGAAGCCGTCGCCGCCGAACTCGCGCACGAAGTCTGGGTCATCGCGCCCGAGCACGATCAAAGCGGCACGTCGCACTCCATCAGCCTGCATTCGCCGCTGCGCGTGTCGCGCCAGGGCGAGCGGCGCTACGGCGTGCAGGGCACGCCCGGCGACTGCGTCGTGATGGGCGCACGCCACATCATGAAGGACGCGCCGCCCACGCTCGTGCTCTCCGGCATCAACCGCGGCGCGAATCTCGGCGTCGAGACGATGTTCTCCGGCACCGTCGGCGCCGCGATGACGGGCCTGCTGCTCGGCCTGCCGTCGATCGCACTCAGCCAGACCTTCACCGATCGCGAGAACGTGCGCTGGGACACGGCGCGCGCGCTCGCGCCCGGCGTGATCCGCCAGTTGCTCGCGATCTCCCACGACGCGCCCACCTGCCTGAACGTCAATTTCCCCGATTGCGACGCATCCGCCGCCGGACCGCTCACCGTGACGCGGCAGGGTGTCGGGCTCGTGGAAGGCATCGATGTGCTGCCGCTCGTCGATCCGCGCGGCATCGACTATCACTGGCTGCGCTTTCAGCGCGGCCCGCGCCCGAATTCGCCCGATAGCGAAACGGCAGTGGTCGCGTCCGGCCGGGTCTCGGTCACGCCGCTGCATTTCGATCGCACCGACGAGCGCACGTTCGCCACCCTCGAAGCGGGTCTGAAAGGCGGCGTCTGAGTGTTGAGCGCGCGCCGCTAGAACGTTTCCTCCCAGACGGGAACGGGCGCTTTCTCGTATGCTCGGGCGATCACAACAAGGAGACGACATGACCCGTTCCATCGGCTCGCGCGGCGCGCGCGTGATGCTCGGCGCGCTTTGCGCCACCTTCGCCGCGAGCGTTTTTGCGCAGGCGGCGACACCCGTCGGCACCTGGCAAACCATCGACGATCAGACCGGCAAGCCGAAAGCGATCATTCAGATCGTCGACGATGGAAGCGGCCAGTTGTCAGGCAAAGTCGTGCGCGGTATCGGCGAGTTCGATCACCCCGAGCGTCGCTGCACGGCCTGCACCGACGAGCGGAAGGATCAACTGGTCAAGGGCATGACCATCATCACCGGCATGCGGCAGAACGGCGATGCATGGGACGGCGGCCAGATTCTCGATCCCGAGAACGGCAAGCTCTACAAGTGCAAGATGAAGATGGAGGACGGCGGGCAGAAGCTCGTCGTGCGCGGGTATATCGGCGTGTCGCTGCTGGGGCGTTCGCAGACCTGGCTGCGCCAGCAGTAAATTCCAGAAAGGACAAAGCCGGTCGAAGATATATGTCTTCGACCGGCTTTGCTTATCTCGCGAGTGCGTTCGACAAGGTCATGCGGCGTGACGGTGATGCACCTCGACCACTTGCACGCCTTCGGGCAAGCCAGCGCTCTCGGGCTTGAACTCCGGCGGCACGCGCATGCGCGATGTCATCAACGCATAGAGCGATTCTCCGGCCGGCCCGAATAGCTGCGACATGACGCGCAGCAGGACGCCCGACTCGTGCCACGTCTTGAACCGCCGATGACACGTCTGATACGACGGATATTTGCGCGGCAACGTGGACCACGACGCGCCGCTGTACATCACCCAGAGCACACCGTTGAGCACGGCGCGGGTGTTGGCGAGCGGCCGGCCCCGAAGTTCGAGACGAGGGCGCAGTTCGGGAAGCAGCGGTGCGACCATCTGCCATTCTTCGTCGGACATGTCGCGGTAGGGCTTCACGGTAGTTTCTCCAATTTGCTGACTGATAACCGGCATCGACGATACCGAGTACCCGAAAGCCGGCAAATCGGAGTGATCCGAATCTTGAAATAGTCCCCAAAGCCTTATGCCGATTGGCTAACCGCAGTTTTTTGATACTCGTATTAGGTCAGCGAAATATCCGCGACGCGCCGTGGCGCCTCCAGATACTCCTTCGACTGCATCTCGATGATGCGCGAAACCGTGCGCGCGAATTCGTTTGCCATCGGTCCTTCCACGTACAGCTCTTCCGCGGGCACGGCCGCCGACATCAGCAGCTTCACCTTGTGGTCGTAGAAGACATCGATGAGCCACGTGAAGCGGCGCGCTTCGGACGCCATGCGCGGCGTCATCTGCGGCACGTCCGACAGAATCACCGCATGGAACCGGTTCGACAGTTCGAGATAGTCGTTCTGCGAACGCGGGCCGCCGCAGAGCGTCGCGAAGTCGAACCACACGACGCCGTCGGCCTTACGCAGCGCCTTGATCTCGCGCTTTTCGATGTGCAGGATCGGGCTTTCGTCGGGCACGGCCGCGAGCTTCGCATAGTCCGCGCGCAAGGCCTCGCTCGCCGCCGCGCCGAGCGGCGTGTGATACGCCTTCACCTGCGACAGCGTGCGCTTGCGGTAGTCGGTGCCGGCATCGACATTGAGCACGTCGAGATGCTGCTTGATGAGTTCGATCGCGGGCAGAAGACGATCGCGATGCAGCCCTTCCGGATACAGCGTGTCCGGCTCGTAATTGGACGTCATCACGAACTGCACACCGTTCTTGAAGAGGCGGTCGAGCAGGCGATAGAGAATCATCGCGTCGGCGATATCCGAGACGTGGAACTCGTCGAAGCAGATCAGCCTGTATCGTTTGGCGATGCGTTTCGCGAGTTCGTCGAGCGGATCGGCCTGCCCTTTCAGCTCTTCCAGCTCGCGATGCACTTCACGCATGAACTCGTGAAAATGCAGCCGCGTCTTGCGTTGCACCGGCACGACGGCATAGAAGCTGTCCATCAAAAAGCTCTTGCCGCGCCCGACGCCACCCCACATGTAGACACCGCGCGGCAGGTCCGGACGCACGAGAAACTTCTTGAGCGCGTTGGAGCGGCGTGACTTGTATGCGACCCACTCTTCGTAGCACTGCTGCAGGCGCGCGACCGCCGCGAGCTGCGCCTCGTCCGATTGATAACCCCGCGTGCGCAGTTCGCTTTCGTAGTATTCGGTGACGTTCATCTTCTGCCGTTTGAAGTGACGAAGGCGAGCGGTTTGATCCGCTCGCCTTCGTGTGCGATGCCTGACTGCCCGAAGCCGAGCTCGATTACATGTTCAACGCGCGCTTGTCGACGGCCAGCGCCGCTTCGCGCATCACTTCCGACAGCGACGGGTGCGGATGGCAAATGCGGCCGATATCTTCCGACGCCGCCTTGAACTCCATCGCGACAACGGCTTCCGCGATCAGATCCGATGCGTCCGCTGCGATCACGTGCACGCCGAGGATCTCGTCGGTCTTCGCGTCCGCGATCATCTTGACGAAGCCTTCAGCCTTGCCGATACCCAATGCGCGGCCATTGGCCATCATCGGGAACTGGCCGGTCTTGATCTCGCGGCCTTCGGCCTTGAGCTGCTGTTCCGTCTTGCCGACCCACGCGATTTCCGGTTCCGTGTAGATGACCCACGGCACGCAGTTGTAGTCGATATGCGGCTTCTGACCATCGATGATCTCCGCCACCGCCACGCCTTCGTCTTCCGCCTTGTGCGCGAGCATCGGGCCGCGCACCACGTCGCCGATCGCGTACACGTTCGGCACGCTCGTCGCGCAATGATCGTCCACGTCGATGAAACCGCGCTCGTTCGCCTTCAGGCCGATGGCTTCCAGACCGAGGTTGTCGGTATTCGGCACGCGGCCGATCGACACGATCAGGCGGTCCGCTTCCAGCGTCTGCGCGTTGCCCGCGTTGTCCGTGTAAGCGATCGAAACGCCATTGTCCGACGTCTTCACTTCGCCGATCTTCACGCCGAGGTGAATGTCGAGACCCTGCTTCTTGAACTGCTTTGCGGCTTCCTTCGCGAGCGATTCGTCCGCTGCGCCGAGGAACTGCGGCAGCGCTTCGAGCACGGTCACGTCCGCGCCCAAACGACGCCACACCGAGCCGAGTTCCAGACCGATCACGCCCGCGCCGATCACGGCGAGCTTCTTCGGCACGGCGTCGAACGACAGCGCGCCTTCATTGTCCGCGACGATCTTGTTGTCGACCGGAATGTTCGGCAGATGACGCGCCTTCGAGCCCGTCGCGATGATCACGTTCTTCGCCGTGACGACTTCCGTCTCGCCTTCGCCCGACACTTCGATCTGCACGCCGGCAGCATTCTTGCCGGTGAACTTGCCATGACCCTTGAGCCACGTGATCTTGTTCTTGCGGAACAGGAACTCGATGCCCTTCGTCATCTTTTCGACGATGCCGTCCTTGCGCGCCAGCATCTTCGACACGTCGAGCTTCACGTCCGACACGCTGATGCCGTGATCGGCCAGATGCTTCGACGCATTTTCGAATTCTTCCGACGACGCGAGCAGCGCCTTCGACGGAATGCAGCCCACGTTCAGGCACGTGCCGCCGAGCTTCAACGCGCCCGCCGGATTCTTCCACTTCTCGATACACGCAACCGTCTTGCCGAGCTGCGCTGCGCGAATCGCCGCGATATAGCCGCCGGGGCCCGCGCCGATCACGACGACATCAAATTCCTTGGACATGACTTTCCTTTGGTCTGGCTCCGCTCATGCAGAGCAGCCTCGTGCGATGCGCGCGAGCCTATCGCGCGCATCGAGGCGAATTGCTTTTTCTTACAGGTCCAGCAGCAGACGGGCCGGATCTTCCAGCGCGTCCTTCATCGCGACCAGCGACAGCACGGCTTCGCGGCCGTCGATGATGCGGTGGTCGTACGACAGCGCGAGGTAGTTCATCGGGCGGATCACGATCTGGCCGTTTTCCACCACGGCGCGTTCCTTCGTCGCGTGCACGCCGAGAATCGCGGACTGCGGCGGGTTGATGATCGGCGTCGACAGCATGGAACCGAACACGCCGCCATTCGAGATGGAGAACGTGCCGCCGGTCATGTCTTCGATCGACAGCTTGCCGTCCTTCGCCTTCTGGCCGAATTCGGCGATCTTCTTCTCGATGTCGGCGAGGCTCATCTGATCTGCGTTGCGCAGGATCGGCACCACCAGACCGCGCGGCGAACCGACCGCGATACCGATGTCGAAATAGCCGTGATAGACGATGTCGTTACCGTCGATCGATGCGTTCACGAGCGGGAACTTCTTCAGCGCATGCACGGCGGCCTTCACGAAGAACGACATGAAGCCGAGCTTCACGCCGTGTTCCTTCTCGAAGCGATCCTTGTACTTGTTGCGCAGATCCATGACCGGCGCCATGTTGACTTCGTTGAACGTCGTCAGGATGGCGTTGGTTTGCTGCGATTCGAGCAGACGCTCGGCGATACGCGCACGCAGACGCGACATCGGCACGCGCTGTTCCGGGCGGTCCTTGAGCCACTGATCGGCCGATGCCGGCGCCGACACTTGCGGCAGCGCAGGCTTGGCGGCGCGCGCGGGCGCGGCGGCCGGAGCGGGTGCGGCAGCCTTGGCAGGCGCCGGAGCCGATGCCGAAGCGGCGAGTGCGTCGCCCTTCGTGATACGGCCGTCGCGGCCCGAGCCCGAAACCTGATCCGCCGAAACGCCCTTCTCGGCCAGAATCTTTGTCGCGGAAGGCGAAGCAGCACCGCCCGCCGACGCTTGCGCAGCAGCCGGAGCGGCGGCGGCGGTCGTTTCCGCGACCGGCGCGGGCTTCACTTCGGCGTCGCCGGCAGCGGCGACGGCGGCAGGCGCTTCGCCCGCTTTCGCTTCGGTGTCGATCTTCGCGATGAGTTCATCGGCGGTGACGATATCGCCGTCGTGCTTGATCACTTGCGCCAGAACGCCCGCGGACGGCGCGGGCACTTCCAGCACGACCTTGTCGGTCTCGATTTCGATGAGGATTTCGTCCTGGGCGACAGCCTCACCCGGCTTCTTCTTCCATTGCAGCATGGTCGCTTCCGAGACCGACTCGGAAAGCTGGGGAACCTTGACTTCTACGATAGCCATTTCTGTATTGTCCTAATGCGTGTCTGTGTGTTCGAGCGTCGGGACCGGGCTGCGGCATGCGCGCCCGGTCTCTCGAGCGTTGCTTACTTCGCGATGATCTGCGCGCCCTTCAGGCGGCCGAACGCGCCTTCCACGAGCGCCTTCTGCTGCTCGTAGTGCTTCGCGTAGTAGCCGACCGCCGGCGATGCCGAAGCCGGACGGCCGCTGTAGGCCAGCTTCATGCCGTCGCGCATGCCTTCGCGCAGATGGTGCTCGACGTAGAACCAGGCGCCCTGGTTCTGCGGCTCGTCCTGCACCCAGACCACTTCCGTCGCGTTCTCGTACTTCTTGAGTTCAGCGTCGAACTGCTTGTGCGCGAACGGATACAGCTGCTCGATACGCACAATGGCGACATCGTTGCTCTTCGCTTCGCGGCGATGCGCGACGAGGTCGTAGTACACGCGGCCCGAACACACGACCACGCGCTTGACCTTCTTCGGCTCGATGCCCGCTTCGACTTCACCGATGACCGGCTGGAACGAGCCCTTCGACAGTTCCGTCAGATCCGACACGGCTTCCTTGTGACGCAGCAGCGACTTCGGCGTGAAGATGATGAGCGGCTTGCGGAACAGGCGGATCATCTGACGGCGCAGCAGGTGGAAGACCTGCGCCGGCGTCGTCGGCTGGACCACCTGCATGTTGTGATCCGCGCACAGTTGCAGGAAGCGCTCGATACGCGCCGACGAGTGCTCCGGGCCCTGACCTTCGTAGCCGTGCGGGAGCATCATCGTGAGACCCGAGACGCGGCCCCACTTCACTTCGCCCGACGAGATGAACTGGTCGATCACGACCTGCGCGCCGTTCACGAAGTCGCCGAACTGCGCTTCCCACGCGACGAACGTGTTCGGTTCCGCCGTCGAATAGCCGTACTCGAAGCCGAGCACCGCTTCTTCGGACAGCACGGAGTCGATCACCGTGAACTTGGCCTGGCCTTCCGCGATGTTCTGCAGCGGAATGTAGGTGCCGTCGTTCCAGCGCTCACGGTTCTGATCGTGCAGCACCGCGTGACGATGCGTGAACGTGCCGCGACCGGAGTCCTGGCCCGTCAGACGCACGGCGTAGCCCGATGCGACCAGCGACGCGAACGCGAGATGCTCGCCCATGCCCCAGTCGAGCTTGGCTTCGCCGAGACCCATCGCGCGGCGGTCGTTGATCACGCGCTCGACGAGCGGGTGAACCTTGAAGTTCTCGGGAATCGTCGTGATGCGCTCGGCGAGACGCTTCAGTTCGGCGAGCGGAACCGCCGTGTCGGCCGCGTCGGTCCACTTGCGGTTCAGGAACGGCACCCAGTCGACCGCGTACTTGCTCTTGTAGTTCGAGAGCACGGGATCGATCGTGTGATGGCCTTCGTCCATCGCCTGACGATATTCCTTGATGAACCGGTCGGCGTCGTCGGCCGTAATCACGCCTTGCTGCACAAGCTTTTCCGCGTAGACGGCGCGCGTGCCCGGATGCTTGGCGATGGTCTTGTACATCAGCGGCTGCGTGACGGCCGGCGTGTCCTGCTCGTTGTGGCCGAGCTTGCGGAAGCAGATGATGTCGACGACCACGTCCTTGTGGAACTTCATGCGGAAGTCGATCGCGAGTTGCGTGGCGAGCACGACGGCTTCGGGATCGTCACCGTTCACGTGCAGCACCGGCGCCTCGATCATCTTGACGACGTCCGAGCAGTACAGCGTCGAGCGCGCATCGCGCGGGTCCGACGTGGTGAAGCCGATCTGGTTGTTGATGACGATGTGCAGCGTGCCGTGCGTGCCGTAGCCGCGCGTCTGCGCGAGGTTCAGCGTTTCCATCACGACGCCCTGGCCCGCGAAAGCCGCGTCGCCGTGCACTTGCACCGGCAGCACTTGCAGACCTTCTTCGTCGCCGCGGCGATCCATACGCGCCTTGGCCGAACCTTCGACCACCGGATTCACGATTTCCAGGTGCGACGGGTTGAACGCGAGCGACAGGTGAACCGGGCCGCCTTCGGTGGCGACATCCGACGAGAAGCCCTTGTGGTACTTCACGTCGCCGGCCGGCAGATCATCGACGTGCTTGCCTTCGAATTCGGCGAACAGATCCGCCGGCATCTTGCCGAGCGTATTGACCAGCACGTTAAGACGCCCACGGTGCGCCATGCCGATGACGATTTCCTGCACGCCGCTCTTGCCCGCGTGACGGACGACTTCGTCCATCGACGCGATGAAGCTCTCGCCGCCTTCCAGCGAGAAACGCTTCTGGCCGACATATTTGGTGTGCAGGAAACGCTCGAGGCCTTCGGCGGCCGTCAGGCGGTTCAGGATGTGCTTTTTCTTTTCGTTCGTGAAGTTCGGCGTCGAGCGGATCGACTCGAGCTTCTCCTTCCACCAGCGCTTCTGCTCCGGATCGCTGATGTACATGAACTCGGCGCCGATCGTGCCGCAGTACGTGTCGCGCAGCGCCTTGACGATGTCGCGCAGCGATGCCTGCTCGAAACCGAAGTACAGGTTGTTCGCGTTGAACACCTGATCCATGTCGGCTTCGGTGAAGTCGTAAAAGCCGGGTTCGAGTTCAGGGATCGCGGGACGCTCGCGGCGCTTGAGCGGATCGAGGTTCGCCCATTGCGTGCCGAGGAAGCGATACGCGCCGATCAGCGACTGGACGTAGACCTGCTTGCGCGCGGTGGTGAGGTCGCCCGTGCTTTCGCGCGGCAGGAAGGCATTCGCCTTTGCGCGCTGAGCGAACGACTCGACGATGGGGCCGTGGGCCACGTCGTTGTGAGCCGTGCCGTCCGATGCGGGCACGTTCTGCAACGCATCGAAGTAGGCTCGCCAGGTCTCGGGCACTGACGCGGGATTATCGAGATATTGCTCGTACAACTCTTCGACGTACGGAGCATTACCGCCGAACAGATAAGAGTTCGACTGGAATTGCTTCATCATTTTACGCTCACCTTTCTTCGAGTTTCTCGAGGAAGTGCGGGTTAAGAAACCTTCCGCGCCACGGCCTGACCGTTTAGCGGATTGCGCGAATCAAGTCTGCTTGGAAGGACCTAAAAAGCGACAGCTAATCCAAGAAGCATAGCACAGAACGAATAGTCATATGACGGATCGCCGCATGTGCCTGCCGTCGTCATCCCACTGTCGTCATCCTTTACGCAACAAGCATGTGCGGGCTTTTATGAGATACGCAAGGGTCTCTTGCATGACGACGAAAAAAAGCAAAAGCCGCCCGAAGGCGGCTCTTGTTCTGTCGATGCGAATCGATACCTGAAACTTACTCGGCGTTCGCTTCGCGGCTCGCGCGGCGGCGCTCGTGCTCCTTCAGATGACGCTTGCGCAGACGGATCGACTGCGGCGTCACTTCGACGAGTTCGTCATCATCGATGAACTCGACCGCGTATTCCAGCGAAAGCTGGATCGGCGGCACGAGGCGCACGGCTTCGTCGGTGCCCGACGCGCGCACGTTGGTCAGCTGCTTGCCCTTGATCGGGTTCACGACGAGGTCGTTGTCGCGGCTGTGAATGCCGATGATCATGCCTTCATAGAGCGCATCGCCCGGCGACACGAACATGCGGCCGCGATCCTGCAGCTTCCACAGTGCATACGCGACAGCCGCGCCGTCGTCCTGCGAGATCAGCACGCCGTTGCGACGCTCGCCGACCGAGCCTTCCTTCACCGGCGCGTACGAATCGAACGTGTGGCTCATCAGACCCGTGCCGCGCGTGAGCGTCAGAAACTCGCTCTGGAAGCCGATCAGACCGCGCGCCGAAATCTTGTACTCGAGACGCGTGCGGCCACGGCCGTCGGAGGTCATGTCGAGCATTTCGCCCTTGCGGCGGCCGAGTTCTTCCATCACGCCGCCCTGATGCTGGTCTTCGATATCGACCGTCAGGTTTTCATACGGCTCGCACTTCACGCCGTCGATTTCCTGCAGCACGACGCGCGGACGCGACACCGCGAGTTCGTAGCCTTCACGGCGCATGTTCTCGACGAGAATCGTCAGATGCAGTTCACCGCGGCCCGACACTTCGAACGTGGTTTCGTCGCCGGTGTCTTTCACGCGCAGCGCCACGTTGTGGTTCAGTTCCTTCGTGAGACGGTCGCGAATCTGGCGGCTCGTCACGAACTTGCCTTCCTTGCCCGCGAGCGGCGACGAATTCACGAGGAAGTTCATCGTGAGCGTCGGTTCGTCGACGGTGATCATCGGCAGCGCTTCGGGATTGTCCGGCGAGCAGATCGTCACGCCGATGCCGATTTCCTCGATGCCGTTGATCAGCACGATATCGCCGGCCTGCGCTTCTTCGACCTGCACGCGCTCCAGACCGTGGAACGACAGCACCTGATTGATCTTGCGATTGATGATCGCGCCGTCCGGACCCGAACGCACCGCCACCTGCATGCCGGGACGAATGCGGCCACGCGCGACACGGCCCACGCCGATACGTCCGACATACGAGTTGTAGTCGAGCGACGTGATTTGCAGTTGCAGCGGGCCGTCCGGATCGGCCGGACGAACCGGCACGTGTTCGAGAATGGCTTCGAACAGCGGACGCATCGTGCCTTCACGCACTTCGGGCGAGAGACCCGCGTAGCCGTTCAGACCCGACGCATAAACGATCGGGAAGTCGAGCTGTTCTTCGGTCGCGCCGAGCTTGTCGAAGAGATCGAAGGTCTGGTTGATCACCCAGTCGATACGCGCGCCCGGACGGTCCACCTTGTTGATGACGACGATCGGCTTCAGACCCAGCGCGAGCGCCTTCTTCGTGACGAAGCGCGTCTGCGGCATCGGACCTTCGACGGCGTCGACGAGCAGCAGCACGGAATCGACCATCGACAGCACGCGCTCCACTTCACCGCCGAAGTCGGCGTGGCCCGGCGTATCGACGATATTGATGTGCGTGCCTTCGTATTCGACGGCGCAGTTCTTCGCAAGAATCGTGATGCCACGTTCCTTTTCGATGTCGTTCGAGTCCATGACGCGCTCGGCGACCTGCTGGTTTTCCCGGAACGTGCCCGACTGGCGGAGCAACTGGTCGACGAGCGTGGTCTTGCCGTGGTCGACGTGGGCAATGATGGCGATATTGCGGAGGGCGCGAGTCATATAGAGATGTCTTGGTTGTGCGCCGTCGGAGCGAGTCTCTTCAGCGAGACTTCATGGCTCGGCAAACCCCCCTTGAAACCGTCATGCAAGCATGACTATGCGGGCCCGGCGCGGTGAGAACCGTAAATTATAGCACGCATGGATGTCGTTCCCTTGCAATAGGACTCAACCCGTAAGTCCTGGGTCTCGACCCTGCCCCGTCGCAGTCGCGCACGGCTGATTGTTAAGCGGTTTCATAAAAGAGTCTTGCAGCGACTGAAACGCTTGCCTATAATCCTGCCTAGTCAACTATTGCAATCGCACAATTATTTCCATGAGCGACGCTCCGAAATCTGCGGCCATCGGCGATTACGTGTTCGCCGAGAGCGTCGGCTACCTGATCGGCCGGGTGCGCTCGACCATGTGGAACATGGTCACGCAACACACGACGTCCGAACTCGGCATCACGAGCACACAGGCAAGCATCCTCTTCATGCTGGCGGTCGGCAAGTGCCTGACGGCGGCGGACATCGCCCGCGAATACGGAATCGACGCGAGCGCCGTGACGCGCCTCATCGACCGACTGGAAAAGCGCGGCCTGCTCTCGCGCGTACGCAGCGAGGAAGACCGGCGCGTCGTGCGCCTCGCGCTGACGGACGAAGGCCAGGCAACGGCCGAGAAGATTCCCGCCATCTTTACGCGCGTGCTGGATAACCTGCTCGCGGGCTTCACGCCCGAAGAAGTGGGCTTCCTGAAAAGTATGCTGCGGCGAATTCTGGCGAATTCCTGCGATCCTTCCGTCGCGCCGCTGCTACATGGCAACGATAAGCCTGGTACGTCATTGCGATGACAAGCAAATTTGTCATCGCAAGCCTACAAAATGATTGCAACGTCCATCTTTAATTCTCTTCTCAAGAGACGAGATATGAACCACCTTTCCTTGTTCGCGCTGCCCGGCGAGCGTCGCGTGAAAAGCGCCGTGGCTGCCGCGATGGCTGCGCTCGCGCTCGCGGGTTGCGCGAACTACGCGGGCATTTCGAGCGACAAGCAGATTGCCGCGCCTGAAAACTTCGATGCCACGCTGAGCCTGCCGGGACAAGGCGGCCAGTGGCCGGCGCTCGACTGGGCGAAGCAGTTCGGCGATCCGCAGTTGCCGCAACTGATCGACGAGGCGCTCGCGGACAATCCGACCATCGCGCAGGCGCAGTCGCGCATCGCGAAGGCGTCGGCGTACATCGAAACGTCGCGCTCGGCGCTCTATCCGAAGGTCAACGGATCGTATTCGTGGACGCGCGAACTGTATTCGGCCAACGCGCTCTTCCCGCCTCCCTACGGCGGCACCTGGTACAGCGAGAACAACGTGCTCGCGAGCGCGTCGTGGGAACTCGACCTGTGGGGCAAGAACCGCTCGCGGCTGAACATGGCGGTCTCGCAGCAGAAGGCCGCCGAAGCGGACATGCAGCAGGCGCGCGTGACGCTGGCGACATCGGTCGCGCGCACGTACAACCAGCTTGCGCTGCTCTACGCGCTGCGCGACGTCGCCCAGCGCGAGATCGCAAATCGACAGGACGTCGGGCGCATCACGAACGGGCGCGTCGCGGCCGGGCTCGATACCAACGTCGAACGCCGCACCGCTGAAGGCAACGTCGCGACGAGCCAGACGAACTCGACCGAGCTCGACGGACAGATCGAGACCGTCCGCTATCAACTCGCCGCGCTGCTCGGCAAGGGTCCGGACCGCGGCCTGCAGATCGCCAAGCCCGTGATCAATCCGAACGTCAACGTGGCGCTGCCCGACAACGTCCCCGCCGACCTCGTCGCGCGCCGCCCGGATATCGTCGCCGCGCGCTGGCAGGTCGAAGCCGCGACGCACAACATCAAGGAAGCGAAGGCCGAGTTCTTCCCGGACATCAACCTCGCGGCCGGCTTCGGTTTCGACGCGTTCGGCTGGGGCCGCTTCCTGCAGGCGAGCAGCCGACAGATCCAGATCGGGCCGGCGATTCATCTGCCGATCTTCGATGCCGGCGCCCTGCGCGGCCAGTTGAAGGGCCGTTACGCCGACTTCGAGGGCGATGTCGCGAACTACAATCAGACGCTCATCAATGCGATGAACGACGTCGCGACCAATATTTCCGCGATCCGCTCGCTCGACAAGCAGATGGCCGACGCCCAGCGCGCACTCGCGGCGGCGTCGAGCGCGTATCAGCTCGCGGTGATCCGCTACAAGGCCGGCCTGTCGCCGCAGTTGCAGGTGCTCAACGCCGACGAGAACCGCCTCGCCAACGAGCAGACCGTGACGAATCTGCGCCTGAAGCGCACCGATCTGCAAATCGCGCTGATCAAATCGCTCGGCGGCGGCTTCGACGCGACGAGCACGAATCTCGCGATCGGCGGCAACGGGCAGAATCCGGCGAGCACGCAGGCGGCGAATCAGGCCGCGCCGTCGAAGTAAGCCGCGCACAAGAACACGCATCAAGACCAATACGGAATATTCGGAGTCTTTCATGAGCGACCCTCAACAAACCGCCGCCGCGCCCGCGCCGAAGCAAAGCAACGGCAAACGCCGCCGGCTGATGACGCTGATCGTGCTCGTCATCATCATCGCCGCCATCGCGTACGGGCTGTACTACTTCCTCGTCGCGCGCTTCCACGAAGCCACCGACGACGCCTATGTCAACGGCAACGTCGTGCAGATCACGCCGCAGGTCGTCGGCACGGTGATCTCGGTGAACGCGGACGACACGCAGACCGTGAAAGTGGGCGATCCGCTCGTCGCGCTCGATCCGGCCGACTCCAAGGTCGCGCTCGATCAGGCCGAGGCGAATCTCGCGCAGACCGTGCGCCAGGTGCGCACGTTCTTCGTGAACAACAACCAGTACGAAGCGCAGATCGCGTTGCGCCGCTCGGATCTGTCGCGCGCGCAGGACGATCTGAAGCGCCGCATGCAGGTCGCGCAGACTGGCGCGGTATCGCAGGAAGAAATCTCGCACGCCCGCGACGCGGTCCGTGGCGCGCAGGCCGCGCTCGACTCGGCCGAGCAGGAACTCGCGTCGAACCGTTCGCTCACGGCCAACACGACGATCGCGGATCATCCGAACGTGCTCGCCGCCGCCGCCAAGGTGCGCGACTCGTACATCAATTTCGCGCGCAACACGCTGCCGGCGCCGGTGACGGGCTATGTGGCGAAGCGTTCGGTGCAGGTCGGCCAGCGGGTCTCGCCGGGCAATCCGCTGATGGCGATCGTGCCGCTCAACGGCGTATGGGTCGACGCGAACTTCAAGGAAGTGCAGTTGAAGCACATGCGCCTCGGTCAACCCGTGGAACTGACGGCCGACCTGTACGGTTCGAGCGTCGTGTATCACGGCAAGGTCATCGGTTTCTCGGCCGGCACGGGCTCGGCGTTCTCGCTCTTGCCCGCGCAGAACGCGACGGGTAACTGGATCAAGGTCGTGCAGCGTCTGCCGGTGCGTATCCAGCTCGATCCGAAGGAACTGGAGCAGCATCCGCTGCGCATCGGCCTCTCGATGAACGTCGATGTGACGATCAAGAACGAGGAAGGCGGCCAGCTCGGCAACGCGCAGAACACGGTCTACCAGACCAACGTGTTCGACAACTACGGCGCGCAGGCCGATCAGGAAATCGCGCGCATCATCCAGCAGAACGCAGGCACGGGCGCGGGGTCGTCGGCGCAGAACACCCCGTCGTCGGCGCGCGGCAAGGCGACGAAGTCCGCATCCGCCGCCAAGCTGATGTAAGCGGATTCGCCTCATGTCTTCGCAAAACGTCGTTCATCCGCCGCTGTCGGGCGGAAAGCTCGTCATCGGGACGATTGCCGTATCGCTCGCCGTGTTCATGAACGTGCTCGACACGTCGATCGCGAACGTCTCGATTCCGTCGATCTCCGGCGACCTCGGCGTGTCGTCGGATCAGGGCACGTGGGTCATCACGTCGTTCGCGGTCGCCAATGCGATCTCGGTGCCGCTCACCGGCTGGCTCACGCAGCGCATCGGCCAGGTGCGGCTCTTCCTCGGCTCGATCATCCTGTTCGTGCTCGCGTCGTGGCTCTGCGGCCTCGCGCCGACGCTGCCGTTCCTGCTCGCGGCGCGCGTGCTGCAAGGCGCCGTCGCCGGCCCGATGATCCCGCTGTCGCAGACGCTCCTGCTCGCGAGCTATCCGCGCGAAAAAGCGCCGATGGCGCTCTCGATGTGGTCGATGACCACGCTCATCGCGCCGGTCGCGGGCCCGGTGCTCGGCGGCTGGATCTCCGACAACATCTCGTGGCCGTGGATCTTCTACGTGAACATCCCGGTCGGTATCGCCGCGGCGCTCGCCACCTTCGCGATCTTCCGCGACCGCGATTCCGCGATCCGCAAGGCGCCGATCGACACCGTCGGGCTCGCGCTGCTCGTGATCTGGGTCGGCTCGCTGCAGGTCATGCTCGACAAGGGCAAGGATCTCGACTGGTTCAATTCGACGACGATCGTCGTGCTCGCGCTGATCGCGGTGATCTCGTTCGCGTTCTTCATCGTGTGGGAGCTGACGGCGGAGCATCCGGTCGTGGATCTGTCGCTGTTCGAATTGCGCAATTTCACGGGCGGGACGATCGCGCTGTCGATCGGCTACGGACTCTACTTCGGCAATCTCGTGCTGCTGCCGTTGTGGCTGCAAACGGATATCGGCTACACCGCGACGAACGCCGGTCTCGTGATGGCGCCGGTCGGCCTGTTCGCGATCCTGCTTTCGCCGATCACCGGCAAGTTCCTGCCTCGAACCGATCCGCGCTACATCGCGACCGCCGCGTTTCTCGTGTTCGCGCTGTGCTTCTGGATGCGCTCGCGTTATACGACCGGCGTCGACACGTGGGCGCTCACGGTGCCGACGGTGATTCAGGGCATCGGCATGGCGGGCTTCTTCATTCCGCTCGTGTCGATCACGCTGTCGGGTTTGCCGGGGCATCGGATTCCGGCGGCGTCGGGCTTGTCGAACTTCGTGCGGATCATGTGCGGCGGCATCGGCACGTCGATTTTCTCGACTGCGTGGGAGCATCGTTCGATCGTGCATCACGCGCAACTCGTCGAGCAGGCCAACTCGTATAACCCTGTCTTCGCAAACTCGATGCAGCAGATCGGCGCACTCGGCTTCTCGAAGGATCAGACCTACGGCCTGTACAACAGCATGGCGACGCAGCAGGCCGCGCAGCTCGGCGTGAACGACATGTTCTATATCTCAGCGGGGATTTTCGTCGCGCTGATCGCGCTGATCTGGATCACGCGGCCCGAGCGTTCGGGCGGTGGGGATTCGGCAGCGGCGGCGTCGGCGGCGCACTGACCGAATTGCCGCTCGTGGAATGAAGAGAGCCCGGTTGATCGCTCAACCGGGCTCTTTTTTATTGCGCCGTGACGATCAATCGTTCGGGCGCGAGCACGCCTTCGCCCGCACGCGCCACGCCGAGCAATCGACCGCCTTCTCGCGCATAGACACGCACGCGGCCTTCTGCGAGGCGCGTTTGCACGACGTCCGCGAGCCGCAGTCGTTGGCCGTGCAGAAAGCGCTGGGTCGCTTCGTCGTTCAGTTCAACCGCGGGAAAGGTGGACAGGAGCGCGTCGACAGGCTGAAGTCGTGCATCGCGCTCCGCTTCCTTCATGCCAGCGAGTTCGTCCAGCGTGACCGCGTGCTCAAGCGTCAACGCGCCGACGCCCGTGCGCCGCAGCGCCGTCAAATGCGCGCCGCAACCGAGCGTCTCGCCGATATCTTCCGCCAGCGTGCGCACGTACGTGCCCTTGCTGCAGGTCACGCGAAACGTCACGAGCGGCAACGCGCACGAAATCAACTGAAGCGTGTGGATCGTCACCTGACGGCCTTCGCGTTCCACCATCTGACCTGCACGAGCGTATTCGTAGAGCGGCTTGCCGTCGCGTTTCAGCGCGGAGTACATCGGCGGAACCTGCGTGATTTCGCCGAGAAACTTCGTCATCGCTTCGGAAACCGCGACGTCATCGCACGTTACGTCACGCGTGTCGATGGCCTCGCCTTCGGCATCGCCGGTCGTCGTGCGAATGCCGAGACGCATGGTCGCTTCGTAAGTCTTGTCCGCTTCGAGCAGGTCTTGCGAAAACTTCGTCGCCTCGCCGAAACAAAGCGGCAGCAAACCCGTCGCGAGCGGATCGAGCGTGCCGGTGTGGCCCGCCTTCTTCGCCAGATAAATCCGCTTCGCCTTGATGAGCGCATCGTTGCTCGACAGCCCGAGCGGCTTGTCCAGCAGCAGCACGCCATCCAGCGCGCGGCGCGGAATCTTCGGCCGCGCCTGTTTTTCCGTGCCACTCATCGCTTACTTGCCTTCCTGATCGTCGTCCGCGTCCTTCGCGCGCGAGGCGTTCGCTTCGTCGATCAGGCGCGACATCTCGACGGCCTTCTCGATCGTCTGGTCGTAGTGGAAATGCAGCGTCGGCACCGTATGGATATGCAGGCGCTTAAACAGCATATTGTGCAGATGCCCCGCCGCGTGATTCAGACCTTGCTCGGTCTGTTTCGGATCGCCGGTGAGTGTCGTGAAATAGATCTTCGCGTGCGCGTAGTCGGGCGTGAGCTCGACGCTCTGAATCGTCACGAGACCCACGCGCGGGTCTTTGACCTCGCGCATGAGCTCCGAAAGATCGCGCTGGATCTGGTCCGCAATCTGCACGTTGCGGTTCGGGGATGTCCGTTTTTTAGCCATGATGTCGTTTCCGTGTTTCTTTTCCTGCCGCCCGATGCAAAAAGGGCGGAGCGAGCCGCCAGGCTCACCCCGCCCTTTTATCGGCGGCTAGCGCATTACAGTGTGCGAGCCACTTCCGTCACTTCGAAGACTTCGAACTGGTCGCCTTCCACGATGTCGCTGAAGTTCTTGATCGACATACCGCACTCGAAGCCTTGACGCACTTCCTTGACGTCGTCCTTGAAGCGCTTGAGCGAATCGAGCTCGCCGGTATGGATCACGACGTTGTTGCGGATCACGCGCACCGACGAGGAACGCTTGACGACGCCGTCCGTGACCATACAACCCGCGATCAGACCGACCTTCGGCACGCGAATGACCTGGCGCACCTCGACCATACCCGTCACCGTCTCGCGCTTCTCCGGCGCGAGCATGCCGGACATCGCCGCCTTCACTTCATCCACTGCGTCGTAGATGATGTTGTAGTAGCGGATGTCGATGCCGTTCGACTCGGCCAGCTTGCGGGCTTGCGCATCCGCGCGCGTGTTGAAGCCGATGATGACCGCCTTCGACGCCGTCGCCAGGTTGACGTCCGATTCGCTGATCGCGCCGACCGCGCTGTGCACGATCTGCACACGCACTTCGTTGGTCGAGAGCTTCTGCAGCGACTGAACCAGCGCTTCCTGCGAACCCTGCACGTCCGCCTTGACGATGAGCGGCAGGTTCTGCACTTCGCCTTCGCCCATCTGCTCGAGCATGTTTTCGAGCTTGGCCGCCTGCTGCTTTGCCAGCTTGACGTCGCGGAACTTGCCTTGACGGAACAGCGCGATTTCGCGCGCCTTGCGCTCGTCCGGCAACACGATGACTTCCTCGCCCGCCGCCGGCACTTCCGACAGACCCTGAATTTCCACCGGGATCGACGGACCTGCCGTTTTCGTCGGCTTGCCGGTTTCGTCCAGCATCGCACGCACGCGGCCGTAGGCGCTGCCCGCGAGAACCACGTCGCCGCGATTCAGCGTGCCCGACTGCACCAGAATGGTCGCGACCGGGCCCTTGCCCTTGTCGAGCTTGGCTTCGATCACGAGGCCCTTCGCGGCTGCCTCGACCGGTGCGGTCAGTTCCAGCACCTCGGCTTGCAGCGACACGTTTTCCAGCAGATCGTCGATGCCGCGGCCGGTCTTCGCCGACACCTCGATGAACGGCGAATCGCCGCCGTACTCTTCCGGCACCACGCCTTCCGCGACGAGTTCCTGCTTCACGCGGTCGGGGTTGGCTTCCGGCTTGTCGATCTTGTTGATCGCGACGACGATCGGCACGCCGCCCGCCTTCGCGTGGGCGATCGCTTCCTTCGTCTGCGGCATCACGCCGTCATCCGCTGCAACCACCAGAATGACGATGTCGGTTGCCTTCGCACCGCGCGCACGCATGGCCGTGAAGGCCTCGTGACCCGGCGTATCGAGGAAGGTGATGACGCCGCGCGGCGTTTCGACGTGATATGCGCCGATATGCTGCGTGATGCCGCCCGCTTCGCCCGCCGCCACTTTCGCGCGACGGATGTAGTCCAGCAGCGAGGTCTTGCCGTGGTCGACGTGACCCATGACGGTGACGACCGGCGGACGCGGCAGCTTCTCTGCCGTGTCTTCGGTGGCTTCGCCTTCGACGAGCAGCGCTTCCGGATCGTCCAGCTTCGCCGCGACCGCGCGATGGCCCAGTTCCTCGACGACGATCATCGCCGTTTCCTGGTCCAGCACCTGGTTGATCGTGACCATCTGGCCGAGCTTCATCATCACCTTGATGACTTCCGAAGCCTTCACCGACATCTTGTGCGCGAGGTCGGCCACCGAGATGGTTTCCGGCACATGCACTTCACGGATGATCGGCTCGGTCGGCGCCTGGAACGTGGTCTGATCCTGATGCTTGCCGCGACCCTTCGGACCGCCGCGCCAGCCGCGATCGACGCCGCCGCTCGAATCGCCACGGGTCTTCATGCCACGGCGCTTCGATGCGTCGTCCTGCTGCCAGCCGCCCTTGCCAGCCTTCTTCTTGTCGCCGGCGCCTGCCGGAGCCGTCGATGCGGGCGCCGTCGTGCCAGGCGCAGCCGGCTTCTTCGCCGCTGCGGGACGTGCCGCCTGCGCGCCTTCCGGTCGCGCGGGCTTGTGCAGCGTGCCCTTCGCTTCGGCGGCCTTCGCCGCTTCCACCGGCTTCGGTGCAGGCGCGGGTTCCGGCGCCTTCACCTGCGCCTTGCGCGGAGTGTTCATCATTTCGCGGATGGCACGCGCTTCGGCTTCCGCCGCCGCACGACGCTTCGCGATGGCTTCCTGCTCCAGACGCGCCTTGTCTGCCTTTGCCTTCGCGTCTTCTTCCGCCTTCTTCGCGGCTTCACGCTGAGCAGCACGCTCGCTCGCGGCCTTCTCTTCCGCTGCCTTTTCGGCGGCTTCGCGCTGAGCGGTATCGTCCTGCTTCGGTTCCGGCTTGGCTTCGACCGCCGGTTGCGTACGCGCTTCCTGACGCGCGGACTGCGCCGCACGCGAGATTTCCGCAGCCTGGGCCGCAGCCGCCGCACGGCGCGCTGCTTCCTCTTCCTGCTTCTTGCGCTCGGCTTCCGCCGCTTCCTCGCGGGCGCGGCGCTCAGCTTCCTCGCGTTCGAGCTTCGCCTGTTGCTCCTTCAGCTCGCGCTCTTCGCGCTCGAGCTGCTCGGCGGCGTGACGCGCTTCTTCCTCGCGGCGCTGCAGTTCGGCCTCGTCGACTTCCGGGTCTTCGACGTGATTCGGCGACGCCTCGGCCTGCTCGAGACCGGGTTCGTCACGCTTCACGAAAACACGCTTCTTGCGCACCTCGACCTGAATGGTGCGAGCTTTACCCGTTGCGTCGGATTGTTTGATTTCCGACGTATGCCGGCGGGTCAAAGTGATCTTGCGCTTGTCGGCGTCGGCGGAACCGTGCGACTTGCGCAAATGATCGAGCAGACGCGCCTTGTCCGTTTCAGACAGGTCGTCATTCGCGCTCGCTTTCTGGACGCCAGCCGCCTGCAACTGCTCGAGCAGGACGCCCGCAGGCATTTTGAGTTCCGCGGCAAATTGGGCTACGTTGTTACTCGCCATTCATTCCTCTTGATGCAAGGACAGATCCTTGCGGTTAGATCGGGGTCACGCGGCCAAACAGGCCGCCAAATATCAGTGCGCCATGGTCATTTCTCACTGGAACCAGTGTTCACGTGCTTTCATGATCAACGCCTTAGCGGCATCCTCTTCCATACCGGTCATTTCGACCAGTTCATCGACTGCCAGCTCCGCGAGGTCGTCGCGGGTCTGAATCTGGTGCTCCGCGAGCTTGGCAAGCAGCTCGTTGTCCATGCCGTCGAGACTCTTCAGCTCGAGCGCGACGCCTTCCACTTTCTCTTCGTTGGCGATCGCCATCGTAAGCAGCGCGTCGCGTGAGCGGTTGCGCAGCTCGTGCACGGTGTCTTCGTCAAAGGCTTCGATTTCGAGCATTTCGTTGAGCGGCACGTAGGCGATTTCTTCGAGGCTCGTGAAGCCTTCGTCGATCAGGATGTCGGCGACTTCCTCGTCCACATCCAGACGCGCCATGAACAGGTCGCGCAACTTGCCACGCTCTTCGTTCTGCTTCAACGCCGACTCGTCCGGCGTCATGATATTGATTTGCCAGCCGGTGAGTTCGCTCGCGAGTCTCACGTTCTGGCCGGCGCGGCCGATGGCGACGGCGAGCTCGTTTTCGTCCACGACGACGTCCATCGAGTGCTTTTCTTCATCGACGACGATCGACTGAACGGCTGCCGGCGCGAGGGCGCCGATAACGAACTGCGCGGGATCTTCCGACCATAGCACGATGTCGACGTTCTCGCCACCGAGCTCGTTGCGCACGGCCTGCACGCGCGAACCGCGGATGCCGACGCACGTGCCGATCGGGTCGATGCGCTTGTCGTAGGCGATCACCCCGATTTTCGCACGCACGCCGGGATCGCGCGCGGCCGCCTTGATTTCCAGCAGGCCCTGCTCGATTTCCGGCACTTCCAGTTCGAAGAGCTTCATCAGAAACTCGGGCGCGGTGCGCGAGAGCTCGATCTGCGGACCACGCGCGGTGCGGTCGACCTTCGCGATATACGCGCGCACGCGGTCGCCCACGCGCAGATTTTCCTTCGGGATCAACTGGTCGCGGCGCAACAGCGCTTCGACACGGCCCGACTCGACGATGAAATTGCCCTTGTCCAGGCGCTTCACCGAGCCGGTCATGATCTTTTCGCCGCGTTCGAGGAAGTCGTTCAGGATCTGCTCGCGCTCGGCGTCGCGCACCTTCTGCAGGATGACCTGCTTGGCGGCCTGCGCACCGATACGGCCGAACTCGATCGACGGAATCGGCTCCTCGATGAAGTCGTCCACCTCTGCGTCGGGCTTCTGTTCCTTCGCTTCGAACAGCAGGATTTCCTGATCCGGCTCTTGCAGGCCGGCCTCGTCCGGCACGACGCGCCAGCGGCGGAAGGTTTCATGCTCGCCGCTCTCACGGTCGATGGCGACGCGGATATCCACGTCTTCCTCGAAGAGCTTCTTCGTTGCGGAAGCAAGCGCAGCTTCCAGCGCTGCGTACACGACGTCCTTGTTGACGTTCTTTTCGCGTGCCAGCGCATCCGCCAGCATCAATACTTCGCGACTCATTGTTTGCGGCTCCTAAAATCAACCTTGGGGACGAGACGTGCCTTATCGAGGTCCGCGAGCGTGAAATCGAGCATCGCGGCGCCGTCCTTCCCTTCAAATTCCAATCCGATCGTGTCGCCGTCAGGGGCGTGCAAGATGCCACGGAACGATTTGCGCCCGTCCAGCGGCTTTTTCAACGTGATGGAGACTTCGCTCCCCGCGAAGCGCTCGAAATCCGCCAGTTTTTTGAGCGGGCGGTCGAGCCCCGGCGACGACACCTCGAGCCGGTCGTAATCGATGTTCTCGACTTCGAGCAAGTATTGGAGCTGGCGCGTGACCTTCTCGCAGTCTTCGATGGCGATACCAGCCGGCTGGTCGATATATATACGCAGCATGCCGCCTCCCGAACGCTCGAGATCGACAAGCTCGTAGCCAAGGCCCGAGACCGTGGTTTCTATCAATTCCGTCAGTTGCACAGTAACTCCAAGGTGTTTCGCGCGCTCCACGCAAAAACACCTGCGAGCGAGCGCCTTCATGCGGGCGCGCACCCCTGCTCCCGAGATGCCGAACCGAATAGCCAAAAAAAAATGGGCGCAACGCCCATCATCTTCAACCGAGGTCGCACCCGGGCAGCGAAAAAACTACGTGCCCAGCGACTTCATGATTTTAGCCATTTTTCAGGATAAACGCAAACGTAACGCGCGCTTTCAGCCCTGTTGAGCCCAATTTCACGTCGATTCATCTTCGTCATCCCGAAGAGTAAAGCGCATGTTTTCGCCATCGGAAACAGGTGCGGTCATCGCACCCGATTCCCGATGATGCTTTTGCATTTCTTTGCGCTTTTACGGTGCTCAGCGGCCGCGCGAGCGATTGCGTGCGCCCCGGCCGGCGCCGCCGCCGCCCGGCTTGCCCTGCGACGGACCCTGCTGCGCGCCGCCCTGGCGATTGCCACGCGGCGCATTGCCGCCCGCGGCGCGCTTGCCAGCGCCGCTGCCGCCCATGCCCGGCGCGCCGCCTTGCGGACGAGCGCCGCGCGGACCCGGCCGGCCACCGCCACCGTTGGCCCGATTACCGTTCGGTTCGTTGCCCGTGCGGTTGCCGTTGGCTTCGCGTCCGCCGCGACGGCCCATGCCGCCGGCGTTGCCCGTCCCCGTGTTGGAGCCGAATCCGCCGCCCATGCCGCCGAGCCCGAAACCGCCGGCCACGCCACCCGGCTGACCGCGCCGTCCGCCGCGACCCGGCGTCTGCTGCTGGGTCATGCGCGAGTGCGAGCTCAGCACCGGTTCACGCGTGATGAAGCCCATCGACGTCTGCATCGGATCGGGTTGCACGCGCGGCGCCGCACTGCGTCCGCCCTTCTCGGCCGTCGGCAGCTTCAGGCCGACCGACTCCAGCAGACTGCGCACCTGGTTGTCTTCGAGTTCTTCCCAGCGACCGCGCTTCAGGCCGCGCGGGAGCGCGATCGGACCGTGCCGCGTACGGATCAGGCGGCTCACCATCAGACCCGCGGCTTCGAACATGCGGCGCACTTCGCGATTGCGGCCTTCGGCCAGCGCGACGTGATACCAGTGATTCGTGCCTTCGCCGCCACCGTCCTGAATGCGCAGGAAGTTGGCGGGACCGTCGTCGAGTTCGACGCCCTTCAGGAGCTTCTGCTTCATCCCCTCCGACAACTGGCCGACCACGCGCACCGCATATTCACGCTCGACGCTGTAGCGCGGATGCATGAAGCGGTTCGCCAGATCGCCCGACGTCGTGAGCAGCAGCAGGCCTTCCGTGTTGAAGTCGAGACGGCCGACCGCGAGCCATTTGGCGGTTTTCATCGACGGCAGCTTGTCGAACACGGAAGGACGACCTTCCGGGTCCGCGTGGCTGACGATCTCGCCCGTCGGCTTGTGATAGAGCAGGATACGCGGCGGCTTGCTCGCGAGCTTGCGCTTGAGCGGCTTGCCGTTGATGCGCACCTGATCGCTCGGCATGATGCGCTGGCCGATATGCGCGGGCTCGCCGTTCACCGACACGCGGCCGGCGATGATCAATTCTTCCATGTCGCGACGCGAGCCCATGCCCGCGTCGGCGAGCACCTTGTGCAGCTTCGGTGCATCGTCGTCCGGTTCCAGCACGCGCTTTTGCTGCGGGGCGTTGCGGCCGCGTCGCAGCATCGGGGCGCGCACGCCGCCCGAGCCGTTATCGGCGTCGAAGGCCGGCGAGGTCACGTAGGCGAAGACGTCGTCGACGGCGGCAGCGGCCGCGCTCTCGACCGTCGCGGGCCCCGAATCATTGGCGTTGCGCTTGCCGCCGCGCTTTTGCTGCGGCGGGTTCTTGCGCCGTCCGCCTTCACGCGGCGCGGATGCCTCGGCCTGCACGACGGGTTCGTCCGCCGCTTCGGCACTGGCCTCGCCAGCATCGGCGCGCGCGTTTTTGCGGCCGCGCGGACTTGCGCCTTCGCTCTTGCGCGGATTTGCGCTCGGGTCCTTGCGCGGACTGCGCACCTGCGCGGCGACGACGCCATCGGGCGGCGTCTCGTTCACGGCGGCCGGCGCGCCTTCGGCGTCCTTGGTCTTCGCGACAGCGCGACGCCGTGCGATCAGGCTGCGCGGCCCGCGGCGCAGTCCGCGGCGCGGCCGGTCTTCGCCCTCGCCGCCTTCATCGGCGCGATCGGCGCGCGTGCGTTCGCCGGCGTCGGCCGACTCGGATGCGTCCGCGGCATGCGCCGGGCGCGCGGATTCAGGCGAATCGCTGTCGTGGGAGTGTGTCAAAACAACCTCAAATGTCGAATCGCGCGCCCGTCGCGGGCGCGTCTAAAAATCCGCTGATCGTTCCGGCTGGTCGTCTCGAGATGATCTTTATGGAGAGCCGGGTTGTGAGATCAGGGGCGTTGCAATTGCGTCAGGCGCGGCGCGCCGTCGGTTCTTCGGAGTCGTCGTCCAGTTCTGCGTCGTTCGATGGACTTGCGTCTCTTTCCTCTTCACGCGGCGTCGACACGGGTGCGTCGTGCGTGGTGCTCAGCGACTGCGCGTGAATCCCGGGCGGCAATGCGACGCGCTCGTTCAGCGCGTCCGCTTGCTTCGTTCCGGGTGTTTCCTGCTGTTCTTCTGCCTGGTCCTGCTCTGCCGGGACATCGGCCGCGCTCTCATCGCCACCGGATGTCTCGGCTTCGACGGTCTCAGCCGACTGCGCCGCTTCAACGGGGTTGACCGGCGCGGCTGCATCGTGTTCCCCGCTATTCGTCGCTTCGGCCGCGCCGTGCGCCTGAGCGCTCGCCGGCTGCGCGTCCCCGGCGATGCTGTCCGGGAATTCGATCGAATGCTGCGCGAGCAGCGATGCCTCGAGTTGCGCCGCCGGATTGTCCAGCGCGGGCAATTCGTCGAGCGCGGTCAGACCGAGATCGTCGAGAAACTGCTTGGTCGTCGCGTACAGCGCCGGGCGGCCCGGCACATCGCGATGACCGATTACCTCGATCCAGCCACGGTCTTCCAGCTGCTTCACGACTTGCGTGTTCACCGTCACGCCGCGAATCTCTTCGATATCGCCCCGCGTAACCGGCTGCCGATACGCAATGATTGCCAGCGTTTCGAGTACTGCCCGTGAATACCTCGGTGGCTTTTCGGGGTGCAGCCGATCGAGATAGGCCCGCATCGCCGGCTTGCTCTGAAAACGCCAGCCCGAGGCGAGCGCCACGAGTTCGACACCGCGTCCCGACCAGTCGGCCTTGAGCGCTTCGAGCAACGTGCGAACGGTATCCGCCGAAATGTCGTCGGCGAACAGCTTGCGCAATTCATTCAGCCTCAGCGGTTCCTGCGCGCAAATCAAGGCAGTCTCGAGGACGATCTTCGCCTCTTGGGTATTCATGCAGCTTGGGTCAACCCTGTATGGTCAATGATTCAATTCAAAATCGGGCTTGCGCAGGACCGAACGCCACCAAACTGGTGCGAACGATAAAGCTGGACGCGGAGTTTCAAGACGCGCTCGCCCGATTGTAATCGGTCATATTGATTGGGAGCACGCACCGGGGAGAGGCGATATTGGGCGATCGGTGAGCGAATCGCCGGGCCATCCCAGCCGGACGAGGTGGCGCTTTCATAGGCGAAAGCGCGTGACTGAGCGCCATATTACGCAAAAACAACCGGGGCGTAAAGGTGAACGCTTCAACCTCGACCCGACTCACTCGACGCCGGCACGACTCAGGCGACGGCCCGCGCCGCCAGGAAACGCTGCAGGCGCTCTACGCCCGCGTCGAGCCGCGCGGGACCGCACGCGTAGCACCAGCGCACGAAACCCTCGCCTTCCGGGCCGAACGCACTCCCCGGCGCGAGCCCGAGACCGGCTTCGCGCACGAGCGATTTGCACAGTTCGAGACTGCTCCCCGCGCCCGGCAGCGAGAAGAACAGATACATCGCGCCGTCGGGCGCGCGGACGTCGACGCCTTCGATCGTCTGCAAGGCTTTCACCAGATGATCGCGGCTCGCGCGCAAATCGGCGACGAGCGTCTGCGTGAAGCGCTCGCCCTCTTCCACCGCGACGACGCCCGCCTGCTGCACGAACGACGGCGCGCACGAGGTGTTGTATTCCACGAGCTTGCCGAGGTCGTCCATCAACTGAGTCGGCGCAACGATCCAGCCGAGCCGCCAGCCAGTCATCAGCCATGCCTTCGAAAACGAATTCACCGCGATCACACGCTCGTCGCGCGCGGCGAGATCGAGAAAGGAAGGTGCGACGGACACGCCGTCACCGTAATGCAGACGTTCGTAGACTTCGTCCGCGACAATCCAGATGCCGTGACGGCGGCAATGTTCCAGCACGATGCGTTGATCTTCGCGCGTCATCGTCCAGCCGGTCGGGTTGTTCGGCGAGTTGATCATCAGCATGCGCGTGTCCGGCGTGAGCGCCGCGAGCAGACGGTCGAGATCGAGCGTCCAGCCGCGCGCGTCATAAGTCAGCGAGACCGTGTCGACGCTTGCGCCGAGGATCTTCGGAATCTCGACGAGATTCGGCCAGAGCGGCGTCACCGCGACGACCCGGTCGCCCGCTCCGACGACGAGTTGCGCCGCGAGCATCAGCGCATTCACGCCGGCGCTCGTGACGGCGATGTGCGCGGGCGTCGTCGCGCCGTGCAGCGCGCTCACGTAGCGACTGAGCGACTCACGCAAGGGCGCGATGCCGAGATTGTGCGTGTAGAAGGTGGCGCCGTCGGCAAGCGCGCGGCTCGCGGCGTCGCGAATGAACTGCGGCGTCACGCGGTCCGATTCGCCGAACCAGAACGGAAGCACGTCGGGTACGCCGAAGCCCGCGTTCGCGACCTCGCGGATCTGCGACGGCCTCAAGGCCCGCACCGCGTCGCGGGCATTCGGCGCACCGGATCCGTGCACGCCAGCCAGCTGGCTCAGTTCGCTGATCACCGCTCCTTCCGACTCACTCATCGCTCGCCCCGTCGTCTTGTCTTAAAAAAGGAAGTCTAACGCGTGTCCCGTGTTTTCCCAGTCGGCCGAACGGCCTAGGCGAGGTCTTCCGCACGCCTCGGCAACGAAGCAATCAGCGACCAGACCGACTCCGCCGCCGGCGACAGCGAACGGTCGCGCCGGCGCACGAGCTCCACGGTCCGCTCGGCGCGCGGCTCGAGCGGCAATGCCACGAGCGACGAGTCCGCCGGCAGCGGCAGCGCCAGCCACGGCAAGACGCTTACGCCGACGCCCGCCTCCACGAGTCCGAACACGGTCGCCGAGTGGCCGAGTTCCTGCACGACCTGCGCTTCGACGCCGTGCTCGTGCATCACGGCATCGATGATGGGCCGGCTCCCGGATGCGTAGTCGAGCATGACGAGCCGCTCGCCGGCGAGCGCTGCCCACGGCACCGCGGCCTCGCGCCCGAGCCGATGGTCGCGCCGCGCGACGAGACAGAACGAATCGGTCATCACGGGCTCGCCATGCAGGTCGTCGGAGGAAAACGGCCCGATGACCACGCCGAAATCGACCTCACCGGACTTGACCTTGCGCAGGACATCGGACTGGACGTCATCGCGCAGACTCAGCGTGATCAGCGGAAACTGACGCAGGCACGTCGCGAGCACGCGCGGCATCAGCCGGCACGCGACGGTCGGGCTCGCCGCGACGATCACGCGCCCGCGACGCTGCTCACCGAGATCGCGCACCTCGCGCAACGCTTCGTCGAGATCCGCCAGAAGACGCGACACGGTGCCGACGAGGTTCGCGCCGACATCGGTCAGCAGCACCTCGCGCGTGGTCCGGTCGATCAGCTTGAGGCCGATCTCCCCTTCCAGTTCGCGCACGCAGCGGCTGACCGCCGACTGAGTCAGTCCGATCTCGTCGCCCGCTCGGCTGAAGCTGCGCAGTCTCGATACTTCGATGAAGACGCGCAGCTGCCGCAAGGTCACATTCAATGGCGCAGTCATTCAAAATGCTCATTAATTAGCCTGTTTCATGCGAAATTATAACGGCCTATTGGTGTGATTTCATGCGCGAACGTACGTTTCGCTGCGGTGCAGCAAATTGCCGAAACGCACGCTGGATGGGCCTATTGCACTTGATTGGTGATTGTCCCGATTTCTTAATCAGTCTGTTTCGGGTCTGATACGGGCCATGCTGACATCGCGTCAGCCTACTGCCATGCGGGTTTCCCGGATTTCGCGACATGCATGGCACGGTTCTCGCATTTCATTGCGCACAGAGGTCGGGGCCATACGCGGTTGTATTGAAACAGTCGTCCGCCGCAACCGCTCCGGCCTCCTTCCCAGGTATTCGTTTTTCGAATTCCGCCCAGAGTGCGCGGCGCGGGGCAGCGCACCGGGGTTAGCTTCGCTGAGGTGAAATATGGTGCTGTTCGACGATTTGAGAGATAACGAGTGGGCGCTGGTCGAGGCGTTGTTCTGTTCCGAGCCGGCGCGTAGCGAACGGCGTGGACGTCCGCGCGTCGAAGCGCGAGCCGTGGTCAACGCGGTTTTGTGGGTGCTATCGACGGGCGAAGGCTGGTCGAAGTTGCCCGGACGCTATCCGTCCCCGCCGACCTGCCGCCGCCGCTTCGATGAATGGCAGGCGGACGGTACGCTGGCCGAAATCGTGAAGCGCCTTTCGAGCAACGGCCGCGAAGTGTCGTTGCGCGGGCGCATCGGTTCGAGCGCCGCGAAACCGCCGGCGCCGCCGAGTCGCGATCGTCTGCGCGGCGCGTTCTGGACGAACCCGGAATCGTGGCGCGCTCCGGCGAAGATGGCCTGAGCGGATTCGCTTCTCTTCGAGGCCGGCAGCGCCGGCTTCAGCAGACGTTTTGCCTCTCGCGCAGGCTCTGGCCTGCGCGAATTCCAGTCCCTTCTTAATTCGTCGCGCCGACGCCACAGTCGGCGCGGGCCAGCCGTACGGCCTGAGCCCCCGACGAAACAACTCTTTACCATTCCTTACAGCGCTACGGCGTATCACAGCATAGCTTGGTGAATGATCGAACAGGCCCCACGAAGGCTTCGAGGATTTCACCATGAAGGCATCGACTCTGCTCGTGCATGGCGCGTTCGTCGCGCTGACGAGCACTGCGGCGATGAGCCAGGCCCAGCCCCCGCCGCCTGCATCCGATTTCCACGTGACTACGAAGGCCTCGATGGCTGCGTCGCAGAACGCCGGCCGGAGTCGCGACGCCGCGCCACCCGCGCCGCGTGGCGATCTGCGGGGCGACATCGCAAGTAACGCGCGCCCGCGCCCGGATTCGGAACGCGATCCGCACTTGCAGCATCGTTGAATTCGCTGCAGGACGATGCGCGCTTGATGGAACCACTTCGGCGCGCGCCAGTCACACCCCATGCCATGAACAGCGCGTGGCAACAGTGATATCCGGTCTGCCCGTGTCGTTCGCGATACGGGCACTTTTTTGGCTGAGCGTAGATTGCAGGCCGATTGTCGGCTTTTTCGTTTGACGACAACCCGCCCTCGACCCGTCTGTCGACTGTCGAAGCCTTCCGGGCTTAGCCGGAAGTACTAGACTCGCGCCTCCAGAACCGCTTCCTGACCGCCGAACGTGTAACGTTCAGCGCGACGTAAGTCCCAGTCGCTGGAGCGCTCGTCGCGCGACAGCCGCGAGAATTCGTGCTTGCCGCGCTCGGTGACGACCGCGATATCGACGGGAGCATGAAATCCAGGCGCGGGCGCCACGGTGCGCTGCCGGGTGAGTTCGAGCAAACCGAGTGCGCGCAGGAGGTCGAAAACGTTAGGACGTTTCGCCCAGGGAACCTGACGATACTGCGCACGGCGAAGTGCTTCGAGTACAACTTCGTTGGAATACGTGGTCATCTCGTTCTTTCTTCCTGTGCAGCCATGACGACGCCCGTGACGGTCGCAAAACGGGCCGCGACGTCGACTAAACGCGGCGCGCCGAATCTCGTCTGCGATGACGACTCGCAGCCGAATGTTTGGCCGCCGCTTGCGTTAGGTGCTGCTTTCTATTACAAGCCCCCGTTGAGAGCGCGCTAATCACGCGCTTTACTGCGACATCCGCCGATGCGTTCCAAAGCACGCGATGACGGAACGAATTGCCCTCAAACCAATACGTTACCCCAATCAAATTGGTTCTATTCACTTTATTGCTGCTTTTTTTTGCATTATTTGCGCTGTGGCGACGCCGCCGCACCCAGATCGCGATCGCCGTGGCGGCGCTCGCGTGGGCGATCGGCGCGGGCTGGCTCGCGACTCCGCTGCTCGATCTCGCACAGCACGGCTATCGTCATACCGACGTGCCGTCGTTCGCCCCTCAGACGACGATGGTGCTGATGGGCGGCGGCACCGCTCGCAGCGACGCGGGACTCGTTCCGCAATTCAATGCGATGCGCCGCATCGCCGCGATCGGGAAGCTTTATCGCGAGTGCCGCGAAACCGGCGCGTCGTGCAAGGTGATCCTGAGCGGCGGCGATCCGCAGCGCCACGGGCAGGCCGAAGCCGACAATTACGCGCCTTACGTGCTCGCGGAGGGCGTCGCTCCGGGCGATCTCGTGCGCGAGAATCAAAGCCTCAATACGTACCAGAACGCGCGCAACGTGGCCGGAATTGTGGGCCCCGCACATGACAGCCGTTTGATCGTCGTCACATCCGCGTATCACATGCGGCGCTCGATGCGAGCGTTCGAGGCTTTCGGCTACGCTCCCGTGCCTTACGTGTCGGATGTGCGGCCCACTCGCGTCACCTTGCTTCCGCGTATGCGAGGTTTCGCGAACGGCGAACTCGCCATGCACGAACTCGTCGGGCTTGCGCGCTTCAATGTGTATCGCTGGTTGCATCTCTACTAGCCGGGGCGCGTGTCGCGATGCTAAGCACTCTAAAATAATTCGACGATGACGCCTGCGCGTTCATGACCAGCGTCGGACGGACGCACGACACACGGTTGCCCGATTCCAGGCTTATGATGCGGATTGTCTGATCGTCGGACGCGCGAGGCTCGCGACTGACGTCCCGCGAAGCGGCGGGAGCGATTTTTGCTCAGACGGAGGCGTCATTCCACCGGATCGGACAGACGATTCCCGGGTTCAACTGCCACTAGGAGGTAACAATGAAGAAAGTGTCCCTGGCTGTTCTGTTGTCCCTCAGCGCGGTCGCGTCGGGCGTTTACGCCCAGAGCGATCAAGGCGTGACCATGAGCACCGATCCTGCGAAGATCGCCGATATCGAATCGCGTGCGCAAAATTTGCAGACGCAGCAGGACAACATGCAAAACATGCGCTCGCAGGCGCCTTCGCACAAGTCGATGCATCACAAGAAATCGCCTAAGCCGGCGGCTGGCTCGACACAGTAAGCCCGGCTTCCTGCTGTTGGCGCGGGGCCATTCACGCCGCCCCGGAACCGACACATCGGCTCCGGGGCGGCGCGGAACATATTTAATCGTGTATTCGCCCAGCGCTCACGCGCGTGTCGCGCGATGCGACACCCAGTCTCCGCTCTCGATGCACGGCTGTCCTGCGACGGCCGCAGCCGCCACTGGATAGATCAGGCAATCGATCCGATCCGTCCTGCCATCGACATTCACTTCCACGTGCAGTCGATGCGATCGGAACAAGCCTTCGACGCCCGGATAAACCTCTTCAATTTCATCCAGCACGGGCACGAGCGCATCGTCGATGCGATAGACGTCGCCGCGAATCGGCGCGCCCTCTTCGTCGATCACGAGCCCCGGATACGTGCCGAAGTCGAATAATCGCCCCTGCACATGCGCAGCGCCGATCCATTCCGGCGTCGCGATGCCGTTGCGTCCGGCTGCGCGGTTGATATCGTTGACCTCACCGGCGCGCAGCGTGCCGTAGACAAAAACGTATTGCATCGAAAACGCGCTCCCGTTGTCGTCAAGTTGACCCAAGGCAATTATGCCCCGCGCAAAATCGCGGCGCGCTCCGGGGAGCGCTTTCGGCTACCATCGGCGCGTGCGTCCCGATGAATCCCGGACGCCCGAACACACACCAACCGAGCGAACATGCCTACGTTTGTCGAATCGAGACCGTCGAGCGAGGAAGTCGAGCACCTCGACATTCCCGTCGAGCATTCGCCGACGCTCGATCATCCGATTCGCGTGCGGTCGCGGCCGGTTCCTTATGGCGTGCGTATCGCGCTGCATACGCACCCCTGGGCGCAGGTCGCGTACACGTCGCGCGGCGTGTTGCGCGTCGCGACCGCCGATTCCACCTGGATGGTGCCGCCCTCGCGCGCGATCTGGGTGCCGCCCAATGTCACGCATGAAGTCGTGATCGTCGAGGACGCCTATCTGCGCACGCTGTATGTCGATGCGAGCGTCGTGCCGGCCGGACTCGGCGCGTGCCGCGTCGTCGAAGTGTCGCCGCTCTTGCGCGAAGTCATCGCCGCGCTCGACGAAGAATCGATTTCCCGTCAACGCGAGCGGCTGCTCGGCACGCTCGCGCTCGATGAGATCATCCGTTCGCAGCCGCTGCCGCTCTCCGTGCCGATGCCGAACGAAAAGCGTCTGCGCGCCTTGTGCAACGCCGTGCTGGCCGATCCGTCGCATTCGGATCTGGAACGCTGGTCGTCGGAGGCGGGCGCAAGCTCGCGCACCATCGCGCGCCTGTTCAGGCGCGAACTGGGCGTGAGTTTTTCGCAGTGGCGTCAGCAGGCCGTCCTCGCGCGTGCAATTCCGCTACTGAGCCAGGGGCGCCCGCTCGCGCAAGTCGCGCGCGAGCTGGGCTATCAAAGTCAGAGCGCATTTTCCGCGATGTTCCGTCGTGCGTTCGGCGAGAGTCCGCGCGCATTTTTCGCGCGCGATACCCGCGATGATCGCGATACGCGCGAAATCGACGGCGCATAGGTACGTTTTCAGACGCGCCGCACCATGTGCCGGATCGCGCCGAGTTGCGCGAGACGCGGACCCGCCGGCCGATATCCCAGACGGATGTAGAGCCGCGCCGCGGGGTTATCGACGAACACGCGCAACTGACATTCGGCGAGGCCGCGCGCTCTCGCCCATCGATGCGCCGTGTTGAGCAGGAACGTTCCCGCTCCGCGCCCGCGATAACCCTGCGCGATCTGCACATCGCGGACATGCAGCGAATTGTCTTCTTCGGTGACGCGCATGACCCCGATCGGAATCCCATCCGCCTGCAAGATGAAATTTTCGGACTCGCGCCAGCTGGAGAGGAAGAGATCGCCGCGCCACACGAGATTATGGCGACGGTAATAGCCGACCATGTTGTCGTGCGTGAGGGCTTCGGCGAAGGCGAAATCCGCCATGGTCGCCTGGCGCAGTTGATAGAGCGAGAGGTCTTCGGTCGGGTCGAGCATCGCACGGGCACGAGAACAAGTGCCTAAACACTAAGACAGTGCGCGCGGGCTGGCAATGGCCATTATTACGGTCGGGTGCGAATCGAACGCGTACGAAAGGAAAGTGGCCCGGTGAACGGGCAAAAAAAATCCAGCCGACGGGCTGGATTTTTTCGCACAACGATTTGGCGGAGCGGACGGGACTCGAACCCGCGACCCCCGGCGTGACAGGCCGGTATTCTAACCAACTGAACTACCGCTCCACTTCTTTGATCGATTCGCAGTGTCATCTGCGAACCTTGCAGCGCTTTCTACTGGCAGCCGCCGATGTTCTGGCGTCCCCTAGGGGATTCGAACCCCTGTACTCACCGTGAAAGGGTGATGTCCTAGGCCTCTAGACGAAGGGGACTTCAACTTCTACACACTTTGCGGCGAAAAAAAACCGGCTCTCATTAGCCGGAGTGTTCCTGCTCGCAAGTTTGGCGGAGCGGACGGGACTCGAACCCGCGACCCCCGGCGTGACAGGCCGGTATTCTAACCAACTGAACTACCGCTCCACTTCTTTTCATCAACCCGCAATGTCACCTGCGAGTCTTGCAGCGCTTTTTACTAGCAGCCGCCGATGTTTTGGCGTCCCCTAGGGGATTCGAACCCCTGTACTCACCGTGAAAGGGTGATGTCCTAGGCCTCTAGACGAAGGGGACAGAAACTTGTGATTCTGTCTGTACTACGTTTCGCTTTGGCAACCTACCTGACGCCAATCAGCGAAGACCGAAATTCTATACAACTTCGTGTTACTTGTGAAGTATTTTCTGCGCTTTCCGATTCCGGTCAAACAGCTTCGCGCTACTTCATCTGTTCTTTGGTGGAGGTAAGCGGGATCGAACCGCTGACCTCTTGCATGCCATGCAAGCGCTCTCCCAGCTGAGCTATACCCCCTTGCAGAACAGAAACGAAATTGTATAGGGCGTTTTTGAAGCTGTAAATACCTTCTGACGACTTAAGCGAAACTTTTTTGTCTCGCCGGACGCCAATGCGCGCAATGGATGACGCGCGATCGCCGCCGCGAGTCATCCGTCGTTGCGCAATCAGCCGTTCGCCTTCTCCAGACGCTTCAACACGGCATCGCGACCAAAGAGCATCAGGACTGCATCGATCGATGGCGTGTGGGTCGTGCCCGCGACCAGCAGTCGTACCGGCATCGCGAGTTGCGGCATCTTGAGCTTGTGCGCCGTGAGGGTCGCCTTGAGCGCCGCCGCGATCGCTTCCTTGCTCCACTCGACGTTCGCGAGCGCCGCACGCAAGTCGTCGATGGCCGGACGCACGGCATCGGTGACATGCTGCGCGAAGGCGTCCGGATCGATGGCGGGCTCGCGATAGAACATCGCGGCGTTATCGGCGATCTCCTTCACCGTCGATGCGCGATCCTTCAGAAGCGCGATCGCCTGATCGAGCGGCGCGCCGCCGTCGATGGCAGCGGTATCGACGCCCGCCTCCAGCAGGAACGGCTTCGTCAGCTCCGCGAGCCGCGCGTTGTCCGCTTCCTTGATGTAGTGCGCGTTGAGCCAGTTGAGCTTGTCGTGGTCGTACTGCGCCGGCGACTTGCCGAGATGCTCGAGATCGAACCATTCGACGAACTGCTCGCGGGAAAAGATCTCCGCATCGCCGTGCGACCAGCCGAGGCGCGCGAGATAGTTCACCACCGCCTCCGGCAGATAGCCGTTGTCGCGATAGCCCGTCACGCTCATCGCGCCGTGGCGCTTGCTCATCTTCTCGCCCTGCTCGTTCAGCACGGTCGGAAGATGCGCGTACACCGGCGCCTCGCCGCCGAGCGCGCGCAGGATATTGATCTGGCGTGGCGTGTTGTTCACGTGATCGTCGCCACGAATGACGTGCGTGATTTTCATGTCGAGATCGTCGACGACCACGCAGAAGTTATAAGTCGGCGTGCCGTCGGGACGCGCGATCACGAGATCGTCGAGTTCCTCGTTCGAGATTTCGATGTGCCCTTTCACCGCGTCGTCCCAGGCGACCGCGCCGGCGAGCGGATTGCGAAAGCGCACGACCGGCTTCACGCCTTCCGGCACCGGCGGCAGCACCTTGCCCGGCTCGGGACGCCACGTGCCGTCGTAGCGCGGCTTTTCGCCCGCGGCACGCTGACGCTCGCGCAGCGCGTCGAGTTCTTCCGTCGACATGTAGCAATGGTAAGCGAGCCCTTTCTCCATCATCTGCGCGACGACCTCGCGATAACGCTCCATGCGCTGCATCTGATAGAACGGGCCTTCGTCGAAATCGAGTCCGAGCCACGCCATGCCTTCGAGAATCGCATCGACCGACGCATCGGTGGAGCGCTCCAGATCGGTGTCCTCGATGCGCAGCACGAAGGTGCCCTTCATCTTGCGTGCGAACGCCCACGGATAGAGCGCGGAGCGGATGTTGCCGAGATGGATGAAGCCGGTCGGGCTCGGGGCGAAGCGTGTACGGACTTGGGTGGTCATTGCTGTTTACTCGATGAATGGCGGTGCGCGCTCGCGCTCGATTCCCGCTCAAAATGAGACGAAATTATACTCGCCGCCCGCTTTGCGCCGGTCCGCGCGCCTTTTGTTTTATGATGTGCGCGCTTTTCCCGATCTCCCGAAACACCCGCCTGCAACGCCCGCACGGATGGGCCGCCCGGGACCCGCTGCACCGCCGGAGCACAACTTGAATTCATCGTCACCCCGTCTTTCGCGTCGCGCGTTCTCGCTCGCGGCCGCATCGTCCATTCTCGCCGCCTGCACGACCACGAGCGGCGGCGTGTCGGGCGAAACCGCGTCCGGCACGCCAGTCGCGCCGCCGTCGAACACGGAGCCGCAGCGGCCGATGCGCATCGGTCTCGCGCTCGGCGGCGGCGCCGCGCGCGGCTTCGCGCATATCGGCGTGATCAAGGCGCTCGAAGCGCGCAACGTGCGCGTCGATCTCGTCGCGGGCACGAGCGCGGGTTCGGTGATCGCGGCGCTGTACGCATCGGGGATGACCGGCATCGCGATCAACAAGCTCGCGCTCACCATGGACGAAGCCTCGATCAGCGACTGGGCGATGCCCTTTCGCACGCGCGGCATCCTGCAGGGCGTCGCGCTGCAAAACTATCTGAACAAGACGCTCGACAATCGTCCGATCGAAAAGATGGCGAAGCCGCTCGGCATCGTCGCCACGGATCTGAAGAGCGGCCAGCCGATTCTCTTCCAGCGCGGCAACACGGGCGTCGCGGTGCGGGCGTCGTGCAGCGTGCCGTCGATTTTCGAGCCGGTGAAGATCGGCGATCGCGAGTATGTCGACGGCGGGCTCGTGAGTCCGGTGCCGGCGGCGTTCGCGCACAAGATGGGCGCCGATTTCGTGATCGCGGTCGATATCTCGGCGCGGCCGGAAAGCGGGCTCACGTCCAGTTCGTTCGACGTGCTGATGCAGACGTTCACGATCATGGGCCAGACCATCAAGGCCTATGAACTCGACAAATACGCCAACGCGGTGATTCGTCCGAATCTCGTCGCGATGAGCAGCAGCGATTTCAGCCAGCGCAACGCGTCGATCCTCGCGGGCGAGGAAGCGGTCGCCAAGATGTGGCCGACGCTGCAGCGCCAGCTCGCGGAGCGCGGCGCGCGAGTCTGATCGCTTTCCTCGCACATCAAATGCAACGAGGCCACGCAATACTGCGTGGCCTCGTGTCTTTTCAAGCGTCTGGATTCAGCGCAGCGACTTCACCTTCTCGGCGGTCACATCGCCGGGCTGTCCGCCCCACGTCACGCGAAGATAGTTCGCGAGTTGCGCGATCTGCTCATCGCCGTAAGTGCTCGCGAAACCCGGCATGGCCTGCATGTGCTCCGTGCCCGGAAAGCGCTGCGCCTCGATGCCGTCGAGCATCGACGTGACGAGATTGCGCGGATCGGCCTGACGCAAGGTCGAGTTGCCATCCATCCCAACCGCGACATGCGGCTTGCCCTGACCGTCGAATCCGTGACAGCCCGCGCAGGAATCGAGGTAGAGATTGCGGCCCGCGGCGAGTTGCGCCGTGTCGTCGAACTTGACGGTGACGAGCGGCGCGGGTTGCGGCGGCGCGTCGCCGAGCAGATACGTCGCGAGCGCGCGCAGGTCCTCGGGATTCAGGTGCTGCGTGCTCAGATAGATCACGGGATGCATCTCGCCGAACGCGGAACCTTGCTTCGCCACGCCGGTTGCGAAGAACGTCTGCAGATCGGCCCCCGTCCAGCCGCGCGCGGCAAGCGCGGCCGGCGTGATGTCCGGCGCGCCGATACGCCCGAGCGCACCGCCCTGCAACGTCTTCGCGCCCTGCATCTGGCCGAACGCGCCGCGCGGCGAGTGGCATTCCGCGCAATGGCCGAGCGCGTTGGCCAGATAGCGCCCGCGCGTCCAGTCGGCGGACTGTCCCGACGATGCATCCGGCAGCGTGTCCTTCAGGAACAGCATGTCCCAGAAGCGCACGGCGAAGCGCACGCTGTACGGGAACTTGAGATCGGATGCGACGTTCGGCACCGCCGCGGGCTTTTGTGTCATCAGGTACGCGTAGATCGCGTCGCTGTCCTCGCGCGACATCTGCCGGTACGACGTGTACGGCATCGCGGGATAAAGCTTGTGCTTCGGCGTCACGCCATCGTGCAGCGCGCCGTAGAACTCGTCGGCGCTCCACATGCCGATGCCGTGCTTCGGATCGGGCGTGATGTTCGTGCCGTAGAAGGTGCCGAACTGCGATTCGAGCTTCACGCCGCCCGCGAACGGCGCGCCGCCGGGCGCCGTGTGACACGCGGCGCAATCGGCGGCATGTGCGAGATAGCGTCCGCGCGCGATCTGTTCGGGCGAGCTTTTCGGCGGTGTCGCCATATCGTTCTGGGCACCGCAACCGGCGAGCGCGAACGATGCCGCCACCAAAGGCGCAACGAGACGGGTCAGGATCGATCTCATCATGCGGCGTCCTTCACGAGTCCGGGCGTGGCGAGCACGAGATCCTTGACCGCTTCGTAGTAGCGCACATAGCCCGTGCAGCGGCAGATGTGCTCGTTCAGCGCGTCCATGATCGTCGCTTCGATCTGGTCCTTCGCGATCGGGTTGCGCCTGAGCCTTTCGATCAGCACGGTCGTCGCGTTGACGAAGCCCGGTGTGCAATAGCCGCACTGGAAGCTGAAGTGTTCGAGGAACTTCTGCTGCACCGTCGACATTTCGACGACTTCGCCCTGCTCGTTGCGCTTCGCGTGGCCTTCGACCGTGCGCACGCTCTTGCCGTCGAAGAAATGCGCGCCGTTGATGCACGTGCGCGCTTCCTCGCTCGTGCCGTCCGCGTGATCGACGATCACCACGCACGCGTGGCAGATGCCCTGACCGCAGCCGAGACGCGAGCCGGTGAGGCCGAGATATTCGTGCAGAAAATCGATCATCGACACACCGGCGGGCACCTGCATCGGGCCGATCTTTTTGCCGTTGATCGTCATCGAGAGCGCGCGCGATTCGATGCTCGCGGCGGATTGGATGGCCGTCATGCGAGCACCTCCTGAATGTTTTGCGGCGTCACCGGCAGATCGGTGAAGCGATGGCCGATCGCATGAGCGATCGCGTTGACGATGGCCCCGACCACCGGAATCATCACCACTTCGGCGATGCCCTTCGGCGGATCGGTTTCGGAAAGCGGCGGCAGCACTTCGCCCGTCTGCTTCCACACGGCGACATTGCTCGCGAGCGGCAGGCGATAGCGGTTGAAGTTCCAGGTGCCGTTACCGGGGCCGTCTTCGTAGAGCGGCAGATATTCGTGCAGCGCGTGCCCGATGCCCATCGCGAGGCCGCCCTGCAACTGACCCGACACGAGTTGCGGCGCGATCTGATTGCCGCACTCCATGATCGAATGATGCGAAAGCAATTCGACCTCGCCGCTCGATTCGCTCACGGCCAGTTCGACGAGCGTGCCTAGCGCGCTGTAGTACGTGACCATCGCGTTGTTGCGTTGCACGGGCGCGATGAAGACGCGCTTGCGGTCGAGCACCGTGTAACCGTTGGGCGTCGCTTTTGCGGCGCGTTTTGCGTGGCCGTCGCCGAAGCGCAGCGAAAGACCGTCGAGCGGAAGCCGCACGATCTCGCCCGCGATGTCGAACTGCGCCTCGCTCCATTGCCAGCGGTTGAACGTATGCACCGCCGCGCCCGTGACGAGCCCGAGTTCGTGCGCCTTCTTCGCGAGTACTTCGAAAGGAATCGGCCCGAGTCCGTCAGCGGAAAGCTTGCCGTCCGTCCAGCGCGCGTCTTCGATGCGCACGACGAACGATGTCGCCTGACCGCCGCCGATGCCCTGCCCCCAGATCGCGAGCGCCGCGGGCCAGATGCCGTGGCGGAAGATCACGCGCGCCGCCTCGTGCGTCGCGTGCGTGAAGTAGAACGCCGAGTTCGTCGCGCTCGCCGGCGACATGTACGCGGGCGACCAGCGCGGATTCGCGCTCAGGCGATCCTGCTCGGCCTGCGACATGATGTACGGATCGCCGCTCGTGACGACAGGCAGGTCCGTCCAGTCGATCGTCGCCATGTGAACTTCGGCCGCGGGCTTGCCGAGCCACTTTGCGCACGCGAGCGCCTGCGACGTCGACGAACCGGTGCCGATCTCCGCGCCCGAATGATGCAGCGCGATGCGGCCATCGACGGTGAATTCGATCCTGGCGAACGCGCTCTCCGCGCCCGTGCCGAAGTCCTTCTGCGTGCACGCGAAACCCACGCCGTAGCGCTTGCCCGGATGCGCGGCTTCGTATTGCGACTTGCGTTTCGCGCGCTCCGTCCAGAGCGGATGCGCCTGCGCGCGCCGAAGCACGTCCTCGGCGCGCACGGCGCCCGCCGGAATCGCGCCCTGCGTGTTCTTCATGCCGGTGCGCATCACGTTCTTCAGGCGCAGATCGATCGGATCGAGTTCGAGCGTGTGCGCGATTTCGTCGATCATCATCTCGGTTGCGGCCATGCTCTGCAGCGTGCCGTAGCCGCGCGCCGAGCCCGCGTCCACCGCGCGCGATGCGATCGCGGTCGCGGTCAGATCGCTCTTCGGGATGTAGTAGATGGACTGCGCCGCCGTCGCACCGACCATCGCGACCGATGGCGAGAAGTTGCAGCGCCCGCCGCCATTGGCGACGAAATCGCCCTTGAACGCCTGAATCGTTCCCGACGTCCGGTCGATCGCCATGCGATAGCGCATGTCGAACGCGTGCCGCTTGATCGAGGTCTGGAACTGCTCGAAGCGATCGTTGGCGAGACGCACCGGACGGCCATCGCCGTACAGCGACGCGAGCAGACCGTAGAAGGGCATGTTGTAGTGATCCTTCGAACCGTAGCCGACCGTGTAGCACGGATGCAGGAACAGGCTCTTCACCGCAAAGCGCGACTTCGCCGTCATCTCGATTGCGCTTTCGGCCACTTCGTGCGGGCCTTGCGTCGGGACGACCATGTGCAGCGACTGCGTCGTCGCGTCGTACCAGCAGTTCGCGTTGTCGGGTTCGAGCGCGGCCGTGTCGACGGATTGCGTGCGATAAGCGCGGTCCACGACGAGCCACCCGGCCGGCGGATGATCGAGCGCGTCGCCGATCGCGTTCGCATGGAACACGCCCTGCTCGTCGAGCTTGCCGTGCTCGGCGGCGCTCGCCCAGACCGGCTCGCGCTTCTTCATCATGTGAGGAAAGAGCGGCGTGTCCTTGAGACTGGAGAAGGTATCGTCGTCGTAAGGCGTCGTGCCACCGACGCGCACGAAGCGGAACGCCGCCCACGGGTCGCGCTCGATCGGGCCGGTCGTCGCGCCGTAACGGATGACGCCGTCGCGGAACTGGAGCTTGTCCTTCGCGAAGCGAAAACGCGCGAAATCGTGGTAAATCAGGATCGCGACCGCCTGCCCGAGATACGCCGGCGTCTTGCCGGCGGGCAGCAGCATGTCGTCGCCATAGAAGGCGGGAAACGCGAGCTTGTCGCGCGCGAGATCGTCCGCCGTGACGGTGCGATCGGGCGCGAGGCCGCCGTCGAGCATCGAGAGATCGAAGCCCTCGTAGATGCAGTCGGCGCGCGTCGTGCGCAGGATCAGCGCGTGCGACTGGTCTTTCGGCCAATGCGGCATGTCCGCCGCGCGAACGTCACGCGCGAACACCTTCGCGCCCGTCACCTTCGCGATGCCATCGATGCGAAACTTCGCGCCGCCGCTCGTCGCGTCCCACTGGACGGGAGTCAGAATCTTCTCTTCGAACAACGCGGCGAATGCACGGCTGCCGAGCGGCGCAACGAACACCGACACGCCAGCGAGCGCACTCGCCTTCAGAAAACCGCGCCTCGACAGGCCGAGTTTCCCCATTTACTTCTCCCCAAGTGATCGCCAGCGGATAGTCCGCAGCGGGACCGTTGCCCGCCGCCAGTTCGGCAATGTGAAATTTGTTTGCAATGCGAAGCATTGTCACGCGGGCAATTCCTTTTCCGAACGCGTGATTCAGCGGGCCGGAGTTGATTGCCGACGCGCAGCGGGCGCGATTTTAAGTCGCAGGGGAAGGGGCAACAACGCTCGCGACGTCAAGTTCTGTCAAACATGAAATGCGTTGCGAATGAGCGGAAAGTCGCCAGCAAAAACAAAACGGCGGCTCGCAATGAGCCGCCGTTCTTGGGAATGCAGGCAGGACCGAATCAGTAATCCGCGTCCTCGATCCAGGCCGCCTGGATCGCCTCCAGAATCTTTTCGTTGGACTTTTGTGGATCGTCGTCGAAACCGTCCAGTTCAGTAATCCAGCGATGCAGGTCAGTGAAACGCACATATTGGGGATCGATATCCTGATGCGCGTCGGTGAGTGCCATCGCGATCTCCTGAGTATCTGTCCACTTCATGGGCGAGCCTCCTGTCAGTGATTTTCTTTGGCGTGATTGATGGAGTACCGCGGGATCTCGACCACCAGGTCCTCGTCGGCAGGCACCATTGCCTGACATGATAACCGCGATGTCGGTTCGAGACCCCACGCTTTGTCGAGGAGATCGTCCTCGTCTTCCTCGGACGGCTCGAGCGCGTTGAAGCCCTCGCGAATGATGACGTGGCACGTCGTGCAAGCGCACGATTTCTCGCAGGCATGCTCGATCTCGATGCCGTGTTCCAGCAGGTTGTCGCAGATGCTCTTGCTGACGTCGGCGTCGATCACCGCGCCATCCGGGCAGAGTTCCACGTGAGGCAGCACAACGATTTGAGGCATGGGACTGATTTTCCGTAAATGCTTGTTTGTTCGATAACCGCGCGACGATCAGACGTCGTCGAGCTTGCGGCCCGCGAGCGCGCGGCGAATGCTCTTGTTCATGCGCCGCGCGGCGAACTCGTCGGTGCCGGTGGCGAGCGCCTTCGTGGCGTCCTCGATCTCTTCGACCGAATCGCCGCTCGCGAGCGCCGTGAGGCCGGTCACGAGCGTCAGAATGTCCGCGCGCTCTTCGTCGTCGAGCAGTTCGCCGTCGGTTTCGAGCGCGGCGTGCGTCGCTTCGATCAGACGCTCCGCTTCCACCTGCGCCTCGCGCAACGCGCGCGCGCGCATGTCGGTTTCCGCAGTCTGGAAGCTCTCTTCGAGCATGCGGGCGACTTCGTCATCGGCAAGACCATATGACGGCTTCACCACCACCGACGCCTCCACGCCCGATCCCTGCTCGCGCGCGAACACCGAAAGCAGCCCGTCCGCATCGACCTGATAGGTCACACGAATGCGCGCGGCGCCGGCCGCCATCGGCGGAATGCCGCGCAGCTCGAAGCGCGCGAGCGAGCGGCAGTCGGACACGAGCTCGCGCTCGCCCTGGACGACGTGAATCGCCATCGCGGTCTGTCCGTCCTTGAAGGTCGTGAAATCCTGCGCGCGCGCGGTGGGAATCGTCGAGTTGCGCGGGATGATCTTTTCGGTGAGGCCGCCCATCGTCTCGACGCCGAGCGACAGCGGAATCACGTCGAGCAGCAGCCAGTCGTCGCCTTCGCCACGGCGGTTGCCGGCGAGCAGATCGGCCTGGATCGCGGCGCCGAGCGCGACGACCTGATCCGGATCGAGATTGACGAGCGGCGGCTGGCCGAAGAACGCCTCGACCGCGCGCCGGATGACCGGCATGCGCGTCGCGCCGCCGACCAGCACGACGCCCTTGATGTCCTTGGGCGCGACCTTCGCGTCGCGCAGCGCTTTTTTCGTCGGCGTGAGCGTGCGCGCGACGAGCGATTCCGCCAGCGCGGCGAATTGCGCCTCGCTCACGGCGACGTCGATTTCGACGCCCGTGGAAAGCGTGGCCTGCACGCGCGTCTCGGGCACGTCCGACAGCGCTTCCTTCGCCGAGCGCACGCGATCGAGCATCAGGCGCACGTCTTCAGGCGTATCGAGCGCGACGCCCGCCTGCTCCAGCACATGGCGATACAGCGCGTGATCGAAATCGTCGCCGCCGAGCGCGGAATCGCCGCCCGCCGCGAGCACCTCGAACACGCCCTTCGTGAGCTTCAGGATCGACAGATCGAATGTGCCGCCGCCGAGATCGTAGACGGCGAAAAGGCCTTCGGAACCGTTGTCCAGACCGTAGGCGATCGCGGCCGCGGTCGGTTCGTTCAGGAGGCGCAGCACGTTCAGGCCGGCGAGTTTCGCCGCGTCCTTGGTCGCCTGCCGCTGGGCTTCGTCGAAATAGGCGGGCACCGTGATCACCGCGCCGACGAGATCCTCGCCGAGCGTGTCTTCCGCGCGATAACGCAGCGTCGCGAGAATTTCCGCCGATACTTCGACCGGGCTCTTCACGCCATCGATGGTGCGAATCTGCACCATGCCGGGCGCGTCGATGAAATCGTACGGCGCGTTCTCGGCGCCCTCGACTTCGCTCTTGCCGCGGCCCATGAAGCGCTTGACCGACACGATCGTGTTGCGCGGATCGATGACGGCTTCCTCCTTCGCGGTCCGGCCGATGCGCCGTCCGCCCTTCTCCAGATAGCGCACCACCGACGGCAGCAGCACGTGGCCGTCCTCGTCGGGCAGCGCTTCGGGTACGCTGCTGCGCACGGCCGCGACGAGCGAGTTCGTCGTGCCGAGATCGATACCGACCGCCACGCGCCTCTGATGCGGCGCCGGGGCCATGCCGGGTTCTGAGATTTGCAGTAAAGCCATCGTTGGTCTTATGGGGTTATTGCGGCTGACTCGTCTTACGCGTGTTCCAGCCGCTCGATCTGCGCGCCGATTTCATGCGCCACGCGTTCGATGAACATCAATTGCCGCACCGCCTCGCTCGCGGCCTGATCGGATCTGCTGTCGATCAGCGCTTCGAGTTTCGTGAACCGCACGCGCTCTTCTTCACGCAATTCGTCGAGCAGCGCTTCGAGCGCGCCGATGTTCTTCGCGCCCGCGGCATCCTCGATATTTTCGCGCCATTCCATCTGCTGCATCAGGAACGCGGGCTCCATCGCGGTGTTGTTCTCCGCGCCGACGTCGATACCGCGCTGCGACAGCATATAGCGCGCGCGCTTCAACGGATCGCGCAAGGTCTGATAGGCCTCGTTCGCGTGCGTGGCCCATTGCATGGCGAGACGTTTCTGCGCATCGCCGGCTGCGGCGAACCGATCCGGATGCACTTGCGCCTGCACGGTGCGATAAGCGTCGTCGAGTTTGTGCGGATCGACGGCGAACGTCTGCGGCAGATCGAAGAGGTCGAAGTGACTGTCGGTGAGCGAGGCCATGCTATGTCTATGGATTCAGTGTGCGCGAATGAAAAAGGCGGCACGCGCCGCCTCTTTTGCCGATGCCGCCGGCGTGATCCGCGTCAGACGCGGAACGATTCGCCGCAGCCGCACTCGTCCTTCGCGTTCGGGTTGTTGAACTTGAAGCCTTCGTTCAGACCTTCGCGGGCGAAGTCCAGTTCGGTGCCGTCGAGATACGGAAGACTTTTCGGATCGATCACGATCTTCACGCCCGACGTCTCGAACACGGTGTCTTCAGGCGTGAGTTCATCGACATATTCGAGCTTGTACGCCAGACCCGAACAGCCCGTCGTGCGCACGCCCAGCCGCAGGCCGACGCCCTTGCCGCGCCGCGTCAGATACTTCTGCACGTGTTGTGCCGCTTTATCCGTCAACGTGATTGCCATAGTCTTCGCTTCTCTCTTCGAGGCGCCACGCACCTGCATGGCGCCCGCTTTCGTCACTTAAGCCGCGTGCTGCTTCGCTTCCGTCGCCTGCGCTTCCGGCGCCACGACGCCATGTCGCTGCTTGTAATCGAGGACCGCTGCCTTGATCGCGTCTTCCGCGAGAATCGAGCAGTGGATCTTCACCGGCGGCAGCGCCAGTTCCTCGGCGATGTGCGTGTTCTTGATCGTCAGCGCCTGATCCAGCGTCTTGCCCTTCACCCACTCGGTGACGAGCGAGCTCGATGCGATCGCCGAACCGCAGCCATACGTCTTGAACTTCGCATCTTCGATCACGCCATCCGCGCCAACGCGGATCTGCAGCTTCATCACGTCGCCGCAGGCCGGCGCGCCGACCATGCCGGTGCCGACGGTGTCGTCGTCCTTCGAGAACGAGCCGACGTTACGCGGATTTTCGTAGTGGTCCAGAACCTTGTCGCTATAAGCCATGATTCAAACTCTCCTTTGTTCGGTGACGCGTGTCGCTCAGTGCGCGGCCCACTGGATGGTCGAGATGTCGATGCCGTCCTTGTGCATTTCCCAGAGCGGCGACAGATCGCGCAGCTTCGCGATCTTGGTCTTCAGCAGGTTGATCACGTAGTCGACATCCTGCTCGGTGGTGAAACGGCCGACCGTGAAGCGGATCGAGCTGTGCGCGAGTTCGTCGTTGCGGCCGAGCGCACGCAGCACGTACGACGGCTCCAACGAAGCCGACGTGCACGCCGATCCCGACGACACCGCGACATCCTTCACCGCCATGATCAGCGATTCACCTTCGACGAAATTGAAACTGATATTGAGGTTGTGCGGCACACGACGCTCCATGTCGCCGTTGACGTACACCTCTTCGATGTCCTGCAGGCCCTTCAGCAGACGGTCGCGCAGCATGCGGATGCGCTCGTTTTCCGTCGCCATTTCCTCACGCGCGATGCGAAACGCTTCACCCATGCCGACGATCTGATGCGTCGCGAGCGTGCCCGAACGCATGCCGCGCTCGTGACCGCCGCCGTGCATCTGCGCCTCGATGCGCACGCGCGGCTTGCGACGCACGTACAGCGCGCCGATGCCCTTCGGGCCGTACGTCTTGTGCGCCGAAAACGACATCAGGTCGACCTTCAGCTTTTGCAGGTCGATCTGGATCTTGCCGGTGGCCTGCGCCGCATCGACGTGGAAAATGATGCCCTTCTCACGCGTGATCTCACCGATCGCCTCGATGTCCTGGATCACGCCGATTTCGTTGTTCACGCTCATGACCGACACGAGAATCGTGTCCGGGCGGATCGCCGCCTTGAGCTTGTCCAGATCGATGAGACCGTCGTCCTTCACGTCGAGATACGTGACTTCGTAGCCTTCGCGTTCCAGTTCACGCGTGGTGTCGAGCACGGCCTTGTGCTCGGTCTTCACCGTGATGATGTGCTTGCCCTTGCTCTTGTAGAAGTGCGCGGCGCCCTTGATCGCGAGGTTGTCCGATTCCGTTGCACCCGACGTCCAGATGATCTCGCGCGGATCGCAGTTCACGAGCGCCGCGACGTTCTCGCGCGCTTCCTCGACCGCACGCTCCGCATCCCAGCCGTACTGATGGCTGCGCGAGGCCGGATTGCCGAACTGCTCGCGAAGATACGGGATCATCTTGTCCACCACGCGCGGATCGACGGGGGTCGTCGCGCTGTAGTCCATGTAAATGGGCAGGTGGGGAATATCGTTGTTCATCAGTCGCTCCGGGAAATCGGTCAAAGCTCTTGGCTGGGATGCCTTCTATCTGCGCGCCCGGCTCTCGTGCCGGCGCAACGCCTATGTCATCCGGCCAGGTTGAAAATGGAATTCGGACCCTTGGGCGCGACGCGCGCGGCCTCTACGCCAGCCGATTCGGCGCGCCGGTCACGCAGCACAGTCGACGAACCTTCGCGTGCGCGCTGCTGGTCGACCAGATCCTTCAAGGAGACGGAATCCAGATACTCGACCATCTTCTGGTTGAGCGTCGCCCAGAGTTCGTGGGTCATGCAGTGGCCGTCGTGCTGCTTCGTGCCTTCGCACGTTCCCTTGCCGCCGCATTGCGTGGCGTCGATCGGCTCGTCGACCGCGATGATGATGTCGGCGACCGTGACGTTCTCCGCGCGGCGCGCGAGGTTGTAACCACCGCCCGGTCCGCGAACCGACTCGACGATCTCATGCCGCCGCAGCTTGCCGAAGAGCTGTTCGAGATAGGAAAGCGAGATGCGCTGGCGCTGACTGATGCCTGCCAGCGTCACCGGGCCCTGCTCCTGGCGCAACGCCAGGTCGATCATCGCCGTGACGGCGAAACGGCCTTTCGTGGTGAGTCTCATAATTGGGGGCTAACGCTAATACTCGATGATTTTCGTCAAGTATAAATATCCCACAGTTTTAGTCAAGTATCCGGGACGAGATAAGTAGCTTTTTAATTGGTTTCTTCGGCACTCGCACGGCTGGCGTGCGGGCGCGGGCTGTCAGGCCGTCAGTTGGGCACGCAAGGCCTTCAGCAAGCCCTCGCAGGCGTCCTCGCACTGATCGAGCACTTTTTCGAAACCTTCCTCGCCACCGAAGTAGGGATCGACGACGACGCGGCTGTCGTCGTTCGTGGCGAACTCCATGAGCAGGCGAATCTTGTCGCGATACTCGGGCGGGCAAACCGCCGTCAATGCGGTGGCGTTCGCGTCATCCATGACGATGAACAGGTCGAAACGCGCGAAATCGGCGGCGGCGACCTGACGGCCGCGCAACGTCGACAAATCGTAGCCGCGCTTCTTCGCCGCTTTCTGGGCACGCTCGTCCGGCGGCTCGCCGATATGCCAGTCGCCCGTGCCCGCCGAATCGATAACGATCCGCTCAGAGAGCTTCGCGCGCTCGACGAGGTCGCGCATCACCGCCTCCGCACTGGGCGAGCGGCAGATGTTGCCGAGACAGACGAAGCAGATCGCGATCGAGTTCATCTAAAGCCGGGAAAAGTGGTGGCGCCCGGCGGCGTCGACTGAGACAGCCGCCGGAATGCGTCCGCGATTATACAAAGTGACACACTTTCTCGCCCAACCGGGCATTCCGGCGCTCGGAACGCGCTCACCGTTCGTCGCGATGGATGTCGTGCGTGACGAAGCGTGATTCGCCGTTGGGCATGTCGAGCCAGTCGCGATGCGTAAGCGTGCGGCGCATGTCGGCGAGACCGCTCTCCCAGTGCTCGCGCATCGTCGAAAGGCCGAACTGATAGTCCTTGTAATGGCCCTCGTATTCCTTTTGCCGATAGATCAGGTGAATGATGTTGTAGCGCTTCGAACACGCCAACTCGGCGGCAAGCCTGCACCATTCATCATTCTTCCGAGTCTCTTCGGGCACGAGGTCGAGCACATGCTGCAACACGTTGCGGTAGCGCTGCGAACGCTGCATCTGATCCGTAACGAGGCGCGTGCGGCTCGAATACTGCACGTCCTTCACGCGTCCCATTACGTCGACGATGCTGTCCGGCACCGGCCCGCGCGCGCTCCACAGATCGACCTGGAAGGCGAGCGTGTCGCGTCGCGGCGTCGCCTGCGCGATCTCGTAAAGCGGCGTGTTCGACATGAGGCCGCCGTCCCAGTAGAACTGGCCATCGATCTCGACCGCGGCAAAACCCGGCGGCAGCGCGCCGGATGCGATGAAATGCTCGGCGCGCAACTCGATCTGCGTGTTGTCGAAATAGGCGAAATTGCCCGTCGCGACATTCACGGCGCCGACCGAAACGCGCGTCTCGCCGGAGTTGATGCGGTCGAAATCGCAAAGACGCTCGAGCGTGGCCTTGAGCGGCGTCGTGTCGTAGTAGCTCGCGGTTTGCGGCGAGCCCGACGCGATCGGCGACGGCGGCGGAAAGCGCGGAATGAAAAAGCCCTTCTGCCCTTCGACGACCGCGCCCGCGGCCTGCAACGCGGTGAAGGCCTTGCGAATCTCGTCGCCGGAATCGAAAAGCGCGCGCTCGACGAAGGCGGGCAACGGGAAACCGAATGCCGGCTGGCAGATCGTCTCCCAGAATTCCAGCAAACGCGTCACGCGATGTTCCGGCGCATTACCCGCGATGAGCGCCGTGTTGAGCGCACCGATGGAGATGCCGGCGATCCAGTTCGGATGAATGTCCGCCTCGTGAAGCCCTTGATAGACGCCCGCCTGATAGGCGCCGAGCGCGCCGCCGCCCTGCAGCATCAGCGCGATCGTCTCGTAGGGTGGCAAATGGATCCGGGACTGCGCGCGCGCTTCGGCCGAAGCTGACACGCGCACCGCGTTTTCGTTCTCGATTTCCGACATCCCGCGTGTTCTCCCTTATTGCATGAACCAGCCGTGGCTCACGACAAACGATTGCCCCGTCAGCGCCGCCGTCTCGAACGCGGACAGGAAGAGCACGGTCTGCGCGACATCCTCGACGGTGGTGAACACGCCGTCCACGGTGCCGCCCAGCATCACGCGCTTCACGACTTCCTCTTCGCTGATCTTCAGTTCCTTCGCCTGCTCGGGAATCTGCTTGTCGACGAGCGGCGTGCGCACGAAGCCCGGACAGACGACGTGCGAACGCACGTTATGCTTCGCGCCCTCCTTGGCGAGCACGCGCGCGAGGCCGAGCAAGCCGTGCTTAGCGGTCACATAGGCCGACTTGAGCGGCGACGCCTCGTGCGAATGCACCGAACCCATGTAGATCACGACGCCGCCGCGATCGTCCTTGTACATGTGCTTCAGTGCGGCTTTGGTGGTGAGAAACGCGCCGTCGACGTGGATGGCCATCATCTTCTTCCAGTCGGCGTACGCGTAGTTTTCGATCGGATTGACGATCTGGATGCCCGCATTCGACACGAGGATGTCCACCGAGCCGAGTTCCGACGCGGCGCGATCGATGCCCTGATTCACCGCATCTTCGTTCGTCACGTCCATCGCGATGCCGATGGCCTTTCCGCCCTGGCCGCGAATCTCCTCGGCGACCGCGTCCGCGCCCGCCTGATTCAGATCCGCGATGGCGACCGCCGCGCCCGCGCCGGCGAGCGTGAATGCAATCGCGCGGCCAATGCCGCTCGCCGCGCCCGTCACGACCGCGGTCTTGCCGTCGAGCTTACCGTTTGAGGACATGCGAACCTCCTATCCAGTGGAAGACATCAGGTGAATGAAAACATCTGTCAGCACGACCATCAAGCTGGCCGTTCGGCATAGGAAAGCTCATTCGAAACATCAGGATGCCTATGCCGTTCGGCCGACTGTTCATGAATGTCCGGGAGCGGCTATTGTGCATGAAGGACGCAGTGCGCTGCAGCGTAAGCCGGGCGTCATGAATCTTGCGGTGGGCGGCGTCGGCTAGAATAGGCCCCCTTCCCCGCACCTTTTCATTCCTGTTTTCTCACGCCCCGCGCGGGCCTCTCGACATGCTCAGTTATCGTCACGCCTTTCATGCGGGCAATCACGCCGATGTGCTGAAACACGCAATCGTCATTCAGATGCTTCGCCATCTCGGCCTGAAGGACAAATCGTATTGGTACATCGACACGCACGCCGGCGCCGGCGTCTACTCGCTCACCGAAGGCTACGCGGCGAAAAACGCGGAGTTCGAAACGGGGATCGGGAAGCTCCAGGATCGGGACGATCTGCCGCCGCTCCTCGCTGACTATGTCGATGAAGTGAAGGCGCTGAATCCCGACGGCGGTCTGCGCTTTTACCCCGGCTCGCCCTATCTCGCCTGGCGCACGATGCGCGAGCAGGATCGCATGCGGCTTTTCGAGCTGCACAGCACGGAGATCGACGTGCTGCGCCACAATTTCCGGGATGCCGGCCGGCGCGCGATGATTTACGAAGGCGACGGCTTCGACGGCATCAAGGCGCTCCTGCCGCCGCCGCCGCGCCGCGCGCTCGTGCTGATCGACCCGTCGTACGAGGACAAGCGCGACTACGCCCGCACGCTCACATGTCTCGAGGAAAGCATCAAGCGCTTCGCCACGGGGACGTACGCGGTCTGGTATCCGATCGTCACGCGCATCGAGTCGCAGCGCTTCGCCGACCAGTTGAAAGCCATCCAGCCGAAGGGTTGGCTGCATGCATCCCTGACTGTGCGAAATCCGCCGACTGACGGCTTCGGCCTGTTCGGCAGCGGCATGTTCGTGATCAATCCGCCCTACACGCTGGCGAAGGAGCTGAAGGCTTCACTGCCCTATCTCGTCGATGCGCTCGGCGAGGACGACAACGCGTCGTTCAAGCTGGAACATCGCGCGGACTGAGCCTGGCCAGCGATCAGGGATGAATTGTGCGCGGAACTCGCGGCCGTATCCCGCCGCCGGGTTGCGTAGGCACGGTGCTCTGCCCGTTCGAGTATTCGACGTAGGGTGAAACTACGATCGGCGGCTCGGCCTCCTGCGGCAGGCCGGGGAGTGTCGCCATCCGCACCATGCCGGGACCGCCGAGCGGCCCGCTCTGAAGCACGGTTCCGCTGACGCCGCTGTGGATACCGGTTTGCGTATCGAGCACGAGAGGCTCACCGCCCGGCTTGGCGAGCGTCGACTGCGAGCCGAACAAAGCTGCGGCGAGCGCGACGCAAACACATGCGATTCTCGCGACGCGATCGCGGATGCGTTTATTCGTCGTGTCGTTGATGTGGCCTGGCATCGTGTGCTCTTTTAGTAGACGAAACTGCTTTACCTTACCCCGATGGCAAGCTTTAGGCTAGGCGTTCGGACTCAGAAGCAGCTTCGCAACCGCCCTTTTCACAGGAGATACGATGAAATCGAAACGAATCGCGCTTGCCATCTTCACCGCCCTCTGTAGCGCAAGCGCGATCGCACAGTCCGCCGCGCCTGCGAGCGATGCAATGCCGGGGATGAACATGGAACCGCACGCGCCGAAGCCCACCGACGTGTCATCGACCGCGGCATTTCAAGCCGCCGATCAGAAAATGATGTCGGGCATGTCGGGCGTCGAATACACGGGCGACGCCGATCGGGATTTCGTCGCGCACATGATTCCGCATCACCAGGGCGCGGTGGAAATGGCGAAGGTCGAATTAAAATACGGCAAGGACGCGAAGCTCCGCAAGCTTGCGAAGGACATCATCGCTTCGCAGGACAAGGAAATCGCATTCATGAAGCAGTGGCTGGAGCAGCATCCGCCTAAGCATTGAAGCTCTGCCGCGCGTGCCGCAGCAGGAATGCAAAAGCCCCGCGATGCGGGGCTTTTCAATTTTACGTTCGGCGTTTTCGACGCCAGGAACGAAACGCTTACGCGTTGTAGCCGTTCGATTCGAGCGAGCGGATGCGCTTTTCGAGCTGGACGATGTCCGTCGACTGCGCGAGATACGCTTCACGGCGGCGTTGCTCAGCGGCTTCAAACCAAAAGCTCAGTTTTTCGATCAGAAATGCAAACATGATGTTCTCCAAGGTCTTTAACAGATCCCTGGCAATTCGGGTCAGGGATTACCCGCACTAGGGAATACCCGGATTATAGAGGAGAACGGCCGCGCCGGGGTAGTGAAATGCTTGAATACTGTGCATTCGGTTTCGGAATGGTGCGGGCAGATATTTGCGCTAAAGCAATGATTTTTCGGACAATTAGCGCGTGTTTTTGCATCTTTAAGCACCATACTGGTGCATCACTGCGCCAGCTTGTCCAGAATCGGGCAATCCGGACGGGCGTCGCCATGACAGTGAGTCGCCAGATGCGACAGCGTGTCGCGCATTTCCGTCAACTCGGCGATTCGGCGGTCGAGCTCCGCGACGTGCTCCAATGCGATCGACTTCACCTCGGCGCTCGCCCGCGACCGGTCGTGCCATAACGCAAGCAGCTTGCGGATATCCTCGACGAGAAAGCCCAGCCGACGCGCCTGTCGCACGAAGCGCAGCGCATGCACTTCCGGATCGCCGTACACGCGATATCCAGACGACGTCCGCCCGACCGGATTGAGCAAGCCGACGCTCTCGTAATAGCGGATCATCTTCGCCGTCACGCCCGAGGCGCGGGCCGCTTCGCCGATGTTCATCGTTCGCTCCTGGAAAAATGTCATCCCGACTCTACACCTTCCCATCATGGCAAGGTATACGATGACGTTGATCCGCGCTTTTTAAAGAGGAAACCGCAATGACCGAATTCGAAGTTCAGGGCATGAGTTGCCAGCACTGCGTCGCGGCCGTGACGCGCTCGATCCAGGAAATCGACCCGCAGGCTCAGGTTCGCGTCGATCTGGAACGCGGCACCGTCGCCGTCGAGTCCGGGAAATCGAGCGACGCGCTGAAGGAAGCCATCGACGAGGCAGGCTACACGGTCGTCGGCGTCGCGTCGGCATGAAGGGGAGCGAAGGGTTCACCGTCGCGCTCATTGGCGCGTCGGGATTGCTGGGCCGCGCCATCGCGGGCGAACTGGCGAGCGCGCCTGGCGCGAAAGAGTGGCGCATCGTGCGCACGGCCCACAGCCGTGCCGACGCACGGAACGCGAAACTCGATCTGCTCGACCGGGACGCGGTGTCCGCATTCTTTCGCGAGTTCGCGCCCGATGCGATCGTGGTCGCGGCGGCGGAGCGGCGTCCGGACGTCTGCGAAAACGATCCGGCGCTCGCACGCGCACTGAACGTCGATGCGCTGAGCATGATCGCAAACGAAGCGCGTTCGCTCGGCGCATGGGTCCTGTCGATTTCGACGGATTACGTGTTCGACGGCAAAGCCCCGCCCTATATCCCCGACGATGCGCCCGCGCCGCTCAACGCCTACGGGCAAAGCAAGCTGGACGGCGAACGCGCGTTGCTCGAGAGCGACCCGGCGTCCTGCGTGCTGCGCTTGCCGCTGCTTTATGGGCCGTTCACGGACTGGAACGAATCGGCGGTGACGAGCCTCACGCCCGCAATCGTGAAATCGGCCGATGCGGCGAGCCCGCCCGCGTCGATGGACGCCTGGGCGACGCGCTATCCGACGTTCACGCCCGATGTCGCCGTGGTGATCCGCGAGATGCTCGAACATCACGCGAAAGGCGCGACGATCTCCGGCATCACGCAATGGTCCGGCGACGAGCCAATGACGAAGTTCGATATCGCCCAACGCATCGCGCGAGCGCTGAAAATTGACGCGAAGCTCGTCGCGCAGCGCACGCCGACGGACGCGACGCCGCGTCCGCGCGACTGTCATCTCGATTCCGGACGGCTGGAAGCGCTGGGCATCGGCCGGCGTACGCCGTTCGACAGCGCGATAGCCGGGCTGCTCGCCAGATATCCGGACTTCCCAGATCAGTGAAAATCGCGGCTCGGCGCGGCGAGGCGGCCGAGCAGCGCGCTATGGTCTTCGAGCCGTTGCGCCACCAGATGACGCACCTCGCCCTCCATCTGCCAGACGCCGTGCACGCCGAGCAGCGACGCGCCAAGCAGCACTTTGCGCTGCTTCTCGACGAGGCCCGGCCAGACGATCACGTTGATCGCACCGGTTTCGTCCTCGATCGATACGAAGATCGTGCCGTTCGCCGTGCCCGGCCTTTGCCGCACCGTCACGATGCCGCACGCGCGCACGAAGCGTCCGTTTCTGATGTCCGCGAGTTCGGCGGCGGTCTTGAAACGCAGGCGAGAAAGCTTGTCCCGCAAAAGCGCGAGCGGATGACGATTGAACGTGAGTCCGAGGCTCGCGTAATCGTCGACGATTTCACGGCCTTCCGATGCTTCCGGCAGCAGGAGCGGAGCCTCGCTCATCGGCGCATCGCGCAGCAATTCCGGCGCGCGCTGTTGCGCGGTGACCGCCCACCACGCCTGACGTCGATGTCCCGCGATGCTCGCCAGCGCATTGCCTGCCGCGAGCGCTTCGAGTTCGCGTCGTGACAGGGCGGCACGACGCGTGAGATCGTCGACATCGATAAATGGCGCTTGCGCGCGCGCTGCCATGATTCGCTCGGCCGCCGCCTGCGGAAGACCCTTGATCAGTTGCAGGCCGATCCGCACGCCCGGCCCTTTCGCGCCGTATTGCCGTCCATCCAGCTCGACGCGCTTTCTGAGTCTGCGCGCCGCGCGCTGCACGGTCTTCCGAAACACACGATCCGACGCGGCCGCGCCATAGAACTGCTGGCGTCGCCGCTCCTTGCCGGCATCGAACACGACTCGCTCGCCATCGCCTGACCGCGCTTCCAGCACCGACTCCCAATCGCTCAGGGAAACATCGGGCGCGAACACCGGCACGCCGTGACGCCGCGCATCCTGCACGAGTTGCGACGGCGAATAGAAACCGAGCGGCTGGCTGTTCAGCAAACCGGCCAGAAAGGCCGCAGGCTCGTAACGCTTGATCCACGCGCTGATATAAACGAGCAGCGCGAAGCTCGCCGAATGACTTTCCGGAAAACCGTATTCGCCGAACCCCTCGATCTGCTTGCACACGCGCGCGGCGAAATCGTGCTCGTAGCCGCGCGCAAGCATCTTCTTCATGAGATCGGCCTGATATTTCTCCAGATGACTGCCACGGCGCCACGCGGCCATCGCGCGGCGCAACTGATCGGCCTGCTCCGCCGTGTAGCCCGCCGCGACCATCGCGAGCTTCATCACCTGCTCCTGAAAAATCGGCACGCCGAGCGTGCGGCCGAGCACCGGCCGCAGTTCCTCTTTCGGATACTCTTCGTCCTCCAGCCCCTGTTTGCGGCGTAGATACGGATGCACCATGCCGCCCTGAATCGGGCCGGGCCGCACGATCGCCACTTCGATCACGAGGTCGTAGTATTTCTGCGGTCTCAGGCGCGGCAGCATGCTTTGCTGCGCGCGCGATTCGATCTGAAACACGCCGATGGTGTCCGCGCGGCAGCACATCTCGTAGACGGCCTTGTCCTCGCGGCGAATATGCGAGACCCCGAAACCCGGCACGCCGCGCCGCAGCGCGACGAATTCGAGGGCGCGCCGGATCGCCGACAGCATGCCGAGCGCGAGCACGTCCACTTTCAGGAGCTTCAGCTGATCGATGTCGTCCTTGTCCCACTGGATTACGCAGCGGTCTTTCATCGCGGCGTTTTCGATCGGTACGAGCCGCGACAAACGTTCCCGCGCGATCACGAAACCGCCGACGTGCTGCGACAGATGCCGCGGAAAGCCGCGCAACTCGCGCGTCAGCCGGATGAGATGCTTCGTGACGTGCGAATCGTCGCTGAAGCCCGCTTCCCTGAGATAGCCCGCCACCGCCGACGGCCCGTCCCACCATTGCTGCGACTTGCCGATGCGCTCGATCAGCGACGCATCGAGCCCGAGCGCCTTGCCGACGTCCTTCAGCGCGCTGCGCGTGTGATACGTGATGAGCGACGCCGCCAGCGACGCGCGATGCCGCCCGTACTTCCGATAGATGTACTGGATGACTTCCTCGCGCCGCTGATGCTCGAAATCGACGTCGATATCGGGCGGCTCGTTGCGCGCCTGAGAAATAAAGCGCTCGATCAGCAAGCCCATCCGGACCGGATCGAGCTCAGTGATGAACAGGCAATAACAGACGATCGAATTCGCCGCCGAGCCGCGTCCCTGACACAGAATATTCTGGCTACGCGCGAACGAAACGATGTCATACACCGTCAGGAAGTACTTCTCGTATTCCAGCCTGGCGATGAGCGCCAGCTCCTTTTCGATAAGACCTATCGTCTCGGCATCCATGCCGTTCGGCCAGCGTTGCAGCGCACCCGCGATCACCCGTTTGCGCAGATAGCTCGCGGGCGTCTCGCCGGGTGGCACCAGTTCCTCGGGATATTCGTACTTGAGTTCGTCGAGCGAGAAGGTGCAACAGGCGGCCACCTTCAGCGTTTGCCTGATCGCCTCCTTTGGATATAGCGCGCCGATGCGCAGCCGCGTGCGCAGATGCCGCTCCGCGTTCGCTTCGAGCGCGTACCCGCATTCGGCAAGCGGCCGGTTCAGGCGAATCGCGGTGAGCGTGTCCTGCAAAGGCTTGCGCGAGCGCGCGTGCATCAGCGCGCCGCTCGCCGCGACGAGCGGCAATCCGCTCGCTTCGGCGATCACGCGACACGAAGCAAGCCGCTCGTCGTCGCTGCCGTCCTGCCAGAGCTCCAGCGCGAGCCACGCACGGCCCGCGGCAAAGCCGGCTAGCCAGTGCGCGCGGTCGAGCGTATCGGCGAGCGTCGCCGATCTCTGCGGCACGAGAATCAGGATGCAATCGGGCAAATGCTTCAGATGCGCGATATCGCCGCGCAGATCGGCCGCGTTGGATGACGCGGCCGGATCCGTGAAGTCCTCCGGACCTATCTTGTAGCTGCCCTTGGGCGAACGAGCGCGCGCTTGCGAAATCAGCTCCGACAGATTGCCGTAGCCCGCCCGATTCGTCGCGAGCGCGATGAGCGTGCAGAACGGCGCGCCATCGGCATCGGTAAGATGCAGTTCGCTGCCGATGATCAGCTTCAGTTCCTGCTTCTTCGGTGGCGGCTCGCCGGCAAGCTGCGCGGCTTCGGCATCGGCGCGCGCCTTCGCTTCGATGTCCTTGATCGCGGCATGCGCACGCACGACGCCCGCGAGCGAGCATTCGTCCGTGATCGCGAGCGCGGTATAGCCGTGTTCGAGCGCTGCCGCAGCCAGCTCCTGCGGATGCGATGCGCCGCGCAGAAACGAGAAGTTGCTCAGGCAATGCAGTTCGGCATAGCCGGGCAACAGCGCCGAGGCCGACATCGCGCCGGGAAATGCGGCCTTGTCGTCGCCTTCGTCGCCCTCGCCTAGGCCGATGATGTCGCTCAAATCGTCCATGTCGGCATCATCCGAAAAAACCGTGCAGAAACCAGTCACCGGTGAGACGTTCGCGATACAGCCAGAACATGCGGCCGCGATCGTCGGCGGCGACGTAGTAATCGCGCTGGACGCCATTGCCGTCCCACCATCCCGCCTCGATACGCTCGGTCCGGCTGATCAGCTTCAGCGCGCGTCGATAGAACGGCCGCTCGTTGCGCAAAATCAGCTTTTGCGGCGTTTCGAGTATCCACGACGGACGAGGCTGCGAAGGAACGGCCACATCGGGAAGTTCGAGCGGCCCGTCAGATTCGGTTTGCGCTTCGGATTCCGCTTCGGTCGGCGTATCGGCTTTTACCACCGCTTGCGTCTTCGCCGATTTCTTCCCGCGCTTCGGCTTCGTTTCGCCTGCGGGCTTATAAGCTTCGACCGTCATCGCCGCTTCGGGCCGGTGATCGTCTCGCGCGACCAGTTGCACGACGCTCTCCGCGCCGAGCCGCGCGCTCAGACGTTCGAGCAGTTGCGCCATCGATTCGCTGTCGGAACCGGGCATCGGAAACAGGGTCTCGGCCGGCGGCGCATGTTCGCTGACCTTGTCGGCGAGAAGCTTCATCTCGATGACGGGCGCTGCGAGCGTCGTCTGATTCAGCTTCTCGCGCAGCAGCCAGAGAATGTGATCGGCTTCGCGCGTCGGTACGGCCCACGCCACCTTGAACGTCGACGTTTTCGGCGCGTGACGGGTCGCCAGCTCGTGTTCGAGCAACAGCGAAAATTCGCTGACTGCCGCATGGTGCGCGCTCAGCCAGCCGGCGAGTTGCAGCACGAGCCGGCCGGCGGCGAACAGCAGCGCCTCGGCACTTTCCACGCGCGCCTGCAATTCGAGCCGAGCCTCGAACGACGCCGGCGCGCAAAACGCCTCGCGCGGATCGGGCGCCTGGCCGTACGCTTGTGCGAGCCATTGCAGAACGCCTTGACCGAACCGTCGCGCGACGCCTTTGCGTGGCAGCCGACGCAAATCGGCGAGCGTTGCGCAGCCGATCTGCTCGAACACGTTGCCATGCGAATGCGCCGATGGGATGAGCGATACGGGCAACGCATCGAGCACGTGGACGAGCGTCGTCTCTTTCACGATGCGCACGCGCTGCGCGACACGACGCGTGCGCGCGTGAGCCAGCAGCCATGCGCCCCACGCTGTCGGTGCGCAGCCCATGCGCGAAGTGAAGCCACATCCTTTCACCGTCGATGTCACCTTGGACAGCAACGCGCGCAAACCGCCGAAAAGCCGCATGCTCCCCCCGACTTCGAGCAGCACCGTGTTCGCATGGGCCAGCACGACTTTGGGCGTAAATGCGAGCAACGCCAGCGCAACAGCTTCGAGCGCGTTCTGCTCCTCGCGAATATCGACGGCGAGCAGCGTCAGTTGCGGCGCGAGCGCGAACGCATGCGAGCGCGTGCTGCCGGGCCGCACGCCGAGCCGAAACGCGACGAGATCGGGCATCAGGATGCGCGCGTGATCGGCGAGCGCGAAGCATGGTTGATCGATATCGCTGGCGCATACGTCATTCGGCGTCGATGTTGCTCCAGGCGAAATCGAATTCCCCGATGCCGAGGGCATCGAGGGCGGCCTGACTGCTTCGAGCGATAAAAGCGGCAATGTCACCGCTATCCACAACATGTTTGACCTCTCGTGCTTTCCTTGCCTGATGCGCACGACGAATGTGTTCGGGCAGAGCAGGCATCTGCAGCGGCAAGCTCAACTGCAACGGCTTGCCCAGCAATGGACCACGCCGCTTGATGATGTCGATTTCGAGCATGACGGCTTGCATCCATTCGCGACGGTTCATCGTCGGTGCGCTGGCGGGAAGTATCGGTTTGCAGACCATACGCAATGGCGCAGCGGATGATTGCCTCGCCGCTTTGAGCGGACGGAACAGGAACGCCAGCGACCGCGCTTCCTGAGCCGCCACCTGCAGCCTTCGCAGCGCTTCGGGGCGTACTTGAGGCAGCCAGATCAGCACGGCGCCGATGCCTTCCTGCTTCAGTGACTGTTCCGCAGCCCAGAGCACCTGATCTTCGGGCGCCTTGACCCAGACCAGTTTGTCGACCGCGATTTTCATTGCCCGAAACGCAGCCAGATTGGGCTTCCACGGCGGCGCGATAAAGATGACGGAGCGGGCCTTGCTTACTGTCAGTTCTCGAAGCATGTGAGCGAGCAATCTGATTTCGCCCACGCCGCTCTCTTCGATCAGCAATTCGGTGACCGTGCCGGGCATCCAGCCTGCGCCGGGCAAGGCCAGGTCAAGCGTCCGAAATCCGCTCGAGATGATGTTCGAGTCGGGATCGTTGATCGGACTGCCCTGCCAGATCTGACGCTGCAGATGCGAGGTCAGCCCGATGTCGAGCAATGAAAGTGCTGCACCCATGAGTTTTCCCCGTCCAGCGCGAATGCAAGGGCCTGCTCATGGTTCGAGCACTCAGCGATCTTTGGTTTTACTGTATATTTATACAGTATTTTGAGGCGGGAGGGTAAACATCTGGCGATGCACGAGAGGCGTTGCCGGAGCACTGAAGAGAGATTCGAGGAGGGATTGCTGGCGTTCGTGCGGAATTCGGCCTACCAACGCAAAAACCCCACCTTTGTGGGGTGGGGTTTTTGTTTTTAGCATGAGGAGCCTGACGATTACCTACTTTCACACGGGT
>NZ_JARUXO010000001.1:1793568-1807095 GCF_031451275.1 Caballeronia sp. LZ029
TTTCGGTTCGTGTCAACAAGATTCGAAGCGTTTTCTCTTCTTGCCAACCGCGCTCAGAACCTTCTACAACCCATCCCGAGCACACCACCGATACCGCCTACTCCCGCTTCCTTCGCGTTCATCGAATCGCGAAGGAACGGAATTCTAGTGAGTGAATGCCTCCTCCGCAAGTGAGATGCGAAAAAATAATTCGACCGCTCTGAGCGCCCTCGCCTGCCACAGATCGACAGACCTTTACGGCGCACGCTAAAAGCATCGTCCGAGCGACTACAATCAAAGGTTCACCGCACCAATTAACTTTCGTACTTATATGCGCTCGCGAATCGCAAAACGTATCCCCCCGGATGCCGACAAGCTCGTCAGCCTCTCCCTCGCGCTCTTCGCGTCCGGAAGCCGCGTCGAGGACAGGTTCTGGGAAGCCCGCCTCGACGCCCTCATCGCCAAGCTCGTGCGTAACGGCAATCAGACGACGCTCGATGCCGCGCTCGACCATCTCCAGCAGAATCATCCAGACGCCTACGGAGCGCTCGCCGATATGGCCGAGACGCACAGCGAGTCATTCAGAATCGACATCGAGGGCGCGCCCCACGAAGCATTGCTCATTTCCGCGCCGGTGCTCGCGTGGACGCGCTATGCGATCCCGTCGGGGGCGCTCAAGGGCGATGCCGTCGATGCCCTGCGCACACAAATGCAGGCGCATGTCCTCGCGGCGGACGCGCGCGTCGCCGTCGCGCCCTATCTCTACAGCATCGACCAGTTACCGCGACACCACGTGGATACCGCACGCCTCGCGCAACAATTGTTGCAAACGGTGTTGAGCGGCACCGCCGCGCGCCTGAACCTGTCCGATCTTCCCGAAACCTCGCCGATTCTGGCCGACCCGCGATTCCTGCTGGCTCTGGTCGTCGTGCCGGCCGGTGCGGCGTTCTTCCGCTGGCAGGAAGACGAAAACGGCAGCCGCGTCGAGCGTGGTCAATGCCTCGAGCAGTGGGCCGCTCAAGGCGGGCCGAGCTTCGCCGCCATCTTGCCTGGCTGCGAATTCGAGTGCCTGCTTCCCGACGCCTACTACTCGGCCTGTCGCGACGCCGACGAGCAGGTCCGTCCCCACACTGTGCGCACCGCAGTCCGATATCTGTTCGACACGCTCGGCACCGCGCCTCAGGATTTACGCGCGGTTATCGCGGGCTTCGGCGAACGGCGCATCGACGAATACCGCATCGGCTTCACGCGCCGCGGCAGCAACGACGTGATCTACGGCGTCGTGTGGCCGCTCTACGGACGCGAAAATGGAGAGTCGGGGATGGACGACGACGCGGCCGATCTTGAAGGCGCCGATGGCCCGGTCGAGGAAATCGTCGAGCTGCTCAAAAAAACAGGCGTCTCGGATGTGCGGCGTCACGCGGGACGCTTCGAGCCGGAGTTCTGCGACGACTGCGGTGTGCCGCTCTACGCCGATCCGCTCGGCGAGATCGTTCATGCCGAGATGCCCGAGGACGCAGAGCCGGCGCAGCCTCATTTCCACTGACAATCGGCAAGAGAGCCACCTTCAAACCACGACGAACCCCGCCCTCGCGCGGGGTTTTTGTGTATTTATGCCTATGCCATTCGGATAGGGGGCCGAATCAGCTTAAATTTGTCAATATAGCCACTGACGCCGAAATGTAATCCGGCGTCGAGTCCCGGAGCCGAGGGGCAACGGGTGTATTGACACGAGGTAAAGCATGATAATCAACATTATTGGTTCCGACGCCGAGCGCCGGGCGGGCCTTAAAACATTGCTGCGCCGCGTTGCGCGCCAGGCGCAATTCACCGAGGCGAAGGACTGGAGACAAGCCCGTTCCGCCTTGAAACGCTCCGAACCCGACATGATCGTGATCGACTGGGCGCCCGACATGCGTACCGGCGACCTGCAGCTCCTGCTCGACGAAGCGCCCCGCGTGCCCGCAGCCATCATGGTCGACCGCTGCGGTGCCGCGCTCGTCTATGCGCTGATAAGTGTCGGCGCAATGGGCGTGATCCCACGCGCGCTCGACCCGATCCTTATCCTTCGCGCGCTTGAGATGGTGCTCGTCGGCGGCCACTACATTCCGCCCGACGTGGTCGACCCGGAACTGACGCTCGAGCTCACCGCCCGCCGCGCTCGGGATATCGCCAAACTGCCGCTCAAAATCCGCCACCATCCGGCTCTGTCGCCCCGACAGCAGCAGATCATGCGCTGCGTCCACATGGGCAGCACGAACAAGATGATCGCGAAGACGCTCGGTATCAGCGAAGGCACGGTGAAGATCCACCTTGCAAGTATCTTCCAGCAACTGGGCGCGACAAATCGGGCCGCCGCGGTCGCGATCTACAACGGCGTGCAGAACTCGCACCTTGAAATTCTGCGCATTGGAAGCGAGAGATCCGCGCGTGTCGTCGCGGGGCAGCCAGGCGCGATTCCGTTGCGCCGGCCACGGACGCGTTATCCGTCGCTTCTCGACAACGACGCGGCTGCGCTTCCCATGGCCGCCGAGCCTGAGTCGACGTTCTAGCAACAAACCAGGCAAACGGGTTCGTCCTTTGCGCACACGTTTTACGCGCAACGAGTAATATGCAAGGCATGGGGTTCTTCTACACACCGCTACCGCTTTGGCTTACCGTCGGCAGCTGGATCGCAGCCGCGGGCGTGCTCGCGCTCGGGCTGCTGCAGCGACCGTTCGCTCGTCTGCAGGATGCGACGCTGCAAAACGTGTGGCTCGGTATCATCGTCGCGGTCTCGGTGCTTTGGGCGTGCAACGCATGGTTCGATGACGGACCCGTCATTCATCTCTTGGGCGCGACGCTGATGGTCACGTTGTTCGACTGGCGGCTCGCGCTGATCGGAACTGCTGCGACCACGGGCCTCGCCGCGGTCGTTCTCGATGCCTCGTGGCTCTCGGTAGCGACCACCTATCTTCTCTTCGGCGCACTGCCCGTCGCGGTCTCGACCCTGTTGCAGCGTTTGAGCAATGCCTGGTTGCCGCGCAATCTCTTCACTTTCATCACCGGGCACGGCTTCGTCACTTCGGCCGCTGCGGTGGCGGCGGCATGTGGCGCCACCGTGCTGCTCGAGATGGCGCTCGCCAGCGGCCGGTTCGTCGTACCTCCGGCGTTCACGCGAGGCTCGCTGCTGCTGGGCGTCGGCGAGGCGCTCTTCACCGGCCTGCTTACCATCCTGATCGCCGTGTACAAACCTGCGTGGATCACCACGTATGACGTGCGCCGCTATCGCCTCGACCGCGGTCCGCGCGTCTAAGTCTCTCGCGAATCTTACCCGCCTCGTGCAATCTCATTGCTCGGATATCGGATTCCGGGCGATGGGCACGCGTGCAAAGTACGATAAGATTGAACTCCTTCCCCACACGGCGCATCTTACTTGCCCGTGTCTTCTTAGCGCCAGACTTGATGGAAAGTAACTACGCACCGCGCCGGCTCCTGCGGCTCGTCGGCCGGATGGCGGTATGCGCATCGCTCGCATGCGCGGTCTCCGCTTTTGCCGATTCGCTCGACGAGCGCAACGAACTGATTCACCACTTCGTCACCGACTTCAAGGCCAACCCGCTCGTCGCGGATTGCGCCGCGCATGGCAACTTCATCGCCAGCACGTCTTCGGCTTTCGATCACGTCGAATTTCCGCCCGACTCGTTCGATGCCTCCCATTCCGCGATCGAGCCGTGGAACGATTCGTTCGACGAGAAGAAGCAGCGAATCAAGGTGGACAACGTGGTGACCGTCGAAGGTCAAGGCATGCCGAAGGACGGTGAGCGCGATCCCACTCCGCTCAAGTTCCGCTGCGGTTATGTCGGCAGCCAGATGCTCGCTTTCGGCTGGAACGATCCGGTGCCGGCGTTGCGTCCACGTGCCGAACCGCGCTCGACCCACAGTACGAAGGGCAAACACGGCACGAAGAACAAGGCGACTACGGGCAAGACGAAGAGCACGTCGAAGTCTTCGGCCAAGTCGACGAAGAAGACGACCAAGAAGCACTAGCCGATACCTTCCCCGCGACGAAGACACGACAAAAAAGGGCGTGGCCACACGAAGTGGCCACGCCCTTCTTACATCAGCGGTTAGGCGCCGGCGTCAGGCGCCGGAAGACTGCAGATGCCACAGGATGGCCTGCAGCATCGACGCGCCGAGCGCCGCACTACGCGCGCCACTCCAGCCGACGCTGTCATCCGGCAGATTCGCGTTGTCCTTGAACGGCATCTCCAGCGTGAGCGACAAGCACTTGTACTCGTTGCCGATGTACTTCGACGCGAGCTTCAGCGCATCCGTCTGATACTTGCTCGACTCATAGCCGTACACGTCCTGGAAATCCGGGCTCGCCTGCTTGAAGAACTCGACGAACGCCTTCTGCTCCTTCGCCTGCTGCGGCGTGAAGCCCGGCAGCATCTCCGATCCCGCGACGAACACATAGGGAATCGCTTCGTCGCCGTGGATATCGAAGAACAGGTCGCAGCCCGTTTCCGCGATGGCCTCGCGCACGGCGAGCACTTCCGGGCTGCGTTCCGCACTCGGCTCCATCCATTCGCGATTCAGGTTCGCGCCCGCCGCGTTGGTGCGCAGGTTGCCGAGCACGCTGCCGTCGGGATTCATGTTCGGCACGATATGGAAGATGGCCCGCTCGAAGAGCGAGCGCGCAACCGGATCGCCCGCCCAGTCGCCGAAGCCCGCGAGGCGCTTCACGAGCCCTTCGACGAACCATTCCGCCATCGTCTCGCCCGGATGCTGACGCGCGATGATCCAGACTTTCTTCTTCGGCTCGGCGTCCCCGAAGTCCGGGATGCCGAGCGAGAGCACCGACATCGGGCGGCCCTGCACCGAACTGCCGAGTTCGGTCAGCGTCGCGAGCGGCATCTGTTGAACCGCGCCGAGAAATTCCGAGTGGCGCTCTTCGCTGTACGGCTCGAAGTACGCGTAATAGATACGATCGAAGTCCGGCGTGTGATCGATCTTCATCACCTTGCCGTCGTATTCCGTCGATACGCGGAACCAGTTCACACGGTCATAACTCGCGACCGCCTCGTAGTCGCGCCAGCCTTCCGGGAACGCGCACTGCGCCGCGTTCTCGAAGGTCATCACGAGACGCTCGCCACGCGCGCCGGACACGCGAAAGTAGAACCACTGCGCGAAATCGGCATGCGAATCGGGACGGATGCGCAGCCGAATGTCCTCGGGATCGTCGGCGTTGAGGACTTCGATCGCGCCCGCGTCGAAATTGCTTGAAATGAAGAGTGTCATCTGCGTTTCCTTGCGTGCTTGCCGCGCGGGTCTCAATCCCCGATGCGGCGACGAAATACGTATGTCGTGTCGTTCGACGCCTTCGCGTCGAACTTGTAGCCTTCGCTGTCGAAGCTCTTGAGCGCTTCCGGCTCGTCGACGCGGTTCTCGACCGCATAGCGCGCCATCAGACCGCGTGCGCGCTTCGCGTGAAAACTGATGATCTTGTAGCGTCCGCCCTTCCAGTCCTCGAAGACCGGCGAGATGACAGGCGCCGCGAGCAGCTTCGGCCTGACCGACTTGAAATATTCCCCCGACGCGCAATTCACCAGCACACGCGCGCCGCGCTGCTTTTTCAGCTGTTCGTTGAGCGCCGCCGTGATGCGTTCGCCCCAGAACGCGTACAGATCCTTGCCGCGCGCGTTCGGGAATTTCGTGCCCATTTCCAGACGATACGGCTGCAACAGATCGAGCGGCCGCAGCAAACCGTACAGCCCCGACAACACGCGCACATGGTTCTGCGCGAAGTCGAGATCGCCCGCGGAGAGCGTCTTCGCGGCGAAGCCTTCGTACACGTCGCCGTTGAACGCGAGCACCGCCTGCTTGGAATTGTGCGCATCGAAAGTCTTCGACCATTCCGCGTAACGCTGGAAATTCAGCGCCGCGAGTTGGTCCGAAATGCCCATCATGCCGCCGATCTGCTGCGGCGAAAGTTCGCGCAGCCCGTCGATCAACTCGGCGGCGTCATCGACGAATTGCGGCAGCGTGTGCTTTTTGATATGAGCCGGCGTCTCGTAGTCGAGCGATTTGGCGGGAGAGAGAACGATTATCATGGAGGCTCGCCGGCACCCCGCCGGCGATCGTTGGCATAAACCCCTGATTGTATCGAATGGACAATTCCGCCGCGCCGCTGCCGTCGCCGACGCGCGTGGTGCTCGATTCGAATGTGTGGATCGACATCCTCGTATTCGACGACGCCGCCACCCGCCCGATTCACGCGGCCCTCGAAGCCCGCACGCTCGAAGCGCTAATCGACGAACGCTGCCTGCGCGAACTCACGCGCGTGCTCGACTATCCGCAGTTCGTGCGCATGGAAGTCGACAAGACCGCCGCGCTCGCGACCGTCGCGCGCCTGTCGACGCTCGTCGCCGCGAGCATCGAAGAAGACGAGCGTCCGCTGCCCAAATGCCGCGACCGCGATGACCAGAAGTTTCTCGAACTCGCGCACGCGTCGGGCGCGCAGTGGCTGGTCTCGAAGGATCGCGCGGTGCTGAAGCTCGCGCGCCGCATCGCGCGCGACTTCGCCTTTCGCATCGCCGAACCGAAACCCTTCGTGCTCGAACTGGAAGCACAGGCGGCCATCGGCTGATGCTGTCTTAAAATAGTCGCGAGCCCTATTCCACGTCCACATCATCATGAACGCCACGCACGAATTGCCGCCGACACCGCCCGAGCTTTCCTTCCCGTCGCGTCTGCCCAATGTGGGCACGACCATCTTCACCGTGATGAGCGCGCTCGCGACGCAAAAAGGCGCGGTGAATCTCGGTCAGGGTTTCCCCGATTTCGACTGCGATCCGCGCATCGTCGATGCGGTCGCCGGCGCAATGCGCGACGGCCACAATCAATATCCGCCGATGGCGGGCGCCGCGCCCTTGCGCCACGCGATCGCGCGCAAGATCGACGCGCTCTACGGCCGCGCCTACGACCCGGACACGGAGATCACCGTGACCGCCGGCGCCACGCAGGCGCTGCTCACGGCCATACTCTGCTGCGTGCATCCGGGCGATGAAGTCATCGTCATCGAGCCGATGTACGACAGCTACGTGCCGTCGATCGAGCTCGCGGGCGGCAAGCCGGTGTTCGTGTCGCTCGAAGCGCCCGATTACGCGCTGCCCTTCGACAAGATCGCCGCCGCGATCACGCCGAAAACGCGGCTGCTGATGATCAACACGCCGCACAATCCGACCGGCCGCGTATGGCGCGCCGACGACATGAAAAAGCTCGAAGAGATCGTGCGCGACACCAACGTGCTGATCGTCTCCGACGAAGTCTACGAGCACATGGTCTACGACGGCGCGCCGCACGAAAGCGTCTCGCGCTATCCGGAACTGGCCAAACGCAGCTTCGTCGTGTCGAGCTTCGGCAAGACCTTTCACGTGACCGGCTGGAAAGTGGGCTACGTCGCAGCGCCTGCCGCGCTCACCGCCGAATTCCGCAAGGTGCACCAGTTCAACGTGTTCACGGTGAATACGCCGATGCAGATCGGTCTCGCGCACTATCTCGAAGATCCGAAGCCGTATCTGGAACTGCCCGCGTTCTATCAGAAGAAGCGCGACTTTTTCCGCGCGGGATTGTCGGACACGCGCTTCTCGCTGCTGCCTTGCGACGGCGCATACTTCCAGTGCGTCGATTATTCGAAGATCAGCGACATGCCCGAAGGCGAATTCGCGCAGTGGCTCACGAGCGAGATCGGCGTGGCCGCGATTCCCGTGTCGGCGTTCTATCACGAGAGCCATGAATCGGGCGTCGTGCGCTTTTGCTTCGCGAAAAAGGAAGAAACGCTCGCGCTCGCGCTCGAACGTCTCGCCCGACTCTGAGCGACGGCGCGAGCGCCGAACCGCATCGAACCCGACGCCACGCGCGTTCCCATCTCCGAGGAGCAGAACCGCATCATGAGCCAGCACGACTACAGGATCGAGACGCTCGGTCTCGTCGGCCGCGGCGCGAGGGGGCGCGGCATCGCGCAGATCGCGGCCCTCGGCGGACTGAACGTGCATGTCTACGATACGAATCCGCAAGCGCTCGCCGCCGCGCGCGCGTATCTGTCGGAGACGTTCGCGAAGCTCACCGCCAAGGGCAAGCTCAAGGAAGCCGACGCGCACGCCGCGCTCGCGCGTATCCGCGATGCGGGCGACGCGAGCGAACTGGCCGATTGCGACGCCATCGTCGAGGCGATCGTCGAGAATCTCGACATCAAGCGCGAATTGTTCCGCGAGCTCGAAGCGGTGGTCGGCGCGCATTGCATTCTCGCGTCGAATACCTCGTCGCTGTCGATCACCGCGATCGCCGCCGGCTGCGCGCATCCGGAGCGCGTCGCGGGCTTTCACTTCTTTAATCCGGTGCCGCTGATGCGTGTCGTGGAAGTGATCGACGGCCTGCGCGGCGACCCGCGCGCCGGCGACGCCCTGATGGACCTCGCGCGCCGCATGGGCCACACGCCGGTGCGCGCGAAGGACATGCCGGGCTTCATCGTCAATCATGCCGGGCGCGGCATGAACACCGAAGGCCTGCGCGTGGCGAGCGAAGGCATCGCGAGCTTCGCGGATATCGACCGCATCATGCGCGAGCAGGCGGGCTTTCGTCTCGGGCCGTTCGAACTGCTCGATCTCACCGCGCTCGACGTCTCGCATCCGGTGATGGAATCGATCTATCACCAGTTCTATGAAGAGCCGCGCTTCAAGCCGTCGCCGATCACCGGCACGCGGCTCGCGGGCGGTCTCATCGGGCGCAAGGCGGGCGAGGGGTTTTATCGATATGTCGATGGCAAGCAGGACGTGCCGCCGGAACCCGCCGCGCCCACGCAACTGCCGACGCACGTCTGGATCAGCCGCGCGTCGCACGCCGGTCGCGAGGAGGTGCTGAAGCTGATCGCCAAATGCGATTGCTCCGTGCATATCGACGCGGGCCACACGCCCGAGCCGGGATCGCTCATCATCGTGACGCCGCTCGGCCTCGATGCGACGACCGCCGCCGTCAACGAACATCTCGACGCGACGCGCGTCGTCGCCGTCGATACGCTCTTCCCGCTCGACACCGTCGCGCGCCGCACGATCATGACGACGCCCGCGACCTCGCCCGCCATGCGCGACGCCGCGCACGCCCTCTTCTCCTTCGACGGCGTGCCCGTCACCGTGATCCGCGATTCGACCGGCTTCGTCGCGCAGCGCGTGGTGGCGACGATCGTGAACATCGGCTGCGATATCGCGCAGCAAGGCATCGCGACGCCCGGGGACATCGACCTCGCGGTGACGCTCGGCCTCGGTTATCCGCGCGGCCCGCTCGCACTTGGCGACGCCATCGGCGCGACGACCATCCTCACCATCCTGCGCAACATCCACGCCGTACTCGGCGACCCGCGCTACCGGCCGGCGCCCTGGCTCACGCGGCGGGCGCAGCTCGGACTTTCGCTTACCCATATCGAGGAGCTCAGATGAGCGCCGAATTACTGACAGACCGTCCCGCGGGCAGCGACACCACGCTCGTGCTCAAGTTGTCCAATCCCGGCGCGCGCAACGCGCTGCATCCGGACATGTACGCCGCCGGCATTGAGGCGCTGAACACGGCGGAGCGCGACAACACCGTGCGCGCGATCGTGCTGACCGGCGCCGACAATTTCTTCTGCGCGGGCGGCAACCTGAATCGCCTGCTGGAAAATCGTGCGCAGGATCCGTCGGTGCAAGGCGCGAGCATCGACTTGCTGGCGGAATGGATCAGCGCGTTGCGCGCATCGACGAAACCGGTGATCGCAGCCGTCGAAGGCGCGGCCGCGGGCGCTGGCTTTTCGCTTGCGCTCGCGTGCGATCTGATCGTCGCCGCCGATGACGCCAGGTTCGTCATGTCGTATGCGCGCGTCGGCCTCACGCCCGACGGCGGCGCATCGTGGTTCCTGTCGCGCGCGCTGCCGCGCACGCTCGCAAGCGAAGTGCTGCTCGAAGCGAAACCGATCGGCGCCGCGCGTCTGCATGAAGTCGGCGTCGTGAACCGGCTGACGAAGAAAGGCATCGCGCTCGATGCGGCCATCGCATGGGCCGACGATCTCGGCAGCGTGTCGCCGAAAGCGATGGCGCGCATCAAGTCGCTGATCAGCGCCGCCGACGTGCAGCCGCTCGCCGCGCATCTCGACATGGAACGCGACAGCTTCGTCGATGCGCTCCATCACGGCGATGCGCTCGAAGGCATCACCGCGTTCCTCGAAAAGCGTCAGCCGAATTATCGCTAAGCTCATGGCACAGTACGAATTGCCGAAGCGCCGCCGCATCTTTCTGATGCGTCATGGCGACGTCACTTATTTCGACGGCAGCGGCCGCGCGATCGATCCCGAAAGCGTTCCGCTCAACGAACAGGGACGCGAGGAAGCGAGCGCCGCGGGCCGCGAGTTCGCCGCGCAAAAGATTCGCTTCGATCGCGTGATCGTGAGCGGATTGCCGCGCACGGTGGAAACGGCGCGGCGCGTGCTGGCGGAAACGGGTCAATCGATCGAGCCGGAAATCTGGCCCGAGTGGCAGGAAATTCGCGGCGGCAAGCTCAAGGACCTCACGACATCGGACATCGAGCGCGCGTTTCTTTCGGTATTCGATGGCGTCGTGCCGGAAGAAACACAATTTCTCGGCGGCGAGACGATCGGTGAGTTGCTCGATCGCGCGCTGCCCGCGGTTGCGCGCCTGCGCGATGATCGCTCGTGGGACACGGTGCTGCTCGTGCTGCATGGCGGGGTCAATCGCGCGCTGCTCTCGCACGCGATCACCGCTGGCGGGCGCGCGTTCTTCGGGCATCTGTCGCAGGCGACGGGCTGCATCAACGCACTCGACGTCGGCGACAAATCGAGCGACTGGGTCGTGCACGCGATCAATCATTCGCCGCCCTCGCCGCTGCACGCCGAGGTGCGCAACACGACGATGGAACTGCTCTATGCGCAGTTCGTACGCTACAAGGCCGTCGACATGAAGTGATGGCGACGCAAAAACGGAGGAGACGATGCAGGACGAAGAAAAGTACAAGCACTCCGATTTTTCCGCGTTCGAAGGAACGCGCCCGGTGCAGGACAAGCAGCGCTTCGACACCGACGCCCTCTCGGCATGGCTCGCAGCGAACGTCGATGGCTTCGGCGGCCCGCTGACCGTCGAGCAGTTCGCGGGCGGCCAGTCGAACCCGACGTTCAAGCTCGTCACGCCCGCGCAAATCTATGTGATGCGCGCGAAGCCTGGACCCGTGGCGAAACTTTTGCCGTCCGCGCATGCGATCGAGCGCGAGTATCGCGTGATGGACGCGCTCGCTGCCACCGACGTCCCGGTCGCGCGCATGCTCGCGTTGTGCGAGGACGAAAGCGTGATCGGCCGCGCGTTCTATGTGATGGAGTTCGTGCAGGGCCGCGTGCTGTGGGATCAGTCGCTGCCCGGCATGACGCCCGCCGAACGCGCCGCGACCTACGACGAAACGAACCGCGTGATCGCAGCGCTCCATACGGTCGATATCGAAGCCGCCGGACTGTCGGGCTACGGCAAGCCGGGCAACTATTTCGAGCGGCAGATCGGACGATGGAGCAAGCAGTATGTCGCGTCGGAGACCGAGAAGATCGATGCGATGGATCGCCTGATCGAATGGCTGCCGCGACACATTCCGCAGACGCAAGGCGCGCGCGTCAGTGTCGTGCACGGCGACTATCGGCTCGACAATCTGATCTTCCATCCGAGCGAGCCGCGCGTGCTGGCCGTGCTCGACTGGGAACTCTCGACGCTCGGCGATCCGCTCGCCGATTTCGCGTATCACTGCATGGCGTGGCATGTCGATCCGTCGCAGTTTCGCGGCATCGCCGGGCTCGACTGGGCCGCGCTCGGCATCCCCGATGAAGCCGCCTATGTGAAGCGCTATTGCGAGCGGACGGGCTTCACGATCGAAGGCGACTGGAACTTCTATCTCGCCTACAACATGTTCCGCATCGCCGCGATTCTGCAAGGCATCATGAAGCGCGTCGTCGATGGCACGGCCGCGAGCGCACAAGCCGTCGATGCGGGCAAGCGTGCGCGGCCGATGGCCGAACTCGCGTGGCAATACGCGCAGAAAGTCGGCCGATAAAAGCGAGGGAGACAAGGCATGAACTTCGACTACACGCCCAAGGTGCAAGCGTTGCGCGAAAAGCTGCTCGCGTTCTTCGATGCGCACATCTATCCGAACGAACGCGCTTACGCCGACGAAATCGCGGCCAATCGCGCGGCGGGCAATGCGTGGATTCCGACGCGACTGATCGAAGGACTGAAGGAAAAGGCGCGCGCAGAAGGACTCTGGAATCTCTTTCTGCCTGCATCGGAACGTGGCGCGGGCCTGACGAATCTCGAATACGCGCCGCTCTGCGAAATCATGGGCCGTGTGCCGTGGGCGCCGGAAGTGTTCAACTGCGGCGCGCCCGATACGGGCAACATGGAGACCATCGAACGCTACGGCACCGATGCGCAAAAGGCGCAATGGCTCGAACCGCTGTTGCGCGGCGAAATCCGCTCGGCGTTTCTGATGACCGAACCGGAAGTCGCTTCGTCGGATGCGACCAACATTCGTTGCAGCATCGTGCGCGACGGCGACAGCTATGTCATCGACGGGCACAAGTGGTGGTCATCGGGCGCGGGCGATCCGCGCTGCAAGGTGTATATCGTGATGGGCAAGACCGACACGCAAGCGCCGAAACACGCGCAACAGTCGATGATTCTCGTGCCCGCCGACGCGAGCGGCATCACGGTGCATCGGCCGCTGAGCGTCTTCGGTTACGACGACGCCCCGCACGGCCACATGGACATCACGCTCGATAACGTGCGCGTGCCCGCGGCGAACATGCTTCTGGGCGAAGGACGCGGCTTCGAGATCGCGCAGGGGCGCCTCGGGCCGGGGCGCATTCATCATTGCATGCGCCTGATCGGACTTGCGGAACGCGCGCTAGAACTGATGACGAAGCGCACGCTTGGACGCGTCGCGTTTGGCAAGCCGATCGCGCATCATGGCGTGACGCAGGAGCGTATCGCCGAGGCGCGCATCATGATCGAGCAGGCGCGGCTTCTGACGCTCAAGGCTGCGTACATGATGGACACCGTCGGCAACAAGGGCGCGCGCGGCGAGATCGCGATGATCAAGGTCGTCGCGCCGAACGTCGCGTGTCAGGTGATCGACTGGGCGATCCAGGCGCACGGCGCAGGCGGCGTCAGCGATGACTTTCCGCTGGCGTATGCGTATGCGGCGGCGCGTACGTTGCGGCTCGCCGATGGGCCCGACGAAGTGCATCGTAATGCTATCGCTAAGCTGGAGTTTGGTAAGTTCGCGGATGTTTGAGGACTCGGCGGGTGCGTGGCGATAGCGGCTCTCGCGCGTGGGCTGTGGCGGGTTCGCGCGAATGCTTGGATTTTGTCGCCGGATCCCGGGTTCTTTTCGGTCTATTAGCACTGCCCCTGTGCGGGGCGGCAGTCACTTTCTTTGCTGCTGCAAAGAAAGTAACCAAAGAAACAGCTATCCCCAGCCTAAGCACTT
>NZ_JARUXO010000001.1:1807195-1854702 GCF_031451275.1 Caballeronia sp. LZ029
TGCCTGAAAGTGTCAACCATGTCCCCGCGGATCTGTCAGCTATGTCCCCGGTCTATACACAGCAGCAAAGAAAGTGACTGCCGCCCCGCACAGGGGCAGTGCTAATAAACCAAAAAGAAAACGGGATCCCGCGAAAACCCCAACCGCACCAGGGCTCCCAGCGCCGTCCTCATCCCTCCCCACCCGGCTTGCGCAATCCAAACAGCGCCGCAGAATCCACCGTCAGCACGAGCTCGCCATGCTGATTGTGCGCCTCCCATCGCGTCTGCACGATCCCACGATCCGGCTTGCTCTTCGACACGCGCTTGTCGAGCACACGCACGGTGAGCCGCACCGTATCGCCGACGCGCACCGGCTTGATCCAGCGAATGTTATCGAGGCCGGGTGAGCCCATCGACGTCGAATCGCCGACCATATCGCGCACGAGGATGCCCATCATCGCGGAACACGTGTTCCAGCCGCTCGCGACGAGTCCGCCGAAATGCGACGCCTCGCCGGCCGCCTCCGACAGATGAAAAGGCTGCGGATCATAACGCTCGGCGAATCCGACGATCTCTTCTCTCGTGAACGTGTGCGCGCTCAACTGCACTGCACTGCCGATATCGAAATCTTCGTAGGCGTATTTCATGCAAAAGCTCCTCGATGAGCATCAGTCTTCGGTAACGGAAAAAGCGGGCAGCGCCGCGAAGCGCGCGAGATGATGATCGACATCGCCAAGCGTCGTCTCGATGATCGACAGGCGCTTGAACCAGTGCGCCGCGGGCAGTTCGTTGGTCATGCCCATGCCGCCGTGCAACTGCACCGCCTGTTGCCCGACGAAGCGCGCGGCCTGACCGACGCGCACCTTCGCGGCCGAGATGGCCTGTGCGCGCAACGCGGCATCGTCGCTCGCGTAACGCGCGGCGGCCAGATAGGTGATCGAGCGCGCCTGCTCCGCGTGGATCAACATCTCGACCATACGATGCTGCAACGCCTGAAAGCGCGCGATCGGCATGCCGAACTGCTGGCGTTCCTTCGTATAGTCGACGGTCGCGCGATTGAGCGCATCGAGTGCGCCGAGCGCTTCCGCGCATAGCAGAAATGTCGCGTAGTCGGCGATCCGCTCGAAGGTCGCGGCGCCGGTATCGCGGCCAGCGAGGCGCGTCGCGGGCGTCTCGTCGAAGGTGAGCGTCGCGGCGCGCTGCCCGTCGATAGTGCGGTACTCGGTGATGCCGACCTTCGCCGCATCTTTCCCGACGATGAACAGCGCCACTTCGCCTTCCACGCGCGCCGGCACGATCCAGTAATCGGCTTGCGCGCCGTGCTGGACCATCGACTTCGTGCCTTCCAGTGTGAAGCGCTCGCCTTCGCCGCTCGCGGTGGTGCGCAGATCGAAGAGATCGTAGCGCGCATGCGGCTCGTGGAACGCGACCGAAAGACGTATCTCGCCGCGCCCCGCCCGTTCGAGCAACTCGCCGGCGAACCCACTGCCCTTCTGCGCGCCGAGCCGCAACGCTTCGATGCCCACGGCCGTCGCCCAATACGGTTCGACGACGAGCGCGCGACCGAGCTCCTGCATCGCGACGAGCATGTCGACCGGACCGCCATCGAAGCCGCCCTGCGCTTCGGGTACCGGCAACGCGAGGAGACCCAGTTCGGCGAACGCGCGCCAATGTTTTTCATCGACGCCCGCCTCCGACGCGACGATCTTCTGCCGCGCATCGAACGCATATTCCTTGTCGAGATAACGGCGCAGCGCATCGCGGAACTGCTGCTGTTCATCGCTGAAAGTAAAGTCCATGCGCCGCTCCTCAAAGTCCCAGAATCATCTGCGCGATGATGTTCTTTTGAATCTCGTTCGAGCCGCCGTAGATCGATGTCTTGCGGAAGTTGAAGTAATACGCGGCGAGCGGCGCGGCATCGTCGTCGCCCGTGATGCTATGCGGGCGCTCGCCTTCGAGGAATGCGGGATCGAACGCGGCTGCCTGCGGGCCGATTGCTTCGACCATCAACTCGGTCAGCGCCTGCTGCACTTCGGTGCCTTTGATCTTCAGCATCGACGCTTCCGGTCCCGGCCCCTTGCCGCCCGCCTCGCTCGCGATCACGCGCTGAACCGTGACTTCGAGCGCCATCAATTCGATTTCGAGCGCGGCGATTTTCGCGGCGAAGACCGGATCGTGCAGGAGCGGCTTGCCGGCCTTGTTGCTGTCCAGAGCGAGTCGCTTGAGAAACAGCAACTCGCGCTTCGACAGCCCGACGCGCGCAATGCCCGTGCGCTCGTGTCCGAGCAGATACTTCGCATACGTCCAGCCGCGATTTTCCTCGCCGACGAGATTCTCCGCCGGCACTTCGACGTCCTCGAAAAAGACTTCGTTGACTTCGTGATCCTCGTCGAGCGTGATGATCGGGCGAACGGTGATGCCCGGCGTCTTCATGTCGATCAGAAGAAACGAGATGCCTTCCTGTTTCTTCGCTTCGGGATCGGTGCGCACGAGGCAGAACATCATGTCGGCGTGCTGGCCGAGCGTGGTCCAGGTCTTCTGCCCGTTCACGATGTAGCGATCGCCGCGTCGTTCGGCGCGCGTGCGCAGCGACGCGAGATCGGAGCCCGAGCCGGGTTCCGAGTAGCCCTGGCACCACCAGTCAGTGCTGTCGAGAATGCGCGGGAGATAGCGCGACTTCTGCTCGTCGCTGCCGTATTTCATGAGCACCGGCGCGACCATCATTACGCCGAAGGGCAACACCATCGGCGCGCCGGCGCGGGCGCACTCCTCGTCCCAGATATGCCGCTGCGTCACGTCCCAGCCGGGACCGCCGTATTCCTTCGGCCACGCGACGGCCGACCATCCGCGCGACGCGAGCAGCTTGTGCCAGTTCGCGTAATCGTCGCGGGTCAGACGCTTGTGATGGAGAACTTTGTCGCGCAGCGCGCGAGGAAGACTGGCTTCGAGCCAGATGCGGACGTCGGCGCGAAAGGCGTCGTCGGCGGGGGAATAGCTGAGGTTCATGCGCGGAGTCTCCCTTATGGCTCATCCCGGAGCCAGCAGAGACGCCGCGCGCAAGACTTACTGCAGCGGCTCCTTCAATGCTTCCGGAACAGGCAACGGCATCACGTCGATCCCTTCCTCGAGCAAGGCATGCGCGTCTTCAGGCGTCGTGACGCCGCGAATGTTGCGCGCCGGCGCTTCGTTATAGTGAATGCGCCGCGCCTCCTCGGCAAACCGATCGCCCACGTTTTCGGTCTTCTCGATCAACTCGCGCATGAACTTCAACGCGCGCGCCTGAAGCGCCGCCGACTCGGGCGCGGCTTGCGCCTGCGTAGCCTGCGGCGCCGCCTCGCCTCGCGCCGACGACAGATTCAGGCGCGGCGCGGACGGCATGCGGCTCACGTCCGTCGCCGAGCAAACCGGACACGCAACCAGCTTGCGCGACAACTGCGACTCGAACTCCTCGGTCGAGGCAAACCAGCCTTCGAACCGGTGTTCGTGCGAGCACTTTAAATCGAGGACCTTCATGCTGATGGGGCTTCGGTGAAGTTTATCTCAAAATCGCGTTTTGTGAACGATCGTTCTAAAAATCGGACAGATGCCGACTACCGCCGCGCGACGAATCATTCATTCTAGCCGGTCGGCCCCTTCGACGCTTTTGATGACGCAAAAACGACAAAAGCGGCTGACGAAGCCGCTTTTGCATGATCCGAATGGCAATCGATCAGTCCGTGATCGTCTCGCCGAGCTTCCATTCGCCCGAGCGAATTTTCTCCAGCCAGAAGACACCGATGATCGTCTTCACGTCGCTGATGCTGCCGTCCTTCACCCAGTTCATCAACTGCACTTCGTCGGCGATGAAGGTTTCGAGGAACTCGCCCTCGTCGAGCTTTGCATCGCCCGCATGCAGGCCGCGCGCAAGATAAATGTCGATGAACTCGGTCGAATACGAAATCACCGGATGGATGCGCGTGAGGAATGTCCACTCGCGCGCCGTGTAGCCCGTCTCTTCCTGCAGTTCGCGCTTCGCGCACGTCAGTTCGTCTTCGTTGGGATCGAGCTTGCCCGCCGGAAATTCGAGCAGCACGCGACCCACCGGATAACGGAACTGGCGTTCGAGCAGCACGCGGCCGTCGTCGAAGACCGGCAGGATCATCACTGCACCGGGATGCTCGACGAACTCGCGCGTCGCGTGCTTGCCGTCGGGCAATTCCACGGTATCGCGCTTCAACGTGAGGAATTTGCCCTCGTGCAACGTAACGCTTTCGACCTTCTTTTCGATGAGGCCGTCGTCGTTGCCGGGAATCGGGGAATGATCTGCCATCTTGAGCCCTGTGCTTTTGAAGCAAGCTGCCGACGGCGGAAAGCCGTCAGCGGCGTTTGACGAGATACTGATACGTGAAGCCCGGGAAGGCCAGCACGATGAAGAGACTGAAGGTGACGGCATAAAACTGCCATCCCTGATCGAATCGGTTGCCGGCGCGCGCTTCGAGCATGAAGCCGAGCGCGCCGACCACGAAGTAAAGAACGATCAGCTCGCCGATGCGAATCCACGCGCTCTTCTTCGCCGCCTTGCGTCCCGTCGGCGCCGCAAGGCGCACCGGGACGAGGGCGAAGAGACGCTGATTCAGGAACGGCACATTGGCGAGAACGAGCGCCAACAGGACGATGAACCAGCCTGCCGCCGACATTACAGCGGCAGCGTGTGCGAGATCGCCGTCAGGCACGCCGTCATCAGCGGACCCGGCACGAGGCCGAGCACCAGCACGGCCAGGCCGTTGAATGCGAGCAGCGAGCGGTTGAGGCCGCCGGCGACGATCGGCGATGCGTCTTGCGGCGCATCGAAGTACATCAGCTTCACGACACGCAGGTAGTAGAACGCGCCCACGAGCGAGGTCATCACGGCGAGAACGGCGAGCCACGTGAGGCCAGCGTTCATCGTCGCTTCGAGCACGGCGAGCTTCGCGTAGAAGCCGACCGTCGGCGGAATGCCGGCGAGCGAGAACATCATGATCATCATGACGAACGCGAACACGGGGCTGCGCTGATTCAGGCCCTTGAAGTCTTCGAGCATTTCGGCTTCGAAGTCGCGGCGCGCGAGCAGCATCACCACACCGAAGGTGCCGAGCGTCGTCACGAGATAGATGATGCTGTAGAACATCGCCGAGCTGTATGCGCCCGCCGCGCCCGTCACCTTGCCGTCGACCACGCCGGCGAGCAGGCCGAGCAGCACGAAGCCCATGTTGGAGATGGCCGAGTAAGCGAGCATCCGCTTGATGTTCTTCTGCACGATACCCGTGATGTTGCCGACGATCAGCGACAACGCCGCGAGGATCACGAGCATTTCCTGCCAGTCCACCGCGAACGGCAGCAGACCCATCACGAGGAAGCGCAGGCCCCACGCGAATGCCGCGACCTTCGGACCGCCGCCGGTGAGCAGCGTCATCGCGGTCGGCGCGCCTTGATAGACGTCCGGCACCCACATGTGGAACGGCACGGCGCCCATCTTGAACGCGACGCCCGCCACGACGAAGATCACGCCGAACAGAAGGACAGCATCGTTGATGCGGCCCGAAGCGACGGCCTTCAGCACTTCGTTCAGTTCGAGCGAGCCGGTCGCGCCATAGAGCATCGAGATGCCGTACAGCAGGAAGCCGGATGCGAGCGCGCCGAGCACGTAGTACTTCATCGCCGATTCATTGGCTTGCGGCGAGTCCTTGCGCAGCGCGATCACCGCGTACAGCGACAGCGACATCAGTTCCAGGCCGAGATACAGCGTCAGGAAGTTGTTGCCCGAAATCATCACGCACTGGCCGAGCAGCGAGAACATCCCGAGCAGGAAGAAGTCGCCGCGGAACAGATCGCGGTCTTCGAGATACTTCTTCGAATAGATGATCGACACCGCGTAGCCGAGACACACCACCGCCTTCATCGCGCTCGCGAACGGATCGACGATGTACATGCGCGTGAAGAAGTAATGCGGCGTCGGGTCGAGCGCCGTGACGGCGAACCACACGCCGACGACGATCGTCGAGACGAGCGCGATCAGATACGTCGTGCCGCGGCTCTTCTCGCCGAACACCGTGTCGTTCAGCCAGGCCAGAACGACCGCGCCCATCAGGATCGCGTCAGGCCAAAGAATACTCATAGAAGCGTTTTGCATGATCTTTTAGTTCCTCCGCACGACGTTACTGAGCCAGCGGCAGCTTGGACTGCGCGACGTGGGAGAGAAGGTTTGCCACGGATTCGTGCATCACATCGGTAAAGGGCTTCGGATGCAGGCCCATGTACAGCGTGAAGAGCGCGAGGATGGCGAGCATCAGGAACTCGCGCTTGTTGATGTCCTTGAGCTTCGCGACGTGGTCGTTCGCGACCGCGCCGAAGTACACGCGCTTGTACATCCACAGCGTGTAGGCCGCGCCGAGAATCAGCGTGAACGTGGCGAGGAAGGCGATCCAGAAGTTGTACTTTACGGCCGCCAGAATCACCATGAATTCGCCGACGAAACCCGAGGTGCCCGGCAGGCCGCAGTTGGCCATCGCGAAGAGCATCGCGAACGCGGCGAACTTCGGCATCGTGTTGACGACACCGCCGTAATCCGCGATCTGACGCGAGTGGACGCGGTCATAGAGCACGCCGATCGAAAGGAACATCGCGCCGGAGATGAAGCCGTGCGAGATCATCTGGATGATCGCGCCTTCGACGCCGAGCTGGCTCGACGGGCCGAACATGAAAAAGCCGAGCGTGACGAAGCCCATGTGCGCGATCGACGAATACGCGACGAGCTTCTTCATGTCGGCCTGCACGAGTGCGACGAGGCCGATGTAGATCACCGCGATCAGCGACAGCGTGATGACGACAGGCGCGAGGAAATGGCTCGCGTCCGGGGCGATCGGCAGCGAGAAGCGCAGGAAACCGTATGCGCCCAGCTTCAGCATGATCGCCGCCAGCACGACCGAGCCGCCCGTCGGCGCTTCCACGTGCGCGTCAGGCAGCCACGTGTGCACCGGCCACATCGGCACCTTCACGGCGAAGGCCAGGAAGAACGCTATGAAGAGCAGCACCTGCGGCGTCATGTCGAGCTTCGCGGCGTGCCACGTGGCGAGATCGAACGTGTGCGTCTGCGTATAGAGGTACAGCAGCGCGACCAGCATCAGAAGCGAACCGGCCAGCGTGTACAGGAAGAACTTGAACGCCGCGTACACGCGATTCGGGCCGCCCCACACGCCGATGATGATGTACATCGGAATGAGCGTGGCCTCGAAGAATACGTAGAACAGCAAACCATCCGCCGTCGAGAACACGCCGATCATGATGCCCGAGAGGATCAGGAACGCGGCCATGTACTGCGACACGCGCTCGGTGATCACTTCCCAGCCGGCGATCACGACGATCACCGTGATGAGCGCGGTCAGCACGACGAACCACATCGAGATGCCGTCCACACCGAGGTGGTACGTGATGTTGAAGCGTTCGATCCAGTTCGACTGCTCGACGAACTGCAGCGCGGCCGTCGACGTATCGAAGCCGGTGATGAGCGGAATGGTGACGATCAGCCCGAGCACCGAGCCGACCAGCGCCACCCAGCGCGCGGGCGCCGGGTTCTGATCGTTACCAACTGCGAGCACCAGCAGGCCGAAAATGATCGGCAGCCAGATCGCGACACTGAGAATCGGAAAAGAGTGCATAGGATCCCTCGCCTTATTTGCCGCCGAGCGTCACAAACAGGGTCAAGAGCCCCAACATGCCGATAATCATGGCGAACGCGTAGTGATAGATGTAACCGGATTGAAGGAAGCGGATCACACCGGCGAACCAGCCCATGAACCGCGCACTGCCGTTGACGATGCCGTCGATGACGACCACATCGCCCTCTTTCCACAAGCCACGGCCGATGGCGACCGCGCCCTTCGCGAATACGACCTCGTTGATCTTGTCGCAGTAGTACTTGTTGTCGAGCAGCACGTAGATCGGGCGGAAGGTCTTGGCGACGACCGCCGGCAGATCCGGACGCTTCATATAGAAGAACCACGCGACGATCACACCCAGCGCCGCGAGCCACACCGGTCCCGGCGTGATGATGCCGTGCAGCGCCATCGCGACCCAGCCGTGGAACTCTTCGGCCATTTCCTTCAGGCCTTCGTGGTTCTCGCCGATGAAGATCACCTTGTCGAACGCGACGCCGTGCGCGAAGAAGTCGCCGTAGATCATCGGGCCGATCATGATCGCGCCGATGATGATCGACGGAATCGCGAGCAGCACGAGCGGCAGCGTCACCACCCAGGGCGTTTCATGCGGCACGTGAGCGTGGCCGTGACCATGATCGTCGTGACCGTGCGAGTCATGACCGTGACCGTGCGCTTCGGCCTGGCCCATCGGCGAGTCGGGATGCTTCGGACCGCGGAAGCGTTCTTCGCCGTGGAACACCATGAAATACATGCGGAACGAGTACAGCGACGTGACGAACACGCTCGCGACCACCGCGAAATACGCGAAGCCCGAGCCCGCCAGATGCGAGTACTTCACGGCTTCGATGATCGAGTCCTTCGAGTAGAAGCCCGAGAAGAACGGCGTGCCGATCAGCGCGAGCGACCCGATCAGCGACGTGATCCAGGTGATCGGCATGTACTTGCGCAGGCCGCCCATGTTGCGCATGTCCTGATCGTGGTGCATGCCGATGATGACCGAGCCCGCGCCGAGGAACAGCAGCGCCTTGAAGAACGCGTGCGTGCCGAGGTGGAACACGGCGACCGGATACGCCGATACGCCGAGCGCAACCGTCATGTAGCCGAGCTGCGAGAGCGTGGAATACGCGACGACGCGCTTGATGTCGTTCTGAACGACGCCGAGGAAGCCCATGAACAAGGCCGTGATCGCGCCGATCACCGTGACGAACGAAAGCGCTGCATCCGAATGCTCGAAGAGCGGCGACATGCGCGTCACCATGAAAATGCCGGCCGTCACCATGGTCGCCGCGTGAATCAGCGCGGAGATCGGCGTCGGGCCTTCCATCGAGTCCGGCAGCCAGACGTGCAGCGGGAACTGCGCCGACTTACCCATCGCGCCGATGAAGAGGCACACGCACGCGACCGTCAGCAGACCCCATTGCGTGCCGGGGAACGTCATCGTCGCGAGCTTGTCGCCTTGGGCGAAGACGTCGCCGTAATTCAGCGAACCGGAGAACGCGAGCAGCAGGCCGATGCCCAGCAGAAAACCGAAGTCGCCCACGCGGTTCACGATGAACGCCTTCATGTTGGCGTAGATCGCGCTCTCACGCGTGAAGTAGAAGCCGATCAGCAGGTACGACACGAGACCCACCGCTTCCCAGCCGAAGAACAGTTGCAGGAAGTTGTTGCTCATGACGAGCATCAGCATCGAGAACGTGAAGAGCGAGATGTACGAGAAGAAGCGCTCGTAGCCGACTTCTTCGTCTGCCATGTAGCCGATCGTGTAGATGTGCACCATCAGCGAGACGAAGGTCACGATGACCATCATCATTGCCGTGAGCGAGTCGACCAGGAAGCCGACTTCCATCTTGAGCGTGCCGACGTTCATCCACTCGTAGATGGTCGCGTTGAAGCTCGCGCCGTGCATCACGTCGTTGAAGACGATCGCGGAGAGGATGAACGAGATGAAGACGCCGAGGATCGTGATGCGATGCGAGCCCTTGCGCCCTACCGCCTTCCCGAATAGCCCTGCGATCAGCGAGCCGGCCAGCGGCGCCAGCGGGACCGCGAGCAGGAGGTTTTCATTGAGTGTCGTGGACATAACAGCCTTGCCTGAAATTAACCTTTGAGCTGATCGAGGTCCTCGACGTTGATCGTGTCGAGGCTACGGAACAGGGTCACGAGAATCGCGAGACCGATCGCGGCTTCAGCCGCAGCCACGGTCAGCACGAAGAACACGAAAATCTGGCCGTGCACGTCGCCCAGATAGTGCGAGAACGCGACGAAATTGGTGTTCACCGCGAGCAGCATCAATTCGATGGCCATCAGGATGATGATGACGTTGCGCCGGTTCAGGAAGATGCCGACGATGCTGATCGCAAACAGGATCGCACCGAGCACGAGGTAATGGGCAAGACTCAACATATTCGATTTCTCCTTCGCGCTCAGCCCTTGTTATCGACCGTGCCCGCGCCGATGTTTCCGGTCACGGCAGGCTCCGTAGCGGCGTCAGGCGCCTCTGTCTCGGACTTCATCTTCACGATGCGCACGCGGTCTTGCGCGCGCACCTTGACCTGCTGGCTGACCGTTTGCGTCTTCTTGTCCTTCTTGTCGCGGATCGTGAGCGAGATCGCCGCGATGATCGCGACAAGCAGCACGAGGCCCGCGATTTCGAATGCGAAGATGTAGTCCGTGTAGATGACCTTGCCGATCAGTTGCGTGTTCGGCATCAGCGCCGCGCCCGAAACGCCCGCGCCGGCCGAAGCGTCGCGCAGCGGGGTCGTCGTCGCGCCATAGCCGTGCCACAGGATCAGCGCCGTCTCGATCACGATGATCGCGCCGACGATGCTCGCGAGCGGCACGAAGCGCTTGAAATCTCGCCGCAGGACATCGATGTTGATGTCGAGCATCATCACGACGAAGAGGAACAGCACCATCACGGCGCCCACGTACACGAGAACCAGCAGAATCGCGAGGAATTCGGCTTGCAGCAACATCCAGATCGCGGCCGCGTTGAAGAACGAGAGCACGAGGAAGAGCGCGGATGACACCGGGTTGCGCGAGGTGATCACCTTCAGCGCCGACACGGTCAGCAGCAGCGCGAAGATATAGAACAGTACGGTTGTGAATTCCATGATTACCGGTTCATCGTTAGGCCATCATCAGGCATGGTGTGTCGGCGCTCGTGGTCGGCTCGCCCTTCGAACGGACAGAACACGACCTCGGCGCACGCCGCAGTGTGCCAAACAGCAACAACAAAATCGCTCTGGCGCGATGCCGGAACTCCTGGTTCCGGCATCGAACTCATATCAGCGATAAGGCGCGTCCGCCGCCTTCGACGCGGCGATTTCCGTTTCGTAACGATCGCCCACGGCGAGCAGCATGTCCTTCGTGAAGTACAGATCGCCGCGCTTTTCGCCGTGATATTCGAGGATGTGCGTCTCGACGATCGAATCGACCGGGCAGCTCTCTTCGCAGAAACCGCAGAAAATGCACTTGGTCAGGTCGATGTCGTAACGCGTCGTGCGACGGGTGTTGTCCGCGCGCGTTTCCGATTCGATCGTGATCGCCATCGCCGGGCACACCGCTTCGCACAGCTTGCAGGCGATGCAGCGTTCTTCGCCGTTTTCGTACCGGCGCAGCGCATGCAGACCGCGGAACCGCGGCGAGATCGGGGTCTTTTCCTCCGGGAACTGCACCGTGATCTTGCGCTGGAACGTGTACCGGCCCGTCAGCGCCAGACCCTTCAGCAGCTCGGTCAGGAAGAAGGTTTTGAAGAAGTTCTGAATTGCGTTCATGATGATTTCGTCCGCCCTTGTCTCACTTCCAGATGTTGAGCGGCGACATGATCCAGAAGCCGACCACGACCACCCAGATCACCGACACCGGCAGGAACACCTTCCAACCCAGACGCATGATCTGGTCGTAGCGGTAACGCGGGAAAGTCGCACGCGCCCAGATGAACACCGACAGCAGCAGGAAAACCTTGAAAACGAACCAGAATACGCCCGGAATGAAAGACAGGAAGCCGAACGGTGCATCCCAGCCGCCGAGGAACAGCGTCGTGGCGATCGCGGAGATCACGATCATGTTGATGTACTCGGCGAGGAAGAACAGCGCGAACGCCATGCCCGAGTAATCGATCATGTGACCCGCGACGATTTCCGATTCGCCTTCCACCACGTCGAACGGGTGACGGTTGGTTTCAGCGATGCCCGAAATGAAGTACACGACGAACATCGGCAGGAGCGGCAGCCAGTTCCACGACAGGAAGTTGACGCCCCAGCCCGCGAACATGCCGCGCTGTTGCGAGTGCACGATGTCGGACATGTTCAGCGTGCCCGCGACCATCAGCACCACGACGAGTGCGAAGCCCATCGAGATTTCGTAGGACACCATCTGCGCCGCGGCGCGCATCGCGCCGAGGAACGCGTACTTCGAGTTCGACGCCCAGCCCGCGAGAATCACGCCGTACACGCCGATCGACGAGATCGCCATGGCGTACAGGAGACCGGCGTTGATGTCGCCGAGCACCGCCTGCGCCTGGAACGGAATCACCGCCCAGACCGCGAACGCGGGCACCACGGTCATGATCGGCGCGATCATGTAGATCCACTTGCTGGCCGCTGTCGGCTGAATCACTTCCTTGAGCAGAAGCTTCAGCACGTCCGCGATCGGCTGCAGCAGACCGGCCGGGCCGACGCGATTCGGGCCGAGACGCACGTGCATCCAGCCGATGAGCTTGCGTTCCCAGAGAATCAGGTACGCCACGCACAGCAGGATGACCACCGAAACCACGAGGATGCGGACGAGCGCCCACACCGTCGGCCATGCGACGCCGAGAATCTGCGTGCCGCCTGCGTTGATCGTATCGAACAAGCCCATTTTTACGCCTTCTCCACTACCAGTTCACCGAACAGGCCGCCGAGCGCGGCGCCAGCCGCCGTGCCCGCCGACACGCGGACCACCGACTCCGCGAGATTCGCGTCGCGGACCGCGGGCAACGTCACCGACAGATTGCCTTGCTTGATACGCACTGCTTCGCCGTCCTTCAGACCGAGCTTGTCGAAGAGCGCGGTCGGCAAACCGGCGACGTTCGCGTCGCGTGCGGCCGCCGTCAGATGCAGCGACGGCGCGCGGCGCACGAGCGCATCGGCGTGATAGATCGGCACATCGGCGAGACGCTGCAGGCCGCTGCCGTTCAGCGCGACGTTCGATGCCGCGCGCTTCGCTTGCACCGTCGTCTTGTTCGACAGACGCGCGGTCAGATCGCCGGTACCGAGCGCGGCGATGCGCACTTCTTCAGCCGTGTCGAACTCGAAGCCCGGCAGGCCGAGGATCGTGCCCAGCACGCGCAACACCTTCCAGCCCGGACGCGTGTCGCCCAGCGCGCGCACAACGCCGTTGAACGACTGCGCCGTGCCTTCCGCGTTGACGAACGTGCCCGACGTTTCCGTGAACGGCGCGATCGGCAGCAACACGTCCGCGTAGTCCATGCCATGCTTGAACGGCGACATCACGACGACCATCTCCGCCGCCTTGAGCGCAGCGATGGCCTGCGTCGGATTGGCCGTGTCGTATTCCGGTTCGGCGTTCAGCAGCACGTAAGCCTTGCGCGGCTGCTCGAACACTTCGCGTGCGTTGAGACCGCCCTCGCCCGGCAATGCATCGACGAGATGCGCGCCGACCGAATTCGCGCCTTCCGTGAGGAAGCCGAGCGTCGCGCCGGTATTGTCGGCGATCCACTGGGCCGCCGCCTGAATCTGTGCAAAGTCAGGATGCTGAACCGCGAGGTTGCCGAGCAGCACCACGCGCTCTTCGCCCGCCGACAGCGATGCCGCGACATCCTTCGCCGCCGCCGATGCTTCGCGGCCCGCGAACGCGTCCGGCACTGCGACGCCGCGCGCTTCGCCAACCGCCGCCGCGATGCTCGCGAGCTGATCGAGCCACGCGGAAGGCGCGGCGACCAGGCGATGCGCGGTCGGGATCAGCGAGTCGTCGTTGCTGGCGTTGAGGAACGTGATCTTCGCGCCGTTCTTCGCGGCCTGACGCAGACGTGCGGCGAACAGCGGATGATCGCGGCGCAGGAACGAGCCGATCACGAAGGCGGTGTCGATGGTCGACAGATCCGCGATCTTCGTGCCGAGCCAGGGCGCACCGATGCCGGCCGGCGCCGAGAAATCGCTCTGACGCAGACGGAAATCGATATTCGGCGTACCGACGCCTTCAGCCAGTTGCTTCAGCAGATGCAGTTCTTCGACCGTGCCGTGCGGCGTGGCCAGTGCGGCGATGGCATTCGCGCCATGATCCGCCTTGATGCCCTTCAGACCCTTCGCGACGTATTCGAGCGCGGTCTGCCAGTCGGTTTCGATCCAGTTGCCGCCTTGCTTGAGCATCGGCGTGGTGAGACGCTCGTCGCTGTTCAGGCCTTCGTACGAGAAGCGGTCCTTGTCCGAAATCCAGCATTCGTTGATGGCTTCGTTCTCCATCGGCAGAACGCGCATCACACGATTGTTCTTCACTTGCACGACGAGGTTCGCGCCGACCGAATCGTGGGGGCTCACCGACTTGCGGCGCGACAGTTCCCACGTCCGCGCGCTGTAGCGGAAGGGCTTGCTGGTCAGGGCGCCGACCGGGCACAGATCGATCATGTTGCCCGACAGTTCCGAATCCACCGTCTTCCCGACGAACGACGTGATTTCCGAATGCTCGCCGCGGCCCAGCATGCCGAGTTCCATCACGCCGGCGATTTCCTGGCCGAAGCGCACGCAGCGCGTGCAGTGGATGCAGCGCGACATCTCTTCCATCGAGATGAGCGGACCCACGTTCTTGTGGAACACCACGCGCTTTTCTTCGCTATAGCGCGACTGCGACTTGCCGTAACCGACAGCCAGATCCTGCAACTGGCACTCGCCGCCCTGATCGCAGATCGGGCAATCGAGCGGGTGATTGATGAGCAGGAATTCCATCACCGACTGTTGCGCCTTCACGGCCTTGTCGGAGGTGGTGCGCACGATCATGCCGGCCGACACGGGCGTCGCGCAGGCGGGGACGGCCTTCGGCATCTTTTCGACTTCGACGAGGCACATCCGGCAGTTCGCCGCGATCGAGAGCTTCTTGTGATAGCAGAAGTGAGGAATGTAAGTATCGACCTTGTGCGCAGCCTGGATCACCATGCTGCCTTCAGGCACCTCGACCGTCTTGCCGTCAATTTCTAGTTCAACCATGATGGATAGAGATCCTCAACCCTTGTCTCGCGCATCTGACTGCGCGCCTGATTACGCGGTAAGCGCTTCGGTGCTCGCGTGATGCGCGTGCCCGCCGACGAGACAATGCTTGTGCTCGACGTGATATTCGAATTCGTCCCAGAAGTGCTTGAGCATGCCGCGCACGGGCATCGCCGCTGCATCGCCGAGCGCGCAGATCGTGCGACCCATGATGTTCTCGGCGACCGAGTTGAGCAGATCCAGATCTTCCTTGCGGCCAAGACCATGCTCGATCCGATGCACCACGCGGTATAGCCAGCCGGTGCCTTCGCGGCAAGGCGTGCACTGACCGCACGACTCTTCATAGTAGAAGTACGACAGGCGCAGCAGCGAACGCACCATGCAGCGCGTTTCGTTCATCACGATGACCGCTCCCGAACCCAGCATCGAACCGGCCTTCGCGATCGAATCGTAGTCCATGTCGGTTGCGAGCATCATGTCGCCCGGCACGACCGGCGCGGACGAACCGCCCGGAATCACGGCCTTGACCGACCTGCCGCGCACGCCGCCCGCCAGTTCCATCAGCGTCGAGAACGGCGTGCCGAGCGGAACCTCGTAGTTGCCCGGACGATTGACGTCGCCGGACACGGAGAAGATCTTGGTGCCGCCGTTGTTCGGCTTGCCGAGTTCGAGATAATTCTGCGGGCCGACTTCCAGCAGGAACGGCACGGCCGCAAAGGTCTCGGTGTTGTTGATGGTGGTCGGCTTGCCGTACACGCCGAAGCTCGCCGGGAACGGCGGCTTGAAGCGCGGCTGGCCCTTCTTGCCTTCCAGCGATTCGAGCAGCGCGGTTTCTTCGCCGCAGATGTACGCACCGTAACCATGATGCGCATACAGCTCGAACGAGAAGCCGGAGCCGAGAATGTTCGCGCCGAGATAGCCGGCCGCGCGCGCTTCTTCGAGCGCCGCTTCGAACACCCGATAGACTTCGAAAATCTCGCCGTGGATGTAGTTGTAGCCGACGGTGATGCCCATCGCGTAAGCGCCGATGGCCATGCCTTCGATCAGCGCGTGCGGATTCCAGCGCAGGATGTCGCGATCCTTGAACGTGCCCGGCTCGCCTTCGTCCGAGTTGCAGACGAGATATTTCTGCCCCGGGAACTGACGCGGCATGAAGCTCCACTTCAGGCCGGTCGGGAAGCCCGCACCGCCGCGGCCGCGCAGACCCGACGCCTTGACGTCGGCGATCACCTGCTCGGCCGGAATCTTTTCTTCGAGAATACGGCGCAGCTGCTTGTAGCCGCCGCGCGCAACGTAATCCTCGAGATGCCAGTTCTCGCCGTTGAGGCCAGCGAGGATCAGCGGCTTGATGTGACGATCGTGGAGTGACGTCATTTCGAAAGTTCCTCGATCAACTGGTCGATCTTCTCGCGGCTCATAAAGCTGCACATACGGTGGTTGTTCACGAGCATCACCGGTGCGTCGCCACATGCGCCAAAGCACTCGCCTTCTTTCAGCGTGAACTTGCCGTCCGCGGTGGTCTCGCCGAAATCGATTCCAAGCTTCTGCTTGAGATACTCGGCGGCGCTGTCCGAACCGCCGTCCGGCCCGAGCTGGCAAGGCAGATTCGTGCACAACGTGATCTTGTGTTTGCCGACCGGCTTCAGCTCGTACATCGTGTAGAACGTGGCGACTTCCTGCACCGCGACCGGCGGCATGCTCAGGTAATCGGCCACGAACTGCATGAGATCGGGCGAGAGCCAACCATGCTCTTCCTGAGCGACAGCGAGCGCCGCCATCACCGCCGATTGCTTTTGCTCGGCGGGATACTTTGCGACCGCGCGATCGATTTCTTTCAGGCCTTCAGCTGAGATCATTTTCAGACACGACTCTTTCAATTCCTACCGAACGAAAACCTGCCGCGCCCTTCATGTTGCGGCAGACCTGGCGTTCCTGCGGATTCCTGTTATTGCGTTCGCATTTCCATGAACGGCGCCCGATGCGCGCGCCGTGCAGGTGGCGATGAAATCAGCGATCGATCTCGCCGAACACGATGTCTTGCGTACCGATGATCGTCACAGCGTCGGCGATCATGTGGCCTCGCGCCATTTCGTCGAGCGATGCGAGGTGCGCATAGCCCGGCGCGCGAATCTTCAGGCGATACGGCTTGTTCGCGCCATCCGAAATCAGGTAGATGCCAAACTCGCCCTTCGGATGCTCGACCGCCGCGTACGTTTCGCCTTCCGGCACGTGGAAGCCTTCGGTGAAGAGCTTGAAATGGTGAATCAGCTCTTCCATGTTGCTCTTCATGCCGACGCGCGACGGCGGCGCAACCTTGTGATTATCGACCATCACAGGGCCGGGATTCTTGCGCAGCCACGCAATGCACTGTTTGGCGATGCGGGTCGACTGGCGCATTTCTTCCACGCGCACCAGATAGCGGTCATAGCAATCGCCATTCACGCCGACGGGAATATCGAAGTCGAGCTGGTCGTACACTTCGTACGGCTGCTTCTTGCGCAAGTCCCACTCGATGCCCGAGCCGCGCAGCATCGCGCCGGACAGGCCCATCTGCAACGCGCGCTCCGGACTCACCACGCCGATGCCCACGAGACGCTGCTTCCAGATGCGGTTGTCGGTGAGCAGCGTTTCGTACTCGTCGACACAGCCCGGGAAACGATTGAAGAAATCCTCGATGAAGTCGAGCAACGAACCCTGACGGTTCTCGTTCATCCTGTCGAGCGCTTTCGCGTTGCGGATCTTGGACGCCTTGTATTGCGGCATTGCGTCCGGCAGATCGCGATAGACGCCGCCCGGACGATAGTACGCCGCGTGCATGCGCGCGCCCGACACCGCCTCGTAGACGTCCATCAGATCTTCGCGCTCGCGGAACGCATAGAGGAACACCGCCATCGCGCCGACGTCGAGCGCGTGCGAGCCGATCCACATCAGGTGATTCAGCACGCGCGTGATTTCGTCGAACAGCACGCGGATGTATTTCGCGCGCACCGGCACGTCGATGCCGAGCAGCTTCTCGATGGCCATCACGTAGCCGTGCTCGTTGACCATCATCGACACGTAGTCGAGACGGTCCATGTACGGCACCGACTGGATGAAGGTCTTGGTCTCGGCCAGCTTCTCGGTCGCGCGATGCAGCAGACCGATGTGCGGGTCGGCGCGCTGGATCACTTCGCCGTCGAGTTCCAGTACGAGACGCAGCACGCCGTGCGCTGCCGGGTGCTGCGGGCCAAAGTTCAGCGTGTAATTCTTGATCTCTGCCATGGCGTTCTCTTAATGTTTCAGACCGCCATAGCGATCTTCGCGGATCACGCGCGGCGTGATTTCGCGCGGTTCGATCGTCACGGGCTGATAGACCACGCGCTTCTCTTCCGGGTCGTAGCGCATTTCCACATAGCCGGAAACCGGGAAGTCCTTGCGGAACGGATGGCCGATGAAGCCATAGTCCGTGAGAATGCGGCGCAGGTCGGGATGGCCTTCGAACACGATGCCGTAGAGGTCGAACGCTTCACGCTCGTACCAGTTCGCCGACGTCCAGATATCGACCACCGAAGGCACGATGGGCACTTCGTCGTCCGGAGCGAATACGCGCACGCGCACGCGCCAGTTGTTCGTGATCGAGAGAAGATGGCTGACGGCCGCGAATCGCGGACCGTCGTAGGCACCATCGCCGTAGGTCGAATAGTCGACGCCGGCGAGATCCATGAGCTGCTCGAAGCGCAGCGACGGGTCATCGCGCAACTGCTCGCAGACGTCCAGATAGTTGGCCGCCTTGACGACGACCGTCACCTGACCCAGCGACTCCGTGATGCTCTGGAGACGGTCGCCAAACGCCGTCTCGAGGTTCGCTTTGAGGGTCTCGAGTTTGCTTGCCATAGTTTGGGGAGACTCAGGCCCTTACTGACGGGCGATGGTGTTGGTGCGGCGAATCTTCGCCTGCAACTGGATCACGCCGTAGACCAGCGCTTCGGCGGTCGGAGGACAACCAGGAACGTACACGTCGACCGGCACGATCCGGTCGCAGCCGCGCACGACGGAATATGAATAGTGGTAGTAGCCACCGCCGTTCGCGCACGAACCCATCGAAATGACCCAGCGCGGCTCGGCCATCTGGTCGTACACCTTACGAAGTGCGGGCGCCATCTTGTTGCACAGCGTGCCGGCGACGATCATCACGTCGGACTGGCGCGGACTCGGACGAAACACCACGCCGAAACGGTCCAGATCGTAACGGGCGGCGCCCGCGTGCATCATCTCGACCGCGCAGCACGCGAGACCGAACGTCATCGGCCACAGGGAGCCGGTGCGCGTCCAGTTGATGAGCTTGTCAGCCGTAGTGGTGACAAAGCCTTCCTTCAAGACCCCTTCGATACTCATTTGTTTTCCACTCCAGATGAGCAGCCAGCCAAAGCCGCCCATGAATCCGGTGATCTAACTGTCATTCCCAGTCGAGCCCGCCCTTTCTCCAGATGTAGGCGAAACCGAGCAAAAATTCGAGCAGAAAAATCATCATCGCGATGAAGCCGGGCCAGCCGATATCGCGCAGGGACACACCCCACGGGAACAGGAACGCCGTTTCAAGGTCGAAAATGATGAAAAGAATCGCGACGAGATAGTAACGCACATCGAACTTCATACGCGCGTCTTCGAAGGCTTCGAAGCCGCACTCGTACGGCGCGTTCTTCTCCGTGTCAGGCTTGTTGGGACCGAGAATCTTGCCGACGCTGATCAACGCAATACCTAAACCTAGGCCCACTACGAGAAACAAGAAGACGGGGTAATAGGGTGCGAGGTTCAAGGCTATCCTCTGATCGGTAGATGTGGTCTGTTATTGATTGGGACCTTCAGCCGGGACGGACCACCCGGCGGGAGAATGCACTTGGGACCGCTCACGATATCAGCACACTGTGACAACCGCTTTGACGCTGTCTATGCCGCCATGAAAACGTAAGGGTACTCCAGAAGTGACAATGCCAGCCGAAGCGAAGCAAGCGGCTGGCATTGGATAACTTTGGTGCCGACGGCGAGACTCGAACTCGCACAGCTTTCGCCACTACCCCCTCAAGATAGCGTGTCTACCAATTTCACCACGTCGGCACTGTACTGCAATCCGGGAAAACTACTTCTAAATTGCCGCGAATCGCTTCAAGACTTGAATTATAACTGGGCCCTACGAATTGTTCAACGCACAAAATGCAGATTATGCGAAAAATTCGTTCTGTCGTTATTTAGGCACGTCGGCGCCCGGCGCGGACGATGCGACCGGTGCGGAAGCAGGTGCAGAGCCCGCCGATGCTGCCGCCGGAGCCGATGTCGGCACGGGCGCGGCGCCACCCAACACACCCGCCGACGTTTGCGGCTTGTAGCTTCCGAGATAGGTCAGCGTCAGCGTCGTGACGAAAAAGACCGCAGCGAGAACAGCGGTGGTACGCGACAGAAAGTTGGCCGAACCCGTCGCACCGAACAGACTGCCGGATGCGCCGCTGCCGAACGCAGCACCCATGTCCGCGCCCTTGCCATGCTGAAGCAGCACGAGGCCGATAACACCCAGCGCCGACAGCAACTGGACAACGATAATCAATGTCTTCAAATACAGCATTTCAACTCACCCGATCCCTGATGTTTCCGTGACACCTTCGTGTCGCACTATGCTCTTTCGCCTGCCCTGCCCGCTTGCCGCTCGACGCTCAATGCGTCACGGTTTGCGCCGCCCGGCAGATCGCCAGAAAATCCTTCGACTTCAACGATGCGCCGCCGATCAGCCCGCCGTCGATGTCTTTTTGCCCAAACAGCTCTTCCGCATTTTCAGGCTTCACACTGCCGCCGTACAAAAGCGGCACGCTCGCCACCGATGCACCCTTCTCCAGCAGCTTGTGACGCAGAAATGCGTGAACGTCTTGCGCCTGGCCCGGACGCGCGGTCTTGCCCGTTCCGATCGCCCAGACCGGTTCGTACGCGACCACGATGCCCGCCGCCTGCTCTTCCGTCAGAATCGCCAATACAGCGTCGAGCTGCGTGCCGATGATCTGCTCGGTCGTACCCGCCTGGCGCTCTTCCAGCGTCTCGCCGACACACACGATGGGCGTGAGCCCCGCTTCGATCGCGCGCTGCGCCTTCGACGCAACGAGTTCCGGACTTTCGCGATGATACGCGCGTCGCTCCGAATGCCCGACGATGGCATACGTGACGCCAAAATCCGCCGCCATCTCTGCCGCGACTTCGCCCGTGAACGCGCCGCCCGAATGCGCCGACACGTCCTGAATACCCCATTGCACGACCGAACCGCTCAGAAGCGCCTGCGATTGCGCGAGATAAGGACACGGAACGCACACGCCGACACGCACACCCTTTTGCAAAGCCGATGCCCCTGCGGCGACTTCGGTCAGCAGGGTCGCGTTGTCACTGATGCGACCGTGCATCTTCCAGTTGCCCACCACCAGTTTCGCTCGTTCTCTGGACATATGTCTCGTCAGTCGGCGGCGGCTTGCAAGAACCGCCTGTTATAAAAATGAACCGCTACGAACCGCAAACTGCTTGCAAAACAGGCGATTTTACTGTGTTACGACGAAACCGGTCAAACCGTCAAACGCGCCGCAACGTGAAACGCCGGATTTCGCATGAAAACGTCACGCGCCCTCACGCCAGTCGAGCACGATCTTGCCGATGTGCGTGCTGCTTTCCATCAGCGTGTGCGCGGCGGCGGCATCGTGCGCCGGGAAGACTTGGTGGATCACCGGCTTGATGCGCCCCGCCTCGATTTCCGGCCAGACACGCTCCTTCAGCTTCGCCGCGAGCTTCGCCTTGAACGCGACCGGACGCGGACGCAGCGTCGAACCCGTGATGACGAGGCGCCGACGCAGCACGTCGTTCAGATTGATCTCCGCCTTGGCGCCGCCCAGCAGCGCGATCACGCAGATGCGCCCGCCATCGGCCAGTGCCTTGAGCTCGCGCGCGAGATAGTCGCCGGCAACCATGTCGAGGATCACGTCGACGCCACGGTCATTCGTCAGCGACTTCACCACTTCGACGAAATCTTCCGTCTTGTAGTTGATCGCGCGCTCGGCGCCGAGCGCTTCGCACGCGCGGCATTTTTCGTCGGTGCCGGCCGTGGCGAAGACGCGAAAACCGAGCGCCTTCGCGATCTGGATCGCCGTCACGCCGATGCCGCTCGATCCGCCCTGCACGAGCAGCGTCTCTTCCGCGCCGTTCTCGCCTGCGCCGAGCTGACCACGCTCGAACACGTTGCTCCAGACGGTGAAGAACGTCTCCGGCAACGATGCGGCCTCGATCTCCGACAAACCCTTCGGCACCGGCAGACACTGTTCGAGCGGCGCGACCGCATATTCGGCGTAACCGCCGCCCGCGAGCAGCGCGCACACGCGATCGCCTTTTTTCAGACCGAACGGGTTGTGTTTGGGATCGAAATCGCCATCGACGATTTCACCGGCCACTTCCAGCCCCGGCAGATCGGATGCACCCGGCGGCGGCGCATAGGCGCCCTTGCGCTGGAACACGTCCGGCCGGTTGACGCCGGAAGCGGCGACCTTGATCAGCACCTCGCAATTGCCCGGCGCAGGTGTCGGACGTTCGCCCAATTTCAGGACTTCGGGTGCGCCAAACTCAGTGATTTCGATGGCCTTCATATGCTCTCCCTGTGCCGACCAGCTTCAGTGTGCATTCGAACCGGATGGCACTGCGCGCGCCTGTGACAATCACGCTGCACACTGCCATCGAGTCCGATGACGCGTCGGACAATGCATAGCGTCCGAAGCGTCATACATGAAAACGGCCGGCTCGCATCAGCGGCCGGCCGTCTACACATTACCGCATTACGACTGCGGATGCGTGGGTTCCGCCTGCTGTGCGGCTTCGTTCAGAAGCGCCTTCGCCGACAGACGCACACGACCCTTTTCGTCCGTCTGGATGACCTTGACCTTCACGATCTGGCCTTCCTTCAGATAGTCGTTGATGTCCTTCACGCGCTCGTTGACGATCTCCGAGATGTGCAGCAGACCGTCCTTGCCCGGCAGGATGTTCACGATCGCGCCGAAGTCGAGCAGCTTGAGCACCGGGCCTTCGTAGACCTGGCCGACTTCCACTTCAGCCGTGATGTTCTCGATGCGCTTCTTCGCGTCGGCCATGCCTTCCGCGCTCGTGCTCGCGATCGTCACGACGCCGTCGTCCGAAATGTCGATGGTCGTGCCGGTCTCTTCCGTCAGCGCGCGGATCACCGAGCCGCCCTTGCCGATCACGTCGCGGATCTTCTCCGGATTGATCTTGATGGTGATCATGCGCGGCGCGTAGTCGGACAGTTCCGTATTCGTGTGCGGAACCGCAGCCGTCATCTTGCCGAGGATGTGCATGCGGCCTTCCTTCGCCTGCGCGAGCGCGACCTGCATGATTTCCTTCGTGATGCCCTGGATCTTGATGTCCATCTGCAGCGCGGTCACGCCTTGTGCCGTGCCGGCCACCTTGAAGTCCATGTCGCCGAGGTGATCTTCGTCGCCCAGGATGTCGGTCAGAACCGCGAACTTGTTGCCTTCGAGGATCAGGCCCATTGCGATGCCCGCGACGTGCGCCTTCATTGGCACGCCGGCGTCCATCAGCGCGAGGCAGCCGCCGCACACCGACGCCATCGACGACGAACCGTTCGATTCCGTGATTTCCGACACGACGCGGATGGAATAGCCGAATTCGTCGGGGCCCGGCAGGCACGCGACCAGCGCGCGCTTGGCCAGACGGCCGTGACCGATTTCACGGCGCTTCGGCGAACCGACGCGGCCGGTTTCGCCCGTTGCGAACGGGGGCATGTTGTAGTGAAGCATGAAGCGCTCGCGATATTCGCCTTCGAGCGCGTCGATGTTCTGCTCGTCGCCCTTCGTGCCGAGCGTCGCGACGACCAGCGCCTGCGTTTCGCCACGCGTGAAGAGCGCCGAACCGTGCGTGCGCGGCAACACGCCCGTGCGGATTTCGATCGGGCGGACCGTGCGCGTGTCGCGACCGTCGATGCGCGGCTCGCCGTTCAGGATCTGCGAGCGGACGATCTGCGCTTCGATATCGAACAACACGTTGCCGATGGTTGCCGCATCGGCCACCACTGCTTCCTCGGCGAGCTTCGCCGAGGTCGCCGCGTAGACTTCCTTCAGCTTGGCCGAACGTGCCTGCTTGTTGCGCAACTGGTAAGCGGCTTCCAGTTCCGGCTTGGCGATTTCCGTGACGCGCGAGATGAGCGCTTCGTTCTTCGCGGCGGGCTTCCAGTCCCACTCGGGCTTGCCGCCTTCGCGAACGAGCTCATGGATTGCGTCGATGGCCGTCTGCATCTGCTCGTGGCCGAACACGACCGCGCCGAGCATCACTTCTTCGGAAAGCTGCTGCGCCTCCGATTCCACCATCAGCACCGCGCGTTCCGTGCCGGCGACGACGAGATCGAGCGCCGATTCCTTCATCTGCGGGCGCGTGGGGTTCAGCACGTACTCGTTGTTGATGTACGCGACGCGCGCAGCGCCGACCGGACCGTTGAACGGCAGGCCCGACACGGCGAGCGCGGCCGATGCGCCGATCAGCGCGGGAATATCCGCCGGGACGTCCGGATTCAGCGACAGGACGTGGATGACGACCTGCACTTCGTTATAGAAGCCTTCCGGGAAGAGCGGACGCAGCGGACGGTCGATCAGGCGCGAGATGAGCGTCTCGCCCTCCGACGGACGGCCTTCGCGGCGGAAGAAGCCGCCCGGAATCTTGCCGGCGGCGTAGGTCTTTTCGAGGTAATCGACGGTCAGCGGGAAGAAGTCCTGGCCCGGCTTGGCGGTCTTCGCGCCGACGACGGTCGCGAGCACGACGGTATCTTCGACATCGACGATCACCGCGCCGCTTGCCTGACGAGCGATTTCACCCGTTTCCAGGCGGACATTGTGTTGTCCCCACTTAAATTCTTTGACGATTTTATTGAACATTGTGACTCCTTCTACGTTGGCCGCGCCGGTGATCTGGCGCTGACTGGGGCGGTCGCGAGCCACGCTTGAGAGGTGTGTTATGCCATTCCAGCGCGGGGCCTGCCCGACGTGCGCGCACACGCCGCGCTGGAATGACACAAAGCTCTGCCGCGAGGCCGGACCGGGTGTCGAACCGGATGATGCATCCGGGTAATCCGGGTAAAGCGATGAACTGCTGAAGTACCAACTACGCGGTGTCGATCGATGAAAACGCGATCGCGCACCACTTCACGGCCGGAACGTACAAAAACAAAGTGCCTGTATCAGCGGACTGACACAGGCACTTCGTTCTAACGGCGGCCGTTTGACGCCAATTACTTGCGCAGACCCAGCTTCTCGATCAACGAGCGATAACGATCCGCATCCTTGCCCTTCAGGTAGTCGAGCAGCTTGCGACGACGGCTCACCATGCGCAGCAGACCGCGGCGGCTGTGGTGATCCTTCGAGTGCGACTTGAAGTGGACGGTGAGTTCGTTGATGCGGCTCGTGAGGAGTGCGACTTGCACTTCAGGGGAGCCGGTGTCGTTGGTGCCGCGCGCATATTCTGCGACGATGTCGGACTTCTTGACTTCTGCTACGGACATTTGCTTTTCCTTTGATTCAGACAGGCGGTCACGGAAGAAAGGCCGTGCCGTGGGTTTGCCAATTTCGGATTTCGCCTTAGTCAAAACTCCAAGACGAAGCGCGGAGTATATCACACTGCGGTCCGCCGAGGACACGGTTCCGGCGGGCGCGGACGATGCCTAGCGTGCCGGACGCGTCATCTTGCAGGTCGTTTCCGGGACGGTTTTCTGCGCCGGCACGGCAAGCAGCGTGCGAAAGCCGTAGCCGGAACCTTCGTTATCGAGCGCGACGCCCTTCGCACCCGCCTTATCCATTTCGATGACGTAAAGGGGCTGGATCACCTGATGATCGTCGGCGCGCATCGTCATCGCGTGGAAGCCTTCGCCGTCGAATTTCATGCCTTCGAGCGCGCGCGCCACCGCGAGCGGGTTCGCGCTGCCCGCGCGGGTCATCGCCGACGCAAGCATTTCGATCATCAGCGGCATGCGCGCGACGAGGTAATCGTCCGCGGCGGCCGGATAGCGAGCGCGAAACGCGCGATAGTAAGCATCCGACGCCGCACCGCCCACGTTCGGATGCCAGTCCGCCACCGCGATCACGCGCTTCACGCCGGCGTCGCTGAGCGCCGCCGGCGCACCCAGACTGTTTCCGTAGAACGTATAGAACTTCGTGTCGAGCCCCTGCTCGCGCGCCGCTTTCACCAACAACGTCAGATCGTTGCCCCAGTTGCCGGTGATCACCGCGTCCGCTCCGCTCGCACGGATTTTCGCGATGTAAGGCGCGAAATCCTTCACACGGCCGATCGGATGAAACTCGTCGCCGGCAATCGCGATATCCGGCCGCCGTTCCTTGAGCGCGCGCTGCGCCTCGCGGCTCACGTCGTGCCCGAAGCTGTAATCCTGATTCAGCAGATAAACCTTCTTGACCGCGCGATCGTCTTTCAACGCGTCGGCGAGCGCGTCCATACGCATACCGGCGTGCGCGTCGAAGCGGAAGTGCCAGAAACTGCACGCATCGTTGGTGAGCGCGGGATCGTCGGCGGAATAGTTCAGGAAAAGCACGCGGCGGTCCGGTTCGCGCGCGTTCTGCTTGTCGATCGCCGCGACGAGCGCCGCCGCCACCGCCGAGCTGTTCCCCTGCATCACGAAGCCGATCCCGTCGTCGATCGCCGCGCGCAGTTGCACGAGCGTCGCCTCGCTGCTGCCCTTGCCATCGAACACGACGAGCTGCAACGTATGCATGCCGTCCGCGAGCTTCACGCCGCCCTGCGCGTTCACGCGCTCGACGCCGAAGCGCAGATTGCGCTCGACCATCGCGCCGGCGTTCGCGAACGGGCCGGACATGCCTTCGATCAGCGCGAGCTTGATGGGCGGCAAATCGGCCGCTTTCGCCGTCAAAGAGACTGCGAGGCACGTCGATGCCACAGTGAGCAGCCATCGCGCCGCGCGCACGCCGATTCCTTTCTTCATGGGTTCCGCCGATCCGCCGAAAGCGCGGATCATAGGCCGCACCGGGCGCGCCGCGCAAGTCCGTCATTGCCGACACATCCGCTCGAATAGTCCGGCGCATCGGAGAATGTTTTGCCGCCCGCGCGTGTCAAAATCACGAGAAACATCGCATAAACGCTGCTCGCCGGCGCGAGGAGCAAGCACGTGGAGGCTTCAATGCTGCACAAACTCAACCGCATGCGCGCGTCGCTTGCGTGCGCGGGCGTCGCGCTCCTTCTGTCCGGGTGCGTGCAGCCGTGGCAGAACTATCAGACCGGCGCCGATGCATCGACGGTCACCGCCCGGCTCGGTCCGCCGCGCGAAGTCTACGATTTGCCCAACGGCGGCAAGCGCCTGATGTGGCCGACGCAACCGCTCGGCGAATTCACCACCGCCGCCGACATCGACGCATCCGGCAGGATCGTAAGCGTCAGGCAGGTGCTCGACGAGAACGAGTTCTACAAGGCGCAGATCGGCACGTGGACGAAGAAGGACGTGCTCGTGAACTTCGGGCGGCCGGTGGAGACGTCGTACTTTCCGCTGATGAAACGCGAAGTCTGGACCTACCGCTACATGGAAGCGAACGTCTGGTACATGATGTACAGCTTCTATTTCGACGATCAGGGCGTTCTGCGGCTGACGCAGAAGACGCCCGACCCGCTGCACGATCCCGACCGGCGCAATCTGTTCTGAGCACATTCGCGGCGCGCCATTGAAAAAGCCCTCTCACGAGGGCTTTTTGCTGTCCGACGAAACCGCGCCGCCAATCAAAGCTGCGGATTGAGCTTCTCGACCTTCGAGTGCAGCTTGTTCAACGCGGCGATATACGCCTTCGCCGATGCCGCGACGATGTCCGGATCGGTGCCGACGCCGTTCACGATTCGCCCGCTCTTCGACAGGCGCACCGTCACTTCGCCCTGCGCCTGCGTGCCGGTCGTAATCGCGTTGACCGAGTACAGCACGAGTTCCGCGCCGCTTTCGACCTTCGATTCGATCGCGTGCAGCGTCGCATCGACGGGACCGTTGCCGCCCGCTTCGCCCGTGACTTCGCTGCCTTCCACCGCGAACACGACCTTGGCCTGCGGCTGCTCGCCGGTTTCCGAATGCTGCTTCATCGACACGAATCGGAAGTGTTCCTTCGCCTGCGCCTCGGCGGATTCCTCGGAGACGATCTGCATGATGTCTTCGTCGAAGATTTCGGCTTTGCGGTCGGCGAGATCCTTGAAACGCGCGAAGGCGGCGTTCACGTCGGCTTCGGATTCGAGCGTCACGCCGAGCTCTTCCAGACGCTGCTTGAACGCGTTACGGCCCGACAGCTTGCCGAGCACGATCTTGTTCGCGCTCCAGCCCACGTCTTCCGCGCGCATGATTTCGTAGGTGTCGCGCGCCTTCAGCACGCCGTCCTGGTGGATGCCCGACGCATGCGCGAACGCATTCGCGCCAACGACTGCCTTGTTCGGCTGCACGACGAATCCGGTGATCTGCGACACGAGCTTCGACGTCGGGACGATCTGCGTCGTGTCGATGCCAACATCGAGCCCGAAGTAATCCTTGCGCGTCTTCACGGCCATCACGATTTCTTCGAGCGACGTGTTGCCCGCGCGCTCGCCGAGACCGTTGATCGTGCATTCGACCTGACGCGCGCCGCCGATCTGCACGCCCGCGAGCGAATTGGCGACCGCCAGGCCGAGGTCGTCATGGCAGTGAACCGACCAGACGGCCTTGTCGGAATTGGGCACGCGCTCGCGCAGCGTCCTGACGAGATTGCCGTAATGCTCCGGAATCCCGTAGCCGACCGTATCCGTGATGTTGATCGTGCGCGCGCCTTCTTCGATGACGCCTTCGAGCACGCGGCAGAGGAAATCGATATCCGAGCGGCTGCCGTCTTCCGGCGAGAACTCGACGTCATCGGTGAACTTGCGCGCGAAGCGCACCGCGAGGCGCGCCTGCTGGTAGACCTGCTCCGGCGTCATGCGCAGCTTCTTTTCCATGTGCAGCGCCGACGTGGCGATGAACGTGTGGATGCGAAACTGATTCGCGGGCTTCAGCGCATCGGCGGCGCGCTGGATGTCCTTGTCGTTCGCGCGGGCGAGCGAGCAGACCGTGCTGTCCTTCACGAGCGATGCGATGGTGTTGATCGCGTCGAAATCGCCGTTCGAGCTCGCGGCGAAACCCGCCTCGATCACGTCGACCTTCATGCGCTCCAGTTGCTTCGCGATGCGGATTTTCTCTTCCTTCGTCATCGACGCGCCGGGGGACTGTTCGCCATCGCGCAAGGTCGTGTCGAAAATGATCAACTTGTCTGCTGCCATGTTGGGCTCCTGTGGGGAGATTTATGGATTGTTGGAAATATCGCGATCGTGTGGAAACGATAAGGCAAAAGGGAATTCGGGTGTTCGCGCCACCGCTGGCGTCGAAAACCTGAAAGGACGAGCAGACGGGAGGCGAGAAGAATTAGCGCGGTAGGCGCGCTAGCAGCGATAGTGCGCATAGCGACGCACCAGCCGGGAACAGCGAGAAGGGGAACGGAAAAAAGTTCATTCAAAAACTATAACGGCTTTTAGAGGCGCGTGCAATGAGGCTTTCCGATCGCGCCGATTGACGCCCATTCGCCATGCCTCTTTGCCGAGGCCGGCTGAAAAACAAAAAAGCCTGCGTCCCGGAAGGAGGCAGGCTTTTTCGATGCCGGACAGACGATCAGTAACCGCCGATCGACGCGCTCACGCGCTGGCGCAGTTCCGAGCCATCGCCGACCGGCGCGTTCTCGATGCGGCGCGCGCCCTGGAAGCGCTTTTCCCAGTAGCCGTCTTCCATGTCGTCGACACGGATCGTGCTGCCGGTGGAAGGCGAATGCACGAACTTGTTGTCGCCGATATAGATGCCGACGTGAGAGAACGAGCGGCGCATCGTGTTGAAGAACACGAGATCGCCCGGCTTGAGATCGGAGACGGTCACCTTCTCGCCCACACGGCTCATTTCCTCGGCGCGGCGCGGCAGGGTCATGCCGAGCGTGTCCTGGAAGACGTAGCGCACGAAGCCGCTACAGTCGAGGCCGGAATCCGGCGTGTTGCCGCCCCAGCGATAGCGCACCCCGATCATGTTGAGCGCGCCGACGACAACGTCGCCCGCCTTGCTCGCCACGCCCGACAGAAACGACTTTGCGCCGCCCGAACTGCTGGCGGCGTCTGCGCTCGTTGCGTCAGAGGATTTGCTGGAGGAGAAAATGCCGTTGTTGGCATTTTGGCTACTACTGCTGACTTCATCGGCGAACGCGCCGGAAGTTGTTGTCATCAGAAGGCCGATTAACATACCCGCGGCGGCGCGCGCGCATGTTTGAGTCAACGTTAGTGGTTGCATCGGTCGGTAGGTTTTACAATTAAAAGCTGCGAAATCAGGGAGATACGTGAAAGTTTGGAGGGATACTAGCCACAAAGTATTTAACTGTCAAAAGAAATAGAAAAATACAATTGAGATGGGCACCCAATTGGTGAAAAAGAAAGATTTTTAGGAATTCAGGGCTGCGGTCAGAAGCTTTCGTGTGTATTCGTCGGACGGGTTCGCAAAAATCTTCTCTACTTCGCCCGACTCCACGACAAAACCATTTCGCATAACCGCGACGCGATGCGCCATTGCGCCTATCACCTGCAGGTCGTGGCTAATGAAAACGTAACCGAGATTGTGCTTTTTCTGAATGTCGGCCAGCAGCGCAAGTACTTGAGTTTGAATGGAAACATCGAGTGCGCTCGTCGGTTCGTCGAGGATCAGGATGCTCGGTTCGAGCACGAGCGCGCGGGCAATCGCGATACGCTGCCGCTGTCCTCCGGAGAATTCGTGCGGATAACGATCGAGCGCCGCGCGTTCCATGCCGACCTCGCGCAATACCGCGATCACCTTTGCGCGCCGCGCGGCCGCATCGAGTTCCGGACGATGCAGCGCGAGTCCTTCCCCGACGATCCTCTCCACCGTCTGCCGCGGCGACAGCGAGCTGAACGGGTCCTGAAACACCACCTGCAGGTTCGAGCGCAGCACCGCCTTTTCGCGTCCGCGAAAATCGCCGATCGCACGGCCCTGAAACTGCACCGTGCCCGTCGATGTGCGCTGCAGGCCGAGCAGCGCCATCGCGAGCGTGGACTTGCCCGAACCCGATTCCCCGACGATGCCGAGCGTCTCGCCCTGCCGCACCGTCAGCGTGACGTCGTCGACGGCCTTGAAGCGGCCGCGCCGGAACCAGCCCGCGAAACCCGGCAGGCGCGTCGCGTAGTCGACGGAAACATCCTTCGCGTCGAGCAGCACCGGCGCGATCGGCAGCACGGGCAGCACATTGCGCTTCGGCTTGCTCTGCATCAGCCGCTTCGTGTACGGATGCTGCGGCGACGTGAAAATCTCCTCCACGGCGGCGCTTTCGACGAGCACGCCCTTCTCCATCACCGCGACGCGCTCCGCGAAGCGCCGCACGAGGTTCAGGTCGTGCGTGATGAGCAGCACGGCCATGCCGCGCTTCTCGGCTTCATCGCGCTGAAGCTCCAGCAGCAGTTCGACGATCTGCGCGCGGATCGTCACGTCGAGCGCCGTGGTCGGCTCGTCGGCGAGCAGAAGCCGCGGCCGGCAGGCGAGCGCCATCGCGATCATCACGCGCTGGCGCTGCCCGCCCGAAAGCTGATGCGGATAACTGTCCACACGCCTTTCCGGCTCGGTGATGCCGGTGCGCGCGAGCAGCGCAATCGCGCGTTGGCGCGCCTCGCGCGGACTCGTGCCGTCGTGTAGCTGGATCGTCTCGCCGATCTGGTCGCCGACCGTGTAGAGCGGATTGAGCGCCGTCATCGGCTCCTGAAAGATCATCGCGATGTCGGAGCCGCGCAGGCCGCGCATCGCGTGTTCGCTCTTCGAGAGCAATTCCTCGCCGGCGAAGCGGATCGAGCCGGTCACTTCGGCATCGCGCACGAGACGCAGGATCGACAGCGCCGTCACGCTCTTGCCCGAACCCGATTCGCCGACGAGCGCGACACGCTCGCCCGCGCGGATATCGAGATTCGCGCCGTCGACGGCGAGCGTGTCACCGAAGCGCACGCGCAGATCCTGAATCGAAAGAAGCGGCTCGCTCACTGCCCGCCTCCCGCTTTGACGGCATCGGCGATGCGCGTATCGAGCGCGTTGCGCAGCGCATCGCCCATGAAGGTCAGCAACAGCAGCGTGGCGACGAGCACGCCGAACGTCGACAGCGAAATCCACCAGGCGTCGAGATTGGCCTTGCCCTGCGCGAGCAGTTCGCCGAGCGAGGGCGTCGGCGACGGCACGCCGAGGCCGAGAAAATCGAGGCTCGTCAGCGCGAGAATCGCCCCGCTCATGCGAAACGGCAGGAACGTGATGACGGGCGTCAGGCTATTGGGCAGCACATGCCGCCAGATGATCTGCCAGTTCGACAGCCCCATCGCGCGGGCCGCGCGCACGTAGTCCTGCGTGCGATTGCGCAGAAACTCCGCGCGCACGTAATCCGACAGGCCGATCCATCCGAACAGCGACAGCAAGATGATCAGCAGGATCAGGCTCGGCTCGAAGATGGACGCGAAGATGATGAGCAGATAGAGCTCCGGCAGCGCGCTCCATATCTCGATCAGCCGCTGCCCGGTGATATCGATCCTGCCGCCGAAATACCCCTGAACCGCGCCCGCGACGACGCCGAGTATCGTGCCGATCGCCGTCAGCACGAGCGCGAACAGCACCGACACGCGAAAGCCGTACACCAGCCGCGCGAACACGTCGCGGCCGCGATCGTCGGTGCCGAGCCAGTTTTCGCGCGAAGGCGGCGCAGGATTCGAGCCTTTCGAGAAATAGTTGAGCGTGTCGTAGTAGTAGTGATTCGGCGGATAGATCGCGAAGTTGCCCGGCGCGCTGAAACGGTCGCGCACGAAGGGATCGAGATAATCGGCGGGGGTCGGGAAATCGCCGCCGAAGGTCGTCTCCGCATAGGTCTTCACGAGCGGAAAGTACATATGCCCCTGGTAGCGCACGACGAGCGGCTTGTCGTTCGACCAGAGCGGGCCCGCGAGGCTGATGACGAACGCCACGATGAACACGACGAGGCTCCAGTACCCCAGCCGATTGCGCTTGAAGCGCAGCCAGACGCGCCGCCCCGGCGGCACCGATGCCTCGCCGCGCAGCGGTTGCGCGTCGCTGCCGTTGGCCTTGCGCCGTGACGATTCCGATGAAGCGGCTCGATTCAAATCAGCGCTCCAGTTGTTCGAATTGAATGCGCGGATCGACCCAGACGTAACAAAGATCCGAGATGAGCTTCGTCGCGAGGCCGATCAGCGTGAAGAGATAGAGCGTGCCGAGCACGACCGGATAGTCGCGCCGCACGACGGATTCGTACGAGAGCAGGCCGAGCCCGTCGAGCGAGAACAGCGTCTCGATCAGCAGGCTGCCCGTGAAGAACGCGCCGATGAACGCCGCCGGAAAGCCGACGATCAGCGGCAGGAGCGCATTGCGAAACACGTGCTTCCACAGCACCCGTCGCTCGCTCAGACCTTTCGCGCGCGCGGTCAGCACGTATTGCTTGCGAATTTCGTCGAGGAACGCGTTCTTCGTGAGCATCGTGATGATGGCGAAGCTGCCCACCACCGACGCCGTCACGGGCAGCGTGATGTGCCACAGATAGTCGAGAATCTTGCCGCCGAGCGAGAGCGTCGCCCAGTTGTCGGACGTGAGATTGCGCAGCGGGAACAGTTGCCAGAACGATCCGCCGCCGAAGAGCACGAGCAGCAACACGCCCAGCACGAAGCCCGGAATCGCGAAGCCGACGAGCACGACGAGACTCGTCGCGACATCGAACTTCGAGCCGTTCCTGACGGCCTTCGCGATGCCGAGCGGCACCGATATCAGATACGTGATGAAGAAGGTCCACAAGCCGATGCTGATCGACACCGGCAGCTTCGACACGATCAGCGACCACACGCTCTGATGCCTGAAGTAGCTCTCGCCGAGATCGAAGCGCGCGAACTTGCCGAGCATCAGGACATAGCGTTGCAGCGGCGGCTTGTCGAAACCATAGAGCTTCTTGAGCTGCTCGACCTGTTGCGCATCGACGCCCGAATGCGTGCGCAGGCCGAAACCGCCGCCGCCTTCGGACTGACCGCGTCGCAGATCGTGAACGGCCTGCTCGACGGGACCGCCCGGCACGAACTGGATCACGACGAACGTGAGCGTCAATACGCCGATGAGCGTCGGGATCATCAAGAGTATGCGTTTAAGGATGTAGCTCCACATGGCGCACCGTCCTCTATTTCGCCGCGGGCGCGGCTTTGGCCCACCACGTCGATATGACCCATTCCTCGGCGCCGTAATACAGCGGCAATGTCGACGGAAAGCCGAGCGTATTGCGATACGCCACGCGATGCGTCGCCGAGTACCAGTGCGGCACCACATAGTAGCCGTTCATCAGCACGCGATCGAGCGCGTGCGTCGCATCGACGAGTTGCTCGCGCGTCTGCGCGGAAATCACTTTCTGCAGAATCGCATCGACGGCGGGCGATTTCACGCCCGCGAGATTGTCCGAGCCCTGCTCGTCGGCGGACTTGCTGCCGAAGCGCGAGACCTGCTCGGTGCCCGGCACTTGCACGTCGGGCATACGCACGCTCGTCACGTCGAAGTCGAACGCGTCGAGACGCTTCTGGATGAGCGCGTAGTCCACGGTGCGGAAGTTCATCGAGATGCCGAGCTTCTGCAGATTACGCCCGAACGCGGCCGCGACCGGCTCCATCGACGCGCCGCCGCCCGTGTCGTCGAGAATCTCGAACGCGAACGGCTCGCCCTTCGCGTTGCGCAGCGCGCCGTCGCGATACGTCCAGCCGGCTTCCCGGAGCAATTCACGCGCCTTGATGAGATTCGCGCGCAGCGACCCGGGCGGATCGGTGTCCGGCTGGCGCGGCATCTCGCCGAACACGGCGGGATCGAGTTCGCTCTTGAGCGGGTTCAGTATCGCGAGTTCGCCTTCGCCCGGCTTGCCCTTCGCCTGCAGGTCGGTATTGACGAAGAAGCTGTCGATGCGCCTGTACTGATTGAAGAACAACTGCCGGTTGAGCCACTCGAAATCGAGCGCGAGATCGAGCGCCTGACGCACGCGCACGTCCTTGAAAAGCGGCTTGCGCGTGTTGATGAAAAATCCCTGCATGCCCGTGCCGTTGTGCTGCGGGAACTCGCGCTTGATGAGCTCGCCGCTGTCGAAGCGCTTGCCGATATCGCGCCGGACCCAGCTTCGCGCGATATATTCGACGAGCACGTCATACTCGCCCGCCTTGAAGGCTTCGAGACGCGCGGTGGAGTCGCCGTAAAGCTTGTAGTCGATGTGCGCGAAATTGAACATGCCCGCGCGCACCGGCAGCGACGCGCCCCAGTAATCCGGATTGCGCCTGTACGAGATCGTGCGGCCGTTGTCGAACCGGTCGATCAGATACGGCCCGCTGCCGACGGGCTTCTGAAACGCGATCTGATCGAACGGAATGCGCGTGCCGTCCGGCTTCATCCCCCACTTGCGCGAGAACACCGGAACGCCGCCCGCGAGCAGCGGCATCTCGCGCGTCGCGCTCTTGAATTCGAAGCGGATCGTGAGCGGATCGACGACGACCGCACGCGCGATCTGCCCGAAGTACACCGCGAACTGCGGCGCGGCCAGCGGACTCTTGAGCGTCTCGAACGAGAACTTGACGTCCTCGGCCGTCACCGGATCGCCGTTGGAAAAGCGCGCTTTCGGGTTGATGTGAAACGTCGTCGACATGCCGTCGGGCGCGACCGCGATATCGTCGGCGAGCAGGCCGTACGCGGTCGCTACTTCGTCGGAACTGCCTGTCGTCAGGCTCTCGAACATCAGCGAAAGACCGGGCGCCGGGTTGCCGCGCAAGGTGAACGGATTGAACTTGTCGAAGCTCGTCAGCCGGTTCGGATTCGCGAGCACGAGCGTGCCGTCGCGCGGCGCATCGGGATTGACGTAATCGAAATGCTTGAAATCCGCCGGATATTTCGGCTCGCCGTATTGCGCGATCGCGTGAACCGCGTAGGCCGGGGTCGCGAGCCACGCGATCGATCCGGCCAGTGCAAGCGCGATGAATCTGCATGAGGCGCTGAATGAGCGGATCGTCGTGCAAGTCGTCATGTGCCTCTTGGCGCGATGTGTGATGAAGCGTTGAATGACCCGGGCAGAGTCCGAAACGAGCGGCGCGGGAATCCTGGGCGGGGCATTGCATTGTGAGAGAATTCTACCCAAAATCACGCGCCATACGGCTCGCGGCCTACGGGTTTGCATTTAGGCCGATTGCGCCACGCACGCTACGCGCGGTATCCGCATCATGATCCGCGCGCGACACTGACATCAAAGAAGGAGCATTCATGGGCTTTCTCGCTGGAAAACGAATTCTGCTGACGGGCCTGCTGTCGAACCGCTCGATCGCTTACGGCATCGCGGCGGCCTGCAAGCGCGAAGGCGCGGAACTGGCGTTCACGTATGTCGGCGAGCGATTCAAGGATCGCATCACCGAATTCGCGACCGAGTTCGGCAGCGACATGGTCTATCCGTGTGACGTCGCCGACGACGCGCAGATCGAAGCGCTCTTCGCGTCGCTGAAAGAACGCTGGGACTCGCTCGACGGCCTCGTGCATTCCATCGGCTTCGCACCGCGCGAGGCGATCGCGGGCGACTTCCTCGACGGCATGACGCGCGAGAACTTCCGCGTCGCGCACGACATCTCCGCATACAGCTTCCCCGCGCTCGCGAAGGCCGCCCTGCCGCTGCTGAAAGACGGCTCGTCGCTGCTCACGCTCTCCTATCTCGGCGCCGAACGCGCGCTGCCGAACTACAACACGATGGGTCTCGCGAAGGCATCGCTGGAAGCGAGCGTGCGGTACATGGCGGCAGCGCCGTCGCTCGGCGGCAAGGGCGTGCGCGTGAACGCCATTTCGGCCGGCCCGATCAAGACGCTCGCGGCGAGCGGCATCAAGGGCTTCGGCAAGATCCTGAACTTCGTCGAAGAAAACGCGCCGCTCAAGCGCAACGTGACGATCGAGCAAGTGGGCAATGTCGCGGCGTTCCTGCTGTCGGATCTGTCGGGTGGCGTGAGCGCGGAAGTCGTTCACGTCGACGCGGGGTTCCACGCGGTCGTCGGCGGAATGGGCGGCGAGGCGGAATAACCCGCTCGTTCCTCGCTTCAAATAAAAGCGCCGCTCACTTTCACGTGAGCGGCGTTTTTTTTGCCTTCGGCCGTTCAAGCGCCGCGTTCACCGATGTCCGTGCGGGCCGCCATGACCGTTACCGTGTCGATGCCCGTGTCCCGGCGGCGGACCATGATGCGGCCCGTGCCCATGCCCGTGATGGCGATTCCAGTCGTTGCGGCTCCAGTAGCGCCGGCCGTCCCAATACCGGTTGCCGTGCCAGCCGATGAACACCGGCGGCGCATACATCGGCGCGGGCTGATAGACGACCGGCGGAGGCGGCGGCGCGTAGACCGGCGTCGGCGCGACATACACGGGCGCCGGAATGCCGACGTTCACGCCCACGTGCACATCGGCGCGCGCGGCGCCCGTCGCGCTCAGCGCTGCGATCGCCAGCACACCCGCCACGATTCGTCCCGAAAGGTTCTTCTTCATACGCAATCCGACCTCGCTTTTCTGCCTGTTCGCTTGGCACAAAATATAACGAAAAGCTTTCATCGCAATATTTCAGCTTTGTAAGTTTTCGCGTGCATCGGCTAAATGTCAGGAGAAACCTTACCTTTTGTTACATTGGCCCGAAGTGGGAAATCCCTGCGAGTGTTGTTTTAGCGGCGAATCCGTCCTCCGCCGGAAAACCGGCAACAAAAAAGCCACCCGCTGCGAACGGATGGCTCTGGTGCCCTACAACGGCAATGCGCGACGCTCAATGCCAGCCGTTGTGATGGCCGTTGTCATGTCCATGACCGTGATCGTGGTCATGACCGTGATCGTAATGGCGATAGTAGTCGTCGCGGTTCCAGTAGCGACGGCCATCCCAGTAACGATCGCCATGCCAGCCGACCACGACGACCGGCTGCGCGTAGACCGGCGGGGGCGGCGGCGCGTACACGACGGGCGGCGGAGGCGGCGCATAAACCGGCGCGGGCGCGACATACACGGGCGCGGGCACCCCGATGTTGACGCCCACGGACACTCCCGCACTGGCCGCGCCGGAGGCCATCAAACCGCCGATCATCACGGCGCCAGCCAGCACGGAAGCCTTCGATACCTTGTTCATGTGATGCCCCACCTCGATGGGTTGTTTGTTGTGTTGACGGGACTATATCGGACGGATGCCCCCTCAAGTGTTTGACTTCGTAACCTGCTATTACCGTCGAAAAACTTACGAAAAGTAAGCTCGCGCGCATGAAAAAGGCGGCCTTCGCATCACGAAGGCCGCCGTCCGCGAGAGGACTTCGCGCCGCTCAGTTCGGCAGTTCCTGCCCCCTGGTTTCCGGCGCGAGCGGAATCACCGCTAGGCCGATGAGGAACGCAACCGCGGTGATCGCGATCGGCACGCCGAGCGTCTTCATGTGGAGCACCATCGCGCCGATGCCGAAGTTCACGATCGCGCCGAAGAAGCGCCCCACCGACGTGCAGAACGCAAACGCGGTCGCACGCACGCGGGTTTCGAACTGCTCGGGCAGCCACAACGAGAACAGCGCGAAGTTGCCGCCGAAGAAGCCGAGCACGACGAGCAGCGCGATGAACGGCACCAGCCCGTTCGGCAGATAGAATGCCCAGCCGAACGCGAGCGCGATCGACGCCGCCATGCCGACGAAGTACACCGCGAGCGTCTTCCGGCGGCCGATCTTCTCGGCCATCGGCGGCAGCGCGAGACAGCCGATGATCGTGCCGATCGAAAGCAGCCCGGTCGCGATCGACGCCATGCGCGCGGCGTCGTGCTTGTCCATGCCGGCCTTCGTCGCGAGCTGCACGACCGCGGACGGCTCGTACACCGCGCCCGCCCACAGCCCGATGATCGCCACCGTCAACAGCACCGCCGCGACGATCGTGCGTTTGCGATATTGCGCATTGAAGATCGTCTTGAGCGAGCTTTCGTGCCTGACGTGCGGCTGGACGGTTTCGGCGCGCTCCCACTTGTCGGTTTCCTTCACGCGCAAGAGCACCATGATCGACACGACGACCGGAAACAGTCCGACCAGGAACATCGCGCGCCAGCCGAAGGTCGCGCCGATCGTGTAGTTCAACGCCGCGGCAAGAAAGAAGCCCGCGTAATAGCCGGTCTGCAAATAACCCGCACCCATTTTCCGGCGATCTTCCGGCCACGCCTCCGCGACATAAGTCCCGGCCAGCGCCCATTCGCCGCCGATACCCACGCCCGCGAAGAAGCGATAGATGCCGAGCTCCCACACCGTATGCGCGGTCGCGGCGAGGCCGGTGAAGATGGCGAACGTGAAGATGGTCGCGGCGAGCACCTTGGTGCGTCCGAAGCGGTCGGCGAGCGGACCCCAGATGAACGAGAGTCCCCACCCCACCAGAAACAGCGCGAAGAGTATCGAGCCGGCGAGCCCGACATTCGCCGGCGTCGCTTCGTAGCCCGAGCGCGGCAACAGTTCGGTGAGCGCCGGCGCGAGCACGAGCGCATATATGAACGAATCCATTCCGTCGAGCGTCCAGCCGGCCCACGCGCCCCAGAAACCGGTGATCTGCGACCGGTTGAGCGGCGTCTTCGTGGCGCGCGTGGCGCTTACCTCTCGATCCAGCGTTGTCGGCATGGCCATGTCTCTCCAGCGAAATTAACGACGTCCCGGTGAATAGTGCTTGTTCTGGCGTCTAGGGAAAGCACCGGGGTTTCGTGTGCACTTTTATATATAATATTTGAACAGCAACTCGCGACAACTCCGCACTTTCACCTAGCCATGCCGACAGATTTCTTAGCCGTGTCGCCGCCGGCTTCCTTTCGCGATGCGCAGTTCGAGCCGCGCCAGAGCACGTCGCGCTTCATCGCGGATGCGCTGCGCGCCGCGATCGTCGATGGCTCGCTGCTGCCGGGCGAGCCGCTGCGTCAGGACGCGATCGCACGGCAGTTTTCCGTCAGCGCCATTCCGGTGCGCGAAGCGTTTCGCCAGCTCGAAAGCGAAGGCTGGGTGACGATCGAGCCGAACCGGGGCGCGGCCGTCAGCCTGCAATCGGCCGACGAGGCGCGCGAGATCTACGAGATCCGCGCGTCGCTCGAAAGCCTGGCTATCGGCATCGCCATCGAACATCACACGCCCGACACGCTCGCCCACGTGAAACGCCTGCTCGAAGCCGCAGAAAACGAGCCTGATCCCGCGCTTTACGTCGTGCGCAACGAGCAGTTCCATATGAGCCTCTACGTGCCCGCGGATCGCCCGCGCCTGATGGAACTGATCGGCCAGATGCATCGGCGGGGCGAGCGCTATCTGCGTCTGAAGCTCGGGCTTCCGATCCACAAAGATGCATCCGATGTCGAGCATCGCGCGATCTTCGATGCACTCGTCGCGCGCGATATCGAGCAGGCGCAAATGCTCGTCGCGCGCCATCTGCTCTCGACGGGCGATTTGATCTACCGCTTTCTCGCCGATGCCCAATCGCTCGCTCAATCGAGCCACGTCAAGAAGAAACGCCGCCCGCGCGCTTCGGCATCTTCCCGCCCGACCCAAACGACTTCTCCAGAGACAGACCGATGAACTCGTCCACACCCGCCGACGCCCTCACCGCAAGCCGGAACTGGAACACGCGCGCGCAGGAAAAAGCGCGGCGTCTGAAGCTGATCGAACCGTGGCTCGATGGCTCGGTGCTCGATCCCGCGCGCATCGTCGATGCGCTGAGCGCGCTGATCGTCACCGGCGATCGTGTCGCGCTCGAAGGCAACAACCAGAAGCAGGCCGACTTCCTCTCGCGTGCGTTCGCGAAGCTCGATCCGCAGCGGGTGCACGATATCCATCTGCTCATCTCGAGCATCAGCCGGCCCGAGCATCTCGCGCTCTTCGAGCAAGGCATCGCGCACAAGGTCGATTTCGCGTTCGCCGGGCCGCAGAGCCTGCGCGTCGCGCAACTGCTCGAAGACGGCCAGTTGGAGATCGGCGCGATCTATACGTATATCGAACTGTATGCGCGCATGTTCATCGATCTCACGCCGCAGGTCGCGCTCGTGTGCGCCGTGCAGGCCGATCGTCACGGCAATCTCTATACGGGCGCGAATACCGAGGACACGCCGACGATCGTCGAAGCCACCGCGTTTCGCCACGGCATCGTGGTCGCGCAGGTGAACGAAATCGTCGATGAACTGCCGCGCGTCGATATTCCCGGCTCGTGGGTCGATGTCGTCGTACAGGCGGACCGGCCGTTCGCCGTCGAGCCGCTCTTCACGCGCGATCCGCGTCACATCGGCGAGTTGCAGATCCTGATGGCGATGATGACCATCCGCGGCATCTACGAGCGGTACGGCGTGACGGCGCTCAATCACGGCATCGGCTTCGATACCGCCGCGATCGAACTGCTGCTGCCGACGTACGGCGAATCGCTCGGACTGAAAGGGAAAATCTGCACGAACTGGGCGCTCAATCCGCATCCCACGCTCATTCCCGCGATCGAATCCGGATGGGTGCAGAGCGTGCATTGCTTCGGCAGCGAAGTCGGCATGGAGAATTACATCGCCGCGCGCTCCGACGTCTTCTTCACCGGACGCGACGGCAGCCTGCGCTCGAATCGCGTGTTCTGCCAGCTCGCGGGGCAATACGGCGTCGATCTCTTCATCGGCTCGACGCTGCAGATGGACGCCGACGCGAACTCATCGACGGTCACGCTCGGACGGCTCGCGGGCTTCGGCGGCGCGCCGAACATGGGACACGATCCGCGCGGCCGCCGTCATTCGAGCGAAGCGTGGCTCAAGCTGCTGAAGGACGATGGCCCGAACCCGAAAATCGCGCGTGGTCACAAGCTCGTCGTGCAGACCGCCGAGACGTACAAAAAAGGCGGCGAGCCGACCATCGTCGATGCGCTCGATGCGATCGCCGTCGGCGAGAAAAGCGGCATGCCGATCGCGCCGGTCATGATCTACGGCGACGACGTCACGCACGTCGTGACCGAGGAAGGCATCGCGTATCTGCATGCGGCCGAAGGCGTCGATGAGCGCCGCGCCGCGCTCGCGGCCATCGCGGGCGTGACGCCCATCGGCATGCGCGCCGATCCTGCCAGAACCGCCGAGTTGAGACGGCGCGGCATCGTCGCGTATCCGGAAGATCTGGGCGTGCGGCGCGGCGAAGCGAAACGCTCGCTGCTCGCGGCGCGCAGCATCGACGATCTCGTTGCGTGGTCGGGCGGACTCTACGCGCCGCCCGCGCGCTTCAGAAGCTGGTGATCGCGATGAATGCATTTCCCTTGTTGCGCGAGGACGTCCGCGACTATGCGACGTCGCCGCTGATCATCGCGACACACGCCGTCGATGCGCTCATCGCCGAGGCGCGTCTCACGCCCAAGCCCGCGCTCGTCGATGAACGCGGCAGCGGCGCGCATCGCGATCTCGATCTCGACACGATGCTGCTTTCGGCGCGTGCGCTGCACCCGACGTTCCTCGCGATCGCGCGCGCGGCGCATGGCGCGCAGCCATCGCAGACGTTGCGCGAGCAACTGGCGCGCATCGGCCGCGAAGGCGAAGCCGCGATGATGCGCGCGACGAGCGGCAGCAACGCACATCGCGGCGCGATCTGGATCGTCGGTCTGCTGTGCGCGGGCGCGGCGATGCACGCACCGGACGATGCCGAAGCGATCTGCGCGTCGGCCGCTGCGATTGCGCATTACGACGACCGTTATGCGCCGGTATCCGTCACGGCGAGCCACGGCGCGCGCGTGAGCGAACGTTACCGCGTCGCGGGCGCGCGGGGCGAAGCGCGCGATGGTTTTCCGCATGCGCGGCTCATCGGCCTGCCCGCGCTCGACGATGCACGCGCACGCGGTCTCGACGAATCCGGCGCGCGACTCGATGCGCTCATCGCGATCATTGCGTCGCTGGACGATACGTGTCTCCTGCATCGCGGCGGAATTATCGCGCTCGATGCGGCGCAACGCGGCGCGAAGCTCGTGATGAATCATGGCGGCATGGCCACGCAGAAAGGACGCGCCGAACTCGTGCGGCTCGACGCCGACTTGCTGGCGCTGAACGCATCGCCCGGCGGCGCCGCCGATCTGCTCGCGGCGACACTCTTTCTCGACAGTCTCAGGCGCCTGGCTTAAGGCGCATCGAAGAGGAACGAACGATGGAAAACATGCGATACGAATATCCCGCCAAACGGCCCGTCACGCGCCGCGCGCATGTCGGCGTGGTCGGCTCGGGCGATCTCGAAGTGCTGCTCTCGCCGTCGCAAAATGCGAACGCGGAAGTGGTGATCCGCACGAGCGTCGATGGTTATGGCCACGTGTGGAAAAGCGTGCTCGACCGCTTCTTTCAGCGCTACGACGGCGCCGCGAAGATCGAGCTGAACGATTTCGGCGCGACGCCCGGCGTCGTCATGCTGAGACTGAACGAAGCCGTCGAAGCGAGCGAAGGAGACACGCCATGAACGCGCACGACACGTTTCTCGCGCGGCACAGCTTCATCGAACTGACGGCACGCGAACGCATCCGGGCGTTGCTCGACAAAGGCACGTTCCGCGAGCTGCTGGGTCCGTTCGACCGGATCGAATCGCCGTGGCTCGCGATGCAGAATATCGTCTGCCAGTCCGACGACGGCGCGGTTATCGCGCGTGGCACGCTCGGCGGCGAGCCCGCGCTGATCGCCGCGATCGAGCCCGCGTTTCAGGGCGGCAGCATCGGCGAAGTGTCGGGTGCGAAGATCGCCGCCGCGCTCGAACTGGCGTTGGGCGAATTCGAAGCCGGACGCGCGATCCGCCCCGTCGTGCTGTTCGAAACCGGCGGCGTGCGCTTGCAGGAAGCGAATCTCGGGCTTGCGGCCATCGCGGAAATCCAGGCGGCGATCGTCGCGCTGCGCGCTCACGTGCCGGTGGTCGGCGTGATCGGCGGGATGGTCGGCTGTTTTGGCGGCATGTCGCTCGCGGCCGCGCTCTGCACCGAACTCGTGATGACGCGTCAGGCGCGGCTCGGCATGAACGGGCCGGAAGTGATCGAACAGGAAGCGGGCATCGAAGAACTCGATTCGGGCGACCGGCGTCTGATCTGGTCGATGATCGGCGGCGAGGAACGCGTCGCGGTCGGGCTTGCGGATACGCTCGTCGAAGACGATACCGATCAGGTCCGCGACGCCGTGCTCGCCGCATTCGAACGAGGCGTGCCGAAGCAGCATCGCACCGAAGACATCGACGGCTTCATCGCGCGGCTCGCGCAAGTGAACCCGGACGCGATCGATCCCGACACGCTGCGCACACTCTGGGGCACCTCATGACCGACGCACTTTCCCGCGGCGAACGCTGGCTCGACGCGCTGACTTCTCCGTCCACGCGAACCGAAAGCGGTCCGATCCGCGCCCGCGACGGCCAGCTCGACGGCGAACGCGCGAGCTTCTTCGCCGTCGTGCCCGATCCGGAAAACCGCTTTCCTCGCGCGACCGATAACGTCGTCGGACTCGAACAAGGCTGGCTGCTCGCGCGCGCCGTGCGCGAAGCCATCGACGCCGATCGCGATGCCAGCGTGAAGCGTCCGATCGTCGCGGTCGTCGATGTGAAAAGCCAGGCGTACGGACGCCGCGAGGAACTGCTCGGCATTCATCTCGCGTGCGCGGCCGCCGTCGATGCCTACGCGAGCGCGCGGCTCGCGGGTCATCCGGTGATCGCGCTGATCGTCGGGCCGGCGATGTCGGGCGCGTACCTCGCGCACGGTTATCAGGCGAACCGCATCGTCGCGCTCGATGCACCCGGCACGGCCGTGCACGCAATGGGCAAGGAAGCGGCCGCGCGCGTCACCCGACGCAGCGTCGAGAGTCTCGACGCGCTCGGCGATTCCGTTCTGCCGATGTCGTACAAGATGAGCGCGTACGCGAAGCTCGGGCTGCTGCACGAACTGATCGAAGGCGTCGATGCCGATGCGCCCTCTTCCGCCGATATCGAGCGCGTGAAAGCATCGCTCGCGGCGGCGGTGAAGGACGCACGCAACGGTCCGCGCGACCTGTCGGTGCGTCTCGCTTCCGCCGATGCCAAGCGCACGCGCGCGGCGTCGATCGAAGTGCGCAGGCGCATGCGCGAGCAGTGGAGCGCGTGATGAACCGGACGCCGCGTCCGCACGATCTGCTGCGGCTCGCGCCCGGCGCGACGATGCTCGACGAAGCGCCGGACTGGGTCGCTGCGTCGCTCGTGCGCGCGCCGTTCGTCGTCGTGCGGCGTGCGCCGCGTATCGGCGATGCCATCGCGGTCGGCGTGCGTGGCGCGACGCGCGGCGAACGCTTCGGCACGTGGATCGAGCCGCGCTGGATCGAAGCGATCCTCACGCCGGAAGATCTGCGCACGCGCGAACCCGATTCGGCGCAAGCGGCGCTGCCCGCGTTCGCGTTGCTGCGCGCGGTGCCGTCGATCATCGATCGATACAACCTCGACTGGGGCCCGACCGGCAGCGCCGGCTTCGAGCTCGCGAGCGCGATGCCGACGATCACGCGCGACAGCGATCTCGATATCGTCGTGCGCGCGCCGGCGCCATTGCCACGCGCCGACGCATCGTCGCTCTTCGACGCGCTCTCGCGCGCCGCGCAGACGGCGGGCACGCGCATCGACGTGCAGATCGAAACATCCGACGCGGCGTTCTCGCTCGCCGAATTCGCGCGCGCGAATCAGCATCGCGGCCTGCGCGTGATGCTGCGGCATGCGGACGGCCCGCGGCTCGTCGGCGATCCGTGGGCGGCGGCATGATCGCGTATCTCTTTCCCGGACAAGGCGCGCAGACGCCCGGCTTTCTGCATCGTCTCGGCGGCGACGCGCCGCATCCAGCGATCGCGCGCACGCTCGCGGAAGCGTCCGCCGTGCTCGGCGAAGACGTGCTCGCGCTCGACACCGCCGATGCCCTCGCATCGACGGTCGCCGTGCAGGTCGCGCTCGTCGTCGCGGGCGTCGCGGCGGCGCGTGCGCTCGCGGAGGAAGGCATCGAGCCGGAAGCCGTCGCGGGCCTGTCGGTCGGCGCGTATGGCGCGGCGGTCGTGTGCGGCGCGATCGCTTTCGACGACGCGCTGAAGCTCGTGCGCCTGCGCGCCAGATTGATGGAAGACGCTTATCCGCGCGGCTACGGCATGCTCGCGGTGCTCGGGTTGAACGAGCGCGAGATCGCCCGCGCCATCGCCGACAGCGGCGCCGATGCCTACATCGGCAATCTGAACGCGCCGCGCCAGATCGTCGTGTCGGGCAGCGACGCCGCGCTCGCGCAGGTTCGCGAGATCGCGCTGTCGCGCGGCGCGCGCAAGGCCGAAAGGCTCTGCGTGAGCGTGCCGTCGCATTGCGTGCTGCTCGAAAAAGCCGCCGAAAGTCTGATCGACGCGGCGCGCGATGTGCGCATCGACACGCCGCGTATCGCGTATGTCGGCAATCGCGGCGCGCGCGTGCTGCGCCATGCCGATGCCATCCGCGAAGACCTCGCCACCAATCTGCGCTTTCCGGTGCGCTGGCACGATTCGACCATCGCGCTGTCCGAGCTCGGCGCGAAGATTTTCGTCGAGATGCCGCCGGGACAGACGCTGACCTCCCTTCTCGCCGACGCCCTGCCCGGCGCGCCCGCCTGCGCGATCGATGCAGCGCCGATCGGCTCAATTGCCGCACGCGTTCGGATCGCACGAAACCGCGCGAACGATTGATTCGCTTCGCGTGCGCGACTGATTCACGCTTCGCGCTGGCGTTTTTATCCTTTCTGCCTACAAAATCGGAATTTTCGTGTAGCTTACAAGTCGACTGTCATTAGCATTGCGCCGGCGTGCGCGCATCTCTGCGCAACGACAACCACAGTGACATTCCAAAGGTAAAACTATGACGATCTTCCGCATCGCGCTTGCGGCATCCGCCGTGTTCACCCTCGCATCGTGCAGCAGCATGAGCAGCATGGATCCGAACCAACTGTTGCAATCCGGGCAACTGGCGACGCAGGCGCTCTCGCTCAGCGATTCCGACGTCCGCACGATCTCCGACAAGTCGTGCGCGCAACTGGACAGCGAGAACAAGATCGCGCCCGCGTCGAGCCAGTACACGCAGCGCCTGAACAAGATTTCGAAGCAGCTCGGCGACAACATCAACGGCGTGCCCGTCAACTACAAGGTCTACATGACGAAGGACGTCAACGCGTGGGCGATGGCGAACGGTTGCGTGCGCGTCTACAGCGGTCTCATGGACCTGATGAACGACGACGAAGTGCGCGGCGTCGTCGGGCATGAAATGGGTCACGTGGCGCTCGGCCACACCAAGAAGGCGATGCAGGTCGCGTATGCGACATCGGCGGCGCGTTCGGTGGCGGCGTCGGCGGGCGGGGTCGTCGGGAATCTGTCGGCGTCGCAGCTCGGCGATCTGTCGGAGAAGTTCGTGAACGCGCAGTTCTCGCAATCGCAGGAAAGCGCTGCCGACGACACAACAGAAAGAGACGACTATGTCTCATAAGAGACATTAATCTAAATCTTGTATTAGCAGAT
>NZ_JARUXO010000001.1:1854712-1954476 GCF_031451275.1 Caballeronia sp. LZ029
GGAAAGCGCTGCCGACGACTACTCGTTCGACACGCAAAAGAAGAAGGGATACAACCCGGCGGGACTCGTGACCGCGTTCCAGAAGCTCGCATCGATCGATGGCGGCAAGTCGAGCATGCTCGATTCGCATCCGTCGTCGCCGGCGCGGGCAAAGCACATTCAGGATCGGATCGCGTCGGGGAAGTAACGCGTAGTTGAGCGCAACGCGCGCGCGGCGACGCACGCGCGTTGGCAGGGAACAATCAGAAGAAGTAGTAGTGCACGCCCACGGTCAGGCTATCGTTGCGGCGAAGACCGCCCTGGTAGCTCGACTTGTCGCCGGTATATTCGGCCGCCACGCTCCAGTTTTTCTCGAGCTTGTATTCGACGCCGGCGCCGTAATGCAGACGCGTATCGGGCCACGTGCCCGTAAAGCCGATGCGTCCGTACGGCAGAATATTTCCGTTGACTGGCATACCGAACTTCAGGTCGATGCCGCCGTCTTTCCCGGTCGTCGAGCCGTCGTGAAAATCCATGAATCCTTCGAAGCCGATCACGAAACGGCCGACGTCGTAATTCACGCCCGCCACGAGGCCGGGGAAGTACGTCGTCTGCGAGGACGTCGGGTTCGGGCCCGTGACGTCCGACCTGTCGACACCGAACTTCGCGCCGACATAAGGACCGGCGAACTGGCTATGCGGGCCTTGTACGCCCATCAGCTTGAGAAGAGTCGGATCGAGCGCTTCCGAATGCGCCTGTGCCGCGCAAAGCAGCGACAAGAGCGCTGGAGCAATGAGCTTTCTGATAACTGCCATGACTGAACTGCCAACCTTGAAAAAGGTATTGCCTGATGGCGTCGGCGCATTCGGGCAATACCGTAATCGGGACAACGAACGCACGCGTCGCGTTGCACTCTTGCTTGCCCGGCGGCAAGCAACCCGCGAGGTTAGTTAGCTAAGGTCAGCATAGAAAGCGGAAATGTCCTAAAGCGAGGCGGCTTCTTGTCGTGTGAACTTCGCGCAGGATAACGAACCAATTCATCGGCACGAAAGCCGATTGCCGCGCAAAAAGAAAAAGCCCCGCAAGTTTTTACGCTTGCGGGGCCCTTCTACGACAACTGGCGGAGACGGAGTCCGCCTATTTTCGCTCCGCGAGTTTCCGCATCGATCCAAAAACTCCTTATAGATCAATTAAATAGGGAGAAATTCAGACCGCATCAAACCGCACTTTTCCGCGCGAATCCGCTATCATTTTGTGGGTCGATATGTGGGTTCAATCATGGCAAAAGCAATCAATCGCCTCTCTCAGGCGTTCGTCAACAAGACCGCCGCGCCGGGCGACTACTGCGACGGGAACGGGCTGTACTTGCAGATTACGAAGAACGGTGTCAAGTCGTGGCTGTTCCGCTACATGCGGCAGGGCCGCGCCCGATATATGGGTCTCGGGCCGCTGCACACGGTCGGACTCGCCGACGCCCGCACGCGCTCGCTCGAATGTCGGCGGCTCCTGCTCGACGGGATTGACCCGCTCGACGCCAAGCAGAAGGAGCGCGCCGCCGACGACACTGCCAAGGCGAAGGCGATGTCCTTCGACGAATGCGCGACCGCCTATATAGAAGCGCATCGCGGCGGCTGGAAAAACGAAAAGCACGGCGAGCAGTGGAAGAACACGCTGGCGACCTACGCCGGGCCAGTATTCGGAAAGCTGCCGGTCGCAGACGTGGATACCGGTCTCGTGATGAAGGTGCTCGAACCGATTTGGTACGTCAAGACTGAAACAGCTTCGCGCGTGCGCGGGCGCATCGAGAGCGTGATCGATTGGGCGAAAGTGCGCGGCTACCGTACCGGCGAAAATCCGGCGCGCTGGCGTGGACATCTCGACAAACTTTTACCTAAGCGCTCGAATGTGCAGAAAGTCGAGCACCACGCCGCCCTGCCCTATGCCGAACTTGGAGCGTTCTTCCAAGAGGTTCAGAAGCAGGAAGGCGCGGCGGCGCGCGCGCTCGAACTGCTGATCCTGACAGCGGCGCGTACCGGCGAAATCATCGGTGCGCGTCGGGAAGAGTTCGACCTGAAGGCGAAAGTCTGGACCATTCCCGCCGCGCGCATGAAGATGGGAAAGGAACATCGGGTTCCGCTTTCACCTGCTGCGCTCGCGATCGTCAAAGATGCGCTCGCGGCGGGCGGGGACTATCTGTTCTGCTCGCCCGGCAAGAAGGACAAGCCTTTGTCTAACATGGCGCTCTTGGCGCTGCTTAAGCGCATGGGCCGTGACGATTTGACCGCTCATGGTTTTAGAAGCGTTTTTCGAGATTGGAGCGGCGAGACCACGAACTTCCCGCGCGAGGTCATCGAGGCTGCGCTGGCTCATGGATTAAAAAGCAAAGTCGAAGCCGCATACGCGCGCGGCGATTTGTTCGTCAAGCGTGCGAAGCTAATGGATCAGTGGGCTGCGTATGCGCAGCGCGTGCCGACCGAAAAGAAGGTGGTCGAAGTTCCGTTCGGACGCAGGAATAGCGGTATGCAGTAGCCCCTATTAGCGCCCTGCGGGGCCGGAGGAATGATGGACGAATTCGATCTTTGCAGGATCGCGGACACCTTCACTTTGACGACAGCGGCGGCACTGATTATCGGGATTGAACCGAGCCGGGTTCGACCGCAAGACCAGTTCGGGGATGAAGGTTACTGCATCTGGTATTCCGGGGAACAAGACCCCGACGTTGCCGCCAACAAGGACAATGCCCCTCATCTCTTCCGCACTGCTCTGGATACTCTGGTACGAGCCGTCCAAGCTGAAACACTGGCCGCGAGCGTCGTCTACCTCGGAGAGCGGCGTTACATACGTGAGCCGGATGGTTCCGCGAGTGATATGCGGTGGATACCTGTCGGTGATTTCGATACAGGCCGAACAACCGTTTCTCTCGACAATCTAAGAGCGTGGCTCGCATCGCGAGGGGTAACGACTGGGTTCTTCTTTCCTCAAGGCACCAACGAACCTGACTACCTGAACCCGAACATTCCACACTACGCGCCAAAGCTCGCCGCCGCCGTCAGAGCATGGCAACTGGCTCCGATCATCCACGGCAAAAGCCCCAAGGAGTGTCTGGGAAAATGGTTACGCGAGCACGCTGCCGAATTCGGATTGACGAAGGACGACGGCAAGATCAATGAGACAGCAGTGAACGAAATCGCGAAAATCTGCAACTGGTCCACGGAAGGCGGCGCGCCCAAGTCATAACCTGAGTACCCCCGCAGCCGCGCCAGTATTGACTTGCGCGAAGGTAACGGGGAATCCCACCTCAGGTTAGCGCAAAACCCACCCACCCCTTTGTCGCTTTTCGGGGGTGGGTTTTCTGAACCCACCCACCTATTCAACCGCGCTTTACCGCTCTTCAATGAGCCATGCCGCGCTATTCCGGCGCGCGCCTCAGTCCGTCGAGGTGAAAACATGGCCGATCCCGTCATTCCTGTTCTGATACCGCGCCGCCGCGTGACCGAGCTCGTCGGTCTCGAACGGTCGGCGATTTATGCGCGCGTCGCACGCGGCGAATTCCCGCGCCCCGTTCGCATCGGGTCCGACGCAGTACGCTGGGTCGAGGCCGAGGTCGTCGCATGGATCGAGCAACAGATCAACGCGAGCCGCGAGGCGGCACAACGCGGAAAGCGCAATGTTCGCCGCTGATATCGACGATCGGTATCGCGACGCCGACGCGCGCATGGTAACGCGCGCTCAATCGTTGCGCGCGTGGATCGAACGGTGCATCGAGAAGGAACTGCATCGTTGCGGGCAATGCATGACGCCCGACGAATGGCGCGAGCATCGTGACTGGATTGAGGAACACGCGCGCGCTTGTCTCTGGTATGCGCTCGAACAACGCGCCAAGGACGGCGAGTTGCAAAACAGGGGGAAGCAATGCAGACCGGCCTAAGCCTCGCAGACTGCGCTGCGCTAATCGAGCAGGACGACGCCCGATGCCAACAAATCGACGCGGCAGCGCAGCGCGCCGCGCGAGCCGACCCGATGAGGTGCGATCGACCGATCGCGCCCGTGCAAAACGAAACAGCGCAGCGCGTGCTCTTGCAGTGCGCGGCAAACGTGAAGCCGATGTCGATTAACTGGCTCTGGCGGGATTGGCTGCCGGCGGGAAAACTGACAATCCTCGCGGGCGCGGCGGGCACGGGCAAGACGACACTCGCGCTTACCTTGGCGGCGGTAATCTCGCGCGGAGGTCGGTGGCCAGACGACAGCGCCTGCGCAAATGGCGGGAATGTGTTGATCTGGTCGGGCGAAGACGATGCCGCCGACACCATCGTTCCGCGCCTGATGCTCGCGCAAGCTGACCTTCATAGAGTGCATTTCGTGCAGAGCGTAACGAACGTCGACGGTGAACTGCTGTCGTTCGATCCAGCGCGCGACATTGTGCTTCTGAACGAGCGCATCGCGAACATTGGCGGCGCGCGGCTCCTGATCGTCGATCCGGTCCTGAGTGCCGTGAGCGGCGACGCCCACCGCGCCAACGATGTGCGCCGCGACCTTCAACCGCTGATCGATCTGGCATCGGCGCATGGCTGTGCTGTGATCGGCATCTCGCACTTCGGCAAAGGCACGCAAGGAAAAACGCCCGTCGAACGCGTGATCGGCTCGCAGGCATTCGGCGCGCTCGCGCGCATGGTGCTGGTCACGGCTAAGGACGAAGGCGAGGAACGGCGCATCCTCGCGCGCGCAAAGTCGAACATCGCGCGAGACGACGGCGGGTTCAGTTACACGCTCGAACAAGGCGAGGCTCGCTCCGGTATTTTCTCGAACCGCATCGTCTGGGGCGAACGCATCGAGGGCAGCGCGCGCGACATTCTGGGCGCTGTCGAGGAAAACGACGACGAACGCGGCTCGCTGCGCGACGAAGCGCGCGACTTCCTCGCCGGTCTTCTGGCCGACGGCCCGGTCAATGCGCGCGAATTAAAACGAGACGCCGAAGGCGCGGGCTATAGCTGGTCGACGATGTTTCGCGCCGCATCGGACCTGAAGGTTGAAAAGCGCAAGCTCGGAATGAAGGAAGGCTGGCTCTGGGCTCTCCCGAAGAATTCAGACGACGAACATTTCACGAAGATTTCCGAACACGGTGACGTGAAATCTTCGGGGATGTCTGAAATCTTCGACAACGGCGCGGGTTTGCCTTCTGCCCCTTTGAGCAGTTCGCCCGAAGATTTCAGACCCACGGAGTGAAATCTTCGGGCGGCGAAGTCGATTGTGCGTCTTCCCCGGTCGCTGATGGCGAAGTCTGGGATTCCGTATGAGCGTGTTAGCGAAGAGGAAAGCATGAATAAGCGTTCCCACAAGGAACAGCCTGAGCGTTGGTCCATCGCAAAAGAGTGTCGTGCTGCTGGCATATCAAGAAAGCAGGCGCATGAATGGATGAAGCTGGCGCGAGTACCAGACGACAAGTGGGAGGAAGTGCTGCGCACGCATGACATGGCGCGTATCTCTGCGATCAAGAAGGCGACAGTAGGCGGGCATGGTCGGGTAGCGAAACCATCCGCGCGCTTGCTCGATGCCCTACTTGCGCTTGAACTTCAGTTCTCGACCTTAGAACTTGGAACAGTGTCCGTCGAACTGACCGAGCATCAGCGACTCGCCCTTGATCGTGTTGTGCTGTCTCTGCGTGATTCGCTTTTGCTCGTTCAAGAGGAAACCAAGCGTGGAGCATGACGGCGAAGTTCCGTTTGCGTTGAACCCGCCTGAACGACGGCGCGGGTCCTTCCTGCGCGCGACGGCGACGCGGAAAAGTGAACCCTCCATGTTCCTGTAGCGCTGAATCTCAAAACGAGTCCGCACCGCAACGTTCGGATAGGAGCCGATCATGGGAATTTCGATTCGTGAGTTTGGTCGACGGGAGCGCTGCGACGAAAGCACGGTCCGGCGCGCGATCCGCGAAGGGCGATTGTCCCGCCTTCCTAACGGCAAACTTGATGCCGCATTGGTCGGCTCGCCGTGGCGACCGGCAAACTTTGAGCGCGCCGCCGCGCTGACGGTCGAAGAGTCCGAGGCGATGAAGGCAGCGTTAGACGAACTGGACGGTGCGCTTGACGATGAGCCGTCGCTGAGTTATGCCGACGCGGTACGACTGAAAACGGTCTATGCCGCACGACTGGCGCGGCTGGAATATGAACTTCGCAGCGGTGCGTTAATCGAGCTGGATGAGGCAGAGCAAGTCCTCTTTAGCGCCTTTCGCAACGTGCGCGATGCGTTGCTGGCGTGGCCGTCGCGAGTCGCGCCTCTTCTTGCCGCCGACCTTGACTACGACGACGCTGAGCGCTTGCAGGCGACGCTTTACGAGCGTATCCATGCGCTATTGATCGACTTAGGCGAGCCGACGAGCTTCGCAGTGTCGGCGTGATCGACACGAGCGAGCGCGCCGCCGTCATGGGCGCTTCGGAACGTTTGGAAGGAAGCCGCTATCGACAAGTTCTTCGATTAGCCGATGTTCGGCTGCATCCATCGGACGCAGGAAAGGGCGCACGGACTGAAAAAGCTGTATGGATAACTTCGCGCTCGCCAGCGTGCCGGACAAGCTGAGTTCAAGGGCATCGAGTCGCGCCGCCTGTTCGTCGCAGAGCGAACGCTTGTGACGTGCAAGTGTTTCTTGCGCGCGTCTCACGGTGACCGCTATTTGGCTCAGCCGATGGTCGATTTTCACCGCGCCCGTGGCTGTGAGAACTTCCCGATGACCCATGTCTCGCTCCTGTGTGAAGCCCGGAACCGCGCCCTTCGAACGAAGGGGCGGGCGGGAACAATGGCAGGGTTAGCAGACCGGGAGAATGACCATACCGGCGAGCCTTTCGGCTCCCCTGCCAAGTCCCGCCCATAGGCGAGCAACAGCACCGCGCACCCCTGGTCGGAGGGTATACGGAGTCTAACGCTTCGCCTGCATTGCGCAGGCGTCGCGGGTCAAATTCTCACTGGCTGCTAAACCAGCCCGGCGTAACCACGCGCCGGAAGCCACAGAATAGGACAAGTACCCGCACCAATCATTTCAAGATAGCGTTAAATTTTATTCGCAAACCTTAACGTTCTATTCCTCATTAACGAGCGCGAGGTGACGTGGGTCATTTTGTGGGTCGAAAAATCAAAAGCCCCGTAAGTCGTTGAACTTACGGGGCTTTCTTACTACTACTGGCGGAGACGGAGGGATTCGAACCCTCGATCCAGTTTTTAGCCAGATGCTCCCTTAGCAGGGGAGTGCCTTCGACCTCTCGGCCACGTCTCCCAAACTTTTCGTCGCACCGGGAGTGCAGTGCAACGAGATCGAGATAATAACGTGTTCGCAGGCGCGGGTCAAACTGGCGTGATTATTTTTTTCAAAACGATCAATACCGAAAGGCCCTGCTCCGCAAACCGCAACGGCGCGGAGGATTCAAACCCGCGCTAACTACGCGCGGTCGAGCTCGAACGCCTTGTGCAGCGCGCGCACGGCGAGTTCGGTGTACTTCTCGTCGATCAGCACCGAAATCTTGATTTCCGACGTGGAGATCATCTGGATGTTGATGCCCTCCTCCGACAGCGTGCGGAACATCGTGCTCGCGATGCCCACGTGCGAGCGCATGCCGACGCCCACCACCGACACCTTCGACACCTTCGGATCGCCCAGCACGGTTTCCGCCTGGACGTGGCCCTTCACCTGGTTGTTCAGGATTTCGAGCGCGCGGTGATAATCGCCGCGGCCGACCGTGAACGTGAAGTCGGTCTTGCCGTTCACGCTCTGGTTCTGAATGATCATGTCGATGTCGATGTTCGCATCGGCGACCGGCCCGAGAATCTGATATGCGACGCCCGGCTTGTCGGGCACGCCCATGACCGCGATGCGCGCTTCGTCGCGCTGGAACGCGATGCCAGAAATCACTGCTTTTTCCATGTTCTCGTCTTCTTCAAAAGTAATCAGGGTGCCGGAGTGCATTTCGGCTTCGAGCGGCATCAGCGGATCGGTCAGGCTGGAGAGCACGCGCGTCTTCACCTGATACTTGCCGGCGAATTCCACCGAGCGGATCTGCAGCACCTTCGAGCCCAGGCTCGCCATTTCCAGCATTTCCTCGAAGGTCACGCGGTCGAGCCGGCGCGCTTCTTCGACGACGCGCGGATCGGTCGTGTAGACGCCGTCGACGTCGGTGTAGATCAGGCACTCGTCCGCCTTCATGGCCGCCGCGATGGCGACCGCCGACGTGTCCGAGCCGCCGCGGCCGAGCGTCGCGATATGACCTTCGGGATCGACGCCCTGGAAGCCCGTGATGACCACGACCTTGCCCGCGTCGAGATCCTTCAGCACGCGCTCGCCGTCGATCTCGCTGATGCGCGCCTTCGTGAACGCGCTGTCCGTCTTGATCGGCACTTGCCAGCCGGCATAGCTCACGGCGTCGAGGCCTTCGGCGTGCAGCGCGATGGCGAGTAGCCCCACGCTCACCTGCTCGCCGGTGGAGGCAATCATGTCGAGTTCGCGCGGGTCCGGGTCGGCCTTGATGTCGCGTGCGAGGCCGAGCAGGCGATTGGTTTCGCCGGACATCGCCGAGGGCACGACGACCATCTTGTGGCCTGCCTTGTGCCATTTGGCGACGCGCTTGGCAACGTTCTTGATGCGCTCGACCGAGCCCATCGAAGTGCCGCCGTATTTGTGTACGATGAGTGCCATTGTCGTTTTGAACTGGAGGGAAAACCGCGCTTCACGCGCGTGGGCGCGAGAGCGTTTGAGACTCGCGCTCGATTTGCTTCAGGGGATGTCGAAGCCTACGAACAGCGGGCGCTGCCGCACGCCCGTCGCGCGCTCGCACGAATGTTGTACGCGGCGCACGGATGCGTCGATGCGGGCGAAATCGAGTCTTTTGAACGGAGATGCCGCGCAAAAACGCGCCTGGGCGAAACGAGTTACCGTACCCGATCGAGGCTGAAATTACAAGATGGAGCGCCGGTGACGACGATTTTACCGGCTTCGGCGCAACGGCTGCTCAAAAGCACCCTACGCCAGCAGCAAATCCGGCCGCCACGAAATGCGGCGCAGCGAACCGAGCGCCGCGCTCGGCGCCGCGTCGCGATTGACGCCCACATGCGGCACGAACAGCAGCGCCTCGCCGACGAAAAGCAGCGGCACATCGCGCTTCCAGGCGGGCACGCCGCGCTCCTGAAACAGGTTCTTGAGCGTGCGGCTCGGCGCTTCGGACGCGACGCGCATGCGTTCGCCGCCTGCACGCGAGCGCGCGACGAGCGGCGCGGCACGCAACACGCCCTCGCCGACGACGTCATCAGCGGGTTCATCGACGGGTTCGAACACGAACGAGCCGCGCCACTGCGGCAGACGCCATACCTCTTCGCCCTGCCATTGCAGTTCCTGCGCGGTTTTGAACGCTGGCGCGCCTTCGTCGAGATCGGGCGCATCGCCGCTGTCGCCCGCCTCCCACAACAGCACGTTGCGATAAACGCGCAGGCTGTGACCCGCATGATCGACGCGCAGCGCATGGCCATCGCGCGCGGCGGCCGCATCGCGCAACTGACGCAGCATGTCGGCGATACGCGCCGTCGATGCCGCCAGCAAGCCGCGCGAGCGCATCCAGAAACGCATGAGGTTGATCGCGCGGTCGTCGTCGAGCGCGAGGAACGCGTCGAGCATCAGCGCGCCCTCTTCGCCCGCGTTCTGCACGTGCGCCAGATCGATGCGCGCGAGCTGATCCAGAAGCCGCTGCGCCGACGCCGCATGCGATGCCGTGCGCGCGAGCGCGTCGCGGAAACCGGGGAAATGCACCGCGAGCACGGGCAGCACGTCATGCCGCAGCGCGTTGCGCGAATAGCGCGTGTCGGCGTTGGATTCGTCGTCGATCCAGCTCAGATCATGTTCGTGCGCGTATTGCTCGAGCTGTGCGCGCAGCAATCGCAGCAGCGGACGCAGACGCGGCACCGCGCCGTCCGCGCGCTGCGGCGCCATCGCCGCGAGGCCCGCGACGCCCGCGCCGCGCAGCAGTTGCAGCAGCACGGTTTCGGCCTGATCGTCGGCGTGATGCGCGATCAGCAGTGCGTTCGCGCCGTGCTCGTCGCAGAGGTCGTCGAGCGCACGGTAACGCGCATCGCGCGCCGCCGCTTCGAGGCTCTCGCCGCCCGCGCGCGCAACATCGACATGGCGCGCGGCATAACGCACGTCGAGCGATGCCGCCAAGCTTTCGCAATGCGCGGCCCACGCGTTCGCGTTGAGGCTCAGGCCATGATGAACGTGGAACGCGACGACCCGCCGCGCGCCGAAGCAGCGCACGGCCGCATCGAGCAGCACGGTGGAGTCGAGTCCGCCGCTCAATGCGACCGCGAGAAGTGCATCGGAGGAAAGATCCGCGTCCGAAACCGTCGCGCGCGCCGCCTCGAAGACGAGGCGGCCGGCTGGAGTTTCGTTATCGGAAGTCACGAGAGTTCGTGAAAGATGAATGCCGAAGTTTGCGGGCTTACGCGCCCGGCAGCGATTCCTTGTACTTGCCGTACGCCATCAGCTTCTCGAAGCGGCGTTCGCGCAAGTCGTTGACGCTCATGCCCTGGAACTGACGCAGCGAATCGGCGAGCGCGCGGCGCAGGAGCGCGGCCATGCCCTTCGCATCGCGATGCGCGCCGCCAAGCGGCTCGTTCACGATCTTGTCGATGAGACCGAGCGCCTTCAAACGATGCGCGGTGAGACCGAGCGCTTCGGCCGCTTCCGGCGCCTTCGCCGCGCTCTTCCACAGAATGGACGCGCAGCCCTCGGGCGAGATCACCGAGTAGGTGGAGAACTGCAGCATCATCACGGTGTCGGCCACGGCGATCGCGAGCGCGCCGCCCGAGCCGCCTTCGCCGATGATCGTCGTGATGATCGGCGTCTTGAGCTCGGCCATCACATACAGATTGCGTCCGATGGCTTCGGACTGTCCGCGCTCTTCCGCGCCGATGCCCGGATACGCGCCCGGCGTATCGACGAACGTGAAGATCGGCAGGCTGAACTTCTCGGCCGTGCGCATCAGACGCTCGGCCTTGCGATAACCTTCGGGGCGCGGCATGCCGAAGTTGCGCAGCGCGCGTTCCTTCGTGTCGCGGCCCTTCTGATGACCGATGATCATGCACGGCTGACCGTTGAAGCGCGCGAAGCCGCCGACGATCGCGAGGTCGTCCGCATAGGCGCGATCGCCATGCAGTTCGTGGAAATCGGTGAAAAGCTCGCTCACATAGTCGAGCGTGTACGGGCGCTGCGGGTGACGCGCGATTTGCGAAACCTGCCACGGCGACAGGTTCGCGTAGAGATCCTTCGTGAGCTGCTGGCTCTTTTTCGACAGCCGCTCGATTTCTTCCGAAATATCGACAGCGGAATCGTCCTGAACGAAGCGGAGTTCTTCGATCTTCGCTTCGAGTTCAGCGATCGGCTGCTCGAAATCCAGAAACGTGGTCTTCATATGTTCGAGTCCTAGAACAGCGGGCAGCGCGTATTCTAACCGCGTCCGTCCCTCAAAAATTCGCGCGGGAACTATCGATTATAAATCAACGATAGCCCGCGAAATTCGCGCGTCCTGCGCGTGTGTATTTTAATGATCCGCCGGAATCGGATTGAGACTGCGCCACATGTACCAGGTCGCGACCGTGCGCCAAGGCTCCCAGTTCGCTGCGACTTCGCGCGCCTCGCTGCGCGTCACCGGCTCCCCGCTGAAATAGTTGACGCTGATGGCCTGAATCAGCCCGAGATCGTCGAGCGGCAAAACGTCCGGCCGCGACAGATTGAAGATGAGGAACATCTCGGCGGTCCATCGGCCGATGCCGCGAATCTGCGTGAGCTCGGCGATGACGGCTTCGTCGTCCATCGAGGTCCATGCATCGACATGCAGCGCGCCGGATTCGAAATGCTGCGCGAGATCGAGAATGTATTCGGCCTTGCGTCTGGACAAGCCGCACGCCTGCAGCTTCTCGTGGCCGAGCCGGATGAAATGCGCGGGGTGAACCTCGGGACACGCGCCTTTCACGCGTTCCCAGATTGCTTGCGCCGCCTTAACGGAAATCTGCTGACCAGCCACCGAGCGCGCGAGCGTCGAAAATGGATCGCCGAGATTGACGAGATGGATCTCGCCGAACTTCGGGATCAGCTTCTTGAGGATGCGGTCGCGCTTCATGAGATCGGCGCATGCACGATCCCAGTAGTCGGGACGAACGATCTCGCGCGTGAGCCCGCCGATCTGCACGGGCAGCGCCGCATCGGACGTGACGACGCGCGACTTGCGCACGACCTCGCCACGCTCCGCGACGAGCGCCTGCGCGTTCGCGCCATCGCCGGCGACAGCGCGGCCGTTGCCCTTCGCGGGCGACGCTTCGGCTTCTTCCGTGCCCGCCTTCGATGGCCGCGCGGCACCGTTCAGGCGCGTCGCCGTTCCAGGCTTCGCCGCCTTGAGTGCAGCGCTTCTGGCCGTCTTGCGGCCGACCGTTGCACCTGCGCCATCGATCTTCTGCGTGTTCGCTTTCGTTTGCGCGCCGCGCGTGCGCTTTGCCGCGCCCGACGCATCGCTAACAGACGCGGGTCGTTTGACCGGCGTCTTCCTGGCCGTTGCCATCTTGCCTCCTGCCTGGTGAGTCGATCAGAGGGTACGAAGGGCCGCGTTCAAACGCGGCGCCATTCGGTCGACCCACCCGGTTTGTCTTCAAGCGCAATACCGGCTTCGAGCAATTCGGCGCGAATCCGGTCTGCTTCGGCATAGTTCTTCGCTTGCTTCGCGGCGATGCGCGCGGCGATCTTCGCTTCGATCTCTTGCGGCGAAAGTCCTTGCTCCGAACCCGTGCCGCTCGCCTGCTGCAGGAACGCACGCGGTTCGCGCCCGAGCAGACCGAGCACGCCCGCGAGACCCTTGAGCTGGCGAGCGAGCGCGGGATCGCGCGTACGATTCACTTCGCTCGCGAGATCGAACAGCACCGACACGGCCACGGGCGTGTTGAAGTCGTCGTTCATCGCAGACTGGAAACGCTGCGCGTTCGCCTCGTTCCAGTCAAGTTGCTGATTGTCCGGCTCGACATCCTTCAATGCCGTATATAGGCGCGTCAATGCGTTCTTCGCATCGTCGATATGCACGTCGCTGTAATTCAGCGGCGAACGATAGTGTGCCCGCGCAATAAAGAAGCGCACGACTTCGGCATCAAATTTTTCAAGGACTTCGCGGATCGTGAAGAAGTTGCCGAGCGACTTCGACATCTTCTCGTTGTCGATCTGCACGTAGCCGTTGTGCATCCAGTAGTTCACGAACCGCTTGCCGGTCGCGCCTTCGCTCTGCGCGATCTCGTTCTCGTGATGCGGGAACTGCAGGTCCTGCCCGCCGCCGTGGATGTCGAACTGCTCGCCGAGCAGCGTGCAGCCCATCGCCGAACATTCGATGTGCCAGCCCGGACGCCCGCGGCCCCACTTCGAGTCCCAGCCGGAGTCGGCGGGTTCGTTGGGCTTCGCCTGCTTCCACAGCACGAAGTCGAGCGGATCTTCCTTCGCGTCGTTCGCGGCGACGCGCTCGCCCGCGCGCAGGTCTTCGAGCGACTTGCCCGAGAGCTTGCCGTAGTCGGCGAACTTGCGCACCGCGTAGTTCACGTCGCCGTCCTTCGCCTGATATGCGTAGCCGTTCGCCTGCAATGCATCGATCATGCCGAGCATCTGCGGGATGAAGTCGGTCGCGCGCGGCTCGATGTCCGGGCGCTCGACGCCGAGCGCGTCGGCGTCTTCATGCATCGCCGTGATGAAGCGATGCGTGAGCGACTTGATTGGCTCGTTGTTCTCGACCGCGCGGCGGATGATCTTGTCGTCGATGTCCGTGATGTTCTGAACGAACGTGACCTTGTAGCCGATCGTACGCAGCCATCGTTGCACGATATCGAATACCACCATCACGCGCGCATGGCCGATGTGACAATAGTCATACACCGTCATTCCGCAGACATACATGCGTACCTCGCCGGCTTTGAGCGGCGTGAAGGGTTGCTTGTCACGGGCGAGCGTGTTGTAGATGCGCAGCGAGTTCATAGAAGGCGAAGCATGGACCGGAGTCAACCGTGTGCCGGGCAGCAGGCGGCGTGGTCGATGCGTGCGGGAGCGAACGAGACCCACACGCGAGCACGAACACGACGGTCATGCGACCAGGACGGAAGCGGCCACGAGTGGCAAAAGAGAGTCTGGCGCCGGCGCGATACGCGTGCCTGGAGAACCAGGCGCAAGACACGTGCGCGGGACGTGCAGACCTTTTGTTAGAATGGGTCGGAGTATAACACCGGGACTTGAGCCTATGAAATGTCGAAGCGGCCGCGCGGCGGGCTTTACGAGCCGCGCTCCGGGCCAGGCTGAAAGCCTTGCCGGACAGTGTGCCGCATCGGGCATTTCTGCTCGCTCATCGATCGTCGCGATCGTTCACGCATCCACGCGCTCGCGGTCTCTTTCGCCGCTTTCGTGGCTTCTTTCGCTGCATCATTCTTTGACTCGATTCCAAGTGACTCATCGCAAAGCGCGCACGTCTCTGCAACTCTCTTGCCGGTTCGCTTCCCGGACGCTCGCCATCGCCACCTTCGCGTTCGCCGCATGCGCGGGCATGTCCGGGGCCGCGCTCGCGCAGACCTCGACCGCCACGCGCGATGACACGCCGCAAATCGACGCGGCCATCGCGAGCAAGGACTGGAACGCCGCGCTCACGCAACTCGATGCGCGCATCGCGAGCAACCCGCGCGACGTGCAGGCGAAGTTCAAGCGCGCCACCGTGCTCGCGCGTCTGAACCGCGACGACGACGCCATCGCTGCCTTCACCGAAATCACGCAGGCCTATCCCGAACTGCCCGAGCCGTACAACAACCTCGCCGCGCTCTACGCGAAGAAGGGCCGCTACGAAGACGCGCGCGCCGCGCTCGAAACGGCGGTCAAGGCGAACCCCGGCTATGCGCTCGCCTACGACAACCTGGGCGATCTTTATCTTCGTCTCGCGAGCGAGTCGTACAAGCGCGCGCAGTCGCTCGGCTCGAAGAGCCCGCTCACGAGCCAGCGCATCACGGCGATCCAGAATATCTACACGCCGCCGAAGAAGCGCGCGGGTGCGGCCGACGGCGCATCCGGAGCGGGCGCGGCCATCGCGCCGCGCACGGCCGCCGACGAGTGGGCGCCCGCGTCCGGCGTCGTCCCGCCGGCCATGCCTTCGCCCGACGAATTCTCGCCGTTCGGCGGCCCGACCGCCCCGCTGCCGACCACGCCTTACGCCGCGCCGAAGGCGCAGCCGTAAGCGCTCATCGCTGCCGACTGTCCGCATTCACCACACGAGGATCGATCCTTCATGAAATTCCTGATGTTGGCGCTTTCGAGCGCGGCCCTGATTGCGAGCGCGCCGGCGTTCGCCCAGCCGAATGCGCAGGCCGCGCATCCCACCGTGCTCATCAAGACCACGCAAGGCGACATCAAGGTCGAGCTGTATCCCGAGAAAGCGCCGAAGACCGTCGCGAACTTTCTGGACTATGTGAAGTCCGGTCAGTACAGCGGCACGATCTTCCATCGCGTGATTCCGGGCTTCATGATCCAGGGCGGCGGCTTCAGCACGAGCTTCGCAGAGAAGCCGACGCGCGCGCCGATCCCGCTCGAAAGCAGGAACGGTCTGAAGAACGCCACGGGCACGCTCGCGATGGCGCGCACGAGCGACCCGAACTCGGCCACCGCCCAGTTCTTCATCAATACGGTCGATAATGCGGGTCTCGACTATCCGAGCCCGGACGGCAACGGCTATGCCGTGTTCGGCAAGGTCGTCGCGGGCATGGACGTCGTGAAGAAGATCGAAGGCAGCCCGACCACCACGCGCGGGCCGATGCAGGACGTGCCGCAAAAGCCGACCGTGATCGAGTCGGCCACCGTGGTCTCGCAGTAATCCGAAGCGCCTGTCGCTAACCTGGCGCGCGCGCCGCGCCAGCGCTCAATCAAACTCACTGGAGTGAACATCATCATGGTCGAACTACATACCAACCACGGCGTCATCAAGCTGGAACTGGACGCGGAGAAGGCGCCGAAGACCGTCGAGAACTTCCTCGCCTACGTGAAGAAGGGTCACTACGACAACACCGTGTTCCACCGCGTGATCGACGGCTTCATGATCCAGGGCGGCGGCTTCGAGCCGGGCATGAACCAGAAGCCGACCGATGCGCCGGTCAACAACGAAGCGAACAACGGTCTCAAGAACGACGCCGGCACGGTCGCGATGGCGCGCACGAACGATCCGCATTCGGCGACCGCGCAGTTCTTCATCAACGTGAAGGACAACGACTTCCTGAACCATTCGTCGCCGACGCCGCAAGGCTGGGGCTACACGGTGTTCGGCAAGGTGGTCGAAGGCATGGATGTCGTCGAGAAGATCAAGAAGGTCAAGACCGGTTCGAAGGGCTTCCATCAGGACGTGCCGGTCGACGACGTGGTGATCGAGAAGGCCGTCGTGGTCTGATACTGGTCATTGCATGATCGATACGAAGACTTCATTCGATCGCGAAGCAGCGGGTGCAGCGAACAACGCGCGCCCGCTGTTTTTCATTGCCGATCTGCATCTCTCGGAAGCGATTCCGAAAACGGTCGCGGCCTTCGAGCATTTCATCGAGGTCACGGCGAACGATGCGGACTCCGTTTTCATTCTCGGCGACCTGTTCGAGTTCTGGATCGGCGACGACGTTCTCGATGGCCCCGCGAACGACGCGCGCGCCACCTTCGCGCGCCGCATGACGCGCCTCATGCACACGCTCTCCGAACGCGGCATCGGTCTCTACGTGATGCACGGCAATCGCGATTTCCTGCTGGGCAAGCGCTTCATGAAAGACGCGGGCGCAATGCCGCTGCCCGACCCGTTCGTGATCACCGCGTTCGGCAGGCGCGTCGTGCTCGCGCACGGCGATGGCCTGTGCACGGCGGATCGCGCGTATCAGGGTTTCCGCAAGTTCGCGCGCAACCGCTTCGCGCAGCGTCTTTTTCTGGCGTTGCCGCTCCATACGCGCCTCGCGATCGGCCAGCGCATGCGCACGAAAAGCGAAGGCTCGCGCGTGATGGGCGACAAGGCGAAATACGATGTCACGAAAAAAGCGGTGTCCGAGCTGTTCATCCACAGCCACACGACTACGCTGATTCACGGCCACACGCATCGTCCGGCGATGCATCGCGAAGTCGCGGGCGTGCGCTGGGTCCTGCCCGACTGGGAACTGGACGCGAACACGCCGCGCGGCGGCTATCTGCGCCTCGATGACGAAGGCGTGCGCGCGTTGCCGCTCTAGCGTTCGAGCGACGCGACGCGCTCTTCCGTGGTCTTGCCGTCCATCGACGTGCACAGGCGCTTGAGATCGACGAGCGCGGCGCCATCGACAGCATTGAGCGCTTCGACGCGCGCGCCGAGCCGCTCCAGCGCCGCGACGATGTCATCGATGCGCTGCGTCTGCGTCGACGCGTGATCGATCAGGCCGTGGATCGCGAGCGAGACAGGATCGTCCGCGTTCGGCGTGATGCCGTAGGCGCAGAAGCCTTCGCTCTTCGTTTCCTTCGGCTTCGCAACCGCCGGCATCACGATGCGCGCCGGATTGCCCACCGCCGTGCCGCCCGCCGGCACCGGCTTCACGACCACCGCGTTCGATCCGATCTTCGCTTCCGCGCCGACGGTAAAGCCGCCGAGCACCTTCGCGCCCGCACCGACGATCACGCCGCGTTCGAGCGTCGGATGGCGCTTCGCCCCGCGCGTGAGCGACGTGCCGCCGAGCGTCACGCCCTGATAGATCGTGCAGTCGTCGCCGATTTCCGCCGTCTCGCCGATCACCACGCCCATGCCGTGATCGATGAACACGCGCCGCCCGAGCGTCGCGCCCGGATGAATCTCGATGCCCGTGAGAAAGCGCGCGATCTGCGACACGAACCGCGCGAGCCAGCGCCATTGCCCGCGCCAGCACGCGTTCGCTACGCGATGCAGCACGATCGCGTGCAGCCCGGGATAACAGGTGACGACTTCCCAGGCGCTGCGGGCGGCGGGATCGCGCTCGCGGATGGCGGCGATGTCTTCGCGAAGTCGGTCGAACATGGCGGTATCTCGATTGTGGGAAGGGGCGCGCGGGCGTCCGTGCAATGAAAACCTAAAGCACGGAACGCGCAAAGCTTATATCGGCTGTCGCCGTTTTTCGCCGATTGTAGGACGAGCGCGCAGAGTTCGCTCGATGCCCCCGACGGCAGCGCGGTCGTCGCCATCGGCCAGACGAGAGCCCGCGAGGGCACGCGCGTTCTAGTCTTTCTTCGTGTGCAGCAGGATGTGCTTCGCCATTCCGCGGAGGATATTCACTTCTTCGCGCTCCAGCCCCGATCGCGCGAAGAGCCGCCGCACGCGCGACATCAGTTTCTTCGGATTGGCCGGATCGAGGAAATCGAGCGCGACGAGCGCGTCTTCGAGATGCGCGTACATGCCTTCGATTTCTTCGCTCGACGCGCTCTGCCCCGCCGATTCGACGACGGCGAGCGCACTCGCGGGCGCCTGAAACGCGAGCCGCAGCTCGTAGGCGAGCACCTGAACGGCCTGCGCGAGATTGAGCGAGCTGTACGCGGGATTGGCGGGAATATGCGCGAGCGCGCTGCAGCGCTCGACATCCGCGTTCGACAGCCCCGTGCGCTCGTTGCCGAATACGAGCGCGATGTCGCCGTGACGCACGAATTCGTGCGCGCGTTCGGCGAGCGCGCGCGGCGGCATCTGCGGCGGACCGTATTCGCGCATGCGCGCCGTGAGCGCGACCGACCAGTGCACGCCGACCAAGGCATCGGCGAGCGTATCGACGACATGCGCGGACGCGAGGACGTCATCGGCGCCGGAGGCCATCGCGATGGCTTCGGGCTCGTTCTTGACGTCGGCTAAGCGCGGCGCGACGAGGACGAGGCGCGCGAAGCCCATCGTCTTCAACGCGCGCGCGGCCGCGCCGACATTGCCGGGATGACTCGGCTCGACGAGGATGAAGCGCGTGGAGGTGAAGCCGCCTGCGGGCGCGGAAAGTTCGTTGGGTTCCAAGGCGCGATCTGTGCTGAATGTTCGAACCCGGTATGTTAACGCGCTTTGCCGAAGCGGCGAAAACGCGCGGCCACTTTCGGGTAAAATGGCCCCTTCGCGCGCCGCGAACGGTTTTTTCATTCAGTCGAACCTTCGCGCGGACGCACCGCTCTTATTCAATTCGTCTTTCGTCGACATAGTCGTTGTCGCCAACTTTTCCGTCCGCGCATTCATTTCACGTGAGCGCCGGCCGTCAGAGGATTTCGCTCATGCATCCGATGCTCAACATCGCTGTCAAGGCCGCACGCCGCGCCGGACAGATCATCAATCGCGCGTCGCTCGATCTGGACCGCATCCAGGTCAGCAAGAAACAGCACAACGACTTCGTGACGGAAGTCGACAAGGCGTCCGAAGCCGCGATCATCGAGACGCTGCACACCGCCTATCCCGATCACTCCATCCTCGCCGAAGAATCCGGCGAAACGGATCGCGAGTCGGAGTTCCAGTGGATCATCGATCCGCTCGACGGCACCACCAACTTCATTCACGGCTTCCCGTACTACTGCGTGTCGATCGCGCTCGCGCACAAGGGCGTCGTGCAGCAGGCCGTCATCTACGATCCGACCCGCAACGACCTCTTCACCGCATCGCGCGGCCGCGGCGCGTATCTGAACGAACGGCGCATCCGCGTCGGCAAGCTGGATCGTCTGTCGGATGCGCTCATCGGCACGGGCTTCCCGTTCCGCGACGGCCAGGGCCTGAACGGCTACATGCGCCTCTTCAGCGAAATGACGCTGTCGTGCGCGGGCCTGCGCCGGCCGGGCGCCGCCGCGCTTGATCTCGCGAACGTCGCGGCCGGGCGTCTCGACGGTTTCTTCGAGCAAGGCATCCATCCGTGGGACGTGGCGGCCGGCAGCCTGATGGTGACGGAAGCGGGCGGGCTCGTCGGCAACTACACCGGCGAATCGGATTTCCTCTTCAAGAACGAGATCGTCGCGGCCAATCCGAAGGTGTACGCGCAGATGATCAAGATTCTCGACATGTACTCGCGCACGCGTCTGACCGGCGAATAAGCCGCATCGACGGGGCGCGCCCTGCGCTCCGTCGTTTCTCTTCCCTCGCGCTTCGGGCGCGCCGCCTGCTCTGCAACGAATGCGGGGCTCCGCTACAGTGCAAGCTTTTCCCCCGTCTGTCCGCTCCTTCGGCGCGTGCCGCGCCACACGTCACCCCTGCTCATGAAGAAAGGCTTCTACACGATCATCGCCGCGCAGTTCGTTTCGTCGCTCGCCGACAATGCGCTCTTGATCGCCGCCATCGCCATGCTCGCCGTCGTGCATTCGGCGCCGTGGGTCACGCCGCTTTTGCAAATCTTCTTCACGATTTCGTACGTGGTGCTCGCACCATTCGTGGGCGCATTCGCCGATGCCATCCAGAAGCGCCACGTCATGTTCGTCTCGAACGCGCTCAAGGCGGCCGGCTGCGCGATGATGATCGCAGGCGTCCATCCGATGCTCGCGTACGGCGTCGTCGGTCTGGGCGCGGCTGCGTATTCGCCCGCGAAGTACGGCATTCTCACCGAGCTCCTGCCGCCGCAGAAGCTGATCGCGGCGAACGCATGGCTCGAATCCGCCACGGTCGGCTCGACGATTCTCGGCACCGTGATCGGCGGCGCGCTGGTGAGTCAGGTCGTCGGGCGCTGGGTCACGCATGCGCATCTGCCGCTCGTGAGCACCGCCGCGCACGCCGCGCTGTTCGCCGTGATGGTGATCTATGCGTCGGCGGCCGTCATCAATGTGTTCATTCCGGACACCGGCGCGCGCTACCCGAATCTCTTGAACCAGCCGACCCGGCTCGTCCACGATTTCTCGCATTGCTTCAAGGTGTTGTGGAAGGACAAGCTCGCGCAGATCGCGCTGTGGGTCACGACGCTGCTCTGGGGCGCGGCCGTCACGCTCCAGTTGCTCGTGCTCAAATGGGCCGATGCGAACCTCGGCCTGACACTCTCGAAAGCCGCCGTCCTGCAGGGCGTGACGGGCATCGGCATCGCGCTCGGCGCGGCGGCGGCGTCCGCGTGGATCGTGCTGCGCCAGTCGCTTAAGGTGCTGCCGGTGGGCGTGCTCATCGGCGCGGTGTCGGTCGCGATGGCGTTCTACAACAAGGATCTGTTCCCGGCGGGATCGGGCGTGCAGATCGGTCCGTTGTTCGCGCCGGCATATATCCTGATGGCGTATCCGCTGATGATTGCGCTGGGCGGCTTGTCAGGCTTTTTCATCGTGCCGATGAACGCGATCCTCCAGCATCGCGGCGCGACGCTGCTGTCCGCCGGGCATTCCATCGCGGTGCAGAACTTCAACCAGAATCTCGCCGTGCTCGCGATGCTCGGCGCCTATGCGCTGCTTCTCACGACCAAGGTGCCGGTGCAGTGGATCATCGTCGTATTCGGCCTTTTCGTGTGCCTGATGATGGCGCTCGCGATGCGCCGCCACACGCAAAACGAGCGTGAAACGGATCTCGGCGCGCTGGTCGAGGAATGAAGCTTGCTCCACGGTGTATTCTGGGTTCATACCCCGGCGCCGGCGGACGAGGAAGAGGGATGGAACGCAGGCGGCGGGGCGAAGTCGTAACGCTGTAGGCGCGCGCCGGGATTGCCGCGCGAGCTGTGATTACAGTGACGAATGCGAAGCGGACCCGGCCATAATCATTACTCGGCAACGTCAATAAAGGAGCAAGGAAATGGGATTGTTCACACGTTCGACGCTCGACAGCAAGATCAATGGCGCAGCCGATCTCGGCCAGCGCGCGGTGCGCGGTGCGAGTGACGCCGTCGATTCGGCCAGCGGCCAGTTGCGAAGTCTGCTCGACGATCTGGAAAGCTCTATCCAGAACGCGAAGGACATCGATACGGACAAGCTGCGCAAGGAGTTGCAGTCGAAACTGAAAACCGCGCGTTCGCAGTTGAATGGCGCGAACGGCGCGCTGGCGGGCAGGCTGAACGACGCCGCCGGTTACGCCGACGACTTCGTCCATGACAGGCCGTGGCATACGCTCGGCGCGGTGGCCGGTCTCGCGTTGCTCGTCGGTTATCTCGCCGGGCGCGCGTGAGGCGCTTCGGCATCATCGAAACTTGCAGCCGGGACCGCATTGCGCGTATTCCGGCGGCGTGCTGCGCCCTCGCGACAGCCGTGAGGGCGCAATGCACGCGTGCCCTCGCCATCTCAGTCCTCTAGCGACATCTCATTGGCCGTTCGGCCGACTCCGCCGTCATCCCGCTACAGGTTAAACTCATGCCCTATCGGCTGATTTGCGGCCGGCGCACGTCGCGTCCGGTCGTCTGGTCGTTCCGGCTTTCACAGCACGCAAGATGGGCAATCACACGGCACTCCCCGACACTTCCCCCGACACCGCCGCGCCGCTCGCGGACCTGTCGCAGCACACGCCCATGATGCAGCAGTATCTGAGCTACAATCGACCTGCGTTAGAAGGTAGCGCAGCCGCAAACCTACACTAACGCCGACACCTGCGCTTCAGTCGGTGTGAAGCGTACTGCTGCCGGTCGCGCCGTCGACCTCCAAACCCAATCGCTTGTCGACAGGAATACAATCGAGCAATAAGCGCTTGATTTCTTCTACCGCCGCAAATGCGCGCTCTGCATTGCCCGCCGTTATTTCCCTTTCAAGCTTGGATTGCGGCCAGTCGAACAGGCGATTCTCGTCTTCCCGCTCGCTTATGATCTCGTCGGTCTCCAGTGGCTCAGACTTGGCATGCGCGATTGCGTTTCGAAATCCCATCATCCACCGCGCAGTCGCCCACGGATTTTGGTCACCGGCGTAGGCGACGCCGAGTTCGTCGGCCAAGATCCGCAGTTTTGCCATCGGCCTTGCGCTGTCGAAGTCTTTCCAATCCTTAATTACCGCTGCCCCGATCGCATTACTCAGCGCTTCCAAGGCGAGCGCAGAAAACGTCATGGCGCTCAGCTGCCCGTAGAAACTGCCCTTCGGCTCCGTCCGAGCGGCTTCGAGCGCGTGCCGAGCGGCGTTCAGTAGCATGTGGTGCGGCGCGAACAAGCGTTCCTGCGTCCGCCGGATCTTTCGTTGCGTCATGCTTTGCCCTTTCTTGGCGCGTCGACGAACTCGACGTCCTCGACGTTATCGACATTGATCTGCATGTCCCGCTCAAAGGCGAGCGGCGCATTCCAATCGTAACTCAGGGCGTGGCGTAACTGCGCCTTCATCTGCTCGACGCATTCGCGCCATTCTGGCGTGTCGCGCTCGAAGTCTGACGGTATCGGCCGGCCTTCGCGCTTGCGCACAAGTTCAATTACCCGCACGTAGTGGCGGATCTGCATCTCTGTTCGGTTGTCCATGCCGACGATATCGGCCGCGCGCGGCAGAACTTGACCCCGCGCGTCAATCGAAGCAGATCGACATTCGCCGCTAGCAGTTCACCGGCCGGTGCGAGCCCCGCGCGCTTAGCGCACAGCGCCTCATTCGTCGACTATGTCATGACCGGGCACCCGCGAGCGCCCGTCACGACATCGACACTGGACGCCCGCTTGAACCGCGCCGCTTGCTTCGAGTACCGCTTCATGCCGGTGATCTTGATCGAGTCGGCGTCGGTCTATCGGCATCCACCGGTCGATGCTTTAGGCGGTAGCTAACGATCGTCGCGCTTGTACCGCTTTGCTGCCACGTTGCGCCGCCGATAATTCGCGATCTTGTCGATGGTCCCGTCACGAAAACTGCTTGACGATCGTATACCCCGCCCTCTATGCTTCGCTTCACGGTGCTCAAAACACCAACGACTAGCGGCAAGCCACCCCGAAAGAACGTGGCTATTTTTGCGTCCATAGGTTTCGTGCCAATGGGCGGGAGTGCGGCTAATACAAGACCCGTAAGGGAAATATGCCCGCCGTCTAGTCGCGGTTTTGAGCTCCTGCCCGCCCGTCTCAAAAACGGGTCCCAGTCTCGACTAGGAGCGATTCCATGCGAAAGCCACCCGCCGCACAGACGCGGCACATAAGCCCCGCCATCATCGAATTCATCGCCCGCGACGCAATCAAGCGCGCGGCGCTCGCGCCCACGTACGCCGACGCGCTCGATATTACCGGCGACGCTCTTCTTGCCGTTGCACGCATCGTCGAAAGGGAGATCAGCCATGTCTAAGGGAACAACACTCGCCTCGCACCATTCTGCACCCACGAGCAACGTCGTCGACTTCATAAGCTTCCGGCGATCCAAGGAAGTCCCGCCGACGCAGGTCAACGAGAACGACACGAAGACGGACGAGCAGCGAGCCATCGAAGAGATCGCGCGTCATCTCCTCGCGGCTGTGCGCGTCTTAAAGCGGCTCCATGGGGCATAAGCAAAGCACGGCTCAAACGAGGGCCAACTGCATTAAAATCCGGTTAACCCACGGAGCTCCGCCATGCTCGACACGTCAATGCCATTCGTTGCCTCGATCCTTCCGGCCGTCGCGAGAGATGCGCTAATTCGCGCTGCGGTCGAGGCGAAGCAGATTACGCAGGAGCTGCGGCGCGACATTTACATGGACGACGTCATCGCCAAGATCAAGCGCGAATATCCGCAGTTCTTCCGTGATTGATCCTGGCGATCGGCTTCACAGGGCCTGCTTGTACCGCGTTGCCACCTGAACCCGGCGCCGGTAGTTTGCAACCTTGTCGACCAGACTTACGCTTACCCCGAACTTTTCGGCGATGACTCTGCGGGTTATCTTTTCCTCGTGCATCTGCCGGATCAGTTCGACGTCGCGATTCGACAGCTTCGCGCGCTGGTGATCTTGCCCGACACGCATGCCTCTTTCGGTGACACCTATCATCTGTCGCATACATTTCCTCGATGCGTCGATATTCTCTTCGCCTTACTGGCCGGCCTGAACCTCGTAAGAGAACGATCCTGCCAACTGCACACCGTTGCTGAACCCCGAATTCGTGAGCGCGACGCCGGTCGAGTTGACGAGAGAGGCAGTCGCGCCCGAATTCCACGTTATGTTCAGACGAACGTCGGACGGGGAATTGGACGAGTACCCGACAACGCCGACCGAGATGTGATTCGTCGTCGTGTCTGAGTTAAACGGCAAGCCGCTGATTAGCGCCTGCCCGGTTGCGCCGCTGAGCGTTGCGATATGGATGTTGAAATCGCAGAAGACGCGATTTCCGATGCGGTGCCATCGCCCATAAGCGAGATCTGGCGTGCCTGCGCTGTTCCCACCAAATGAAAGGGACGGCGTCCAGTTGCCCACGTTGTAGTCGTCAGGGCGTTTTCGATAGAACTGTGGGCCGAGCGTGTCGCCAGCGTTCGTTGTGAACCGCGCATTGAAGATCGGAATGAGATCGCGGCTATTGCCTGGCGCGTTCAGAAAGCCGATCAGCTTGCGATAGTTGCCGGGTGTGTAGTTTGTCCAGTTGCAATCGACCTCCACACGCGCGAGGCTGCACCACAGCAGATCGCACGATGCCCCGTTTGGATTGATCGTGTCGAAGTGGTAATAGCCGTTCTGGCCGTCGAAGTTCGCGACGCGCAGCACGACGTCCGAGATACCCTCGACATATAGATTCGTGTGCCGATCGACCGTGTTCGACGACAGGATCGCTGTCTGGAAATTTTCGAGCGCGGTATTGTCGGAGGAGATGGTCGAGTAATAGCTGACAACGCCGACGTTCTGGTCGAGCATCGCCTGCGTGAGATTGGTCGTCGTAGGCGGGTCGGACGGTTCGCGCCCGCTCGCCGACGCGCTGTACGTCACGCCGTCGACACCGTTGCGTAGTGCGCAGTTGTCGAGTTGCACATCCGTACAGCCGATTGCATTGATCCAGGCGCGATAGTTCGACTCGATCGTCACGTTCTCGGCGCGGCCGTACCAGACCGCGGAGCAGCGCACGCCGACGTTAAAGCCCTTAATGAACACGTTCTTTAGGCGGAAGGTGTCGGCACCGGCGAGATTCAAGCCGCGGCACGTCCATGCGCCGATCAGCGACATGTTCTCGATGACGATGCCCTGCATCTGCGTGTGCGTGCCAGCGCTCGAATCTGCGGCGGTCTGCAGATAGTCATCGCTCCGCGTGCCTGTGCTGCTCCACGGCGACGTGTCCAGCGCATAGCTCTGCTGGTTCGCGAACGTCGAGTAGATGCACGAGCCGAAGCGCTTGATCCCGCCGGTGCCAACGCCGTTCACACCGTCGCGGCTCGGATAGTCGGTCGTCGCGTTGTCGCCGAGCAGGTGCAGCCCCGGCGCGAGGCGGATCTTCGACGACACCTTGTATGTTCCAGACGGGAAATAAACGGTGCCGATGACGCTGTGCAGCTCCGTCGCGCGCGTGCTGCCCATGTACGGGAACGGCGCCGCGGCGTTGATCGCAGCCTGCACCGCAGCTGTATCGTCCGTCACGCCGTCGCCCTTCGCGCCATAGTCCTTGACGTCGATCCAGTTGTTTGCGCGGTTATAGATCTTCGAGCCGGCGGCGAGCATCGTGTCGATAATGCTCTGCAGCGGCGGAAGCGACAGAGACAGCGTCGTGCCGCCTTTCACGTACACCTTCTGAACACCAGACGGAATCGGCGCGGTGAACGTCAGCACATTACCGTTTAGCGATGCGATCTGGTCGGGGCCTTGGAACGCCCCGTCGAAGAAGACGGAAATATTCGCGGCCGTACCGTACGAGCGCGAAAGCAAAAGTGACGTCGAAATGTCGGGCGTGAAATCAACGCCCGACGTGAAAGTCTCGTTACGCAAGTCCCCCGCGCCGACAGACGCCGGGATCGGCAGCACTGTGAGATTCCCATTAGCATCAAAGCCGAGCGTCGTGCTCGCGCGGGCAACGCTGTTCGGCAACTGCAGGCCGACGGACGCATCGGATACGGAAACGCGAATACTGCGCGCGAGTTCTTCGGCAAGCTGCTGAATCTGGATCGTCGCCCGGTCGACCATCGTCTCGATGATTTCGGGGTAAAAGCCGCCTTGATTGGTGATGTTGGTCAGTTGCAGATTCGGCAGATCGCCGGTAAGCGTGAGCTTGGAGCCGGAAGGCAGCGGCGAACCGGACAGTGGATAGGTGACCGAGCCGCCCGGCGAGCCGTTTTGATCGCCATTCAGCGTTATGGAATAGTCGGCGTCGAGCGCGAGCGGGGTGTCGGCGCCGTTCGCATTCGTCAGCACGACTTGGACGTCGTCTTTGCTGAAAACTTTGAACGTGAACGGGAACGTGGTCGTCACTCCGTTACCGTCGAACGGGCCTGCTTTTCGGGTTGCGCTTGATACGGTCATCAAAAGGACTCCTATCAGAATCCTTTGAGTATGTGCGCACAAGCGTTCGGTATGTGCGACGCGCTCAGTGGAACATCTCGGCGAGCTCGCTGCACGCGCCGTCGAATTCCTTGATGGCAGCGACGAGGCAAGGGAGTGCCGCGAGCACTTCATCGAGCAGCGCCAGCGCTTCGCGGTGACTGACTGGTCTGCCGAACTGGCGCTCGGAACACATTGCGAAGCGGAAGATCAAACGCGCCGACGTCTTCTGCGCTTTCGTGTGAAACGCCATCACACTAAACAGCTTCGCTGAGTTGAGCGTGATGTTGTCAATGGCGTTCTGTAACGCCATGAGCCGAACGCGCGGCAGCGCTAGTAGGTCGGACATATCGCCTTGCTTCCCAGCGGCTTTGCAGGCGTCTTCGAGACTCGCGCAGAGTTCTAGCAGGCGGCTGATTGGCTTTTGCATAGTGTCACCTGTTTGCGGAAAGAGATCTCATCGTCCAATACGCGCCGAGCATCTGGCCGTCGGTCGGGTTCGTCACGCCGCGCGCCTTGAAGTAATCGTCGTCGCGATGAGGGGCGAGCCGTCCGTCGCATCGTCGAGCGCCCGCCGCAGCGCGTGAGCCGTCTGGAAGCGCGCATCGGGACGCCGGGACAGTGCGTGCATCAGCACGTCGTCGCAGGCGGACGACAGTGCTGGATTGCAGGCGGACGGCACGCGCGGCGTCTCGTACATGATCTGCCACATGACCTCGGCCCGCGATGCGCCCGCGAAAGGACGGCATCCTGTGAGCATCTGATAGAGCACAATCGCGGCGGAAAAGAGATCCGAGCGCCCGTCGACGGGCTCGCCGGTGAACTGCTCCGGCGACATGTAGCTCGGCGTGCCTAGCATCGCGCACGTCGCATCGTCCGCGCTGACGCTGACGCTGTCGTGCGCGAGGCCGAAGTCCGCGACCTTCAGCTGCCCCTGCGCGCTCACGAGCAGATTGGCGGGCTTGATGTCGCGATGCACGACGCCGTGCTCGTGAGCGAACCCGAGCGCGGCGAGCAGTTGCCCGAACCAGTCGAGCGCGGTGGCGAGTTCGAGCGGACGGCCAGTGTCGAGCCATTGCTTCAGTCCTTGGCCGCTCACTAGTTCCATCGCGATATAGGCGGTGTCCGCCGTCTCGCCGTAGTCATACACGCCGACGATATTCGGATGCGCGAGCCGGCCGGCTGTCTGCGCCTCGTTACGCAAACACTCCTTCAGGCTCTCCCGCTCGCAGCTTTCGAACAACTCGCGGCGAACCGTCTTCAGCGCGACGTGGCGCTCGATGTGCGGGTCGAACGCGCGATAGACGATGCCCATCGCGCCGGCGCCCAACAGCGACTCGATACGGTACTTGCCGATCTGCGTAATGGAATGCTCGCCTGGGGACGGCGAGCGCGGCGGGTCCATCGCGGCGGCTGCCACCTCACTCGGTACTGTTGGCATGATGTTCCCTATTGTTTTCGGCGGTACGCCGCCCTGTCATCGGTGTTTGTCGCCCGGCTCTCGGCACCGTCGACGGACATTGATTGAAAAGTGATACGTGCAGCTATACCAGTGCAGAGTGCGAGGTCGGTTCGAACCAGAAGCTGATCAACGGCTCGGCATCATCCTTCGCAAAATAGAGCGGCACGATGCCGCCGCTCGGAAGCTCGGGAGGCGTACCTATCGTGTCGCGGAACAACACCAACAGCCGATGACCACAAGCCTCAACCATCGCCACCAGCGCGTCATAGCGCATCACGTTCGGTTCGTCATAACGAGACGGCAGGTAGGGCCAGTGACCGTCGTGCGGTGTCGGCGCCAGCGCGCTGCAGCTACTGTTCGTCGACGCCAGAGATCGGATAAGACTGTAGGTACGCTGTGCTCGATCTTCAGCCGTAAATGATGTGGATCTGCGAGCTAGAAAGGCGTCCGTGCTGGCTTCGAGTATGCGAAGCTGGCGCAGCAATGGCGTGCTCATACATCGTCTCCGGTCTCTTTCTTAATGCCGAGCTTCGCCTGGATGCCGGCGATCGCACGCTTGACCTCGTCGTGCTCCTCTACGCGCACAGTTGCACCGATCCCCATCAGCAATCGCTGGCCGTCTTCAATCGAGAGATCGCCGCGCGCGATCGCGTCTGTGACGGCGCGAGTGGCTTCGGTGAGGTTGGCGGCGGCATAGAGTGCCGGAAGCTGCGTCGGCGGGTTGGCGGGCTTCAGCGCGGGCAGGATGCGGTCGAAATAGATTTTCAGGCACGTAGGATCGCCCTCTTTCGCGCCAGCAACCAACTGCGCATAGAAGAGCTCCACGTCCTGTTCCATCAACTCGCGCAGACGCCGGGCGGCATTGGACATTCTGCCGCCCGGGTTGCCCGAAGTGCCGGGCAGAAATTTGCCGCTTTCGACGTCGCGAGCCATCACGCCACCGAGAAGCCTTTCGTGAAGTCCGTCGTGCGCATCACCGAGTTGATGTCTTCGACGAGCCCCGCCGTGATCGTGCCCGCGGTCATCGTGCCGACGACCGTGTACTTCAGGCCAAGATACTTGCGCAGCTTCTGCTGCGGCACGCGCGCGGCGAGCGCCTGTACACCCTGCGTGAGCGACGCGACGGGGATTACGCCCGTCGTCAGGTGCGTGACGACGTTCGACGACAGAGCCGAGTCATCGGCCGACACGAGCGAGATCTGCAGCGACGTGCCGCCAGCGAAGGGCTGGTTCACTTGCGCGAGAACGCCGATTGGTTGATTCACCGCGCCGTACGGCAGTTGCGTCGTCAGCAGGTGGTCAATGACATTCTGCGAATTCGCACTGACGGTGATCGCCTGCGCGTCGCTGAAAAGGCTTTGTTGATCGAGAATCATGTCCTACCCCTTTACGGTATTGGTGTTTGTTACGCGCTGGCTATGGGCTCACGGCGTGGCGCCGCGCTGACCTATATCCACGCCGATACTCAGCGTCGGCCGCGGTTGCTGCGCGCGAGCGCCACAATCTTCAGTACGGTCTTCGGGTCGTTGCCGAGTCGAGTGCGATCGAGCATCTGCGCCAGGCGCGGGTCGCGATTGATCATTGCCTGCGCGGTTGCGAGCGCCGATTTTGCGTCCTTGCCGTACTGCCGATTCAACGCGTCGATTGCCGAGTTCACGTTAGAAGCGTCGCGCTCAGGCGTCACCGGCTCGGCAGTGAAAGCACGAGCAGCGGTAACGAGTTCGTGCGCGTCTTGCGGGCTCGCGCCGATGTCCTCGAAGATCTCGCGAAATTCATGAGCGACCGCGGCTTTCACTTCAGGATCTGCGGCAACGTTCGCCATCGCGTCTTCGAGCGGCACGCTTGCAAACGTGCCTTGCGGGCTGAACATGCGGCGCGTCGGGTCGTCGCGCAGCTCGCGGATCGCATCGGGGAGTTCGGGCTTGCCGGGTTCGGTTGCGGTCTGTTCGGCCTGCGGTGCGCTTTCCTGCGGCTTCTCGGACGCTGTCTCGGATTCGATCGCGGCAGGCTCGGCAGCGGGCTGCGGGGCTGCTTGCGGCGACGGCGCAGCATCGGGATACAGACGGTTCTCGATCGGTGCCGCTTCACCCTGCATTACGGTTTGCGCTTGCGGTGTCGTGGGCGTCGAGCCGCCGTAGAGGCGCGAGGCCATAGCTTCGAAATCGCTCATTTCGCCGCACCCCACACGACTTCGGTCGCGTCGATCGAATATTCCTGCTCGATCATCTCGCCAGTGTGCGGGTCGCGCGCCATGACGGTCTTGACCTGCGGCGGGGCGATCGGCACGAACGGTATCGCGTCTTCGGGGTCGTCGCCTTCGATCAAGCCGGCGTGCTTCTGCAGACGCTCAATCTCGCGTGCGAGCACTTCGTTCGCAGCCTGCACGGCGTCGGCGATCTTCACCTTGCTCATGGCGATGGCCGGATGCGCGCCAGAGTAGTGGCTTCCGTCCTGGATCCACGCGATGAGTTGCGACGCGTTCAGAGACGTCGGGCCGCTGATCTTGTCCCAAGTAGGAAATCCGGCCGCGGCGAGCGGTGCGAGTAGCGCCTTCGATATCCGACTGTCGAAGAGCGAGTTGATCGCGGTCGAGTTGCCGTACTGCGGCAGCTTCAGATCGTGAGGCAGTGCGGCAGCAATCAGCGAATGCGCTTCGGTATCGAGCGCGGCGAACTCGGCAACGATGCCCGGCAGGCGCGCAAGCAGTGCGTCGAGTTTCTTCGCGACTTCGACGCGCTTGCCGGCGACTTCGAGCGCGCGCTTTGCGTAGTCGAGACATGCGGCGCGCTTCTCTGCGAGCGCGTCAGCGTCGTCGAGCCGTTGCGCTTGCTCGAGCGCTGCTGCCAGCGCCTCGACTTCGGCGTTAGCGCGCGGCACGGCTGCGAGCGCATCATTCAGCGCCGTGTGCGCCTTGTCGGACGACGGGTTGCGCGAGACTTCAGCCAGTGATGCGTCGCGCGCTGCGATGGCGTTCTGCAGCGCGACGGCCGCTTCTTGCGCTTTGGCCCGCAGGATGGTTGTGCGTTTCATAGGTTTCCCCGTTGAGATGCGCCAATCTCCCACGCGGCCACCCCGTTTACAACGCCAGTGACATTTTTCAGCGCCGGGGCGTGTATCGCGCGACGCCCCCTTCCCAATGCACGTGCTCGCGCAGCTTTACCGCGAGCTTGGCGTCGATCGTGCCGAGTCGTTCGGCCCCGCGCTGAATGCGCTTGATCGCCGCGTCGCGCTTGACGTTCAAGATTGAAGCAACGGGCACGGGGCGATGCGGCTGCAGGTAAAGCATCCACAACACGAAGATCACGGGTTTCGTGAAGGGCACGTCGACGTCGCCGAACCGCAGTACTGGTGGATCGTCCATTGTGTAGTTCCCGGTATAGGTTTTGACGCCCAATCGGCGAGATTCTGGCCAGGCGGGCGTCGAACGCTGCTATCAGATCGGTGCCTGTTCAGCGCGCCCGTCAAGCGCATCGAGCAGCGCGACGGTCTCGTCGATTGCGAAGCACCAGCGCGCACACGCATACAGCAGCCGCGTGCGCGAGGACGTCGTCGCGCGCTCGTTGCCATAGACGAGCATGTCGAGCTCGCGATCCTTCAAGCAGGCGTTTTCGAGGCGCTTGCTAAATGGTGTTGGCCGGGCCTCCGATCGGTCGAGCATTTCGATATCGCTGATCAGTTTTTCGGAAAGATCTCGCATGGTTATGTCCCTCGCGCGTTGGTACCTGAAGCAGGATTGGCGGCGAAGGGAACCGGGTTTCCCCCTCCGAATCGCCCGCCGTTGTTTTCACACAACAGTCATCGACCCCATTTCTGCTGCCATCCGCCGTTGTCGAAGTCGATATAGCGCGGCGTCGAACTCGGGCCTTCGCGCAATTGCTGGCTCGGCTTGTCGAAGAACAGGTTGACCTGGCCTTCCCACGAGAAATGACGCTGCTTCGCGCAGATCAGAATCGTGTCTCCCTGCATGCGCAGCTTTTCCTGCGCGTCGAGGTTGTTGCCGGCAAGTGCTTTCACCATCTCCGCTTCCTTCCGTTTGTTGCGGTGGATCAGCAGGACGTTGTCGACGAGGTCTGAAATTTCGCCAGCACCTTTGATGTCGAACTTGTCGGGCGCGCTCATCTCGGATTCGCCTTTTCGAATGTGATGGACGAGATGAATGTGCAAACCGGTGTCGCGCGCGAGCGCGCAAAGCGCGTCGACGAAGTTCTTCTGTCCGGCGTAGTCGTCGGGCGCGATGCCACACTTCAGAAGGGAGTCGATGACCACATGCTCAATGCCAAGCTCTTTGCGGCAGTACCGCGCGACGGCGAGCATTCGGTCACTCTTGACTTGCCCCATGTGGGCGTAGATCCAGAGACGGCCATCTGTCCACTGGCCGAATCGCTCCAGGTATTCGATCGTCGGCTTTTCGCTCGCGGCGGCTTGCTTCGCCATGCGCTCCAAGGTCTTCCGCGGGGTCATTTCCATCGACGCAATGCAAGTGGGCGCGCCTTCCGCAAGGAAATTCAGAGCAACCATCCCCAGCGCTCCCGACTTTCCGTGACCGTTGATTCCCGCCCAAAGCGACACTTCGCCGGGCCTGAACTTGAGAAGGTTCCCGACCTTTGGCCAGGGCGTGCTGTTGCCGGTCTCGTCCTCTTCGCCGTGGATCAACTGGACGACCTCGTCGACAAATTCTGAAGCCGGACGCACCTTTGCGCGGCCGTCTTCGTCATCTCGAAGGTATTGTTCAAAATCGATGTCGTCGGGAATCACTTGGGCCATGCGGCCTCCTTTTTCATGCGGGTGAGGATGCGCCGCTCGGCGTCATCGAAGGGAATCGGGAGGGATCTACCGAGCTCGTGCCACAGACGGCGTTCGAGCTTAATGGCGTCGGCAATGTGCGGCACGCCGACGGCCATCGGGAACCAGTCGAAGAGCATCCGTCCAGTGTTTGGATTGAAGGTTTGCAACGAGTACCGGGCCTGCCCGCAATCTACGCGCGGCCCTTCGACGTAGCTCAGAACCATGTGGTCGGGCGCGGCCAGAGCGATCGCCCCGAGCTGGCGCACGACTGCGGAGAACGGCATTGCCCGGCTGACCATCACGTCGATCTCCAGCCCGGCGATAGGCGTCCAGTCGACGGAATCCGTCGGATTCGCGGAGAGTTGGAAATTCGAGTACGGCAGCCAGCCAACGAACGAGATCAGTGTGACGCCCGCCGGCCGTTGCTTGCGCCGCCGCATGTCGAGCAGTCGCTGGCCGTTGATCGGGAGGCGGTTCATATCGCCCCCAAGAACTGATCGTCGATTTCGCTGTTGTCGACTTGGCCGATGTACTGGGCAAACTTGGACGCGTTGAAGAGTGTCGCCGGCCGGAGATACCCGGCCATTTTCGGATCGTCGCCCCATTCATCGAACTTACAGTCGATCACTGCGAGGCAGTCTTCGACTGTCGCCCCTTCCTTGAGCCGCTTCCGGATGAGGTCGACATTCGCCGATACTGGCCTGTACTTCCGGCCGGCTTTTTCATTGAGGTGCGTCAGCACCTTGAGGGCATCGTCGGGTGAACCCGACATAGATGCCTTTTCAGTCTTTACTGCCTTTTCAGTCTTTACTAATACATCCGGAAAAGCCCGATCTGGGTTATCCCGATCTGGGTTTTCCGGATGAGGCTCTGCGTATGCCTCAAAGCCTTGCGTGGTTTCCTCGTGGGGAATTTCCGGATGAGGCTCTGCACCCTTTTCCGGGTTTCCCGGATGAGGCCTGTCGTAGATCGTCCAGACGACCGAGCCGTCGGCTTTGCGCTTTCGGCTGACGTATCCAGCCGCCGTCAGGTCATCGAGGATCTTGTAGACGGCATCACGCCCAACCGGGCGCCGGGCATCGCGAGTCTTGTTGATGAGCGCCTTCACGTTGATATTCCAATGATCCGGCTTGCTCAGCAAGAAGACGAGCATGCCGATCTCGGCCCAATTCAGCGATGGGTCGTTGAGCAGGTCGTTAGGCGTCACCGCGAATCGATCAGGGCGCGGCCCTCGTTTGATCGGCATCAGAAGAGCCCCATGTAATGCGCGAGGGACGTCAGAGCGAACGAACAGACGCAGGCCTCAACCAGCTCACGAGTTGTTGTCAAAATCAGTTGTACTAACGTAGAATCGTTGTCAAGTGCCACGGTAACCCTCTCCCAATCGTTACTGTCGTGCTAGGCGGTCGGGGCGTTAGCTCGCTCCGATACGCCGTCCCTATTCCGTACGCGCGCCCTTCTGCGCGGCTTCCCACAGCAAAAGCAACACACCGCCTAGATCGCCGAGTGCGACGGCCATAGCGGGCTTGCGCTCAGGGTTCGGATTGGCCGAGCTGCGGACCAAGACGACGTTCGGATCTTCAGTCGCTTCGATTTGGAAGTAGATGCTCATGCGGCGCTCGCTTTGGCTTTCGCCACCGACGCACGGTAGTCGGGGCCCGACAAGCCGGTCAGCTCGTGACGCGGCAGGGCTTCGAGATAGGCACGCACTTCGCGGATCAGCCATGCGTTCTTGAACGTGCCGATCTTGATGGGACGGGGAAAAGCCGAATCGTCGCGCATCCGGTCGTACACCCACTGGCGCGGGCGACCACCGAGCATGATGCGCAGCCCGGTCATGTCGACGACTTCGGGCTCGATGCTGCGATGTGAGGCGACAAGGCGGGGCGTCGCGTCGTCTTTCGTTTTCACTTGGCTGTCCGTGATTGGTTAGAACAGGTCCAAGTTTCGTTATTTGCAGCGCCTCTGTCGGCCCCCGATTACTGACAAACTGGGGTAATCATTTGTGCCCGCAGCATTTCAGAATCGACGACACGGTGAAGGTCAGCCCCAACTCTCCGAAGACTTCCTGCGCGCGTTCGAAGCGAGTCTTTTCGTCGGCGGCGTTGGATTTCGTGCGAAGCCCTTCTTTCTCGGCGATATTGCGCACGACAGCGCGCACCGCTTCCGCCATCGAGTCGGGAACCGTGTGCAGCTTGGCCTTGCGAACATCGTCGGGCGGCGTTTTCGAAAGCGCCCAGTCAAGCATCGAACCATAAGCCAGCCAGCGCCCGCGGTCTGTAGTTTCAGAAGTCGCGAGCACGTCTTTTGCCTGTCGGCATACTGTTTCGAGGCTTACGTAACCCTCGTGATATGCAAGCACGAGCAGGTCGATACACGCGCGACGCCGATCGTACTCAAGCTCGGCGAGGCGCTGCTTCTCAAGGATCTCTGCCGGCGTCGGTGCGGTCAGAAGGGTATCCATCACGCAGCCCTCGCATCGAGAGCCGTCACATTCGGCACGAGCAGCGCGTCGAGATGGTCGGCCCATCGCTGCAAATACTCGCGCGCCTCGTCATCGTACCGATGCTGGTCGTAGATTGCGCTGACTGAACCGTCGACGTGGTTCAGGATGCGATCTTGCACGACGCGCGGGCATCCAAGGCGCGCCAGGCCGGTCGCGGCGGATCGGCGAAGGTCGTGAGTCGTCCACGACACTGCGAGCGGGTCAGCGGCCGGTTGATCGTCGCGCGCCTGCCTCGCTTCGTACTGGGCCAAGCCGATGGCCTTCTGCGCGATGTGCCGGTCTTTGCGTTTCGGACTCGGGAATACGAAGTCGGGATGTAGTTCTCGGCGGTACCGCAGGATCTCGAGAGCCTGGCGGGATAGCATGACGGTGTGCGGTTCCTCGTTCTTCGTCTCCTGCATGACCCAGGTGCCGCGATCGAGATCGATGTCGCGCCAGCGCGCCGAGACGATCTCGCCCGACCGGCTTGCAGTCAGCAGCGACAACTGAAGCGCGTGCCGCACTGACAAGGAAAACGGCGAGTTTGGAAGCCACCGCAAGAACATCGCGATCTCGCTGTCGCTGAATGCTCGCTTGCGCCGAACCTGCGCGGCGCCCTTGATGCCGACCGTCGGCGAAACGTGGTCATCAGGAAGCCGCCCCTGCTCGGCCGCGTGCGCGTAGGCGCAACGGATGCGACTGAGCAACATCGTCGCGACGCGCGGCGCACGTGCCATCGTCGGGCGAATAACGAGGTCCTGCAATTCCTTGCGCGTGACGGCCGCCGCGGGGCGCGCGCCGAGCTTCGGCAGCAGCTCGCGGTTCAACAGCCGCACGCTTTCGCCGCCGCGTTTCTGCTGATCCAGTTCCTCGTCGATATAGTGCTGGACCATATCGCCCACGGTGTAGGTTGTCAGACGCGTCGCTTCGCGGGCCCGCTTTGCCTCTTCCCGCGTCTTGCGCTTTTCCATCTGCGGGTCGATGCCCTGCTCCCGCTCCTGCTTTTTGACCGACAGCGCTTTGCGCGCGCCGGCCAGCGTCATCGCCCCAAACTCGCCGAGCTTGATCTGCCGCAGCCCGCCGTCGGCCCCGCGGTATCGGTAGAAGAATGTCTTCGCACCCGAGCCGGTGCAGCGCACGCGCAGACCGGGGTAATCTGGATCGCTCAGTTCGACGCCCGGCTGCATAGCGGCGATAATCGCGGGTGTCAGTGTCGGTCGTGCGGCTTTTTCAGGTGTAGGTTTTGTCATTGCTTCGCTCCCGTATAGACGAACTATACCAAGACCTATACCGAAAAAGCAGCGCAAGCCGTACAAATAGTTACCTTAGACGTACACTAGTTGAGAGAATACGAATTGTCCGAAGCCCTTACCAGGCAAGCCATTGAAGCGAATCCAGCCCCGTCCGACAAGGGTCTGAGCGATGCGGAGATTTCCCAACATACACCGATGATGCAGCAGTATCTGCGCATCAAGGCGGAGCATCCTGGCACGCTCGTTTTCTACCGAATGGGCGATTTCTACGAGCTTTTCTTCGACGACGCCGAGAAGGCCGCGCGCCTGCTCGATCTCACGCTCACGCAGCGCGGCGCATCGGGCGGCAATCCGATCAGGATGGCGGGTGTGCCGCATCACGCATGCGAGCAATATCTCGCGAAGCTCGTGAAGCTCGGCGAGTCGGTTGCGATTTGCGAGCAGATCGGCGATCCGGCGACATCGAAGGGGCCGGTCGAGCGCAAGGTCGTGCGCGTCGTCACGCCGGGCACGCTGACCGACGCGGCCCTGCTCTCCGACAAAAGCGACGTCTATCTGCTGGCGCTCTGCCCCGCGCACAATCGTCGCGGCGTGGTCACGAGCGTCGGGCTCGCGTGGCTCAATCTCGCGAGCGGCGCTTTGCGCCTCGCGGAAGTCGCGCCGGGACAGGTGAGCGCCGCGCTCGAGCGCATTCGTCCGGCGGAAACGCTTATCGCCGATTCGATCACCGACGTCCCCTCGTCGCTCGGCGTGACGAATCCCGGTGCGACCACGCGCGTTCCGGCATGGCATTTCGATGTCGGCTCGGGCACGCAGCGCCTGCGCGAGCAACTCGATGTCGCGAGCCTCGACGGCTTCGGCGCGCAAACACTCACCTGCGCGTGCGGCGCGGCCGGCGCGCTGCTGCTCTACGCCGCCGCGACGCAAGGCCAGCAGTTGCGCCACGTGCGCAGCCTGAAGGTCGAATACGAATCGGAGTACATCGGGCTCGATCCGGCCACGCGGCGCAATCTCGAACTCACAGAGACGCTGCGCGGCACCGAATCGCCCACGCTCTTCTCGCTGCTCGACACTTGCTGCACGACGATGGGCAGCCGGCTTCTGCGCCACTGGCTGCATCATCCGCCGCGCGACGCAGCGATTGCGCAAGCGCGCCAGCAAGCGATCGGCGCATTGCTCGACGCCCCTGCCAGCGGCGGCCTCGACACCCTGCGCGGCGCATTGCGCAAGATCTCCGACATCGAGCGCATCACGGGCCGACTCGCGTTGCTGTCGGCGCGGCCGCGCGATCTGTCGAGCCTGCGCGACACCTTTGCCGCGCTGCCCGACTTGCGCACGCTCGTCGCGAACGTGGCCGCGCATACGCCGGCGCTGGAGCGCATCAGCGCCGCGCTGGAGCCGCCGCACGAGTGTCTCGATCTCCTCACGAACGCCATCGCGACCGAGCCCGCCGCGCTGATTCGCGACGGCGGCGTGATCGCGCGCGGCTACGATCCCGATCTCGACGAACTGCGCGATATTTCGGAGAATTGCGATCAGTTCCTGATCGATCTCGAAGCACGCGAGCGCACGCGCACGGGCATCGCGAATCTGCGTGTCGAATACAACAAGGTGCACGGCTTCTATATCGAAGTCACGCGCGGGCAGACCGACAAGGTTCCCGACGACTATCGCCGCCGTCAGACGCTGAAGAACGCCGAACGCTACATCACGCCTGAACTGAAGACGTTCGAGGACAAGGCGCTGTCCGCACAGGAACGCGCCCTCGCCCGCGAACGCGCGCTGTACGATGCGCTGCTGCAGAATCTGCTGCCTTTCATCGCGGATTGCCAGCGCGTCGCGAGCGCGCTCGCGGAACTCGATCTCCTGTGCGGGTTCGCCGAACGCGCCCGCGCGCTCGACTGGGTCGCGCCGGAATTCACCGCCGACGCGGGCATCGATATCGAACAGGGACGGCATCCGGTCGTCGAGGCGCAGGTCGAGCAGTTCATCGCCAACGATTGCGGTCTGAGCCAGGACCGCAAGCTGCTGCTCATCACCGGCCCGAACATGGGCGGCAAGTCCACCTTCATGCGTCAGACCGCGCTGATCGCGCTGATGGCGTACGTCGGCAGCTACGTGCCCGCGAAGCGCGCGCGTTTCGGCGCTCTCGACCGCATCTTCACGCGCATCGGCGCGGCCGACGATCTCGCGGGCGGCCGCTCGACCTTCATGGTCGAGATGACCGAAGCCGCGGCGATTCTCAACGACGCGAGCGCATCGAGCCTCGTGCTGATGGACGAGATCGGGCGCGGCACTTCGACCTTCGACGGCCTCGCGCTCGCGTGGGCCATCGCGCGGCATCTGCTCACGCACAACGGCTGCTACACGCTCTTCGCGACGCACTACTTCGAACTCACGCAATTGCCCGCGGAATTCGCGCAGGCGGCGAACGTGCACCTGTCGGCGGTCGAGCACGATCATGGCATCGTGTTCCTGCACGCGGTGAGCGAAGGCCCGGCCAATCAGAGCTACGGGCTGCAGGTCGCGCAACTCGCGGGCGTGCCGGCCGCGGTGATTCGCGCGGCGCGCAAGCATCTCGTGCATCTGGAGCAGCAGTCAGTCAGCCAGCCCGCCGCACAGTTCGATCTGTTCGCGAGCCAGCCGTATGCGCCCTATGAAGACGATCCGCCGCACGAAGATCAGGAGACCGCCGACGCGCCGGAACACCCGGTGATGGACAAGCTGCGCGCGCTCGATCCGAACGATCTGCGTCCGCGCGAAGCGCTCGATCTGCTCTACGAACTACATGAACTGGCGAATCGTCCGCCGGATGCATCGCGTTGAGCGTGACGCGCCGCGCGTCGAGCGCGCTGTCGCCGCGCGCCTGACGCGCGCCGTGACGATCGCGCTCGCGCTCGCGTGCGGCGCGATCGCTCATGCGCGTGCCGAGGGCAACGCGCCGCTTGCGTTCGCCGTGATCTCCGATGCACTGACCCGCCCCGCCGACGAAGCGCCCGTGCGCCGCATGCTCGATGCGATCGCGCGCGACGGCAGCATCGCGTTCATTGTCTACGACGGCAATTTCAAGGGCGCAACCGAGCCGTGCCGCGACAGCATCTATCAGTCGCGTCACGACCTGCTCGACGCGTCGCGCACGCCGCTCGTGATGCTGCTCGGTCAGCACGACTGGGCCGATTGCACGCTCGCGCACGGGGGCACTTACGATCCCGTCGAACGGCTCGATTTCGTGCGTCAGCTCTTCTTCGCCGATGCCAGCTCGCTCGGACAAAATCCGCTCACGCTCTCGCGCGAAAGCGACGTCGCGCGCTTTCGCACGTTCCGGGAAATCGTGCGCTGGCAGGCGCAAGGCATCGCGTTCATCGGGCTGAATGCGCCGAGCCCGAACAATCACTATCTGACGGCGGGCGGGCGCAACGGCGAGTTCGAAGACCGCGCCGTCGCGACGACCTTCTGGCTCGAACATGCGGCGGAATCGGCGCGACGCGCCGAAATGCGCGCGCTCGTGATCATGCTTCAGGCCGATCCCGACTTCTCTCGCTACGAGCGGCGCGATCGCTTCGCATGGCTGCATTTCTCGCGCTCGAACCAGCCGCGCGATGGCTTCCTCGAACTGAAGCGCAGCCTCGTGAAGGCGGCGGAAATCTTTCGCGGTCCGGTCGTCGTGATTCACGGCACCGATGCGTCCGAGCCGAACGGCTTTCATATCGATCAGCCTTTGCGCAACGACAAGGGTTTGATCGTCACGAATCTCACGCGCGTGGCGATCGCGTTCAGAAAGCCGCAATCGCAATGGCTCGAAGTGCAAAGCGATGCGCAATGGCACCCGCCATTTCGGCTGCGCGTGCGCGATGTGAAGGAATCCCATACGAAAGAATCGAGCGCGCCGCCGCCTGAAGCGCCCGCGCAGTCGAGCGAGCCTTATGCGCCTTATCCCGCACCGGCATCCACGCCGCCTGCGCTGCCGCGCAACGATCTGCCGGAGTCGCTGCCTCCGCCGCCTTCGATGCCCTCGCCCGCCTCCGAGCTGCCGCCTATCCTCACGCCGCCGCAGTCCTTGCCGCCGATCTATCCGGTGCCTGCATCGGGCGTGCAGAACGGCGCGAGCGGGCAATAAAAAAGCGCAGCCGAAGCTGCGCTTTCTTTATTCATCTGCCGACGCGTTCAATGCAGCGTCGGACCCGCGTCCTTGCGCGGTTCGTCGTCATCGTCTTCATCTTCGTCGACGACGTGCAGGCCGTCCGCGCCATGCGCGTGCTGATGCTGGATTTCGTCATCCGTGGCCGTGCGTACTTCCTGCACCGACAGCGCGAAACGCAGCGCCATGCCCGCGAGCGGATGATTGCCGTCGAGCACGACTTTGTCCTCGGCGACGTCGGTTACGGTGTAGATGAGCGAGTCGATGTCGTCATCTCCATCTTCGGGCGTGCCTTCGAACTGCATGCCGACTTCGAGCGGCTCGGGAAAACGGCTGCGCTCTTCGACCTTCACGAGTTCGGGATCGTACTCGCCGAACGCATCCTGCGGTTCGAGCTGAATGAGCGTTTCATAGCCCGCCTCGTGACCGTCGAGCGCTTCCTCGATCTTGGGGAACGTGCCATCATAGCCGCCGTGCAGATAGACCATCGGCTCGTCGCTCTCCTCGATCAGATTGCCTTGCGCATCCGATAGCTTGTAAGCGACCGAAACGACAGTGTCTTTCGCAATTTTCATTGGATCCTCCAAGATACAAGCCTCGATTATACGATGCCCAAGCGGCCCTCTGACGCAACCCCATCCCCGGTTCCCGGCCTTCTCGCGCATAGTCGCGCGCCTTTGCCGGACGAACCCACCCCCTTGTTGGGCAACCGTACGCCGCGACAGTTCATGCGGCGTTACTGGCAGAAAAAACCGCTGCTGATTCGGCAAGCCATTCCCGATATCGCGGCTCCGCTCTCGCGCGAAGCGTTGTTCGAACTCGCCGATCTCGACGACGTCGAGTCGCGTCTCATCACACATTTTCGCAATACATGGAATCTGGAGCACGGTCCGTTCGCGCCCGACGAATTGCCTTCGTCGAAGAAGCGCGAATGGACGCTGCTCGTGCAGGGCGTGAATCTGCACGACGATCGCGCGCACGCGTTGATGAACCGGTTCCGCTTCATTCCGGACGCGCGTCTCGACGACCTGATGATCTCGTATGCGACCGATGGCGGCGGTGTCGGACCGCACTTCGACTCTTATGACGTGTTTCTGCTCCAGGTTCATGGAAAGCGCCGCTGGCGCTTTGGCGCACAGCGCGATCTTTCGCTAAAACCCGGACTGCCGTTGAAAGTTTTACAGCACTTCGAGCCCGAGGAAGAATGGGTGCTGGAGCCCGGCGACATGCTCTATCTGCCGCCGCATATCGCGCACGACGGTATCGCGGAAGGCGAATGCATGACGGCGTCGATCGGCTTTCGCGCGCCCTCCGCGCACGAGCTCACGGCGCAGTTCCTCTATCATCTCGCCGAGCGCATGGGCGACGCATCCGATGGTCCCAAGGGCAACGCCCGCTATCGCGATCCGGCGCAGGAGCCCGTGTCGAGTCCGGCGGCGCTGCCGTCGCTGCTCATCGACCGTGTTGGCGCGATCCTTGCGAACGTCAACTGGAATGAAAAGGACATTGCGGCGTTTCTGGGCACGTATTTGAGCGAGCCGAAAGCGAACGTCGTATTCGACCCGCCCGAGCGCGTGTTGAATGAGCAAAAGTTTGTAGAGCGAGCGAAAAAAACGGGCGTCAGGCTGGATAGAAAGACTATTTTGCTCTATGACGCGCGGTCATTTTTCGTAAATGGTGAAGCCGAAGTGTTGTTGTCAAAGATGAAAAAGTGGCTCCCTGAATTGGCGGATACTCGCTGTCTGCAGGCGAAACGCTTTGTAACACTTACAGACGAATCGTCAATGACAGCGCTGCTGCACGAATGGTATTGTGCGGGCTGGCTTCGGATTGGGGCTTTGCCTTGACAGGCTTGACTTTACGAGACTTCTTGACACGCTGCGGATGTTAGAATTTTGCTGTTCCGCAATATGAAAGTTTGTATGAGAAAGACAACGTATCGTCCCCCGATTTATCGACGGTCGTTACGAAAGTGCCTATAATTTCCGGCCAAGCCGTAGGAAGTCTCACACAAAAAAGAATTGTGAGTCTCCACAGCGGCCCAGGTCGGTGTTGGAGCACACATTACCGGTACTTTGCGCTGTTGCTTACCTTTAACCATAAAAGGACGTGATCATGAAGAAATCCCTCCTCGTAGCATCCCTGTTGGCTGCTGTTGCTCTGGCTGCATGCAACAAGTCTAGCGAAACGGCTGCTCCGAGCGCTGCAAGCGATACGTCGGCTGCTTCGGCACCGGCTGCTGCTGCTTCGGACGCAAACGCTGCTGCATCGAGCGCTTCGGCCGCTGCAAGCGATGCAGCTTCGGCTGCTGGCGCAGCTTCGGACGCTGCCGCTTCGGCTGCTGCTCCGGCATCGGGCGCAAGCCAGTAAGGCTTTTAGCCTATCGGCGCTGCGTTGCAGGCCGCTCGATGCGGTCCTGCAAACGAAAAAACCGGCTCTTGAGCCGGTTTTTTTGTATCCGCATTCTGCGCTCGTTCTAGAGCGTGAGCCAGTCGAACCCTTCGGCCTGAGTCGCCACGACGACATCGATCGCGGACGCCCCCAGCACAGCCGCAAGTGCGGCCTGCGCGAGATGCGGCAGATTGTTTTGCTGGCTGAGATGAGCGGCCACGAGATGACGCAGCCTGGAGCGGTCGAGCGACGCGAGAATGGCCGCCGCCGCTTCGTTGTTCAGATGCCCGTGCGTCCCGCCGATGCGCGCCTTGAGCGATGGCGGATAACGGCTCGCGGCGAGCATCTCAACGTCATGATTGGATTCGAGCACGAGCGCATCACAGCCGCTCAGCACGCTCGTGATATGCGGCGTGGACACGCCGACATCCGTCAGCACGCCGAGGCGGCAAGCGCCGTCCGAGAAGACGTATTGCAGCGGCTCGCGGGCGTCGTGAGGCACGGTGTACGGCATCACGCTGAGATCGCCGATGGCGACGCTCTCATCGCCCCACAGCACGTTCAATTCGACGTTGGCTTCATCGGCGCCGATCGCGCGCGCCGTGCCCCAACTCATGTGCAACGGAATGGACCATCGGCGCGCGAGCGTCAATGCGCTGCCGATATGGTCCGTATGCTCGTGCGTGATGACGATGGCGTCCAGATCCTCGGCGCGGCAGTTCAGTCGCGCGAGACGGCGCTCGACTTCCTTCCCGGAGAATCCGCAATCGAGCAGCACGCGCGTCGTGGTCGTGCCGCTCGATGCCTCGACGAGCAACGCATTGCCCTCGCTGCCGCTGCCGAGACTGGCGAATCTCACAATGAACTCATCATCGGCTGACTAACGTGTTCGTCTAGTTCAACTGAGCATGCAACAACGACACGATACGTTGCGCATCCGACGAGTTATCCGGCTGGCCATTCGCATCGACGACGCCGACCTGCGTCACCGAGTCTGCCTTCGGCCGCACGTTCACGAGGAACTGGCGCGTGGGCTTCGGCGTATTGCTCGAGAAGAGCTTGCCGAAGAGACCTTCCTTCTTCAGCTCCGCCATGGAGTCCGAAAAATGGACGTAATAGATGCCCTTGTCGCGATCGCGATTGTCGACCGTGAAGTTGGTGCGATCGAGCGCGAGGCCCACGCGCAGCCATGCACGATCGAACGGCTCGGCGAGATCGAGCGTGGAACCGCCCGCGACCTGATCCACCGCCACCTTCGCACCCGACGGACGCGCCTCGGCCATCAGCTTTTGCGATTGCGCTTCGGTCAGACCGAATTTCTGCATCAGCTTCGTGAGCACCGCGGCTTCGAGCTGCGGATTGCGCGGACGCGCTTCCCAGCGCGACGAAGTTTTATCCTGCCCCGTCAGCACTTCTTCCATCGCGCTGTGCGTGACGGAGATGTCGGTCGAGCCGTCCGACGCGCGGTCCACCTGCGTGCGGAACATGTCGCGCGTCCCCGACGAGTAAGCGAAGTCGAGCAGCTTGCCCACGCTGTTTCTGAACCAGTCGTTCGGAATGTTCGCGCGATTCTCGGCCCAGTCGGTCGCCATGATGCCGGTCTGCGGCGCATCGGTCTTGAGCGTGAAGCCGTTCTCTTCCCAGAACTCCTTCAGCGGCCCCCAGATCTGATCGGGCGAGCGGCCATCGACGACGAGCCAGCGGCGATCGCCGTCGCTTTCGATGTGCATGCCGAACGGATCCTGCGCGTTCGGCACGCCGAGCGTCGCGTTGCCGGCCGGCGTGACCGAGCGCTCCGCGGCGCCGCCGAGCGCGTTGATCTTCGGCGGCGCGGCATAGCGCTGGCTGATGTCGGCCGTGGTCAGATCGGACGGAACCGCGAGCGACGGCGCGGTTTCGGCAGCCTTGTAGTTGACGCGATCCGGCGCGAGCCAGTCGTTGAGCGTATCGCAACCCGCAAGCGAGATGAGCGCGCCGGTGCCGAGCGACACCACGCTCACGCGTTTGGCATGAGTAAGAAGAGCGGAAAGTTTCATGAGGTCCTTCTTTGCTGCTGATGACGCATTGCCTCGCGCCGAATCCGCTCTAGCCGAGCGGTTCAGCGAGGCCAATGTCGAAGCCAGTGAGCGGCGGTTGATGGCTGAAGGTGTGGTTCATTTCGATCACGTGCGGCGGCGCGGCCTTTCGATTCTTTGTGACTTGGCGCGCCGCCACGTGTGATCAGGCGAGAAGCCCGGAGTCGCGCAACGCGTCACGCACCACGTCGTGATAACGCGCGTCGAGCGGCGTGAGCGGCAGACGGATGCCGCCTTCCATGCGGCCGAGCGCCTGCAGCGCCCACTTGGCCGGAATCGGATTCGATTCGCAGAAGAGTTGCTTGTGCAGCGACAGCAGCTTCAGATGAATGCGGCGCGCGGTGATCGCATCGCCTTCGATCGCGGCGCTGCAGAGCTGGCTCATTTCCTTCGGCGCGACGTTGGCCGTCACCGAGATATTGCCGTGACCGCCCAGCAGCATCAGCGCGATGGCCGTGGGATCGTCGCCGCTGAAGATCGCGAAGTTCGCCGGCGCGTGCTTGATCAGATGCGCCGCGCGATCGATATTGCCCGTTGCTTCCTTCACGCCGATGATGCCCGGCACGTCGGCGAGACGCAGGATCGTCTCGTTGCTCATGTCGGCGACGGTGCGGCCCGGCACGTTGTAAAGCAGCACCGGCAGATCGACCGCTTCCGCGATGGTGCGGAAATGACGGTACATGCCTTCCTGCGTCGGCTTGTTGTAATACGGGACGACTTGCAGCGTGGCGTCGGCGCCGACTTTCTTCGCCTGCTTCGAGAGTTCGATGGCTTCGGCGGTCGAATTGCCGCCCGCGCCCGCGATGATCGGGAAGCGCTTGGCCGTGTGTTCGACGGCCGTCTGGATCATCAGGATGTGCTCTTCGACCGACAACGTGGCCGATTCGCCGCTGGTGCCGACCACGACGAGACCGTTCGAGCCTTGCTCGACATGCCAGTCGATCAGTTTTCGAAACGCCGGCAGATCAAGACTACCGTCCTCGTGCATCGGTGTGACGATGGCAGGGATGCTGCCGCGGATCTGGATGCCGCCGTGTGTTCCGTTTGTCATGAAACTCTATGAATTTAATCGTGAATTTAATCGCGAAAAGCGATATTACGCGATTGTAGCGGATTAGCCGGTCAGCGCGTAACGCGGCGGACCCGGGGGTATGTTACCAATGGTGAGCGCGTTTTCGGCTGACTGCGGTTCGCGAACGGCGCAAATCCGCTGCACATAGGCAGCACGCGGGTCGTCGACGAATCCGTCCTCGTAAGCGATCACGCGCAGCCGCCCTCGCACCGCTTCGAGCAGTTCGCCGGGTTCGAGCAGAAACGCGGGATTCGACGGCTTGCCGATGCTGCCATTGGCCGCCGCGAACGTCTCGTAGACCAGCACGCCGCCGGGCGCGAGCGCATCGATCAAGTGCCCGAAGAGCGGCCGATGCAGATAGTTCGTGACGACGATTGCATCGAACGTTCGGTCGTCCGGCAGCGGCCAGGGCGCATTTTCGATATCGGCGCTCAACGTGTCGATGCCGGTTATCGCGGACATCGATGCCAGCGCGTCTGCGTCGCGGTCGATCGCCAGAACCGGAAAACCGCGCGCCGCGAACCAGCGCGCGTGGCGCCCGCTACCCGCGGCGACGTCGAGCACCGCGCCGCCGGGCGCGACGAGATGCGCCCAGCGCGCGACCCACGGACTCGGCGCCCCTTCCATCAGTTGTAGGACAGGCCCATGGCCTCGCGCACGTCGCGCATCGTTTCCGTGGCGAACTTGCGCGCCTTGTCGCAGCCGTCCGCGACGATCGCGCGCAACAGCGACGGGTCGTCCATGTACTTCTGGGCGCGCTCGAGCATCGGCTGCTGCTCGCGCAGAATGCCTTCGATCACCGGCTGCTTGCATTCCAGGCAACCGATGCCCGCGCTGCGGCAGCCCTTCTGCACCCATTCGTGCGTCTTTTCATCCGTATAGACCTGATGCAGTTGCCAGACCGGGCATTTGTCGGGATCGCCCGGATCGTTGCGCCGCACGCGCGCCGGGTCGGTCGGCATCCTGCGGACTTTCTGCTCGATGGTCGCCGCATCCTCGCGCAAGCCGATCGTATTGCCGTAGGACTTCGACATCTTCTGCCCGTCCAGCCCCGGCATGCGCGACGCTTCGGTCAAGAGCACCTGCGGCTCGACGAGGATGATCTTGCGCGAACCTTCCAGATAGCCGAACAGCCGCTCGCGGTCGCTCATCGACAGGCTCTGCGATTCCTGCAGCATCGCGCGGGCTTGTTCGAGCGCTTCGTCGTCGCCTTCCTGCTGATACGCGACGCGCAACTCGTGATAGAGCTTCGCGCGCTTGCCGCCGAGCTTCTTCGCGGCTTCCATCGCCTTTTCCTCGAAGCCCGGCTCACGTCCGTACAGGTAGTTGAAGCGGCGCGCGATCTCGCGCGTCATCTCGACGTGCGGCACCTGATCCTCGCCGACCGGCACGAGCGACGCGCGATACAGCAGAATGTCCGCCGCCATCAGCACCGGATAGCCGAGAAAGCCGTAAGTGGACAGATCCTTCTCGCGCAGCTTCTCGATCTGTTCCTTGTAGGTCGGCACGCGTTCGAGCCAGCCGAGCGGCGTGCCCATGCCGAGCAGCAGCGACAACTCGGCGTGCTCGGGCACGCGGCTCTGGATGAAGAGCGTCGCCTGCGCCGGATCGATGCCGGACGCCAGCCAGTCGATGAGCACCTCCCACACGTTTTTCTCGATGACCTCGGGCGTCTCGTAGTGCGTCGTGAGCGCGTGCCAGTCGACCACCGCGAAGAAGCACGGATATTCGGACTGCAGCCGCACCCAGTTTTTCAGCACGCCGTGATAGTGGCCGAGGTGCAGCGACCCGGTGGGCCGCATGCCGGAGAAGATACGGTCAGGGAACATGATGTTATGGGAATAGTGAAGCGAGGGGATTCAGGATAGCCGACACCGCCGTATAGCCGACGTTCACGAGCGGCCCGAGCCAGTAGCGCGTCAGCACGCCGGTCACGACGAGCGCCATCACGATGAAGAAGCCGTACGGCTCGAGCTTCGAAAACGCGATCGACGCGCGCACCGGCAGGAGCGCCATGACGACGCGGCCGCCGTCGAGCGGCGGCAGCGGGAAGAGATTCAGCACGCCGAGCACGAGATTCACGCCGACGCCCGCGGCGGCCATGCGCGTAAAGAACACTTCGTCGACGTGAAAGGCCGCGAGCAGCACCGCGATCACGCCCCAGACGATCGCCTGGACGAAGTTGCTGCCTGGGCCCGCGGCGGCGACCCACAGGCTGCCCCAGCGCGGATTGCGCAGATTGCCGAACGCCACCGGCACGGGCTTCGCGTAGCCGAACATGAAGGCGCCGCTCGTCACGAAGTACAGGACGATCGGAATCACGATCGTGCCGATAGGATCGATATGGCGCATGGGGTTCATGGAAACGCGGCCCAGAACGTAAGCCGTGTTGTCGCCGAGCAGTCGCGCGGCATAACCGTGCGCGGCCTCGTGCAGCGTGATCGCGAAGATCACGGGGAGCGCGTAGACCGCGATGGTTTGTATCAGGGAAGAGTCCATGGGGCGGTATTGTAGCAAGCAGGCAGGTCGGATCAGACGCGCACGAGGGCGCCGGGCGCGCACTATTTCGCCCATGATGTGCGATAACGCTCGATCGGGTCGTGTGCCCGTGTACGCTACTGCGCGGCGCTTACGCCGTGAGCCCGAACGGTTCGAGACTGCCTCTCCCCGCGCGCACGAGCACTGGCTCCCCCGATGAAAGATCGATTACCGTCGACGGCTCCGCCGGGCACGCGCCCGAATCGATCACGAGCTCGACCTGCTTCTCAAGCCGCTCGCGAATCTCTTCGGGATCGTTGAGCGGCTCGGTGTCGGGCGGCAGAATCAGCGTCGATGCGAGCAGCGGCTCGCCGAGCGCCTCCAGCAGCGCGAGCGTGATCGCATGATCCGGCACGCGCAGCCCGATCGTCTTGCGCGACGGGTGCGAGAGCCGGCGCGGCACTTCCTTGGTCGCCTGCAGCACGAATACGTAAGGCCCCGGCGTCACCGACTTGATCAGCCGGTACTGCTGGTTGTCGACCATCGCGAAGTTGGAGAGCTCGGAAAGATCGCGCACGAGCAGAGACAGCAGTTGCTTGTCGTCGATGCCGCGAATGCGCCGCAATCGCTCGACGGCGTCCTTGTCATCGAGATGGCAGCCGAGCGCGTAGCTCGAATCCGTCGGCAACGCGACGACACCGCCGTCCCGGATGATCTGCACGGCCTGATTGATGAGCCGCGGCTGCGGATTGTCCGGATGAATGCGAAAAAATTGAGACATGGCGACGCCTTATTGTTTCGATCGTAATCGCGAAGGCCCGGCGCGTGCGAATCGCGCGCAGACGCCTCACGCGATGTGCGTGCGGAAAATCCCGGTAATGCAAAGACCGTGCGCGCATCGAAAGAGCGACGCGCGCCGAAAAGAACGCTAAAGCCAGCGCGCCCAGACGGGCGTGAGATCGTCGGGAAGCGGCGGAAGCCGGCCGAGATCGACCCGCCCTTCGCCCGCGCCGTGGAAGTCCGAGCCGCGCGATGCCTCGAAGCCGTAGCGGCGCGCGACATCGGCGTATTCGCGGTATTGATCGGGCGTGTGACTGCCCGTCACGACCTCGATCGCACGGCCGCCGAGCTGGATGAATTCGTCGAAGAGCGCGGCGAATTCGACCGGCGTGTAATCGTAGCGTCCCGGATGCGCGATGATCGGCTCACCGCCCGCATCCTTGATCCACTTGACCGCATCGGCGAGCTTCGCCCAGCAATGCCCGACGAAACCCGGCTTGCCGTCGCCGAGATAGCGCGCGAACACGTCCGAAGTGGACTTCGCGTAACCCGCCTCCACCAGATATCGCGCGAAGTGCGTGCGCGAAATCATGTCGGGGTCGTCGGTGAAGCGCAGCGCGCCCTTGTAGCAATCCGGAATGCCGATCGCCGCGAGCGCCTCGCCAATCGCCTCGCCGCGCGCCGCGCGCCCGTTGCGCGTGCACTCGAGGCCCTTGAGGAGCGCCGCGTTGTCCGGATCGACGTTCATGCCGACGATATGCACCGTGCGCGACGCCCACGTCACCGAAATCTCGACGCCGGGCAGATAGTCCATCCCGAGCGCCTCGGCGGCCTTGCGCGCTTCGTGTTGCCCGCCGAGCTGATCGTGATCCGTGAGCGACCACAGCGTCACGCCGTTCGCATGCGCGCGCTCCGCGACTTCGGCGGGCGCGAACTGGCCGTCGGACACGGTGGAATGGCAATGCAGATCGGCGTTCATTTTCGGCTCTGAGGTTTCACTTACATTCTAACTGTAACGGCATGACACGCCGATTATGTAGTTCCTTCGTACCGTGGCGCGTCGCTCACCGGCAGAACGATTCGATCAGCGCCGCGACACGCTCCGGCTGGTCGTGATGGATCATGTGCCCGGCGCCGTCGACGATTTCCTCGCGCCAGTCGGAGAACACGGCAAAGCGCGTCTTGAACTCGGCGACGGGCGTCTGTCCCGCGAAAGTGGCGAGCGTCGGCGAGTCCTTCGCCTCGACATGCAGCACCGGCGCCGTGACGCGCGCCCACGCTGCGCTCACCTCGTCCAGCCGATACAACGTCGGTCCACGCAACTTGTGCGCCGGATCGGCAAGCAGATGAAAGCGCCCGTCGCTTTCCTCGCGCGACCAGTGCTGCGCGAGATAGCGCGCGCGGGCGAGCGGCAGACGCGGATTCGTGCGGATCAGCCGGTCGGCGACTTCATCGAGGCTCGCATAGCTGCGCAGCGTGGGCGGCGTGCGCAGATCGTCGAGCCATTGCGCGATGCGCCCCGGCGATTGCGACGCACGCGCCGCCGGCAGCCCGAAGCCTTCGAGATCGACCACGCGGCGCACGCGCTCGGGCCGCACGCCCGCGTAAAGCAGCGCGACGTTCGCACCCATGCTGTGGCCGACGAGATTCACCTGCGCGCCGCGCGAGAAATGATCGAGCAGCACGTCGAGATCGGCGAGATAGTCGGGAAAGTAGTAATGCCCGCCGCCCTTCTCCGCGATGGGCCAGTCCGACAGCCCGAAGCCGCGCGCGTCGGGCGCGAGCACCTGCCAGTCGCCGGCGAGCGCATCGACGACGAACTGGAACGACGCGCTCATGTCCATCCAGCCGTGCAGCATGAAGAGCATCGGGGCGTCGGGCGAGCCCCAGCGGCGCACGTGCAGACGCACGCCGCGCGCATCGACGAATTCGGAGCGCGATTCTTTCATGGTGTCGTTCCGGATGAAAAGGATGATCGTTCGATTATAGCGACGATGGCCGCGCGCTACTTCGCGTCGTCCAGCCCGGCGAGCGCGCGCAGTTCGGCTTCGTCGAAGCCGGCGTCGCGGCGCGCCTCGAAGTTGAACGGGCCGCGCAGCTTCGGCGCGTGGTATTGCTCGGCGAGGCGTTCGTAGGTCGTATGCGGATCGAGGCGCTGGCCGTCGCACAGGAAACGGAACCAGCGATTGCCGATCAGCACGTGGCCGATTTCGTCGTGCAGGATGACGTCGAGAATCGCCGCGGACGCGTGGTCGCCCGCCTGCGCGAGGCGCTTGCGAATCGGCGGCGATGCGTCGAGGCCGCGAGCCTCCAGCGTGCGCGGCACGAGCGCCATGCGCGCGAGCACGTCGCCGCGCGTGCGCTGCGCCATCTCCCAGAGGCCGTCGTGTGCGGGGAAATCGCCGTAGACATGGCCGAATTCGGCGAGCCGCGCGCTGAGCAGCGAAAAATGATGCGCTTCCTCCGCTGCGACCTTTAACCAGTCGAGATAAAAATCGCGCGGCATCGACGGGAATCGCCAGACGGCGTCGAGCGCGAGATTGATCGCATTGAATTCGATGTGCGCGAGCGCGTGCAGCAACACGGCGCGACCCGCATCCGACTGCATGCCGCGACGCTTCAGCGACGACGGCTCGACGAGTTCCGGTCGTTCCGGCCGACCGGGCAGATCGTCGGGTTCATCGAGCGTGGCGTTCGGATCGATGCGGGACGGTTCCGCGCGCGCAGCCTCGAACAGCAGGCGGGCGTGCGCCGCCTTCGTCGCGGGCTCGCGCTCGCGCAGGATGGCGAGCGCCCCGCGGCGCGCGCAGGCGTGCTCTTCGGTGGTGGGAATCACGGGATCTTGCATCGAACTATCTCGAAAACGGGCGTGCAACAGGGCAGTCCAGCGGACGCTTACGGCAAACAGCTAAAATGGTAATCCCGGCGGACGCCGCACATCGCGCAACAATTGGCGCAACGACGAGATTGACCGTCAAGCCGCACCGGCAGGCGCGCATTTTAGCGCCCCAAGCGCCCCAAGCGCCCCACTCTTACGACACCACGCCCCAGGAGACAATGTGGCCATCTACAAACTCGGCGACGACGCCCCGACCATCCACGAAAGCGTGTTCCTGGCGGACACCGCGACCATCATCGGCCGCGTGACGCTCGAGGAAAACACGAGCGTCTGGCCCGGCGCGTCGCTGCGCGGCGACAACGAGCCGATCGTCGTCGGACGCGGCAGCAACGTGCAGGAAGGCGCGGTGCTGCATGCGGACCCTGGCTTTCCTCTGACGATCGAGCAAGATGTCACCGTCGGCCATCAGGCGATGCTGCACGGCTGCACGGTCAAGGAAGGCTCGCTGATCGGGATTCAGGCCGTGGTCTTGAATGGTGCGGTGATCGGCCGCAATTGTCTGGTTGGCGCGGGCGCCGTCGTCACCGAAGGCAAGGTGTTTCCGGACAACACGCTGATTCTCGGCGCGCCCGCGAAAGCGGTCCGGGAGATCGGCGAGGCGGACATCGCCCGCATGCGCGCCGCCACGGCAAGCTACGCCGACCGGCGCGAATACTACAAGGCGCAGCTCGTGCGCATCGGCTGAGACCCGGAAGAACGGGCGAGCCTCAACACCCAAGGAAGAGTTGTGAACGACCAGTTGCAGAAATTCATGTTCAACGCGGCGCCGGTGCGCGGCGAGATCGTCTCATTGCGCCACACATGGCAGGAAGTGCTCGCGCGCCGCTCGTATCCCGCGGCCGTGCGCAACGTGCTCGGCGAGATGATGGCCGCATGCGCGCTCTTGTCCGCGAACCTCAAGTTCGACGGCACGCTCGTCATGCAGATCTACGGCGACGGCCCGGTGAAGATGCTGGTCGTGCAGTGCGATTCCCAGCTCTCTCTGCGCGCCACCGCGAAGCTTGCCGAAGGGGCGGAGCGCGAGCTGGAAAACGAGATGTCGCTCGCCGACCTGCTGAACCGTCACGGGCGCGGGCGCTGCGTCATCACGCTCGATCCGGCCGACAAGAAGCCGGGACAGCAGCCGTATCAGGGCATCGTGCCGCTGTCGGGCGAGCACGGCCCGCTCGCGTCGATGGCCGAGGTGCTCGAGCACTACATGCATCACTCCGAGCAGCTCGACACGCGCCTGTGGCTCGCCGCCGATACGGATCGCGCCGTCGGCATGCTTCTGCAAAAGCTGCCGGGCGATGGCGGCATCGTTCCGCATCCGGGCGAGCACGACGCGGACACGTGGCAGCGCGTCTGCCATCTCGGCAGCACGCTTTCGAACGAAGAATTGCTGAAGGAAGAACCGGACACGGTCTTCAAGCGCCTGTTCTGGCAGGAAAACGTGCAGCATTTCGATCCCGCGCCGGCGCGCTTCCAGTGCAGCTGCTCGCGCGAAAAAGTCGGCGGCATGCTCAAGATGCTGGGGCGCGAGGAAGTCGATGGCGTCATCGAGGAGCGCGGCAATGTCGAAGTGCATTGCGAGTTCTGCAACCAGCGTTATGACTTCGACGCCGTCGACGTGGCGCAACTTTTTGTCGCAAAAGAACTCTCACAAGGCGTGAGTCCGGCGTCGGACCGGCGGCACTGAAACGCCGCGAAAGCCTTGTCCAGCGGAGCTTGCGCCGCACGCGTCCGGGGTTTGTCGAACCCGGCGACCGTCCGGCGCGCCGCTTGCGAGCCAAGACTCACGACAGACTCCGCAAGCTATGATTGGGGCTCCTGTAAAGATGTCGGCCCGCTGGAGGTCGTATATGAAAACCGCAACGCTCAACTGGAAACTGCTGCCGTGCCTTGCCGGCGTCGTACTCTTCGCCGGCTGCATGATGGATCCGCCCGGCCCTTCACCGATCTATAGCCGTCTGCCCGATACGCCGCCCGCGCCCCAGCAGACGCTGACGTCGCAGCAGCAGATGGAACGCTACAACGCCATCGACAAGCAGGCGCTGAACGAATCGCAGCAGGCCGCCGCCGCGGGCAATGCGGCGAAGACGATGTCGCAGTTCTATTCGCCCGCGCCGGTGTCGGTCTACGGCGGCTATTCGAGTGGCGGCTGGGGCGGCCCGTACTGGGGAACCGGCGTCGGAGTCGGCACCTGGTGGTGATCGAAGCAGCGAGACGGTCAGCACAAAACAAAAATAGCGCGGTCGATGACCGCGCTATTTTTTTGTTCCGATCGGCAAGCCGCCGCGCTACTGCGCCGCACCCTGCGGCTGTTTCTTCTTCGCTTCGGCTGCTTTTTCCTTCTGCGCCTTCTTGTCGAGATCGCGCAATTCCTGCTTCGAACGCGACACGGGATTCGGCACCACGCGCAGCGGCGCTGCCGAGACCTGACCGCGTGTCGAGCCGTTCATGCCCGGCACGTTCGCGGAATTGACGGGCGCATTCGAATTCGGCGCGACGAACTGCACGAACACCTCGCTGTCCTTCACCATGCCCATCTCGTAGCGCGCGCGCTCTTCCACGGCGGCCGTGCCGCTTTGCAGATCCTGCACTTCGCCCTGAACGCGCTCATTGCGCAATCTCAGGTTCGTGTTCTTCTCCGTCTGCTGCGCGAGCTGCTGCTGCAATTCATGCACGCGCAGCCAGCCGCCGTGGCCCCACCAGAGCGGGTATTGGATCAGCACCAGCAACAGAACCAGAACGACAGTTACGAGCCGCATTCACGTAGCCGAAATAAGCGCCGCCCTGCGGCGTAATGCCGTGGGCGGCGGGCTTCAAAAGATGACGCTTCAAAGACGATCAAACGTCTTATCGACTAAAGCGGCAAAAGCTTTAGCGCAAGTTGTAGAACGCCGACTTGCCCGGGTAGCTCGCGATATCGCCGAGGTCTTCCTCGATGCGCAGCAGCTGGTTGTACTTCGAGATGCGATCGCTGCGCGACAGCGAGCCGGTCTTGATCTGCCCGGCATTCAGGCCGACGGCGATATCGGCGATGGTCGAATCTTCCGTTTCGCCCGAGCGATGCGAGATCACGGCCGTATAGCCCGCGCGCTTGGCCATTTCGATTGCCGCGAAGGTTTCCGTCAGCGTGCCGATCTGGTTGATCTTGATGAGGATCGAGTTGGCGATGCCCTTCTCGATGCCTTCCTTCAGGATGCGCGTGTTGGTGACGAAGAGATCGTCGCCGACGAGCTGGATCTTCTTGCCCAGCTTGTCGGTCAGGATCTTCCAGCCTTCCCAGTCGCTTTCGTGCATGCCGTCTTCGATCGACACGATCGGGAATTTGTCCGCGAGCGTAGCCAGATAGTCCGCGAATTCGCTCGACGACAGTTGCAGGCCTTCGCCCGCGAGCTGGTACTTGCCGTCGTGGTAGAACTCGCTCGCCGCGCAGTCGAGCGCGAGCAGCACGTCTTCACCGGCGCGATAACCGGCCTTCTCGATAGCCTGCAGAATCGTCGACAGGCATTCGTCGTTGCTGCCAAAGTTCGGCGCGAAGCCGCCTTCATCGCCCACTGCCGTGCTCATGCCGCGATCGGCGAGAATCTTCTTGAGCGCATGGAACACTTCCGCGCCGCAGCGAAGCGCTTCACGGAAAGTCGGCTGGCTGACCGGGACGATCATGAATTCCTGGATGTCCAGGCTGTTGTTCGCGTGCGCGCCGCCGTTGACGATGTTCATCATCGGGACCGGCAGTTGCATCGCGCCCGAGCCGCCGAAGTAGCGATACAGCGGCAGGCCGGCTTCTTCGGCGGCGGCCTTGGCGACGGCCATCGACACGGCGAGCATCGCGTTCGCGCCGAGGCGCGATTTGTTGTCGGTGCCGTCGAGCTCGAGCAGGGTCTTGTCGAGGAAAGCCTGTTCCGAGGCGTCGAGGCCCATGATGGCTTCGGAAATCTCGGTGTTGATGTGTTCGACGGCCTTCAGCACGCCCTTGCCGTTGTAGCGGCCGGCTTCGTCGTCACGCAGTTCGATGGCTTCGCGCGAACCGGTGGACGCGCCCGACGGAACCGCCGCGCGGCCCATCGTGCCCGATTCGAGCAACACGTCGCATTCGACGGTCGGATTGCCTCGCGAATCGAGAATCTCGCGGCCGATGATATCTACGATAGCACTCATGGTTTCCTCAAGAAATGACGATGAATTCTGTCAGTCACAACGAAGCGCGCCGCCTGTTTTTACACTTCGATACACGCGACGGCACGCGCTTCACTGCTTCGCTCAGACCCTTTCGATGATCGCCGGTTCAGCGCCGGCGCAAAGAGCGGTCGTTTCGGGATAGCGATTCGATCCGCATCGCTTTCGTGGGGGAGCGGGCTTGAGTCCCGCTGATCGGCGCGGGTATGCGCGTATCGCCCTGATGCGCGCCCTGATGCGTCGCACGCTCCTCCGTTGCTCCGGTCACTCCAGGTGACCTCTTATCGTGACACGGGCGCCGATGAAGACGCCCGCGCCGCACTTCTTTTTTGCCGCAGATGCTCAGTTGAAATCGTTCTCGAGGAACGAGCCGCTCTTCACCGCGCGATCGATGGTGATGAGCGTCTTGAGCAGCGCTTCCATGTGATGCAGCGGCACCGCATTCGGGCCGTCCGACTTCGCGCATGCCGGGTCCGGATGCGTCTCCATGAAGAGACCCGCGACGCCCGTCGCGACTGCCGCGCGCGCGAGCACCGGAACGAACTCGCGCTGACCGCCCGAACTCGTGCCCTGCCCGCCCGGCAACTGTACCGAATGCGTCGCGTCGAACACGACCGGCGCGTTGGTTTCGCGCATGATCGCGAGCGAGCGCATGTCGGACACGAGGTTGTTATAGCCGAACGACACACCGCGCTCGCACGCCATGAAACGGTCTTCCGACAGACCCGCTTCACGCGCGGCGTCGCGCGCCTTGTCGATCACGTTCTTCATGTCGTGCGGCGCGAGGAACTGGCCCTTCTTGATGTTCACCGGCTTGCCCGAGCGCGCGCACGCGTGGATGAAATCGGTCTGACGGCACAGGAACGCGGGCGTTTGCAGCACGTCCACCACCGATGCGACCGCTTCGATCTCGTGCTCCGCGTGCACGTCCGTGAGAACCGGCACGCCGAGTTGCTTCTTCACTTCGCCGAGAATGCGCAGCCCTTCGTCCATGCCGAGGCCGCGAAACGACTTGCCCGAGCTGCGGTTCGCCTTGTCGTAGGACGACTTGTAGATGAACGGCACGCCGAGCTTCTCGGTCATTTCCTTGAGGCGCCCGGCGACGTCGATCGTCATTTGCTCCGATTCGACGACACACGTGCCCGCGATCAGAAAGAACGGCTTGTCGAGACCGGCTTCGAAGTGACACAGCTTCATGCTTGCGCTCCCGCGGTCGCCGCAGCCCTGGCGGGCGCCTTCGCATCGCCGGATTCGGCGTGTGCGCGCGCCGCTTCGACGAACGCCTTGAAGAGCGGATGCCCGTCGCGCGGCGTCGACGTGAATTCGGGGTGGAACTGCACGCCGACGAACCACGGGTGCAGCGACTGCGGCAACTCCATCATTTCGGGCAGATCCTCGCTCGGGGTACGGGCGCTGATGATAAGCCCGCCGGCCTCGAGCTGGGGCACGAAACGGTTATTGACTTCATAACGGTGACGATGACGCTCGTTCACATCGGTGCCATAGATGCGTCCGGCCATCGTGCCCGGCTTGATCGGGCACTTCTGCGAACCGAGGCGCATGGTGCCGCCGAGATCCGACTCCTCGTTGCGCTTCTCGATGCGGCCCGCGCGGTCGTACCACTCGGTGATGAGCGCGACGACCGGGTTCTTCGTGTCCTGATCGAACTCGGTGCTGTTCGCATCGGCGAGACCGGCGACATCGCGTGCGAATTCGATCACCGCGAGCTGCATGCCGAGGCAGATGCCGAGATACGGCGTCTTCGATTCGCGTGCGTATTTGATCGCCTTGATCTTGCCTTCCGTGCCGCGCCGGCCGAAACCGCCCGGAACGAGCACGGCGTCGAGATGCTTGAGTGCATCGGTGCCTTCGGCGTCGATCTGCTCGGAATCGATGTACTCGATATTGACCTTCGTCGACGTGTGAATCGCGGCGTGACGCAGCGCTTCGATCAGCGACTTGTACGACTCGGTCAGCTCGACATACTTGCCGACCATGCCGATGGTTACTTCGCTCTTCGGATTCTCGAGCTTCTCGACGAGGTTCGACCACATCGACAAATCCGCCGGCGGCGGCGACAGCTTGAGCGCTTCGCAGATGATGTCGTCGAGGTGCTGGTCGTTGAGCATCTGCGGAATCTTGTAGATGCTGTCGGCGTCCCACACGGAAATGACCGCGTCTTCGGGCACGTTCGAGAACATCGAGATCTTGGCGCGCTCGTCGTCCGGAATCGGGCGGTCCGCGCGGCACAGCAGCACGTTCGGATAGATACCGATTTCGCGCAGCTTCTGCACACTGTGCTGCGTGGGCTTGGTCTTCAGCTCGCCCGCGGTCGCGATGAACGGGACCAGCGTGAGATGCACGAAGCACGCGCTGTTGCGGCCCATGCGCAGGCTCATCTGACGCGCGGCTTCGAGGAACGGCAGCGACTCGATGTCACCCACCGTGCCGCCGACTTCGACGATCGCGACATCCGGCTGACCGCATGTCGCCGCTGCGGCGCCACGCTCGACGAAAGCCTGGATTTCGTTGGTGATGTGCGGAATGACCTGCACCGTCTTGCCCAGATATTCACCGCGGCGTTCCTTGCGGATCACCGATTCGTAAATCTGGCCCGTGGTGAAGTTGTTGGCCTTGCGCATCTTCGTGCTGATGAAGCGCTCGTAGTGGCCGAGGTCGAGGTCGGTCTCCGCTCCGTCTTCCGTCACGAACACTTCGCCGTGCTGAAACGGGCTCATCGTGCCGGGGTCGACGTTGATGTAGGGATCGAGCTTGAGGAGAGTGACTTTCAGACCGCGCGATTCGAGGATCGCGGCGAGGGAGGCGGCGGCAATACCCTTGCCAAGGGACGAAACTACGCCGCCGGTGACGAATACATATTTGGTCATCGCTAGATGCTCGCGGGAAAAACGGATTATACCGTAAAGGCAGGTTCCCACGAAGCGCACCAGACGCGGAGATCGACTACAAAACCGCCCTTTTCCCCGTCATTTTTGCGGAACGTCGCGCCGGCCGTTCGTCAAGGCCCGCGTGCGTGCTCGTGCCCTTTTGAGCGCCTCGTCATGGCGATGGCTGCATTGCTTTAAGCAGGCGCTGCACTGCGCGCGCGGTGTCGATCGGGCGTTCCATCGGAAAGAGATGGCTGCCTTCCATCCATTCGATGCGCGCCCCCGCGATACGCCGCGTCATGCCGAGCCCCACCTGCCGCACTTCGCGCGAACGCGTCCCCGCGATGAAGCCGACCGGCACCGGCACGCCGTGGGCGACGCGCGCGCCGAGCGTGTGCGGCAGCGTGCGATAGATCAGATATTCGATATGACGATCGAACGCGAGCGAGCGCGCGCCGTTCGAATGCGTCTGCGGAATGCCGAAATCGATGTAGTCGGACAACATGCGCTCGTCCCAGCGGGCGAACGCGGGCTTCGACAGAAAATGCCGCCACGCCTCGTCGCGGCTCGCCCACTGCGTGCGGCGTTTCCTGGTTGCGGCGGCGGGCGACAGGCGCTCATCCAGTCCCGTCCATTGCGTGACGCGCAGGAGACTGCTCCGCCAGCCGGCGATCACGGGCGAATCGAGCATCACGACGCCCTTCACCCATTGCGGACGCTTCAGCGCGGCCATCAGCGACACATAGCCGCCGAGCGAATGCCCGACGAGCCATACCTTCGGATGCGCGTCGTCGGCTTCGCGTCGATAGCGGCTCATGTCATCGATGAGTTGATCGACGAGATACGGCCAGTCGCGGGTCACCGGAAAGCGCGCGTCATGCCCGATGCGCTCGATGCTGCGAACTTCGTAATCGTCGGAAAGCTCTGCGAAAATCGTGCGATAGACCGATGCCGGAAAACCGTTCGCGTGCGAGAAATGGATGATGTCTTTCAAGCGTGTCTCTATTTTTTTAGCGCGCCATCCAGTAGCGCGCGTGGCTTTGCCGGTAGCGCTCGAACGTGATCTGCGAACCGATTTCGCTGCGTGCCGCGCCGTCTTCATCACTGCGCGAAAGCACGATATCGCGCATCTGGTAACGCGCGAACACGGTCGGATGCGGATGGTGAAAGCGGTTGCGATAGCCTACCTGAAATATCGCCACGAACGGCCCGACAGAATCGAGGAAAGGCTCGGTCGATGAGGTGCGGCTGCCGTGATGCGGCACGATCAGCACGTCGGCTCGCAAGGCGTCGCGCTCGCGAGCGATCAGCGCGCGTTCGACATCCGCTTCGATATCGGCCGCGAACAACGCCGCGCGCCCCGCCGCGTTCGTTACGCGAAGCACGCACGACTGATAGTTCGGCTTGCCCGAAAGCGGCCCCGGCTCGGGCCACAGCACGCGGAATTCGACGCCGTCCCAGGTCCAGCGCTGCCCCGCCGCGCAGCGCAGCGTTTGCGCGCCGCGTGCGCGCGCGTTCGGCCACAACGCGTCCGTCGCGGGCAGCGACGCCAGAAACTGGCGCACGGCGATCGATTGCAATACGGCGGGCGCGCCGCCTGCGTGATCCGAATCCGAATGGCTGATGACGAGCGCATCGAGCGCGCGAATGCCCGCGGCCTGCAGATAAGGCACGACGATACGCTCGCCCGCGTGCGTCGATTCGGGGCCGGGACCGGCATCGAAGAGCAAGGTGTGCCGCGCCGTTTCGACGACGAGCGCCGAGCCCTGCCCGATATCGAGCGCGGTGACCCGAAATGCGCCTGCGGGCGCGGGATGCGTAGCGGGAGCGAGGAGCGGCAGCCAGGTCAGCGGCGCGGCGAAGCGCAGCGGCCAGCCGCGCGGCGCGAGCGCCCATGCAGCGCCGATGCACGCTGCCGCGAGCGCGAACGCTCCCGGCTGCGGCAGAACCCAGAGCGGCGATGGCACGGCATCGGCGAGGCGCGAGAGTCCATCGCAGAGCAGCGAGAGCGCGGCATGCGCGGCGTGGAGCATCGGCGCATCGAGCGGCGCGGGCAGCACGAGGCCCGCGAGCGTCGCGGGCGTCACGAGCACGCTGATCCACGGTATCGCGAACGCATTCGCGAGCGGGCCGAGCAACGGAATCTGCGAGAACCAGTAGACCGTGAGCGGCGCGAGCGCGATCGTCACCGCGTATTGCACGCGCACGCTCGACATCACGTGACGCCGGACGCGGCGACAAAACCGCGCGAAGGCCGGAAGCAATGTGCGCCTCGTCGAGTGCGCCGGGCGCTGCCCGACTTCGCTCGGATCGACGCGATCCCACTGATCGATGTCATCGCGATCTTCCGGCTGCGCGCGCGACTCGAATCGCCCCGCCGACGCGATCGCGTGCAGAATCGCTGCCACGGCGCAGAACGACAGCCAGAATCCCGGCGACGTCACCGCCCACGGATCGGCGACGAGCACGATCGCGAGCGCCCACAAAAGCACCAGCGACGACGCGGGCCGCCGTCCGCAGAGAAACGCGATGGCGAAAATCAGCAGCATCCAGAGCGTGCGTTGCGCCGGCACGTTGAATCCGGCGAGCGCGGCATAGCAGGCGGCGAAGACGGCCGCACCGGCCACGGCCACCTTGGGCGCGGCCGCGATCAATGGCGCAGGCACACCTCGCAACCTCAGGCGCTTCCACACGAAGCCGACGATCAACGCCGCCAGTCCCGCGACGAACCCGATGTGCAAGCCCGATATCGCGACGAGATGACTCGTGCCGGTCGCGCGCATGACGGCCCAGTCGGCATCGCTGACCGCGTCCTGCGCGCCCACCGCGAGCGCGACGATGATCCCGCGATGCGGCGCACGCCCGAGCACGTTGTCGATGCGATCACGCATGCGCGCACGCAGACGATCGATCATCAGACGCGGACCGGCCGCATCGGGACTCACGCGGCGCGGCGCGTGCGCAGCCGACACATTGCCCGTCGCGCGAATGCCGCGTTCGAGCAGGCACGCTTCGGCATCGCGCAGGCCGAAGTTCGCATTGGCGTGCGCGCGTTTCAGACGCGCGGTCAGCGTCCATCGCTCGCCGGCGCGGAGCGTTGCGCGATTCGGCGACGGCCAGAGCAATCGCACGATGCGTGGAAAATCGCGCAGACCCGCGCCGTTCGCTTCGACTTCAAAGACGAAGCGCGTGCCGTCCGCCTGTTGCTCGGGAAGCCCGCGCACGAAGCCCGTCAATTCGATATCGCGCTGCTCGTACGCGACGGGCAATTGCTCGCGCAGCCGGACTTCGGCGCGCATCGCGGCGTACGCGAAGCCGAGCGCACAAGCGCCGATTACGAAGCTCGCGATGCGCACACGCGGCTTCATCGCGCCGAGCGTCATCGTGACGACGAACGCCGCGCAGATTGCGGACCACGCGATGCCATCCGGCAAGCGGGCCTGCTGCTGCAAGCCCCAGACGCCCAACGCAAATCCCAGCAGAATCGCGCGCACTTCTTCCTCTTCGTTTTCGTTGCCGCAGACGCTCGCTCGCGGAGACGAACGTCCATCGAAACGATTATGAAGAGGCGGGCGCGAGCCGTGGGAGCGCGGCGTGCGCGTTAGCCGTTGTGCCTAGGGCGAGCGTGTTTTCGTCGATGCCGCGCAACTGCGCGAGCACCTTTGCGATTTGCGCGACCTGGTCCGGCGTATTGCGCTGCTTGTAGCGCCACGAAGGCGCGATGTCGGGCGCATCGGTTTCGAGCACGATCGCGTCGAGCGGAAGCTCCGCTGCGAGACGGCGAATCTGCCGCGCGCGTTCGAACGTGAGATTGCCCCCGAAGCCGAGACGCATGCCCTGCGCGATGAACGCCTCGGCCTGCTGGAAACTGCCGTTGAACGCGTGCGCGATGCCGCGATGAATGTCGTGCACGCGCAAGCCTTTCAGCACCTTGTCCTGCGACTTGCGCACGTGGCAAATCACGGGCAGATCGAACTCGCGCGCAAGCTTCAACTGTTCGTTGTAGAAGAATTGCTGACGCGCATCGTCGAGCGTCGGCACGAAATAATCCAGCCCGATCTCGCCGATGCCGACGAACAGCGGATCGTCGAGGCTCGCTGCGATCTCGTCGCGCAGCACGCGCAGATCGTCTTCCTGCGCGCCCGGCGTGAAAAGCGGGTGTATGCCGAGCGCATACGCGCCGCCCGCGATGCGATGCGCGAGCGCGCGCACCGTCGCGATGTTGCCGCGCTCGACGCCCGGAATCACGATGCGCGTCACGCCCGCATCGAGCGCCGCGCCGGCGACGGCATCGCGGTCGGCATCGAACTCTCCGGCATCGAGATGACAGTGCGTATCGATCCACATGACGCCTCCCGCACAGGAAACGCGTTATACCGGCACGGGCGGCTCTTCGTGCAGCACGCCGTCGCGCAGGCGCATGATGCGGTCGCAGCGCGCGGCGAGATCGGGATCGTGCGTGACGATCACGAAGCTCGTTTCCAGCGTCTGCGACAGCTCCAGCATCAGGTTGAAGACGGTGTCGGCCGTGCCGCCGTCGAGGTTGCCGGTGGGTTCATCGGCGAGCACGCAGGCCGGACGCGTGACGAGCGCGCGCGCGATCGCCACACGCTGCCGCTCGCCGCCCGACAATTCGCCCGGCCGATGCTTCGCGCGGTGCCCGATGCCCACGCGTTCCAGCATCTCCTGCGCCTGCCGGCGCGCGTCGTCCTCGGCCATGCGGCGGATGCGCAACGGCATCGCGACGTTATCGAGCGCCGTGAATTCCGGCAGCAGATGATGGAACTGATACACGAAGCCGAGCGCACGGTTGCGCAACTCGTTGCGCTCCTTCTCCTTCAGCTCGGTGAACGGCTTGCCGAGCAGCGAAACCTTGCCCGCGCTCGGCTCGTCGAGCCCGCCGAGCACGTGCAGCAGCGTGCTCTTGCCCGAGCCCGACGCGCCGACGATCGCGAGCTTTTCGCCCTTCATCACGTCGAGTTGCGCGTTGTTGAGCACGGGCACGTTGAAGCCGCCCTGCACGAACGTCTTCGAAATGGCCGATGCCTGCAGAACGAGATTGTTGGCCGGAATCAGGTCACTCATAGCGCAGCGCCTCCGCCGGACGAACCTTCGCGCCGCGCCAGCTCGGATAGAGCGTCGCGAGCGACGACAACACGAAAGCGATGACGCCGATCTTCGCGACATCCCCCGGCACGAGCTCCGATGGCAGTTCGCTGATGAAATACACCGAAGACGGCAGGAACTGGACGTTGAAGAGATGCTCGATCATCGGCACGAGCCACGGAATGCTCCACGCGACGAGACAGCCGAACGTCACGCCGAGCGCCGTGCCGATGAAGCCGATCGTCACGCCCTGCACGACGAAGATCTTCATGATCGAGCCGGGCTGCGCGCCGAGCGTGCGCAGGATGGCGATATCGGCCTGCTTGTCGGTGACGGTCATCACGAGCGAGGACACCAGATTGAACGCCGCCACCGCGATGATCAGCGTGAGGATGATGAACATCATGCGTTTTTCGATCTGCACGGCGGAGAACCAGGTCTTGTTCTGCTGCGTCCAGTCGCGGATGTAGAGATCGCCCGACAGCGTGCGCGCGAGCTGACGCGCGACTTCGGGCGCGCGCTGCATGTCCTTCAGGCGCAGGCGCACGCCGGTCGGCGCGGGCAGGCGAAAGAGCGCCTGGGCGTCGTGGATTTCGATGAGCGCGAGCGTCGAGTCGTATTCATAGTGACCGGACTCGAAGACGCCGACCACGGTGAATTGCTTGAGCCGCGGCATCATCCCCGCCGGGGTGATGGTGCCTTCAGGCGCGACGAGCGTGATCTTGTCGCCGTCCGTCACGCCGAGATTCGCTGCGAGATCCTTGCCGAGCACGATGCCGAATTCGCCCGGCTTGAGGTCCGTGAGCTTGCCCGCGCGCATCTCCTTACCGATGTCCGACACTTCCGGCTCAAGCGACGGCTCCACGCCGCGCAGCGCGACGCCGCTCACCGCACCCTGGCGCGTGAGCAATGCCTGCGCTTCGACATAGGGCGCCGCGCCGATCACTTCCGGATTGCGGCGCGCTTCCTGCGCGGTCAGTTGCCAGTTGGGCATGGAGCCGGTCGGCGAGAAGATTTCGACGTGCGCGAGCACCGAGAGCATCCGGTCGCGCACTTCCTTCTGGAAGCCGTTCATGACCGACAGCACGACGATCAGCGCGGCGACGCCGAGCGCGATGCCCGCCATCGACACGAGTGCGATGAAGGAGATGAAGCCGTTGCCTGTGGTGCGTTTGCTGGCGCGTGTGTAACGCCAGCCGATCTGCCATTCGTACGGAAGTTTCAAGCGATTCCTTTCTGCTGCTGTCCAGCGTTGTCATGCCCCGATGGCGCGAATTTGCGAAAGTTTGCCATACATGACGCGAACGGTACGGCAGCGAACGCCGAAAGCCGCGTGGCGTGCACGGTCGCCGTCGATTCAGCGCAGGCTCACGCGGCACCACTGATAGACGGTGACGCCCTTCCCGATTCCGGCGCGGTAGCGCGCGCACGACGCCGTGTCGAGCACGAAGCCGTAACGCCCGAATGCCGACGCCGCGCGATCGGCGAGCGAGCGGTTCTCGGCGTCGCTGTCGCGGACATCGTCGGCGCGCAGGCCGAGGTGACAGCGCCTCGGGCCGGCCGGATCGTCGCGGTAGCTCGCGCGCAGGCGCAGATGATCCACCGTCCAGCGCAGTGCGCCGCAACCGCCCGCGCCCGACGTCAGACCGACGCTGTCGAGAATGGCGTTCGTGCGCACCATGCTGTCGGCTCGCCAGTTGTAGCTTCCATCGATCAGGGCGAAGGCGGGGCCGCCGCGCGAGCGGACCATGTCGCGCACGCGTTCGTCGAAGGCCGGGCCGCGCGGGAAACTGCTGTCGATCTGCGTGAACGCGACATCGACCGGAAAGCGTGTCGCGAGCCACGCCCACGCGGTGGTCTCGCTGTAGATGATCGCGGTCGTGCGCGCGGGTTCGGCAAGCGCCGGCAGTTCGGCGTGATAAAGCGGGTCCGCCCAGCCTTCATGCCCCCAGGTCCGCACGCCGCCCAGAACGGTCACCGCCACCGCCCCGCCGATGATCCATGCCGCCACGCGCCGCGCCAGCCGATCGTCGAGCAGCCGTTGCAGCAACACGAAGGTGACGATGGGCGTCAGCACTTCGATGGCGACGACGTATCGGTAGATGCTGAAGCCCTTCATCCACAGCACGAACCCGAGCGCGACGAACACGACGACGAAGCGCGAGCGCGCCTCCAGCCGCGCCATGCCGCGTCCGCGAAACCGCGCGATCGCGCACGCCGCGACCCAGATCCAGAACAGCGCATAGACGAGCGGCCAGACGATCTGACGCACCGGCGATTCGCCGACACGCCTCGGATCGGCGGCGATCACGAACGGCCACAACACGGTTTCGAGCAGATTGCGCGGCAGCCAGCGCAGATCGCCGTTGAGCGGCACCGTCAGCGAATTGGGAAACCATTTCGCGAAGAGCGGAAAAAACGGGTTGCCGAACAACCGCCACATGTGGAAGAGCCAGTAACCGCCCGTCACCGCGAAACCGGCCAGCGAGCCGACGCCGAAAACGAACGCGAGCCGCACGCGCACCGCCGCCGACGCCGGATAACCAAGCAGCGCCACGCACAGCGCCACGGCGAAGATCGCGTTGGTGAGCTTGAGCCCGACGCCCAGTCCGCACACGAAGCCGCAAGCCGCGGTGACGAGCCAGCCGCGCAGCCGCACCGACGACAGCGATTCCCAATTCGCGAGCAGAAGGAGCAAGCTCGCGAGGATGAGGAGCGCGGTCGTATCGTCGCCCATCGAGTTGCCGATGCCCGTCAGGAAACTCGGACTCAGCGCGCCCGCGAGCGCGAGCAGCAGCGGCACGCGATTCGCGTCTTCCGGCGCTCTTTGCGGCACCGCCAAGCGCGCGATATGGAACAGGAGAACGAACACGAGGCCGTGCAGCGCGCCCATCGCGAACCCTGCCACGCGTGATGGCAGATGCGTGTTCAGCCAGTACACCCCGACGTCGAGCATCGGGTTGAAGAACGATTGCATGCCCGCGGGCGCGAAATCGATCGACAGCTTGCCGTTGATCCACGCGAACGGGTTGTAGAGGTGATAGTTGAAAAGGTCCCAGTTGGCGTCAGCGCCGAGCACAAGCGAATACAGGCCGAAGAGCACGGGCACGAGAACCAGCGCGCGGGCCCGCACACGCGATGAATTCAGATCGAGCGCCTTCAGTTGCGACCAACGCGAGGACGAGGCGGGACTATTGGTTGGCTGCATTCGACTGCTTGTTTCGATGTTTGAAGACCCACCATTTGACGGTGGCGAAATTGACGACCATGCCGGCCAGCGAGCCCACCCCGACCGCGACGGTCGGCAGCCATGCAGTCGGGCGGCAGTTGATCACGACCGCCGTGTAGGCGAGATAGTTGACGCTCCCGCCGACGGAAGCCGCGGCGAGATAGCGCCACCATTCCGCCCAGGTCGAACGCTTCGCTACGCCAGGGAAGCTGAAGCGCCGGTTGATCCGCCAGGTGGCGAACACGGCGCATAGAAACGACACGGCGCGGCCCGCGAAATAACCGAGGCCGAGCGTGAGCCCGAGCATCAGCACGCCTGCATCGACGATGAAACCCACCGCGCCGGCGATCGCGAAGCGAAGGAATTGACCGCCCATGTCAGGAGGCATCGGGATAGCGATGGCCCAGCCGGTAAGCCTCGCGCTCCTGCAAACGGCGCGCCCCGACGATCACGTCCAGTCCTTCGCGTCCGGCAGCGCCGCGAGAAAGCCCTGCACCACCGAGCCGACCGTAACGGCTTCGTTATAACAAGGCACCAGTACGGCGATGCGCACGTGACCGAAACGCGCGGCGCGCGGCGCCGTAGCGTTGCGGTGCAAAGGATCGGCCAACGTCTGCTCCATATCGGGTGTCGGATGTAAAAAGGGACTGCGGAATATGTGATTTTACCTATCCCGATGCGTCAGACGCGCCGCGGCGCGAGAAGACGCGGGCATCGCAAGGCCTCCTGGCACACTTCGAAGCGGTCCGTCGCCCTGCCCGCTTTGCCCTACAATGCCGAGCATCATGCCCGTTCACGACCTTCATCTCCTGCTGCCGTTCGCGCTGCCGTCGGCCGCGGATGCCGCCATCGCCCTGCACGGACTGGAGAGCGCGGCGCTCGACAAGGTGCTCGCCCGCGCGACGCTCGAGGAACGCGTCATCGGTGAAGACTTTCAGCGGACGCTGCCGCACGAACGCTGGATCGCGCGGCGCTTCAACACCGTCACGCCCGCCGATCAACGCTATGCCGACGACGCCCCGCTCGCACCCTTCATGCTCCTCGCCGACGGCGGCACGCCCGGCGATGCTTCCTGGGCCTGCATCGAGCCGGTTCACGTACGGATCGCGCACGATCATCTCGTGCTGATCGATCCCGACACGCTCGGCGTGCACACGGAAGAAGCGCGCGCGCTCCTTCAGACCGCGCGGCCGGTGATCGAAGATTTGGGCGTCACGCTGCAAGCACCGACGCCTTTGCGCTGGTACGTGTCGGGCGAAGCGCTCGGCTCGCTCGCGGGCGCATCGCCGCTGCGCGCGACGGGCCGCAACATCGAAATCTGGCTGCCGCACGAAGCGCGCACCGGCGAGCGCTCGCGCGCCTGGATGAAGCTGCAGAACGAAGTGCAGATGGCGTGGTTCGAGCATCCGCTGAACGTGGAGCGCGAAGCGCGCGGCCTGCCCGCGATCAATTCGATCTGGCTTCACGGACAAGGCGCGATGCGGCCCGTGGCGACGCCTTTCGCCCGCGTGATGTCCGATGCCGCGGCGACGCGCGGTCTCGCGCTCGCGTCGGGCGTGAAGCCGTCGATGCCGCCCGAGTCGTTCGCATCGCTGTCGAAAGACGGCGCGCAAGGCACGACGCTCGTCGAGCTCAATCCGTTCTCCGCGCCGTTCATCGAGCAGGACTGGGCGCGCTGGAACGCGTCGCTCAAGGAACTCGAAGCCGCGTGGTTCGCCCCCGCGCTGCAGGCGCTCACCGATGGCTCGCTCGGCCGACTGAGCCTCACGCTGTGCGGCGACACCGGCTCGGTCACGCTCTCCGTCACGCGCTCCGATCTGCGCAAGTTCTGGCGGCGCCGTCCGGTCGCGGCGCTCTTCATCGAATAAGGCACACCCTGCAATGACGCGAATCGTTACGCGCGCCTCCTCTCCCGCCGACGCCGAAGCGCTGATGCGCCACGGCCTGCATCCCGTCATCGCGCGTCTGTACGCATCGCGCGGCGTGAGCTCGCCCGATGAAGTCGAAACCGAGTTCAAGCGCCTGCACGCGCCCGCCGGCCTGAAAGGCTGCGACGATGCCGCCGCCGTGCTCGCCGATGCGCTCGCGCAAGGCAAACGCATGCTCGTCGTCGCGGATTACGACTGCGACGGCGCCACCGCCTGCGCAGTCGCCGTGCGCGGCCTGCGCATGTTCGGCGCGACCATCGACTATCTGGTGCCCAACCGCTTCGAATACGGCTACGGGCTCACGCCGGAAATCGTCGAGCTGGCCTCGCGCTCGAAGAACGGCCTGCCCGATCTGCTGATCACGGTCGATAACGGTATCGCGAGCGTCGATGGCGTCGCCGCCGCGAACGCGCTCGGCATCGACGTGCTCGTCACCGATCATCACCTGCCCGGCGACGAACTGCCCGCCGCGCGCGCGATCGTCAATCCGAACCAGCCGGGCTGCGAGTTTCCGAGCAAATGCATCGCGGGCGTGGGCGTGATGTTCTACGTGCTGCTCGCGCTGCGCGCCGAGTTGCGCCGTCGCGGCGCTTATGAGAACGCGCCCGAGCCGCGCCTCGACGGCCTGCTCGATCTCGTCGCGCTCGGCACCGTCGCCGATGTCGTGAAGCTCGATTGCAACAACCGGATTCTCGTCGCGCAAGGTTTGAAGCGGATTCGCTCGGGCCGCATGCAGCCGGGCATCGCCGCGCTCTTTCGCGCCGCCGGCCGCGATGCGCGCGCGGCGTCGGGCTTCGATCTCGGCTTCGCGCTCGGCCCGCGGCTGAACGCGGCGGGACGGCTGTCGGACATGTCGCTCGGCATCGAATGTCTGACGACCGACGATATCGGCCGCGCGTGGGAGCTCGCGCAGCAACTCGATTCGATGAACCGCGAGCGTCGCGAAATCGAAGCCGGCATGCAGCAGCAGGCGCTCGCCGAACTGCAGACGATCGATCCCGGCGAGCGCGCGACGCTCACGCTCTACGATGCGAGCTGGCATCAGGGCGTGATCGGCATCGTCGCGGGGCGGCTGAAGGAGCGCTTCCACCGGCCTTCGTTCACCTTCGCCCACGCCGACGACAGCGGCACGCTCTGCAAGGGCTCCGGCCGCTCGATTCCGGGCTTTCATCTGCGCGACGCCGTCGATCTGATCAGCAAGCGCGAGCCCGGTCTCATCCACAAGTTCGGCGGCCACGCGATGGCCGCGGGCCTGACGATTTCCACCGCCGACATTCCGCGCTTCACCAAAGCCTTCGAAGCGATCGGGCGCGAATGGCTGACGGCCGAGGCGCTGTCGCGCACCGTCGAAACCGACGGCGAGCTGGAGGACGCGTACTTCACGCCGCAATTCGTCGACATGCTCGACGCCGCGGTCTGGGGACAGGGCTTTCCCGCGCCCACCTTCTCCGGCGAATTCGAAGTCGCGTCGCAGGCGCTCGTGAAAGAGAAGCATCTGAAGCTGTCGCTGTTGCGCGGGCGGCAGCGTTTCAACGCGATCTGGTTCAATCACGTCGATCCGCTGCCGCCGCGCGCGACCGTCGCGTACCGGCTCGTCAGCGATTCGTGGAACGGCGTCGCGCGGGTGCAACTGATCGTCGAGCACGCGGGCTGAGAAGGCGCGGCGGACGCCCGGAAAGGCGGGGAAAAGTTGTCGATCGGCTATAATTTCATCTTTTTACGAAGCCGAAGATCGACAATGGAAGCGGAACGTCTCAACGCGATCGAAAGCCTTCTGGCCGACCTGCGCCGCCGCGCGGGCGAGCTACGGGGGTATCTTTGACTACGACGCCAAGTCCGCGCGTCTAGTCGAAGTCAACAAGGAACTCGAAGACCCGAACGTCTGGAACGACTCGAAGAACGCCCAGGCGCTCGGTCGTGAAAAGAAGCTGCTCGACGGCGTGGTCTCGACAATCAGCGCGCTCGACAACGACCTGCGCGACGCCAGCGATCTCTTCGAGATGGCGCACGAGGAAAACGACGAGGACACGCTCGTCGCGTGCGAATCCGACGCCGATGCGCTGCGCGTTCGCGTCGAAGACATGGAATTCCGCCGGATGTTCTCGAACCCGGCCGATCCGAACAACTGCTTCATCGACATTCAGGCGGGCGCGGGCGGCACCGAAGCGTGCGACTGGGCGTCCATGCTGCTGCGCCAGTATCTGCGCTACTGCGAGCGCAAGGGCTTCAAGACCGAAGTCCTCGAAGAATCCGAAGGCGATGTCGCCGGCATCAAGAGCGCGACGATCAAGGTCGAAGGCGAATACGCATACGGCTATCTGCGCACCGAAACGGGCATCCACCGCCTCGTGCGCAAGTCGCCGTTCGATTCGTCGGGCGGCCGGCATACGTCGTTCTCGTCGGTGTTCGTGTATCCGGAAATCGACGATTCGATCGAGATCGAAATCAATCCCGCCGATATCCGCACGGACACGTATCGCGCATCGGGCGCGGGCGGCCAGCACATCAACAAGACCGATTCGGCAGTGCGTCTCACGCACGCGCCCACCGGCATCGTCGTGCAGTGCCAGAACGACCGCTCGCAGCACCGCAATCGCGCGGAAGCCATGCAGATGCTCAAGGCGCGTCTCTACGAATTCGAGATGCGCAAGCGCCAGGCCGAACAGGACAAGCTCGAATCGAGCAAGACCGATGTGGGCTGGGGCCATCAGATCCGCTCCTACGTGCTCGACCAGAGCCGCGTGAAGGATCTGCGCACCAACGTCGAAATGAGCAACACGCGCGCCGTGCTCGACGGCGACCTCGACGACTTCATCGGCGCGAGCCTGAAACAGGGCGTTTGATGCCTTGGAGCGGCGTGGCCTTCCGGTCGCGCCGCTTTCGTTTCATCCCGCCGCGCATTCGCCGCATTCAAAGCCAAGAATCATCATGACCGAACCGACTCAACCGGGCGCCGCTCCCGAACTGGAAGAGAACCAGATCATCGCCGAGCGACGCGACAAGCTGCGCTCGCTGCGCGAGCAAGGCGTCGCCTATCCGAACGATTTCCGCCCGACGCATCAGGCCGCGGCGCTCCAGAGCGAGTACGCCGAAACGGACAAAGACGCGCTCGAAGCGAATCCCCTGCCCGTCGCGATCGCCGGGCGCATGATGCTCAAGCGCGTAATGGGCAAGGCCAGCTTCGCGACGGTTCAGGACGGCAGCGGCCAGATCCAGTTCTTCGTGACGCCCGCCGATGTCGGCGCCGAAACCTACGACGCCTTCAAGAAATGGGATCTGGGCGACATCGTCGCCGCGCAAGGCGTGCTGTTCCGCACGAACAAGGGCGAGCTGTCGGTGCGCTGCACGGAATTGCGACTGCTCTCGAAGGCGCTGCGCCCGCTGCCGGACAAGTTCCACGGTCTCGCCGATCAGGAAATGCGCTATCGCCAGCGTTATGTCGATCTGATCGTTACGCCGGAGTCGCGCAAGACGTTCATGGCGCGCACGAAGGCCGTCACGTCGATCCGCAATTTCATGTCGCAGGCGAACTTCATGGAAGTCGAAACGCCGATGCTGCACCCGATTCCGGGCGGCGCGGCGGCGAAGCCTTTCACGACGCATCACAACGCGCTCGACATGCAGATGTTCCTGCGCATCGCGCCCGAGCTGTATCTGAAGCGGCTGATCGTCGGCGGCTTCGAGCGCGTGTTCGAGATCAACCGTAACTTCCGGAACGAAGGCGTGTCGCCGCGTCACAATCCGGAATTCACGATGATGGAGTTCTACGCCGCGTACACCGATTACCGCTGGCTGATGGACTTCACCGAGCAGCTGATCCGCCAGGCCGCCGTCGATGCGCTCGGCACCGCGACCATCACGTATCAGGGCCGCGAGCTCGACCTGAGCAAGCCGTTCCATCGCCTGACGATCAATCAGGCGATCCAGAAGTACGCGCCCCAGTACACCGACGCGCAGTTGACGGACGCCGCGTTCCTGCGCACGGAATTGAAGAAGTTCGGCGTCGATACGAACCAGCCCGCTTTCCTCAACGCCGGCGTCGGATCGCTGCAACTCGCGCTGTTCGAAGAGACGGCGGAATCGCAATTGTGGGAACCGACGTATATCGTCGATTACCCGATCGAGGTGTCGCCGCTCGCGCGCGCATCGGATTCGGTGCCGGGCATCACCGAGCGCTTCGAGCTGTTCATCACGGGGCGCGAGATCGCCAACGGCTTCTCGGAGCTGAACGATCCGGAAGATCAGGCTGCGCGCTTCCAGAAGCAGGTCGATCAGAAAGACGCGGGCGACGAGGAAGCGATGTACTTCGACGCCGACTACATCCGCGCGCTCGAATACGGCATGCCGCCGACGGGCGGTTGCGGCATCGGCGTCGATCGTCTGGTGATGCTGCTGACCGACAGCCCGAGCATCCGCGATGTGATTCTGTTCCCGCATCTGCGTCGCGAAGATTGAGTTTCTGGCTCGATCGACAAGCGAGAAAGGCGCGCCCACCGAGGCGCGCTTTTTTTCGCCTGGCAGATTCTGATGTAACCGATGGTAAATATTTCAAGGCCGATTGGGGAGCGTGCGGCATGTCGGCGTGTGCTGTCGGGGCTGGCATCAGACGTGCTTTTTTCGATGCACGTCGCGTCAGCGAAATTGTTACAAGCCGAAAAAGCGAAAAATTCGGGTTTCCCCCAGAATTGGCTGTAACGGCCGGCATCGGAAGCCGCAACTTGCCTCGAAACGGAGGTTCGACAATGGATAACGGAACCAACAAACTCAGCACGTCGCCCTCTTCCGGCGGCGCTCAGCCGCAGCAGCGGCGCCTGCATCCGCTCGTCGCGACGGCAGCGGGCGCGGTCATCGTCGCGAGCCTCGTGGCGACTGCCGCGATGACGGGGTTGTTCCCGAAGGCATCGAGCAATTCGGCGCAGAATCCGCAGACGCAGACGGCACCGGTCGCGCAACAGCCAGTGGTCGATTCCGCCGCGCCGAGTCCGGCGGCGCAGCAGCCCACGGCCGCGCAACAACAGGCGGCTCAGCAGGCCGCTCAGCAGCAGGCAGCCCAGCAACAGGCTGCACAGCAGGCGGCGGCGCAACAAGCGGCCCAGCAGCAGGCGCAACAAGCGCCCGCACAGCCCCAACCCGCACAGCCTTCGTATGCGCAGCAACAGCCGCAGCACCCCGCGTATTGCTCGACCTGCGGCACCGTCGAGGCAATCTCCGCCGTTAAACAGGAAGGCCACGGAACGGGGATCGGCGCGGTCGGTGGCGCGGTCGCGGGCGGTGTCGTCGGCAACCAGTTCGGACGCGGGGGCGGCCGTACCGCGATGACGCTCCTCGGCGCGCTCGGCGGTGGTCTGGCGGGCAACTCCGTCGAGAAGCATCTGCGTAGCGAGACCGACTATTCGGTGCGCGTGCGGATGGAAAACGGCCATACGCGCACTTTCACGTACAAGAATCCGCCGCCGTTCCAGCAAGGCGAGCGCGTGCATATTCAGAACGGGACGTTAGTCGCGGGTTAGATGGGGGGCGGGTCCCCAGAATGTCACCGCAGTACTTGTAAGAATTGCTCCGACCCAATTTTGCATCCGCCCTGCCAATAGATAATCCTTCTTTTTCAACGAAGGATAGAAATGCTCGGCATCACGCTGGTTGGAGCGAACGGCATGGGAGACAAGCTCCAGTTCTCGAATTTTCCGGAAAATTACTTCAGGAACACGGGCGAGCGAGTTGTTGATATCGATCGGTGCTGGGTCTTCGATCACAATCCGTACGTCGTCCGTGACGTGGAACCGGCCAGCGTCGTTAATCTTTGGTCAACGCCGTGGCCGTGGGCGACGAAATTGTCGTTCCACGAATACAACTCAAAACCGGTCTTTTCCTCCATCGCGGAGCGCACCGGCACGATATTCGGACACGTGGTTTATCTTCGGCATCCCCGGCTCTACAGGTTTGAGGAGGTACCAGCGGTCGAGCGACGAATCGTGCTGCACACGACTGGCAGCGGTCTTCATCCTGTCTTGTCACACGGCGAGGACAGCATCCGGCGACTTTCCAACGAAATCATCGCCCATATACGCGAGGCTTACGCGGACCACGAGATCATTCAGATCGGCGCGCGTACGGACGCCGACGCCGGCGTGATCGACTGTCGCGGCATCGACGACATCTGGGAAGTGGTTCGCATCATCGCTCAGGCGCGCGTATTCATAGGCGTCGATAGCGGCCCGTACTGGATTGCGTCGTGCTTCCCGAAGATTTTTCGCAAGAAGATCATGATGCAGTATCCGCCCGACTACCTCCGCTCCGCCTTCGTCCCGATGCACGTGCTCAATTCGCACACACACTGGCACGACGCGTCATGCATCTATTTCAATCGAACGACAGACGATGCGGGCATCACCTATAGCTATCTGAAGCTTTGAAGGCTGATCGAGCGTTGAACATCGGCGTGGACGGCCCCGGAGCGTCGCGTCAGCGATCAAGCTCTGGAGCGCCGGCCGCTCTAATGCTCCCGCTGCGAGCTGCGCGCCGGATTCTGCCTGCCGCGCATCGCGAGATATCCCCACCAGATGTAGCCCGAAAAGCCGTACAGCACGAACAGGCAAAACAGCATGACCGGCGGATCGGACGACACCAGCACGAACGCCACCACGATCAGCAGCACGCCCGCGAACGGCACGCGATAACGCACGTCGAGCGCCTTGCCGCTGTAGAACGGCGCGTTCGACACCATCGTTACGCCTGCGTACACGGTCAGCGCGAACGCGACCCACGGCAGCCACACGAGCTTGAGCGGCACGCGATTGTCCGTCGCGAGCCAGACGAAGCCGGCGATGAGCGCCGCCGCGGCCGGCGACGGCAAACCTTGAAAGTACCGCTTGTCGACCACGCCGATGTTCGAATTGAAGCGCGCGAGCCGCAACGCCGCGCCCGAGCAATACACGAACGCCGCGAGCCAGCCCCAGCGCCCGAGGTCCTTCAGCACCCATTCGTACATCACGAGCGCGGGCGCGACGCCGAACGACACCATGTCCGACAAACTGTCGAACTGCTCGCCGAACGCACTCTGCGTGTGCGTCATGCGCGCGACGCGCCCGTCCATGCCGTCGAGCACCATCGCGACGAAAATGGCGATGGCCGCAATCTCGAAACGGACGTTCATCGCCTGAACGACAGCGAAGAAGCCACAAAACAAAGCCGCCGTCGTGAACGCGTTGGGCAGCAGATAAATGCCGCGCTTCCTCAGAAACTGCTGTCGCTTCGCGCGACGCGTCTCCACGGCGCCCACGTCCTGAGCGGCCTTGTTGCGGCGGAACGCGCGCGGAGTCGTCGCGTTCGCGCGGTTACGGCGCGGTTTGAATGCCGCCATCGAATCCCCCGCGTTATTCCGCGAACTCGGCGAGAATCGTCGACGAAGCCGAAACCTTCTCGCCGATCGACACGCGCGGGCGGCTGCCCACCGGCAGATACACGTCGACGCGCGAGCCGAAGCGGATGAAGCCGTAGCGCTGTCCGCGCGTGAGCGGCTCGCCGACGTGCACGTAGCACAGAATGCGGCGCGCGATCAGTCCCGCGATCTGCACCGACGTGACGGTATGCCCGCTCGCCGTCTGCAGCACGACCGCGTTGCGCTCGTTCTCGGTCGAAGCTTTATCGACGGCGGCATTCAGATACGCGCCCGGAAAGTACTGGACCTTCGTGATCGCGCCGTCCACCGGCGAGCGTTGCGAGTGCACGTTGAACACGTTCATGAACACGCTGATCTTGAGCGCCTCGCGGCCCACGTACGGATCGTGCGCGGTTTCGACCGCGACGATGCGCCCGTCGGCCGGACACAGCACCGCGTTGGGCTGGGTCGGGATCGGGCGGGCCGGATCGCGGAAGAACTGGACGACGAAAATCACGATCAGCCAGAAGATCCAGGCGAAGCCGAAGCCGCCCATCGCTTGCACGAGGATGGCGACGACAGCCGCGATGGCGATGAACGGCCAGCCTTCGCGGGCAATGATCGGATGAGGATAGTTCATGAACGGGTTCTGTGGTTTATAAAGACCGTAGGATAGCAAAAGCCGCCCGGCGCACTGGGCTGCCGGACGGCTTTCGATAGAGCAAAAAACGTGACGCTTAGTTCTTCGACTGGTCGACGAGCTTGTTCTTAGCGATCCACGGCATCATCGCGCGCAGCTTTTCGCCGACTTGCTCGATCTGATGCTCGGAGGTCAGACGGCGGCGCGATTGCAGCGTCGGCGCACCGGCGCGGTTCTCGATGATGAAGCTCTTCGCGTATTCGCCGGTCTGGATGTCCTTCAGCACGGCCTTCATCGCCTTCTTCGTCTCTTCCGTGACGATGCGCGGACCCGTCACGTACTCGCCGTATTCGGCGTTGTTCGAGATCGAGTAGTTCATGTTGGCGATGCCGCCTTCATAGATCAGGTCGACGATCAGCTTCAGTTCGTGCAGGCACTCGAAGTACGCCATTTCCGGCGCGTAGCCCGCTTCCACCAGCGTTTCGAAGCCGGCCTTGATCAGATCGACGGTGCCGCCGCACAGAACCGCTTGCTCGCCGAACAGGTCGGTTTCCGTTTCTTCACGGAAGTTCGTCTCGATGATGCCGGCACGGCCGCCGCCGTTCGCCACTGCGTACGACAACGCGACATCGCGCGCCGAACCCGACTTGTCCTGTGCAACGGCGACCAGATGCGGCACGCCGCCGCCCTGGCTGTACGTGTTGCGCACGGTGTGGCCCGGCGCTTTCGGCGCGATCATGATGACGTCCAGATCCGCACGCGGGATCACCTGGCCGTAATGGATGTTGAAGCCGTGCGCGAACGCGAGCGCCGCGCCCTGCTTGGCGTTGTCGTGCACTTCGTTCTTGTAGACTTCGGCGATCTGCTCGTCGGGCAGAAGCATCATGACGACGTCGGCGCCCTTCACGGCTTCGGCCACTTCCTTCACCTTGAGGCCCGCGTTCTCGGCCTTGCTCCACGATGCGCCGCCCTTACGCAGACCCACCGTCACGTTCACGCCGCTGTCCTTCAGGTTGAGCGCGTGCGCATGGCCTTGCGAGCCATAACCGATGATGGTGACTTGCTTGCCCTTGATGAGGGAGAGGTCGGCGTCCTTGTCGTAGAAAACTTTCATGGTGGTTCCTTGAGTCCTGATGCGTTGAATGGTTGCGCTACTTTGCTGCAAATGAATGGGTGAGACGCCGTTACACCTTGAGAATCCGCTCGCCCCGGCCGATGCCGGAGCTGCCCGTGCGAACCGTTTCGAGGATCGCGGTGGTGTCGAGCGCCTGAATGAACGCGTCGAGCTTGTCGGACGCGCCGGTCAGTTCCATCGTGTAGGTTTTCTCGGTCACGTCGATGATGCGGCCGCGGAAAATGTCCGCCATGCGCTTCATCTCTTCGCGTTCCTTGCCGACCGCCCTTACCTTGATGAGCATCAGCTCGCGCTCGATGTGGGCGCCCTCTGTCAGGTCGACCACTTTCACCACCTCGATCAGGCGGTTCAGGTGCTTCGTGATCTGTTCGATCACGTCGTCCGAGCCAATCGAGACGATGGTCAGCCGCGACAGCGAACTGTCTTCGGTCGGCGCCACCGTCAGCGTTTCGATGTTATAGCCGCGCGCCGAAAAGAGCCCGACGACGCGCGATAACGCGCCCGGTTCGTTTTCCAGCAAAACGGAGATGATGTGTTTCATGTGCGTGATTCCCGAATATGTCCAGAAGTGGCGTTCGTTCGAAAAACCCGCGCGCAGCGCATGTCCTTTGTGAAGACAGGCGCGCGCGAGCCTCGCGAGACAAAGCCGCGTTAAAGATCCTCAGAGCCGAGCAGCATTTCCGTGATGCCTTTGCCTGCCTGCACCATCGGGAATACGTTTTCGGTCGGATCGGTCTGGAAGTCGAGAAATACGGTGCGATCCTTCAAACGCAGCGCTTCCTTCAGCGCCGGTTCGACGTCCGCGGTCTTTTCGACACGAATGCCGACATGGCCATACGCCTCGGCCAGCTTCACGAAGTCCGGCAGCGCGTCCATGTACGAACTGGAATAGCGCTTCTTGTACTCGATCTGCTGCCACTGGCGCACCATGCCCAGATAGCGGTTGTTCAGCGAAATGATCTTGACGGGCGTGTTGTACTGCTTGCACGTCGAGAGCTCCTGAATGCACATCTGGATGGAGCCTTCGCCCGTGATGCAGACCACTTCGTCGTCCGGAAAGGCCATCTTCACGCCCATCGCCGCCGGCAGGCCGAAGCCCATCGTGCCGAGGCCGCCCGAATTGATCCAGCGGCGCGGCTTGTTGAACGGATAGAACTGCGCCGCCCACATCTGGTGCTGGCCGACGTCCGAGCACACGAACGCGTTGCCGTCGGTCAGCTCCCAGAGCTTTTCGACGACGTACTGCGGCTTGATGATTTCGCTCTTGCGGTCGTAAGCGAGGCAGTCCTTCGAGCGCCAGCCTTCGATCTCGTCCCACCACGTCTTGAGCGCCTGCGTGTCCGGGCCGTGCTCCGCGTGCTGAAGCTGCTCGATCAGTTCCTTCAGCACCTCCTTCACGTCGCCGACGATGGGGATATCCACCTTCACGCGCTTGGAAATGGACGACGGATCGACGTCGATATGAATGATCTTGCGCGGCGACGACGCGAAGTGCTTGGGATCGCCGATCACGCGGTCGTCGAAGCGCGCGCCGATCGCGATCAGCACGTCGCAGTTCTGCATCGCCATGTTGGCTTCGTACGTGCCGTGCATGCCGAGCATGCCGAGAAACTTCTTGTCGGACGCGCGATAGCCGCCGAGGCCCATCAGCGTGTTGGTGACGGGATAGCCGAGCAGATCGGCGAACTGGTTCAGCTCGCGCGACGCATCCGCGAGGATGATGCCGCCGCCCGTGTAGATATACGGACGCTTCGCCGACAGGAGCAGTTGCACCGCCTTGCGGATCTGACCCGAATGGCCTTTCGTGACAGGGTTGTACGAACGCAGCGACACGCTCTTGATCGGCTCGTACTTGCACGGCGCCTTCGACACGTCCTTCGGAATGTCGATGAGCACCGGGCCGGGACGGCCGGTACGCGCGATGTAGAACGCCTTCTTGACGGTCGCGGCGAGGTCGCGCACGTCCTTCACGAGGAAGTTGTGCTTCACGCACGGACGCGTGATGCCGACGGTGTCGCATTCCTGGAATGCGTCGAGGCCGATGGCCGCGGTGGGCACCTGGCCGCTGATGACGACGAGCGGAATCGAATCCATATAGGCCGTGGCGATGCCGGTGACGGCATTGGTGACGCCCGGTCCCGAGGTCACGAGGCACACGCCTACGTTGCCTGTCGAGCGCGCGTAGGCGTCGGCGGCATGCACGGCGGCCTGTTCGTGGCGCACGAGAATGTGCTGGATCTGGTCCTGCTTGTACAGCTCGTCGTAGATGTAGAGTACCGAGCCGCCGGGATAGCCCCAGATGAATTCGACGTTCTCGTCAGCGAGCGCGCGCATGAGCACGGTGCCGCCGATGGAGTCAGCTTCGTGAGGGGGTGTGGTATCCGACGTGGAGAATTCCGCGCTAGGCATGTTCATTCATCACCTTTCGAATTTTCGGCAAAAAATTGATCGGGTGCTCTCTGCCGGGCTTGTGGCTCGGGTTCAAGCGGCGCGTCTAGGTTTGACAGGCGAACTTCTTGGGCTCGCCTCAAAGCAGACATTTCACTGATGATGCGAGTCAGAAAATGTAACAGCGCCGCGCGAGGCGGGTCAAGCAAAAAGTTTCCGAATGTGCCGATGGCGCCGTTCGCGCACGCCTCGAAGGTAAAAGCGACCTGCACGCGCAGTCTCGCGAATTCACGGTCAATCGTCTGATGCATGTCGGAAGTGGCAACAAAACCTCTCAATTTCTCCGGATGCGGCGAAACTTTGCTAGGATTCGCAGGTTTTCCTAGAACTCCACGATCCTTTCGACGCAAGCTCTTGCGCCGGGTCCCCAACGGATGGCATCAGACAAGGAACTCGCCGACTTCCTGGCGGGCGTCGAAAGACGCGCGTTCAAGCAGACCGTGTATACCGTTCGCGACGACGACGCGGCGCTCGACATCGTGCAAGACGCGATGATCAAGCTGGCGGAGAAATACGGCGACCGTCCATCATCCGAGCTTCCGCTTTTATTCCAGCGTATCCTTCAGAACGCGACGCACGATTATTTCCGTCGCCAGAAGGTGCGCAACACCTGGGTCAGCCTCTTCTCGTCCTTCGGCAACGCCGACGACGACGAATTCGACCCGCTCGAAACCTTCGAATCCGAGGACAGCGCGGTCGGCAGCGAGAGCAGCGAGAACCGTCTGGAGCGCGAACAGGTCTTGAATCTGATCGACGCCGAAATCCAGAAACTGCCGGCACGTCAACGGGAAGCGTTTCTCATGCGTTACTGGGAAGACATGGATGTCGCTGAGACGGCCGCCGCGATGGGGTGCTCCGAGGGCAGCGTGAAGACGCATTGCTCACGCGCCACGCACACTCTCGCACAAGCCCTGAAAGCCAAAGGGATCACGCTATGAGTTCCGCTCTTGAAACGAAGGAAAACGAGTTCGCGCTGAAGGTCGTGCGCGCACTGGACGAAAGCACGTCGAATATTCCGGCTGCCGCCGTCGACCGGCTGCGCGAGGCGCGCCGCTCGGCGATCGCGCGCAAGAAGCCGGAGAAAGTCGCCGTCACGATGACAGCGCCCGCGTTCACGCCGGCCCTGGCCGGCGCGGGCGCCACGCTCACGACCGGCGATGCCGGCGACGATCATCGTCCGAAGGGACTGCTCGCGCGGCTTGGCGGGCTCGGCCTCGCGTGGCCGCTCGCGGCGCTCATCATCGGACTGGCGGGCATCGCGTATTGGGAAGATCAGCAGCGCAAGGCGGAACTCGCCGACATCGACGCAGCCATGATGAGCGACAGCCTGCCGATCGACGCCTATCTGGATCACGGTTTCAACGCGTACCTGACGCGCAATCATTAAACACTGAATACAGCGGGGGAATTTTCGGGTGAGTTACAAGCGCGGTCTCGCGATTGTCTTTGGTTGCGCGATTGCGGGTCTGGTTGCGTTCGCCGCGACTTATCCGCGCTTTTATTCCACCGCCGGCGCTCCGTCCTCACCGCCCGTGACGCCGGGCGGCGGCTCGGGCACGAGCGCGGATTCGAACGCCTCGACGCTCTCCGCGCTGGGTGCCGAAGGACCGCTCTCCTGGAACCGTCTCACCGAAGCGCAGCATGCCGCGCTCGCGCCCTTCGCCACGCAATGGGATACCTTTTCCGACGAGCGCAAGCAGAAGTGGCTGAAGATCGCGTCCCGGTTTCATCGGATGTCGCCTGAAGCGCAGAAGCATCTGCATCAGCGCATGGAGGAATGGGTGCGTCTCACGCCCGACCAGCGCAAGGTCGCGCGCGAGAACTATCAGGTTTCCAAATCGGTGCCGCTCGACAAGCGCGAAAAGGCGTGGGACGCCTATCAGAAGCTTTCCGAAGAGCAGAAGAAGAAGCTCGCCGCGAGCGAGCACGTGCGTCGTCCGACGATCGTTTCCGCGCCGCCCACGGGCAAGACCGAAGTGAAGGACATCAACCGCCTCGTCACCGCACGCGAACAGGGGCACGTTCCCGGCCACGCGGAAGGCGGATCGGGCGCGGCGGCCGCTCCGGCCGCGCCCATCTCCGGCACGCCGATGCAACCGGCCATTCCGAACGCCGCGAGCATCGTCCCGGCCACGCCGATTCCGGTCTCGCCGCAGCAGGCGCCTTCGATGTACAACGGCTCGTGAGCGCTCAGCCCGCGGCACTCGCCATCGACCCGATGCGCGCGCCCACGCTGCGCCGCCGCCTCGCGACGATGCTCTACGAAAGCGTGATCCTCTTCGGCGTGGTGTTCCTAGCGGGCTATCTCTTCAGCACGCTCACGCAGCAGCGCAACGGCCTCACGCATCACAACTGGCTGATGTCGTGGATCGGCATCGTGCTCGCGGCGTACTTCGTATATTTCTGGACACACGGCGGCCAGACCTTGCCGATGAAGACCTGGCGCCTCAAGGTCGTCGATGCGCAGGGCCAGCCCGTCAAACCCGCGCGTGCGTTCGCGCGCTATGTGCTCGCGTGGCTGTGGTTCCTTCCGCCGCTCGCGCTGCATCCTCTCTTCTCCCTCGCCGTGCCGCAGACGCTCGCCGTCTTCGCGGCGTGGGTCGCGCTGTGGGCCGCCGCCGTGTGGCTCGATCCGGCGCGCCAATTTCTCCACGATCGCCTCGCGGGCACGCGCATCGTCACGGCTCAGCGCACTGTCAAGTAATAAGAACTTCTCGTGACTGTCACGGCTCGGTCACAGCCGCATGGCGCAATGCGCATACCGAAACCCGATGCGCGAGCCAATGGCCTTCAACTCGTCAGTTCACCCGGCGATCGACCCGCCCTCTCCGTTCAGCTTCAACAATAGCGAGCTGCGTACCGGTCCCTTCGCACTGCGATCGGAGTCCACCGAATCATCCGAGTCCGCTTCTGCGGGTGCGCCCGGCTTGTCCGACTCGCGTGCCGCCGCGCCCGTCCATCACGACGAGCTCCCCGATTCGGCCGACGAGCCGCATCGGTATCGCACGATCTGGCTCTCGGACATCCATCTCGGTTCGGGCGGCTGCCAGGCGCACTATCTCCTCGATTTCCTGCGGCACCACGAGTCGGAATATCTGTATCTCGTCGGCGACATCATCGACGGATGGCAGTTGCGCAAAGGCTGGTTCTGGCCGCAGGCGCACAACGACGTCGTGCAGAAAATCCTGCGCAAGGCGCGCAAGGGCACGCAGGTCGTCTTCATCCCCGGCAATCACGATGAAGCCGCGCGGCAGTTCTGCGATCTCGCGTTCGGCGACATCCACGTGCGCGGCGAAGCGTTCCACACGACGCTCGCGGGCAAGCGCCTGTGGATCGTGCACGGCGATCTCTTCGACGGCGTGATCCAGCACGCGAAGTGGCTCGCCTATCTCGGCGACACCGCCTACACGATGATCCTTCTGCTCAACCGCTGGTTCAATCGCGTGCGCACGAAGCTCGGCTTCAATTACTGGTCGCTGTCGCAGTACCTGAAGCATCAGGTGAAAAACGCGGTGAACTTCATCTCGCAGTTCGAGCGCGTGATGACCGACGAAGCGCGCCGCCGCGGCTGCGACGGCGTCGTGTGCGGACACATCCACAAGGCCGAGATCCGCGACATCGACGGCGTTCTGTACTGCAACGACGGCGACTGGGTCGAGAGTCTCTCGGCGCTCGTCGAGACCTACGAAGGTGAACTGAAGATCGTCTACTGGACCGTGATGCGCTCGCCGGAAGCGCGCACGACGCGCGCACGCGCGACCGTCTAGCCATCGCACCAAGCCATAACAAGCAACACCAACTCTGGGCCGAATCGATGAAAATCATGATCGTTACCGATGCATGGGAGCCGCAGGTCAATGGCGTCGTCCGCACACTCACGCAAACGACGAAGGAACTCACCGCGCTCGGTCATCGCGTCGAGTTGCTCACACCGCTCGAATTCAGAACGATCCCCTGCCCGACCTATCCCGAGATTCGCCTGTCGCTCCTGCCGGGACAACGCGTCGCCCGGCGCATCGACGCATTCGCGCCGGACGCGCTGCATATCGCCACCGAAGGCCCGCTCGGGCTCGCCGCGCGCTCGTATGCGCTGCGTCACAAGCTGCCGTTCACGACCGCCTACCACACGCGCTTTCCGGAGTACGTGAACGCGCGCTTCGGCATTCCGCTGTCGCTGACGTATCGCTTCCTGCACTGGTTCCACAAGAACTCGCAGGCTGTGATGGCGCCGACGCCCGTCGTCAAGGCGGATCTGGAGCGCTTCGGCTTCACCAACGTCGTGCTGTGGACGCGCGGCGTCGATCTCGACATCTTCCGTCCGATGGAGTCGAAGGTGCTCAACACCGCGCGACCGATCTTTCTGTATGTCGGGCGCGTCGCGGTCGAGAAGAACGTCGAGGCATTTCTGAAGCTCGATCTGCCTGGTTCGAAGTGGGTCGCGGGCGAAGGCCCGGCGCTCGCGGAGCTGAAGTCGCGCTACACGAACGTCAACTATCTCGGCGTGCTGTCGCAGCCGGAACTGGCGAAGGTCTACGCGGCGGCGGACGTATTCGTGTTTCCGAGCCGCACCGATACCTTCGGCCTGGTGCTGCTCGAAGCGATGGCCTGCGGCACGCCGGTCGCGGCGTATCCGGTGACGGGCCCGATCGACGTGCTCGGCGAACACGGCCCGGGCGCGCTCCACGACGATCTTCACGAAGCCTGCCTGCAAGCACTGAAGATCGAGCGCGCCGATGCGCGTGCGTGGGCCGAGCGCTTCTCGTGGCGCGCGGCGTCGGAGCAGTTCGCCTCGCATCTGCGGAAATTTGGGCCGCGCAACGCCAGCTCGGACCGGGCGGCCGCATGACGCGACGCGCCGTGGCGCAGGAGAAAGCCGAAGCGAATGCGCGGGCCGGAACCTCCGCGGCGGCCCGCGCGCGCGATCCGTTCGACGACGACATCGAAGACATAGACGACATCGACGGTAAGCCCGCGCAACCGCCCGAGCCGCTCGGCCCCGACGATCTGCCTTTCAATCCGTACAAGGGCAATCGCGGCTTCACGCGCGCGTGGCACGCGATGAAGAATTCGCTCTACGGCTTTCGCGTCGCGATCCGCGAGGAAAGCGCATTCCGCCAGGAACTGACGCTCGCCGCGATCCTGTTGCCGTGCAGCCTCTTCGTGCCGGTCTCGCCCGTCGAGCGCGCGGCGCTGATCGTGTCGGTGCTGCTCGTGCTCATCGTCGAATTGCTCAATTCGAGCGTCGAGGCGGCGATCGACCGCATTTCGCTCGAACGTCACGAACTGTCGAAGCGGGCGAAGGATTTCGGCAGTGCGGCGGTGATGGTCGCGCTCGGCGTCTGCGTCATCACGTGGGGCCTGATTCTGTGGCCGTTTGCATCCGCGTGGCTTGCGCGTATCTTATAAAAGAGAACACCCGCGCGCAAAGCCTGTATCCGTGCGGCCGAACGACCGGTTTATAATCGTCCGATATTCTCAAAAATAGCAACGGAAGCGGCCGCGCGAACGCTCATCCCGAGCCAACGCGGCCCGATCCCAAGGTCGGACGACATGGAAGCCAAACCACCCCGCCGCACCCGCGAACGGATACTCGAGCTGTCGCTGAAGTTGTTCAACGATATCGGCGAGCCGAACGTCACCACGACGACGATCGCCGAAGAGATGGAAATCAGTCCAGGCAACCTGTACTACCATTTCCGCAACAAAGACGACATCATCAACAGCATCTTCGCGCAGTTCGAGCAGCAGATTCAGAAGCGTCTGCGCTTTCCGGACGATCATCGCCCGACGATCGACGAGATGTGGTCGTATCTGCAATACATGGCGGATTTCCTCTGGGCCTACCGCTTCCTGTATCGCGACCTGAACGACCTGCTCGCGCGCAACCGCACGCTCGAAACGCACTTCAAGCAGATCATCACGCACAAGGTGTATTTCGCGAGCCAGTTGTGCGAGGCGCTCGTCGCCGATCAGGAAATGGTCGCGACGCCCGAAGAGATCAAGGTGATCGCGACCAACATCGGCGTGATCGCCACGTACTGGCTTTCGTATCAGTACGTGATGAATCCGCGCAAATACAACGATCAGGAAGCGATCCGCGCCGAACTGCATCAGGCGAGCCTGCATATCATCTCGATCATGGCGCCGTATCTGCGCGGACGCTCGCGCCAGCTATTCGACGACCTCGTATCCGGTAAGCTGCCGAAGCGCGAATACGCGGACTTCCTGCCGCCGCGCGACGATGCAAAGACCGAAACAAAGGATCCCAGATAAATGAAGGCAGTATGTGTCTATTGCGGCTCCTCTAACGGAGCCCGCCCCGTCTATGCAGAAGCGGCCAAGGCGTTCGGCCGCGCGCTGGTTCAAAACGATCTTTCGCTCGTGTACGGCGGCGGCCGCGTCGGCCTGATGGGCCTCATCGCCGATGAAGTGCTCGCCGCGGGCGGGCGCGCGGTCGGCGTGATTCCCGAATTGCTGCTCGCGAAGGAAGTCGGCCATACCGATCTCACCGAACTGCACGTCGTGCCCGACATGCACGAGCGCAAGAAAAAAATGGCCGATCTCTCCGATGCGTTCGTCGCGATGCCCGGCGGCGTCGGCACGTTCGAGGAGTTTTTCGAGGTCTACACGTGGGCGCAGCTCGGCTATCACCAGAAGCCGGTCGGCCTGCTCGACGTGAACGGCTATTTCGATCCGCTCCTCGCGATGCTGCGGCATACCGTCGAGGAAGGTTTCATGCGCGCGCCGTATCTGGACATCATCCAGGTCGCCGCCGAGCCCGCCAAGATGATCGACAAACTCGCGCGCTACATTCCGCCCGCGAACGACAAGTGGTCCGAAAAACGTAACGCCGTCTGAGGAACAGCGCATGTCCAAAGTCATTCTGATCACAGGCGGGAGCCGCGGCATCGGCCGTTCGGCTGCGGTGCTCGCGGGCGCGCGCGGCTGGTCGGTCGGCGTGAACTATGCGTCGAACGCGGCCGCCGCCGATGAAACCGTCGCGGCCGTGCAGGCGGCGGGCGGCAAGGCGATCGCCATCCACGGCGACGTGAGCGACGAAGCCGCGATCATCGCGATGTTCGATGCGACCGAGAAAGCCTTCGGCAAGATCGATGGCGTCGTGAACAACGCGGGCATCGTCGCGCCCGGATCGGCGCTCGCAAACATGGACATCGCGCGCATGAAGCGCATCTTCGACATCAACGTGCTCGGCGCGTATCTCGTCGCGCGCGAGGCGGCGCGCCGCATGTCGAACTCGCGCGGCGGCAAGGGCGGATCGCTCGTGAACGTGTCGTCGGCGGCGGCGCGGCTGGGCGGTCCCGGCGAGTATGTCGACTACGCGGGGTCCAAGGGCGCGATCGATACGCTGACCATCGGTTTGTCGAAGGAACTCGGGCGCGAAGGCGTGCGCGTGAACGCGATCCGCCCCGGCCTCATCGATACCGACATTCACGCGAGCGGCGGCAAGCCCGACCGCGCGCACGTGCTTGGCGTGCAGACGCCGATCGGGCGCGCGGGCACGGCCGATGAAGTCGGCGAATCGATCGTGTGGCTGCTCTCGGATGCGTCGTCGTATGTGACGGGGGCGATTCTGGACGTAACGGGCGGGCGGTAATTACGCAGGTTCGGGCGGGAATTCGAGCCGATAGCCGCGCGCTTGCAACATTTCGATGATCACCCGCTCGCCGCCGATATGCTCGGCGAGTTGCCGGGTGACGCCGTATCGGACCGTGGGCGGATCGATACTCACGAGACGCCGCCACCAGCCATGCAGCCCGAACAACCGGTTGATATTGCGGCCAACGTGAAGCGGCCCGATATCCTCCGCAGCAAACTGGAGGCACAGGTCGAGCGGCGCGAACTTCAGCCCCACCGCCTCGAGTTGTGGACGCAGGGCAGCGGAAAGCTGAACGTCTTCGTTCAAGGGCTTGTGAAACCATTCCATGCGTATGGGCTCGACCTCGACCACTTCGGGTGGGGGAATCTCCACCCGAATCTGCGGATGATCGATCAATGCGCGCAGCATGCGACGGCTGCGCAGGCTGAATCCTCCGTTCAGCACCGGCCGAACCACACGGTCGGGCCGGTTCAAGTGCTCGCACCAGGTGAAATTTTGCATCCACATGATGCCTTCGGGCATATCGACTCGCCCGAGCGCGATCGGCGCGCCGAGATAATCGTAATTCAGGAAATCGTCGCTCCAGTTGCGGATGTCGAGGATCCAGCCGTCTTCCTGGACAATGAGCGCAAACTCCGTGTCGATTAACTTCCACAGCGCGAACATGATGAACCAGCTGTATTCGTGATAGCTGAGCGGCGCGATGACGCGGTGGCGAATGTGAAGCGGAAGATCGGCGGGACGCGTGGGGCTGATGAGCAAGACGTTCGCCTGAGGCATCTGCCGACTGCTCAGCGCGAGCGAATACGCGGCACCCCGCGCATCGTTCAGGCCTGTGACGGAGACCAGTGTAATGTTGCTGAAGTCAGACATGTCGGCAGCGATTGTTGCAAATCGTTAAGATTCCCGAATTCCATGATTCAGGATATCCAAAGACTGCGATTCTAAATCACTGCGTCAGTCAGCTACTGTCAAAACCCGCCGTGCCTCGCGAGCCACGCTTCCTCATCGGCCGACATCTCACGCCCGAGAATCCGGTTGCGATGCGGAAAGCGCCCGAAGCGTCCGATCACCTCCGCATGTTCCACCGCCGATTCGTAGAAGCTCGAAACGCCCGTCTCGTCTTTTAGTTTTCCGAAGAGACGCAGCGACTCGCGCTGGCTCTCAAGCGTTTCGTCGTGTTCGAACGGCATATAGGCGAACGCGCGGTGATACGCGCTCGGCAGACGCAGGTCGTCGCCACGCGCGACCAGCGTCTTCGCCAGCGCGAGCGCGCGGCCATCGCCCGCGAACGCGCGCGGCGTGTTCCGATAGCAATTGCGCGACAGTTGATCGAGCAGCACGATCAACGCAAGCATGCCGGCCGGCGTGCGCTCCCAGTCCTGCAAACCACCCGCGTGGGCCTCTTCGACGAGCGTGCCGAAGCGCTCGGTAAGCATCGAATCGAAAGCGCGCTTCTTTTTCCACCAGAGCTTGCGATCCTGGCCGAAGTCCGGCGAGCCGCGCTCACCGAACCAGAGATCGAGCACTGCCTGCGCCCGCGGGTCCACGCTCACACCAGTTCCAGCACGAGCCGCCGCGTGCGCGCGCTCTTCTTCTCCAGTTTCGCGATGCGCAGCGCGCCGATTTCCCCGGTATTGCGCACATGCGTCCCGCCGCACGGCTGCAGATCCACGTTCTCGATGCGCAGCAGACGCACGCGGCCGAGGCCCATCGGCGGCTTCACGCTCATCGTGCGCACGAGTTCGGGACGCGCGGCCATCTCGTCGTCGGTGATCCATTCGGTATGCACGCCGTGCGCGCCGCCGATCAGCGCGTTCAGCTTCGCTTCGACGGCCTCGCGCTCGATCGGCTCGACGGTCGCCAGGTCGAGGCGCGCGTAATCGGTCGTGATGCTGCAGCCATCGACCGGAAACGGCAGCACTGCGCAGATCAGATGGCTCGCCGTATGCAGCCGCATCCGCCGATAACGCTGCGCCCAGTCAATCTCCGCGCTCACCTTGCTGCCGACCGCGATTTTCGCGAGCGCGTCGTCCTGACCCGGCGCGGGCACATGCACGGCGTCATCGGGCGTCGCGCCTTCGAACTTCGCCTTGCGCGTTTCGGCGATCGCGATGACCGTGCCGTCCGCGAGCGTCAGCGTGCCGGCATCGCCGGCCTGACCGCCGCCGAGCGGATAGAACACGGTCTGATCGAGGTGGATGCCCTGCTCGTCGATGGCGGTGACGGTCGCGTCGCAACGCGTCAGATAGGCGTCCTCGCGAAAGAGTGCGCGTGTGCTCATGTCTTTGCTTCCTTGTCTTGCGGGGGAGTTGAAACCATTCGCAGACGATGATGCACCACGCGCGCCACGCCTGAACCGATACAAAACGGCGCGAATCAACCGGGACGGTTGCGCATCCAGTCGGCGGTGTCGAAAAAGGACGTCAGCAGGCGCTCGCGCAAGGTTTCGTCGACGCCGATGTCCTCCATCGCCCACGCCATGCAGCGCAGCCACTGATCGCGCTCGTCCGATGCAATCGCGAACGGCAGATGCCGCGCCCGCAGACGCGGATGCCCAAAGCGGTCGATGTAGTGATCCGGCCCGCCCATCCAGCCGCACAGGAACCAGAAGGTCTTGTTGCGCGAATTGTCGAGCGTCGGCGGATGCAGCGCGCGGATGCCCGCGAATTCGGGCTCCAGATCCATCAGGTCATAGAAACGGTCGACGAGCGCGCGCACGCGCTCCTCGCCGCCGATCAGCTCGAAAGCGGTCGGCTTTTGCACTTCGTCTTGAGGATTTACGTCGGTCATTGCTTTGATTCAGAAAACTAGGCATCGCGCAGGGATTGCAGCGCCGGGCGCGACAGCACGCGCCGCAGGCTCAGCCAGCCGCCGAGCCCCGCGCACGCGACGCCCGCGACGATGCCCGTCGGCACGAGCCACGGATTGAAATCGATATGAAACTCGAACACGCGCGCTGCGAGCACATAGCCGATCGCCTGCGCGCCGATCGCGGCCATCAGCCCCGATAGCGCGCCGACGGCCACGAACTCGGCCACCTGCACCGAGCGCACCTGCTTGTGCGATGCGCCGAGCGCGCGCAGGAGCGCCGACTCGCGCACGCGTTCGTCGCGCGTGCCGGCGAGCGCCGCGTACAGCACGAGCACGCCCGCCGCGAGCGTGAAGAGGAACAGGAACTGCACCGCGCCGATCACCTGCGCGAGCGTGCGATGGATCTGCGCGAGAATCGGCGCGATGTCGATGGCCGTCACGTTCGGATAGCGCGCGACGAGCCCGTCGATCACGCGCTGTTCTTCCGCCGGCAGATGGAAGCTCGTGATGAAGGTCGCGGGGAGATCGGCGAGCGCATCGGGCGGCATCAGCACGAAGAAGTTGACCTTGAACGAATTCCAGTCGACCTTGCGCACGCTCGTCACGGGCGCTTCGACCGGCAGGCCGGCGACGTCGAAACGCAGCGTGTCGCCCATCTTCACGCGGATCGTCTTCGCGATGCCCTCTTCGATCGACACCTGCGGTTTGCCGTCTCTGCCGAACCACGCGCCTTGCGTCACGCGGTTGTCGCCGGGCAGCTCGGTCGTGTACGAAAGGTTGAATTCGCGATCGACGAGGCGCTTCGCATCGGCCTTGTCGTAGTTGTCCGGATTCACGGGCTTGCCGTTGATCGCGACGAGGCGCGCGCGGACCATCGGCGAGAGCGTGGCGTCGGGCTCGCCGTGCGTGTGCAGATAGTCGAGCACGCCCGGGCGCTGGTCAGGCTGAATGTCGATGAGAAACTGGTTCGGCGCGTCGGGCGGCGTCGCGTCGCGCCAGCCCTTGATGAGATCGTTGCGCGTCATGCCGATGAGCAACAGGCACATCAAGCCGATACCGAGCGCGGTGATCTGCAGCGCGCTCGATCCGCTGCGCCGCTCCAGCGACGCGAGCGCATAACGCCAGCCGACGCCCGCGCGGCTCGTCTCGCGGCGCACGAAACGCGCCGCCGCCCAGAGCGCCGCGCGCGCAATCGCGCCGAACACGAGCAGACCGGCCGCGAAGCCGCCCGCGACGATGCCGCCAAGCTTCAGCTCGCCCGCCGCGACGATCAGGAGCGCCGCGAACAGCAGCACGCCGACGCCATACGCCGCATGGGCGACGCGTTGCGCATCGCCGAGCTCGCGGCGGATCACATGCACCGGCGGCACCCGCGTGATCGGCAGGAGCGGCGGCAGCGCGAAGCCGAGCAGAAGCACGAGGCCCATCGCGATGCCTTGCAGCGCCGGCCACACGCTCGGCTGCGGCAACTCGACATCGACGAGCGAACCGAGCCAGTTCAGCAGCACGAGATGGCCGCCGAAACCCAGCACGACGCCGAGCACGCTACCGATCAAGCCAATCGCGAGGAATTCGTTCAGAAAGAGCGCGCGCAGCGTGCGCTGGCTAACGCCGAGGCAGCGCATCGCGGCGCAACCGTCGAGATGCCGCCGCGCGAAACGATGCGCGGCCATCGCGATTGCGACGGCTGCGAGCAGCGCCGTCAGAAGCGAGACGAGCGTGAGAAAGTGGCTCGCGCGATCGATCGTCTGACGCACTTGCGGCTGGCCGTCGGACAACGATTCCAGGCCGACGCCGCGCAGCTTGCCGCCATCGACCTGCTCGCGCGCGAACTTCGCGAAACGCTCGACTTGCGGGTCGGAACCGGCGACGAGCAATCGATACGTCACGCGGCTGCCATAGCCGACGAGCCCCGTGCCCGCGATCTCGTCGGCGCGCATCATGAGGCGCGGCGAGAAGTTGACGAACGAGAAGCCGCGATCCAGCTCGCGGGTGATGACGCCCGCGACCGTAAACGTGCGCGTGCCGACCTTGACCGTCCCGCCGACCCGGGTCTTGAGCGCATCGAGCAGGGCGGGATCGACCCAGACGGTGCCGGGCGCGGGAATGCCGTGCACGGGCGCATCGGCGGCGTCGGTGCCGGGCGCGATGCGCAGCGCCCCGCGCAACGGGTAGCCTTGCGTCACGCCCTTGATCGCCGCGAGCCTGGAGAGCGGCTCCGCGGCCGTCGAACTGATCATGCTCGGGAAGATCGTCGTGCCGGCGGTCTCAAGTCCGAGCGACTGCGCTTCTGCTGCGAACATCGGATCGACGGGATGATCCGCGCGCACGACGAAATCGGCGGCGATCATCTGACGCCCGTCGCGCGCGAGCCCCTGACGCATGCGATCCGCGAGAAACCCGACGCTCGACAGCGCCGCCACGGCGAGTACCAGCGCGAGCAGGAGCATCGTGAGCTCGCCCGCGCGCCAGTCGCGCCCGGTCATGCGCCATGCCTGGCGCACCGTCTGCGTGAAGCCGAGTTTGATGGCCGGATGCGGATGCCCTGCCTTGCGTGCAGCCTGATCGTTCGGGAATGCGGTGCTCAATCGTGCTTGCTCCGCAGCCGGTTCATACGATCCGAGCTCGGCAACATGTGTTTGGCCATGCGCGACACGCCGCCGTGCACGCCTCGCGCGAGCCGCGGCAGCGCCCAGCCCGCGAGCACCAGAAACGCGAGCAGGAGCACGAGAAACAGGAACGGCACGAAGAGCGCGAGCGTGATGCCCGCGAGCGCGCCGACATCCTCGGTCGTCGATGCCGCCCAGTTCGACACCGGCTCCGGCGACAGATTGATGAGCGCGCGCGTGCCCGCCTTCGCGAAATGCGATGCCCCGGCGAGCGTGCCGCCCGCGAGCGCCGCGATCGTGAGCATGGCCGGATCGGCGTGGCCGAGCGAACCGGCCGCGAGCACGGCGCCCGCCGGAATGCGGATGAACGTGTGAACCGCGTCCCACAGGGAATCGACGGCGGGGATTTTGTCGGCGAGAAATTCGACGAGCGCGAGCACCGCCGCGACGCCGATCACCCACGGCGAACCGAGCACCGCGAGCGTATCCGGCAGATGAACGAGCCCCATGCGCTGGAACATGCCGGCGATGAAAACGGTGAGGTACAGGCGCAACCCGCTCGCCCATGACAGACCCGCTGCGAGCGAAAGTGACTCAAGCATTGCCGCCTCCCTTGTGCTGCCTGCTGCCGGCGTTCGCCGCCACGGGACGATCAGCCGGCTGAAAAATGCGGTCTGCCCGGTAAATATCGAAAGAAGCCGCCTACATCCACGAAGATACAACGAAAAAGCAGGACATAGGAATCAGACGAAAACCGGATGACTCAGACCATTATATCCACGCCGATACGCGCGGTGCAGCAACGGTTCGAGCGATTGTAGTTCCGGGTGCGCCAGCGCACTGCGGGGTGGCGCGGGCGCAACGGATGAGCGTTCAATGCCCCGACGAGAGCTTGAGCCCGACCAGCCCCGCGACGATGAGCATCGCGCTCACGATACGCGCCGCCGACAACGCCTCGCCCATGTACACGATGCCGAACACGAACGCGCCGACCGCACCGATGCCCGTCCAGACGGCGTAGGCCGTGCCGAGCGGCAACTGGCGCATGGCCATGGCGAGCAGGACGAAACTGCCGATTGCGGTGACGAGCGTGAAGATGGACGGTCCGAGCCGGGTGAAGCCTTCGGACGATTTGAGACCCGCGGCCCACGCGACTTCGAGCAGACCGGCGATGAAGAGAAGAATCCAGGACATCGGGCGACTCCCTTGAAAAATGGGGCCGTCCCCGATGAAACGAGGCGCATGCGGTCGTCCACATGGCCTAAGACCAAAACCCGATTGTATCAAATTGGTGCATTCGTGGCCCGGCGCATGCGGGTGTCTCGTCGCGCGGTGCGTGGCCGCGTTCATGAAAACCGTGTATTAAGTAAAACGCGTGCGCGCTGCGCGCGTCCTCGACATAGCCGCTGCAAAAGCCTGAACAAAGGAGCGTTCATGGATGTCGATTCCGTCCTGCTCTCCCGCTTCCAGTTCGCGTGGGTCGTCGCGTTTCACATTCTGCTGCCGGCGTTCACGGTCGGCCTGTCGTGCTACATCGCGACGCTCGAATTCAACTGGTGGATCACGAAACGCGACGTCTACCGGCGGCTCTCGGCGTTCTGGCTGAAGATCTTCGCGGTGTCGTTCGGCATGGGCGTGGTGTCGGGCATCGTGATGCCGTTTCAGTTCGGCACCAACTGGAGCCGCTTTTCCGACGCGACCGCCAACGTCGTCGGCCCGCTGATGGGCTACGAAGTGCTGACGGCGTTCTTCCTCGAATCGGCGTTTCTCGGCGTGCTGCTTTTCGGGCGCAAGCTCGTGCCGCAATGGGCGCACGTGATGTCCGCGATTTTCGTCGCCGCCGGCACGGTGATCTCGTCGTTCTGGATACTCGCGGTCAATAGCTGGATGCAGACGCCGCAGGGCCATCGCATGCTGCCCGACGGCCGCTTCGAAGTGGTGAGTTTCTTCGACGTGATCTTCACGCCGTCGTTTCCGTATCGGCTCGGACATACGGTGAGCGCGTTTCTCGTGACGGCAGGCTTCGTCATCCTCGGCATCGGCGCGATGTATCTGCGTCAGGGACGCGCGCTCGAAGAAAGCCGCGTGATGGTGAAGATGTCGCTGATCTTTCTCATCATCATGGTGCCGATCCAGATGGTGATCGGCGACGCGCACGGCCTCAACACGCTCAAACATCAGCCCGCCAAGCTCGCGGCGATGGAAGGCCTGTGGGAATCCGGCACGCGCATCCCGGCCAATCTCTTTTCGATTCCGGATCAGGAAGAAGAGCGCAATCGCTTCGAGATTTCGATTCCGGTGCTCGGCAGCCTGTATCTGACGCACGATCCGAACGGCTTCGTGCGCGGGCTGAAGGACTTTCCGCGTGAGGACCGGCCGCCCGTGGCCGTCGTGTTCTTTGCCTTTCACATCATGGTGGGCGTCGCGCTGCTGATGTTCGCGCTCGTGCTGTGGGGCATCGTGCAGTTCGCGCGCGGCCGGATCGAGACGAGCTCGCGCTGGCTGCGCGCGGCCACCTGGGCGATGCCGCTCGGCTTCATCGCGGTGATCGCCGGCTGGACGACGACCGAGGCGGGCCGCCAGCCGTGGACCGTGTACGGCATTTTGCGCACGAAGGATTCGGTGACGCCATCGCTCACCGCGGCCGATGTCGGCCTCTCGTGGCTGCTCTACGTGGTGGCTTACGTCGTCATCTTCGGCGCGGGATTTTTCCTGCTGCGACGGCTGGTGCGCGTCGGGCCGGCGGAAGTCGCGCATGCGCACGAGAAGGACGAACTGGATGCGAAAACACGCGCGGCGCGTCCGCTCTCCGCGGTATCGGCGAGTGCGGGCGGCACGGCGCGGCCCGTCAGCGACGACGATATCGTGCCGCCGGGCCACGGGCGCAATCAACGTCGATAACGGAGAACGCGATGCTCGATCTCGTGCCACTGTGGGCCGCCATTCTCGCGCTGGCGGTGTTCATGTATGTGCTGCTCGACGGCTTCGATCTCGGCGTCGGCATGATGTTTCTGCTGCGTCGCGACGCCGAATCGCGCAACCTCATGATCAACTCCGTCGCGCCTGTCTGGGACTTCAACGAGACCTGGCTGGTCCTCGGCGGCGGCGGGCTGTTCGCGGTGTTTCCGCTTGCGTTCGCGATCATCGTGCCGGCGGTTTATTTCCCGATTCTATTCATGCTGCTCGGGCTGATTTTTCGCGGCGTCGCGTTCGAGTTCCGCGAGGTGATCGGTGCGCGCAAGTGGCTGTGGGACGGCGCGTTCGGCTGCGGCTCGCTGGTCGCGACGTTTTCGCAGGGCATCGTGCTCGGCATGTTCATTCAGGGCTTTCCGATCGAAGGGCGCGTTTATGTGGGCACGAGCTGGAACTGGGTCGCGCCGTTTCCGCTGCTGGTCGGTGTGGGGCTGATCTTCGGTTATGCGCTGCAAGGTACGACGTGGCTCGTGCTCAAGACCGAAGGTGAACTCCAGCACTGGAGCCGCAACATGGCGCGCTATGCGCTCTTCGGCGTGATCGTGTTCATTCTGCTCATCAGCATCTGGACGCCGCTCAAGGATGCGCGCATCGCGGCGCGCTGGTTCGGGTTTCCTCAGAGTTTCGTGTTTGCGCCCGTGCCGGTGCTCACCGTGCTGCTTGCGTGGACGCTGTGGTCGAGTCTTGCCAAGGGCCGCGAAGTGATGCCGTTTCTGTGCTCGATCGGGCTCTTCTTTCTCGCCTTCACAGGGCTTGTGATCAGTTTGTGGCCGTTTATCGCGCCGCCTTCCGTCACGCTCTGGGATGCGTCCGCCGCGCCGTTATCGCATCAGTTTTTGCTGATCGGCACGATGTTTTTGTTGCCTGTGCTCATGATCTATGTGATCTGGTCTTATTGGGTGTTTCGCGGGAAAGTGCGGGGGGATTTGGGTTACCACGCCTGAGGGCCTTTAGGCTTTCGCCGGATCCCGGTTTCTTTTTGGTCTACTAGCGTTGCCCCTGTGCGGGGCGGCAGTCACTTTCTTTGCTGCTGCAAAGAAAGTAACCAAAGAAACAGCTTTCCCCAGCCTAAGCACTTCACACCGGCCGCGGCACAGACGATTGGCCTAATGGCCCGGCAGTAGCGAGTGCCCTCGAAGGTCTCGCGGGGCTTGGACCGCGCACGGTCTGCCGCCCCAAATGTCCAAGGACGCTGGTTCAGCACGAAATAGCTTCGGCACAGCGCTACGCGCTGCCGTTGGGTATGCGAGGGAAACCGTCGAAAAAGAAGCGCACGCCGACCCGATTGACCGGTCGGCCGCGAAGCGGGTCGGAGCCATTTGGTGCTGAACCAATAACGCAAGCGATGCGACGCGACAGACCGTGCGCGATCCAAGCCCGGTTGGGCCTGTGAGGGCGACACTTAGGCGAGTGCCACCACCGGCTGGCAAGCATGGTCAACGTGCGTGTGACCGCGGGCGGTGAGAAGCTGCTTTCTTTGGTTACTTTCTTTGCAGCAGTGTATAGACCGGGGACATGGGTAACAGGTGTGTCAGGACATGGGTAACACATTTAGCTCCTTTCGCCGCGTTCCCTCAAGTCGATGGTATCGATGCGATGATGAACAAAGTACACGTCGTAGCACCCGTCAGTTTCGCTACAGGCGCGCAACGCGATGGGCAGCTCAGCCAGCGCACTCGAAACCTTGAAGCAGTGCGACTTGAAGCGCACCTCGCCGTTGATG
>NZ_JARUXO010000001.1:1954576-2142743 GCF_031451275.1 Caballeronia sp. LZ029
TCTCGGGTGGCGAATTCCACGAATTCAAGCCTCAGTTCCATGATGTCTTTGCTATCCCAGGTCATGATCTACTCCGGACGAACCATTCGTCCGAAGTGTTACCCATGTCCTGGAACAGGTGTTACCCATGTCCCCGGTCCATACACAGCAGCAAAGAAAGTGACTGCCGCCCCGCACAGGGGCAGCGCTAATAGACCAACAAGAAATCGGGATCCGACAAATCAAAGCCTCTGCTGCGTAGCAAGCGACAGAATCCGAGCCCACTTCCGCGCCTCCCCACGATCGCGCATCGGCAGATTCCACGCTCCGTGCTTAGCATCCTGCACATCGAGCACGACGTGCCACACACCGCTTCCACCACCCGGCTCCTGCATCCGCGCCCCGCGCAAATCCGCAAAGATATAACTGCCGCGCTCGTCACCGACACGCACATCGCAAAGACGCTTGCCCGCCGCGACCCGCACGCCGCCCCAGTCGGTCCTGAGCTCGTGCGTCCAGTCGCCGCTCTCGCCTTTGCGAAGATTCGGCGCGATCTCGCGGCGGCTCGCGAGCCAGCGCATCACGCCCGCGGCGATCGCGAGCAACACGACGATCGCCACAGCCACGGCCACGCCCAGCCCGAAATGCGCATGAAGCGCGTTGAACGACCATATCGCGCCGTAAATCAGCAACCCTAAGGCGATCAATCCGACGACGATGGGCATGGCGTCTCCCGCGCGCTCAACCGCTAAAAACCGAAACCTATCACTGCGCCTTGTGCTTTGCGTTCCATTCACGCAGCGCCTGCAGCGTGTTCGCAACATGCTGGTCCGGCGACAGGCTCGTGTACTCGTAGATGACCTTGCCGTCGGGCGCGATCACGTAGGACACGCGATTGGCCATCGTGCTTTTCATCGGCATGGAAGCGTCGTAGGAACGGATGATCTTCGAATCCGCATCCGCCGCGACCGGGAACTTGCTGCGGCACTCGCTCACGGAAAACTTCTTCAACGTATCGATGTTGTCATGCGACACGCCGATGACCGTCGCGCCCTCGGCCTTGTATTGATCGACCGCTTCGGCGAACTCGTGCGCCTCGATCGTGCAGCCCTTGGTGAACGCCGCCGGGTAGAAGTACAGCACGACCGGGCCCTTCCTGAGCGCGTCGGCAAGCGAGTAGTCGTAGACGTTGCCGCCGAGCGATGCCTGCGCGGTGAAGTCGGGCGCGGCATCGCCGGGCTTGAGCGTCGCGCCCGCCGTGAGCGAATGCATCGCCGCCGCGATCACCAAGGCGCCACCCGCCGTAAAGCTGAGAATCCTGCTCTTCATGCCCGCTCCTTTAGATGATCTCGTTCTACGCGTCGTCCGCGCCCTGATCCATGCGATGTCCGGCGAACCACGCCGCCGCGTCGAACTGCAATTTCGCGAGCACGGCGGGCGTGAGCACGTCGAGCGATGGCTGCGCGTGCCGGCTCGCGTCGATGGCGGACCCGTCGCCCTGCTCCGCCGCCCGTGCAATGCCGAGCAGCGCGCCGAGCGGCCCGTCGCCCGCCAGAATCGCGGTGCGGATTTCCGCCGCCAGATGCAGCTTATCGAGAATTTCCGCCGGCTGCATGTCGAGCACGACATGCACGAGCGAGAAGATGCCCGTCATGAACGCGGCATCGGAGAAGGCTTCGTCGGCGGGGCGCAGCGTTTCGGCTGCGAGCTCCAGGAAGCGCGCACGCGTGCCGACGAGTTGCAGGAGCGGGTCCGAGCGCCACGGCAGGCCGCTGCCGTCCGCGTACAAAAGCAACTGCGTCCAGCGCATAAGCTGGCGCGTGCCGGTCGCCGCGATCGCCTCGCGCAGCGACGACACGCGCCGCCCGCGCGTCTGCGCACTCGAATTGGCGAGGCGCATCAACTGCACGACGATGTCCGGATTGCGCTTCAACTCCGCTTCCAGTTCGCGCATCCCCGGCTCGCCGGCGAGCACGGCCATGAGCCGCAGCAGCGAGCCGCGCGCGGGACTGGCGCGACGTGCCGAAAGCACCTGAGGCCGCGCGAAGAAATAGCCCTGGAAGAAGTCGAAGCCGAGCTTCCTCGCCTGCGTGAAATCGTCGGGCGTCTCGACCTTCTCCGCCACCAGCAGCTTGCCGCGCCGTTTCACCGCCGCCGCGAGTTCGGGCAGATGGTCATGATCCGCCGCCAGAAAATCGACCTTGACGATATCCACCGAGGGCAGCGCGGCGAGCAGCGCATCGTCGAGCCGCACGACGTCGTCGAGGGCGAAGCGAAAGCCCGCGTTGCGCAGTTGCGCGCAGCGCTTGAAGAGCGTGTCGTCGAAGGTGATGTTTTCCAGCAGCTCCAGCACGAAGCGCTCGGGCTGCATGATGTGGACGATGTCGTCGAACAGCAGCTCGCGGCTCATGTTCACATAGCCCGGATGCGGCCCGAGCACGGCCGGCACGCCGATCTCGCCGATCGTGCGCGCGACGACATGCGCGGTCGCCTGCACGTCGTCGTGAACGCGCGCGCGATTGTCGGGGCTGTCGCGAAAGAGCAGTTCGTAGGCGACGAGCACGCCGTCGCCGTCGAGGATCGGCTGACGCCCGACATAGACGCTCTGTCCGCGCCGCGCTGGCGCCGTGCGCTTCAGGGATGAATCGGGCATGACGAAGACCGCTCAGGGACGCGCCGCGGCGCTGTGAAGCTCTGCATGAAGGCCGGCTCGGGGGTTCGGGCCATGACGCAGGCCGGCAGCATAGTGGATTCGATCATGGGGCGAACGAGTCGAACGGAATTCTGGTGGTCAACAGCGCGCCGAAGACCCGGCATCGATCGCAACTCGCGGGAAACCGTTGTTGCAGGAAACGCGCCACTGTACCCGAATTCGCCTGACGAGATAATATGAAACCTCATATCGACAATCCCTGGACAATCTTGATCCTCAAACGGAATTGTTGCACCTGCGTGGCCCGTTAAAGAAATCCCCTGCAGCGCCGATAACTCGCCTGATAGAGCGTGTCGCGCGCGTCGCGGCACGTCCCGGCCGGAACCCGCGAGACGCGGCGTTTCGCGCGCCGCCGTTCGCCCGACGCGGGCGAGCGCAGCCGCCAGAACCCTACGAGACCATGCAAGCGAACCGGATCAACGTCTCCCGCCGCACGCCGTGGCGCATCGCGCTCGATGTGCTCGCGCGCGCATGGGGAAGCGCCGCGCGCGCGCGGCACGACAGCGCGCCCGACTCGCTTCCCGAAGCGAGCCCGCCGCCATCGCCCGGCGACGCCATCGAGAACACGGCGTCAGCCGCAACCGTCGCGCCCGCTTTGGCCGCCGCGAGCGAAGCCACGCTCGGCGCGGTCGATTTCCTCGCGCAGCTCGACGACGCGCTGCGCTTTCAGTATGTATCGGATGCGAGCATCGAGTTCATCGGCTATCACCGTGACTATCTGAGCATGCTGACGCTGCACGATCTCGTCGCATCCGAAGAGGCCGACGAGTTGCACGCGCTCGTCGCCCGGGCGCGCGCGAGCGGCAAGCTCGAATCGGCGACGCTGACCGTCGTGAAGTCGCTCACTTATCCGATCTGCGTCGAGCTGCGGCTCGTATCGACGGCCGCATGCGGCACGCCCGGCTTCGCGCTCGCCGCGTTCGACGTGACGCACTGGCGCGAACGCGAAGCGTCGCTCACGCACACGCTCAACCACGACGCGCTCACGGGCCTCGACAACCTCGTCGCGCTCAAGACGGCCATCAGCGCGGCGCAGGACGAAGCCGAGCTGATGCGCACGCACGCCGGGCTCGTGCTGCTCGACATCGACGATTATCAGCGCATCAACCGCGCGCTCGGCTACGACGCCGGCGACGAACTGCTGCGCGAGACCGCGCGCCGCATCCAGCATACGGCGGGGCACGGCGAACGCGTCGCCCGCGTGGCCGGCGACGAATTCGCCGTGCTCCTGCCGGCGGGCACCACGGCGGAACTCGCCGAAAGTCTCGGCCGACGCCTGCTCACCGCGATCGCGCAGCCGTATCGGCATCGCGGGCAGCACACGCATTTGTCGGCGAGCGTGGGCGTCGCGCTGTATCCGGATCAGAGCGGCAAGAGCGCGAAGAACGGCGCGCAGACGAGTCTTTTGCGCATGGCTGATCACGCGCTCGCGCAGGCGAAGGAATCGGGCGGCAACGCGCTCGTCTTCCACACGATCGACGACAACCCCGCCGACGCCGAGCGTCTGAAGCTCGAAGCGGATCTGTACGAAGCCGTGCGCAACGGCGAGTTCTCGCTCTACTTCCAGCCGATCACGAAGATCCGCACGGGCGCGGTGGTCGGCGTGGAAGCGCTGATGCGCTGGAATCATCCGGTGCACGGGCTCGTGCCGCCGTCGACGTTCATTCCGCTCGCGGAATCGATCGGCCTCATCAACTATCTGGGCAACTGGGTGCTGAAGGCCGCGTGCATGCAGATCACGCAGTGGGATGCGATCGGCATCCGGCTCGATTACGTGTCGGTGAACGTGTCGCCGCAGCAGTTCCGCGACAAGCGCTTCACCGCGGCGGTGAAGGAAGCGCTCGCGCTCACCGGCATCGACGCGCGCCGGCTCGTCTTCGAGATCACCGAGAGCCTCCTGATGCACGATCCGGAAGAAGCGACGCGTCTTCTGGAAGCGCTGACGTCGATCGGCATCAGGTTCGCCGTCGACGATTTCGGCACCGGCTATTCGAGCCTCGCCTATTTACAACGTTTTCCGCTCTCGAAGCTCAAGATCGACCGCAGCTTTGTCGAGAACCTGATTACGTCCCGCAACAACCGCGCGATCGTGAGCGCGGTCGTCGGGCTCGCGCAGTCGCTCGGGCTGGAACTGGTTGCCGAAGGGGTCGAAACGGAAGCGCAGCGCGACTTGCTCGCGGACCTCGGCTGCGATCACATTCAGGGCTGGCTCATCAGCCACGCGTTGCCGTCGGACGAGCTGGCGCGCTCGTTCCAGTCGAATTCGCTCGTGTTGCACGAGTCGTGACGAGCGGGCGATGTTCGCGTTCTGATCGAAGGACGCGCCGTAACTCCCTAATAACGTGTACATTTCGTTGTCAGGGCGGATTGAACTTGCAGGGCCGCCTCGGGTTAGCCGTCGCGTAACGAACAGGCTTTTAACTTTTAGCAATGGCACGCACCAAGGCCGAACTACTGGACAAGCTGTGGGCGCGCATGAGCGAGCGCGGGGATTTCCCCATGCTGTCTCAGGCGCTGCGCACCACTGTGTCCGCGATGAACGACAACGACCTCGACTTCACGTCGCTCGTGCATGTCGTGCTGTCGGACGTCGGCCTCACGCAGAAGGTGCTGCGCCTCGCCAATTCGGCGATGTACATCGCATTCGGCGGCAACATCACCACCGTCACGCGCGCGCTGATGGTGCTCGGCATGGACGCGGTCGGCCATCTCGTCGTGGGACTGAAGCTCGTCGATCACTTCCATCAGAGCGCGCCGCGCCGTATCGACGCGAAGCTCGAACTGAACCGCACCCTGCTCTCGGGCGCGGTCGCGCGGCAGCTCACCGAGCACAAGGATCTGCGCTCCGCCGAAGAAGCGGTCGTCTGCACGCTGATGCGGCAGATCGGCAAGCTGCTCGTCGCGTTCTATCTCGAACACGAGTGGGATCAGTTGCGGCGCAAGGCGGCGTCGGAAAATATCCCGGACAGCGACGCGTGCGCGGCGCTTCTGGGCGTCACCTTCGACGAAATCGGTCTCGAAGCCGCGGATCGCTGGCGGCTGCCGGAAACGATCCGCGAAGGCATGCGCGCGACCGATCCGAACGCGCCCGTCGATGAAACCGTGCCGAAGCACGTGCGCTGGCTGCGCGCCATCTCCAACTATTCGACCGAAGTCGCCGACGCGCTCACCGCGCAGAACACGGCCGTGGAAGGCCGCGAATCGGTGCTCTTCGACATCGCCAGCCGCTACAGCGGCCCGCTCAAGACCGACGCGGACACCCTCACCGCGATGAGCCTCGCGCTCGCGAACGAGGAGGCGAGCGACGGCGTGATCCGCGAAATCTCCGAGCTGCAGGCGAACGCCGATGCCATGGCGCGCGCGAAGGTGTCGGCGGAGGCGCGCATCGGGGCGAGCGTGGAGGACTTACGCTCGCTGCCGACGAAAAATGCGCTCGCGCCGGCGCTCGCGCTGGCCTCGGAATCGATTCTCGGGAGTCTGCATCTGTCGCGCACGGTGGTGTTCGTGCGCCAGGCCAATAACGAGTTCCACGCGCGTCTCGCGCTCGGCGGCGGCGTCGAGCCGATGCTGCCGCGACTGCGCTTCTCCGCGGAGTTCCGCCCCGACGTGTTCCATCTCGCGATCACGAATCCGGTCGGCATCTTCATCGAGAACGCGCACGACGCGCGTATCGACGCACGCCTGCCGCGCTGGTACAAGGACACGCTCGGCGAGGCGCAGGCTTTCGTGCTGCTGCCGGTGAAATCGAACGATTCGACCGTCGCGCTCATTTACGGCGACTGGACGTCCCCGCAGCACGTGCGCAAGATCTCGGCGCCCGAGATGAGCGCGCTCAACGAGCTCACGAAGGAGCTGAGCCGTTTTTTCCTTAGCGCGAACTGGAAGGAAGTCGAGCTGATCTGACCGGCTTCCTTCCTGCGCGCATCAGCCTTTCTGCCTCATTCCCGCTTCAGGATCGCCACGGCCTGATCGCCGTATCGCACGATATAGCCGCCGTGCGCGCACTGCCATTCGAGCGCGTCCTCCTCGTTCGCAAACCAGTTCTTTTCATAGTCGTTGAACGCGCCCGCGTCGAGCCGGTAACGGTCGATCTTCGCGCCCGGCTGCTCGTCGATATCGAGCTTGCAGGCGTCCCAGCTCGCGTAGCCGAGTTCGGCGGCGAGCATCGCAAGAAGATGCTTCAGTTGCAGATCGTCGCGGATCGCGTGCAGGTCGGCGAGACGTTCAGCTCGCGTAACGCTTGCCGCGAGCAGGCGACGCAGGACGGGCATGGATGCGCTCGTGTCGCCGTCGCGCGCATGGCGAAGCAAGCGCCGCGCGTGTTCGCGCAGAAAGTCGCTATTGGAAACGGAAGAAGAGATCGGACAGGATGTTGACCACATAACGTTGTTCCTTTGTTGCGCCGTTCTCGCTGCGGCTATAAAGGTTCGACGTTGCGGTTCGATCCAGAATTGATGTGTTGCGTGGCAGATGCCCAAGACTTTCGCGAGACCGGGCGCCCTGCCGCGCCCGTCCGCGATTTTATATCGATGTCTTGCGTCAGGCCAACTGGAATTTGCCGACCAGCGACTTCAGCGCGCGCGCCTGATCGTCGAGCGATTGCGCCGCCGCGGCCGCTTCTTCGACGAGCGCGGCGTTCTGCTGCGTGTTCGCGTCCATCTTCGTGACCGCTTCGCCGATCGACTCGATGCCCGTTTTCTGCTCCGCCGATGCCGCCGAAATCTCGCCCATGATGTCGGTGACGCGGCGCACCGCCTTCACGACTTCCTCCATCGTGGCGCCGGCTTCCTGCGCGTAGGTCGAGCCGTCCGACACGCGCGACACCGACGTACCGATCAGCCCTTTGATCTCCTTCGCCGCCGACGACGAGCGCTGCGCGAGACTGCGCACCTCGCCCGCGACGACCGCGAAGCCGCGCCCCTGCTCGCCCGCGCGCGCGGCTTCCACCGCCGCATTCAACGCGAGGATGTTGGTCTGAAACGCGATGCCTTCGATCACGCCGATGATGTCGCCAATGCTCTTCGCGCTCGCATCGATGCGCTGCATCGTCTCGACCACGCGGCCGACGACCGCGCCGCCCTTCTCCGCGATCGCCGATGCGTTCGCGGCGAGCGTGCTCGCCTGCTTCGCGTTGTCCGCGTTCTGACGGACCGTCGACGTGAGCTGCTCCATGCTGGCCGCGGTCTTTTCCAGCGCGACCGCCTGCTCTTCGGTACGGCGCGACAAGTCGACGTTGCCCGTGGAAATTTCGCTCGACGCCGATGCGATCGCCTCCGCGCTCGCGGCGATATCGCCGACGGTCGACGAAAGGCCCGCCTGCATTTCCGCGAGCGCGTGCAGCATCGACGCATCGTCGCGGCGTTTGAGCCTGACCGGATACGCGAGATCGCCCGACGCGATGCGCCGCGCGATGTCCTTCGCATAACCGGGCTCGCCGCCGAGCTGCCCGGCGAGACGCCGCACGACCCATTCGGAGACGACGATCGCGAGCACGAACAGCGCGAGCGTCAGCCCGAGCACCATCACGAACGACGAGTGGAAGATGAACGCGGCGGAATCGATCGTCGCCTTGGCCGCTGCGCCGCGGCGCGCGACGAGATCGTCGACCATCTTTTCGAGCTTGCCCGTTTCGACCAGCAGCGACACGTCCTGCGTGCCGACTTGCCAGTTCATCTGCGAGAGATCGAGCGGCTGCTCTTTCACGAGCTTGACGAAGGTGCGCAGGTTCTCGCTCCACTTCGACAGCGCGGTGGAGAAGCTCTTTTGCTGCGCGAGCGCGTCCTTGTCGGCGTGATCGATATATTGCGCGAGCTGCGCCTGCTCACGGCCGATGTCCGCGAGCGACTGCTCGATCTGCGCGCCGAGATCGTCGCGCTCTTTCGCGGTCGACGCGGTCAGCAGCATCTTCTGCGAACGGCTCGCGCGCAGCAGATAGCCGCGCGTTTCCTCGGCCGCGCGGCTCGCGACATAGCCTTGCGTGTAGATGGATTCGGTCGCGCCGTTCAGACGGCTGATCTGCGTGAGCGAAATCGCGCCGATGGCGAGCGTCCCCGCGAGCACGAGCCCGAAAGCGAGCCTGAGCGATGCCTTGACGGACAGCGCGCGCGTGGTCGTGCGCTCGCGCGCGTGTTCTTCGGTTGCCGCGGCGTCGGCGCGCGCCACGAAGCCCGCGTCTTTTGCGGCGCGTAGCGAAAGCAGTTTCATCGATCGTTTCCCCGATTTGATCTGCGGACTTAGCCGTCGTGTGGCAAGCCCTGGCCTGGTCTGGTCTCCCCACCGGAGTACGGCAGGTTTGTCGGCTTTCTTGAGCCTTTTTATCGGAAAGCGAACATGCGTTCGCCGCCGTGCTTGTTATAACCGGCCAAAAATGGTTGCGTAAGACGAAACAACGGCGATGGCGGCGGTTATCCTGTCCGATTCGCGACAAAGCTTGGCAGGACAACGTAACGAGGACATCCTAAACTTGTCAGAACTTCAGCCTGCGCATAAATGCCGCACTGAAATGGACCAAAAACCGGGACTTTTTCGCTTACATCAGCCATTCACCATGCAAACGAGCATCGACAAGGGCGCTTTGTCGCCTTCCGGCGCATCGGCCGGCGCAACCGCCGCGGGTTCCGCCACCGCGGGCACGCAACGCACCGTTTATTCCGTTCTGGGCGCGATCAGCTTCTCGCACCTTCTGAACGACATGATCCAGTCGCTGATTCTGGCGATCTATCCGATGTTCAAGGCTGAGTTCGCGCTCTCGTTCGGACAGATCGGCCTCATCACGCTGGTGTATCAGGTCACGGCTTCGCTGCTGCAACCGCTCGTCGGCCTGTACACGGACAAGCACCCGAAGCCTTATTCGCTGCCTGTCGGCATGGGCTTTACGCTGTCGGGTCTCTTGCTGATGTCGATCGCGGGCAATTTCGGCACGCTGCTGATCGCGGCGGCGCTGGTCGGCTGCGGATCGTCGGTGTTTCATCCGGAGTCGTCGCGGGTTGCGCGCATGGCGTCGGGCGGCAGACATGGTCTCGCGCAGTCGCTGTTTCAGGTCGGCGGCAATGCGGGCTCGTCGCTCGGGCCGCTGCTCGCCGCGCTGATCGTCATTCCGCACGGGCAAAAGAGCATCGCGTGGTTCTCGGCGGCGGCGCTCGTCGCGATGTTCGTGCTCGCGAATATCGGTCGCTGGTACAAGCGTCATCCGGCGACGAAGAAGGGCCGCGCGCAGGTCACGCATGCAACGCTGCCGCGCAACAAGGTCATCATGGCGATGAGCGTGCTCGTGCTGCTCGTGTTCTCCAAGTACTTCTATCTCGCAAGCATCACGAGTTACTTCACGTTCTATCTGATCAGCAAGTTCGGGCTGTCGGTGCAGGCCGCGCAGATTCACCTGTTCGTGTTCCTCGCGGCGGTGGCGGCGGGCACGATCATCGGCGGGCCGGTCGGCGACAAGGTCGGGCGCAAGGTGGTGATCTGGGTGTCGATTCTCGGCGTCGCGCCGTTCACGCTGTTGATGCCTTATGCGAATCTGTTCTGGACGGGCGTGTTGTCGGTGATCATCGGGCTCGTGCTGGCTTCGGCGTTCTCGGCGATTCTCGTCTATGCGCAGGAGCTGATTCCGGGCAAGGTCGGGATGGTCGCGGGCCTGTTCTTCGGCTTCGCGTTCGGGATGGGCGGCGTCGGCGCGGCGGTGCTCGGGCATCTCGCCGATGCCACCAGCATCGATTACGTGTACAAGGTTTGTGCGTTCCTGCCGTTGCTCGGTGTGCTGACGGTGTTGCTGCCGAAGACGCATGAGGCGCACGCGAAGGGCTGAGGCCTTTCTAGCGTGGATCTGGCCGTCGCCCATCGATCGATTCGATGGGCAATCGGCTTAACGATGCGTGACGAGCGGTAGACAGTCAGCGTCGTCCAGATGCGCTTCTCTGATGCCAATCCACGCGCGACGCTGACCGAAACACCGTGTTTGCGCAGGCGCCGTAAAGCGCGCTCTACTGACAGGACACGACAACATTCGGATATCCATCTCGCGTAGTGGAGAGAATGGCACGGCATTTCGAGAGGCCCTTGGGCAAGAGCTGTGACAACGCCACGGTATTTTCGTAACCACAGGACAACCAGACGCCGGCATCGTGGTCAGCCTGCACGAATTGCCATGAGAAGGATCTGCCGCCCTTGATCGTCCTGATGTCGGGCTTGAGATCGCCGAGCTCGTCCGGTGGACCGACAGAGATCGAAACGCCTCGCACGTAAGACGAGGTCGATCGCTGGTTCGCATGCCATCCGTCCGGCACGTCGTTGACGACCGCTGGCTGCGTGGAAACGCTCGTGGGGCAGGAGATGTGAACCTCCGCGCTGACGTCCGTGGATGCGAGCACGCCAATGCAGGTGACCGCTACCACGAGAAACGAAGACAATCGCATACGTCTAACGTCACTGGATGATAGAGAAAGCATCTGCGTTGTTGCTCGGATCAACGTATTCTCCATTCTTGTATTTTCCTTTCGAGCGAATGGACCGCTCCGTGATCGTCGGCTTACGCTCGTCGCCCGCCCACTGATCGACGACGTAAATCGTGCTGCCCTCTCGGCGCAAGAAAAGCGCAGCATGGTTATCGTGCGCCCTGTTTGGATACTTTCCATTTTCGAACGTGGCAATCGCAGTGCCGACGTCAATGTGAGCCGCATCGAGAACGCGCTCGCCTTCGTGCCAGGCGTACGTCGCCGGAGCGCCTGCGTAGTGCTTCACGAGGTCTACGCAATTGTGTGATCCTACAAGCGGCTTACCGGCGAGATTTGCGGCATCGGGATAACGATACGACATGGAACGGCCTCGATAATTTAGTCATACCAATCATATCAATGCCATTCCCGCCAGCCGATCCTTTCAGAAGTCAAAGCGCGAAGCTTTTGCTCACAATCAATGCTCGCGATCGGAAACTTCGTGCGCATTGTCACCGATTGGGAAATAGCGCACACACACAGAAAAAAGCGGCGGCTCCGCTCGCGCGATGCCGCCGCCCTTCAACCAGCTACGCCGCGAGAGCCTACTTCATCCCCAGCGCTTCCCTCACCTGCATCAGCGCGCCCGGGTCCTCGATCGTCGGCAGTTCACCCGGATCGCGCCCTTCCGCCAGCGCAGCAATCGCTCTTCGCAGCAGCTTCCCCGAGCGCGTCTTCGGCAGCATCGTCACGAAGTGCACTCGGGCCGGACGCGCGATCGCGCCGAGCTGCGAATCCACCGCGTGGCAAAGCTCCGCCTCCATGCCCTCACGCGCGCCCGGCGCATTGATGCGATCGGCATCACGCAGCACGACGAACGCCGCCGCGGCCTGCCCCTTCACCGAATCCGCAATACCGACGACCGCCACTTCGGCCACCGCCGGATGCGCCGACAACGCCTCCTCGATCTCGCGCGTCCCGAGCCGATGCCCCGCGACATTGATCACGTCATCGGTGCGCCCGAGAATCGACACATAGCCGTCTTCGTCCTGCACGCCCCAGTCGAAGGTCGAATAGACCATCTGGTTCGGCACGCTCTCCCAGTAGGTATCGATGAAACGCTTGTCGTCGCCCCAGACGGTCTGCATGCAGCCCGGCGGCAACGGATACGACAGCGTGACGACGCCCTTCTCGCCCGGCGCGCACTCCTCGCCTGTCGCTTCGTTGCGCAGCTTGAGGTTGAAGCCCATCGACGGCACGCCCGGCGAGCCGAGCTTGGTCGGCAATTCCTCGATGCCGCGCGGAATCGCGATCATCGGCCAGCCGGTTTCCGTCTGCCAGTAATTGTCGATGACGGGCTTCTTCAACGCGCTCTGGATCCATTGCGCGGTCGGCTCGTCGAGCGGTTCGCCCGCGAGAAACAGCGCGCGCAGACTCGACAGATCGTATTTCTCCATCAGCGCCGGGTCCTGCTTCTTGAGCACGCGGATCGCGGTCGGCGCGGTGAACATCAGGTTGATTTTGTACTGCTCGACGAGCCGCCACCAGATGCCGCCGTCGGGACGGATCGGCGTGCCTTCGTACATCACGGTCGTCAATCCGGCGATGAGCGGCGCATAGATGATGTAGCTGTGACCTACGACCCAGCCGACATCCGATGCGGTGAACATCGTGTCGCCCGGCGAGCCCTGAAAGATATGCTCCATCGACGCGGCGAGCGCCACCGCGTAACCGCCGACATCGCGCTGCACGCCCTTCGGCCTGCCCGTCGTGCCGGACGTGTAGAGCACGTAGGAAGGCTCGTTGGATTCGAGCCATTCGCAGGGCACGTGGGCATCGAAGAACTGTTCGCGCAGCGGCTCGTAGGAGACGAGATAGCTCGCCTGCAAACGCTCGGGCGCGAGTTGCCGGTCGATCAGCAGCACCTGCGGCACCTTGTATTCGGCGCGCGACAGCGCTTCGTCGACGAGCGGCGTGTAGTCGATCACCTTGCCCGCGCGCGCGCCGGCATCGGCGGTGACGATGAGCGCGGGCTCGGCGTCATCGATACGCGCCGCGAGATTCGGCGCCGCGAAGCCGCCGAACACGACCGAATGAACCGCGCCGATACGCGCGCACGCGAGCATCGCGAAGAGCGCTTCGGGGATCATCGGCAGATATATGAGCACGCGATCGCCCTTCTTCACGTGCAGCGAACGCATGACGGCGGCCATGCGGTTCACTTCGGCATGCAGCTCGGCGTAGGTGTAGCGGCGCTCGATGCCCGTTTCCGTCGACACATAGACGAGCGCGTCCTGTTGCGCGCGCGACGCCAGATGCCGATCCACCGCGTTGTGACAAAGATTGGTCTTGCCGCCGACGAACCAGCGCGCGAACGGCGGCTTGCTGCGGTCGAGCACCTGATCGAACGGAGTCTGCCAATGAATGCGTCGGGCCTGTTCGGCCCAGAACGCTTCGGGCTCGTCGACGGACCGACGATACGCTTCCTGGTAAGTCGGCATGCGCGTCCTCTGCAAAACGGCGTTGGCTGGCCTCACAGAATAGAGCAGCCGACAAACCCGTGCTAGACAGGGCGCGCCCTGATCGATCGGATCGTTCAGATCGCCCGGCTTCGCGTAGCGGGAACGGGCGCGGCCTCGGACGCCGAATGCTTCAGCAGCACCGGCGCGAGCTCGCCCGCGACCCGGATGCTCGACACGACGACCGTGCGCACGCCGCAGCCTTCGGTGAGCGCGCGCAACGCTTCACGCGTGGTCGCGCGCGCCGCGATGCGCGGCTCGATCACGATCAGCCCACGGCAGTAAGCGGCGAGCATCGCGCGATGCGTGCGCATCCAGGCGGCGCGCAGGCGCGCGTCGTCGGCGGTTTCGTTTTCGTCGTGCTCGGCGACCAGCACGAAGGGCGTCGAGAGCGCCACGAGGCGCCGCATCTGCGTGCTCCACGCGAACGCGTAACCCGGTTTCACGGCGCGAGGACGCAGGCGCACGAGCGGGAAACGGCTCGCGTCGAAAAAGCGCGCGTCGAGCGCGAGCGAGGAAGGCGTCATGGATTTCGAAGTGGAATCGGCGGCGTTCACAGCGGTTTCGGGCTCCAGTAGTTCAGCGCGGCGACGAGCGACGACCAGCGCGAACGCCGCGGCACCACGCGTTTCTTCGGTTGCGCGACGCGCGGCGGACGATGCGTCGCCTTCTGCGGCGCCTGAGCCGACGCCTCGTTCCACGCGCGGCGCGTCGTTTCGAGCACCTTGGCGGCGTTCGCCGAAATCGCGCAACGCTCGCCGCGGTCGTTCGTCATGCCGATGGCGGTGAAATCGTTGGTCATGTCGTCGCACCTCCCGTTTGCTCGATGACTGCCTCACGTCGTGCGAGTCATTGTATTGAGAATCATTCTCAACTACAAGCGGGAATTTCTGCGAGAGAACGCGGGCGTCGGCGGTGAATCAGGCCGCGTCGCGCAAAAACCGCGATAAAACGCCGGACGAGTAAGTCGCGGCGATCGAGGTGAGGAATTCGGCGAACGATGCGGGCGCCGCTGCGTCGGCGGTATCGGAGATCGTGCGCACGACCGCGCACGGCACGTCGTGCTCGTAGCAGACTTGCGCGATGGCCGCGCCTTCCATTTCGACCGCGAGCGCGTCCGGCAATGCATCGCGCAACGCGAAGAGCGCGTCGTGGCTCGCGATGAAACGATCGCCGCTCACGACCAGCCCGCGATGCACGCGCGGCGCGGCGACGGCGAAACGTTCCGCCAGCGCGCCGCCTTCTTCGGCGATGAACGCGTCGGCGGCTGCGGCGAGCGCATCGGAAAGCGGGCGATCGGCGTCGAAGCGCGCGCGGTCGAGCAGCGGCACTTCGTAGCGCGGAAAGAGCGGCGACGCATCGAGATCGTGCTGCATCAACGTATCTGCGACGACGACATCGCCCACCTGCACATCCGCGCGAACGCCGCCCGCGACGCCCGTGAAGACGATGGCATCGACTTCGAAGACGTGGATCAGCGCGCTGGCGGTCGCCGCCGCCGCCACCTTGCCGATGCGCGCGAGCGTGACCACGACGGCGCGGCCGTGCGCATCGCCGATGTAGTATTCGCGCCGCCCGAGCGTGACCGTGCGAACCTCGCCCGCCGCCTGCATCTGCGCGATCAGGTCGCCCAGTTCCTGCGGCAGCGCCGCCATGATGCCGAGCCGCTTCATGTTCATTCGACGGCCTGAAGCTTCGCAACCGACAACGCGAGCCACTTCTCGCCGTGGCGCTTGAAGCGCACCTGCGCGCGCGCGTCGCCGCCGGAGCCTTCGAGCGCCGTCACGGTGCCTTCGCCGAACTTCGTGTGGAACACGGCCTGGCCGACCTTGAAGCCGCCCTCCGCCGCGCGCTGCTCGTTGGCGAACGCGGGCAGCGCCGGACTCGACTGAGCGGCGCCGTAGGTGGAACCGCCGCGCTCCTGTCCGGGACGCGCGAACCAGTCGCGGCCCCAGCCGGCGTTGTCGGCGCGTCCGCCCCAGCGCGCGCCCGCCTCGACCTTCGGCGTGAGCCACTTGAGCGAGCCTTCGGGCAACTCGTCGAAGAAACGCGAGCGGATGTTGTAGCGCGTCTGGCCGTGCAGCATGCGGCTCTGCGCGAACGACAGATAGAGCCGTTCCTTCGCCCGCGTGATCGCCACGTACATGAGACGCCGCTCTTCCTCCAGCCCGTCCGATTCCTGCGCGCTATTCTCGTGCGGAAACAGGCCCTCTTCCAGCCCGGTGATGAAGACCGCCGTGAATTCGAGGCCCTTCGCCGCGTGCACGGTCATCAGTTGCACGGCGTCCTGGCCGGCCTGCGCCTGATTGTCGCCGGCTTCGAGCGATGCGTGCGACAGGAAACCGGCGAGCGGCGTCATCGTGTCGGGATTCTGCGCGGGATCGGCGATGCCAGGCGCGTCGAGCACTTCGATCTCGCCGTCGTCGCTGACGATCTCCGGCAGAGCCGTCGCACCCGGACGCAGCGGAATCGAGCGTGCGGGTGTGTCGAGGCCGTAGCCTTCTTCGCTGACGAATGCCGCCGCCGCGTTCACGAGTTCCTGCAAGTTTTCGAGCCGATCCTGGCCTTCGCGCTCGCCTTCGTAGAACGCGGCGAGGCCGCTCGTGCGCACGACGTATTCGACCGTATCAGGCAGGCTCATCTGCTGCGTTTCGGCGCGCATCTTCGCGATGAGCGTCGCGAACGCGCCGAGGCTCGAACCCGCCTTGCCGGTGACATACGGCACGGCGGCGGCCATCGAACAGTTATAGAGACGCGCCGCGTCGGCGACCTGCTCGATGGAACGCGCACCGATGCCGCGCGTCGGGAAATTGACGACGCGCGCGAACGCGGTGTCGTCGTTCGGATTGTCGATCAGACGCAGATACGCGAGCGCGTGCTTCACTTCCTGACGCTCGAAGAAGCGCAGGCCGCCGTACACGCGATACGGAATGCCCGCGTTCACGAGCGTATGCTCGATGGTCCGCGACTGCGCGTTGCTCCGATAAAGCACCGCGACCTCGCCGCGCGACACGCCCGTATTGATGAGCGCCTTGATCTCCTCGACGATCCAGCCCGCTTCCTGCGAATCCGTCGCGGATTCGTAGACGCGCACCGGTTCGCCGTGGCCCGCGTCGGTGCGCAGATTCTTGCCGAGCCGTCGCGCATTGTTCGCGATGAGATAGTTCGCCGTATCGAGAATATGGCCGTGCGAGCGGTAGTTCTGCTCCAGCTTGATGAGATTGCGCACGCGGAACTCGCGCTCGAAGTCGTGCATGTTGCCGACATTCGCGCCGCGGAATGCGTAGATCGACTGGTCGTCGTCACCGACCGCGAAGATCGCGTTGTGTTCGCCCGCGAGCAGTTTCAGCCAGGCGTATTGCAGCTTGTTCGTGTCTTGAAACTCGTCGACGAGAATATTGCGAAAGCGCGCCTGATAGTGCGCGCGCAGCGGCGGATTGTGCGCGAGCAACTCATGGCAGCGCAGCAGCAGCTCCGGAAAATCGACGACGCCTTCGCGCTGGCATTGCTGATCGTAGGCTTCGTAAAGCTCGACGAACTTGCGATTGAACGCGTCGGTGGCATCGACGTCTTTTGGACGCAGGCCCTGCTCCTTCGCGTTGTTGATGAAGTACTGGAGATTCTTCGCCGGATACTTTTCGTCGTCGACGTTCAGGCCCTTCATCAGACGCTTGATGGCGGAAAGCTGATCGGCGGTATCGAGGATCTGGAAGGTCTGCGGCAGGCCGGCGTCGCGGTAATGCGCGCGCAGCATGCGGTTGCACAGGCCGTGAAAGGTGCCGATCCACATGCCGCGCGTGTCGATCGGCAGAAGCGCGGAAAGGCGCGCCATCATTTCGCGCGCCGCCTTGTTCGTGAAGGTGACGGCCAAAACGGTCGGCGGCGACGCATAGCCCTGCCGGATCAGCCATGCGATGCGCGTGATGAGCACGCGCGTCTTGCCACTGCCGGCGCCCGCGAGAATGAGCGCGGGCTCGTTCGGCAGCGTCACGGCGGCGAGTTGTTCGGGGTTCAGATTCGCGAGCAGGTCGGGCATGGGAAAGTGCAGCGGCAGGAGAGCGGGCCAGAAATAATTCTGGCGATGGGCCGGTCATTATAAGACCGCGCCGATGGAGTCGCCGGCCGGCCAGAGGTGCGCGCCCACGGGCCGAATTCGTCCGACGTCGCGCGCGCAACCTTATAATTGGGGATTCCCCCGCATTTTTTCACGCATTTTTCGGCAGATTCCACAATGAGCGACAGCACGCTTGCGAAGAGCTTCGAGCCTCAAAACATCGAGTCCCAATGGGGCCCGGAATGGGAAAAACGCGGGCTTTCCGCGCCCACGTTCAAAGAGGGCGCGAAGAATTTCTCCATCCAGTTGCCGCCTCCGAACGTCACCGGCACGCTGCACATGGGGCACGCGTTCAATCAGACCATCATGGACGGTCTCACGCGCTATCACCGCATGCTCGGCGAGAACACGCTGTGGGTGCCGGGCACGGACCACGCGGGCATCGCGACGCAGATCGTCGTGGAGCGTCAGCTCGATGCGCAAGGCGTGTCGCGCCATGACCTCGGCCGCGAGGAATTCCTGAAGCGCGTCTGGGCGTGGAAGCAGCAATCCGGCTCGACGATCACGAATCAGGTGCGCCGCCTGGGCGCGTCGATCGACTGGTCGCGCGAATACTTCACGATGGACGACAAGATGTCGGCCGCCGTGCGCGACGTGTTCGTCACGCTCTACAAGCAAGGGCTCATCTATCGCGGCAAGCGCCTCGTGAACTGGGACCCGGTGCTCGGCACGGCCGTGTCGGATCTGGAAGTCGTGAGCGAGGAAGAGAACGGCAGCCTGTGGCACATCCAGTATCCGCTGCCGAACGGCTCGGGCCATCTCACGGTTGCGACGACGCGCCCCGAAACCATGCTCGGCGACGTCGCCGTGATGGTGCATCCGGAGGACGAGCGCTATCAGCATCTGATCGGCAAGACGGTCGTGCTGCCGCTGTGCGACCGCGAAATCCCGGTGATCGCCGATGAATACGTCGATCGCGAATTCGGCACCGGCGTCGTGAAGGTCACGCCCGCACACGATTTCAACGACTATGCCGTCGGCCAGCGCCACAAGCTGCCGCAGATCGAGATCCTCACGCTCGACGCGAAGATCAACGACAACGCGCCCGAGAAGTATCGCGGCATGGACCGCTTCGACGCGCGCAAGGAAGTCGTGAAGGATCTCGAAGCGCTCGGCCTGCTCGAATCCGTCAAGCCGCACAAGCTGATGGTGCCGCGCGGCGATCGCACGCAGGTCGTGATCGAGCCGATGCTCACGGACCAGTGGTTCGTCGCGATGACCAAGGCCGCGCCCGAAGGCACGTTCAATCCGGGCAAGTCGATCACGGAAACGTCGCTCGATGTCGTGCGCAGCGGCCAGATCAGGTTCGTGCCGGAGAACTGGACCACCACGTACTATCAGTGGCTCGAAAACATCCAGGACTGGTGCATCTCGCGCCAGTTGTGGTGGGGCCATCAGATTCCCGCGTGGTACGGCGAGAACGGCGAGATCTTCGTCGCGAAGACGGAAGACGAAGCCCGCGCCGATGCCGACGCGCACGGCTACAAAGGCTCGCTCAAGCGCGATGAAGACGTGCTCGACACATGGTTCTCGTCCGCGCTCGTGCCGTTCTCGTCGCTCGGCTGGCCGAACGAGACGAAGGAACTCGACGCATTCCTGCCCTCTTCCGTGCTCGTGACCGGCTTCGACATCATCTTTTTCTGGGTCGCCAGAATGGTGATGATGACCACGCACTTCACCGGAAAGGTGCCGTTCGACACCGTCTATGTGCATGGCCTCGTGCGCGACGCCGAAGGTCAGAAGATGTCGAAGAGCAAGGGCAACACGCTCGACCCGATCGACATCGTGGACGGCATCGATCTCGAAGCGCTCGTCGCGAAACGCACGACGGGCCTCATGAACCCGAAGGCCGCGGCGCAGATCGAGAAAAAGACGCGCAAGGAATTCCCCGAAGGCATTCCGTCGTTCGGCACGGACGCGCTGCGCTTCACGATGGCGTCGATGGCCACGCTCGGCCGCAACGTGAACTTCGACCTCGCGCGCTGCGAGGGCTATCGCAACTTCTGCAACAAGCTGTGGAACGCCACGCGCTTCGTGCTGATGAACTGCGAAGGTCACGATTGCGGTTTCGCGAATCCGGGCGCGTGCAAGCCGGGCGATTGCGGTCCGGGCGGCTACACGGATTACTCGCAGGCCGATTTCTGGATCGTGTCGCTGCTCCAGCGCGTGGAAGCGGAAGTCGAGAAAGGCTTCGCGGACTATCGGTTCGACAACGTCGCGAGCGCGATCTACAAGTTCGTGTGGGACGAATACTGCGACTGGTATCTCGAACTCGCGAAGGTGCAGATCCAGACGGGCACGCCGGAACAGCAGACCGCGACGCGCCGCACGCTGCTGCGCGTGCTGGAAACGGTGCTGCGCCTCGCGCATCCGATCATTCCGTTCATCACCGAGGCGCTGTGGCAGAAGGTCGCCCCGCTGACGGACGCGTTCCCGTCGGGCGCGAAGGAAGGCGAAGTGTCGATCATGACGCAGCCCTACCCGCGCGCCGCGCAGAAAAAAATCGACGAATCCGCTGAACAGTGGGCCGCCGAACTGAAGACTGTCATCGATGCATGTCGTAATCTGCGTGGCGAAATGAATCTGTCGCCCGCGGTGAAGGTGCCGTTGCTCGCGCACGGCGACGCGGCGCGCCTCTCCGCGTTCGCGCCGTATATCGCCGCCCTCGCGCGTCTTTCCGAAGTGAAGATCATCGACGACGAAGCCGCTCTCGACAAGGAAGCCCATGGCGCGCCGGTCGCGATCGTCGGCACGAGCAAGCTCGTGCTGAAGGTCGAGATCGATGTCGCCGCGGAGCGCGAGCGTCTCACGAAGGAAGTGGACCGTCTGACTGCCGAGATCGCAAAATGTAACGCGAAGCTCGGTAATGAAAGCTTTGTTGCAAAAGCGCCGGCGGCTGTCGTTGAACAGGAGCGCAAAAGGCTGGCAGAATACGGAACCACCATCGAGAAACTTCAGGCCCAATTATTGCGTCTGCCGGCTTGAATTGGGGGTTCGAATCATTTATCGATCCGTTCCGGTTGTCTCGACGTTTCAATGAATTAAGAGGATCAGGGTCATCACATGCTAAAAGTTACCAAAGCGGTTTTCCCCGTCGCAGGTCTGGGCACGCGGTTCCTACCCGCGACCAAGGCAAGCCCGAAGGAAATGCTGCCAGTCGTGGACAAGCCGCTGATTCAGTACGCGGTCGAAGAAGCGATGGCCGCCGGCATCACCGAAATGATCTTCGTGACCGGTCGCAGCAAGCGCGCCATCGAAGATCACTTCGACAAGTCGTACGAGATCGAAGCGGAACTCGAAGCGCGCGGCAAGGACAAGCTGCTCGAACTCGTGCGCAGCATCAAGCCGAGCCACGTGGACTGTTTCTATGTGCGTCAGGCCGAAGCGCTCGGTCTGGGCCACGCGGTGCTGTGCGCGGAAAAGCTCGTCGGCGATAACCCGTTCGCCGTGATCCTCGCGGACGATTTGCTGTACGGCAAGCCGCCCGTGATGTCGCAGATGATCGAAGTATTCGATCACTATCACAGCTCGGTGATCGGCGTCGAAGAAATCCCGGCGCAGGATTCGAAGTCCTACGGCGTCATCGACGGCAAGGAGTGGGAAGACAACATCTTCAAGCTGTCGGGCATCGTCGAAAAGCCGGAACCGGCTGTGGCGCCGTCGAATCTGGGCGTGGTCGGCCGTTACGTGCTCAAGCCGCGCGTGTTCGATCACATCCGCGCGCTGAAGCCGGGCGCGGGCGGCGAACTGCAACTGACGGACGCGATCCAATCGCTGCTGTCGGACGAGCAAGTGCTCGCGTACAAGTACCACGGCACCCGTTTCGACTGCGGCAGCAAGCTGGGCTATCTCAAGGCCACGGTGGAATTCGCGCTGCGTCATCCGGAAGTGAAGGCGGACTTCGAGGAATATTTGCGCAATCGCGCGCCGATTCTCGAAGGCTGAAACCGCGCTGGCTAGCTAGCCGGATCGCCTGAAAAAAATGCCCGTCACCTGCGTGACGGGCATTTTGTTTTTGGACGCGTGCTTGTCCGTGTCAGCGACGGCGCATCAGAAAGATGAACGTCTTGTCCTGCGACGTCGATTCGACGATCTCGTTGCCGGTCTGCTTGGCGAACGCCGCGAAATCGCGCTGCGATCCCGGGTCGGTGGCGAGCACCTTCAGAATCTGACCGCTCGTCATGTCGGCGAGCGCCTTCTTTGCCCGCAGAATCGGCAACGGACAGTTGAGCCCGCGCGCGTCGACTTCCTTGTGAACTTCCATCGCGATTGAACCTTTCTTTGCCTGGGGGGTGAGCGCTCGGTGAAGGTTCGATTTTAGCGCAAGAGAGGTAGATCGATTGCGAGGGTGGTCGCATAAGGCTGACGTGAGAGCCGCCTCCTGCGCAGGATGAAGGAATCATTGATTACTTGATGATGGCCTTCAGTAGCATGACGAGGATCGCTACAGCGACAACATACACCCAACCAGGAACTTCTTCACCGCTCGACTTCGACTGAGGCACGCCATTCGAGGATGCAGGTACGATGCGCGACGCAGGTTGAGGTGCTGCGCCAGGACTCGGCCGACTTGTCCTTCGAGTAACCGTCGCGGGCACAGACGGCGGTGCCGTAGTCCGCGAAGACGTACTGGCCCGATTGCGCATCTGGTCAAGCAACTTCTGATTTCCAGATGCCGTCGACTTTGCAGCATTCGGCGGTACTGAAGACGACCGTGTTGGTATCACTGTTGCCGGACTGCTACCGAGACTGGCCAGAAGTTTGCTATTTGCGTCGCTACGAGACGACGTTCGCACTGTCGAATTGACCAGCGCAAGTCGATATCTTGCCTCCTCGCCTGCGATCTGCTGGACCAACCCTGGAGACGAAATCGTGATGGAAAGATGTGTATATTCACGCTTCGGGTTCGAGTAAGGCGGATCAACGAGACCTTTCACGCTCAACCAGCGCCCTTTCCAAGAACTATCAGGCTGTACTCTCATTTTCTCCAGCGCGTCACTCCAGATGGCGAGCTTTACACATTTCCCTCGCCAATCACCAAAGTTCACGAACACATACGGTCGGCCCCCTCTGCGACTCATCCCGCCGCCCACGTCGATCACCTCACCGACTAGCTCGACCATCTGTCCAACATAGCCGTGGACTCGCTGGTAATTGGAAGCATCCAGCACCGGGTACTGCCCCATGTAGGGCGCACGACGTCCTGATCCCGTCGCTGCGGGAGTAATGTACGCCGGCGCTGCGGGAATCGACCGACCCGCAACGAATTCGCTCAATGATGGCGTCTGGACAATGTCCGCGCCGCATATCGAGGCAAAGTGGCTTACCTCTCTCGTGAGTCCGCTCAATCGGGAAAGCGTCGCGAAGGTCTCCGACGACGCAGGATCCGCAAAGTCATTGGCGCGAAAGACAAACGATTCAGGTTCACACTGCGTAGTCGTCCATAGCTGTGGAGACAGCAGAAGGGCGCGCAAAGCCAAGTCTATCGTGATGAACGAAAAGCGATCCAGTTGAGCGTTGAAATTTTGGTCCGTGCGCCTAGGATGCTGAAAGTTGCGATGCCCAAGCTCCGCGCTCTTCATGTTGGCCAAGCCAGGGACGAACATGCCATCGTAGTCGATGAGCTGAATGCTCGCGCCGTCCTGAGAAACCATCACGTTGCCCGGCTGGATATCGCCGTGCGCGATACCCTGGCTCTCGAGGTAAAGCGCAAGGTTTCGCAGCGCTTCGATCAGCGTCACGACTCGCGCACTGTCTCTGTGATATTGCTCAACAAACTCGCCCAAGGTCGTACCTTGCGCCCACGCCATTTTGACAATGGGATAGTCAACCCCGTTGACCCTGACGCCCGATTTCAAAAAATCGAATGGCACAAAATACGGCGAGCGCAGTGAGCGCAATACTGATGAGACGGCATCGTAGCGCTGTTGTAATTCGCGAGACTCTTTATGAAAACAACGTACTGCCAGCTTGCGGCCACCGACTGTCACGGTGTAAGTCAATGCGAATCCACCGCACATCGCCAAAGGCATGCCCAGACCTGTCGTCGCCACCTTGCCGCCGGTCAGCTCAGAATCAAGGAATGCCGTTCTGGGATGTTGCAGAACCTCTTGATACTGCTCGAGTGTCGGGTACGTCATCCCGCAACCGCTCCATCAAAACCAAGAACAAGCAAGGTGGTATCGTCGACCCGCATTGCACCAATTCTTCGCTGTTCCAGCACAAGGTGTCTGAACGCGTCCTCGGTATTCGCCGCCAACAACAAATCAGCACGAGATCGCGCAGACTCAGCGGTGTTCAGCAACCAATGTCCTAGCGCGTCAGTCATCATCAAGACAATGCTCTGTTTCGTCAGCGGCCAGACAACGCACGACTCCGTGTTGAACGCTCTGGAAGCAACGAAAACGTTCGCTGCGGATAACGTCGATAGAAGTTTGGGCCGCGCATCGAACTCTTCGGCGCGCCTGTAGGGAAAGGACTCCAAAGTATCAGCGTCGCTCAGATGAACAGCCAGACTGTCGCCGACGGCGATAATCTCGAGCTCCTGCAAATTCTCACGCCATTCCGCGCCAAGCAACGTTGCGAAACTCCCTCGCTCGAATGCGGCTTGCCGCGACCAGGACATCGCACCAAAGTCGGAGGTCCTCTCGTAGAGCCTCCTCGCAGCGTCGACCCAACAAACGCTTATTGAAGGTTCCTCGATGAATCTCGAGACGAGGAGTCGCGCCCAAGACTGCGAATCAAAAGACTCAGAGGCACCGTCCGATATTGCGAAGATGCCACGCGATGAATCGATGCTCGTCGCATCTTCGTTTGCATCTTGCTCTTCGATATTCTTGGCGATTGAAGCCTTAAAGACGACGTCGAACATCTTCGATTTATCGAAGCTGCGAGGCACGCGTGCCGATGTCGAAAAAATTCACGATCTCGCCTGCTTCTGCGTTGAACATGAAGCCCCGGCTTTCGAGCGAAGCTTGGATACTTTTTTCCTGCGCCATTCGAACGAGATGTTCCGGCAACTGGCTTGACATGCGAAAGAGCAGTTTCGCGTATTGATCAGGCAATGCACTGTCGGACGCGGGGAACTGCACCGGCTGTCCACACTGCGCACTCACGTGCAAATTAAGCAACAGTACGTGGCCATCGCTGGTATGGAACTGGCGAAGCGTTTCCGCCAGCGCGCCCGGATCCCCATCGGTCGACTCCCCGTCCGTCACGTGAAGAACGGTCGGTGGATAACTCTGCGAATGTGCGTCGCACCAGCCTGCGAGCGCCTCTGCGGCCATCGTGATGCCCGCGCACATTGGCGTACCACCGTCCGCCTTAGGCTCGAACCAGACTGGAAATTTAACCGACTGTTCAATAAAGCCCCCCGCACCATCATCCAACTTACGGTTACGATCTTCCACTCGAAGCGGGTTCGCTTCAATTTGAGATATTGGTTGCAGGAGAGACGTCGCCAGATTGCCGCGAAAACCGTTGGCCGCCCCGGTCCCGCCGTATCCGATGACACCAATTTCAAAATAATCCCTTACTCCGTCGGATTTCGTGCAGCGTGTAACCAGGTTCATCAGAGTTCTATTGAGAACGTCGGCCACGAACTGTGCCTTCGTGCGCTCGCTACCCGCCATTCTGTCAGCCATTGAGCCAGACTGGTCTACGAGAAACAGCAAAACCGTTGGATCACTACGCTGGATGGCGGCTTGGTAAGCCATATTGTTATCCTTATCAAACATTGCGTCTTTTGAAATGTTCGCAAAGATACCAGTAGTCAATCCAATAAACTAGTGACAAGAATCAGCCTTTTACTGTTAGCACTTCTATTTGACACAGTTTGTAAAAGTCATCGAAAGCTCAGTGACCAACCGCGAAATCCGTCCTCTCACATTCAAAAGCCTGCGCATCGCAATGCCGATACGCATCGCTTTCCTCACGAAGACAGGCCCATGCTGGTTGAGACTCTTCTAGTTCACGCGTGACGTTGTTGAAGCTAGATTGCTCTGTGTATGTGCCAAGTTCGAGAAAGCTGTCTATGTTTTGCATTGCTTCTAAAATAGGCACAACGTCCCAGCGCGATAAGGAAATCGCCGCGATTCGCTATCGCGCGATCACGACCGAAAGGAAAACACGGATATGAGCAAAGTCGACACCCAAGTGCGGCACGTAACCAAGCCCGGCGCAAACATCTTCACCGAACTCGGCTTCGCGGCCGACGAAGCCCGTCGATACCATGACGAGTCGCAAGCACTCGTCGGCCAGACCCTGGCGCTCAAAGCGCAACTCATGGACGAACTCGCCACGTGGATCGAAGCGCATCACCTCAAGCAAGCCGAAGCCGCCGAGATACTGCATGTCACGCGGCCTCGTGTCTCGGATGTCGTGAACAAGAAAACGGCCAAGTTCACCATCGATACGCTGGTGGAGATGCTGGCTCGGGTGGGCAAACCCGTCAGGCTGGTTGTCGGATAAAGGCCCGCATCGACGAGTGCGGGCCCTGGAATACTCACAACTCCACCGCCCTCCCGCTCTCATAAGCCTCGCGCATCGCGATCCCAATCCGCGTAGCCTCCCTCGCATCCTCCAGCGTGAGGCCCGTCGCCTTCCCGTCCCTGAGCAACGCCACGAACGCCTGCGCCTCGCGCAAGAACGCATCCTCGAAGCGCTCGAAGAACGTCGGCGTACACGCGTTGCGCATACCGTGCGCATCCGCGATCTCGACGCGATTCGCCCGCGGATTGCGTCCCACCGACAGCGCGCCCGCCGTGCCGATCACTTCCGTCTGCGTATCGTGCCCATGCGCCATCGTGCGCGATGCGTACAGCACCGCGAGCCGCCCGTCCTCGAATTCGATCGTACCCACGCCATTGTCGATATCGCCGCACTCGCGCAAGCCATCGTGAATCGCGATGGTGCCGCTCGCATACACCCGTTTGGCGCGCGGATTGCCGAGCAGCCAGCGCGCAAGATCGATGTCATGCACGCTGCAATCGAGAAAAAGCCCGCCCGATGTCGGCGCGAATCGCACGAAGAAGCCGTCCGGATCGTTCTTGTCGCAGGTCTGCGAGCGCACCATGAAGGGCCGGCCGATCGCGCCTTTCGCGACGCCATCGAACGCATCGCGATAGCTCGCATCGAAACGTCGCACGAAGCCGATCATTACCTGCAGATGCGGATGACGCGCGTGTTCTTCGAGCACGGCATCGCATTCGGCGAGATCGAGCGATAGCGGTTTCTCGCAGAACACGTGCTTGCCCGCGCGCAATGCGGCGATGATCTGCCGCGCATGCAACGACGTGGGCGTGACGAGCCACACGGCGTCGATGGAAGCGTCCGCGAGCAGTTCATCGTAATCCGCATAGAGCGAAAGCTCGGACAGCGACTGCTCCGCCCACGCGCGCTCTTCCTTCACCGGGCTGCACGCCGCGACGAGCCGCGCGCCCGGCACGTGCCACGCGAGATTTTCCGCATGACGCCGCCCGAGCCGCCCCAATCCGACGATACCGAAGCGCAGCGGATTCATGCGACCTTCTCCCCGAGCGCGACGATGCGCTTCTCGCGCCACGACAGCGTCGCGGCTTCGGCGAGTTCCAGCGCCTTCAGACCGTCCGCGACCGTGGTACGCACCGGCTTGCCGTTGTCGACCGCATCGAAGAAATGCGCGATTTCCGCCGCGTACGCCGCGCGATAACGTTCGAGGAAGAATGCTTCGGGCTTGTCGCTCGACACGGCCGTCGCCGTATAGGCGGTGACTTCGGTCGGCCGCACGTTGCCCGCCTGAAGCATGCCGGCGCTGCCGAGCAGTTCGAAGCGCTGATCGTAGCCATACGCCGCACGCCGCGCCGTGTTGATCTGGCACAGACGGCCGCGCTTCGTGCGGATCGTCACCGCGGTCGAATCGATATCGCCCGCATCGGCGATGGCCGGATCGCTCAGGCAACTGCCCGTCGCGTGCAGCGTGTCGGCTTCGTCGTCGAGAATCCAGCGGAAGATATCGAAATCGTGGATCAGCATGTCCTTGAAGATGCCGCCCGAATGCTTGATGTACTCGACCGGCGGCGCGCCCGGATCGCGGCTCGTGACGATCAGCATTTCCGGATCGCCAATCTCGCCCGCATCGATGCGCGCCTTCAATGCCGAGAACGTCGGATCGAAGCGGCGCTGGAAACCGATCATGCAGACGACGCCCGCCTTCGCGACCGCATCGGCGCATGCACGCGCGCGCTCGATCGCGAGATCGACGGGCTTCTCGCAGAACACATGCTTCTTCTGCGCCGCCGACGCGAGAATCAGATCCGCATGCGTATCCGTGCTCGAACACACGACGGTCACGCCGACGGAAGCATCGCCCATTGCGCCATCGACATCCGCGACCTGTGCTCCATGTAAGGCAGCCAGCGCGGACGCCGCGTCACGATTCACATCGACGACGTATTTCAAACGCACGCCCGGCTGCCGCGCGAGATTGGCCGCGTGAATCTTGCCGATGCGCCCTGCCCCAAACACCGCCACATCAATCGTCATAGCCACCTGTCTCCTTGGATTCCTCGACATTCAACTCCAGCCGGTACGCAAGCGCGATGAACAACGCCTGGCACAGGCAAATGGTGCTCGTGAGCGAACGGAACGCGAACGCGCTGCCCTCCTTCACGAGCAGACTCGCGCTCGCGTGACGCGCGAGCGGCGAAAGCTGGCTATCGGTGATGACGAGGGTCGCCGCGCCGTGATGCTGCGCGGCGCGCACGCAATATTGCGTCTCCTTGCCGTAGGGCGCGAAGCTGATCGCGACCACCACGTCCCCCTTCTTCACGCTGCGGACCTGCTCGCGGAACATGCCGCCGAAGCCCGAAATCAGATGCACGCGTTTCTTCGTGTGCTGCAATGCATAGACGATGTAGCTCGCCACCGCGAACGAGCGGCGCACGCCGATCACATAGATGTTCTCGGCCTGCGAGAGCATGTCGACGGCGGCTTCGAACTGCGCGTCGTCGAGGCCGGCTTCGAGTTCGTCGAGACCCGTGCGGCTCGCCGCGATGAACTCGCGCGCCACCGACAGCCCCGACGCCTCGCCCGCCTTCTCGTCGATCAACTTGCGAATGCGCTGCTGATAGCTCTGCTGCGAGCCGCCCGCGCCCGTATATGCCTGTCTGAACACGGCCTGCAGGTCTGAGAAACCGGAGAAGCCGAAGCGCTGCGCGAAACGCACGACCGCCGACGCATGCACGCCGCACGCGCTCGCGATATCGCTCGTGCGATCCATCATCACACTCTGGCGATGCTGCTCGATGTAGGTCGCGACACTCTTCAACTGGCGCGGCAGCGAGTCGTACGCGTCGGTGATCCGCTGCATGAGTTCGTCGACGCTTTGTACGTCGGTGCTGGCGTCATCCATCACAGGCTCTTTCGATGTTCGTCGTAGAACCGATTATAGGAAGGCGGCAAGCAAATTGGAATGTATTTTCCATTTGCCGCATCAATGAAATTTCTGTTGCAGGTCGCCGAAAACTGACCTACTCTTGGTCCTGAGCGCGGCACATCAATCGGCCGGCTCGCGAAAACATCACACCAAACAACAACCGAGATAGGTGGAGACAATGACCATTTGCAACGGTCGGGCCGCGCTACGCGCGCTGGTGGCTGCTGCTGCGTTGTGCAGCGCAACGTTGATGGCGGCGAGTTCCGCTCAGGCGGCGCCAGATGCGAAGTTCGTACTGATCAGCCACGCGCCGGACTCGGATTCCTGGTGGAACACCATCAAGAACGCGATCAAGCAGGCTGACGAAGACTTCAACGTGCAGACGGACTACCGCAATCCGCCGAACGGCGATATCGCGGACATGTCGCGTCTGATCGAGCAGGCCGCCGCGCGCAACTACGACGGCGTCATCACCACCATCGCCGACTTCGACGTGTTGAAGAGCGCGATCAACAAGGTCACCGCGAAGAAGATTCCGCTCGTGACGATCAACTCGGGCACGGAAGAACAGAGCGCGCAACTGGGCGCGATCATGCACGTCGGCCAGCCGGAATATGTGGCCGGCAAGGCGGCGGGCGAAAAGGCGAAGGCCGCGGGCGTCAAGTCGTTCCTGTGCGTGAACCACATCGCGACGAACACCGTTTCGTTCGATCGCTGCAAGGGCTTCGCGGACGCGCTCGGCATCGACTACAAGGCCTCGACGATCGATTCGGGACAAGATCCGACCGAGATTCAGTCGAAGGTATCGGCGTATCTGCGCAACCATCCGGATACGGGCGCGATCCTCACGCTCGGACCGACGCCCGCATCAGCGACGCTCAAGGCCGTCACGCAAATGGGCCTGCAAAACAAGATCTATTTCGTGACCTTCGACTTCTCCGACGACATCGCGAAGGGGATCAAGGACGGCACGATCAAGTTCGCGATCGATCAGCAGCCGTATCTGCAAGGCTATATCCCGGTGGCGGTGCTCGCGATCGTGCATAAGGAGCACACCACCGATCCGGCGAAGATCCGTCAGATTCTCGAAGCGAATCCGAAGTTCAAGGCGCGCCTCGAAACCTACGGACTGCAACCGTCTTACGGCCCCAAGAACATTCGTTCGGGACCGGGCTTCATCACCAAAGAAAATCTCGACAAGGTCGTGAAGTACGCCGGTCAATATCGTTGATCGCAAGCTGACCTTCTTTGGGCGGCTTCCTTAGCGCCGCCCGCTTTCATCGATGTCCCATGCTTCTGTCGCGCTCCCTTGCGGGGCGCGGCGGGGGCACGCACATCCGTACTGCATCGTATCGAGTCTCAAGGAGCCATCATGGGCGTAGCCGGCAAGCATTACCCTCCTCACGTGAACGCTCAGCAGGACGACGCTGAAACACCCGACAAGGCCAAGCCCTCGGATGAGCGCGTACGCCAGCAATCGTGGTTCGGTCACTTGCTGAATCGCCCGGAATTCGCGGCAATTTCGGGCACCGTGCTCGTGTTCATCGTGTTCGGGTTCGGCGCGGGCTCGTCCGGCATGTTCAACCTCGACGGCGTGATGAACTGGTCGCAGGTCGCCGCCTATCTCGGCCTGCTCGCGGTCGGCGCGTGTCTTCTGATGATCGCGGGCGAGTTCGACTTGTCCATCGGTTCGATGATCGGTTTCGCCGGCATGATGGTCGCGTTGCCCTCGGTCTACTTTCACTGGCCGCTATCGCTGTCCATTCTCTTCGCGTTCCTGATGTCGATGCTGCTCGGCGCACTGAACGGCTATCTCGTGATGAAGACGCGCCTGCCGTCGTTCATCGTCACGCTCGCGTTCCTGTTCATCCTGCGCGGCCTGACGCTCGCGCTGTCGATCATGTTCGCGGATCGCACCATCATCTCGGGCGTGGGCGATCTCGCGCAGGCCGATCCGATCGCCAATACGCTCTTTCACGGCGTCGCGCTCCACGGCCTGTTCACCTGGCTCGCGCACATGGGCATCGGCAAGCTGCTCGATAGCGGCGAGCCGCTCGTACCGGGCATTCCGAAGGTCATCATCTGGTGGCTCGTGCTCGCGGCGATCGGCGCGTTCGTGCTCGCCAAGACGCGCTACGGCAACTGGATTCTCGCGGTCGGCGGCGATGCGAATGCCGCGAAAAACGTGGGCGTGCCGGTGAAGCGCGTGAAGATTTCCCTGTTCGTGCTGACCGCGTTCTGCTCGTGCCTGTTCGCCGTGCTGCAAGTGTGCGATATCGGCTCGGCTGCAGCGGATCGCGGCCTGCAAAAGGAATTCGAGGCGATCATCGCGGCGGTCATCGGCGGCACGTTGCTGACGGGCGGTTACGGCTCGGTGGTCGGCGCATGCTTCGGCGCGCTGATCTTCGGTGTCGTGCAGATCGGCATCACCTATACGAACGTGAGCTCGGACTGGTTCCGCGTGTTCCTCGGCGTGATGCTGCTGATCGCCGTGCTCTTCAATCACTACGTGCGCCGCCGCGTCTCGCAGGCTCAATAAGAGGAGAACCGACATGAACGACGACAACATCCTCGCACTCGAGAACGTCAGCAAGTTTTTCGGCAAGGTGATCGCGCTCAACGGCGTCACGTTGCGGCTCAAACGCGGCGAAGTGCATTGCCTGCTCGGCGATAACGGCGCGGGCAAGTCCACGCTCATCAAGACGCTGGCAGGCGTCCATACGCCCTCTTCCGGCGACTATCTGGTCGACGGCAAGCCGGTCCATTTCGATTCGCCGAAGGAAGCGCTCGATCTCGGCATCGCGACCGTGTATCAGGATCTCGCGCTCGTGCCGCTTCTTTCCGTCGCGCGCAACTTCTTCATGGGACGCGAGCCGCAGAAGAAGCGCTTCGGCGTCTTCAGCGTGATGGATCTCGATCTCGCCGCCGAAACCTCGCGCGCCAAGCTCGCGGAAATGGGCATCAACGTGCGCGATCCGCATCAGCCTATCGGCACGATGTCCGGCGGCGAGAAGCAATGTCTCGCGATCGCGCGTGCGATCCATTTCGGCGCACGCGTGCTGATCCTCGACGAACCGACCGCCGCGCTCGGCGTGAAGCAGAGCTTCAACGTGCTCAAGCTGATCCACAAGGCGCGCGAAAAAGGCATCTCGGTGATCTTCATCACGCACAACGTGCATCACGCGTATCCGATCGGCGATTCGTTCACGCTGCTCAATCGCGGCCGCTCGATGGGCACCTACACGAAGGACACCATCAGCAAGAACGAAGTGCTCGACATGATGGCGGGCGGCGCCGAAATGCAGCAGATGATGACAGAACTCGAAGGCGCGACGATCTGAGGACACGGAAGCCATGCCAACACAAAATACCTCTCGCTTCGCCTCGGATCGCACGCGCGATATCGTGTGCCTCGGACGCCTCGCCGTCGATCTCTATGCACAGCAGGTCGGCGCGCGTCTCGAAGACGTATCGACGTTCGCGAAATATCTCGGCGGCTCGTCCGCGAACATCGCGTTCGGCTGCGCGCGGCTCGGTCTCGATTCGTCGATGCTCGCGCGCGTCGGCAACGATCACATGGGGCGCTTTCTCACCGAGACACTCGAACGCGAAGGCTGCGACGTGAGCCATGTGCGCATCGATCGCGAACGGCTCACCGCGCTCGTGCTGCTCGGCCTCGAAGACCGCGACACGTTCCCGCTCGTGTTCTATCGCGAGAACTGCGCGGACATGGCCGTCGATGAAGCCGATTTCGATGAGGCGTATATCGCGTCGTCGAAAGCGCTGCTCATCACGGGTACGCACTTTTCCACCGAGCAGGTGAATCGCACGAGCCGCCGCGCGCTCGAATATGCGCGGCGCAACGACGTGCGCACGATTCTCGACATCGACTATCGGCCGGTGCTGTGGGGCCTCACGGGCAAGGCCGATGGCGAGACGCGCTTCGTCGCGAACGAAAGCGTCACCGCGCATTTGCAGCGCATCCTGCCGCTGATCGATCTCGTGATCGGCACGGAAGAAGAGTTTCGCATCGCGGGCGGCAAGGACCGTCTGACCGATGCGCTCGCGATGGTCCGCAGCGTCACGAGCGCGACTCTCGTCGTGAAGCGCGGGCCGCTCGGCTGCTCGATCATCGAGGGCGACGTGCCGGCTTCCATCGACGATGCGCCGATACACGGCGGCGTCGAAGTCGAAGTGCTCAACGTGCTCGGCGCGGGCGATGCGTTCGCGTCCGGCTTCCTCTCGGGCTGGCTGCGCGACGAGCCGCTCGAAGCCTGCGCGCGAACGGCCAATGCATGCGGCGCGCTCGTCGTGTCGCGTCACGGCTGCGCACCCGCGATGCCCACGCCCGCCGAGCTCGACTACTTCCTCGCCGCGGCCAAGGACGATCCCGTGCGCATGCGCCGACCGGACCGCGATGCGACTTTGGCGCGGCTACATCGCGTGAGCCCGAAGCGCAGGCAATGGGATGAAGTGCTCGGCTTCGCGTTCGACCACCGCAACCAGTTTTTCGATCTCGCGCAGCAGACGGGCGCGAGCGAAACGCGCATCGCGACATTGAAGAACCTGTTCGTCGATGCCGTCGCGCAGACAGAAAAGGAACTCGGGCTCGAAGGACGCATCGGCGTTCTGATCGACGATCGCTACGGCCAGGATGCGCTGAACGCGGCGACCGGGCGCGGCTGGTGGGTCGGACGTCCCGTCGAATTGCCGGGCTCGATGCCGCTCGTGTTCGATCACGGCCGCTCGATCGGCACGACGCTCGTTCAATGGCCGCGCGAGCAGGTCGCGAAGTGTCTCGTGCAATATCACCCCGATCATCCGCATGACGTGCGGCTCGAACAGGAAGCGCAGATACGCGCGCTCTACGATGCCGTGCAGGAAAGCGGCAACGAACTGCTGCTCGAAGTGATCGTGCCGAAGAACGGTCCGCCTGTGGAAGACGACACCGTGTATCGCGCGTTGAAGCGTCTCTACAACCTCGGCATCTATCCGGAATGGTGGAAGCTCGAACCGATGAGCGCGAAGCAATGGCAGGCGATCGATGCGCTCATCGCCGAACGCGATCCGTATTGCAGGGGCGTCGTGCTGCTCGGGCTGTCGGCGGCTGTCGATCAGTTGCGCGATGGCTTCAGGGCGGCGGCATCGTCGAAGACCTGCAAGGGGTTCACCGTCGGACGCACGATCTTTCATGAGCCGAGCCATGCGTGGCTCGCGAACGAGATCGACGACAGCGAATTGATTGCGCGTGTGCGCCGCACGTTCGAAACGCTGATCGGAGCATGGCGCGATGCGCGTGCGGCATCGCATGTCGAAGACCATCGGATCAAACAGGAGCAAGCCGCATGAACCAGCGCGCTACGCAAACTGAAACCGCCGTGAACAACACCATTCGACTGACCGCTGCGCAGGCCATCGTGCGCTATCTCGCTGCGCTTCGCACCGAACATGGCGAAGCGCTTTTCGGCGGCGTGTTCGCGATCTTCGGCCACGGCAATGTCGCGGGTATCGGCGAGGCGCTGTATCGGCATCGCGATGAATTGCCGACGTACCGCGCGCACAACGAGCAGGCGATGGCGCATAGCGCGATCGCTTATGCAAAGGCGCACATGCGCCGTCGCATGATGGCGGTGACGACGTCCATCGGACCGGGCGCGACCAATCTCGTGACCGCCGCCGCGCTCGCGCATGTGAACCGGCTGCCGGTGCTTTTGCTGCCGGGCGATATCTTCGTGTCGCGCGCGCCGGATCCGGTGCTTCAGCAGGTCGAGGACGGCCATGATGGCGGCGTGTCCGCGAACGATGCATTGAAAGCGGTGTCGCGATACTTCGATCGCATCGTGCATCCCGCGCAGTTGCTGAGCGCATTGCCGCGCGCGATTCGCGTGCTCACCGATGCGGCGCTGTGCGGCCCGGTCACGCTCGCGCTGCCGCAGGACGTGCAGGCGATGGCGTATGACTACCCTGCTTCGTTCTTCGAGCCGCCCGTGGTCGAGTTTCATGCGCCCGCGCCGATTCCGCGCGAGATCGAACGTGCCGCCGCGATGCTGCGTGAAGCACGTGAACCGATGATCGTATCGGGCGGCGGCGTGCTCTACGGACTCGCGACCGATGCCTTGCGCGCGTTCGCGCACAAGCATGGCGTTCCGGTCGCGGAAACGCAGGCGGGCAAAGGCGCGCTCGCTTGGGACGATGCGTTGAACGCCGGCGGCATCGGCGTGACGGGCGGATCGGCTGCGAACGAACTTGCACATGCGAGCGATTGCGTGCTCGCTGTCGGCACGCGCTTGCAGGACTTCACGACCGGATCGAACACGCTCTTTACGCAGGCGCGGCTCGTCGCGATCAATGCGAATCCATTCGATGCGCTGAAGCAGAACGCTGTCGCCGTGCAGGCGGATGCGCGCGTCGCGCTCGATGCGCTGTCGGCGGCGCTCGGCGACTGGCGCGCATCGCCGCAATGGACGACGCGCGCGCACCGGCTCGCGAACGAATGGCGCGAGACCGTCGCGCATGTGACGAACACGCCTGTCGCGGATGGCTCGTTGCCGCGCGAAGCCGATGTCATCGGCGCGGTGCAGCGCTCGGACGATGAATCGCCTGCGAACGACATCGTCGTGTGTGCGGCCGGCACCTTGCCTGCGGATTTGCAGAAGCTCTGGCGCACCGGTAAGCCGGGCGGCTATCACGTCGAATACGGTTACTCGTGCATGGGCTATGAAATAGCGGGCGGTCTCGGCGTGAAGCTCGCGCGGCCGGAGCGCGAGGTGATCGTGATCGTCGGCGACGGCAGCTATCTGATGATGAATAGCGAACTCGCCAGTTCGGTGATGCTTGGCGCGAAGTTGATTGTGGTGCTGCTCGACAATCGCGGGTTCGGTTGCATCAATCGATTGCAGCAGGCTTGCGGGGGGGCGCCGTTCAACAACCTTATCGATGATTGCAAGCAAGGCGCGCTCGGGGCGCCGGAGATCGATTTCGCGATGCATGCGCGGGCGCTTGGGGCATTGTCGGAGCATGTTGCTGGCATCGATGAACTGCAAGCCGCGATGAAGCGCGCGCGGGCGGCGGATCGAAGTTATCTCATTTCTATCGATACCGATCCGGCTCGGCCTACCGAGGAAGGGGGATGGTGGTGGGAAGTCGCCGTGCCCGAGGTTTCTGATCGCGCTGCGGTCGTCGTTGCTCGGGAGGGTTATGAGCGGGCGGTCAAGGCTCGGGGGTTTTAGGGGGCTTCTTCGTCGTGGAATCCTGTTTTCGTGTCGGTCTATTAGCACTGCCCCTCCCCGGGGCGGGGGTCACTTTCTTTGCTGCTGCAAAGAAAGTAACCAAAGAAAGCAGCTCGTTTAAGCCCGCGGTCACACGCAGTTTGGTCATGCTTGCCAGCCCGCGGTGGCACTCGCCTAAGTGTCGCCCTCGAAGGACTTACCGGGCTTGGCTCGCGCACGGTCTGACGAGCTAGTTGTTTTAGGGCGCTGGTTCAGCACCAAAGAGCTTCGGCACAGCGCTACGCGCTGCCGCCGGGTATGCAAGGGAAACCAACGGGGCGCACGTGCAGTGCATTGAGATTGCAGCGTCAGCAAGAAAGTACGCGCACACCCGATTGACCCGTCGGCCGCGAAGCGGGCCGGAGCTATTTGGTGCTGAACCAGCGAGGCGAGTGGTGCGATGTGTCAGACCGTGCGCGGTCCAAGCCATTGTCTGCTTGTGGGGGCACTCGCTACTGCCGGGCCATTCAGCCAATCGTCTGTGCCGCGGCCGGTGTGAAGTGCTTAGGCTGGGGATAGCTGTTTCTTTGGTTACTTTCTTTGCAGCAGCAAAGAAAGTGACTGCCGCCCCGCATAGGGGCAACGCTAATAAACCGATACGAACACGGGATCCGGCGAATCAAGACTCAAAGCACAATCAAAACCACGAGGACAAAAAACCATGGCATTAAACGTCCGCATCGGCATCAACCCACTATCGTGGATGAACGACGACTTGCCATCGCTAGGCGGTGAGACCCCCCTGTCTACCGCCTTGACCGAAGGCAAACAAATCGGCTACGAGGGGTTCGAACTAGGCAACAAGTTCCCCCGCGAACCGCAGGCGCTCAAATCGCTGCTAGCCCAATACGATCTCGCGCTCGTGTCCGGCTGGTACTCCGGCAGGCTCGCGGAGCGCAGCGCACAAGAGGAAATCGAAGCCGTCGGCCCGCATCTCGATCTGCTCGCGAAGAACGGCGCAACCGTGATGGTCTACGGCGAAGTGGCGCATTCGATCCAGGGCGCGCCGCGGCCGCTCTATCAACGTCCGCGCTTCTTCTCCGATGCGCAATGGAACGAATACGCCGAGCGCCTGAACCGCTTCGCCGAATTCACGCTCACGCGCGGCGTGCGCGTCGCCTATCATCATCACATGGGCGCGTATGTCGAAACGCCCGCGGACGTCGATCGCCTCATGGCCCTGACAAACGATGCAGTCGGCCTGCTGTTCGACGCGGGGCACATCACGTTCGCGGGCGGCGATGCCCTGAGCGTGCTGCAAAAGCACATCGCCCGCGTGTGTCATGTGCATTGCAAGGACGTGCGGCCGGACATCGTGAAGCTCGCGCGCAATCGCAACTGGAGCTTTCTCGATGCGGTCATCAACGGTGCGTTCTCCGTGCCCGGCGATGGCTGCGTGGACTATCCGGGCATCATCGCGTGTCTCGCGAAACATGATTACGACGGCTGGCTCGTCGTCGAAGCGGAACAGGATCCGGTGATCGCGCCGAGCTATGCGTATGCCGACAAGGGCTATCGCACGCTGCGCGCGCTCGTCGATGGAACATTCAAGGAGGCAGCATGAGCCTGCTGGTCAAAGCATCGCGCGAAGGACAAACCATCGCGCGCGTCACGCCCGATTCCGCGGGCTGGAAGCATGTCGGCTTCGCGGCGTATCGCCTGAACGCGGGCGATGTCGTGCATGTGTACGACGCCGATCGTGAAAGCTGCATCGTCGTGCTGACGGGCACCGTGAGCGTCGAGGCGGGCGACGAGCATTATCAGTCTATCGGCTCGCGCGACAGCGTGTTCGAGGACGCCGCGCCCTATGCGGTCTATGTGCCGCCGAAGCTCGCGGCGATCGTGCGTGCGGAGCGCGATGCGGAAGTCGGCGTCGCGAGCGCACCCGCCAAGGGCGATCTTCCGCCGCGGCTGATCGAGCCATCGCAGATGAAGCGCTCGACGCGCGGCAGGAACGCCAATACGCGCTACGTGTGCGACATTCTTCCCCAAACGGAAGCGGCCGAGTCGTTGCTCGTGGTCGAAGTGCGCACGCCGGGCGGACACGCATCGAGCTATCCGCCACATAAGCACGATCAGGACAATGTGCCCGTCGAGAGTTCGCTCGAAGAGACGTACTACCATCGGCTGAATCCGCCGCAAGGGTTTGCGTTTCAGCGCGTCTATACCGACGAGCGCGATCTCGACGAAACGATGGCCGTCGAGAATCACGATGTCGTGATGGTGCCGCGTGGGTATCATCCGGTCGTCGTGCCTTATGGTTACGACAACTACTATCTCAACGTGATGGCGGGTAGCAAACGCACGTGGCACTTCAAGAACGATCCGAAGCATGAGTGGATCGTGGAGAGGGATAGCAAGGCTTCGAGCTAGGCGATGGGGTTGGACGCGGGAGGGGCTTTTTGCTGGATCCCGTTTTCGCGTCGGTCTATTAGCACTGCCCCTCCCCGGGGCGGGGGTCACTTTCTTTGCTGCTGCAAAGAAAGTAACCAAAGAAAGCAGCTTCTCATCGCCCGCGGTCACACGCACGTTGGCCATGCTTGCCAGCCCACGGTGGCACTCGCCTAAGTGTCGCCCTCGAAGGTCTCATCGGGCTTGGATCGCGCACGGTCCGACAAGCTAGGTGTTTTAGGGCGCTGGTTCAGCACGAAAGAGCTTCGGCACAGCGCTGCGCGCTGCCGTTGGGTATGCGAGGGAAACCGTCGAAGAAGAAGCACGCGCACACCCGGTTGACCCATCGGCCGCGCAGCGGGCTGGAGCTGTTTGGTGCTGAACCAGTGACGCCAAACATTTGGTGCGGCAGACCGTGCGCGGTCCAAGCCCCGCGAGACCTTCGAGGGCACTCGCTACTGCCGGGCCATTAGGCCAATCGCCAGTGCCGCGGCCGGTGTGAAGTGCTTAGGCTGGGGATAGCTGTTTCTTTGGTTACTTTCTTTGCAGCAGCAAAGAAAGTGACTGCCGCCCCGCATAGGGGCAACGCAAATAGACCAAAAACAAACCGGGATCCGGCGACAAACCCGAAACACGTCAACCAACCACGCTCTACCCTATCGAAACCCAATCCCGCATAACATGCTCGCTCGCCGCGAGCACCCCGATCGCTCCATCGAACTGAATCGCCCCATGCCCCATCACCGCGACGCGCGCATCGAGCATCCTCGCGATCGTCAATCGCTCTTCGATCAGCAGCATCGCGACCCCACGTTCGCGCAACATCGCGAGGCACCCGGCCACTTGCGCGAGCACTTGCGGCGCGAGCCCTTCGCCGGGTTCGTCGATGACGACGAGCGACGGATCGCCCGTCAACGTACGTGCCAGCGCGAGCATCTGCTGTTCGCCGCCCGATAGCGCACCCGCTTTCACCGACGCGCGTTCTTCGAGCACAGGAAACAAACGATACGCATCGCCCAGCGAAAACCGCGTGCCTTTCCTCTCGCCGAGCAACAGGTTTTCCCGCACGGTAAGCGCGGGAAACACATCACGCGTTTCGGGCACATAGCCGATCCCAAGCCGCGCGATGCGATGCGGCCTCAAACCGACGAGCTGAACATCGCGATAACGCATGTCGCCCGCGCATCGCACGAGTCCCATGATGGCCTTCGCGAGCGTCGAGCGTCCCGAGCCGTTGCGGCCGACGAGCGCGACCACCTCCCCTTCGCCGATGCACAAATTCACCCCATGCAGCACCTGCGCCGCGCCATACCACGCGCGCAAATTGTCGATACGCAATGACGCGCTCATGTTGCGACTCCGCCGAGATACGCTTCCCGCACATCACGATTCGCACGTATCGCGGCAGGCGTGCCGGTCGCGATCACTCGCCCTTGCACGAGCACCGAAATGCGATCCGCGAGACCGAACACCGCATCCATGTCGTGCTCGATCACGAGCAGCGTGCGCCCTTGCGTCGTCGCGCGGATCAACGCGAGTGCGCGCGTCGCCTCCGCGCGATTCATGCCGGCGGTGGGCTCGTCGAGGAGAATGAGCGGCGCGTCGGTCGCGAGCGCGATGCCGAGATCGAGCGCGCGTTGCTCCGCGTAAGTGAGACGCGCGGCGAGTTCGTGCGCGCGTTCGGCAAGGCCGATGGCATCGAGCATCGCGTATGCGCGCGCATCGACTCTTCGCGAAGCCAGCCATCGGTCGATAAAGCGCGACGACGACGCGCCCAGCGCCGCGCAACGCAGATTGTCGAGCACGGATAAACCGCCGAACACGCTCGTCGTCTGGAAGCTGCGCGCAAGCGTTCGGGAGACGCGCTGCGGCGGCCTGCCCGTGATGTCGATTCCCTTCGCGACGATGCGCCCGTCGTCGGGTCGCGCACGTCCCGAGATCAGATCGAAGAGCGTCGACTTGCCCGCGCCGTTCGGTCCGATGAGCGCATGCCGCTCGCCCTCTGCAACGTGCAGATCGACGCCGCGCAACACACGCGTCGCGCCGAAGCGTTTGGTCACGCGGTGCAGTTCGAGCGCGGCGTTCATCGCGCGGTCCTCGTGCGTCGCGCGAACCAGAGACCCAGCACGGCGCACGGCAACGCGATGAGCCACGCACGCACGTCGATTCGTCCCGCATAGAGCGCTTCGACCGGCACGACGACCGCGACGCCCCACACCATCGCGCTGATCGCGCCGAAGCACAGCGACCGCGCATCGCGCCGGACCAGACCGGCCACGCCCTCCGGCGCGGCGATCACGACCCACACGAAGAAGAGCCCGAGATACATCGGCCACGCGGCGCTCACGCTCGCCACCGCGACGCTGAAGAACGTCAGCAGCACCGCGCCGATCACGGGCCCAAAGAACGCGCCCGTTCCACCGATCACCGTCGCGACGAGCACGCTCGTCGAGCGCGCGAGCCCCACGCTTTCCGACGACACCAGCTCGACGTTGATCAACGACAGCACGCCCGCGATGCCCGCGAAGAACGCCGACACGACAAGCATCGTGAAACGAACGCGCGCCGGCGCGAAACCGATCGCGGCCGCGCGCGCGGGGTTGTCGCGCACGGCGTTGGCGAGGCGGCACATCGGCGTGCGCGACAACGCGAACATCGCGAGCGCCGCGACCACGCACCAGCACGCGATCAGCGCGTAGGCCTCGCGCAACGGCCCGAAGCTCCACGCGAACAACGACGGCCCGCTCGCACGATCGATCGTCACGCCGCCCTCGCCGCCGAACCATCCGGGCACGAGCCACACGCACGCAGCGACGAGTTCGCCGATGCCGAGCGTGATCATCGCGAAAGCCGTGCCCGCGCGCTGCGTCGAGATCGCGCCGAACACGACGGCGACGAGCATCGCCGCGCATCCGCCGATGACCGGCAAGAGCGGCAACGGCACGCCGTAGCGATTGAACACATGCGCGGCGGCGAATGCGCCGAGCCCCGAATACACGGCGTGGCCGAACGACAGCAAGCCGGTCTCGCCGAGCAGCAGGTTGTACGAAAGCGCGAAAACGATGAGCGTCGCGGTCTGCGCGAAATACGCGAGCAGCCAGGATTGATCGAAGAAGAGCGGCAGCGCGAGCGCGAAGGCGAGAGCGAGCGCGAGAAACCTAGGCATCGTGCGTACGCTCGCCGAAGAGTCCGCGCGGCCGCGCGGCGAGCATCGCGACGAGCACGAGATAAGGCAGCACGGGCGCGAGCTGCGCGACCGTCAACGCGCTCCACGCGGGCGGAAGCGTCACGCCGAGCGATGCGGCGATGCTGCCCGCCGACGCGCTCGCGCCCACCGCGAAGGTCTGCACGCAGCCGATCAGAAGCGACGCGACGAGCGCGCCGCCCAGCGACCCGAGCCCGCCGATCACGACGACGACGAACACGATCGGGCCCATCGCATCGGCCATCGCCGGTTCGATGACGGCGAGCGGCGCACCGATCACGCCGCCGAGCGCGGCAAGCGCGGTGCCGATGGCGAAGACCATCGTGAACACGCGCGGCACATCATGGCCGAGCGTTTCGACCGTGGCGGGATGCGTGAGCGCCGCACGCACGACGAGGCCCGTCTTCGAGACGCGCAAGACGAGCCAGAGCGCGCCGAGCATCAGGACGGCGATCGTCATCATGAACACGCGATAGCGCGCGAAAGACGCGCCGTAGAGCGTGAAAAGCGGACCGTCGAGCACGTGAGGAATCACCGCCGGCAACGGCCCGAGCCCCCACACGAGCTTGACGCCCTCGCCGATCACGATGGTCGCGCCGAACGTGAGCAGCATTTGCCCGAGCGCGCCGCGCGCATGCACGCGTCTCAGCAACAGCCGCTCGAACAACGCGCCCGCAATGCCGACAATAATCGGCGCGACGCTCAACGCGAACCAGAATCCGCCATAGGCGGCGAGCGCCTGCCCGACATACGCGCCGAGCATATAGAAACTCGCGTGCGCGAAGTTGAGCACGCCGAGCATCGAAAAAATCAGCGTCAGTCCCGCCGACAGCATGAAGAGCAGCAAGCCCACGCTCACGCCGTTGAGCAGACTCACGCAGAACCACTGAAGCAAGACGCGACCCTCAGCTGGTAATGAGCGGCTTCAGCGCATCGACGAGCGGCGCGGGCAGCGGCACCGGCCTGCGCGTCACGCGATCCACATAGACATGCACGAAATGCCCTTGCGCGGCGGCGACGTCCGAGCCTTGCGTGAAGATCGCCACTTCGTAGCGCACGCTCGTGTTGCCGAGCTTCTCGACGCGCAAGCCCGCCTCTATCGGCTCGGGGAACACGACCGGCGCGAAGAAGTTGCAGCGCGTCTCGACGACGAGGCCGATGGTCTCGCCCTCGCTGAAATCGAGCACGCCCGCGCGCAGCAGATACTCGTTCACGACCGTGTCGAAGTAGCTGTAATAGACGACGTTGTTGATATGTCCGTAGACGTCGTTGTCCGACCAGCGCGTGCTGATCGCGAGAAAGTGCGCGTAGTCCGCGCGCGTGGTCGGGACCGGCTTGCTCATCGCTTAGAGAGACTCCGTCAGCATGCGTCGATAATCGTCGGCGCTCGCCTCGCGCGGATTCGTCTTGTGGCAATGATCGGCGAGCGCGCCCTTCACCACCTTGTCGAACATGCTTTCTTCGACGCCCATCTGCGAAAGGCGCGTCGGCAAGCCGAGGCGCGCGGTCATGTCGTGAACCGCCTGCGCGACATCGGCGTTCTCCGCGAGGTTCATCACGCGGCGCATGCGTGCGAAGCGCCGGTCCGCGACGACCGTCGGCGCGCTCTCGTTGAAGCGCAGCACCGCGGGCAACACCACCGCGTTCAGCGTGCCGTGATGCAGCGACGTGCGCCCGTTCACCGCGAGCCCGCCCAGCGGATGCGACAGCGAATGCACGCAGCCCAGGCCCTTTTGAAACGCCATCGCGCCCTGCATCGATGCGGACATCATGTTCAGGCGCGCATCGCGGTCCTGACCGTCGCGCGTCGCGCGCTCGATATTGGCCCACGCGCGTTCGAGTCCGTCGAGCGCGATGCCGTCGGCGGGCGGATTGAAGGCGGGCGCGAGGAACGTTTCGATGCAATGCGCGATCGCGTCCATGCCCGTTGCGGCGGTGAGCGACGGCGGCAGGCCGAGCGTGAGCGACGGATCGCAGATCGCGGATTTCGGCAGCAGATGCCAGGAATGGAAGCCAAGCTTGCGCCCGTCTTCGAGGATGATGATCGCGCCGCGCGCCACTTCGCTGCCCGTGCCCGACGTGGTCGGCACCGCGATCAGCGGCGCGGACCGCTCGGTGATCTTGCCGCTGCCGCCTTCGATCGTCGCGAAGCTCGTCAGGGGCGCGTCGTGCGTCGCCGCGATCGCGACGCCTTTCGCCAGATCGATCGACGAGCCGCCGCCTACCGCGATCAGCCCGTCGCAGCCTTCGCGACGGTATTGCTCCGCGGCGCGCATGACCATCGCTTCGGTCGGATTCGAAGGCGTGTCGTCGAATACCGGCAACGCGCCCAGCTTCGCGCTTTCGATCACGCGATCGGCGAGTCCCGCCGCCGCGACGCCTTTATCGGTGATGACGAGCGGACGCTTCACGCCGATGCGCGCGCATTCGCTTTCGAGCGACTGAAGCGCGTCGTAGCCGAGATGGATATGAGTCAGGTAGAAGATATAGGCCATAGCGCGGGAACCGGTGAGGAATGTGCGGGCATGTTGGAGCGCTGTGAGGCGCGTGTCAATCGGGGTTAGGTCGACGCGGCCAGCGTGCGCACGTCATCGACGAAGCGTTCGACGGTTTCGCGCTTCGTGTCCCATGCGCACATCAGACGGCAGCCGCCGGAACCGATGAACTGATAGAAGCGCCAGCCCTTCGCACGCAGCGCGGCGGCGACGTGCGCCGCCAGTTCCGCGAACACCGCGTTCGATTCGGGCTTGAAGAGCAGGCTCACGCCGGGAATCTCGACGAGGCGCTCGGCCATCAGTTGCGCCATCGCGTTTGCATGACGCGCGTTGCGCAGCCACACGTCGTCATCGAGCAGGCCGAGCCACGGCGCGGAGATGAAGCGCATCTTCGATGCGAGCTGTCCCGCCTGCTTGAGGCGATACGCGAAATCGGCGGCGAGCGCCTTGTCGAAGAACACGACCGCTTCGCCCACCGGCAAACCGTTCTTCGTGCCGCCGAAGCACAGCACGTCGACGCCCGCGCGCCACGTGATCTCCGACGGATGCACGCCGAGCGTCGCGACCGCGTTGGCGAAACGCGCGCCGTCCATGTGCACTTTCAGATGACGGCGCTTCGCGATCGCGGCGATCGCGCGGATTTCCTCGACCGTGTACACGGTACCGACTTCCGTTGCCTGCGTGAGCGCGACGACCTTCGGCTTCGGATAATGGATGTCCGCGCGTTTCGTGACGAGTTCCTCGATTGCATCGGGCGTGAGCTTGCCGTTCTCGCCGCGCGCGGTGAGCAGCTTCGAGCCGCCCGAGAAGAACTCGGGGCCGCCGCATTCATCGGTTTCGATATGCGCGAGCTCGTGGCAGATCACCGAGTGATACGACTGACACAACGAAGCGAGCGCGAGTGAATTGGCCGCGGTGCCGTTGAATACGAAGAAGACTTCGCAATCGGTCTGGAAGAGATCGCGGATGCGGTCGCAGACTTGCGTGGTCCACGAATCGTCGCCGTAGGCGGGTTCGTGGCCGCTCGTGTTGGAATTGATGAGCGCCTGCAGCGCTTCGGGGCAGATGCCTGCGTAATTGTCGGAGGCGAAATGCTGGATCGGGTCCGTGGACGCTGTCATGGGATCGCTGTGATGGCCTTGTCGGAACGAGGCGCGCGCAACGGATGGCGTCGTGCGGCCGGCAATCCGGCCATTCTAGCGGCTCGGATCGGCGCGCGCCGTGGCGCCGATCCGGGCGATGCTTGTTTGCCGTCTTACTTGGTCTTACTTGGCGTCCGTCCCGCTCGCCGCGTTGGCTTGCTGCGCCTTCTTGTCCTTCTTGCTGGCTTCGTGATGGCCGATCGCGCAGCCACCGACCGCGCCCGCCGTGCCGTGCTTGCCCGCGACGTGGCCCGCCACGCCGCCGACCGCCGCGCCTTCGATGCAGCCCTTGGCCTGCGCCGCGCCGGTGGCGGCGAGCATGGCGGACGTCAGTGCGATCAATGCGATTTTGCGACTCATGGTGCTTCTCCCTCTTCTCGTTGAACGTGATGGGAGCGTTGCATGTGATGTGCCTGACAGGCTGTAAGTGTTGGTGGTGGGGTTGGGAGGGGCGGTTTGCTTGGGTGGTCGCCGGATCCCGGTTTCTTTTTGGTCTATTAGCACTGCCCCTGTGCGGGGCGGCAGTCACTTTCTTTGCTGCTGCAAAGAAAGTAACCAAAGAAACAGCTTTCCCCAGCCTAAGCACTTCACACCGGCCGCGGCACAGACGATTGGCTGAATGGCCCGGCAGTAGCGAGTGCCCTCACAAGCAGACAAGGGCTTGGACCGCGCACGGTCCGACACATCGCACCACTCGCCCCGCTGGTTCAGCACCAAATAGCTCCGGCCCGCTTCGCGGCCGATGGGTCAATCGAGTGTGCGTGCGCTTCTTCTCGACGGTTTCCCTTGCATACCCAACGGCAGCGCGTAGCGCTGTGCCGAAACTATCTGGTGCTGAACCAGCGCCCTAAAACAACTAGCGCGTCAGACCGTGCGCGAGCCAAGCCCGGTTGGTCCTTTGGGGGCGACACTTAGGCGAGTGTCACTGCGGGCTGGCAAGCATGGCCAAACTGCGTGTGACCGCGGGCGGTGAGAAGCTGCTTTCTTTGGTTACTTTCTTTGCAGCAGCAAAGAAAGTGACCCCCGCCCCGGGGAGGGGCAGTGCCAATCGACCGACAAGAAAACGGGATCCGGCGAACTTGACAAAACATCCGCCGAACAAACATCCGCTCTAGAGCTGCTGCTGCACCCAACCAGTAACGCCGGCGAGCGCGGCCGGCAAATTCGCCGGTTCCGTGCCCCCCGCCTGCGCCATATCCGGACGACCGCCACCCTTCCCGCCAACCTGCTGCGCAACGAAGTTGACGAGTTCACCGGCCTTCACCTTCTTCGACGCATCCGCCGTCACGCCCGCGATCAGGCTGACCTTGCCGCCCTCCACCGACGCGAGCACAATCGCCGCGCTCTTGAGCTTGTCCTTCAGCTTGTCGACGGTTTCGCGCAGCGTCTTCACGTCCGCGCCTTCGAGCTGCGCGGCGAGCACGCGCACGCCGGACACATCGACGGCCTGCGACACGAGTTCATCGCCCTGGCTGGCTGCGAGCTTCGACTTCAGCGCGCCGAGCTCCTTTTCCAGCGACTTCACATGCTCCTGAACCTGCGAAATACGCTGCGTGAGTTCGGAAGGTTGCGCCTTCAAAACGCCCGCCGCCGCGTTGATGCGGGAATCGAGCTCCTGCACGTAGCGCACGGCATTGTCGCCAGTGATCGCCTCGACGCGCCGAATGCCCGCCGCGACGCCGCCTTCCATCACGATCTTGAAGAAGCCGATATCGCCGGTGCGCTGCACGTGCGTGCCGCCGCAAAGCTCGCGCGAGAAGCCGAGATCGAGCACGCGCACGGTGTCGCCGTACTTTTCGCCGAAGAGCGCCATCGCGCCGCCCTTCACCGCGTCGTCGTACGGCATCACACGCACGACGCCCGGCGCGTTCGCGATGATCTCGTTGTTCACGATCTGCTCGACACGGCGGATTTCGTCGTCCGTCATCGGCGCGTTGTGCGCGAAGTCGAAGCGCGTCTTGTCGGCATCGACGAGCGAGCCTTTTTGCTGCACGTGGCCGCCGAGCACGTCGCGCAGCGCCTTGTGCATCAGGTGCGTGGCCGAGTGGTTGCGCGCGGTGCGGGCGCGGCGAATGGCGTCGATTTCAGCCTTCACGACATCGCCGACCTTGAGCGTGCCCTGCTCGACCGTGCCGTGATGACCGACGACATCGGCCTGCACTTTCAAGGTATCCGCGACGGCGAAGCGCACGTTCGCGTTCGCGAGCACGCCCTGATCGCCGACCTGGCCGCCCGATTCCGCGTAGAACGGCGTGTGATCGAGCACGACGACCGCCTGCTGGCCGTCCTTCACCTCGTTCACCGATGCGCCTTCGACATACAGCGCGAGAATCTTCGCGTCGTCGAAGATTTCCTTTTCGTAGCCGTGGAACGTGGACTTCGCGCCCGCGTATTCGAGGCCCGCCGCGATCTTGAACTTGCCCGCTGCGCGGGCCTGATCGCGCTGACGCGCCATCGCGTCGTCGAATGCGGGTTCGTCGACCGTCACGCCGCGCTCGCGGCACACGTCGGCGGTCAGGTCGAGCGGAAAGCCGTAGGTGTCGTGCAGCTTGAACGCCAGTTCGCCGTCCAGTTGCTTGACGCCCTTCTTTTCCAGATCCGCGAGTTCGCCTTCGAGAATCGACATGCCGTGCTCGATGGTCTCGAAAAAGCGCTCTTCTTCCTGACGCAGCACGTCGGTCACGCGCTGTTGCGCTTCCTTCAGTTCCGGGTACGCCGCGCCCATTTCCGCGACGAGATCGGTCACGAGCTTGTGGAAGAACGCGCCCTTCTTGCCGAGCTTGTAGCCGTGACGGATCGCGCGGCGCACGATACGGCGCAGCACGTAGCCGCGGCCTTCGTTGCCGGGAATCACGCCATCGACGATCAGGAACGAGCACGCGCGGATGTGGTCCGCGATCACCTTCAGCGAGTTGTTTTCCAGATCTTCGGTGTTCGTCTCGCGGCTCGCGGCCTTGATGAGCGTCTGGAACAGATCGATTTCGTAGTTGCTGTGCACGTGCTGCAGCACCGCGGCGAGCCGTTCGAGGCCCATGCCCGTATCGACGCACTGCTTGGGCAGCGGCGTCATGTTGCCCTGGGCGTCGCGGTTGAACTGCATGAACACGAGATTCCAGATCTCGATGAAACGGTCGCCGTCTTCTTCAGGAGACCCCGGCGGACCACCCCAGATTTCCGGGCCGTGGTCGTAGAACACTTCGGAGCACGGGCCGCACGGGCCGGTGTCGGCCATCTGCCAGAAGTTGTCCGATGCGTAACGCGCGCCCTTGTTGTCGCCGATACGGATGATGCGCTCCACCGGCACGCCGATTTCCTTCGCCCAGATGTCGAAGGCTTCGTCGTCTTCCTGGTAGACGGTCACCGTGAGCTTTTCCGCCGGCAGGTTATAGACCTTGGTCAGCAGTTCCCAGCAATAGTGGATGGCGTCGCGCTTGAAGTAATCGCCGAACGAGAAGTTGCCGAGCATCTCGAAGAACGTGTGATGGCGCGCGGTGTAGCCGACGTTCTCCAGATCGTTGTGCTTGCCGCCCGCGCGCACGCTGCGCTGCGCGGTGGTCGCGCGCGAGTACGGACGCGATTCGCTGCCCAGGAACACGTCCTTGAACTGGACCATGCCTGAGTTGGTGAAGAGCAGCGTCGGGTCGTTGCCGGGCACGAGGCTCGACGAACGCACGATCGTATGGCCCTTCGATTCGAAAAACTTCAGGAATTTCTCGCGTATTTCGGCGGCTTTCATAGCGTACGGGGCGTGTCTTCGGTTCTTTGATGGTGCTCGCGGGCGGCTCTCTTCGAGCGCTGCCGGCGCGGCGAGGGTGATTGTCGATTATACGGGATTCGCCGCGCGCAGCCGGGGGCGCGGCGTCCGCGCGGTACGCCCGGTATCGCGCGCGCGGCCGTTCTGTGCGACATTCGCAGTCCGGAGACAATTTGAGCGAGCGAACCATCGAATGGGAGCCTTGAGCCATATCCGCGTGCTGGACCTGACCCGCGTGCTGGCGGGACCGTGGTGCGCGCAGACCCTCGCCGATTTCGGCGCGGACGTCATCAAGATCGAGCGACCCGAAACCGGCGACGACACGCGCCACTGGGGTCCGCCGTACCTGAAGACGCCCGGCGGCGAGGACACGCACGAGGCCGCGTACTATCTCGCCGCGAATCGCAACAAGCGTTCCGTGACGGTGGATATCGCCACGCCGGAAGGCCAGCGGATCGTCCGCGAGCTGGCCGCGCAAAGCGATGTCGTGCTGGAGAACTACAAGGCCGGGCAACTGAAGAAGTACGGGCTCGACTACGAATCGCTGAAGGCCGTGAAGCCGGACATCGTCTATTGCTCGGTCACGGGTTTCGGACAGACCGGGCCGTATGCGCAGCGCGCGGGCTACGACTTCATCGTGCAGGGCATCGGCGGGTTCATGAGCATCACCGGCGAGCGCGACGGGCAGCCCGGCGGCGGTCCGCAAAAAGCCGGCGTGGCGATCGCGGACCTGATGACCGGCATGTACGCGACCATCGGCGTGCTCACCGCGCTCGCGCACCGCGACCGCACGGGCGAAGGGCAGTACATCGACATGGCGCTGCTCGACGTTCAGGTCGCGATGCTCGCCAACATGAACACGAATTTCCTCGCGAGCGGCAAGCCGCCGGTGCGCTGGGGCAACGCGCATCCGAACATCGTGCCGTATCAGACGTTCCAGACGAGCGATGGCTGGATCATCGTCGCCGTGGGCAACGACGGGCAGTTCCGCAAGTTCGTCGAGACGGGCGGCCGCGCGGAACTCGCGGACGATCCACGTTTCGCGGCGAACCCGTCGCGCGTGCGCAACCGCGACATCCTCGTGCCGATTCTCGCGGACATGGTGCGGCGAAAGGGCAAGCACGAATGGATCGCCGAACTCGAAGCGGCGGGCGTGCCGTGCGGTCCGATCAACGATCTCGGCGAAGTGTTCGACGATCCGCAGGTGCTCGCGCGCAAGATGCAGATCGATTTGCCGCATCCGACGGCCGGCACGGTGAAGCTGGTCGCGAGTCCGATCAAGATGAGCGCGACGCCGCCCGAAGCGCGCACGCATCCGCCGTTACTGGGCGAGCACACGACGAGCGTGCTCGCCGACGTGCTCGGTTACGACGAGGCGACCATCGCGCAGTTGCGGGCGTCGAAGGCAATCTGAGCGGATATCAGCGAACGCCGGCGCCGATCAGACCGCCCGCCGCCGCGCCCGCGACGGTGCCGATCGGCCCGCCCGTGACCAGATAGCCGAGCGCGCCACCCGCGGCCGCGCCGACTCCGGCGTGCGCCTGCTGGCGCGACACGTTTGCGCAGGCTGCGAGGCTCGATACGAGCGCGGCGGCGGCGGCGAACCGGAGTGTCGTGAGGGCGATCTTCTTCATGATGGGCTTCCTTGTTTTATCGTTGTGATGTGTCGTGCTTTTCGCGCATGCCTGCGATCGATGCAGGCGAGCCGATCTTAGAATCGCGCACCCGCGCCTTTCAACGCGATTTACGTCCCGTTACGGCGGTTACGAAGCGCGTTATCGCGCACACGCCGCGTAATGGAACTCGCAAAAGGAGGCGACTGTGCGAATCGCGCGACGAACGCCGTCGCGGCCTGCTCTGGATGGTTGCGTAAGGTAGAATCGACCCAATATTCAATGCATTCGTACGCGTTTCTGGCCGGCTGGCCGCAAGGAACGCTTCCCGAACCGTTTCACGCGCGCGAGCGCATCCGCTGGCACTCTCTTTCGCATGAACACCGATCGCAACGACGCTCCGGCGCCATCCAATTTCATTCGCAACATCATCGAAGACGACAACCGCTCCGGCAAATGGGCGCAGCGGGTCGAGACGCGCTTTCCGCCCGAGCCGAACGGCTATCTGCACATCGGCCATGCGAAGAGCATCTGCGTGAACTTCGGTCTCGCCGCGGCATACGGCGGCGTGTGCCACCTGCGCTTCGACGATACGAACCCCGAGAAGGAAAGCGTCGAATACGTCGATTCGATCATCGACGCCGTGAAATGGCTCGGCTTCGACTGGAACAAGGACGGCGCGGAGCACAAATACTTCGCGAGCGACTACTACGACAAGCTGTACGAGTTCGCCGAGATGCTCATCGCGAAGGGGCAGGCGTACGTCGACAGTCAGACCGCCGACGAGATGCGCGCGACGCGCGGCTCGGCCACCGAAGCGGGCATCGACTCGCCGTATCGCAACCGCACGCCCGAAGAAAACCTCGACCTCTTCCGCCGCATGAAGGCGGGCGAGTTCAAGGAAGGCGAGCACGTGCTGCGCGCGAAGATCGACATGGCGTCGCCGAACTTCAACATGCGCGATCCGGTGATCTATCGGATCCGCTTCGCGCATCATTACCGCACGGGCGACACGTGGTGCATCTACCCGATGTACGACTACGCGCACTGCGTGTCGGACGCGATCGAGAACATCACGCACTCGCTCTGCACGCTGGAATTCGAGGATCATCGGCCGCTCTACGACTGGTTCCTCGCGCAGCTCGCGGACGACGGCGTGTTTCAACGTCCGCTGCCGCAGCAGATCGAGTTCTCGCGCCTGAACCTCACGTATGCGATCACGAGCAAGCGCAAGCTGCTGCAGCTCGTGCAGGACAATCACGTCGACGGCTGGGACGATCCGCGCATGCCGACCATCGTCGGTGTGCGCCGGCGCGGCTTCACGCCGGAAAGCATCCGCTTGATGGTCGAGCGCGTGGGCGTCACGAAGGTCGATTCGTGGATCGACATGAGCGTGCTCGAAGGCGCACTGCGCGACGATCTCGACGAGAAGGCGCCGCGCGCGATCGCCGTGCTCGATCCGCTGAAGCTCATCATCGACAACTATCCGGAAGGACAGAGCGAGTCGTGCAGCGCCCCGGTGCATCCGCATCATCCGGATCGCGGCGTGCGCACGTTCCCGTTCTCGCGCGAGTTGTGGATCGAGCGCGAGGACTTTCAGGAAACGCCGCCGAAGGGCTATTTCCGCCTCTTCCCGGGCAACAAGGTGCGCCTGAAATACGGCTTCGTCGTGGAATGCACGGGCGCGGACAAGGACGAGAACGGAAACGTGATCGCCGTCCATTGCAACTACTTCCCGGACAGCCGGTCGGGCACGGAAGGCGCGAACAACTACAAGGTGAAGGGCACGATCCACTGGGTCAGCGCGGCCACCGCGTATGCGGCCGAAGTGCGCCTCTACGACCGTCTGTTCAAGGAACCGCAGCCCGGCGCGGGCGGCGCGGAATTCCTCGATGCGCTCAACCCGGATTCGAAGCGCGTCGTGAACGCGTATCTCGAACCGAGCGCGCGTGATGCGAACGCCGAAGACCGCGTCCAGTTCGAGCGGCACGGCTATTTCGTCGCGGACCGTGTGGATTCGCAGCCGGGCAAGCCGGTGTTCAACCGCATCGTGAGCCTGCGCGACAGCTGGGGCAAACCGGCCTGATATCGACGTAACAAAAGCGCCGCGCAGCCACGCGGCGCACTCGGTGAATCTCGCCGGACTCACCGCACGCCGCTTCTAACGAGGACATCCATGAAGCTGCCGCATGCCTTCGCGCCGCATCGCACCTGGGCGCAACGAAGTGGCGCCCTCGCCTCGTGGCTTCTGCTCGCATCCGCCGGCGCGCATGGCGCCACCGCTGCCGAACTCGCCACGGCGCAGGCCACCGTCGATCAGATGCCGCCTTCCGCGACCCTGCGCAAGATCGTGGAGAACGGCGCGATCGTGCTCGGCACGCGCGAGTCGTCGGTGCCGTTCTCGTACACGGTGAAGCAGCAGCCGGTCGGCTACTCGTACGACATCGCGCTGAAAGTCGTCGACGAGATCAAGAAGCGCCTCAAACTGCCGAATCTCGCGGTGAAGAACGTGCAGGTCACGTCGGCGAACCGCATCTCGTATGTCGTGAACAACCAGGTCGATCTTGAATGCGGCTCGACCGCGCATGTGGCGGACCGCGATCCGCTCGTCGCGTTTTCGAACAGCTTCTTTCAGTACGGCATCCGCATGGCCGTGAAGAAGAAGTCGGGCATCCGCGATTACGCGGACCTCGCGAACAAGACGGTGGCGACCACGGCGGGTACATCGGATGAGCGCATGTTGCGGCAGATGAGCATCGACAAGAAGCTGAATCTGCGCATCATCAGCGCGCGCGATCATGCGGAAGCGTTCGCCGCGCTGAAGTCGGATCGCGCGGTGGCGTTCGTGATGGACGATCCGCTTCTCTACGGCAAGATCGCTCAGGAAGGCGCTGCGCGCAACGAATATGCGGTGACGGGCGCATCGCTGGCGAACGAGGCGTATGGGTGCATGATGAGGAAAGGCGATCCGGTGTTCAAGCGCATCGTGGATGATGTGATCGCCAATATGCAGCGTTCTGGCGAAGCTGCGAAGCTCTACGACACGTGGTTCATGCGGCCGATTCCGCCGGATGGTATGAACCTGGAATTTCCGATGTCGCCGGAGATGAAGGCGTTGTTTGCCAATCCTAATGATCGTACGGTTGATTGAGTTGGGTTTTTTCGCCCGGATCCCGTGTGCGTGACTGGGTTGGGTTTTCGCCGGATCCCGGTTTCGCGGTGGTCTATTAGCACTGCCCCTCCCCGGGGCGGGGGTCACTTTCTTTGCTGCTGCAAAGAAAGTAACCAAAGAAAGCAGCTTCTCATCGCCCGCGGTCACACGCACTTTGGCCATGCTTGCCAGCCGCAGACGGCACTCGCCTAAGTGTCGCCCCCAAAGGCCCAATCGGGCTTGGCTCGCGCACGGTCTGACACATCGCGCCGCACCCCAGACTGGTTCAGCACGAAATGGCTCCGGCCCGCTTCGCGGCCGATGGGTCAATCGGGTGTGCGCGCGCTTCTTCTTCGACGGTTTCCCCTGCATACCCAACGGCAGCGCGTAGCGCTGTGCCGAAGCTATTTGGTGCTGAACCAGCGCGCTTAAGGTTATGGTTTGTCAGACCGTGCGCGGTCCAAGCCCTTATCTGCTTGTGGGGGCACTCGCTACTGCCGGGCCATTAGGCCAATCGTCTGTGCCGCGGCCGGTGTGAAGTGCTTAGGCTGGGGATAGCTGTTTCTTTGGTTACTTTCTTTGCAGCAGCAAAGAAAGTGACCCCCGCCCCGGGGAGGGGCAGTGCCAATAGACCGACACGAAATCAGGATTCCACAAAAAAAACCCCTTAAAGCCTCTCATGCAACTCAACAAGCGATAACGTCGTCTGAAACAACCGCGCGAGGCTGCGGCTCGCAAACGTGTCGACGTCGGCCGGACTGACCCAGCGGTAGGCATCCATCTCAGGAATCATCGTCCCGTCGCTATAACGCGGAAAGTACGATTCGCACACGCAGTTCTCGATCAGAACTTCATCCTCACTCACCCGCACGGCGAAGAGATGCAGATCCTTGTCACGACGATAGACAAAGCGCCCGAGATCCATAAGCCGCCCGGCGGGCAACACGATCCCCGTCTCCTCGACGAGTTCACGCAACGCCGCCTCACACGGGCTCTCGCCGGGCTCGGCGGCGCCCTTGGGCACGTCCCAGTGCGTGGTTTCGGTCGCGTGGCACAGCAGCACGTCGCCCTGCCCGTTCAGGATGACGACGCCGCACGATACGGTGCGGGCGCTCATCGACACCGGTCCCCGTTCATCACTGCTTCTTGAGTTTCCACTTGCCGTCGCTCCCCTTGCAGGCGACCGGCGTCCAGGTCTGCGTCTGCCCTTTCGCATGTGCGACGAGCATGACCTTGCGGCACTTGAGCCCGCCGGAATCGAAGGTTTCTTGCGGCGTCACGGTGCCGTTGATCGGCACCGTGTTGCCCGCGCCCTTGTTGTCCCAGTCGAGCGATTCACCGTCCTGCTTGGTATTGAGCGCGATCTGCGCGGCGTTGTTGAGCGCCTGCAGATCGCGCTGCTTCATGTAGGTGATCGGCGTGTTGTTCAGGAATCCGAGATTCGCGGCGGATGCCGCCGTGCTCGCGCCAACGAGCGCGGCTGCCGTGAGAGTCAGGGAAGAAGCGCGAGCGAGCGCTCGATGTGTGATCGGCATTGAAGTGTCCTCATTGCGGATGAGTATGCCGTCTGCAAATGCGGCCAGAGCGGCAACGGCGATTCATCAACTCGGCCCGTGTGGGCGGTCGCAAGGAGAATAGCATGACGCGGCGCGCTCGGCCGCCGCGCCGCACGGGCGTGCGCTAGTTGGATGCGGACTTCATTTCGTTGATGCCGATGCCCTTCTGCGAGTTCTTGTCCTTCGCCGGATCGTAGCCGTCGGTGAGCGTGTCGAGGAATGCGACGACGTCCCTGATCTCGGCTTCGTCGAGCGCGGGCTTGTCGCCCTTCTTGCGATCGAACGGCGCCTCCGTGTTGATGTTCTCCCAGTAGCGCTTCGGCAGATCGTCGAACTTCTGGACGACGCCCTTCTTCGACACCGGATAGAACTTCGCCGGGTTCGTGTCGCGCTCGACGTAGAAGCGCACCACGTCTTCCAGATTGTGATAGATGCCGTTGTGGAAGAACGTCTTGCGCAGCGCGACATTGCGCAGCGTGGGCGTGCGGAAGATGCCGCAATATTCGTCCTGACCCGTCAGATCGCGGCGCTCGGGACCGCATGCGCCGAGATCGTGGAAATTCGGGTTCCTGTTGACCGGCAGCGCACGATTGCGCGGCACGCCGATCGCGATCAGGCCGAAGTCGCTGAACTGCGGCGGCGAACCGTCCTTCGCGCGCTGGCTGATGTGACACGACGCGCAGTTGCCCTTGTTCTCGTCGTTGAAGAGCTGGAGGCCGTGCATCTCGGCCTCGTTGAGCTTCGCGCGTCCCGCGAGGAACGCGTCGTACTTGCTCGTGTACGGATAGAACTTCTCGGGCGTCTGCTCGAACGCCTCGAGCGATTGCAGCACCGCGGCGAACACCTTGTCGTCGCTGTCGAACACGTCGGCGCCGAACGCCTTGCGGAAGTCGTCGGCATAGGGCGATGCCTTCACCGCGGCCGTCACCTTGGCGGGCGTGCTGCCCATTTCGAACGACGACAACAGCGGAATGCGCGCCTGGTCCGAACCGTGATCGACGCGGCCATCCCATGTGAGGCCGCCGGTCGGGCCGGCATCGACGCTCTCGTCGCCTTCGTCGTCGGAATCGTGAAAGTGGCGCGTGAACGCCGGCACCGACTGCAGATACTTGAGCGACGGCACCGCGCGGAATCCCGGCCGATGCATGTCGTTGCCGCCCAGTTGCACGGACAGCGCGTTCGGCGGCCCGAACGCATGACTCGGGCTATGGCACGACGCGCATGCGAGCTTGCCCGACCCGGACAGCGACGGATCGAAGAACAGCTTTTCGCCGAGCGACGTCATCTGCTTCACATGCGCGAACACTTCCGCGCGCGACTGGCCGTGCGGCGCCGTGTTGGCCGCGATGCTCGGCGCGGCCTGCGTCTGCCCGCTCGCGCCCTGGTCCGCCGCATGGGAATCGCAGCCGCTCATCGCCACCGACAACACGACGAACGCGAGACCACAAAAGACGGACGGCAAACGCATCGAAGACATGGACGTGACGATCGGAATTGAAAGATGCCGAAGCGTATGTCGTGCGCGTGTCTTTCATGTGACAAGCCGCGACGCTGTCATGCCGGGGCCGTCGGGCGAAATTTATTAAGCGAACATTACGCAAACGAAAGCCTTATTACATGGCGGCGTCAATTTGCATTGCGACACTGCGCTCGCCGGCGGGTAAAGGCTTTCCGACGACGACGCCCGCGCCACGCGCCGGTCCCCAACACAAGAGAGAATCTCAATGAACAAGAAACTCGTTTGCGCGGTGCCGCTCGCGGCGGCTCTCGCATTCGGCCTCTACGCATGCGGCGGCGACGACCATCAGACCAGCGATATTTCTTCGGTGAAGAACGTCGTCGTGATTTACGCGGAAAACCGCAGCTTCGACAATCTGTACGGGCACTTTCCCGGCGCGAACGGTCTGCAGAACGTGACTGCGGCGAACTCGCAGCAGCTCGATCGCGACGGCAGCGTGCTCGCGACGTTGCCGAAGATCTGGACCGGCCTGACGGCGAAGGGCGTCACGCCCGCGATTTCCGAAGCGATGACGGCGAACCTGCCGAACACCCCGTTCGCAATCGACGATCCCAACGGCTTCAACACGCAGCTCAACGTCACGACGCGCGATCTGTATCACCGCTTCTACGAGAACCAGATGCAGATCGACGGCGGCAAGAACGACAAGTTCGCCGCATGGGGCGACTCGGGCGGTCTCGTGATGGGTCACTACGACACGCCGCCGGACAAGCTGCCGCTCTACAAGATCGCGCAGCAATACACGCTCGCGGACAACTTCTTCATGAGCGCGTTCGGCGGTTCGTTCCTGAACCACCAGTGGCTCATCTGCGCATGTACGCCGATTTACCCGAACGCGGACACGAGCGTCGCGAAGGGATCGATTTCCGCGGTGAATCCGGATGGCGTGTCGCTCAAGACAAAGACGAATCCTCCGCCCTCCGCGATGACCGGCTCGGCCGACGCGCAGTTCGTGAACTCCGGCACGCTCACGCCCGACTTCTTCGCGGTCAACACGATGCAGCCGCCGTATCAGCCGAGCGGCAACAAGCCGGTCACCGGCGGCGATGCGAACCTCGCGGACCCGACCCAGCCGACGACGCTGCCCCCGCAAACGCAGCAGCATATCGGCGATCTGCTGAACACGGCCGGCGTGAGCTGGGCATGGTACGGCGGCTCGTGGGCGGCGGCGCTCGCGGACCGTTCGGTCATCAACGGCGCGGTCAATGTGGTGCCTGATTTCCAGACGCACCATCAGCCGTTCAACTACTTCGCCGATCTCGCACCGGGCACGGCGGCGCGCGCGCAGCATCTGCTCGACGGCGGCACGAACGGTTCGGAGTTCATCAAGGCGATCGATGCGGGCACGCTGCCGCAAGTCGCGTTCTACAAGCCGCAGGGCAACCTGAACGAGCACGCCGGTTATACGGACGTCGCGCAGGGCGACCAGCACATCGCCGATCTGATCGCCCATCTGCAGAAGAGTCCGCAGTGGAAGAACATGGTCGTCGTCGTGACCTACGATGAAAACGGCGGCTTCTGGGATCACGTCGCGCCGCCGAAGGGCGACCGCTGGGGTCCGGGCACGCGTATTCCGGCGCTCATCATTTCGCCGTACGCCAAGAAGGGCTTCGTCGATCACACGCAATACGACACGACGTCGATCCTGCGCTTCATCACCAAGCGCTACAGCCTGCCGGAACTGCCGGGCCTGAAATCGCGCGACGACGCACTCGTCGCCAACGGCGGCAAGGCGATGGGCGATCTGACCAACGCGCTCGACTTCTCGCAGTAAGCGACATCTGCCGGTGCTGTAACGAGACGGGCCGCGGCTTTTACGCCGCGGCCCGTTTTTTTGCGCCGATGCTCACGCGCCCGCGAAGAGCGTCGCCAGATCGTCGGTGCGCGCGCCGCTCGCCTGCGCCAGCACGCGCGCTTCCAGTTCGTCGATATGCGTGCGCATCTCCGTGAGCGCGGCGGCAAGATTGCCGTCCTCCAGCGCATCGACGAGTCGTCCATGCTCGTCCGATGAACAGTTCGACAACTTCGACGGATCGAACAGCGCCTTGTAGAGCTCGGTCTTCGCGACCAGCTTCGCGAGAAACGCCTGCACGTCCGGCGCGCCCGCCAGCTCCGCGAGCAGCAGATGGAAGTGGCCCGCGAGACGCACGCATTCCTCGACGCTTCCCGCCTTCAGCGCGCGCTGCTCGGCCTTGACGTGGGCGCGCAACGCACGCCTCGCCTGCGTGCTCAGCGTGCCGCACAGTACCGCGACGATGCCCGCCTCCACGACCTGCCGCGCGCGATACACCTCGCGGATATCGGCGGGCGTCGGCGACGGCACGAACGCGCCGCGATTCGCTTCCAGCGTGAGCTTGCCTTCGGCGCCGAGCCTCGCCAGCACCTTTCGGATCGTGCCGCGCGTGCAGTCGAACGCGGCGGCCAGCTCGCGCTCGACGAGCTGCGCGCCGGGCGCGAGCTTGCCGTGCAAAAGCGCGGAAGTGATCGCCGCGTGCACGCGTTCGTCGGGCGGCGTCGCGGCCGCGGCTTCGTTGGATGATGTGTCCTTGCGTGATGCCATGGTCCCTGGTCGTGCTTGCGTTGAATCGCATTGTATCGAGTGCAGACGCGCCGGCGTGAATTCGGTCTATCAGGTTCAGAGTATTTTTGGTTGACCAAAAACTGATAAAATGGTCAACCAAATCGCACGAATCACCGGAGGATTCCATCACATGAAACCATCGACCTGGATCGTCGACGCACGATCGTTCGAGTTCGCGCGATGAACCCGCGTGCATCGAACCTTGCGTGGCTCGCGGTGATCGTCGCGATCGGCCTGAACCTTCGGCCGCTGCTCACGTCGATCAGCCCGTTGATGGGCGTGATTCTCCACGCGACGGGATTGTCGTTTCGCGGCGCGTCGATGCTGACCGGCCTGCCCGTCGTCGCGATGGGCGTGTGCGCGTTCGGCGCGAGCGCGCTTGCGCGTTCCGTCGGCCAGGCGCGCGGCGTGGCGATCGGGCTTATCGCGATCGTCGCCGCCTGCGCGGGACGTTTCTTCGCCGGAAACGCGGCTGCGCTCATTGCGAGCGCGGCGATCGCGGGCACGGGCGTCGCGGTCATTCAGGCGCTCCTGCCCGGCGTCATGAAGACGCGCTTCGCCGCGCGCCTGCCCTTCGCGATGGGCCTTTACTCCGCATCGATCATGGCGGGCGGCGGACTCGGCGCGAGCATCACGCCGGCGGTCGCATCGCGCGTGTCGTGGCAGGCGGGGCTCGCGTTCTGGGCGTTGCCCGCGCTCATCGCGCTGGCGGTGTGGATGCTGCTTATGCGCGCGGACGCGTTGCCTCGCGCTTCATCGGCAGGTTCCGCGAAGCCCGCGCCGTCGCTCTTTCTCAATCGCCGGGCGTGGACGCTCGGGATCTTCTTCGGGCTCGTCAATGGCGGCTATACGAGCCTCGTCGCGTGGATGCCCGCGTACTACCAGCAATTCGGCCGCGGCGTGACCGAGAGCGGCGCGCTGCTTGCGATGCTCACGGTATTCCAGGCATCGTCGGCGCTGCTGCTGCCGATGGCGGCCGCTCGCTTCGGGCGCGGCCGTGATCGTCGTCCGTGGATCGCACTCGGTCTCGTCGCGCAACTGGCGGGCTTCGCTCTGCTGCTCGCCGCGCCGCTTTCGGCGCCGCTCGTGGTCGTGGCGTTGCTCGGCGGCGGGCTCGGCGGCGTGTTCGCGCTGTCGCTCGTACTGACGCTCGATCACGCCGACGACCCCGCACTGGCCGCGCGGCTCGTCGCGTTCGTGCAGGGCGTGGGCTTCGTCATCGCGGCCATCGCGCCGGTCGTCGCGGGCGTCGTGCGCGATGTGAGCGGCGGCTTCTCGATGTCGTGGATGATGCTGGCCGCGAGCCTCGTCGCGATGATCGCGCTGAATGTCGTATTCGGGCCGCGCAGCTATGCTCGCGCGATGCGCCAGCAGGACGGCGCGCTCAACGCACCGCGTGACATGCGAAGAACTCGTCTAGCAGATCGGTCATCTGCCACACGGGACACGGGCGGCGGCAATGCCCGTCGTAGCCCGCTTCCCTGAGATGCGCGATCGGTTCTTCGGGCAGAAAACCGCTCATCGCGATGATGAGGCGATTGGCGTCGTCGTCGAGTTCGCGTAGCGCGCGGACCAGCGCGTAATTGCCGCAGCCGCCGACGCGCGTATCGAGAAAAAGCACATGCGGACGCCATTCCCCGGCGATGTGCCTGAGCGAGGACGCATCCACCGCGAGTTGCGCGGGAAAGCCCTTCAGTTCGAACAAGGAGGCGAGCGATGCGCCGAGCACGCGCTCCGGCAGCGCGAGCAGCACGCGCCGCGACTCCGGTTGCAGGCGCGACTGCTTGCGGTTCCATAGCGAGCATTGCGCGAGGCTGGATTCGTATGCTCGTTTGTTCAAGTCATTCCTCTAGCGTCGATCAGGCCTGTCGCTGTCACCGTTATGGCGCATCGCGCGCCACGATGACGCATCGGCGCACCGTGGATGGGCGGAACACTCGCTTGTACGAGATGGTTAATTTTTCCGATGCGTTGCGGGGCGCGGGATCGCGGGGATCGGGCGCGCGCACGCAGGTCAGGGATGGGCAGGAAGCGGGCCAGGCGTGCGGAATGCGTCGATTCGATTAGGCATGCTGACGTTGTCGGGTGGCTGCACGGACGCCACAAAAGCAAAAAGCCCAGTCCAAAGACTGGGCTCGACGCAGGCCGTTTGGCCCGCCCTACACGACTCGAACGTGTGACCTACGGCTTAGAAGGCCGTTGCTCTATCCAGCTGAGCTAAGGGCGGAGAACCGGAGCGCGCGGCAAGGGCGGAAAGCAGCCGCGCGAATCAGAAGAGATCGCGATTTTACCTCATTCGCCGCCCCGCTTGGCCCGAGTTCATCACACCGGCTGCGGATGCATCATGAACCAGCCGAGGAAGAAGATCCCCGCGATCACGCAATACACGCCGAACGACGCAAGCTTGCCGTGGCCTTCGAAGTAGCGCATCAGGAAGCGCACGCTGAGATACGCCGCAATGCCCGTCAGCACGCCGCCCAGCAGCGAGTCGGCCAGTTGCCCCGGCGCGTGGAAGAGCTTCGGCAATTCGAGCACGCCCGCCGCGAAGATGATCGGCGTGCCGAGCAGGAACGAGAATTCCGCAGCCGCCTCAGCCGTGAGCCCGGCGCCCACGCCCGCGATCATCGTCAGACCGCTGCGCGAAAAACCCGGAATCAGCGCGCCGATCTGCGCCAGGCCGACCAGAAACGCCTGCCTGAACGTGAGCTTTTCGGGCGCCCGCATCGCGCGGCTTTTTTGCAGACGGTCGCCCAGCCACAGGAGCACGCCATTGACGATCAGCGCCGCCGCGACGATCCGCAAATCGTGAAAAATGGCTTCGAGCCGCTTTTCGAGCACCAGCCCGACGATGCCCGTCGGAATCGTGCCGATGATGAGCGCCCACATCATGTGGCCGTCGTCGTTCTTGCGGCCGCCGAGCGACGCGAAGAAGCCGCGAATCAGCGCGATCCAGCGCACGCGGAAATACCAGAGCAGCGCGACGGCCGTGCCCAGGTGCAACGCGACGAGAAACGGCAGCAATTGCGGCGCATGCTTGTCGATATGCATGCCGATCAGGCCGGGAACGAGCAAGGTGTGGCCCAGACTGCTGACCGGAAAGAGTTCGGTCACGCCCTGGAGCACGCTCAGAAATACGAGAAACCACAGAGTCACGCGTCGGTCCTTTTTTGAGGAGGAAGAAGGACGCGCCGTGCAGTTCCATCCCTCGCATCACGCGAAGCCGAACGAGGCAAACGGGAAATTGGAACAGGAAGGAAAAGTCGATACGGCGCGCAAACGGGACCGATTATGCCGGTGGTGAAAACCCGCGCCAAGCGCAAACCGCACACAAAATGCGTCGACAGTAAATCGTCGGGAAAACGAAGAACAATCGCAAACAGAATACAGGCAATACGAAAGAAAGCGCGCGGCGTGGCGAAGCCGCGATTGCGCCGTCAGATTGTCAGCTTGTAGAGGAAGATTGCCGTGCTCGCGCCGAAGAGGGCGAACATCGCGACGCCCATTGCCATCGCCAGATCCATGACTGCTCCTTGTCCGTCTGATTCCTAACACTCGGAGCATATAACAACATATCGAATGAGGCTTGGTCAGTCGCAATTTCCCGCAAAGGGTTTTTCCGGACGGAATTCCGAGGCAGAATCGTCGAGGTCGAGCCGCGCCCGATCGCCGCGCGCGGCGCCTCGCCATCCAACGGAGCGCCTGCCATCATGTCACCGGAAACTGACGTCATCGAAATCGAGCGCGACGGCGCCGCCATCCAGCTCGCGCCGCACGCGGGCGGGCGGCTCATGACATGGCGCGTCGGCGGCGAGCCGGTCGTGCACTGGCCCGACGCGCCCGACTGGTCCAATCCGGCCAAAATCCGCGGCGGCAATCCGCTCCTGTTTCCGTTTCTCGGGCGTCATTTCGTCGATGGTGAAATCGGCAGATGGCGCGATCCGGAAGGCGTCGTGCATGCGTTGCCGACCCACGGCTTCGCGCGCAACCTGCCCTTCTCCTGCACGCGCGACGCCGACGGCCATGGCCTGCGGATGACGCTCGTCGACAGCGACGCGACCCGCGACGGTTATCCGTTCGCGTTTCGTTTCGAGGCGGCGTATCGCATCGTCGACGGCAATACGCTCGAAGTCGAGCTCACGACGTCGAATCCGGGCGAGGTCGCGCTGCCCTACTACGCCGGGCATCACTTCTACTTTCATCTGCCGCACGGCCAGCGCGCCGAGAGCAGCGTCGAGCTGCCGCACACCGAGCGGCGCCAGCAACTCGCGGACGGGTCGATCAGCGAGGCCGAGCCGGGCCTGCCGCGCTATTCGCTCGCCGATCCGGGCATCGTCGATACGTTTCACTGCCTCACGCGGCAATCCGACGAACCGATGCTGATCAAGCTCCCCGGATTGAAGCGCACGATCGGCTTCGAACTCCAGCAGCCGGACTCGGTGCCGTGGTACGCGGTGACGACCTGGACCGAATCGGACACGTCGGACTTCTATTGCGTCGAGCCGTGGATCGGCTTGCCCGACGCCATCCACAACGGCCGCGGCCTGCGCTGGCTCGCGCCGGGCAAGACCGAGACGGCATCGCTCAGGCTCGTCGTCACACGCGACGAGTGAGGCGAAAGACGCCGCCGTGAGGCGTCTTTCTGTCCGGGGAAACCCGAGACGGTAAAATCCTGCCTTTCGATTCGCCGCGCGACGTGCCGCGCACTTCTCGCGGCGGTGCTTTACGAGGTCAGGTTTGCAAAAAAGAATTCGACGGCTCGTCTGCGCATCGCTCATCGCAGTGTTGGCCGCTTGCGGAACGGGACCGGTGGCGCCGGGCTTTTATCGCGTCGAGCGCGGCGACACCGTGTCCAAGATCGCGCGTGAGAATCGCACGTCGGTGGCGAACATCAAGCGCTGGAACGGGCTTACGAATCCCGACGCCATCGAGGTCGGACAGGTGCTGCGCATCGCGCCGCCGGCGGGCAGCGCATCGGCGCCTGAGCCATCGGCTGCGGGCACGGCCGGCAGCGCGCAAGCGTCGTCGCAGAACAAGGCGGGACCGGGCGTGACGCTCGTGTGGCCGGCGCAGGGCAACATCATTCGCGGCTTCGACGGCAAGAACTCGAAGGGCATCGATATCGCCAATGCGGCGGGCACGCCCGTCGTCGCCGCCGCGACCGGCAATGTCGTCTACGCGGGCAATGGGCTGCGCGGCTACGGCAACATGCTGATCATCAAGCACGACGACGAATATCTGACCGCTTACGCCCACAATCGGGTGCTGCTGGTGAAGGAAGGTCAGACGGTGCAGCAGGGCCAGCAAATCGCCGAAATGGGCGATACCGACAGCGATCGCACGATGCTGCATTTCGAAGTGCGCTACATGGGCCGTTCGACGGATCCCGCGCGCTATCTACCGCCGCGCTGAAGGCCCGGCGGACGTTAAGAGGAAGATTGATGAGATTGACGATGAGGATGCACACGGCCGCGCTCGGCGCGGCTCTGACTTTGACGGGCGCACTCGCAGGATGCGCGCAGACGGCGACGATGACCTATCTGCCTTCGGGCGACACGGGCTTCGCGATCAACTGCAGCGGCGGCGACGCGAGCACGACCTGGGCGGCCTGCTACAAGCAGGCGGGCGAAATGTGCGGAGCGTACGGCTACGACGTGGTGTCGAAGGATGCGGATAACGGCGCGACCGCGGGCGGGTCTGTCGGCGGGATATTCGGCGCGAACATCAAGAACCGCTCGATGGTCATTCGCTGCAAGCAGTGACGCCCGCGCCGTCAGGTGTCGAACGTTTCGTCTTTCGGCTTGTTCGAGCCTGGCGGACGCCAATGCCCGGATAACGGATCGATATGCGCCGCGAACGCAACGAGCGATCCAACGGCGAGCGGCGCGACGGCGGCGAAAACCCAGAGCAGATCCATGACAGATACACTTTGAAACACACTGCTCGAATCATACTTGCCAGGCAAATATTCCGCTTGAGCGAATCCTCTGAATCGTGCGGCAGGTAGCGTTTCCCGAATTCGAACGGTGCGCCGGCATACGTCGATCCGGGCAGCGGCCTGCATCTGCGCTTGCATCCCGTTACGCGCCGAAACAAGCGCATACAGTCACGAACCGGCGATCTTCCTACACTGGCGACAGCCCGCGCACGATATCAGCGCGAACAGTCGACGCGGGTCAGAAGCCCCGATGTGCCCGCATCGGGGCTTCGCCTTTTGTGGCGGTTACTGAGGCTTGGCGGGATCGGTGACCATCGACGGCGGGGTCATGTCCGTCGGCACGCCCTTGTAGTCGGGCGGATCTTGCGGTTCGTGCTTCTGATGAGCAGAGTCGGCGCAGGCAGCGAAACCGATCGCGATGAATACGGCGCAGACGATGTTGAAAACGATACGCGGCATGAGACTCCCGGATGAGCGTCGAAAAGACAAAGGGGTTACAAGCCGTAACTTGTAACCCCTTCGTGTATCGTGGTCGGAGCGAAAGGATTCGAACCTTCGACCCTCTGATCCCAAATCAGATGCGCTACCAGGCTGCGCTACGCTCCGACGAGCCGCAGATTGTAACGCGCCCCGCGAGCATCCGCAATGCCGAACGCGGGCACGCAACTTACTGGTTCATCCGAAAGCGAACCTCATCACCCGGAGACGATCAATGAACCTCATCCTCTGGCGTCACGCCGAAGCGGAAGATCAGGCGGCGAGCGATCTCGCGCGCCAGCTCACGCCGCGCGGACGCAAACAGGCGCAAGGCATCGCGAAGTGGCTGAAGTCGCGCGTCGGCGAAGACGCCGTGCTGCTCGCCAGTCCCGCGACGCGCACGATCCAGACCGCCGAAGCCTTCGGCGACCGCTATCGCGTGATCGACGCGCTCGCGCCGGGCAACGGCGCGCAGGCCGTGCTCGATGCAGCGGGCTGGCCGGAAGGCGTCGCGGAGACGGTCGTCGTGATCGGGCATCAGCCGACGCTCGGCCGTGTCGCCGCGCTCCTCATGACCGGCCACGAAACGGAATGGTCGGTCAAGAAAGCGGGCATCTGGTGGTTTCAGGGACGCACGCGCGGCGGCGATGGCCACGTCGTGCTGCGCGCGGTGGTCAATCCCGATCTGCTCTGAGCGCGGCAGCGGCGGCGTAAGCTCGCGTTCATGCGCGTGTCGTTTCATCGAAACGTCATTGCGATGCCATGCGAGCGTCACCGTGCATTACTACATTGGCGAGGACTTGAAGCCACAGCAACGTCCTGTCGAGGAATGCCAATGCAAGATTTGCCGACGCCTTTCCTGCAACTCGGAGCGTCATCGCTCTCGCTCGATTCGCGCCGTCACCTTCCGCGCACGTCGGAAACCGTCACGGGCCGCGAGCGCCTGCAAGTCACGTGGGCGCGTGACGAAGACGCGCTGCGCGACGCGCAACGCCTGCGCTACCGCGTGTTTTCCGAAGAAATGGGTGCACGTTTGTCCGGCCCCGCGGGCCTCGACGTCGATGCCTTCGACGCCTATTGCGATCACCTGCTCGTGCGCGATCTCGACACGCTGCAGGTGGTCGGCACGTATCGCGTGCTGCCGCCGCATCAGGCCGCGCGCATCGGCCGTCTTTACGCCGAAAGCGAATTCGACGTGTCGCGCCTGACGCACCTGCGGCCGAAGCTCGTCGAAGTGGGCCGGTCGTGCGTGCATCCGGACTTTCGCAATGGCGCGGTGATCATGTCGCTGTGGGGCGGCCTCGCCGCGTACATGATGCAGAACGGCTATGAAACGATGCTCGGCTGCGCGAGCGTCGGGATGATCGACGGCGGGCACTATGCCGCGAATCTCTACACTTCGCTGCCGCCCGATGCGCTCACCGCGCCCGAATATCGCGCATTCCCGCACACGCCGCTGCCCGTCGAGGAACTGCGCACGGGCGCCAACGTGAGCCCGCCGCCGCTCGTGAAAGGTTATCTGCGCCTGGGCGCGAAGATCTGCGGCGCGCCGGCCTGGGATCCGGATTTCAACACGGCCGACTTCCTCACGCTCTTTCGTCTGTCCGAGATCAACGCGCGTTACGCACGGCACTTCATCGGCGACATGCAGGGCCGCTGAAGCCCCGATACAAAAAAGGCCCCGCTCGACGGGGCCTTCTCATCGCGGCATCAGTCGCCCGTGTACACGACGCGATACGGCCGGCCGATCTTCTCCCATTCCATCGCTTCCTGGACGAGGCTGTAATCGGTGAGCGGATTGTTCGTCACCCATTCGCTCGGCAGATGCACGTCGAAGCCGCCGCCCGCTTTTTTCACCTCGATGCCGGGCAGCCCGACATCGGCGCGGCGGCGCGACAGCAGCGCCGCGAGCCGCAGACAGAAGAGCAGCGTCCACTCGACGTCGCGCGCCTGTGCGAGCTTGCCGAGCTTGCCCGCATGGCCGAGCACGAGCGCGGCGAGGCGCGCCTGATCGGTGCGCGAGAAGCCGGGCATGTCGGCGTTGCTCGCGATATACGCGGAATGCTTGTGATAGGCGCTATGCGCGATCGACAAGCCGATCTCGTGCAGCGACGCCGCCCACGCGAGGAACATGCGGTTTTCTTCGCGCACGTCTTCGTCGGGTTCGCCGAGCTGATCGTAAAAGCTGATCGCCAGTTCGCCGATGCGTTCGGCCTGCGCGGCATCGACGCCGTAACGGCGCTTGAAGCCTTCCACTGTGACCGTGCGCATGTCCTGATGCTGCGAGCGCCCGAGCAGGTCGTACAGCACGCCGAGACGCAGCGCGGCGTCGGTCGTATCGGCGTATTCGATGCCCAGTTCCTCGAACACGCCCAGCATGATCGACAGGCCGCCCGCCAGCACCGGCACGCGATCGGGCTTCAGCGCGATGAGCTTCAGCCGGTTCACGTTCTCGGCCTTGATGAGCGCGCGCTTGAGCTTCTCCAGCCCGCCGCGCGAGATGCCGTGCGTGATGCCTTCGTCGTTGAAGCCGTTCGCCTCGATCAGTTCCGCGAGCGCGCGCGCCGTGCCCGACGAGCCGATCGCCTGATCCCAGCCGGTGCCCTTGTATTCGCTCGAGATGATCTGGATTTCGCGCTTGGCGGCGAGTTCGGCCTGGCGCATCGTGTATTCGTCGACATTGCCCGCCGGGAAAAACTGGCGGCTATGGCTCACGCAGCCGATATAGAGGCTTTCCATGTGGATCGGCGTGTAATGCGAGCCGATGATGAACTCTGTCGAGCCGCCGCCGATATCGACCACGAGCCGCTTGCCCGCGCTTGCCGGCACCGAATGCGCCGCGCCCGCGTAGATGAGGCGCGCTTCCTCGCGCCCCGCGATCACTTCGATCGGGAAACCGAGCGCGGCTTCCGCTTCGACGAGAAAGTCGTGCGCATTCTTCGCGACGCGCAGCGTATTGGTGGCGACGGCGCGTACCTGATCGGGATGAAAGTCGCGCAGACGTTCGCCGAAACGCTTCAACGCGTCCCAGCCGCGCACCTGCGATGCGCGGTCGAGCATCTTGTCCTTCGACAGGCCGCCGCCGAGCCGCACGGGTTCGCGCAGCGCGTCGACCTGATAGATCTGGCTGCCGGCGGGCGTTTCCTCGACCCGTCCGACGATCAACCGGAAACTGTTCGATCCGAGGTCGACGGCGGCAAGTAGATGGGGATGTGTGACCATCGGAGTTCCAGATTCGTGAAGTGGGAAAGGCACTGTCACAGCGGCGCTGTTGCAGCGCACGAATTCTATTCTATGCCGACGCGGCCCGCGGCCCTTGCCGACTCGTTCGGACCGCCTGTTTGCCGGAATCGCGCGTTTGCGCTAGCGACGCTATCCGCATTGTGAGTAGAATTTGTGAAATTCGTTCTGTCTTAAAAAAGACATCATACTGTGAGAGCATCCGAGAGTTCCTTTGCCCATCTGATCGAGACACCTTCCCTCCCTCCGATGTCCATACGCTATCCGCTATTCAACCGCGAACTGGGCATACTAGGTTTCAACGAGCGCGTCCTCGCGCAAGCCGCCGACACGACGGTTCCCTTGTTGGAACGCCTGCGCTTCATCTGCATCACCAGTAGCAACCTCGACGAATTCTTCGAAGTCCGGATGGCGGGTCTGCAAGAGCAGATGCGCGACAACCCCGGCTCGCTCTCGCCGGACGGCATGTCGTTGCAGCACGTCTACGATCTCGTCTCCGAGCGCGCGCAGCGTCTCGTGCGCCAGCAATACTCGATGCTGCACGACATCGTGCTGCCGGCGCTCGAAATGGAAGGCATTTACTTCCACGGCGCGGAGGACTGGACTGAGCAGCAGAATGCGTGGGCGCGCGAATACTTTCACAACGAACTACTGCCGGTGCTGACGCCGATCGGACTCGACCCCGCGCATCCGTTTCCGCGCGTGTTGAACAAGAGCCTGAACTTCGTTGTCGAGCTGGAAGGCACCGACGCCTTCGGCCGTCAGGCGATGATGGGCATCGTCCAGGCGCCGCGCGCGCTGCCGCGACTCGTGCGCATGCCCGAAGCGCTGTCGGGTTATCCGCATGGTTTCGTGCTGCTGAGTTCGTTCATGCAGCACTTCGTGAACGAGCTGTTCCCGCATCTCGTCGTGCGCAGTTGCAATCAGTTTCGCATCACGCGCAACAGCGAGCTTTTCGTCGACGAGGACGAAATCACCAATCTGCGGGTCGCGTTGCAGGGCGAATTGCCGGCACGTCACCTGGGCAACGCGGTGCGTCTCGAAGTCTCGGCGGAAACGCCTCCGCATCTCGTGCGGCGTCTCCTCGATGAAGGCCAGTTGAGCGAACGCGATCTGTATCGCGTGAACGGGCCGGTCAATCTCGTGCGGCTCATGCAGTTGCCCGAAATGGTCGATCGCCCGGACCTCAAGTTCGTGCCGCATATTCCGTCTGTGCCGAAGGCGATCGCGAACACGTCGAATCTCTTCGATGCGATCGATCAGGGCGATATCCTGCTGCATCATCCGTACGAGAGCTTTCAGCCGGTGCTGGAGTTGCTGCTTCAGGCGGCGAAAGATCCACAGGTCGTCGCGATCAAGCAGACGATCTATCGCACGGGCACCGATTCGCCGCTGATGGACGCGCTCATGCAGGCCGCGCGCAACGGCAAGGAAGTGACCGTGGTCGTGGAGCTGCTCGCGCGTTTCGACGAAGAGACGAACATCAACTGGGCGTCGCAGCTCGAAGCGGTGGGCGCGCATGTCGTGTATGGCGTGGTCGGCCACAAGTGCCACGCGAAGATGATGCTGATCGTGCGGCGCGTATCGCAAGGCGGCAAGCTCGTGCTGAAGCGTTATGCGCATCTGGGCACGGGCAACTATCATCCGCGCACGGCGCGTCTCTATACCGACTTCGGCCTGATGACTTCCGATCAGGAAATGTGCGAGGACGTGCATCACGTCTTTCAGCAACTGACTGGCATCGGCGGGGAGATTGCGCTGCATCAGCTATGGCAATCGCCGTTCACGCTGCATGCGAAGCTCATCGATGCGATTCGTGCCGAGGCCGAACATGCGCGCGCGGGACGGCGCGCGCGCATCGTCGCGAAGATGAATGCGTTGCTGGAGCCTACCGTTATCGCCGCGCTTTACGAGGCGTCGCATGCGGGGGTGAAGATCGATCTGATCGTGCGCGGGGTGTGTTCGCTCAAGCCGGGCGTTGAGGATCTGTCGGAGAACATCACGGTCCGGTCGATCGTCGGGCGCTTTCTCGAGCATCATCGCATCTTCTATTTTTATGCGAACGGCAAGGAAGATGTGTTTCTTTCCAGCGCGGACTGGATGGATCGAAACTTTTTCCGTCGCGTGGAGGTGGCGTTTCCGATTCGCGATCGGCGGTTGAAGCGGCGAGTTATTGCCGAGGGCTTGTCGGTTTGTCTCGGGGATAATCAATCGGCCTGGGTCATGCAGAGCGATGGGCATTATCGGAAGCGGCGGCCCGGGAAGTCTATTCGCAATGCGCAGTTGGGGTTGCTGGCGAAGTTTTGTTCTTGATGGGGTTTTGTTGGTTTGTTGTTGCCGGATCCCGGTTTCGTGTCGGTCTATTAGCACTGCCCCTGTGCGGGGCGGCAGTCACTTTCTTTGCTGCTGCAAAGAAAGTAACCAAAGAAACAGCTATCCCCAGCCTAAGCACTTCACGCCGGCCGCGGCACAGACGATTGGCTGAATGGCCCGGCTATAGCGAGTGCCCCCACAAGCAGACAAGGGCTTGGACCGCGCACGGTCTGACAAACCATAACCTTGAGCGCGCTGGTTCAGCACCAAAGAGCATCGGCACAGCGCTACGCGCTGCCGTTGGGTATGCAGGGGAAACCGTCGAAGAAGAAGCGCGCACACACCCGATTGACCCATCGGCCGCGAAGCGGGCCGGAGCTATTTCGTGCTGAACCAGTCAGTGAAGCGGTGCGATGTGTCAGACCGTGCGCGAGCCAAGCCCGATTGGGCCTTTGGGGGCGACACTTAGGCGAGGGCCACCGCGGGCTGGCAAGCATGGCCAACGTGCGTGTGACCGCGGGCGATGAGAAGCTGCTTTCTTTGGTTACTTTCTTTGCAGCAGCAAAGAAAGTGACCCCCGCCCCGGGGAGGGGCAGTGCTAATAGACCGACACGAAACCGGGATCCGGCGACAACAACCCCCAAACCCCTCACGCGGCCAGCGACTTCCTCGAAGCCGTCCGCGACCCCGGAAACCGCACGATAAACATACTCCCCTTCCCCACTTCGCTCTTCACATCGAGCTCGGCATTATGCCGCTGCAACACATGCTTGACGATGGCAAGCCCGAGCCCCGTGCCCCCCGTATCCCGCGACCGGCTGCGATCCACGCGATAGAAACGCTCCGTCAACCGCGGAATATGCTCGGCCGGAATCCCGAGCCCACTATCCCGCACGGTGAACACCGCCCGCTCCTTCATCCGCTGCCACGTCACTTCGATCGTCCCGCCGTCCGGCGTATACCGCACCGCGTTCGTGACGAGATTGCCGAGCGCGCTCATCACCTCAGTCTCCGCGCCCGCGATGGTCAGCGCATCGTCGCTATGAAACGTGATGCGATGCCGCCCGCTCGACAGATTGTTCGCATCGTCTTCCAGATGGCGCATCACGGCACGCATGTCGAGCAGCTCATCGCCCGGCGGACGCATGTCGCCCTCCAGATTGGCGAGCACGAGCAGATCGCGCACGATGTTCTGCATGCGCGACGCCTGCTGTTCCATCATGTCGAGATAGCGCATGCGGTCGGCCTCATCGAGCGGCAACTCGCGCATCGTTTCGAGGAAGCCGGAAAGCACCGTGAGCGGCGTTTTCAGTTCATGCGAGACATTGGCGACGAAGTCGCGCCGCATCGAATCCGTGCGTTCGAGCTCGGTGATGTCCTGCGTGAGAATCAGCTTGCGATGGTCGCCATACGGAAACACCTGCACCGACACCGTGTACTTGCGATTCACGCCCATGCCGCGCATCACGAGCATCTCTTCGTAGTGGTGCGCGTTCAGATAGCGGACGAAATCCGGATGGCGCACCAGATGCGTGATGTGCTGGCGCAAGTCGCGCTTGGCATCGAGCCCGAAGTGCTTTTCGGCGATGGCGTTGCACCACTCGATCTGATCGTGATCGTCGAGCATCGCGACACCGTTCGGGGAAGCCTGGATCGCCTGAATGAAGCGCGCGTGCTGTTGCTCGACCTGGCGCACCTGCGCGTGCCACCGCTTCGCGAGCTTGTGCAGGCGGTAATAGATTTCGCCCCAGACGCCGAGCGCGCTCGGCACTTCGCCGTAGACCGGCGCTTCGAGCAGACGCCACAGGCGCTGCATGTGATAGGTGACGAAGAAGCCCTGCACGACCAGCATGAGCACCGCGAAGGCGAGCGCAATGCGCACGCCCGCCAGTGCGCCGATCGCTGCGCTGAGCGCGGCGAGCAGCGCGAGGGACACGATCGCACGCGTCCAGATGATGTTCATGTTGTCGGTGAGTCTGAGTGACGTTGATGCGGAACGTTAAAGCGGATGACGCCAGCCGCGAACTCAGGCGCTTTTCGCAAGGCGGTATCCGCTGCCGCGCACCGTTTCGATCATAGCATCGCAGCCCGCCGGCTTGAGCGCGGCGCGCAGACGCTTGATGTGTACATCGACCGTGCGCTCTTCGACGAACACGTGATCGCCCCAGACCTGATCCAGCAATTGCGTGCGGCTGTGCACGCGCTCCGGATGCGTCATGAAGAAATGCAGCAGACGGAATTCGGTCGGGCCTAGATCGAGCTTGATGTCGTTGCCCGAATGACTCGCCGCCACGCGATGCGTCGCCGGATCGAGGCGCAGGCCGTTGATCGCGACCACGTCTTCCGTCAACTGCGGCGCGCGGCGGCGCAGAACCGCCTTGATGCGCGCCATCAGTTCCTTCGGCGAGAAAGGCTTCGTGACGTAATCGTCCGCGCCGATCTCGAGGCCGAGCACCTTGTCCTGCTCGTCGCCGCGCGCAGTCAGCATGATGATCGGGATGTGCTTCGTGCGCTCGTTGTTGCGCAGGTCGCGCGCGAACGAGATGCCCGACTTGCCGGGCAACATCCAGTCGAGCAGCACGAGATCGGGCAGCACGTCGCTGATCAGGTTTTGCGCCTGCTCCGCGTTATATGCGCGGATCGGGCAATGTCCCGCATGCTGAAGATTCACCGAAATCAGTTCGGAGATCGCGGGTTCGTCTTCGACGACGAGGATACTGCTGGGCATCGGCACCTCTTGACCTTTTGCTTGAGTTAAAACGATTGCGCGCTCGCGACGCTCAGCTGAGCGCCTCGCGCTCGAGCTGGTCGCGCGAGATATGGCGCACGTCCGTGCCCTTCACGATATAGATGATGAACTCGGCGATGTTCTTCGCGTGATCGCCGATGCGCTCCACCGCCTTCGCGATGAACAGATAGTCGAGGCCCGCGGAAATCGTGCGCGGATCTTCCATCATGTAGGTCACGAGCTTGCGCACGAAGGCGCGGAATTCATCGTCGATGGCCTTGTCGTCGCGCACGATCTGCGCGGCCGCCACCGTGTCGAGACGCGCGAACGCGTCGAGCGCGCGGCGCAGGATCGACACCGCCATCTCGCCCGACAGCTTGATCTCGGCGATATTCACCGTGCGCCCCGCGCCGTCTTCATTGATGCGCTTCACACGCTTCGCGATCTTCTCGGCTTCGTCGCCGGCGCGCTCGAGGTTCGTGATCGTCTTCGAGATCGCCATGAGCAGACGCAGGTCGCGCGCAGCCGGCTGACGGCGCGCGATGATGTTGCTGCAATCTTCGTCGATCTCGACTTCCATCGTGTTCAGGCGCGCTTCGGCCGCGATCACCTGATCCGCGATGCCGATGTCGAATTCGTTCAGCGCCTGCATCGCATTGATGATCTGCGACTCGACCAGACCGCCCATTTCCAGCACCTTCGACGACACCGCGTTGAGGTCGGCGTCGAACTGGCTCGAGAGGTGTTTATCGGACATATATGCTCCTTAAGCCTTTCTGTTTGACCTGGCTGACGATCAGCCGAAGCGGCCCGTGATGTAGTCTTCCGTTTCTTTCCGGGCCGGCTTGATGAAGATCTTTTCGGTATCGCCGAACTCGATCAATTCACCGAGGTACATGTAGGCAGTGTAGTCCGAACAGCGCGCCGCCTGCTGCATGTTGTGAGTGACGATGACAACCGTGTAATCGCTTTTCAGTTCGGCGATCAGCTCTTCGATACGGCCCGTCGAAATCGGGTCGAGCGCGGAGCACGGCTCGTCGAGCAGCAGCACTTCCGGGCGGATCGCAATGCCGCGCGCGATGCAAAGACGCTGCTGCTGGCCGCCCGACAGACCGTAGCCGCTCTGTTGCAGCTTGTCCTTCACTTCGGTCCAGAGCGCCGCTTTCGTGAGCGCCCATTCGACGCGATCGTCCATCTCCGAGCGCGAGAGCTGCTCGAACATCTTCACGCCGAACGCGATGTTGTCGTAGATCGACATCGGGAACGGCGTCGGCTTCTGGAACACCATGCCCACGCGCGCGCGCAGGAGCGAGATGTCTTTCGTCGTATCGAGCAGATTGGCGCCGTCCATCAGGATTTCGCCTTCGGCGCGCTGCTCCGGATAGAGCGCGTACATCTTGTTGAACGTGCGCAGAAGCGTGGACTTGCCGCAACCCGACGGACCGATGAAGGCCGTGACCTTCTTCTCCGGAATGCGCAGGTTGATGTTCTTCAGCGCGTGATACTTGTTGTAGAAGAAGTTGAGGTTCTTCACCTCGATCTTCGGCTTGATGGAATCGGCAGGCTGCGAGGCGTGCGTCGGACGCACGCTGCCCGGCACCGGGCCACGCTCGACCGGCTTTGCGTCAGCCTTCGGATTCAGGTGGTTGACACCACTTTCGACCATATTCATGGAATCACTCCGCCCTTATTTCTTCGAGAAGATCGCACGCGCCAGGATATTCAGACCCAGCACGCCGAGCGTAATCAGGAACACACCGGCCCACGCGAGCGATTGCCACTGCGGGAACGGACTCATCGCGAACTTGTAGATCGTCACCGGCAGGTTGGCCACCGGCTGATTCATGTCCCACGAGAAAAATTGATTCGACAGCGCCGTGAAAAGCAGCGGCGCGGTTTCGCCGGCGATACGCGCGATCGCCAGCAGCACGCCGGTCACGATGCCGCCGACCGACGCCTTCAGCGTGATCGACATCACCATCTTCCACTTCGGCGTGCCGAGTGCGAACGCGGCTTCACGCAATGCGTTCGGCACGAGCTTCAGCATGTTCTCGGTCGTGCGGATCACGATCGGAATCTGCAGCAGAGCCAGCGCGATCACGCCGGCCCAGCCCGAGAAGCGGCCCATTTTGGCGACGACGATCGCATACACGAACAGACCGACGACGATCGAAGGCGCCGACAGCAGGATGTCGTTGATGAAGCGCGTCACGCTCGCGAGCCAGCGCTTCTGGCCGTATTCCGCGAGATACACGCCCGCGAGAATGCCGAGCGGCGTGCCGACGAACGTCGCGAGCACGACGAGCAACAGGCTGCCGACGATCGCGTTGGCGAGACCGCCGCCATCGGTGTTCGGCGGAGGCGTCGATTGCGTGAAGAGATCGACCGACAATCCGCCGATGCCGAGCTTGAGCGTCGTGTAAAGAATCCAGACGAGCCAGATGAGGCCGAAGGCCATCGCGGCGAGCGAGAGCGTCAGCGCGAGCGCATTGGTGCCGCGGCGGCGGCTCTGCAGCTTCTTGCGCGTGGCCTGCACGCGATCCGGATCCTGATTGAACGTAGCGGGACGGCTCATTATTTACGGCCCTCCCCGCGTTCCATGCGCAGAAGCATCAGCTTCGAGAGCGCGAGCACGAAGAACGTGATCACGAAGAGAATCAGACCGAGCTCCATCAGCGCCGAGGTATGCAGGCCCGGGCTCGCTTCCGCGAACTCGTTGGCGAGCGCCGAGGTGATGCTGTTGCCGGGCGAAAAGAGCGACACGTTGTCGAGCAGGTTCGTGTTGCCGATGACGAACGTGACGGCCATCGTTTCACCGAGCGCGCGGCCGAGGCCGAGCATGACGCCGCCGATCACGCCGGCGCGCGTATAGGGCAGCACGATCTTCCACATCACTTCCCAGGTCGTGCAGCCAATGCCGTACGCCGATTCCTTCAGCAGCACGGGCGTGACTTCGAACACGTCGCGCATCACGGACGCGATGTACGGGATGATCATGATCGCGAGAATCACGCCCGCGCACAGGATGCCGATGCCGATCGGCGCGCCCTGGAAGAACATGCCGATGACGGGCACGTCGCCGAGCAGATGGCCGAGCGGCTTCTCGAAGTATTGCGCGAAGATCGGCGCGAACACGAGCAGGCCCCACATGCCGTAGACGATCGACGGAATCGCCGCGAGCAGTTCGATCGCGACGCCGAGCGGGCGGCGCAGCCATGCGGGCGACAGTTCCGTCAGGAAGAGCGCGATGCCGAAGCTCACCGGCACCGCGATGATGAGCGCGATGATCGAGGTCGCGATGGTGCCGTAGATCGGCACGAGCGCGCCGAACGTCTCGCTGGGCGGATCCCACTCCGAGCGCCACAGGAACGAGAGGCCGAACTTCTGGATGGTCGGCATCGAGGCGACGAGCAGCGAAACGATGATGCCGCCAAGCAAAAGCAGCGTGACGACGGCCGCAAGCCGTGTCACGCCGCCGAAAATGATGTCGCCGAGACGGCTCGGCGCGCGCTGCGTGTGCGCTGCCGGCACCGCCGACGTTAAGTTGATGTCCGACATGGGAGCCTTGGTTTCGCTACGTGTCAGACCGCGCGGCAGCCTTTAGGCCCGCCGCGCGGCTTTCTTTGTTGCTTACCGTCCGGGCTTCAGAAGCTTAGGACAGTTTCCAGCTATGAGTACTGCGCTTACTCGGCAACCGACTTGCCCGAACCATCCTTGACCTTCGCCTTCCATTGCGACTTGATTTCGGCGACGACCGAATCAGGCAGCGAGATGTAGTCGAGATCGTTGGCGGCCTGACCGCCGTTCTTGAACGCCCAGTCGAAGAACTTCAGCGTTTCCGTGCCTTGGGCCGGCTTTTCCTGCGTCGCGTGCAGCAGCACGAAGGTCGCGCCGACGATCGGCCATGCGTTCTGGCCCGGCTCGTTCGTGAGGATCTGGTAGAACGACTTCGACCAGTCCGCACCGGCGGCGGCTGCCTTGAACGTGTCCGTCTTCGGCTCGACGACCGTGCCGGCCGAGTTCTTCATGCCGACGTAGGTCATCTTGTTCTGCTTCGCATACGCCCACTCGACGTAGCCGATCGCGCCCGGCAGACGCTGCACGAAGGCCGCGACGCCGTCGTTGCCCTTGCCGCCCGTGCCCGTCGGCCAGTTCACCGTCGAGCCTTCGCCGACCTTCGACTTCCACTCGGGGTTGACCTTCGACAGGTAGTTCGTCCAGATGAAGCTGGTGCCCGAGCCGTCAGCGCGGCGGACCACGGCGATGTCCGTATCCGGCAGCTTGGCCTTCGGGTTCAGCGCGGCGATCGCCGGGTCGTTCCACTTCTTGATCTTGCCCAGGTAGATGTCGCCGAGCACCTGACCCGACAACGTCACTTCGCCAGCCTTCACGCCCGGCACGTTGATGACCGGCACGACGCCGCCAACCACCGTCGGGAACTGGAACAGGCCGTCCTTCGCGAGTTCTTCATCTTTCAGCGGAGCGTCCGAGCCCGCGAAATCCACCGTCTTCGCGATGATTTGCTTGATACCGCCCGACGAGCCGATGCCTTGGTAGTTCACCTTGCCGCCACCGGTCTTTTGGTAGGCGTCTGCCCACTTCGTGTAGATCGGAGCTGCGAAGGTAGAACCCGCGCCGGTGATGTCGGCGGCTTGCGCGGAGATGGCGAACAGGGCGCCAATAACGCCGGCCAGCGCGGTTTGCATCAATTTCATTGAAACCTCCAGGGTTTGTGAGCGTGTGTCGTGTATGCGTGTGAGACGACACCGCGAAATATAGGAGGAGTCTGTGACAGTAATATGAATTACTGTGAAGCCAGCATGTCATTCCGCTTACGTGCTGAAAGTTTGATCACGCCCGATTTGTCAAGGCGTCGATGCAAATAAAAAAGCGGGCCGCAGCCCGCTTTAAGAAGAACGTGACGATTTTCAGTAAACGCCTACGAAGTCGCCTCTTTCACCACTTGCGCAATCGTTTCCGCGTACCGAACCGCATCCTTCTGCGCCGATGCTTCCACCATCACGCGCAAGACGGGCTCGGTTCCCGACGCGCGAATCAAGACCCGGCCGTGCGATTGGAGGGAATGCTCGGCTTGTTCGACCGCGCGCCGGATCGCGTCGCTCGTCTTCCAGTTCGCGCCCGCGTTCATGCGCACGTTGATGAGCTTTTGCGGGAACAGGCTCACGCCGTGCAGCAAATCGGCGAGCGACTTGCCGCTGCGCTGGATCGCCGCGAGCACGAGGAGCGCCGAGACGATGCCGTCGCCGGTCGAATGACGGTCGAGCGACAGGATATGACCCGAGCCTTCCGCGCCCAGCAGCCAGCCGTTCTCGCGCAGCTTTTCGAGCACGTAGCGGTCGCCGACCGCCGCGCGGACGAACTGCACGCCGGCTTCTTTCAGCGCCACTTCGACGGCCATGTTGGTCATCAGTGTGCCGACAGCGCCTTCCACTTTGCCGTCGGTCGCGATGCGGTCCTTGACCAGCACGTAGAGCAGTTCGTCGCCGTTATAGAGACGGCCAGTCGAATCGACGATCTGCAAACGGTCCGCGTCGCCATCGAGCGCGATGCCGAGATCGGCCTTGTGCTCCAGCACGGCGCGCACGAGAGCCTCGGGTGCGGTCGCGCCGACGCCGTCGTTGATGTTGAAGCCGTTCGGCGACGCGCCGATCGACACGACTTCCGCGCCGAGTTCATGGAACACGTGCGGCGCGACGTCGTATGCGGCGCCATGCGCGCAATCGACCACGAGCTTCAGTCCGCGCAGGTCGAAGCTCGCCGGAAAGGTGCTCTTGCAGAATTCGATATAGCGTCCGCCCGCATCGTCGAGACGGCGCGCCTTGCCGAGACGCTCGGACGGCGCGCATTCCATCGGCTGCTCGAGCTGGCGCTCGATTTCGAGCTCGACTTCGTCGGGCAGCTTGTTGCCATCGGCGGAGAAGAACTTGATGCCGTTGTCGTTGTACGGATTGTGCGACGCGCTGATCACGACGCCCGCCGACAGGCGCAGCGCACGCGTCAGATATGCGACGCCCGGCGTCGGCATCGGGCCGGCCAGCATGACGTCGACGCCCGCCGCCGAGAAGCCCGATTCCAGCGCGGCTTCGAGCATATAGCCCGACACGCGCGTGTCCTTGCCGATCAGCACCGTCGGACGGTTGCCCTTCTTCTGCTGGGCGCGGTCGGCGCCCGCCAGCACCTTGCCCGCCGCGTAGCCGAGCTTGAGTACGAAATCCGGCGTGATCGGCGCGACGCCGACGCGACCGCGGATGCCGTCTGTTCCAAAGTATTGACGTGCCATTGTTGCCTGACCCTCCTCGCGGCCGTAGGGCGCTTGTTATCGGACCGCGATTTTTAGTTGATGAGTTCTATCGGCGCGCGCCTGCGCCTAAATTCCTGATGAATGAGGCTAGTGTCAATGATGCCCATTCCGGGCAGCATTCTTTGTGGCCTGCCAGACTTTCAGCGCATCGACAGTCTCCGCGACGTCGTGCACCCGAATGATCGCCGCGCCCCGCTCTGCCGCGCAAACCGCACCGGCGACACTTGCCGCGAGCCGCTCGCCGGCGCTGCGTCCGGTGACCGCGCCGAGCATCGACTTGCGCGACATGCCCGCGAGCAACGGGAAATTCGTCCCGCCTGGCAGCGTGCCCGTGAGATGCGCGAGCAACGCGTAATTATGCTCGACCGTCTTCCCGAAGCCGAAGCCCGGATCGACGCTGACGCGCGCAGCCGCGATGCCTGCTTGCGCGAGCGTGGCGACGCGCTCCGCGAAGAAGGCGCGCACGTCGGCGACGACGTCCTCGTACACCGGATCGTGGAGCTGCATCGTGCGCGGCTCGCCGAGCATGTGCATCACGCATAGCCCGCACTTGCTGTCCTTCACGGCGTCGAGCGCGCCTTCCCGACGCAGGCCCCAGATATCGTTGATCATGTCCGCGCCGGCCTCGAGCACGGCGCGCATCACGGCAGGCTTGTAGGTATCGACGGAAAGCGGCACTCGCATGGCGCGCAGCGCTTCGACGATCGGCACGACGCGCTCCAGTTCCTCGTCGAGCGGCACGGGTGGCGCGCCCGGACGCGTGGATTCACCACCGATATCGATCATGTCGGCGCCATCGGCAAGCATCTGCTCGGCGCGCGCGAGCGCGGCGTCGCGCGAGACGAAACGGCCGCCGTCCGAGAACGAATCCGGCGTAACGTTGAGAATGCCCATGACGAGCGGACGTTCGAAGGTCAGCGTGAAGCGGCCGCACTGGAGCGGCGCTGCGGGAAGCGGGGATGAGATCGGCGTGGTCAAGCGAGTAGGAACGAAGCGGAGAAAGAGAAATGGGAAGCGGCTCTTGCAAGCGATGAAATTCGAAACGAACCGGCGTTGTGCGGCGCGTGGTTCAGCATCTCATTAAAACCGGGGCCGTAAAGTCAAAATGGGCCGGCGTGCAATGCACACCGGCCCATGAACGGACGCAGAGAACTTAGGCCGTTGCCGGCGCGTTGCCCGGCTTGACCTCGGTGCCGCTGCTGCCACCCGGCGGCGTATCGCCGGACGGAGGTGGCAAGTTCTTCGGCGGACGCGGCGGGCGATCCGCCATGATGTCGCTGATCTGGTCTGCGTCGATGGTTTCCCATTCGAGCAGCGCCTTGGTCATCGCTTCGACTCTCGCGCGGTTGTCTTCCAGCAGCTTGCGGGCGAGCGCGTATTGCTCATCGAGGATGCGGCGGATTTCCGCATCGACCTTCTGCTGCGTGGCTTCGGACACCGACTTCGCGCCCATCTTGCCGAACATGCCGTTGTCTTCCGTGTCGACGTAGACCATCGTGCCGAGCACATCCGACATGCCGTAACGCGTGACCATATCGCGCGCCATTTTCGTCGCGCGCTCGAAGTCGTTCGAAGCGCCCGTCGACATCGAGTTAAGGAACACTTCTTCCGCTGCGCGGCCGCCGAACAGGATCGCGATTTCCTCGAGCATCTTGTCGCGATACAGATTCACGCGGTCATGCTCCGGCAATTGCCAAGTGACGCCAAGCGCCCAACCGCGCGGCATGATCGTGACTTTGTGCACGGGATCAGCGTGCGGCAGCAACTTCGCCACCACTGCGTGACCGGACTCGTGATAAGCCGTGTTGCGGCGCTCTTCTTCTCGCATGACCGCCGACTTGCGCTCCGGACCCATGAAGATCTTGTCCTTCGCGTCCTCGAAGTCCTGCATCTCGACGATGCGCTTGCCACGACGCGCGGCAAACAGCGCAGCTTCGTTGACCAGGTTCGCGAGATCCGCGCCCGAAAAGCCCGGCGTGCCGCGCGCGATGACCGATGCGTCCACGTCGTTCGCGATCGGCACCTTGCGCAGGTGCACCTTCATGATGTGCTCGCGACCGCGGATATCCGGCAGACCGACGTACACCTGACGGTCGAAACGGCCCGGACGGAGCAGCGCTTTATCGAGCACGTCCGAACGGTTCGTCGCCGCGATCACGATGACGCCCGAGTTCGCCTCGAAGCCGTCCATTTCGACGAGCATCTGGTTCAGCGTCTGCTCGCGTTCGTCGTTGCCGCCGCCCATGCCGGCGCCGCGATGACGGCCGACCGCGTCGATTTCGTCGATGAACACGATACACGGCGCATGCTTCTTCGCCTGCTCGAACATGTCGCGCACACGAGCCGCACCGACACCGACGAACATTTCCACGAAGTCCGAACCCGAGATGCTGAAGAACGGCACCTTCGCTTCACCCGCGATGGCGCGCGCCAGCAGCGTCTTACCCGTACCCGGAGGCCCGACCAGCAGCACACCGCGTGGTATGCGCCCGCCCAGCTTCTGGAACTTCTGCGGATCGCGCAGGAAGTCCACGAGCTCCGACACTTCTTCCTTGGCTTCGTCGCAGCCCGCGACGTCGGTGAAATTGATAGCGTTGTTGTTCTCGTCGATCAGCCGCGCTCGCGACTTCCCGAACGAAAACGCCCCGCCTTTGCCGCCCCCCTGCATCTGCCTCATCATGTAGAACCAGAACCCGATGATCAGGATCGTGGGTCCGAGGTAGTACAGCGCGGAGACGAGCGCATTCGGCTCATCGTCAGCCTTGCCGCTGACCTGAACGCCGTATTTCATCAGATCGCCGACCATCCAGATGTCGCCGGGCGACACGATCTGATACTTCTGGCCGTCTGCCGGAGTGACCGTCAGATTGCGCCCTTGAACGGTGACATTCTTGACCTTGCCGTTCTTCGCGTCGTCCATGAACTGCGAATAGGACACACCTTCCTGGACGCGGGGCTTATCGAACTGCTTGAACACCGTAAACAGCACCAGTGCGATCACGAGCCACACTGCCGCTTTAGAGAACATATTGTTGTTCAAAGCACCACTCCTCACTCATAGACGGGCGCCTACATAAACCTTGCGACGCCACTAAAGCATTCTAATCCAGACCGCTAACCCCTGCCATAAGGTTTATCTACCGCACAAATATCGGCAGACAGGCCTTTTTCGACATTATCCGCGCGAATATCGCCGATTTTCGCCAAATTGGTTGCGGGCCTTTCAGTTCGGGTGCTTGAGCCGCCGCCCGAGAATAAACGTCTCCGACGATTTGTCGCGAGAGGCTTTCGGTTTGCGCGGCGCCACCACTTTGAACTGCTGCTTGAACTTTTCGACGATCTGACTGTAACCGCTGCCGTGAAAACATTTGACCAGCAGTGCACCTTCCGGTTTCAGATGGTTCTGCGCGAACTCCAGCGCCAGATCGCAGAGATGCTCTATGCGCGCCGCATCCGCACTCGCTACGCCAGAGAGGTTGGGGGCCATGTCGGAAATTACAAGGTCCACCTGACGCTCGCCGACGATTTCAGCGAGTTGCGCGAGCACCTCGTCCTCGCGGAAGTCGCCCTGAATGAACGTGACGTCCGCAATCGGGTCCATCGGCAGAATATCCAGCGCGATGATCGTGCCGTCGATGCCGCCCTCGCGTTCGGCGTCCCGCTTCGCGCCCTGCGCGAGCTTGTTGCGCGCGTACTGGCTCCAGCTGCCGGGCGTCGAACCGAGATCGACGATGACCTGCCCCGGCTTGATGAGCTTGTCCTGCTCGTCGATCTCCTTCAGCTTGTACGCGGCGCGCGCGCGGTAGCCCTCGCGCTGCGCCATCTTCACGTAAGGATCGTTGATGTGGTCGTGCAACCACGAATGATTAAAACGGTTTTTTGCCATTCAAACTGAGCTCATGTGGCGCGCTGACAGCGCGCCCGGTGCGGATTTTGCTGCATCGCGCGATGCTTTTAGCGGATAATACGCGTCTTGTCGGCCGGACCGGCCCTCGGACGCTCACGTGCGCCGAAACCCGGCATCCGGCCTGTTCTGTTTCTGGTGGGCGGTGGCGCGATCGATGCGCCGCAGATGCGGCGCGAAGCCATGCGCTTTCGCTTCAGCGTGTTCAAACCGCCTCGCGAGCTACCTCACGCCGCCCACATTTTAGTCGAGTCCCAAATTTCTCATGCCAGCACTTAAACTCTCCCCCGCCGAGCGCGCCGATCTGCGCTCCCAGGCCCATGCGCTCAAGCCCGTCGTGCTCGTCGGCGCGGAGGGTCTGACCGATGCCGTGCTGAAAGAGATCAACGTCCACCTCGAAGCGCACCAACTCATCAAGGTTCGCGTATTCGGCGACGAGCGCGAAGCGCGCGTCGAGGTCTACGACGAAATCTGCGATCGCCTGAACGCCGCGCCTATCCAGCATATCGGCAAGCTGCTCGTGATCTGGAGACCCGAGGGCACCGCGCCTAAACGAAGCGCCACCCGCACGCGCAGCACGATGCCGCCGAGCGCGGGCGAAGCCGCCGAAAATTCGACCAAGGGCCGCGCGCCTCGCACCGTCAAGGCTGTGAAGATCACGCGCGACGGGCCCGCCTTCAAGAAGCCGAAGAAGACCACGCTGAAAGTGCTGGGCAACGAACGCGTGACGGCCGGCGGCAACGTGAAGCGCGCGAAGAAGCGTCAGACCGGCTCGAAGCGCCAGCATCAAGCGGTGAAATGATCGAACGGCGCGTGCGTTGCCGATGTCACGCACGCGCCGTTCCGTAACCACTGCGATTCAGCTACGCGCTCGTTTCGCCGCCACCTTGGCCGATTTGCCCTTCGGCACGACCTTGACCGGCGCCGCACCCGGCAGGCGCCACACCAGCGCGATACCGAACAGGCATTCGATCAGATAGATCGCGCTCGATATGCCGTGCAGTACGCCGAACTCCTTCGCATACGGAGAGCTGGCGAGATCGGTGCCCGCTTCCTGCGCCGCCATGCGCAGCGAGTTCATGAACGGCTGCAGCGCGAAGTAGCCGACCAGCACGCACAGAAGCATCACCGCGACGATCCACCGCACGCGCTTGTAATCGACGATGCCGCTTTTCACGAAGCGATTGCCGATCAGAATCAGCACGAGCGCGCTGACCACGCCGATGATCGCCTCGATCCTGAAGAGTTGCGCCGCCACCGAGCCCGCCGACGTGCGGTCGAGCATCGAGAAAAGGACGGGCGCGGCGACGAGGCCCAGGGTCAGCAAGCTGCCGACCCAGACCATGCTGATGGTGCGAAAGAGCCGGTGCTCCATCAGACGTAACGTACAGCGATGATTTCGTATTCGCGCGCGCCGCTCGGTGCCTGCACCGACGCGACGTCGCCTTCCGATTTCGCGATGAGCGCGCGCGCGATCGGCGAGCTCACCGAGATGAGACCGTGATCGATATTCGCTTCGTCATCGCCGACGATCTGATACGTCACCATGTCGCCCGACTCCAGATCCTCCAGTTCGACCGTCGCGCCGAACACCACACGGCCTTCGGCTTCGACCTGCGTCGGGTCGATCACTTGTGCGGCGGCGAGCTTCGACTCGATCTCAGCGATGCGACCCTCGATGAATCCCTGCTTTTCTTTCGCGGCGTCGTATTCCGCGTTTTCCGACAAGTCGCCTTGTGCGCGGGCCTCCGCGATCGCAGTGATGACCGCCGGACGCTCCACGGCCTTCAGGCGTTGCAACTCGTCGCGCAGCAACTCCGCGCCGCGCTTCGTCAAAGGAATCGTGCTCATAGACCACTCACAAACAATTTCGTCAAAAAAATTACCGCGGTTAAGCGCATCTCCCGATCAAAGGAGACGCCGCTTAACCGCGGCTCGTGATGCTTAGACTTGTAATCGAAGCCTTAGTTTAGGCGAGCATGCAGCCCTTGTAAATCATAGACTTCCAGATCGCGGAGATAACGCAGACCCTCGACGGCCGCGCGCGCACCCGACATGGTCGTGTAGTACGTGACCTTGTTGGCCTGCGCGCTCATGCGGATCGAACGCGAATCGGCGATGGCGGCGCGCGTTTCATCGACGGTCGTGAAGACGAGCGCGATCTCGCCGTTCTTGATCATGTCGACGATGTGCGGACGGCCGTCCTTCACCTTGTTCACGACCTTCACCGGCACGCCCGCCGCCGCGATCGCGGCCGCCGTACCCTTGGTCGCGACGATCGGATAGCCGAGCTCGTGCAGCATCTGCGCGACTTCGACGGCCTTCGGCTTGTCCGCGTCCATCACCGTCAGCAGCACCGTGCCCGATTCCGGCAGACGCGAGCCGGCCGCGAGCTGCGACTTGAAGAGCGCCTCGCCGAAGGTGCGGCCCACGCCTATCACTTCGCCGGTCGAACGCATCTCGGGTCCGAGCACCGGATCGACAGCCGGGAACTTGACGAACGGGAACACGGCTTCCTTCACGCTGAAGTACGGCGGAATGACTTCCTTCGTGACGCCTTGCTGCTTCAGTTTCTGACCGACCATCGCGCGGGCGGCGATCTTCGCGAGCGGCAGGCCCGTCGCCTTCGACACGTACGGCACCGTGCGCGATGCGCGCGGGTTCACTTCCAGCACGTAGATGATGTCCTTCTTCGAACCGTCATCCTGCGGTACCTGCTGGATCGCGAACTGCACGTTCATCAGGCCGACGACGTTCAGCGCCTTCGCCATCGCGGCGGTTTGCCGCTTCAGCTCGTCGACGGTTTCCTTCGACAACGAGTACGGCGGCAGCGAGCACGCCGAGTCGCCCGAGTGCACGCCCGCCTGTTCGATGTGCTCCATGACGCCGCCGATGAACACGTCATCGCCATCGGAGATGCAGTCGACATCGCATTCGATCGCGTCGTTGAGGAAGCGGTCGAGCAGCACCGGCGAGTCGTTCGATACCTTCACGGCCTCGCGCATGTAGCGTTCGAGATCGCGCGGCTCGTGGACGATTTCCATCGCGCGGCCGCCCAGCACGTACGACGGACGCACGACGAGCGGATAACCGATTTCGTCCGCGAGCTTCAACGCTTCGTCTTCGGCGCGCGCCGTGCGGTTCGGCGGCTGGCGCAGGTCGAGATCTTTCAGAAGCTGCTGGAAGCGTTCGCGATCTTCGGCGGCATCGATCATGTCCGGCGACGTGCCGATGATCGGCACACCGTTCGCTTCGAGATCGAGCGCGAGCTTGAGCGGCGTCTGTCCGCCGTACTGCACGATCACGCCGACCGGCTTTTCGAGATCGACGATCTCGAGCACGTCTTCCAGCGTCAGCGATTCGAAGTACAGACGATCGGACGTGTCGTAGTCGGTCGACACGGTTTCAGGGTTGCAGTTGACCATGATGGTTTCATAGCCGTCCTCGCGCATCGCGAGCGCGGCATGCACGCAGCAATAGTCGAACTCGATGCCCTGCCCGATCCGGTTCGGGCCGCCGCCGAGCACCATGATCTTCTTCTTGTCCGTCGGATTCGCTTCGCACTCTTCCTCGTAGGTCGAGTACATGTAGGCGGTCTTCGTCGCGAACTCGGCCGCGCACGTGTCCACGCGCTTGTAGACCGGGCGCACCTTCAGTTCGTGGCGCTTCTTGCGCACATCGTCCTGCGTCGAACCAGTCAGCTTCGCCAGGCGGCGATCCGAGAAGCCGCTCTTCTTCAGGTACAGCAGTTCGTCCCGCGTTAGGCTCGCGAGCGTGCGGCCTTCGAGCGCCTTTTCCTTCAGGATGATCTGTTCGATCTGCGCGAGGAACCAGGGATCGATCGACGTCTCTTCGAAGATCTCCTCCATCGTGAGGCCGAGACGGAACGCGTCGCCGAGATACCAGATACGGTCCGGGCCCGGCTCGCCGATTTCGCGGATCACTTCGTCGCGGCTAGCGGTCTTTTCGTCGAGACCATCGACGCCCACCTCCAGACCGCGCAGCGCCTTCTGGAACGATTCCTGGAACGTGCGGCCCATCGCCATCACTTCGCCGACGGACTTCATCTGCGTCGTCAGGCGCGAATCGGCTTCGCGGAATTTTTCGAACGCGAAGCGCGGCACCTTCGTCACGACATAGTCGATCGTCGGTTCGAACGATGCGGGCGTCTGTCCGCCGGTGATTTCGTTCTTGAGTTCGTCGAGCGTGTAGCCGCACGCGAGCTTCGCGGCGACCTTCGCGATCGGGAAGCCCGTCGCCTTTGATGCCAGCGCCGACGAGCGCGACACGCGCGGGTTCATCTCGATGACGACCATGCGGCCATCGACAGGGTTGATGGCGAACTGCACGTTCGAGCCGCCCGTATCGACGCCGATCTCGCGCAACACCGCGAGCGACGCGTTACGCAGCACCTGATACTCCTTGTCGGTGAGCGTCTGCGCGGGCGCGACGGTGATCGAATCGCCCGTGTGCACGCCCATCGGGTCGAGGTTTTCGATCGAGCACACGATGATGCAGTTGTCCTTTTTATCGCGGACGACTTCCATCTCGTACTCTTTCCAGCCGAGCAGCGATTCTTCGATCAGCAGTTCGCGCGTCGGCGAAAGATCTAGACCGCGGCGGCAGATTTCCTCGAACTCATCCTTGTTGTATGCGATGCCGCCGCCCGAGCCGCCCAGCGTGAACGAAGGACGAATGACGGTCGGATAACCGCCGCTGCCCGTCGCCTCGGCGATCTGCGCCTGCACGGCGAGCGCTTCTTCCATCGAATGCGCGATGCCCGACTTGGCCGAACCGAGGCCGATCTTCGTCATCGCGTCCTTGAACTTCTGGCGGTCTTCGGCCTTGTCGATCGCTTCGGGCGATGCGCCGATCAGTTCGACGTTGTACTTCTCCAGCACGCCGTGATGGAACAGGTCGAGCGCGCAATTGAGCGCGGTCTGCCCGCCCATGGTCGGCAGGATCGCGTCCGGGCGCTCCTTCGCGATGATGCGCTCGACCACTTCCCACGAAATAGGCTCGATGTAGGTGACGTCGGCCGTGTTCGGATCGGTCATGATCGTCGCCGGATTGCTGTTGACGAGGATGACCTTGTAGCCTTCCTCACGCAGCGCCTTGCAGGCTTGCGCGCCCGAATAATCGAACTCGCACGCCTGGCCGATGATAATCGGGCCCGCGCCGATGATGAGGATGCTCTTGATGTCTGTGCGCTTCGGCATAACTGCTCTCGATATATATGTTCGGTACTTTTAAGCGGCGACCTTCGCCGACTCCATCAGCTTGATGAAGCGGTCGAACAGATACGCGATGTCGTGCGGGCCGGGCGACGCTTCCGGGTGGCCCTGGAAACAGAACGCGGGCTTGTCGGTGAGCGCGAAACCTTGCAGCGTGCCGTCGAACAGCGAAACGTGCGTGACCTTCGCGTTGGCGGGCAGCGTCGATGCATCGACCGCGAAGCCGTGGTTCTGCGACGTGATCACCACGCGGCCGTCTTCCATGTCCTTTACCGGATGGTTCGCGCCGTGATGGCCCGTCTTCATCTTCATTGTCTTCGCGCCGACGGCGAGACCCATGATCTGGTGACCGAGACAGATGCCGAACGTCGGAATGCCGCGCTCGATGAACTCGCGCGTGGCGCGGATCGCGTAGTCGCAGGGTTCCGGATCGCCGGGACCGTTCGACAGGAAGATGCCGTCCGGATTGAGCGCGAGCGCGTCAGCGGCGCTCGATTGCGCCGGCAGCACGGTCACGTGGCAACCGCGCTCGGCCAGCATGCGCAGGATGTTGAACTTCACGCCGTAGTCGAACGCGACGACGCGAAACTTCGGCGCTTCCTGCTTGCCGTAGCCGCTGCCGAGACGCCATTCGGTCTGCGTCCATTCGTAGTTCTCTTGCGTCGACACGACCTTCGCGAGGTCCATGCCCGCGAGGCCCGGGAACGAGCGCGCGAGGCCGAGCGCCTTCGCTTCGTCGTCGGTGCCGGCGAGAATGCAGCCGTTCTGCGCACCCTTCTCGCGCAGGATGCGCGTGAGCTTGCGCGTGTCGATCCCCGAGATGGCGACGACGCCTTGCGCCTTCAGATATTCGGAGAGCGATTGCTCGGAGCGGAAGTTAGAAGCGAGCACCGGCAGATCACGAATGATGAGGCCGGCGGCATGGACTTTGGTGGCTTCGACGTCTTCGGCGTTCACGCCGTAGTTGCCGATGTGCGGATAGGTCAGCGTGACGATCTGGCGGGCATAGCTCGGATCGGTCAGGATTTCCTGATAACCGGTGATGGCGGTGTTGAACACCACTTCGCCGATCGTCGAACCGGGCGCGCCGATCGATTGACCACGAAAGACCGTGCCGTCGGCAAGTGCGAGGAGTGCGGGGGAAAATGACGGCAACACGGGAAGCTCCTTGGGGAACACCCTGTTACCGACCTGTCTGTCCGAAATTCAGGCTTGGCCTCCCGTCGCTCGAAGAACGAGGGTTTCCTTCGCAGTGAAAGCGGCGGCTCGCTGTGCGCGCATCGTGGCTCGAACCGGCACGCTTGCGCGTGGCATCGACGAATTCAAGCGGGCGATCGGCACCGTGCGGCGCGCAGTTCATGCGCAGCGAACGACGGTGAATGGGAGGTAGGCGCTAGGGTGCGGGTTGATATGCTCAAACCTTCGAATTATAGCGCGAAAACGTCGCATTCGCCAGATTTGGGAAACGTCCGCTTGCATACCGCCTGCCTCGCGCATGCCGGTCAGTGCGCCGCGCGCTCCGCTTTTCGCTCGGCCTTGTGCAGCACGCGGCTCGGAAAAACGTACCAGACCGCACTCGCAACTTGCAGCCCGATCAGCACGATCCACACCGTCAGATGCGCCGACGCCGGGTAGCGTCCGCCATCGGACGGCCAGAGCGAAAGCATCGCGCCGACACCCACCTGGAAGCCGAAGATCAACAGGAAAATCACGAGCGTGAGCGTCGTGTGCGCGCGTCCGATCATGTGCGACGGAAAATACTCCGCGGCGACCGCGTAGCTCAGGATGCCCGTCCCGCCGAAAATCCCGTATGCGGTAATCAGCACGGACGGCGGCAGCGGCACGCGCAGCACCATCAACACTTGCGTCACAACGAACAGCACCATGCCGACGCCGCAGAACGCATACACCGAAACGCCGCGCCGCTCCATGCCGCGCGCCGCTGCGCCGAAACCGACGCAGCCGAACATCATCGCGAAGCCGAGAACCGACACGAGCGCTGCGGCGTGCGCGGGCGCGAGGTTCATGACATCGAGCAAATAGGGGCGAATCCATAGCGATTGCATCGCATAGAAAACGCCTTGCGTGACGACAGAAAACGAAGCGATCTTCCAGAACACGCCGCTTTTCAGAATGAGCCACGTGCCCTTGAACTGGGCGACGACGTCCGCCCGATGATGTGGCTCGGCCTCGGCCTTGCGGGGCGCGAACAGGACGATCGCGGCGGCGACGGCGAGCGTGAACACGCCCAGTCCCACGCACACCTGCCGCCAGCTCGCGACATGCAAGAGCGATGCGAGCGGCGACCCGACCACGACGCCGCCCAGTCCGCCGACAGCCATCGTGAGTCCATTGATGAGCGGCAGGCGCGCGAGCGCGAAATGCTGCGCCGACGCCTTGAAGGCCGCGCTCAGACACACCGATACGCCGACGCCGATCAGGAACCGGCCGGTCATCAGCCCCGCGAGCCCGTGGGATGCACCGAACACCCAGATGCCGGCCGCCGCGAACACCAGCATGCTGGCCGTCACGCGGCGCGGGCCGAAATGATCGAGCAACACGCCGACGGGAATCTGCGCCAGCGCGAAGCCGATGAAATACAGCGAGGTGAGAAGACCCAGATCGGCCGCGGACAGACCCAGCTCGTGCGTGATGAGCGGCGCGAAGCCGAGATTGACCCCGCGGAACACGTACGAGACGAAATATCCGGCGGCGAACAGGAGAAAAACACGGAGACGAGTGGAAGGCATGTGAAACGGACGCTTCATTCTTATGGACCGCCAGTTTAGCGGCGTCGCCAAAAGAAAACGCCGTCACCTTGGTGACGGCGTGGGATAGCGCTTCGCCGAAACGTCGGCCTTATTTCTTCTTGCTCGTTTTCGTCGATGCTGCCGGCTTCGCGGTCTTGGCCGTGGCGGCGGGCTTTGCCGCATGCGATGCCGTCGAAGCCGACACTTTCGTCACCTTGCCCGCCGGATGCGCGGTTGCCTTGCCGCCGCGCGAAGACTTCCCATCCGGTACGCGCGTGCCGATCTTCGACACACCGCCCGACGAACGGCTCGATGCCGCCACCGTCTCCACGCGCGCCGGACCTGGCTCTGCCGGCACCGGACGGCCATAAGGCACGTGCAGGACGACCACCTGGCCCGGCATGATCATATCGCCGTGCGTACGGTTCCACGCGCGTACCTGCGCCGGCGAAACGTTGTAACGATCCGCCAACGTGCTGACGGCCTGCTTCCGGCGAACGCGGATCACGAGTCGGCGCGTGTCGGGCACATCGCGCTCGATCGCGAGCATCGCGTTTGCGGCGACATCGGCGCTGATGTCTTCATCGTCGTCGTCCGTACGGGGCACGACGATCGTCGAGCCGGGCTTCAGACGCATGCCCGCCGGAATACGATTGACCGACATCAGCGTGTCCGCGTCCACGCCGATCTTCTCGGCGATCGCCGCCGGGCGTGACCGCTCGGTCACGGTGTACGTGGTCCACGACGACAACGCGCCCGAATACGACGAGAGATTGCGCTGGAACGAAGCCGCGTTGTCGAACGGCAGCAGAATCTGCGGATTGGTCGCGCCGAGAATCACCGGCTTCGAGAACGACGGATTGAGCGAGCGGAACTCTTCCACGCTCATCGCGGCGAGCTTGGCGGCCATCGTCACGTCGATGTCGCGTGCCGTCGTGACCGTCACGAAATACGGGTGATTCGGGATGTCCGGCAGCGCGAGGCCGTACATCTGCGGATTGCTCACGATGTTCTTTACGGCCTGAAGCTTCGGCACGTAGTTACGCGTCTCGTTGGGCATGCGCAGACTTTCGTAGTCGGTCGGCAAGCCCGCCGCCTCGTTGCGCGCGATCGCGCGCTGCACATTGCCCTCGCCCCAGTTGTATGCGGCGAGCGCGAGATGCCAGTCGCCGAACATGTCATGCAGACGCGAGAGATAGTCGAGCGCGGCGCTCGTCGATGCGAGCACGTCGCGGCGCTCGTCCTGCCACATGTTCTGCTTGAGGTTGTAATCGCGGCCCGTGCCCGGCATGAACTGCCACATGCCCGCGGCCTTCGCGACCGACAGCGCCTGCGGGCTGTAAGCCGACTCGATGAACGGCAGCAGCGCCAGTTCGGTCGGCATGTGCCGCTGCTCGAGTTCCTCGACGATGTGATAGAGGTACTTCTGCGAGCGCGTGGTCATGCGCTCGACGTAATCCGGGCGCTGCGCGTACCAGTTGACCTGCATGTCGACGAGATCGCTTTGCAGATCGGGAATCTGGAAGCCGCCACGAATGCGGTTCCAGAGATCGGACGATCCCGCGAGCGAAGTCACGGGCGTCTTGTCGACGTCGATGGTTTCCTTGGCTGCTGCGGTGCGGCGGATGGTGTCGGCGACTTGCTGCTGCTGTTGCTGCGAAGCGGCGGTAGTGGCTGAAGCTGATAAAGGATCTGACGCTGTAGGTCCCTGGCTCGCGCACGCGGCGAGCATCAGGACGGACAGCGCGCTAAGGGTTAGTCGCATGGAACGTCTCTGCTTCCACAAAATAATGCTTGGAAATTTGCAGCCGATAGTACGGAACAGCACCTAAGACGTCAATAAGAATGCGCGCAAAACCCCTGCAAAATCCTGCATCTAACGGCGATTCCAACGTTTCGGTTGAAGTTATCCCTAAAAGCCTTCGGTTAGCGGAACTTATCCTTCCAGCCTCGCATCATTCGAAACGCTTCGAGACGGTCGGAAATCGGGGTGCCGAACTGTGACGAAAGTGTCGCGTGGATCGCCGGAACGTCCGAGCGCAAGAACGGATTTACCGCTTTTTCGTGGCCGATGGTCGTCGGCAAAGTCGGCTTGCCGGCGGCGCGCAGCGTCTGAGCGTCGTCGCTCCAACGCAGGAGCGCGGCGTTGTCCGGCTCGCATGCGCGCGCGAATTTGATGTTCGACAGCGTGTATTCGTGCGCGCAGTGAACCTGCGTGTTCTCGGGCAACGCGGCGAGCGCGTCCAGCGAGGCGAGCATCTGCTGCGGCGTGCCTTCGAAGAGTCGGCCGCAGCCGCTTGCGAACAGCGTGTCGCCGCAAAAGAGATGCGGCGTGCCGCCCGGGTCGCCTGCCTGAAAATAAGCGATGTGACCGGCGGTATGGCCCGGCACGTCGATCACGGAAAGTTCGAGCGCCGGATGCGCGATGCGCACCGTATCGCCGCCCGTAACGCGCTGGGTCAGATGCTCGATACGCTCGCTGGCCGGGCCGTAGACGGGAATGCCGCCCTCTGCCGATCGGCTATCGAGGAGCGCTTTCACGCCGCCGACGTGGTCCTGATGATGGTGCGTGAGTAAAATAGCGGTCAGTCGCCAACCGCGCCTGGCGAGATACGCCTCCACGGGCGCGGCGTCACCGGGGTCGACCACGACCGCATCGCGCGAGTCCGATACGAGCCAGATGTAGTTGTCCTCGAACGCCGGAACCGGCACGTATTCGAGTGCATCCTGAGCAGATAGATTCTTGGCAAGCGAATTCATGGCGATTTTCTATGCGGCAATTCGAACATGTCTGACCGACCGATTATAGACTGGCCCACCTGGACGAGCTCGGCGCCCGGACGCTACGTGCTCGAATGGGAGCAGGCGCAGCTCGATCACGTGGTGTCCGACATCTTCGGCTATCACGCGCTGCAGCTCGGCATGCCGCAGCTCGACGCGTTGCGTGAAAATCGCATGACCGGCCGCGCGCTGGTGCTCGACGCCGAAAGCGCGTCGAGCGCGCCCTACACGCCGCCGCGCGCCACAACGCCGGGCGTGAGCGCACTGCCCGCCGCAAGCGCACCCGATGGCCGCAGCACCGTATGGTGCGATCTGCTCGACCTGCCCTTCGAAGCGCAAAGCGTCGATCTGCTGGTGCTGCCTCACACGCTCGAATTCTCGCCGGATCCGCATCGGCTCTTGCGCGAAGCCGAACGCGTGCTCGTGCCCGAGGGCCAGTTGATCATCCTCGGCTTCAATTCGCTGAGCCTGTGGGGAGCGCGGCAATCGCTCGGCAAGGTGGCGGGCCGGCCGTTCGTGCCGTCGGCGCACGAAATGATCGCGTTCACGCGCATTAAGGACTGGATCAAGCTGCTCGGATTCGATCTTGAACGCGGGCGCTTCGGCTGTTATCGTCCGCCGCTCGTCGCGGACAAGTGGCTGCAGCGCTATGAATTCATGGAAGCTGCCGGCGATCGCTGGTGGCCCATCTTCGGCGCGGCGTACATGATCACGGCGGTGAAACGCGTGCGCGGCATGCGCGTCATCGGTCCGCGCAAGCTGAAAAAAACCGCGCTCGCGCCCGGCCTCGCGCCGGTCGCGGCTCCGCACACGCGCAACGAGACTCGCAACGAGCATTGATGACTCAAGAACCCGCATCGAACAAGGTAATCGACATCTACACGGACGGCGCCTGCAAAGGCAATCCCGGGCCCGGCGGCTGGGGCGCCCTGCTTCGCTTCGGCACGCAGGAAAAGGAACTGTTCGGCGGAGAAGCCGCGACCACCAACAACCGCATGGAACTGATGGCCGTGATCTCCGCGCTCGAAGCGTTGAAGCGCCCGTGCCACGCGGTCATCCACACCGATTCGCAATATGTGCAAAAAGGCATCAGCGAATGGATCCACGGCTGGAAGAGAAAGAACTGGATGACCGCCGCGAAGACGCCCGTCAAGAATGCCGATCTCTGGAAGCGGCTCGACGGCCTCGTCGCTCAGCATGAAATCGAGTGGCGCTGGGTCAAGGGCCACGCCGGTCATCCCGAGAACGAACGCGCCGATGCGCTCGCCAATCGTGGCGTGACCTCGCTCGCGGACAGCTAATCAAACTACACGTCATCTATGCGCCAACTGATACTGGATACCGAAACCACCGGCCTGAACGCGAGGACGGGCGACCGGATCATCGAAATCGGCTGCGTCGAGCTGATCAACCGCCGGCTCACCGGCAACAATCTGCATCTCTACGTGAACCCGGAGCGCGACAGCGATCCCGGCGCGCTCGCAGTGCACGGTCTCACGACCGAGTTCCTGAGCGACAAGCCGAAGTTCGCCGAGATCGCCGCCGAGTTGCGCGATTTCATCGCGGACGCCGAGCTGATCATCCATAACGCGCCCTTCGACGTCGGCTTTCTCGACACGGAGTTCGCGCTGCTCGGATTGCCGAAGGTGTCCGAAACATGCGCCGGTGTGATCGACTCGCTCGCGCAGGCCAAGCAGATGTTCCCCGGCAAGCGCAATTCGCTCGACGCGCTGTGCGACCGCTTCGGCATCAGCAACGCGCATCGCACGCTGCACGGCGCACTGCTCGATTCGGAGTTGCTCGCGGAGGTCTATCTCGCGATGACGCGCGGCCAGGAAAGCCTCGTCATCGACATGCTCGGCGATCAGCCTGCGTCGGGCTCGGTGTCGACGTCGCGCATCGCGCTCGACGATCTGGATTTGCCGGTGATCGTCGCGAGCGTGGAAGAGCTCGCCGCGCACGAAGCCGTGCTGACCGATCTCGACAAGGCGCTCAAAGGCACGAGCGTATGGCGCACGGAACCCGCGCCGGCCGAAGGCGATGCCGTTCCCGCATAAATTTTTCGAATTTGGCTTAAGAGGGTCTTTACGAAACGCGAAACGCCTGACATAATCTCGTTTCTCTTCGGGTGGTTAGCTCAGCGGTAGAGCACTGCCTTCACACGGCAGGGGTCACTGGTTCGATCCCAGTACTACCCACCAGAATTCTGGTGTTGGTAAAGACAAGCACCGAAGAACAAAAGGCCCAAGTCTCACGACTTGGGCCTTTTTCATTTTCCATCGCTTAATGTGGTTACGACGCCCATATACCGCGCGCCATCCCGCTCGCGGCGATCACCATCACCATCACGAGCCCGGCTTCAAGATCGCTCATCCACGCAAAACGCCGCGCGCGCGTCAAATCGATCGCCCCGCCCTGCGCAAGCGCGATGCGCCAGCGAATCAGCGCGAGCATCGGTGAGACTTCGATCAGCAGAATCGCGACGAGCACCGTCATCTTCAAATGGAACAGCGGCTCGTGCAGATAATACGCGGCCCCTTTTTCGAAGCCGCCGAACGCGCGCGTCACGCCCGTCACGATCAGCACGATCGCGGTGACGCCCCACACCGAATCCGAGCGAAACACGTCGCGCAACCGCAGTTCGTTCGCCTGAATGGACTGCGTGGCATCGAGATGCCGCAACGCGCGGGCGCGCGCGAGCACCGAGCCGAGCGCGAAACCGAAAGCAAGAAGATGAATTGCGGCCAGCGTCCAACGTATCAGCATCCTTTCCTCCCTGAAGAGACAGGAACGACGTGCACGGCAATTTCGGCTTGCGAAGGCGAACGATTCAGATCTGACGCAGCGTCACATCGAGCGCACGCGCCGCGTTGCGGTCGCCCTCGCTGGCGAGCGGCGCGCGGAACACAGTGGTGCGATTATGTCCGGCCGCGGCGGGCGAGTCCCACAACAATTCGACCTTCGGCGGCCGCGCGAACACGCCCCGCCGCACTTCGCCGCTTGCGCGAATCGACGGGCCAGCGGGTTCCGTTGCCGGCGTGAGCATCGTCGTTGACGGAGATACATCCGGCGATGGCGCCGGCCATTTCACCGACAGTTCACGCGCATCGTACTGGCCGAGCTTGCGGCTCTCCGCCCAGACGACCGCGGTCCGCGTGACGGGATCGAGCGAGATCGCATAACGGCCGATCGCGAAACGCCGTGCGGCGGCGTTGGTGCGCCACAGCGCACGCGGCCGACAGATCCACATGACGACCGCATAGAGCGCCGGACCGACGACGAGCCAGCCGTTGGTCTCGGCGAGCGCTTGCGTAAAGCGCCGCCATCCGGAACTCCAGATGAACGCGCCGACGGAAAACATCGCAAAGCCGAATGCCAGGAGCGCGATGAAGCGCAGCGCTTGCCGCAACCACTGCGGCAGCGGATGCAGCGGGCGCTCCATGCGCGCCTTCGCGCCCGGCAGCACGATCAGGAGAAAAATCAGGACGAGGTTCACACACGCCCACGGCGACGACGTCATCGCGCGCAGCGAGGACAAGTAGCCCATCTGCGACATCGAGAACGCCCAACGCGCCGCGAGCACCAGTCCGATCGCACGCAACGCGAACACGGTGCCGGCGCCCGGAACCGGGCTCGCGCTGATTTGCTTGGGTCTCGCCAAAAGAAACACTCCTGTCCACGAACATTGCATGCCGCTCCGCGCATCGCGAAGCCCGGTCATTATAGGGAGATTACGGATGTCGTCAGAGGTTTGACAACCGTAGCGCGGTCTGGCGCGCGAAAGGCAGACCCAAGTGTGCTATTACGACAACGCCCCGCGTGCCTTGAGGCACGCGGGGCGTTGTTTTACAGCCGATGCCGCGCAACGCGGCAAGACTTACTCAGCTTGCGTTGACTTCGCGCAGAACGGTGCGGCGCTTCTGGCGCAGCAATTCTTCGTACACGTTGACGTAATTCTGCGCCATCACCTTCGACGAGAATCGCGATTCGAAAGCGCCGCGGACCTTCTCGCGCGACAGCGTGTCGAGTCGCTTGACGGCGGCGATCGCTGAGAGTTCGTCTTCCACGACGAAACCCGACACGCCGTTTTCGATCACTTCCGGCACCGAGCCACGGTTGAACGCGATCACCGGCGTGCCGCAGGCCATCGCTTCGATCATCACGAGGCCGAAGGGCTCCGGCCAGTCGATCGGGAACAGCAGCGCGTGCGCGTTGCCGAGGAACTCGGTCTTTTCGGCTTCGCTGATTTCACCGATGTACTCGACGTGCGGCAGCGCGAAGAGCGGCTTGATCTCTTCTTCGTAGTACGCGCGGTCGGCCTTGTCGAGCTTCGCGGCGATCTTGATCTTCATGCCAGCGGCCTGCGCGATACGGATCGCGCGATCGACGCGCTTTTCCGGCGAGATGCGGCCGAGGAACGCGAGATAACCGGGCTTCACGTTCGGGATCGGCTTCAGCAGGTTTTCCGGCAGACCGTGGTAGACCGTCGAGAGCCAGTGCGCCTGCGGCAGCGGCTGACGCTGGTTGTCCGAGATCGAGATGACCGGCACGTCGTTGAACGTGTTGAAGATCGGCTGGAGTTCGGGCAGGTCGAGACGGCCATGCATCGTCGTCAGGAACGGCACCGGCTGGCGCGCGAACAGCGAGAACGGGTAGTAGTCGATGTGGAAGTGCAGCACGTCGAACTCGTCCGCGCGGCGGCGAACTTCTTCCAGCAGAAGCATGTGCGGCGCCATCGTGTCGCGGATGGTCGGGTCGAGGCGCAGTGCCTGCGGCCAGAATGCTTCGAGCTTGGCGGACGTCTGCGAATCACCGCTCGCGAAGAGCGTGACATCGTGTCCAGCATCCACGAGTGCCTCGGTCAGATAAGACACCACGCGTTCCGTGCCGCCATACAGCTTCGGCGGAACAGCCTCGTGGAGGGGCGCGATTTGAGCGATTCGCATGTCGTGAAACTCCTAATGAAAGATCAGGCAAGTACTACAGTCATGTTGACGTTGGAGAGCGAATCGCTCGGCTCGGGCGAAGCTTCCCGCGGCGCGGTGGCCGCGGCGCTATGGCTGATGCTCGAGTGAAAAAGCGGGGTCGCTGATCACCGGTTTGTCGCGCTGGCGTTCGGACTAAGCAAATGCGGTTCCATATCTCGAAAATCGCCGCGCGCCAGCAATTAACGCGCGTCTGCTTCGGCGGTTGACGGGAACTTGCAAAAACCTGTCGGAAACCTAAGGGCAAACCCGGATCGAATTATGGAGCTTTTTACAGGGTCACGACGGCAGTCATTTCAACTTATTTACCTTGTTACACGGGGGATACATTTTGCAAACCCCTGTTTATTAAGGTTGTTCTACATTGGAGCACGGACTTGTCGCGGCATGCGCCCGTCGCCGCGGCAAACAATGGTGTCTGTTCGATTGCGCCTGCCAAGCCTGAAGGCTGGCGCGTCGCGTGCTCTTCGAGATGTCTGCCTGCCCGGCGAGCGTTTCGTCGCAAAAAGCTGCGCAATATGCTTACAATGCGCGCCCATGCCGTCAGCCGTGCGCCCGGCAGGCCTGAAGGCCGGGCCGCAGCCCAATTTTCGCCACGGGCGACGTTCGGATGGCCACATAGCCCGAACGTCATATGCCCGAGAACGCGTTGCCCGCCGCGATACTGGCTACAATTCGTGATGGAGACGGCGCAGCGTCGCCTCGCTTGACGTCAGTCGCGCCGGATCGGGCGACGCATCGCATGCCGGTTGCCGCAGTCGACACCGCGCATGGCACTGCCCGAAGGCGCAACATACGCTCAACCGCTCTACGACCAAAAAAGACCATTGGACCAACTCACCGTCTCCCAGCGTAACGCGCACAACGCGAAGCTCTCGAGCTACGCGCATCGGCCGCTCGCGTTTCTGCTCCGCTACATTCGCCGGCATCCCGTCGCGCATGCCATCGTGCTCTTCAGCGTATTCGCCGCCGTCGGCTGCGCCCTCGCCTCCCAGTACGCGATCAAGCATCTGATCGATGTCCTCGGGCAAGGCCGCGGGCATCCCGGGCCGCTCTGGGGCGCGTTCATGATCCTCGTCGGACTGATCGCCGCCGACAACCTGCTCTGGCGGGTCGGCGGCTGGGTCGGCGCGCACGTATTCGTGATCGTTACCGGCGACTTGCGCAAGGATCTGTTCTCGTACCTGTCCGGCCATTCGCCGACGTACTTCTCCGAGAAACAGCCCGGCATGCTCGCGAGCCGGATCACGGCCACGTCGAACGCGATCTACACCTCCGAAAACGTGATGGCGTGGAACGTCCTGCCGCCGTGCATCGCGGTGCTGGGCGCGATCGTGATGATCGTCTCCGTCAATCCGCTGATGGCCGCCGGCCTGATGTCGGCGTCGGTGATTCTCGCGCTGATCCTCTACCGCCTGGCGAAGCGCGGCTCGGCACGGCATCACAGCTTTGCGTCGAAGGCGGCGTCGGTCGATGGCGAGCTCGTCGACGTGATCGGCAATATGGCGCTCGTGCGCGCCTTCGGCATGACGTTCCGCGAGCAAAAGCGCTTCGGCTCGACGGTGAAGGCCGAAATGGTCGCGCGTCAGCAGAGTCTTCTGTACCTCGAAAAACTGCGCCTGTTCCACGCAGTCGTCACGGCCATTCTCTCCGCCGGCCTACTCGGCTGGGCGCTGTGGCTGTGGTCGCAAGGGCGCGCGACCTCGGGCGATATCGTGCTGGTCAGCTCGCTCGGCTTCACGATTCTGCACGGCACGCGCGATCTGGCGGTCGCGCTCGTCGATGTCACCCAGCACGTCGCGCGTCTCGCCGAAGCCGTCCAGACGTTGCTCGAACCGCACGGCATGCCGGATCGCTCGGACGCGACCGAACTCGTGCCGCAGGGCGGCCGCGTCGATTTCGACAACGTCACGTTCGCGTATCCGCGCCGTCGCCCGATTCTCGACAATTTCCATCTGCATATCGAGCCGGGTCAGCGCGTCGGTCTGATCGGCAAATCGGGCGCGGGCAAGTCGACCGTGCTCGCGCTGCTGCAGCGCTTTTACGAGACGCAGAAAGGCAGCATTAAGATCGACGGCCAGGATATCGGCGCGATCACGCAGGACAGCCTGCGCCACGCGATCGCGCTCGTGCCGCAGGATATTTCGCTGTTCCATCGCACCGTGTTCGAGAACATCGCTTACGGGCGTCCGGAAGCGAGCCGCGAGGACGTGCTCGCCGCCGCGCGCGAGGCGCGCTGCACGGACTTCATCGAAGCGATGCCGGAAGGTTTCGACACGATCGTCGGCGACCGGGGCGTGAAACTGTCGGGCGGCCAGCGTCAGCGCATCGCGATCGCTCGCGCGATCCTGAAGAACGCGCCCATTCTCCTGCTCGACGAAGCGACCTCCGCACTCGACAGCGCATCCGAAGAAGCGATCCAGCAGGCGCTCGATCGTCTGATGGTCGGCCGCACGGTGATCGCGATCGCGCACCGTCTGTCGACGCTGCAAAACTTCGATCGCATCATCGTGATGAGCGCGGGCAAGGTCATCGACGACGGCTCGCCGCAAGAATTGCGCGATCGCCCGGGGCTGTATCGCGAGTTGCTCGCGAAGCAGCACGGCAAGCTGCCGTCGATCGTCGCGACGCCGCACAAGCAGCCCGCCTGAACGCAACGCCCGTCGAGAAAAGCCGTGTTTTCGTGAGGAAACACGGCTTTTTTGCGTCTACGCGCCGGCTTTCAGATCGCGCAGGAAGTTGTCGCGCCACACAGAGACATTGTTCTCGCGAAGCTGCTGCATCATCTCGCCGTAGCGCGCCTTGCGTTCGTCGAGCGGCATCTTGAGCGCGATGGCGAGCGCATCGGCCATTCCGTCGATGTCGAGCGGATTGACGATGAGCGCGGCCGTCAGTTCGCGCGCCGCGCCCGCAAACTGCGACAGCACCAGCACGCCGGGATCGTCCGGATCCTGCGCCGAAACGTATTCCTTCGCGACGAGATTCATGCCGTCGCGCAATGGCGTGACGAGGCCGACGTGCGCCTCGCGGAACAGCGCGGCGAGCACCGGCCGCTCATATTGACGATGGATATAGCGGATCGGCGTCCAGTCGAGCTCGGCATATCGGCCGTTGATGCGGCCCGATTCCGCTTCGAGCTGGAAGCGCATGTCGCGATAGGCATCGACATCGGAACGGGTCGGCGGCGCGATCTGCAGAAACGACACGTTGTTGCGCTGACGCGAATCGTGCTCGACCAGCCGCTCGAACGCGCGAAATCGCTCGACGAGACCCTTCGAATAATCCAGGCGATCGACGCTCATCACGAGCTTGCGATGATGCAGCGTCGCCTTGACGATCTCGACGTCACGCCCGCTTTCGCCGTCTTTCGCGAGCGCGGCGATCTCGTCGGGATACACGCCGATCGGATACGCCGCCGCGCGCAGCGTCTGGCCGAACGCGCGGACCTCGACCGGTTTCGCGCCATCGCGCCTTAGCGAGCCGCCCGCTTCGGTTTCGATGTAATCGCAGAACGCGCGCAGATCGGGCTCGGTCTGAAAACCGAGGAGATCGAACGCGCACAGTGCTTCCACAAGTTCGCGATGGCGCGGCACGCTCAACAAAATCTGCGCCGCCGGAAACGGAATATGCAGAAAGAAGCCGATGCGATTTTTCACGCCCAGCGCGCGCAGCGCCTGCGCGAACGGAATCAGATGATAGTCGTGCACCCAGATCACGTCGTCGGGTCTGAGCAGCGGCGCGAGCTGCTCCGCGAGCCAGCGGTTCACGCGGCAATAGCCGTCGTATTCGTGGCGATCGAACTCGATCAGATCCGGCCGATAATGAAACGCGGGCCACAAGGTCGCGTTGGAAAAGCCGCGATAGTACTGGTCGTAGTCGCGCCGTACGAGGCCGATGGTCGCGAAGGTCACCGGCCCGTGCTCTTCCAGCTTGATGCCTTCGGGATGAGACGCGAGCACGTCTCCGCTCCAGCCGAACCACATGCCGCCGGTTTCTTTCAGCGCGTCGTACACGCCGACCGCGAGACCGCCCGCCGCGGGGCCGCCTTCGGAAATCGGCGCGACGCGGTTCGAAACGATGATCAGCCGGCTCACGCGTGCTTCCCGGCCGTGCCCGCGATCACCTGCAGCCAGTCCAGCAGCAATTCGACCGATTCGATACGCGAGCGCGCCACGGTGTCGCCCGGACCGATCTTCACCGACAGTCCGTCGAATTCGTTGACCACCGCAAAGCCCTTCTCATCGGTGAGATCGTCGCCGATGAACACCGGTTTGCGGCCCGTGAACGGCGGCTCGCTCATGTACGCGCGCACCGCGCGGCCCTTGTCGACGTCCTTCGGCTTGATCTCGTAGACCATCTTGCCGGGTTGCAGCACGTAGGCGTCGGCGTATTCCGCGACCAGCTTCTCGGTGGCCGCGCGCGCGGCCGGCTCGCGGTCGGGCGCGTTGCGGTAATGCAGCGCGAGCGCCGCGCCCTTGATTTCGAGCAGCATGCCCGGATTCGCGCTCACGACCTTCTCGAGCGCGTGCTCCATGCGCAGCAGCCGCTCGTCGTTGAAACCGATGCGCTGCACGTCGCCGTTCGAATCGCGCCGTTCCGCGCCGTGCATGCCCGCGACGGGCAGATCGGGCATCTGCAGGAACGAATCGATATTGTCGATGCCGCGCCCCGACACGACCGCCACCGCGCCGTTGGTCGCGCGCCGGAGCGCGGCCAGGATGTCGGGCACCGAGCGCGGCACGAAGATGCCGTCGGGCGTGGACGCGAGTTCGACGAGCGTGCCGTCGAAATCAAAGAAAAAGGCGGTCTCGGCAAGAGACAGGGAATCGGGAAGATTTGGCATCGATCTTTGGCCTGTGGTTTGCCTGTGATGTGGCGCGCGCCCGTTTGGGACATCGCAATGCGTGCGCATCTTACCGCGCGAACGCTTTCGGGTAAGAAAGCTCCTAGCTTACAACCTTCGCTGCAAGCCCTTTCAGCACGCCTGAGTCATGCGGCAAATCGTCTCAAAAATAGTCTAATGGCGACATGATGCGCTGGCAGCGCAGCAAAAGGCGTGTATTTTGCGACGAAGTTCATATCGAATCATCCTGCAACGCGATCTCCGATGCACGCTTCGTTCCTCCTTCTCGCCGCGCGGTCCGTGCGACTCCGGCGCTTCATCGCCCTTCTCTCGCTGTGCGCGCTCGCGGCGTGCTCCAGGCCCGCCGACCCGTGGCAATTGACCGATGTATCGGGCCATTTGCCGGACCTGGACTTCTCGCTCGTCGACGATGGCGGCGCGCCCGTCACCGGACAATCGTTCGCGGGCAAAACGACGCTCGTCTACTTCGGTTACACGCATTGTTCCGACGTCTGCCCCGAAACGATGGCGCGCCTCATGCAGGTGCTCCAGCGCGTGGGCGCCGACGCGGACAGGACGCGCATCGTGTTCGTCTCGGTCGATCCGGCGCGCGACACGCCCGCGCTCCTGCGCTCCTACGTGCGCGCTTTCGACGACAAACACGCCGTCGGCCTGACGGGCACCGAGCGCGCGATCGAATCGGTCGCGCAGCGTTATCGCATCGCGTATCAGATGGAAAAGCGCGACCCGAACGGCGAGTACGAAGTCACGCATAGCTCGGCCGTCTATATCTTCGATGCCGCCGGTCACGCGCGCCTGCTCGCCACCGATCACGATTCCATCGACGCCATCGCGAACGATCTGAAGCGCGTGATCCACGCGAAGGATGCCTGACGATGAGCGCGCTTCTGTACTGGCTCGACCCGTGGGAACCGTCGCCGACGGTCGTGATCGCCGTGCTCGTCGCGGGGATTCTGTTCGCGCGCGGCGCGCGGCATGCGCGCGTGTCGATATCGCGTCGCATCGCGTTCTGGTTCGGCTTGATCGCCCTTTATGTCGCGCTCCACACGCGCCTCGATTACTTCTTCGAGCACGAATTCTTCATGCATCGGCTGCAGCATCTCGTGCTGCATCATCTCGGGCCGTTCCTGATCGCATTGTCGTACCCCGGCGCGGCATTGCGCGCGGGCGTTCCGTTCGCATGGCGGCAACGCTGGCTGCGCCCGGCCGCGCAGAGCCGCGTGGCGCGCGTGTTCTTCGATATCGTGTTCAATCCCGTGATCGCGGTCGCGCTGTTCGTCGGGCTGATTTACTTCTGGCTGCTTTCGCCAATCCACTTCAAGGCGATGCTCGATTACCGGCTCTATCGCGTGATGAACTGGAGCATGGTGATCGACGGACTGCTGTTCTGGTGGCTGATTCTCGATCCGCGCCCGGCGCCGCCCGCGCGGCTCGCGCCCGGCAGACGCGTTCTCGTCGTGATCGCCGCGATTCCGCCGCAGATCATCCTCGGCGCTTATATCTTCTTCACGCCGCACGAGTTGTATCCGATCTATTCGATCTGCGGCCGCGCGTTCACGTGGATCACGCCGATGCGCGATCAGCAGATCGGCGGCCTCTTGCTGTGGATTCCGGGATCGATGATGAGCGTCGTCGGCGCGCTGATCGCCCTGCGCCACTGGCTGCGGCTGTCAGCGCGATCGCGGCTGAGAAAGGAACGTGTCGGACGCGGCGCGGGCGCGCCGGTCAACGGCCCGAAGGCCACGACTTCATGATCCGAAGCCGGGGCGGCGCATCCATACGTGCGGAATGCCGTCTTCGTCATGCAGACCCGACGACGGCACGAAGCCGAACGCGCCGTAGAAGCGTTGCAGATGCGCTTGCGCATGCAGGCTGACCGGCTGATCCGGCCATTGCTTCAGGATGTGTTCCAGCGCGCGCTCGAGCATCGCGTTGCCGAGCTTCAGGCCACGAAAGCCGGCCGTCGTCAGCACGCGACCGATGCGCACTTCCTTCTCGCTCTCGTCCGGGTGTCCAGGCAACAGCACGCGCAGATAGCCCGCGAGCGCGGGACGCTTGTCGCCCTTGCCGTAGGCGAAGAGGTGCCATGCATCGACATCGAGTCCGTCGATATCGCCATACACGCAATTCTGCTCGACGACGAACACGGCGCTGCGCGCGGCGAGCATGTCGTACACCTCGGTGGTCGTCAGGTCGTCGAAGCGCTTCCAGCGCCATTCGAATTCGGAGAGTTGGTCGGTCATTTGGATTTGTGTGGCAGAAGTATGGCAATTATGCCGTGCCGCGACGGGGACGCAGAATCGGCTGGATGCCGGCGTTCTGAAAAGAAAAAAGCCCTGACGGATCAGGGCTTTTCAAGTGGAGGCGCGGACCGGAGTCGAACCGGTCTAAACGGCTTTGCAGGCCGCTGCATAACCGCTTTGCTACCGCGCCACAAGCGGTTTTGGTGCTTACCGGCATGATGCCGGCTGAATCACCAAACAAAAAGGGAAGCTTGGCTTCCCCTTTGACTGGAGCGGGAGACGAGTCTCGAACTCGCGACCTCAACCTTGGCAAGGTTGCGCTCTACCAACTGAGCTACTCCCGCAATATCCTGCAATGCTAAAACTGCCGGCTCCCGATGCCCCGTTGCGCTTCGCCAATTCAGCGCCGATGACATCGAACCTTCAAAATCTGGAGCGGGAGACGAGTCTCGAACTCGCGACCTCAACCTTGGCAAGGTTGCGCTCTACCAACTGAGCTACTCCCGCATTTACTGCTGCTCTTTTGCTGTTGCTTCGCTTATTGCGTCGCGCCGTGCATCAGAGAAACGAGATTATGTAGAAGCCAAAGAGGGCTGTCAACTGTTTTGTGAGAGGAATTTTTCGCCCCGGCGCAATTTTTGCAATGTGCCGTTCGCTCGTCTCACAGCATGCCGCCGCGCTCGCGAATCTGGGGCCACGCGAGCTTCATGTAGTAGAGCATCGACCACACGGTGAGGAACGCCGCGACGTAGATGAGCCACAAGCCCCAAACGCGCGTGTCGATCATCCACGGCGTGCCGGCGATCTTCAGCGGCCCGTAGAACAGCAGCATCGGAATCGCGACCATCTGGCATACGGTCTTGAACTTGCCGAGCTGATTCACCGCGACGCTCTTCGATGCGCCGATCTGCGCCATCCATTCGCGCAGCGCGGAAATCGTGATCTCGCGTCCGACGATGATGAGCGCGATCACCGCATTCAGCCGCGACAACTGCACGAGCACGAGCAGCGCGGCGGTGACCATCAGCTTGTCGGCGACCGGATCGAGGAACGCGCCGAACGAAGACGTCTGATTGAGCTTGCGCGCAAGAAAGCCGTCGAACCAGTCGGTGAGTGCGGCGAGCACGAAGATAAGCATGCCGAGCAGGTTGCGATGCTCCGGGCTCATCATCATGTCCGGCAAATAGAACACGCCCACCACGAGCGGAATCAGCACGATTCGCAGCCACGTCAGGAAGATCGGTAGATTGAACGGCATGGGCGAAAGCGCTTGATGGACGTGTAAGGAAGCCGCCATTGTGCCGCGTCGACTCCGCGCTCACAAGGCGCGCCGCCCGCGCAGCGCGCCTCGCAGCCGGCTCTCGCGGCTCAATGCAACTGACGATAAATCTGCTGCGCGAGCGCGAGCGAAATGCCTTCGACGCTCGCCAGGTCCTCGACGCTCGCCGCCTGCACGCCGCGCAATCCGCCAAAGCGCGACAGCAGCCGCTGACGCCGTTTCGCACCGACGCCTTCCAGCTCTTCCAGCCGCGAAGTCTGTCGCGCTTTCGCCCGCTTCGCGCGCATGCCGGTGATCGCGAAGCGGTGCGCCTCGTCGCGGATCTGCGCGACGAGCATCAGCGTCGCGCTTTCCTTGCCGAGCTCGAGCGCGCTGCGGCCGTCGGCGAACACCAGCGTTTCGAGCCCCACCTTGCGCCCTTCTCCCTTCGCAACACCGACCAGCATGCCGTGATCCAGCCCGAGCTCGGAGAAAACCTGCCGCGCGATCTCGACCTGCCCCTTGCCGCCATCGATCAGCACGATGTTGGGCAGCGTGCCGCCCGCAGCCACGGGTTCGGCGGCATCGGGCGTGACGTTGGGATCGGCGGCATCGTCGGGTTGCAGGGTCGCCGCTTCGTCGTTCGCGTTCGCGGCTGCCTGCGCGACCATCTTCTCGTAGCGACGCGTGAGCACCTGGCGCATCGCCGCGTAGTCGTCGCCGGGCGTGATGCCGTTGATGTTGTAGCGCCGGTATTCGCCCGACTGCATCTTGTGATGGTGATACACGACGCACGACGCCTGCGTCGCCTCGCCCATCGTATGACTGATGTCGAAGCACTCGATGCGCAGTTGCGCGAGATCGTCCATCTCCATCGAGAGCGTGTCCACGAGCGAGCGCGTGCGCGCCTGCTGCGAGCCTTGCTCCGACAAAAGCCGCGCGAGCGCGAGCTTCGCGTTGTTTTCGGCCATCGAGAGCCACGCGCGTTTCTGGCCCTGCGGCTGACGCAGCAGCGTGACCTTGTGGCCCGCCTGTTCCGTCAGCAAATCGACGAGCTCGCGGCTCGACGGCGCATGACTCACGACGAGCACCGGCGGCACGCGATTGCCGATGTAATGCTGCGCCATGAAGGCTTCGAGCACTTCGGTTTCGAGCGCGCCTTCGCGCGATTCGGGTTCGGATTCCGGATCGACTTGCACCGGCTCGACACCCGCCTGCGCGATCGCTTCGTCGCTTTCGGGGAGATCGATGACTTCGGGGAGATCGTCTTCATCGTCAAGGGCAATCGCGCTTTCGACGTGCGCCGGGAAATACGCCTTGTCGCCGAGATGCCGGCCGCCGCGCACCATCGCGAGATTCACGCAGACCTTGCCGCCGAGCGCGACGACCGCGAGGATATCGACGTCGCTCTCGCCGCCGACTTCGATCGCCTGCTGATGCAGCACGGTCGACAGCGAACTCATCTGATTGCGCACCGCCGCGGCCTGCTCGAACTTCAGATCGGCGGCGAACGCGTGCATCTTCTGCTCCAGCTCCTTCATCACTTCGCCCTGACGCCCGAGCAAAAAACGCGATGCGTTCGACACGTCGCGCGCGTAGTCCTCTTCCGTGATGAGTCCCGTGCACGGCGCCGTGCAGCGCCCGATCTGATGCAGAAGGCACGGCCGCGTGCGGTTGTTGAAGACCGAGTCCTCGCACGTGCGCAACTGGAATACGCGCTGCAGGATCTGGATGCTCTCGCGCACCGCCCACGCGCTCGGAAACGGGCCGAAGTACTGATTCTTCTTGTCGACCGCGCCGCGATAGTAGGCCATGCGCGGAAACTTGTGGCCCGTGAGCTTGAGAAACGGATACGACTTGTCGTCGCGAAAGAGAATGTTGTAGCGCGGCGCGAGCGCCTTGATGAGGTTGTTTTCGAGCAGCAGCGCTTCGGCTTCCGAACGCGTGACGGTCGTCTCGATCTTGCGGATGCGCGTGACCATCATCGCGATGCGCGGCGAATGCAGCGTCTTCGTGAAGTAGCTCGACACGCGCTTTTTCAGGTTGCGCGCCTTGCCGACGTAGAGCACGTTGCCGTCGCCGTCGTAATAGCGGTACACGCCGGGCAGATGCGGCAATTGCGCGAGCGTCTTCTTCGGGTCGAAATCCGGTTGGGGGGCGTCGGTGTCGGTCATGCAGCAAGGGGGACGGAAAAGCATCGGCACGACGGTGAGCCGTGCCAGGCGCGTTATCTTAGAATCGCCAGTTTAGAACATTAAACCGCGCGCCTTCATCCTCATGACTCCACATCCCGCCGATCCGGAACTCGCCTGCGACATCTTCTGCGCGGTCGTCGACAACTTCGGCGACATCGGCGTGTGCTGGCGTCTCGCGCGGCAGTTGCGCGCGGAGCACGGCTGGCGCGTGCGTCTTTTCGTCGACGACCTGAAGGTCTTCCATGCGCTCTGCCCCGAAGTCGACGCGACGCTTTCGCGTCAGGATGCGATGGGCGTCACGATCGAGCGCTGGCACGAGCCGTCGCACGCCGGCGATACGCTCGCCATCCCGGATGTCGTGATCGAGGCGTTCGGGTGCGAGTTGCCGCACGCGTACATCGCCGCGATGGCGCGCCGCGAGCCGAAGCCCGTCTGGATCAATCTCGAATATCTGAGCGGCGAGGACTGGGTCGCCGATTTCCACATGCGGCCGTCGCCGCACCCGCGTTATCCGCTCGACAAGAGCTTCTTCTTTCCGGGTCTCGGCAAGGGCACGGGCGGCGTGCTGAAGGAGCGCGATCTCGACACGCGACGCGAGCACTTCGATGCGCACGCATGGTGGCGCGAGCGCGTCGGCATCGCGCGTCCGGGCGACGGCGAGACGGTCGTGTCGCTCTTCGTCTATGAAAATCCGGCGGTCGATGCGCTGCTCGCGCAATGGCGCGACGGCGATGCGCCCGTCGTCCTGCTCGTGCCCGAAGGCCGCATTTCCGGCGCACTCGCGCGCTTTTTCGGCTTGCCGGCGTTCGCGGCGGGCACGTCGGCGAGCGCGGGCGCGTTGCGGGCGCACGCGCTCGGCTTCGTCGAGCAGCCGCGCTTCGACGAGTTGCTCTGGGCCGCCGACATCAATTTCGTGCGCGGCGAGGATTCTTTCGTGCGCGCGCAATGGGCGCACAAGCCGTTCGTCTGGCAAATCTATCCGCAAGCCGACGACGCCCACTTGCCGAAACTCGACGCCGCGCTCGCGCATTACACGGGCACGCTCGATCCGTCCGCCCGCGAGGCCGTCGCGCGCTTCTGGCACGCGTGGAACGGCGCGGGCGCGCCCGACTGGGCCGATTTCTGGCGTCATCGGCAGAAGCTGGAGACGTGCGCGGCGCGCTGGGCGAAGGAACTGGCGGGCGTCGGCGATCTGGCGGGCAATCTCGTCGCGCACGCGGCTTCGCGTCTGGGCCGATGAGCGTTGCCTCACGGCGTTTCCCGCCGCGCCATGCGACTGGCCAAACCAGCAAAAAGTCAGTTAAAATAAGCGGTTATCCGAGGAAGCAGGTTGCAGTTTCAACATTACGCCGCGCGGGTTCGCCCGAAGGCGAGTCCCTCCCTCGTTAGCCAGAACTCTCGCACGGTGGCGGCAATAAAAACCGGCAGCGCCGCCGTCCGATCGATTCATTCCAGGCATTCAAGCCAAATCCTTTTGTACAGGACCTAGTTTTATGAAGACCGCACAAGAACTCCGCGTCGGCAACGTCGTCATGATCGGCAACGATGCCATGGTCGTGCAGCGCGCCGAGTACAACAAATCGGGCCGCAACTCCGCGGTCGTCAAGATGAAGTTCAAGAATCTGCTGACGGCCGCCGGCATGGAAACCGTCTACAAGGCGGACGACAAGTTCGACGTCGTCGTGCTCGACCGCAAGGAAGTGACGTACTCGTACTTCGCGGACCCGATGTACGTCTTCATGGACGCCGACTACAACCAGTTCGAAGTCGAAGCCGAAATGATGGGCGACGCGCTCAACTACCTCGAAGACGGCATGGCTTGCGAAGTCGTGTTCTACAACGAGAAGGCCATCTCGGTCGAGCTGCCGACCACGCTGGTTCGCGAGATCGTCTACACGGAACCGGCCGTCAAGGGCGACACGTCGTCCGGCAAGGTGCTGAAGACCGCCAAGCTGAACACCGGCTTCGAACTGCAAGTGCCGCTCTTCTGCAACATCGGCGACAAGATCGAAATCGACACCCGCACGAACGAATATCGCAGCCGCGCGTAAGCCTCACGCCGCCGCATCGTAAGCGGAGCGGCCGCTGTAAAAGGCTCGCCGCCATTCCAAAAAAGCGCCCCTTCGCGGGCGCTTTTTCTTTTGCATGAATTTTTTGACAAATTCAGGCAAACTTTACCGGTCGCGCCCCGATAAGTTTTGTCGACAATCCACGCAAGCATCCGCGTCCGGCCCGCGCGATTCGCTTTCATCGGCAAAATTAACTGCTTGGCACGATTTCTGCTCGAACGTGCAAATCCAGAATTCAGAACCGACATGCACAGCACGCCTTTCATCCAGAGCCGGTTTCTGATCGTCGCGGCGCTCGCCCTGCCCGCCTTCGCTTTCACTGCCGGCTGCAAGTCCACCCCGGTGACATCGGCGAACACGAACGGAGGCAGCGATATCGCCACCGACGACGCAGCGCTTGCCGCGCGTGTGAAAGCCGCGCTCGTCGCGGATCCGGCGCTGAAGGTCTTGCCGATGAGCGTCGCGACTTATCGCGGCGTCGTGCAGTTGTCGGGGTATGTGGATTCGGAGGTACAGATTCAAAAAGCGCTCGCCGTGGCGCGTGGCGTGCCGGGCGTGCAATCCGTCAGCAACGAATTGCATCTCAGGCCGCAATGACGCGCGCAGCACCAGAGATGACGAACGAGTAACGCAGGACGAAAACCGCAGCGAGTGACGCGCCAGACGCCGGAACGAGGCGCCGTTTCCCGCCCACGAACCGCCCGATCCCACGCGGAGACGGCGCACTACAGTCCACTTTGATACGTTGGTCCGCCATGCCACACGCACTGATTGTCGAAGACGATCCCAATAGCCTCTCCGGCCTGTCCGCGATCCTCACGGCAGACGGCTTTTCCGTCGATACAGCGACGACGCTCGCCGAGGCGCGCTCCGCGCTGACCCGCTTCATTCCGGATGTCGTGCTGATCGACCTGAATCTTCCGGACGGTTCCGGCCTCGACCTGCTGCCGAGCCTGCCCTCGCAACCGCCCGATGGCGCGCTGCCCGTCATCGTGATGACCGGCAATGCGACGGTCGAAAGCGCGATCGAAGGTCTGCGGCACGGCATCTGGGACTATCTGCTGAAGCCGGTGAACATTCCGCGTCTGCGCAGCCTCCTCGCCCGCATACCGCGACCATACGAGCTCACCGAGGAAGTCCAGGCGCTGCGTTCGACGTTGCGCGAACTGGGCCATTTCGGCGACATGATCGGCCGCAGCGCCGCGATGCAGCACGTCTACGACCTGATCGAGCACACCGCGCCGACAGAAGCCGCCGTGCTGATCTGCGGCGAGCCGGGCACGGGCAAGAAGATCGCGGCGCGCACGATTCATCAGCTGAGCCGTCGACGCAAAGGCCCGTTCGTCACCTTCGATTGCTCCGCGAGCCGCAATAGCGACGGCTCGCAGCGCTCGATGGAAAGCATCCTCTTCGGTCACGAGCGCAACGCGTTCGCCGGCGCGGAGAACCGCGAGCCGGGCCTGCTCGAACAGGCGGGCGGCGGCACGCTGTTCCTCGATCAGATCGATTCGCTGCCTCCCGCGCAGCAGGAAGCGCTCTTGCGCGCGCTCGATTCGCAGACCTTCATGCGCGTCGGCGGCAGCAACCGCATCATGACGGACTTCCGGCTGATCGCCGCGTCCCGCCTGCCGATGCGCGAGGCGGTCGCGAGCGGCGCGATGCGCGAGGATCTGTTTCAGCGCCTGTCGGCGTCGTCGATCATGCTGCCGCCGCTGCGCGATCGCGACGACGACATCGCCCTGATCGCGGAAACGCTCGTCGATGAACTGAACCGCGAGAATCACATCGCCGGGATCACGAGCGGCTCGCCGAAGCGCATCAGTCCGGCGTTCATTCGCGAGTGCATCACTAGCGAATGGCCGGGCAACGTGCGCGAGATGCGCGAGCGCGTGCGGCGCGCGTATCACGCGTCGGGCGAAACCATCGAGACGCTGCGCGTCGATGAGCCGGGCGGGCTCGGCGGACGCGGCCTGAACGGCAGCAGCGTGCAGGTGACAGTCGGCACCGCGCTCGCCGATGTCGAAGACATGCTGATCCGCGCGACGCTCGAAGCGGTCGGCGGCACGCGCCATCGCGCGGCGACGCTGCTCGGCATCAGCCCGAAGACGCTCTACAACAAGCTGCAGAGGATGAAGCTGGAATCGTCGTGATTCACGACGGCGCCAAAAGCAAAAACGCCACGATTCAGATCGTGGCGTTTTCGTTTTAGCCGAGCATCTCTTTGACGAGTGCGCGCGCCGCCTGATAGTCGGCGTGCGCCTGCAGCTTGCTCCAGCGCAGCGCCTTGCCGCGCGGACGCATCTGCCTCAGGCGCTGCTCCGATGCCTTCGGCGGCGTATAGCGCAACTGCTCCAGCACCTTGCCCGCCTCTTCCGGCTGATTGCAGATCAGCACCATGTCGCAGCCCGCCGTCAGCGCGGCAGTGGCCGCTTCGGTGAGCGTGCCGCCTGCGCGGGCCGCTTCCATCGAAAGGTCGTCGCTGAAGATCGCGCCGTTGAAGCCGAGCTTGCCGCGCAGGATGTCCTGCAGCCAGATGCGCGAGAAGCCGGCGGGTTTATCGTCGACCTGCGTGTAGATGACGTGCGCGGGAATCACCGATGACAGCGACATGCCGAGCCAGTCGTACGGACGCACGTCGGTGGCGAGGATTTCTTCGAGCGGGCGATCGTCGGTCGGCAGCGCGACGTGCGAATCGGCTTCGGCGAAACCGTGACCCGGAAAGTGCTTGCCGCAGTTCGCCATGCCGGCGAGCGCGAGGCCGTGATTCAGGCTCTTCGCGAGCATCGTCACGACGCGCGGATCGCTGTGCAGCGCGCGATCGCCGATGACCTTCGACTGCCCGTAATTCAGATCGAGCACCGGTGTAAAGCTCATGTCGATGCCGCACGCGCGCAACTCCGCCGCGAGCATGTAGCCGAACGCGGTCGCGGCTTTCGTCGCGGCGAGCACGTCGCGGTCCCACAGTTCGCCGAGCTTGCCCGGCGCGGGCAGCACCGTGAAGCCGTCGGTGCGAAAGCGCTGCACGCGCCCGCCTTCGTGATCGACGGCGATCAGGATATCGTCGCGTACCGCACGGATCGCATCCGTCAGCGCGACGAGCTGAGCGCGGTTCTCGAAATGCCGCGCGAACAGAATGATGCCGCCGGTCATCGAATGGGTGAGGCGCTCGATATCCGCGTCGTTCAGCGTCGTGCCGGCAACGTCGAACATGACGGGCCCGGGAATGCGTTTCATCGGATTCAATTGGTTTCTTGTGCGTTAGTTGGATTGAACTCAGGCCTGATCGGGCACTTCCGCGATGACGAACGACACCGCGTAGTCACGCTCGTCGCTGACCGTGACCTTCGCCGTGATGCCGCGTTGCGCGAGCCATTCGGCCAGCTCGCCGGATGCGGCGATCATCGGCTTGCCGCTCGGCTCGTTGAGCGTCTGCAGCGCGCGCCAGGTCATCGGCCAGCGCATGCCGAGGCCGATTGCCTTCGAAAACGCTTCCTTGGCCGAAAAGCGCGTCGAGAGAAACGCGAGCCCGCGTACTTCCGAGCGCGCGTTGCGCGCGTGATAGATGCGCAACTCGTCGGGGCCGAGCACCTTTTCGGCGAAGCGTCCTTTCGTGCGCCTCATCACCGCCGCGACGCGGCTCACCTGCACGACGTCCGTGCCGATTCCGTAGATGGCCATGACGTGCTCAGCGAGCGTGGATCGACGCGAGGCGCGACGCGACCATGATCGCCTTCATCTCGCGCACGGCGTTGTCCCAGCCCGCGAAAATCGAGTGCGCGACGATCGCGTGCCCGATGTTCAGCTCGACGATGCCCGGCAGCGCGGCGATCGCCTGCACGTTCGTGTAGTGCAGTCCGTGGCCCGCGTTCACCTTGAGCCCGAGCGAGTTGCCGAAATCGACGCTCGCCGCGACGCGCTCGAACTCGCGCTGCTGTTCGGCTTCGTCGTGCGCTTCGGCATATCGGCCCGTGTGCAGTTCGATCACCGGCGCGCCCGCTTCGTGCGCGGCGCGAATCTGCGCCTCGTCCGGATCGATGAAAAGCGATACGCGCGCGCCCGCATCGGCGAGCTGCCTGCACGCGGCCTTCACCTCCTCGAAGCGGCCCGCGACATCGAGGCCGCCTTCGGTCGTCACCTCCTGGCGCTTTTCCGGCACGAGGCAGACATCGTGCGGCCTGATCTCGCACGCGATGTCGAGCATCTCGCGCGTCACCGCGCACTCGAGATTCATGCGCGTTTTCAGAAGCGGCCGCAGCGTGCGCACATCGGCATCCACGATATGGCGGCGATCCTCGCGCAAGTGCAGCGTGATGGCGTCGGCGCCCGCTTCCTCGGCGGCGAGCGCCGCGCGGATCGGATCGGGATACGTCGTGCCGCGCGCATTGCGCAACGTGGCGACGTGATCGATGTTCACGCCCAGATCGATCACGCTCGCTGGCGATGAGAGAAAGAAGCTCATAGTTTTTGCAGGTCGATCAATATCTGACGGGTGGCGAGCGGCGTGCCGCCCAGGTAATGGTTCAGCAGGAAGCGCATCAGCGTTTTGCTCTGCGCGGCCGTCTGCGGACTGGTGTAGTCGTCGCGTTCCATGTCGATGAGCGTCTGGCCCGAAATCACCGGCCAGGCCGCGGGAAGATCGTCGGACGCTTCGCGCACGCCGCGATCGGGATCGAACACATAGCGGCCTTCGGCCACGACCGGCTGGCGCGTGACGGTGCGCGTGAGATTCATCGCATAGCCGGTTTCGCGCAGAAGCACGCGCTCGAACGAACGCAACACTTGCACGGCGGGCTCGTCGTGCGCGAGGCGTGAGAGCGTCAGCACGTAATGATTGAAGAGCGCCGGATGCGCGTCTTCGCGCGCGCAGAACTTGACGAGCAGCTCGTTCACGTAGAAGCCGCAAAGCAACGCGTCGCCGGTCAGCGGCAGCATGCCGCCGACCCATTCGGCGGTCGTCAGGGTGCGGACTTCGCCCTTGCCGGACCAGGAGAGACCCAGCGGCTGAAACGTCTGCAACACGCCGCGCAACGCGGAATGCGGACGCTTCGCGCCCTTCGCGACGAGCGCGACGCGGCCGAAATCGCGCGAAAACACATCGATGATGAGGCTCGTCTCGCGATACGGATAGCTGTGCAGCACGAAGCCCGGCTGCTCGGCGATACGAAAGTCGGAGCGCGGCGCGGCGCGCGGCCGCTTCTCGCCGCTCCCGGCAACGGACGATGACGACGACGTCCGCCTGGGCTTCGGCACGGCGCGCGCGGCCGGGCGCTCGTCCGCGTCGAAATCGTCGGCGGGACGATCATCGGCGGGTGGAATCATCCGGGCGTCGTTCGAGCCGTCGTCCATGCATCACTCGTAGCCGTATGCGCGCAGGCCCGCTTCGTTATCCGCCCAGCCGCTCTTCACCTTGACGAAGGTTTCGAGATACACGGGACCATCGAAGAGCTTCTCCATGTCGAGTCGCGCTTCCGTGCTGATCTGCTTCAGCTTCGCGCCCTTCTGGCCGATGATCATCGCCTTGTGCGTGTCGCGGTCGACGAGAATCGTAGCGAAGACACGGCGCAGACGTCCTTCGGTTTCGAACTTGTCGATGAGCACCGTGCTCGTGTACGGCAACTCGTCGCCGGTCCAGCGAAAAACCTTCTCGCGCAGGATTTCGGCCGCGAGGAAACGCTCGCTCCGATCGGTCAGATCATCCTCGCCGTAGATCGGCTCGCCTTCCGGCAGATAGGGCTTGATGACCGACATGAGCCGCTTGATGTCCTCCGGATGCTTCGCCGACAGCGGCACGATCTCACGGAAGTCACGCAGCGCCGACATCTGCTGCATGAAGGGAAAGAGCGAATCCTTGTCGCCGACGCGATCGAGCTTGTTCGCGATCAGCAGCGTGGGCGTGCCGGCCGGAATCAGGTCGAGCACTTTCTGGTCGTCGGGACCGAAACGGCCCGCTTCGATCACGAAGAGAATCGCATCGACGGAAGTCAGCGTCGACGTCACCGCGCGGTTCAGCGAGCGGTTGAGCGCGCCGCTGTGGCGCGTCTGGAAACCGGGCGTATCGACGAAGATGTACTGCGCGTCTTCGAACGTGTTGATGCCGGTGATGCGATGGCGAGTCGTCTGCGCCTTGCGCGAGGTGATGCTCACCTTCTGACCGACGAGCGCGTTCATCAGCGTCGACTTGCCGACGTTGGGACGGCCGACGATCGCGACCATGCCGCAGCGGAAACCAGAAGAAGTAGGAGCGTTCATAGATGTGTGCGGCAATAAATCGTTGGGGCGCGTGTGCGCGATAGGCGCGGCAACACGCGTCAGTGGCCGGCGTCGGCGGCGCGCACGACGTGGCTGGTCGCATCAGGGCCCGCGGCGTTACTCGTTTCGGTGTCGGCTGCGGAATCGTCTTCGCGATCGTTGGAAGGTGCGGGCTTGTCTGCGTTCGCGCTGCGCTCGGACGGCTCCGTCGAATCGCTCTTCGCTGTTTTTTCCGGCTTGTGGATCACGGCGCGTTCGGTTTTGTCGGCGACTGCATAGGCGCTCGCGGACGGCTCGACATGCGTCGCGCGGATCACGGCGAGCGGCGCGGTGGCCGGCCGTTCCTGCGCAGCCTGCGCGCCATGCGGACCATGATGGCGCTCGCGCCGGTCGGGAGAACGCAGATCGAGCGCCGTCTGGATGCCGGTGACGCCGGGCACCACTTCCGGTTCGACCTGTTTCGCGGCGCGCGCGCCCTTGCGCTTCGGCTTCACGCCGAGCGTCGACGCGGCGGCCGCCACTTCGTCGAGCGCCTTCTTGGCGGCGGCCTGTTCGGCGGCGCGGCGGCTCGCGCCGGAACCCGACACCTTCACGTCGAGCTTCGGCACCGTGCATTCGACTTCGAACTGCTGATTGTGCGCGGCGCCATGAGTCGCGATGACCGTGTAGGTCGGCAGCGCGATCTTGTGTCCCTGGAGATATTCCTGCAGCAGCGTCTTTGCATCCTTGCCGATGGTGCGCGGATCGATGTGATCGAGCACCGGCGTGTAGAGCCGCTTGATGACCGTGTACGCGGCGTCGAAACCGCCGTCGAGGAAGATCGCGCCGAAAATCGCTTCGAGGGTATCGGCGAGAATCGACGGACGGCGAAAGCCGCCGCTGCGCAGTTCGCCTTCGCCGAGCCGCAAGCCTTCGGACACGTTGAGCGCCTGCGCGATTTCGTAAAGCGACTGCTGTTTGACCAGATTCGCACGCACGCGCGACAGGTCGCCTTCGTCGAGTTTGCTGAATCGTTGGAACAAAAGCGCCGCCACCACGCAATTTAGAACGGAATCGCCGAGAAATTCGAGCCGTTCATTGTGCGTGGCGCTGTGACTGCGGTGGGTCATCGCCTGGCGCAGCAATTCCGCATTGCGAAATTCGTACCGCAGCCGGCTTTCCAACGGAGAAGATGGCATGGAGAGAGTATAACGCGGGCGCGCGGGCGGACGATTCCGCCGATCCACGCCGGAAAACGCGTGGCGAGACGGTGTTAGCCGTGCTTCTTCACGCCGTTTCGAAGCTTGTTTTTATCGAGACGAACGCCGGCTGTCTTATCGGGACGAGCCGGCGTTGCGGATATCACTGGAACGAGCCGATGCGCTTCAGGTTGCTGAAGTTCATCCAGATGAAGAACGCGCGCCCGACGATGTTCTTGTCCGGCACGAAGCCCCAGTAGCGGCTGTCCGCGCTGTTGTCGCGGTTATCGCCCATCATGAAGTAGTTGCCCGGCGGCACCTTGCACGTGACGCCCTGCGCGTTGTAGTTGCAGTTGTCGCGGAACGGGAAGTCGTCAGCGCCGACGACGAACGGCGGCACCTGCGGATTGTTCAGGATCGCGTTCTTGCGGCCGTCGAGGTCTTCCTCGAACTGTTTCGCGTAACCGATGCGCTCGTCGTCGAAATAGTCGGGCAGCGGGGTTTCGGGCACCGGCTTGCCGTTGATCGTAAGCTTCTTGTCTTCATACGCGACCGTGTCGCCCGGCAAACCGATCACACGCTTGATGTAGTCGACCGATTCGTCCTTCGGGTAGCGGAACACCACGACATCGCCGCGCTTGAGCGGGCCGCCGTTCGTCATCTTCGTGTTGGTGATCGGCATGCGCAGGCCGTATTCGTACTTGTTCACGAGGATGAAGTCGCCGACGAGCAAAGTCGGAACCATCGAGCCGGACGGAATCTTGAACGGCTCGATGATGAACGAGCGCACCACGAACACCGCGAGAATCACCGGAAAGAAGCTCGCCGTGTATTCGAGCCACCACGGCTGGCGCAGCTTGTCGTCGCGCAGGCGGGCGCGCGTCTGCGCGGCGTTTTCATCGGCGAAACGCTCGCCGACGCGCTCCTGCTGGCGATCGAACTCGGCCACCGCGGCCTCGGCGGCGCGCCGCCGTTGCGGCAGAAACACCAGTTTGTCCAGCACCCATGCAATACCCGTCAATACGACGAGAATCAAAAGAATCAATGCGAAATTCATCAATCGCTTCCGGTTGTTATCGTTGTTTGCCTCGCGGCGCCGGCGTCATTCATCGACGCGCAGAATCGCCAGGAAAGCCTCTTGCGGGATTTCGACTGAACCGACCTGCTTCATGCGCTTCTTGCCGGCCTTCTGCTTTTCGAGCAGCTTCTTCTTGCGCGAGATGTCGCCGCCGTAGCACTTCGCGAGCACGTTCTTGCGCAGCGCCTTGATGTTCTCGCGCGCGATGATGTTCGAGCCGATGGTCGCCTGAATCGCCACGTCGTACATCTGACGCGGAATCAGTTCGCGCATCTTCGACGCCACTTCGCGGCCACGGTGCTGGCTCTGCGAGCGGTGCACGATGACCGACAGCGCATCGACCTTGTCGCCGTTGATGAGCATATCCACCTTGACTACGTCGGCCGCGCGATATTCCTTGAATTCGTAGTCCATCGACGCATAGCCGCGCGACGTCGACTTCAGGCGGTCGAAGAAGTCGAGCACGATTTCCGCCATCGGGATTTCGTAGGTCAACTGCACCTGACGGCCGTGATACTGCATGTTGATCTGCTGGCCGCGCTTGTTCGTGCACAGCGTGATGACCGAGCCGACATATTCCTGCGGCATGTACAGGTTCACGGTGACGATCGGCTCGCGCACTTCCTCGATCTTCGGCGGCTCCGGCATCTTCGCCGGGTTCTCGACGGAGATGGTCGTGCCGTCGCGCTGCACGACCTGGTAAATCACCGTCGGCGCCGTGGTGATGAGGTCCATGTCGAACTCGCGCTCGAGCCGCTCCTGCACGATTTCCATATGCAGCAGACCGAGAAAGCCGCAGCGGAAACCGAAGCCGAGCGCCTGCGACACTTCGGGCTCGTATTGCAGCGAGGCATCGTTGAGCTTCAGCTTTTCGAGCGATTCGCGCAGCGCGTCGTACTGGTTCGCCTCGACCGGATAGAGGCCGGCGAAAACCTGCGGCTTCACTTCCTTGAAGCCCGGCAGCGGCGCTTCGGCGGCGCGGGTCGAGAGCGTGACGGTATCGCCCACTTTCGCGGCCGTCAGTTCCTTGATGCCCGCGATCACGAAGCCCACCTGCCCCGCCGAAAGCTGCGCGAGGTTCGTCGACTTCGGCGCGAACACGCCGACGTGCTCGACCGGGTATTGCGCACCGGTCGCCATCATCTTGATCTTGTCTTTCGGCTTCAGCGTGCCGTTGACGATGCGCACCAGCATCACGACGCCGACGTAGTTGTCGAACCACGAATCGATGATGAGCGCCTGCAGCGGCGCTTCCGTATCGCCCTTCGGCGGCGGCACCTTCGCGATCAGCGATTCGAGCACGTCCTCGACGCCCAGACCGGTTTTCGCGCTGCAATGCACGGCGTCGGTCGCGTCGATGCCGATCACGTCCTCGATTTCGGAGATCGCGTTCTCGGGATTCGCCGCCGGCAGGTCGATCTTGTTCAGCACCGGCACGACTTCGACGCCCAGCTCGATCGCGGTGTAGCAGTTCGCGACGGTTTGCGCCTCGACACCCTGACTCGCATCGACGACGAGGAGCGCGCCCTCGCACGCGGACAGCGAGCGGCTGACTTCGTAGGAGAAGTCGACGTGCCCCGGCGTGTCGATCAGGTTCAGGTTGTAGACCTTGCCGTCGCGCGCCTTGTAGGTGAGCGCCGCAGTTTGCGCCTTGATCGTGATGCCGCGCTCGCGCTCGAGGTCCATCGAATCGAGCACCTGCGCTTCCATCTCACGGTCGGACAAGCCGCCGCACAACTGGATGATGCGGTCGGCGAGCGTCGACTTGCCGTGGTCGATGTGCGCAATGATCGAAAAATTACGAATATGATCCATTCAGTGCCGCAAGCCCGAAAAAAGCGAAAAAGGCGCGCCCTCACCAACGCGGAGCACGCCTTGAAAATTTGGGGAAAACTTCAGCATTTTAGCCGAAAACGGGGTTGCCCCGGCGGATTTCGCCTCGGCCGGACTCACGGCTCACGCACGCCGAGCGCCACGTACACGGCGCGTGCGTCGAGCCGGTACTGGCACAACTCGACGCCGTCGAGCGTGAGCACCGGCACGCGCTCGTCGTAGCGCGCCTCCAGCAGCGGATCTTCATCGATGTCGATCCATTCGATCGCCTTTCCGTGATGCGCGGCGATCGGCTCCAGTTCGGCACGCATGTCCTCGCACAAATGACACCAGGCGCGCCCGTACAGGACAAAAGGCGCGCCCGAAGCCGAAGTCATGCGCTTACTTCTGCGCCGGCACGCGCGGGCGCAGCGGCACGAATTGCGTGTTGTCGCCGCGACGCACGAGAATCGCGACCATCTTGCTGGCGTCCAGACCTTGCGCGACTTCCTGGAACTGCTTCGCGCTCGTGATATCCGTATCGCCGATGCGCATGACGATGTCGCCCTTCTGGAAGCCCGCGCGCGCCGCCGGTCCTTCGACGGCATCGACCTGAACGCCGCTCGACAGCTTGAGCGCCTTCTTCTGATCCGCCGGAATGTCGCTCACCGCCATCCCGAGCGAATTGCTCGCGCGCTCCTTCGGCTGCGGCGCCTTCTTCTGCTCGGTCTTCGCGACCTTGTCCGGCTGCATCTCCGCGATCGTCACCGACAGATCGCGCGTCTGGCCCTTGCGCCAGATCGTCAGCGTGGTCTTCGTGCCGGGCTTCGTGTCGCCGACCATGCGCGGCAAATCGGTCGCGGTCTCGACGTTCTGGCCGTTGAACTTCAGGATGATGTCGCCCGGCTGCACGCCCGCCTTATCCGCCGGACCGCCCGATTCGACGCTCGATACGAGCGCGCCCTGCGCCTTCGCCAGCCCGAGCGAATCGGCGACATCCTTCGTCACTTCGCCGATCGCCACCGCGATGCGCCCGCGCACGACCTTGCCCGACGTCTTCAACTGATCCGCCACGCGCATCGCTTCATCGATCGGAATCGCGAACGAAATGCCCATGAAGCCGCCCGTGCGGCTGTAGATCTGCGAGTTGATGCCGATCACTTCGCCCGCCATGTTGATGAGCGGACCGCCCGAGTTGCCCGGATTCACGGCGACATCGGTCTGGATGAACGGCAGATAATCGCCCGTGTCGCGCCCCTTCGCGCTGACGATGCCCGCGGTCACCGTGTTGTCCAGGCCGAACGGCGAACCGATCGCGAGCACCCATTCGCCGACGCGCACCTTGTTCGAATCGCCGATGGTGATCGCCGGCAGATTCGTCGCGCTGATCTTCACGACGGCCACGTCCGTGCGCTCGTCGACGCCGACGAGCCGCGCCTTGAATTCGCGCTTGTCGGTGAGCGTCACGTAGATGGTGTCCGCATCGTCGACGACGTGCGCATTGGTCATCACGTAGCCGTCGGTCGAAAGGATGAAGCCCGAGCCGACGCCGCTGCTCTGTTCCGAGTTGTCCTGGTTGTCGTCCGGCGCGCTGCGGCTGCCGCCCTTGCCCTGGTCGCCGCCGCTGCCGCCGCCGTTGTTGCCGCCGCCGCCACCACCGCCACGCGGAGGCTGGCCGGGCATCGGAATGCCGAAGAAGCGGCGAAAGAACTCGGACATGTCGCCTTCATCGAGACCCGGCGGCAGGCCGCGCAGATCGCTGCCCGAACCCACGCGCGAGGTCGTGCGAATGTTCACGACCGAGGGCCCCACCTTGTCGACGAGCGTCGTGAAGTCCGGCAGGTTCACCGTGGGCACCGCCGACGCAGATTGCGATACGAACGGCAGGCACACGGCGAGCGCCGCGGCCGCGATGAACTTGCGCAGCGAGAAGTTGCTCATATGTTGGAGGCCGGGATCTGGATTACTTGGAAGGCTTGTATTCTATGGTAGAAGCAAATTGCTGCAATGTGGCTTGCGGCACTTCACCCAGCAAGGTGATCCAGAAATCCCCGCGGCGCTTCACCAGAACATGCGTGGCGCCGCTATTGCCCGCGCCTTCCTTGCGCGTATTTTTCTCCACCGGCTCGACAAAAACGGAGATCGTCGCGAGTCCGTCGGAAAACACAGCCTGATCGACCGGAATCGGCGGCTGGCCCTGCTGGCTCGACGCCATCGGACGACGAAGCTCGCGAATCTTGCGGAAACCCGCGATATTCGGCGTCAGTTGCCAGCCTTGCGCTTCCATGTCGACGGGTTGCACGGGCGGTCGCACGATGGTCCAGCCCGACGTGCCGCGAATTCCGTTCGCGATCGGCGTCTTGTCGATCGGCCCGCCGATGCGCACTTGCGAGAACGAAAGCTGTTCGAGCACCTGACCGTCCGGATCGAGCGTTTGCGCGCGCAGCAGCAAACCGGTTTTCGCGTCGGCCCAGAGCTTGTAGGCGAATCGATAGGAATCTTTCGGATCGAGTCCCAGCACCTGGCTTTCGACGCCCGCGACGCGGTCGTTGCCCAGAAGCTTCGGCTCGTAGACGGAGAGCACCTGGTCGCCGCTGGTCGAAAGCAGCGCCGGGAAGGAATCCCGGTTTTGCCGATGCTCTACGACCAGAAGATGCCGCTCGGGTACGAACGTGAACATGTCGTCGTCGTGACGCAGCATCTTGCGCTGCGCGCCATCGAGACTTTCGAGCGATTCGTATTCGCCGTCGCCGCGCGTGGCGACGTGCGTGATGCGCGACGATTGAACCGTCGCGCCGCGCTGATAAACGAACGTGCCTTCGTAATTTTGCTGCTGGGCCGCTTCGTGAATGCGGTTGAGCAGGCTGGCGGCTGACTTGCGAACGGCGGCGGGATCGTCTCCCTGAGCATAGGAGCTAGTTGCCGCTGTCAACAACGCGGCTGCGCAAAGCATCAACGCCGGCAGCCGCCCCCAGTAACTTTTTTTATTCAACCGCACATTCAGCATCAAATTATTGGCCCTGCGACGTAGCCGCCGCGCGAATCAAAGGCATGGAACCGGGCATCGCGGGCTGCTGGGAGAACTGCTGATGCGCTTCGAGGTATTGATCGAGATCGGCATCGCGGATGATGTTCGCTTCCACGATCGGCGAGCGCGTGGTTGCCGCCGGCACCGACGCGAGCGCCACGCGCTGCATCGAATCAACCGGTGCGACGCTCGCCACCTGCGTGCCAGAGCGGCCGCCCACGCCTTGCAGTTGCGGTACGACGATCCACGTCAGTGTGGCGGCCGCCGCCGCTACCGCGAAGGCCGGCATCACGCGACGGCGCAGCATGCCGCCACGCGCTTTCGCCGCTGCGGCGGGCAGCGCCGCTGGCGCCAGCACATGCGCTTCGGCCTCGAAGCGCTCGGAGAATGCGGCCATGAACGCACTGCTGCGCGCCGGGCTGACCGCGAGATCGTCCGAACGCAGAGCGTCGCCGATCAGGTGATAAGCCGACCACGCCGCGCGTTCGCCGCTTTTCAGTTCGGCGAGAAACTGGCTGACATCACCCATTTCATCGAGCGATTCACCATCGACGAACGCCGACATGCGCTCGCCGCGCGAACCCGCCTGTGTTTGATTCTGCATCGAGACCGACCCCATGATGCTCCCCATCTTTGACCACACCCCGTTGTGACACCACCAACCCAGATATCGCGTCCCTGCCCCGAGGATTCCGCCGCCTACCAGCGCTTGCCTTCAGGAGTGTCCAACAACGGACGCAATTTTGCCGCAATGGCTTCGCGAGCACGAAAAATTCTCGATCTGACGGTGCCGATCGGGCAATCCATCATTTCGGCGATTTCCTCGTAACTCAGACCTTCAATTTCCCTGAGCGTGATGGCAGTGCGCAATTCCTCCGGCAACAGCGCCATCGCAGCATTGACCGTTTCAGCGATCTGCTTGCTCATCAACATCGACTCGGGCGTGTTGATATCCCTTAGTTGGTCCGCGTCGGAGAAAGTTTCCGCTTCTTCTGCATCGGCCTCGGTAGAAGTGGGAGCACGGCGGCCCTGTGTCGCAAGGTAGTTCTTTGCGGTGTTGACCGCAATCCGGTAGAGCCAGGTATAAAACGCGGATTCGCCGCGAAACTGGGGCAGCGCGCGATAGGCTTTGATGAAGGCGTCCTGGGCGACGTCCTCGACCTCGGCGGGGTCGCGCACGAGGCGCGAGATCAGTCGAATGATCTTGCGGTGGTATTTGGCGACCAGCAGTTCGAACGCGGCCTTGTCACCTTTCTGGACACGCTCGACCAGCAATTGGTCGATTTCTTTTTCGCTCACCTGTGAAATCCGTTTAACTTGGGGTGTTGCGCGGAGGGCTATTGTAGCGTTACCGCCTGTAAGGCAACCGGTACGCTCATGCGCCGTTACAGTCGTTACAGGTGGGAAGCCGCGGCGCGGCGCGCCTGTACGGCGAGTTGCCGAAAGGTGCCGGCATCGACCGAATCGGCTGCGACGACGAGCGTTTCGCGCCGCTCGCGCGCGTCCAGCAGGGTCAGTACAAGGAGCCGACCGCTCCATTGCGCGCATCCCGCGATGCGCATGTACCGCACCGCCCCGGTCCGGTTCCAGACCGCGAGGCCGTCCGGCAGCAAGCCGATGGCCGAAGGCTGAGCCCGCACCCATCGATACGACGCGAGTCCGAGCACCGCCAATGTCGCCGCGCACGCCACGAATGCATGCCCGGCGTGTTCCGCTTGCGCGAGGACGTACTGAAACACCGACGCGCCCGCAACGCCCGCGAATCCGAGCATCGCGCCCAGCATAAAACGCGACGGCCGCATCGCGACGGCCGGCGCGGAGCCGGTATCCCGATGCGGCCGATCCACGCACGCGCCCGTCATATCGATCCCCGTGATGACGAGCGCGCCGTGCTCAGTGGCGCTTGAAGACGAGCGAGCCGTTCGTGCCGCCGAAGCCGAACGAGTTTTTCACCGCCACGTCGATCTTCATTTCCCGCGCCGTGTTCGCGCAGTAATCCAGGTCGCACTTCGGATCCTGGTTGAAGATGTTGATGGTCGGCGGCGACACCTGATTGTGAATGGCCAGCACGGTGAACACCGATTCCAGCCCGCCCGCGCCGCCCAGCAAGTGGCCGGTCATCGACTTGGTGGAGTTCACGACGACCTTCTTCGCCTGATCGCCGAGCGCACGCGTGATGCCGATGGTTTCCGCGATATCGCCGAGCGGCGTCGACGTGCCGTGCGCGTTGACGTAATTCACCTCGTCCGCGTTGATGCGCGCGTTTTTCATCGCGTTGACCATCGCGCGGCGGCCGCCGTCGCCGTCTTCCGGCGGTGCGGTCATGTGATACGCGTCGCCGCTCATGCCGTAACCCAGCACTTCGGCATAGATCTTCGCGCCGCGCTTCTTCGCGTGCTCGTACTCTTCGAGCACCATCACGCCGGCGCCTTCGCCGAGCACGAAGCCGTCACGGTCGGTATCCCACGGACGGCTCGCCGTCGCGGGATCGTCGTTGCGCTGCGAAAGCGCGCGCGCCGCCGCGAAGCCGCCGATGCCGAGCGGGGAAACCGTGGCTTCCGCGCCGCCGGCGATCATGACATCCGCATCGCCGTATTCGATCAGGCGCGACGCCTCGCCGATGCAATGCAGGCCGGTCGTGCAGGCCGTGACCATCGACAGGTTCGGGCCCTTCAGGCCGAAGCGGATCGACAGATGGCCGGAGATCATGTTGATGATCGACGCAGGCACGAAGAACGGCGAAATGCGGCGCGGACCGCGATTGAGCAGCTCGGTCTGCGTGACTTCGATCATCGGCAGACCGCCGATGCCCGAGCCGACCACGACGCCCACGCGCTCCGAGTTCTCATCGGTGATCTCGAGGCCGCTGTCCTGCATGGCCTGGACGCCCGCGGCGAAGCCGTAATGGATGAAGGTATCCATATGGCGCGCCTCTTTTGCGGGCATGTAGTCTTCGATGTTGAAGCCCTTCACCTCGCCGGCGAAACGCGTGGAAAAGTTCGTCGCATCGAACTTCGTGATATTGGCGATGCCCGACTTGCCCGCGACCAGATTGGCCCAGCCGTCGGCAACAGTATTGCCGACAGGCGAAACGAGCCCCAGGCCTGTAACAACAACTCGACGACGGCTCACGGTAACCCCTTATCCATAAAATGACGAAAAACAAAAGCCACAGCGGCCACAGGAAACCGCCCTGTGTGCCCTGTGGCTGTCAAATCGGTTTGCAGCGACGATCAAGCTGGTTGAGCGATGAGTCGCTGGCGCGTCCGGCCTCAGGCCTTGACGTTCGCGCGAGCGTAATCGATCGCTTGCTGAACCGTGGTGATCTTTTCGGCCTCTTCATCGGGAATTTCCATGCCGAATTCGTCTTCCAGCGCCATCACGAGTTCGACCGTATCGAGCGAGTCAGCGCCCAGATCGTTCACGAACGAAGCTTCGTTCTTGATTTCGGCTTCCGCCACGCCCAGTTGTTCGGCGACGATCTTCTTCACGCGCTGTTCGATGTTGTCCATGCAGCCCTCCGAGGGAAAAAAGTTCAAAAATACGAGTGCGCGCATTTTATCAGGTTTGGACCCGCAAAATACGGCGCGTCAGTTCCATGCTCCGTCGTCCGGCGCCCTTCATCATGAGGGCTGCCGCTGACATCGCACTAATTTATTACTGCCGCGCTGAAGCGGTGCGCACGAAGCTCTTTTGAGCATTTCGCGCGCCCGTCCCGGCGCGGATATTAAGCGAAATTCCGCGAAATGCCTATTAAGGCCTTACATGTACATGCCGCCGTTCACGTGCAGCGTCGTACCGGTGATGTAGCCGGCAAACGGCGATGCCAGGAATGCCACAGCATGCGCGATATCTTCCGGCGCGCCCAGTCGGCCAAGTGGGATAGACGCCGTGAGCGCGGTTCGCTGCTCTTCCGGCAGGACCTTGGTCATGTCCGTATCGATGAAACCCGGCGCGACGCAGTTCACAGTGATGTTGCGGCTGCCGATTTCGCGGGCAAGCGCGCGCGTCATGCCCGCGACGCCGGCCTTCGCGGCGGCGTAATTGGCCTGACCCGGATTGCCCGACGAACCGACCACCGACGTGATATTGATGATCCGGCCGCCGCGCGCCTTCATCATCGGGCGCAGCACGGCGCGCGACAAACGGAAGACCGCGCGCAGGTTGGTATCGATGACGGCGTCGAATTCGTCGTCCTTCATGCGCATCGCGAGCTGATCCTTCGTGATGCCCGCGTTGTTGACGAGCACGTTCAGCGCGCCGAATTCCTTCACGATGCCATCGATGAACGCGTCCGCCGCGGCCGCGTCGTTCACGTTCAGCACCGCGCCGCGGCCCTTGCCGCCCGCCTGCTGCAACGCCTCGCCGATGCCGGCCGCGCCGCTTTCGCTCGTCGCCGTGCCGATGACCGTCGCGCCCTGCTTCGCGAGTTCGAGCGCGATCGCGCGTCCGATGCCGCGCGACGCGCCCGTGACGATTGCTACTTGATTCTGGAGACTCATGTCGTTGTTCCTCAGCCAGCGATCAGTTTGCGCGTTTCTTCGAGCGATGCCGGATCGAAGATCGAGCCGCCGACGAGATTGCCGTCGATACGCTTCGTCAGACCCGCGAGCACCTTGCCGGGACCGCATTCGATGACGTGCGTGACGCCCTCTTTCGCCATCGCCTGCACGCACTCGACCCAGCGCACCGGACCGGCCGCCTGACGCACGAGCGCGTCCTTGATCGCAACGGAATCGGAAACGATCGCGACATCGACGTTATTGATCAGCGGAATCTGCGGCGCCTTGATCTCGACCTTCGCGAGATAGTCGCGCAACTGGTCCGATGCGGGCTTGAGCAGCGACGAATGGAACGGCGCCGATACCGGCAGCGGCAACGCGCGCTTCGCGCCCTTCGCCTTGGCCACTTCGCATGCCTTCTCGACCGCTGCCTTGGAACCCGCGATCACCACTTGCGCGGGCGCGTTGAAGTTCACCGCTTCGACGACACCCGCCGACGAAGCCTCCGCGCACACGGCGCGCACGGTGTCGTCATCGAGACCGAGGATCGCGGCCATGCCGCCTTCGCCCACCGGCACGGCGCTCTGCATCGCCTGCGCGCGGAAACGCACGAGCGGCACGGCGCCCGCGAATGCGAGCGCGCCGGCCGCGACGAGCGCGGTGTATTCGCCGAGACTGTGGCCCGCGACGAGCGCCGGCTTCAAACCCGTTTCCTTTTCCCATACGCGGTAGATCGCGTAGGCCGCCGTCAGCATGACGGGCTGGGTGTTCGTCGTCAGGTTCAACTCTTCGGCGGGGCCTTCGGCGATCAGCTTGCCGAGATCCTGGCCGAGCGCGTCGGATGCCTGCTGCACCGTCTCGCGCACGATGGCGTGATCGGCGAATGCGTTGAGCATGCCGATCGACTGCGAGCCCTGTCCGGGGAAAACGAACGCAAATTTCATATCGTCCTCGTTGATTGGAATGATCCGCGATGTCGTCGGTGTCTGTGCACGCGCCTCGCGCGCATGTGGCGCGCGGCGGCTATCGTGACGACGGGATCAGTTGCGAATGAGTAGAGGGAATCGATAAACGATCAGTAGCGGATGACCGACGCGCCCCACGTGAAGCCGCCGCCCACGCCTTCGATGAGCACGTTGTCGCCGCGCTTGATGCGCCCGTCGCGCACCGCGACGTCGAACGCGAGCGGAATCGATGCCGCCGACGTGTTGCCGTGCTCGCCGACGGTCACGACCATGCGCTCCGGCGGCAGATGCAGCTTGCGGCAGGTGCTTTGCATGATGCGGATATTGGCCTGATGCGGGATCAGCCAGTCGATGTCTTCCGGCGCGAGCTTCGCCTTGTCGAGCGCTTCGAGCGCGACCTTTTCGAGCACGTTGACCGCGAGCTTGAAGACGGCCTGACCGTCCATGTGCAGGAACGCGCGGCCTTCCACCACGCCGCCGTTCACGTTGCCCGGCGTGCAGAGAATGTCGGAATAGCTGCCGTCCGCGTGCAGCGCGCTCGACAGCACGCCCGGCTCTTCGGACGCCTGCAGCACGATTGCGCCGGCGCCGTCGCCGAACAGCACGCACGTGGTGCGATCGTTGAAATCGAGGATGCGCGAGAACGTCTCCGCACCGACGACGAGCGCGGTGCGGTTCATGCCGCTGCGAATGAAGCTGTCGGCCGTCGCGACGCCGTACGCGAAACCGGAGCACACGGCCTGAACGTCGAAGGCCGCGCCGTTGTTCTTGATGCCCAGCTTGTTCTGCAGCAGGCAGGCGGTGCTCGGGAACACGAAGTCCGGCGTGGACGTGGCGACGATGATCAGATCGATCGATTGGGGATCGACGCCCGCCGCTTCGATCGCTCTCTGCGATGCGACGAGCGCGAGATCGCTGGTCGTCTGGTTCGGAGCGGCAAAGTGGCGCGCGTGAATGCCGGTGCGCGCGACGATCCATTCGTCATTCGTCTCGACGCCCTGCTTCGCGAGACGGTCCGCCAAGTCCTGATTCGTGACGCGCTCGGACGGCAGATAACTGCCGGTGCCCAGCACGCGAGAGTAAAGATTGGAATGAGCCATTATGCCTTCGAATGTAGCGCAGTACCGGACTCGCCCGGCGGGTTCGGCTGCGAGTTGGGCTGTGAGTTGAGCGGTGCGGCAGGCTGTTGGACGGGTTGATCCACAGCAACCGGCGCGCTGGACGCGGGAGCGCTCGCGCCGGCCTCGCGCGCGGCGGGTGCGTTCTCTTCCATCGCGCGCACCAGGCGTTCGAGCACGCCATTTTTGACGGCATCATACCCGCGTTTGATAGCCCACTCAAACCCGAAGGCCTCGGCGGAACCGTGACTCTTGATGACCAGCCCGCGCAGGCCGAGCAATGCCGCGCCGTTATATTGCGCGGGATCGACACGCTTCTTGAAACGCTTGAGCACGGGCAGTGCGACGAGCGCCATCAGCTTCGAGGCGAAGTTGCGGCTGAACTCTTCCTTGATGATGTCGGCGAGCATCTTCGCGAGGCCTTCGGAAGTCTTCAGCGCGACATTGCCGACGAAGCCGTCGCACACGACGACATCGGTCGTGCCTTTGTAGATGTCGTTGCCTTCCACGTTGCCGTAGAAGTTGAGCGTGCTCGCGCGCAGGAGTTCGCCCGCGCGCTTGATCGTTTCGTTGCCCTTGATGACTTCTTCGCCGATGTTGAGCAGGCCGATGGTGGGCCGCTCGCGGCCTTCGATCGCCGACACGAGCGCGTGGCCCATTTCCGCGAATTGCAGCAGATGCTCGGGTTCGCAATCGACATTGGCGCCGAGGTCGAGCACGGTGGTGTAGCCCTTCTGGCTCGGCATGGCGAACGCGATGGCCGGACGCTCGATACCGGCGAGCGTCTTCAGCACATAGCGCGACACCGCCATGAGCGCGCCGGTATTGCCGGCGGAAATGCAGGTCTGCGCCTCGCCTTCCTTCACGAGGTTGAGCGCGACACGCATCGAGGAATCTTTTTTCTTGCGGAGCGCGACTTCGACCGGATCGTCCATCGCGACGACTTCGCTTGCGGGAACGATGGTCAGGCGCGGGTCGTCGAGCGCCTTCGACTTCTTCAACTGAGCGCGAATGGGCTGCTCGAGACCGACGAGCATCAGGTGCGCGTCGGGATGCGAGCGCACGAAATTGACGGCAGCGGGAACGGTCACGGCCGGACCGTGGTCGCCTCCCATGCAGTCGATGGTTATCTTTACAGTCATGGAATGCGACGAATTTCGGGCACAAAAAAGCGGCAGTGAAATGCCGCTTTCTCGTCGTACCGGGAAAGTGTCAAGAGCGAGTTGCGCCCACGTGCCCGCAGAACGGTTCCGACGGGCGCATCAAGCGTCGACGAACGCTCAGTCGTTCTTCGTCTTGATGACTTTCTTGCCACGATAGTAGCCGTTCGGGCTCACGTGGTGGCGCAGATGCACTTCACCCGTGCTCGGCTCGACAGCCAGCGGAGCCGTCGTGAGGAAGTCGTGGGAACGGTGCATGCCGCGCTTCGACGGCGACTTCTTGTTTTGCTGAACTGCCATGATTACTCCAGAAAAATTTTGCGAATTCTAACACAGCCCGATCCGCCGACAGCCCTCGGCCGTTCGGCCATCGGGTGCGCACATCGCGCTACCAGTTTGTTGCGTGCTACAAAACCAATTCAGTGCTTCTTGTCGTCGGGTCCGCTTTGCTTCAGCTTCCCCAGCACGGCAAAAGGATTCGGCTTGTCGCCTTCTTCCTGCGCACCGCTTTCATCCGACTCGTCGTCCGCATCGCCCGGGAGCAAGCTTTCGTGGATCTCGGGACACACGTTGTGCTTGGGCACGAGCGGCAAGGACAGCAACAATTCCTCTTCGATCAAGTCGACAAGATCGAACTGGCGCGAGCCTACGATCACTTCGACTTCATCGTCGTCGAGCGGAAATTCGTCCGCTTCTTCCTCCGTCGCCACGATCCGATACGTTGCATCGACATCGAGATGTTGCGAATACGGCTGAAGACAGCGTTGACACATGAGCCACACCGAGCCGTGCACCGCGAGACGCAGATACGGCTGCGGCGCCTCCGTGCCGTCGTTTTGCAGTTCCGGCTGGGTCGAGCCCTCGCCCTGCCACGTGAACACGGTGTCGCGATCTGGCGCTTCGACCGGGACTTCGGCTAACATGCGCGGCATCTGCGACAAGCGCAGCGCGCCGGCCGCTTGTCTACCGCTTTTGGCGAAGTCGTAAATGTCGAGCGCGCGCAGATCGGCGGGGCTCACAGGTTTGCCAGGATTCTGAGTCATGTGCGCTCCTGCTTGGCCTTGCTTGGTTAGTGCTTCCGGTGAATGCTCAGTATGCACCGCGATGCTACATCGAGGAACGCGTGGCTTGCCCGAATTTGCATCGAGCCGACATTCGTGCTTCTTGGCAAAGCCCGGCCGAAAGCGCTTCTTCCACCGGCTCATCGGCCCGAGCAGACGGCTTCGCCGCGCAAGTACCGATGAAAAGCCCAAAATCATATCGGCTTTATTCTTTCGAGTCAAATACTTAAGGGCGGACCTGCCGCCCGTCGTTTTTACACCTATTTTTGCCGGATCCGCTCCATGTCCGAAGCTTCAAAACCGCCGCCGCGCCTGATTCTCGCGTCCAGTTCACCCTATCGGCGCGAGCTGCTCGCGCGCCTGCGCATGCCTTTCGACGTCGTCTCGCCCGATATCGATGAAACGCCGAACGCCGGCGAAACGCCCGAAGCGACCGCCGTGCGGCTGTCGATCGCCAAGGCGCGCGCCGCCGCCGCGCGCCTCAACGGCCACGCGGGCGCGCTCGTGATCGGCTCCGATCAGGTCGCGACCTTCGACGGCAAGCAGATCGGCAAGCCCGGTACGCACGAAAAGGCCGTCGCGCAGCTACAGGCGATGCGTGGCCGCAGCGTCGAATTCCATAGCGCGCTCTGCCTGTTCGACAGCCGCACGGGCGACGTGCAATCCGCCGACATCGTCACCCGCGTGCGATTTCGTCGCTATTCCGACGCGCAGATCGAGACCTATCTGCGCGCCGAAACGCCCTACGACTGCGCCGGCAGCGCGAAGGCGGAAGGCCTCGGCATCGCGCTTCTCGAAGCCATCGACTCGAACGATCCGACTGCGCTCATCGGTTTGCCGCTGATCGCGCTGACCGGCATGCTGGTGAACGCCGGATATCCGGTTCTGGGGGCGGCATGAGCGGCGTTCTCTATCTGATCCCGAATACGCTCGGCGAAGGCGACGCCGACGCGCTCGCGCACGTCCTGCCCGAACCGGTGCGCGCGCAGGCGGCGGCGCTCGCGTACTACATCGGCGAAAACGCGAAAACGACGCGCGCGTTCTTGAAGAAAGTGGGCACGGAGCGGCCGATTCAGGAAATCGAAGTGCGCGAGTTGAATGTCAACACGCCGCCCGCCGAAATCGACAAGCTGCTGGCGCCGATTCTCGCCGGCACCGACGCGGGACTCGTCTCCGAAGCCGGCTGCCCCGCCGTCGCCGATCCGGGCGCCCTGCTCGTGCGGCGCGCGCATCAGCGCGGCGTGAAGGTCGTGCCATTCGTCGGTCCGAGTTCGATTCTGCTCGCGCTTATGGCCTCGGGCATGAACGGCCAGAGTTTCGCGTTCAACGGTTATCTGCCGGTCGACGCCAGCGAGCGCGGCAAGCGCTTGCGCGAACTGGAGCAGTTGTCGCGCAAGGCCAATCAGACGCAGATTTTCATCGAGACGCCGTACCGGAATCGCGCGATGCTCGATACGCTCATCGCCACCTGCGCGCCGTCGACGCTCATCTGCGTCGCCGTCGATCTGACCTTGGCTGGCGAAACCATCGTCACGCGCACCGCGGCCGACTGGAAGAAACTGAGCGCGCCGGAGCTGCACAAGCGTCCGGCGATTTTTCTGCTGCTGGCGTCGTAATCAGCGCAACTGGGGCTTGCCGCCGAGCGTGAGCGCGCGCATGGCGGCATCGCCGACCGAAGCGCCGAAGCGCCGCACGACACGCTCGCTGATGCTCTCCTTCTGCGTGTAGTCGACGATATCCGGCTGCTTGATGACTTCGCGCGCCACATAGCTGGCGTCGCCGAAACCATCCGCGAGACCGAGTTCGACGCTCTTCTCGCCCGTCCAGAACATGCCGGAAAAGAGCTCCGGATCGTCTTTCAGACGTTTTCCGCGCCCCAGCTTCACGGCATCGATGAACTGCGCGTGGATCTGGTCGAGCATGTCCTGCGCGTGCGCGTTCATCGCGGGCGTTTCCGGCGAGAACGGATCGAACGCGCCCTTGTTCGCGCCCGACGTGTGCATGCGGCGCTGGATGCCGAGCTTGTCCATCAGACCGGTGAAGCCGAATCCGTCCATCAGCACGCCGATCGAGCCGACGATGCTCGCCCGGTCGACGTAAATCTTGTCGGCGGCCGCGGCGACGTAATAGCCGCCCGACGCGCACATGTCGTCGACGACCACGTACAGCGGCGTCTTCGGATATTTCGTGCGCAGCCGCCGGATCTCGCCGTTGATGATGCCCGCCTGCACGGGACTGCCGCCCGGACTGTTGATGCGCAGGATCACGCCCGCCGTGTTTTGGTCCTCGAACGCGCTCTGAAGCGCCCCGTCGATGTTGTCGGCGCTCGCATCGCTATTTGCGGAGATTTCGCCTTGCAAATCGACGAGCGCCGTGTGCTTGCCCGCTTTCGCGACGCGGTCGCCGGTGAAATCGAACACGCCCCACGCGATCAGCGCGATCACGCCAAGGAACACGAAGCGAAAGAAGATGCGCCAACGCCGCGCGGCGCGCTGCTCGCGGATGGCGGCAAGCGCGATGCGTTCGAGCGCGTCGCGCTCCCAATTGTCGTTGCCGCGCGGCGGAATGTTGTCGGACATGCGTTATGGATGTGATGAGAAGGGAGTCAGGCGGGACGCAATGCGTCGTCGGGGAGCCAGAAGACCGCGCGGCCTTCCGGCGTATCGCGATCCTCGACGGTCACGGCCCGAAGGCGCGCGCCGCGGCACGGACCGCCGACGCATTTTCCGGTGTCGGGCTCGTAGATCGCCCCGTGGGTCGCGCACATCAAGTATAGGCCCGAGCTTTCGAAGAACTGGCCCTCGTTCCAGTCGAGCTCCATCGGCACGTGCGCGCAGCGGTTCAGGTAGCCGTGCGGCTTGCCGTCGTAGCGCACGAAAAAGACGACGGCGTCGCCGCTCGCTTCCGTTGCCGGAACGCGCACGCCCGCGCCTCCATCGACGAGTTCTTCCGATGCGCACACGCGAACCGCATCCCCCGCGGCCGCCGTCACGCGTGCTCCCGCAGCCAGCCGGCCAGCGAAGCGACGCTGTCGGCGCAAAACTGCGGCTTGAGCGCCGCGAGCGAATCCGCCGGATGCGCGCCGTAGCCGACGCCGATGCCCGCCGCGCCCGCGTTGATCGCCATTTGCAGATCGTGCGTGGTGTCGCCGATCATCACCGTGCGCCCGAGATCCTGGCCGAGTTCGCGCGTGAGTTCGTGGAGCATCGCGGGATGCGGTTTCGAGAATGTTTCGTCGGCGCAGCGCGTGCCGTCGAAGAGGCTCGTGAGCCGCGATTCGTCGAGCGCGCGATTCAGCCCGACGCGGCTCTTGCCCGTTGCGACGCCGAGGAAATAGCCGAGATCGCGCAGTTCCTGCAGCAACTCGCGCACGCCGTCGAAGAGTTCGGTCTTCTGGCCCATCGTCAGGAAATGAAACCGATAACGCTCGGCGAGGCGCGGATAGTCGGACGGATCGAGCGTCGGCGCGCAGATTTGCAGCGCGTCTTTCAGGCCCAGCCCGATCACGTAGCTCGCGGATTCATCCGCCGGAACCGGCAGCCCGAGGTCGCGGCACGCAGCCTGAATGCTGCGCGTGATGTGGACGGTCGAATCCATCAGCGTGCCGTCCCAGTCGAAAACGATCAGATCAAATTGCTGCCGCGCCATTTACGCTGTCTCTCGATTTTTCAGTTGCTCGATGACCCGCTTGCATTCGACGGGCAACGGCGCTTCGAACTGCAACGGCTCGCCCGTCGCGGGATGGGTAATTTTCAGACGATATGCGTGCAAAAACATGCGCTTTAGCGACGGTTTGGCGTTCGGACGGGCCAAATCCTTGTTCAGCGCGAAATCGCCGTATTTGGCGTCACCAGCAATCGGCAGGCCGATGCTCGCCATATGCACGCGGATCTGATGCGTGCGCCCCGTCTTCAGTTCCGCCTCGACCCACGCGTAGTCGTGCCAGCGCTCGATCAGATTGAAAACCGTGTGTGACGGCAGGCCGTTCTCCTGAACGCGCACGCGCCGCTCGCCGTCCGCCGCGACGTACTTGTGCAGCGGCGCCTTCACGATGCGCCGGCGGCCCCAGTCGCTTTGCCAGTCGCCGTGGCCGAGCGCGTAATAGCGCTTGTCGATGCGATTCTCGCGGATCTGCTCATGGAGATTGACGAGCGCGGCGCGCTTTTTCGCGAGCATCAGCACGCCGGAGGTTTCGCGATCCAGCCGATGCACCAGTTCGAGGAACTTCGCGTGCGGTCGCGCATTGCGCAGTTGCTCGATCACGCCGAACGCGACGCCGCTGCCGCCATGCACCGCGACGCCGCACGGCTTGTCGATGACGATCAGATGGTCGTCCTCGAAAAGAATGGGAAATTCGGCGGCGGGCGCGTTCGACGACACCGGCGCCTCGTCCTGCTGCGCGGTGCGAATCGGCGGGACGCGCACGAGGTCGCCCAGTTCGAGCCGGTACGCCGCGTCGATGCGCCCCTTGTTCACGCGCACTTCCCCGCTGCGGAGAATGCGGTAAATGTGGCTTTTGGGGACGCCCTTGCAGACGCGCAGCAAAAAGTTGTCGATTCGCTGACCGGCGGCGGTTTCGTCGACTTCGATCATCGACACTTGCTCGCTTGCGACCCGTTTATGGGATGTTTTGCCTAACTCATTCATTCTGAATATAATTTGCGAACAGCCTGAAAAGGTCGACGCTTAAGATCAAGCAGCGGCCGAGATTGATCAGACTGTACAGGTGCAAGCGATAAACCATCATTTTACTTGCGCCCGAGGTCGGTTGCTCACCCGGAAATCGAGAGCGACGAGTTGCACGCACGGCGATATCACCGGCAGGGACGGAGCCCACAGGCGCGTTCGGTCGAGTCGATCGTCGACGGTAACGGATTTTTGGTCAAAAAGAATTTTATCGGCGAGAAGCGACGGCGCCCGGCAAGCAAAGCCGGATGCCAGCCCGAATCGACCCTGCCATCGAGCGGGAGAAATAGGCAAATCGACGCTCGCCGGTTTTGCGAACAATTGCCGGCGAAAACCGCTGCTGCGCTGAATTCTGCGAAGCGCGGCGACGCCGCAAAATGAGGCGAGACACACGGCCGCGAGCCGACGGGAGCAATCGAGCCCGCGGCCGCGCCGGCGCGGTATGGCAGCGAAGAGGATCGGTCACGAAGCATCGCGCTGGTTTGCGCGAGACCGTTCGTCCCCGCAGCCGCCGTTGGGAGGAATCAGGCTTTTCGCAAGAGCGCGGTTCGGTTCGGCGCGTCTTTTTTGAGACGCGCAGCCGCAGCGCCGCCGTTCATCCTCGCCACGCGCCGCGCGACGCATCCGACGCCTCGCAGTTGTTTCGCAATGAGCCCCACGGCGCGGCTGCCCCATTCGGGCGCCAACGCCTGCTTTCGGCAATTCTCCCGCCAGAAGTCCCGCTCCAGCGTGCTTTGTGACAACACACAAAAAAGCGTGGCACGCCCACCCTCCCGCTTCGCGCGCGTGACGTTACCTGTCACTGACGCCGATTCGCCCGACGAGGAAGGACGGAGCCGCTCTGGAGCCGTTTCATGAAACGCATGCTGTTTAACGCGACGCAGCAAGAAGAATTGCGCGTCGCCATCGTCGATGGGCAGAAGCTCATCGACATCGACATCGAAACCGCCGGGCGCGAACAGCGCAAAGGCAATATCTACAAGGGAGTCATCACTCGCATCGAGCCGTCGCTCGAAGCCTGCTTCGTCAACTACGGCGAAGACCGCCACGGTTTTCTGCCGTTCAAGGAAGTCGCCCGCCAGTATTTCCGCGATGGCGTCGAGATGCGCTCCGCGCGCATCCAGGACGCGCTGCGCGAAGGCCAGGAACTCATCGTTCAGGTCGAGAAGGAAGAGCGCGGCAACAAGGGCGCGGCACTGACCACGTTTATTTCGCTGGCCGGACGCTATCTCGTCCTGATGCCGAACAACCCGCGCGGCGGCGGCGTGTCGCGCCGGATCGAGGGCGACGAGCGGCAGGAACTGCGCGAAACCATGGCGCAGCTCGAACTGCCGGAAGGCATGAGCATCATCGCGCGGACCGCCGGCATCGGCCGTTCGGCGGAAGAGCTCCAGTGGGACCTGAACTACCTGATGCAACTCTGGCGCGCGATCGAAGCCGCGTCGCAGAGCGGCGTCGCCGGCCAGCCGATGCTCATTTATCTCGAATCGAGCCTCGTGATCCGCGCGATCCGCGATTACTTCCAGCCGGACATCGGCGAAATCCTCATCGACACGACCGAAATCCATGATCAGGCGCGCGCCTTCATGGACATCGTGATGCCCGACAACCTCTCGAAGGTGAAGCGCTATCACGACGACGTGCCGCTCTTCTCGCGCTTCCAGATCGAGCATCAGATCGAAACGGCGTACTCACGCACGGTGCCGCTGCCCTCGGGCGGCGCGATCGTGATCGATCACACTGAGGCGCTCGTCGCCATCGACGTGAACTCGGCGCGCGCGACCAAGGGCGCGGATATCGAGGAAACCGCCACGCGCACCAACCTCGAAGCCGCCGACGAAGTCGCGCGCCAGTTGCGTCTGCGCGATCTGGGCGGGCTGATCGTGATCGACTTCATCGACATGGAGTCGGCGAAGAGCCAGCGCGAAGTCGAACAGCGCCTGAAAGATGCGCTCAAGCACGACCGCGCGCGCGTACAAATGGGCAAGATTTCGCGCTTCGGCCTGATGGAACTGTCGCGTCAGCGTCTGCGCCCGGCGCTGTCCGAAGGCAGCCATGTGACCTGCCCGCGCTGCAACGGCACGGGTCATATCCGCGATACCGAATCGTCCGCGCTGCAAGTGCTGCGGATCATTCAGGAAGAAGCGATGAAGGAGCACACCGCGGCGATCCATTGCCAGGTGCCGGTCGAGGTGACCGCCTTCCTGCTGAACGAGAAGCGCTCGGAAATCAACAAGATCGAGTCGCGTTTCAAGGTCAACGTCGTTCTGATCCCGAACAAGCACCTCGAAACGCCGCACTACAAGCTGGAACGTCTGCGTCACGACGATGCACGCCTCGACGAACCGCGCTCGTCGTGGAAGATGGCTGTCGAAGCGGCGAGCGAGCTGGAGTCGGAAACCGGCTACAGCAAGCGCACCGAGGAAGTGAAGCCGAAGCAGGAAGCGGCCGTGAAGGGCATCACGCCCGAAAAGCCGGCGCCGAGCGCGCCGGTCAAGCCCGCGCCCGTCGAGGCCGCGCCCGTTGCGGCGCCCGCGCCGGCGAGCGGCGGTTTCATCGCGTGGATCAAGAATCTGTTCGGCATTCAGCCGCAAGCGCAGCCCGCTCCGGCACCGGTGGAAGCTCAACCGGCCACGCGCGCTCCGCGTGAACGCGGCGAGCGCACCGGCGGCGGCGATCGCAATCGCAACCGCCGTGACGGCGGCAGCGGCGCCGGACGTGAAGGCGCTGCGGCAGGTACCGCGACGGGTAGCAACGGCGCGGGCCGCCAGGGCGCGCGTCGCGAGGATCGCGAACCGCGTGGCGGCCGTGAAGGACGTGAACTGCGTGAAGTCCGCGAGCCGCGCGAGACCCGTGAACCGCGTGAGGCACGTGAGGCACGCGAACCCCGCGAGCCGCGTGAAGCACGTGAACCGCGCGAAACGCGCGATCGCAACGCGGAACGCGCCGCCCGTCCGGAAGCGGCCGAGCGCCAGGAACGCCGCGAACGCCCCGACCGTGGCGAGCGTGCCGAACGCGGCGAACGCATTGATCGCGGTGAACGCACCGAGCGCGCGGAACGCGGCGAGCGCCGCAAGCCGCAACCGGAAGCCGCCGTCGAGGCGTTGACGCAGGGCGAAACGGTGCCGTCGGAAATCGTCGAAGCGACGCAACTCAATCTCGATGCGCAACAGGCCGGCATCGACGCCGCCGAACAGGCAGCCGCGCGTGAGGGCGAAGAGCGTCGCCGCCGTCGCCGTGGCCGTCGTGGTGGCCGTCGCGACCGCGATGAAGACGGCATGACCGTGAATCACGCCGCCGACGTTGCCGAAGCAGAAGGTTCCGCCGAAAGCGTCTCCGCGCAAGCCGGCGTGTTCGACGCCGAAGCCGCGCAGGAAGCGTCCGCGCGTCGCGAAAGCCGTCCCGTCGCACCGCAACCGGTCGAGCAGGTCATCGAGCAGCCGGTTGCGAAGCCGGTCGAGGCGAAGGCAGAAACGCAAGAGCAAGCGCCTGTGGCAGCCGAAGCAGCGCCGGTCGCCAAGGCCGTCGAAGCCGAGCCGTTCGAGCTGAAGTCGCAAACGCCCGAACCGGCCACGTTCGATGTCTTCGCGAAGCCCGCTTCCGCGACGCCGGTCGAGAATCCGTTCGGCCCGTCGCCGAAGGTTGCCGAGACGACGACCGCCGATCCGTTCGCGCCCGCCGCGACGGAAGCGCCGAAGCCGGTCGAAGCGGCAAAGCCCGTCGAAACGGCGCCGACGCCCGTCGAGCCCGTAGCGGCTGAGCCCGTCGAAGTCGCCGAGCCGGTGAAAACCGCCGCAGTCGCGCCGACGCCGGAAGCGACGATCGTCGAGCCGGCAACGCCTGTCGAGAGCACGGAAGTGCAAACGCCGGCGCCCGTGGCCGCGCAAGAGCCGGTCGCCGTCGTTGCTGAGCCGGTGAAGTCCGCCGCGCCGGCCGCGCCCGCGACGTCGAAGCCGATCGCCGTCGAAACGCTCATGCCGATGCTGGAGCAAGCCGGTCTCGTCTGGGTCAACACCGACGAAAGCAAGCTGCGCGAGGCGAACGCCGCCGCCGCGCGCGAGCCGGCCGCGGTGCGCGTGCCGCGTGAGCGCAAGGTGCTCCCGCCGGCCGACACCACGCCGATGCAGCAAGTGGAAACCGGCAAGCACGTCCACTAAGCGCGCTCGCACGAGCCAGTTCGCTTCGGTGAACCGGCAGCAGCAGAAAAAACGCCATCGATTCCGGTCGATGGCGTTTTCTTTTGGTCGATGACAAGGGAAAACCGCGACTTCGTGCCGGTGCGTCCTTGCGTCCGGTTCCGCTAAAATGAGACGGTGTAACCATCATTCGAACAAGGCCGCAGGCCAAGCCCCGAGTCATCATGTCCCGACGCATCATTCCTCTCGCCGACGTCAGCGCAATCCCGGATTTCTCCGGCGTGACGGCGTCGCCGTCCGGATTGCTCACGGACACGCTCGCGCGCCCGCTGCGCGACTTGCGCATTTCGGTGACGGACCGCTGCAACTTCCGCTGCGTGTACTGCATGCCGCGCGATGTGTTCGACAAGGATTACCAGTTTCTCCCGCACGCCGCCCTGCTCTCGTTCGAGGAGATCGAGCGGCTTGCGCGCGTGTTCGTCGCGCATGGCGTCGAGAAGATTCGCCTGACGGGCGGCGAGCCGCTTCTGCGCAAGAACATCGAATTCCTGATCGAGCGGCTCGCGCTCCTGCGCACGCCTGAAGGCCGTCCGCTCGACCTGACGCTCACCACGAACGGCTCGCTGCTCGCGCGCAAGGCCCGCTCTCTGAGAGACGCGGGCCTGTCGCGCGTCACGGTCAGCCTGGACGCGCTGGACGATGCGCTCTTTCGCCGTATGAACGACGCCGATTTCGCGGTCGCCGACGTGCTGAACGGCATCGAAACGGCGCAAGCCGCCGGCCTCGATCCGATCAAGGTGAACATGGTCGTGAAGCGCGGCACGAACGATCAGGAAATCGTGCCGATGGCACGGCATTTCAAAGGCAGCGGCGCGGTTCTGCGCTTCATCGAATACATGGATGTCGGTGCGTCGAACGGCTGGAACATGAGCGAAGTGCTGCCGTCGGCGCAAGTGGTCGAGCGCATCGACGCGCATTTCCCGCTCGAACCGCTCGAAGCCCATACCGCGGCCGAAACGGCGCAGCGCTGGGGCTATCGCGACGGCAGCGGCGAAATCGGCGTGATTTCCAGCGTCACGCGCGCCTTTTGCGACTCCTGCACGCGCGCGCGGCTTTCGACCGAAGGCAAGCTCTACCTGTGCCTCTTCGCGGTATCGGGCCACGACCTGCGCGGCCTGATCCGCAACGGCGCGAGCGACGAGGACGTCGCGACGGCCATCGCGCGCATCTGGGAAGCGCGCGGCGACCGCTATTCGCAATTGCGCGGCAGCGCATCGGCGCCGTCGCGCGACGATGCGCGTCGCGTCGAGATGTCGTACATCGGCGGCTGAGCGCGTCGGATCGCTCGTGCTGAACGCCCGCTCCGCCTCGACTGTCACCGCGCTCGTGCTCGCGGGCGGACGCGGCTCGCGCATGGGCGGCGTCGACAAAGGCATGCAGCCGTTTCATGGCGAGCCGCTCGCACTGCATGTCATGCGCCGCATCGCGCCTCAGGCCGACGCGCTTCTGATCAGCGCGAACCGTTCCATCGATGATTACGAGCGCCTGGGCGCTGCGTTCGGCGCGCGCGTCATCGTGGACACGCGGGCGGATTATCCGGGGCCGCTCGCAGGCATCGCCGCCGCATTGCGCGCCGCGACCACGCAATATGTGCTGACCGCGCCTTGCGACGCGCCTTTCGTCGACGAACATATCGGCGCCACGTTGATGCAGGCGCTCGACGCGCATGACGGCGACGTTGCGTACGCCGCAACAATCGATGCGTCCGGGCAAGTCATGGCGCATCCGGTTTTCGCGCTCCTGCGCACCTCGCTCGCCGACGATCTCGACGCCTGGCTCGACCGCGGAGAACGCAAGGTCCGCGCGTGGTACGCGCGCCACAAGCCGGTGGAAGTGCGATTTCACGATGAACGCGCGTTTTACAATATCAATGATTTACAGCAGCTGGCCGAGCTGGAACGCCGCTGATTCTCACGTCCGCCATTGCGGCAATCCGCGTACAGGCGTTCTACCACCGCGCGGCCTCGTGGCTGCTTCTTCGCCGGGCTCCGGCGCGATCCACGCCGATTCATGACCACGTCCAAGGACCTCTCCGCCTGCGTCGCCCAGTACGATCCGAATGCGCTTCCTGTCGAAGCCGCGCAGGAAATCGTGCGTCAGTGGGCCATGCCGCGCACGCGGGACGCGCAGATCGAGCGCGTGGGCCTGCACGACGCGCTCTGCCGCGTGCTCGCCGACGACGTGATCTCGCCGATCGACGTGCCCGCGTTCGACAACTCCGCGATGGACGGCTACGCGTTCGCAGGCGTTGCGCTCTCGCGCGGCGGCGATACGCTCGACTTGTCCGTCGCGGGCACTGCGCTCGCAGGAAAGCCGTTCGAACGCGCGCCGGGTGCGAGCGAGTGCGTGCGCATCATGACGGGCGCGCTCATTCCGCCGGGCTGCGACACGGTCGTGCCGCAGGAACTCGTCACGCGCGAAGGCGATGCGATCCGCTTCTCCGCCGCAACGATCCGCGCGGGCCAGAACCGTCGCCTCTCGGGCGAGGATCTCGCGAAAGGCAAGCCGGCGCTGCTCGCTGGCCGCATCGTGCGCGCATCGGATCTGGGTCTGCTCGCGTCGCTCGGCATCGGCGAAGTGTCCGTTCAGAAGCGCCTCACCGTCGCGTTCTTTTCGACGGGCGACGAATTGCGCTCGGTCGGCGAAACGCTGAGTCCGGGCAGTCTCTACGACAGCAACCGTTACACGCTCTTCGCGATGCTCAAGCGCCTTAACGTCGAAACGGTCGATCTCGGCATCGTGCGCGACGACCGCGCTTCGCTCGAAAAGGCGCTGCGTCAAGCGACCGAAAGCGCGGATGTCGTCATCAGTTCGGGAGGCGTGTCGGTCGGTGATGCGGACTTCACGCGCGAACTGATGAATTCGCTGGGCGATGTCGCTTTCTGGAAGATCGCGATGCGCCCCGGCCGACCTCTCGCGTTCGGCCGCCTGTGGTCGGGCGCGCGCGCGGGCACGGGCAAGTCGGCGCTCTTCTTCGGCTTGCCGGGCAATCCGGTTGCCGTGATGGCGACCTTCTACTTCATCGTGCGCGAAGCGCTGATTGCAATGTCCGGCGCGACGCGCCAGCCGCTCACGGTCATCCGCGCGCGCGCCGCCGAGCCGATGAAAAAACGCGCGGGCCGCACGGAGTTCCAGCGCGGCATCGCAACGCGCGACGACGACGGCCGCTTTCGCGTCGTCACGACCGGCCCGCAAGGTTCCGGCGTGCTCAGCTCGATGAGCGAAGCCAACTGCTTCATCGTGCTCGAGCACGCGCGCGGCGACATCGACGCCGGCGACGATATCGAGATCGTGCCGTTCGACGGCCTGATCTGACGCGCGCCGCAACGAACGTCGCCAGCACAAACATTCCTACATCGATAGACGGGGCTTTCCTTCCATGAAAAAGCAGATCTCATTCATTGCACCCGGACAGACCGCCAAGGCGCTGATCCTCGTGTACCTGACTTTCAGCGTGCCCATCGTGCTGCTCGGCGTCGTGGTCGCGTTCGTGCGATACGGCTCGGTGGAAGTGAGCACCGTCACGAGCGCGCTGCTGCTCAACGCCATTCTCGGTTTCATCCTGCTGTGGATCGCGTGCCACGCGTACAACTGGGTGGCGTCGCGTTTCGGCGGCATCGAAATCGTGCTGTCCGACGCGCCGGAGGAAGCATGAGCGCCGCGAACGGGAATGCGACGATCCGCGCGGCCACGCCCGCCGACGTCGCCGCGATTTTCGGCCTGATGTACGAGCTCGCGGAGTTCGAGAAGCTCACGCATCTGTTCATCGCGACCAGGGAAGGCGTGCACGAGGCCCTCTTCGGCGCGCGTCCCGCCGCGGAAGCGCTCGTCGCGGAGCAGGAAGGGGAAGTCGTGAGCTATGCGCTCTTCTTCCAGAACTTCTCCACCTTTCTCGGCAAACGCGGCCTTTATCTCGAAGACCTGTACGTGCGTCCGTCGCTGCGCGGCAGCGGTCTCGGCACGCTGATGCTGAAGAAGCTCGCCGCGCTCGCGGTCGAGCGTCAGTGCGGCCGCTTCGAGTGGTCGGTGCTCGACTGGAATCAGAACGCCATCGACTTCTACGAGAAGATGGGCGCGACGGTTCTGCCCGACTGGCGCATCGTGCGCGTGACCGGCGAGCCGCTCGAACGCCTCGCCCAGTAAGTCAAAGGTCGTCGTCGCTTTCCGGCGACGACGCATCGCCTAATAGTCCCGCCGCCTGTTCTCCCGGCAGCGCCTCGACATCGCGCAGGCGCTTGCCCATCTGCCGCGTGCGCGTCTGCGCTGCTTCGATCGAGCGCGTAACGGTTTCGAGCTGCGACTTCGTTCTCGCCAGCACTTCGCCGAACTTGCCGAACTCGGTCTTCACCGCGCCGAGGACCTGCCACACTTCGCTCGAACGCTTCTCGATGGCGAGCGTGCGGAATCCCATCTGCAGACTGTTGAGCAGCGCGGTCAACGTGGTCGGTCCGGCGATGGTCACCCGATAGTCGCGCTGCAGCGAATCGCTCAGACCGGGGCGGCGCAGCACTTCCGCGTAGAGTCCTTCGGTCGGCAGAAAGAGCAACGCGAAGTCCGTGGTGTGCGGTGGCGCGACGTACTTTTGCGCGATCGATTTCGCTTCCGCGCGCAAGCGGCCTTCGAGCGCGCGCGACGCGTCTTCCACGCCGACCACGTCCGCCCTTTCCTGAGCGTCGATCAGGCGCTCGTAGTCCTCACGAGGAAACTTCGCGTCGATGGGCAGCCACACAGGCGTCGCGGCATCGCCCGGCGCGCCTGGCGCATCGTGCCGGCCGGGTAGCCTGATCGCGAACTCGACGCGCTCGTTGCTCTTCGGAATCGTCGCGACGTTCTTCGCGTACTGATCCGGCGTAAGCAATTGTTCCAGCAGCGATTCGAGCTGCACTTCGCCCCAGATGCCGCGCGTCTTGACGTTGGTGAGCACCTTCTTGAGATCGCCGACGCCGGCCGCGAGCGTCTGCATTTCGCCGAGCCCGCGATGCACCTGCTCCAGCCGGTCCGACACGAGCTTGAACGACTCGCCGAGCCGCTGTTCGAGCGTTGCGTGCAGCTTTTCGTCGACGGTTCGGCGCATCTCGTCGAGCTTCGTCGCGTTGTTGGCCTCGATGTCCTTGAGACGCGCTTCGAGCGTCGCACGCACTTCGCCGAGCCGACGCTCGTTCGCCTCCGACATCTGCGACAGATGCAGCGACATCGAATCGGCGAAGCGCTTCAGCGCGTTGCCCTGATCCTCGCGCGCCTGCTGGCTTTGTTGCGCGAGTTGCTGTGCGAGCGCGTCGAACTGCGCGTTCTGCACGCTCGACGTGCTCGCCAGTTGCGTCGCGAGCGTCTGATGGAATTGCGTGAAGCCGCTTTGCGATTCCATGCGCGACACGCGCGCGCTCTCGGCGATGTCGCCGCGCAGCCCGCGTTCGAGCCGCTCTTGCGCGCGCGCATGAGCCTCGCCCATGTCGTTCACGCGATCGGTGAGCGCCTCGAATTCATCGTAAATATGCGCGTTCGAGTTACGCCGGATCGCGACGATGAGCGCGAAGAGCGACACGACCAGCGCGATCGCCAATGCGGCGACAGCGCCATACAGCAATTCCGTCATTTCTTCAGCACGTCCGGATTGATCGGGTTGGGCGGATTTCCGGCGCGCGGCCCTTCGCCGAGCGCGGCGATGAGGTTGTCCGCCGCCAGATTGGCCATCGCGCGGCGCGTGCCCTCGGTCGCGCTCGCGATGTGCGGCGTCAACACCACGTTGTCGAGCAGCAGGAAATCCGGGTTGAAGTCCGGCTCTCCCTCGAACACGTCGATGCCCGCCGCCGCGATGCGCTTGTCGCGCAATGCGACGATCAACGCCGCATCATCGACGATGCCGCCGCGCGCGATGTTCGTGAGCGTCGCTGTCGGCTTCATCAGCGCGAGCTCGGACGCGCCGATCGTGTGATGGTTCTCCTTCGTGTACGGCAGCACGAGCACGACATGATCCGCGCGCTTGAGCAGGTCTTCCTTCGACACGTACTCGGCGTTAAGCTGCGCCTCGATCTCGGGCGCGACACGCGAGCGATTGTGATAGATCACGCGCATGTCGAAGCCGCCCGCCCGCCGCGCGAGCGCCTGTCCGATGCGCCCCATGCCGATCACGCCGAGCGTCGATCCGTACACATCGGCGCCGAGAAACGAATCGAACGACCACTTCTGCCACTTGCCCGCGCGCAGATAGTGCTCGGATTCGGTGACGCGGCGCGCGGCCGCCATCATCAGCGCCCAGCCGAAATCGGCGGTGGTTTCGTTCAGCACGTTCGGCGTGTTGGTGCCGAGGACCTTGTGCGCGTCGAAGGCCTTCATGTCGAAGTTGTTGTAGCCGACCGCCATGTTCGCGACGACCTTCAGGTTCGGTGCGCCCGCCAACTCCTTCTCGCCGACCCACTCGCCCGCGGTGAAGGCACCGTCCTTGTCGGCGATACGGCGCGCGAACTCGTCCTGCGGGAGCACGTCGCCGAGGTTCACGTCGACATCGAAATACTGTTTCAGGCGCTCGATCACATCGGGAAAAGTGGGACGCGCGACAAGTACCTTCTTCATCGATTGCTCCTAGAAAAATAGCCAGCCCAGAACGGCGAAAATCGGCAGGAGGACCACGCCCGACCATGCGATATAGCCGAAGAAACTCGGCATGCGCACGCCGCGCGATTCCGCGATCGCCTTCACCATGAAATTCGGCGCATTGCCGATATACGTGTTCGCGCCCATGAAGACCGCGCCCGCGGAGATGGCGGCGAGCGTCGTGGCGTCGGTGGTCATGAGCGTGTGCGCGTCGCCGCCCGCGAGATTGAAGAACACGAGGTAGGTCGGCGCGTTGTCGAGAAACGAGGACAGCAGGCCCGTCGCCCAGAAGTAAGCGATGTCGATGGGCTTGCCGTGTGCATCCGACACCGCGTGCACGATGCCCGCGAACGCGCCCGCCTCGCCCGCGCGCAGGATCGTGATGACGGGCGCGATCGTGATGAAGATTGCCGCGAACAGTTTCGCCACTTCCTCGATGGGCGCCCAGTCGAACGCGTTGCCCGCTCGCGCGCTTTTCGGCGTGAGCGCGAGCGAGGCCAGCAGCACGGCCATGAGCAGCACGTCGCGCACGAGATTCTGCAATTTCACCTCGGTGCCGAACACGTCGAACGCGATGCCGGGCTTCCATATGCCGCTCATCAGCACGAGCACGACGATCACCGCGAGCAACGCGAAATTGATCTTGCCGTCGATGCCGAGCGGCGGCGTGTCGGGCGTCGGATCGAGAAAGGCGGGCCGCGCGTCGTGCCTGCGCCAGTAGTAGCTGTCGAGCACATGGAAGGCCACGAGCAGCGCGCCGCAGACGAAGAGCATCGGCAGCGCGAGATGCACAGTGGTCCAGAAGAAGCCGACGCCGTTCAGAAAGCCGAGGAAAAGCGGCGGGTCGCCGAGCGGCGTGAGCGAGCCGCCCGCATTCGCGACGAGAAAAATAAAGAACACGACGACATGCACGACATGCTTGCGATTGTCGTTCGCGCGCAAGAGCGGACGGATCAGCAGCATGGCCGCGCCCGTCGTGCCCATGATGCTCGCCAGCGCGGTGCCGAGCGCGAGCAGCCCCGTATTCAGACGCGGCGAACCGTGCAGATTGCCGCGCACGCAGATGCCGCCCGCGACCGTATACAGCGACGCCAGCAGGACGATGAACGGCACGTACTCTTCGAGCATTGCGTGAACCAGTACGCCGCCCGCCGTGCCGGGCCCGAACGCGAGCGCGAACGGCGCCAGAAATGCGACGGTCCACGCGGCCGCGATCTTGCCGAAGTGGTGATGCCAGAGCTTCGGTGCGATGAGCGGAAACACCGCGATGGAAAGCAGGACGCCGATGAACGGGATGCCCCACGTTGCCGGAAGCGTCGCGCCATCGGGTGTCGCCGCGCTGGCGGGTGCGGCGATGAGCGCCAGCCCCGCGCACAGCGCGCCGGAAACGAAACGTCGCATCGTGCTCAGGCTCCGCGCACGATGATCACATGCACGCGATACGGCCCATGCGCGCCGAGCACGATGGTCTGTTCGATATCGCCGGTGCGCGACGGTCCCGAAACGAAGTTCACCGCGCGCGGCAAATCGCCCCGCTCGGCGCGCATCAACGCGAACGCGTCTTCGTGCGCCGCGACGATACGCGACGCCGGCACGATGGCGATATGCGTCTGAGGCAGAAGCGCGCCGGATGCGGGCGTATCGGCGCCCGAGAGCAATACGAGCGAACCGGTTTCGGCCGTCGCGCAAAAACAGCCGGTGATGCCGACGAGATCGGCGTCGGCCGGTTTGCGCAGCGCCGCCTGAATGCCCGCTTGCGCCCAGGGCAAATCGCCGAGTGCGGGCCACGTGACGACATCGACGGGAAGGTTCAGCGACTGGAGATAGCGCGCGGCTTCGGCGGGTGCATCCGCGAGCGATTCCACTTCGGCGATGGTCGTGGAAAGACGCTCGGCTTCGAGCGTGAAGCGCGCGATCAGCTCGTCACGGGTCTGAGGTAACGGAGGACGCGGACCCGCGGGATGCCGCTCGACATACTCTTGCGCTGTCTCGCGCTCGGCTTCCGTTGGCGTGCCGCGACGGCCCTGCGCGCTGCGAATGCGCGCGAGAATATTGCGGCGCGCGACCGATGTATCCATGGTGCCGTCCTCGTGTTGGCGTGCTTGAGATTCGAACGCGCCGGACTGATCGACGACGCGTTCGAATTATAGCGAGCGACATACGCGCACGAACCTCGGCCGAACGGCATAGGCCGAATGCACGGCTGCGACGCCGTCAGTCGTCGCCGACCGGCTGCTCGATGCCGAACACCTGACGCAGATAGGCGAGATAGGCCTTGTCGTCGCACATGTTCTTGCCGGGCGAATCCGAGAGCTTGGCGACCGGCTGGCCGTTGCAGCGGACCATCTTGATGACGATCTGCAGCGGCTGATAGCCGAGATCGTTGGTGAGATTCGTACCGACGCCGAACGCCAACTGGCAGCGCCCGCGAAACTGCTGATAGAGCTGGAGCACCTTGGGGATGTCGAGCGCGTCGGAAAACACGAGCACCTTGGTGCGCGGGTCGCAGCGGTTCTCCTCGTAGTGCCTGAGAAGGCGCTCGCCCCAGTCGAAGGGATCGCCGGAATCGTGGCGCGCGCCGTCGAACAGCTTGCAGAAATACATGTCGAAGTCGCGCAGGAACGCCTTCATGCCGTAGACGTCCGACAGCGCGATGCCGAGATCGCCGCGATATTCCTTCGCCCACATCTCGAAGCCGAAAATCTGCGAGTCGCGCAGCCGCGGGCCCAACGCCTGACACGCCTGCAAGTATTCATGCGCCATCGTGCCGAGCGGCCGCAGGCCGTGCTTCATCGCATAGAAACAGTTGCTCGTGCCGGCGAACTGCGCGCCGAGCTTGTCCTTCAGCGTCAGCACGACTTCCTCGTGCCACTGCCCTGAAAAGCGGCGGCGCGTGCCGTAATCGGCGATCTTGCAGTCGGAGTATTCGGGCGGCGTGGCGAGCAGCTTGATCTTCTCGCGCAGACGCGTGCGGCCGGTTTCGTACTCGGGCTTGCGCTGCGTGTTGCGGAAATAGACCTCGTTGACGATCGCGAGCACCGGAATCTCGAAGAGGATCGTGTGCAGCCACGGCCCTTCGATCTCGATGTCGATCTCGCCATTATTCTTGGGCGACGGCGCGATACGGATGGACTTCTCGTTCAGATGAAAGAGCGCGAGGAAATCGATGAAGTCGCTCTTGATGAAGCGCATGCGCCGCAGATAATCCAGCTCCTCTTCCTTGAAGCGCAGATTGCAGAGCTGGCGCACCTCGTCGCGAATCTCGTCGATGTACGGCACGAGATCCACGTTCGGCGTGCGACAGCGGAAGCGATATTCGACATGCGCCGCGGGAAAATGATGCAGCACGACCTGCATCATCGTGAACTTGTAGAGGTCGGTATCGAGCAGCGAATTGATGATCATGGTTCTGACTGGAACATCCACGCGAATTGGCCGTGCGCCCGGCGCCAGGCCGTATGCCTTTAGGGCCATGTTACCCGAATGTGTACGACGGCATGATCCATGCCCTCCCTTACCGAAGCCGCGCATACATACATCACGAATCGATATAAAGCGCGTCGCGTGCGGCCCGCGCCCGCTTTTACCGTTACGCTACAATATGCGTTTCGATACGCGCACCTCCCGGCCCACGTAGCCGCTCAGGGCGCCGCCCCCAAGAATTCCGCATGCAGGAGCCTGAATGACTCACGTTGTGACCGAAAGCTGCATCAAGTGCAAGTACACCGATTGCGTGGACGTGTGCCCGGTGGATTGCTTCCGCGAAGGTCCCAACTTTCTCGCGATCGATCCGGACGAGTGCATCGACTGCGCCGTCTGCGTGGCCGAGTGCCCGGTGAACGCGATCTACGCCGAAGAAGACGTGCCCGGGGACCAGCAGCACTTCACCGAACTGAACGCCGACCTTGCGCGTAACTGGCCCAGCATCACGAAGACGAAGGGCTCGCTTCCCGAGGCCGACGAGTTCAAGGACGTCAAGGACAAGCTGAACCTGCTTGAGCGTTAAATCGCGCGTTCGTCCGCATCACGCTTCGGTTTGACTGCAAAAATTTGCTTTTCGAGTGAAGATTGGGCGTTGACACGATAATCTCAGCCCCCTATAATTTCGCTTCTCTGCTGTAGATGTTCCCCGATAGCTCAGTCGGTAGAGCGCCGGACTGTTAATCCGTAGGTCCCTGGTTCGAGCCCAGGTCGGGGAGCCAAAAACTCCAGCAAGTCGGTTTCAAAAGAACCCAGTCAATCGGCTGGGTTTTTTATCTCAGCAGCAGATACCTCAGTTGTTCCCCGATAGCTCAGTCGGTAGAGCGCCGGACTGTTAATCCGTAGGTCCCTGGTTCGAGCCCAGGTCGGGGAGCCAAAAGCTTCAGTCAAAAAGCCCAGTCACGCGACTGGGCTTTTTGCATTTACTCCGTCTGGAAGCACTGACGCTTCACGCGAGCCACACGACGGTGAGCGAGCGCACGCCTTGTGCGCCGCGAATCAGCACGCCTTCGATATCCGCCGTCGCGGACGGTCCCGTCACGAGCACCGCATAGCGCGCCGATGCGAAATCGGGCCGTCGATACACCTGTTGCAAGCCCTCCACGAGCAGCGCGGGATCGAGCAGCACGACGAGATGCTGCGACAGATAGCCGATCGAGTTCACCACATACTCTTGCTCGCTGAACCACACCGAGCCCGTTTCCGCGACGCCGAAGCGCCCTCTCACGATGCCCACATCGACATCCTGGAGCGACGCCGGCGGCGTATCGGGCGAAAGCGGCCGCGTGCCATCGACGCCCGGCACCGCCGATGCGATCACCTTCGCATCCGGAAAACGCGACGCGATCAGCGCGTTCACATCGTCCAGTCCTCCGGCTTCGACGCACGTTCCGCCCATCGCGGTCAGCGCCGCCGTGAAACGCGCCTTCAGATCGCCTTCGGGCGACGGAAAGAGCGGCACATCGGGACGCGAACGCGATGCAGGCTGCGCCGCGCGGATCTTCGACAGAAAAGCTTCGCGAGTCGTCATTTTTCAGGCTTCCGGTTTTTCTTGTACCACTCGTGAAAAGTCTCGGCGGGCGCTTCCGGCAGATCGCGCTGACGTCCCCAGATGTTGAGCGGGTTGTAGAGCACGAAATTGGGCAGACGCTTCAACGCGCCGCCGAGCGACGCGACCGTCGCGCGATAAAGCGTCGGACTCGCGAGCAGGCGCCCCGCCATCTTCAGGACTTCCTGCTTCACGAACGGCACTTCGTGTTTCTCCGCGATCACCTCGCGCCACTTGTAGATCTGCTCGTGGATGTTCACCTTCACCGGGCAGACGTTGGTGCAACTGCCGTTCATCGTCGAGGCGAACGGCAGCGCGCTATAGCGCTTCAGGTCGTGGGTCGGATTGATGATCGCGCCGATCGGCCCGGAATACGTTCCGCCATAGGAAAGGCCGCCGCTGCGCCGGTACACCGGACACGTATTCATGCACGCGCCGCAGCGGATGCATTTGAGGGAATACCAGAAATCGTCCATCGCGAGCCGCTCCGCGCGGCCGTTGTCGACGAGGATATAGTGCATCTCCGTGCCCGGACGCGGCTGGCGAAAGTGCGATGTGTATTGGGTGATCGGCGAACCCAGTGCGCTGCGCGACAGCATGCGCACGAACACGCCGAGATCGGCGATCGTCGGAATGATCTTCTCGATGCCGATCGACGCGATATGCAGCGGCGGCACGTTCGCCGACAAATCCGCGTTGCCCTCGTTCGTGCACACGACGACCGTGCCCGTTTCCGCGACCGCGAAGTTGCAGCCGGTCATGCCCGCCGTCTTCTCGCGCACGAAGTAGGGCCGCGTGTTCATGCGCTGGCTTTCGGCGAGATAGTGAATGTCGCTGTTCTGCGGATCGGTGCCGATGGTCTTGCCGAAAAGCTCGGCCACGTCCGCGCGCAGCTTGTGCACCGCCGGCACGACCATATGGCTCGGGTCCTGATGATCGAGCTGCTGAATACGCTCGCCGAGATCGGTTTCCATCACCGTGATGCCGCGCGGCTCGAGATAGTCGCGCATGTAGCACTCGTCGGTGAGCATCGACTTGCTCTTCACCAGCGAGGTCAAGCCGCGCTCGCTCATCAGTTTGTAGACGAGTTCGTTGTGCTCCTGCGCATCGGCCGCGAAATGCACGACGACGCCATTCTTCTCGGCCTGATCGACGAACTGCGCGATGTAATCGGCGAGATTGGACAGCGTGTGCTCCTTGATCTGCGATGCGAGATTGCGCATCGTCTCCCATTCGGGGATGCCGTGCGCCTGCGCGTCGCGCTTGCTGCGCAAATCCCACAGACGCTTGTCGTGGAACGCGACGTGATCCGGCTTCTGCAGGAACGCGCCCGCCGCCTTCGCGTGATCGATGCGAACGGTCTTGCTCATGCGCGTGCTCCGTTCAGGACCTGCGCGATATGGATGAACTTCGCATCGGCCTTCATGCGCTCGGCGCAGCCTTGCTGATGCATGAGACACGACATGTCGCCCGACACGATGTACTCCGCGCCGGCCCCGACGTGATCGCGCACCTTGTCCTGCCCCATGCGCACGGAGACGGCCTCTTCGGTGACCGAGAACGTGCCGCCGAAGCCGCAGCATTCGTCGGGACGCGCGGGCGTGACGAATTCGATGCCCTTCACGCCTTCGAGCAGCGCGCGGGGCTTCGAAAACGGCGTGCCCGCGACTTCCGAATTCGATGTCTCGCGCAGATGCCGCACCGCGCTGCAACTGTTGTGCAGCCCGACCTTGTGCGGAAACTCGGCCCACGGAAACTCGCGCACCTTCAGCACGTCATGCAGGAATTCGACGAGCTCATACGTATTGCGACGAACCTTCTGCACCGCGCTCGTCTGCTCGATCGCGGTGAAGTGCTCGCGGACATGATGCACACAACTCGCCGACGGCCCGACCACATAGTCGTAGTCGGCGAAATTCCGCGCGAACACGCGCTCGGCGCCGGCGGCGTCCTTGTGCGCGCCGCTATTGGCCATCGGCTGGCCGCAGCACGTCTGGTCCGGCGGATAGTCGACGTCCACGCCGAGCCGCTCGAGCAATTCGAGTGTGGCGATGCCGATCTGCGGATAGAACGCGTCGATGAAACAGGGGACGAACAGGGCAACTTTCATGAGGTCCGATCGTGGGGTTGGACAATCATTTTTGGTAAGCTTGGTCTGACCAAGACTTTAATGAGATGCCTCTTTCGTGTCAAACTCGGACATTCACCAGCTTTCAACCGGCCTATACGTCCAGCGATGAGTTTTCAGCCCGTCCATGCGCATTCGTACTCACGCGTGCGCCTCTCCGATGTCGTGTCCGGTCAGATTCGCGAACTGATCTCGAACGGCACGCTCCTGCCCGGCCAACGCCTGCCCGCCGAGCGCGATCTGGCCGAGCAGTTGAACGTGTCGCGCCCGTCGCTGCGCGAGGCGCTGATCCGGCTGGAATCGGACGGCTTCATACGCGCGGCGGGACGCGGCGGTTTCGTCGTGTCGGATGTGACCGCGCCGCTCGTGTCGCATCCGCTCGCCGCACTGCTCGAACAGCAGCCGAACGCCAGCGCCGACGTGCTCGAACTGCGCCACGGCCTCGAAACGCTATCCACCGCTTACGCCGCCGAGCGCGCCACCGACGCCGATATCGCGCGCATCGCCGCCGCGTTCGACGCGCTCCAGACCGCCGTCGCCGACAAGAGCACGCGCATCGCGGAAAAGGATGCGGCGTTCCATCTCGCGATCGCCGACGCGACGCACAACGTCGCGCTCACGCACGTCATGCATGGCCTCAACGAACTGGTTCGCGAATCGATGCTGACCTCGCATCGTTTAGTCGATTACGACGATGAAGTCGAAGCGAACCTGATGACGCAGCATCGCGCGATCTTCGATGCGATCGTCGCGCGCGATCCCGCGCGGGCGCGCGAGTGCGCGGGCGCGCATCTCGATTACGTGCGCACGCTCTACGCCGACATCGCGGCACGGAAGAAGCGCGTCGCCTGAATCGAATCGCCTTACGAATCTGTAAGCCGCGAGAAAGTCCTGATAGGACAACACCTACACAGATTTCGGACAGGCACGGCTAACGGGCACGCGCCTTCCTCGCGATACTGGAATCGTCAACAACAACACGCGAAGGAGGACGACATGCCTTACCTACTCGGATGGTTGCTCGGCGTGCCGGTGATCGTGCTGGTGATCCTGTATCTGATCTTTCATTGACTGCATGCGAAGCGCGAGATGCATCGAAGAGCCAGGGGCGTCGATACAATACGACGCCCTTTCTCTTTTCCGGAAGACGACGATGAAACCCTCCGCTCTTGCGCTCGCCCGAAACCTGGCCTTGCTCGCCACCCTCCTCGGCGCGGGATTCGCGCACGCGGAGGAAATCGCCAGCGTCAACACCAATTTCCGCTTCACCGGCTCTGATCGCGTGAGCGTCGACGCTTACGACGATCCGCTCGTCCAGGGCGTGACCTGCTACGTGTCGCGCGCGCGCACGGGCGGCGTGAAAGGCACGCTCGGCATCGCCGAAGATCCGACCGAAGCGTCGATCGCCTGCCGTCAGGTCGGGCCGATCAAAATCGCCCAGCCGCTCAAGCAGAAAACCGATGTGTTCTCGGCCGGCATGTCGTTCATCTTCAAGACGCTGCACGTGGTGCGCATCGTCGATGCAAAGCGCAATACGCTCGTCTATCTGACGTACAGCGACCGCGTCGCGACCGGCAGCCCGAAGAACAGCGTGACGGCCGTGCCAGTGCCCGAAGGCACGACCATACCGGTGAAGTGATGCGCAACTGTCCTGTCCGGCGCGTAGCAAAGTTGTAAACTGAGCGATTCCGCCCGCCTCAGACTTTCCCGACGATGAATGCCGACCGTTTCCGCAACGCCGCACGCTACTGGCGCTCGCCGCTCGTGCCTGACGCGGACATGGTCACGGCCGAATACTACGATCACGAATTCTCGCCGCACTGGCACGACGCCTACACGGTGCCCGTCATCGAAGCCGGCGCGGAGTGCTACGACTATCGCGGTGCGCATCACGTGGCCGAAACCGGCTCGGTGCCGGTGATCAATCCCGGCGAGGTGCATACCGGCGCGCGGGCCGTCGATGCGGGCTGGCGCTATCGCGTGTTCTATCTGCCGGTGCCGTTCGTCGAAGGCCTCGCGCGCGATATGTCGGGGCGGCGGGAATCGTCGCCCTGGTTTCCCGATGACATCATCCGCGATCCCGATCTGGCGCGGCGTCTGGTCGTCGCGCATCGGCTGCTGGAAAGCGGCGCCGACCCGCTCGCCGCGGAACTGGCGCTCGTCGATGCCGTGACGACGCTACTCGGCCGCCACGCGCTGGAACACCCGGACATCGCGCCGCTCGCCGCCGACACGCACCGCGTCACGGCGATGAAATCCCGCCTCGCCAACGATCTGCTCGAACCGGTCACGCTTGCCGAACTCGCGCAGACGGTCGGTCTCTCGACCTTCCACGCGGCGCGTCTCTTCACGCGCGAAACGGGTCTCGCGCCGCATGCATGGCGCAACCAGTTGCGTATCGTGCGCGCGTTGCCGGCACTGCGCGCGGGCGCTTCCGTGACCGACGTCGCCGCGGCGAGCGGCTTCACCGACCAGAGTCATTTCACGCGCCATTTCAAGCGCACGTTCGGCGTGCCGCCCGGCCGCTGGCGCTGAGCGCCGCCCAGCCAGGAAAGCGCAAGAACGTACAAGCGTGTGAGCCGGCGTCTTGCGTATCCTCGCTTCCATAGGAGGAAATCTTGAAAGCAATACCCGCTCAACCTTCCGGCGCCGCGTTGCGCGAATTCGCCGCCGGCGCACGCGACACCATTCCGATGATGATCGGCGCCGCGCCCTTCGGCGTGATCTTCGGCACGCTCGTCACCGCAAGTCCGCTCTCGCTCTGGCACGGCCAATTGATGTCGCTCGCCGTGTTCGCGGGCTCCGCGCAGTTCATCGCGGTCGGCCTGATCGCGTCGCATGCGAGCTTCGCCGTCATCTGGGCGACGACGCTCGTCGTCAATCTGCGACACGTGCTCTATTCGGCGACGCTCGCGCCGTATGTCGCGCATCTGCCGCGCCGCTGGCGCTGGGCGCTCGCCGGCCTGCTCACCGACGAAGTCTTCGCCGTCGCCTACGCGCACTATCAGAAGCGCGCGCCGGGCGAGACCGGCCCGCATTACTTTTTCGGCTCCGGCGTCGCGATGTACCTGAACTGGCAGTTGTGGACGCTCGCCGGCCTGTTGTTCGGCGCGGCGTTTCCCGGTCTGAAGTCGCTCGGCCTCGACTTCGCGATGGTCGCGACGTTCATCGCCATCATCGTGCCGCAGCTCGTGGCCGTGCGGTTCGTTGCGGCGGCGCTCGCATCGGGCGTGCTGTCGTTCGCGTGGCAAGGCTGGCCGTACAAGCTCGGGCTGCTCGCGGCGGTGTTCGTGGGCGTCGCGGTCGGCATGGTGCTCACGCTGATGGAAAACCGGCCGCACGAGAAAAGCCGCCTGAAGAACGCCAAGGAGCGCACGCAATGAACTACATCACGTTGATCCTCGGCATGGCGGTGGTCACGTATGTGATCCGCGCCGCCGTGTTCGTGCTGGGCGAGCGCCTGCCCTTTCCGCCGATCGTGCGCACCGCGCTCTCGTTCGTGCCGGTGACGGTGCTCACGGCGATCATCGTGCCGATGGCGGTCTCGCCGCACGGCAACGGCGCCGAAATCACCTGGCGCAATCCGCAGCTCGTGGCGTCGATCGTCGCGATCATCGTTTGCGCGCTCACGAAACGGCCGCTTTTGACGATTGCGGTGTCGCTGACGGTATTTTTCGTCTGGCAGTTCGCCGTGCTGCGCTAAACGTTTCCGTCAATCGGCCGTTAAAAGGCTTTCAAAAAGCATCGAAGAATCCTCAAGTTCCCGGAAATCGCGCCGATATCAGAAACGAATGGACTCCGCCCCGAGAGCGGCGCCAAAGGCATTTCCCGCGCTCCGGACCATCCGGACGCGGAACCGGGAACCAACATGCGTCAAATCACCCTTTCGTTACGCGAAGAGACGATCGCTTCGCTGCATCGCGATTTCGAAGCGTTCATGCGCCTGTCGCTGAAGCTGGATCCGCAATTCGTCACGCCGACGTTCGAGGACTTCCTGCGCGCGAAGCTGCTGGACAACGACACGCCGCTGACCGAGCAGGCGGTGCAGCGCATGCTCACGCACGGCCAGTACGCGTGGGCCAAGCGCGCGCTCGACAAGGAGTTTCCCGATGTCGTCGAAATCCTGATCCGTCAGGCCGCCGAGCACGGATTCGCGTTCGCGATCCGCGCCGACTGGACCGCGGAGGACCTCATCGCGGCATCGCGCGCGTGGGCGACCGCGATCGTCACCGAGGCGAAGGGCGACGTGTCGCAAGTGGACATGCTCGCGTCGCAGATCAAATCGGCTGCGGCGGATATTCGCGAAGTCGAGGAAAAGATGCAGACGCCCGCGTGGCGTCTCGCGGATTCGCTGCGTCAGCGCGTGTACGAAACGAAGATTTCCGTGGAGACGAGCATCGGCTCGACCGCGCGCGAGAAGCTGGGCGAACTGCGCTGCCTGCTGCGGCTCGGCATTTTCTATGGGTCGATCCAGAAGCAGGAGGCGCAACAGGTGCTGGAGTATCTGCGCGCGTTGCGGCCCGAGCTGTTCGTCGAAGAGCCTTACGACGGCTTCACGCGCTTCGCCGCTTGGCTGCGCAGCATCTTTGCACCGTCACAGCGCGCTCCGCGACCGTCACGCGCGCAGCGTTAATCCCACATTCCCTTCAGGCGCGCCGCGATATCGATTTTCGCTTTCGCGGCCGCCGCCAGCCCCGCCGCGGTCGGCGCAGCGGGCGCGATCACCGGCGGCCACGCGGCCGCTTCGAAGTTCTGCATCAGATGCGGCGGGATGAAGCGCGTGCGCTGCGCCCAGACGTGCCGGTCGCCCAGATGCGTCTGGTTGTGCACGTAGAACCGCTGCGGCGTGATGATGTGCAGGTCTTCCTTCGCGCGCGTCATCGCCACATAGAGCAGACGCCGCTCCTCGTCGATTTCCTCGTCGCTGCCCGTGCCCAGATCGGACGGAATGCAGCCGTCCACGCCGTTCAGCACGAACACGTTGCGCCATTCCTGGCCTTTCGCCGAGTGGATGGTCGAGAGGATCAGATAATCCTCGTCGAGCATCGGGACGCCGGATTCGTCGCTCGTCGCGTCAGGCGGATCGAGCGTGAGTTCGGTGAGAAAGCGCTCGCGCGTGGGATACGTCGACGCGATGCTCTCCATCTGCAGCACATCGCCGATGCGGATCGCCGCGTCCTCGTGATTGCGTTCCAGATGCGGCTCGTACCAGCGGCGGATCATTTCGAACTCGGCCGGCCAGCCGGATTCGCGGCCGCACAGTTTCGCCATCAGCCCGACGAAACGCGGCCAGTCTTCGCTGGCTCGCGCGGGAGCCTGAAACCGGGCGATCGCGGCTGGCGCCTGGTCTTGCGCGACGCTATCGAGCAAGCGCCCGGCGATGGCCGGACCGATGCCCGGCAGCAACTGCGCGACCCGGAAACCCGCGACGCGATCGCGCGGATTCTCCGCCCAGCGCAGCACCGCCAGCACGTCTTTCACGTGGACGGAATCGAGAAACTTGAGTCCGCCGAACTTCACGAAGGGAATGTTGCGCCGCGTGAGTTCGATTTCGAGCGTCGCGCTGTGATGCGCGGCGCGGAACAGCACCGCTTGTGCCTTCAACTTCATGCCCGCCTCGCGCGCCTCCAGCACTTTTTCGACGACATAGCGCGCCTGATCGGCTTCATCGGCGACGGAAACGACGCGCGGCTTCTGCGCCGATGCCTTGTCGGTCCACAGGTTCTTCGTGTAGCGCTCCGTCGCGAGCCCGATCACCGCATTCGATGCCTCGAGAATCGGCAGTGTCGAGCGATAGTTGCGATCGAGTGTGACGGTCGCGGCGGGCGGATCGAAATGGCCCGGAAAATCGAGGATGTTGCGCACGGTCGCGCCGCGAAACGAATAGATGGACTGCGCGTCGTCACCGACGACCGTGAGGCCGCGCCCGTCGGGCTTCATCGCGAGCAGGATGGACGCCTGCAGGCGGTTGGTGTCCTGATATTCGTCCACGAGCACGTGATCGAAACGGCTCGCGAGATCCGCCGCCACCGAAGGCTCTGCCGCGAGATGCGACCAGTAGAGCAGCAGGTCGTCGTAATCGAGCACGCTTTGCGCCTGTTTCGCGGCGACGTAGGCGGCGAACAGACGCTTCAGGTCGGCTTCCCACTCGCGGCACCACGGATACGACTGATCGAGCACGTTAACAAGCGTCGCGCCAGTGTTCACGACGCGCGAGTAGATCGCGAAGCAGGTCGACTTCGCGGGAAAGCGCTTCTCCTTCGACGACAACCCGAGTTCGTGCCGCACCAGATTCATGAGATCGGCGGAATCTTCGCGATCGTTGATCGTGAATGATGGCGCGAGCCCGACGAGATCGGCGTAATCGCGCAACAGCCGCGCGCCGACGCCGTGAAACGTGCCCGACCACGTCAGCCCCTGCGCGATCGCGCTTTTCTTGCCGAGCGCGTTCATCGCGATGCGCGACACGCGCCGCGTCATTTCGAGCGCCGCGCGCCGCGAAAACGTGAGCAGCAGAATGCGATGCGGATCGGCGCCCTTCACCAGCAGATGCGCGACGCGATGGGCCAGCGTGTTGGTTTTGCCCGAGCCCGCGCCTGCGATCACGAGCAACGGGCCGCCCGTGCGACCCGGTTCATCGACGCCGAACTCGACGGCCTCGCGCTGCGCCTCGTTGAGCTTCGCGAGATAGTCGGCGACCTGTTTCGCGGTGGAATCGGAAGCGGCGTCGGCGGTGTCGGGAAGCGTGAGCACGTGAAGGAAGGCGGCGGGAAAAGAGTGACGCACACTGTATATCCATACAACCCGCGCGCGCAAGTCTTTGGCTCGACTAGGCTTTTGGCCCCAAATGCAACGAGCCCGGTTCGCGATGAACCGGGCTCGCATCGCGACGAAAGCGGGTACTACTCGGCCTTCTTCGCGTTCTTCAGCTTCGCGTCGGCGGCGGCTTCGTTGGCGTCGGACTGCGCCTCCGTTTTCTTCTTGTCGGCCTTGGCCTGCGCGACGGCCGCCTTCTTGTCGGCCTTCGACTGCTCCTTCGCGGCCTTCTGATCGGCGGCGGTCGGGGCGTCCGATGTCGTCTGCGCGAACGATGCCGCGCTCACGCTCGCAAGCGTCCCCGCGATCAGCGCCGCCAGCAGCGCATTGGTTTTTCGATTCATGATGTCCTCCCTTCTTTTAGATGCCGCGAGCGCCGCGACGCGCGGCCTCGCGGCGCGTCACGCTCAGTGCTGCAGGCCCGCGTCCTTCGGCGTGCCCGGCTCCGTCGCGTTCAGTTCCGCCTTGGCGGCGTCCTTGTCCGCCTTGCGATTGATCTTCGCGTTCTGCACCTCTTCCTTGTATTGCGCCTTGGCCTGCTGGTTCTGCGCCTTCAGCTCGGCCTTCGACGCCTTCTTCGACGCGCGATACTCGGCGTTGGCCTGCGCGTTCGCGTTGCGGCGCTGGACGAGCGGATCGGTCGACGCCGGCGCGACGACGTTCTGCTGCGGAGGCGTCATCGGCTGCTGGGCCTGCATCGGCTGCGGCTGCACCGGCTCGGGCTGCGTCGCGGTCTGAGCGTAAGCGCCCGAAGCGGCGAGCGTGGCGATGGCGGAGCCGATCAAAAGGATTCGTGCGCGAGTCATAAGCTAGTCCTCTCTGTAGTTGGCGTCGGCGGCGCGCTGAAAGCGGTGATGCGAGCGAGCCGCGCGACTTTTGTCGATTCGAAAGATGACCGAAGCTTTGTCGATCAAACGGTCGGACCGGGCGACGATCGGGCGAGTTCTCCAAAACCAGTCATTGTTACCGACGGTTTCATCTGGCTACAATTGCCAACCAGCTCGCTTGCGATCCGATTACCGGTCCCGCGATGGCACTCAGCACGTCGCATGCCCGAAGCACGGTTGTGCGTGGTTTATCATGGAGGCCTTTCCTGCTTCACCCGCCCCATGCCGCCACTCCAGTTCACCCTCACCGGCGATTACGTCGAACTCCACAATCTGCTGAAGCTGATGGGCCTCGCGGACAGCGGCGGCTCCGCGAAGGCGCGCGTCGCAATGGGCGATGTCACCGTCGACGGCAAGGTGGAGCTGCGCAAGACCTGCAAGATCCGCGCGGGTCAGCGCGTGAAACTCGACGGCCAGACGATCCACGTCCGCGCCCCCGAATAGCATCGCCGCCACTTGCGCGCTTGCGCCGCGCACTTGAGAAAATCCGGCCATAAGCGATCGCGTCATCGACATGCCGCACGCGACGCAATAAGCTAGTCGTCTTTCGTTCTGGTTTCAGCGCCGGGTCTGTAGCGTCGGTTTTCCCGTCAGCGCGCGTTTCGCAGCGCGCTCCGCTTGTTGCCCTTCCGCTTTCCAGTCCGCGACGCTCAGTGCGCTGAGCGCCGCCTTTGTTTTCGATCCGAGCAGCCATGCAACCGCAAGTCACGCGCGCGACACGCGCGCATCAAGGACCGCCGAGCCTCTCGCGTCATGCCGTCGACACGGCGCGCCTCGCCGCGCCGCTCGCCATCGCGCAACTCTCGCAGATGGCGATGGGCGTCACCGACACCATCCTGCTCGGCTCGCTCGGCCCCGACGCGCTCGCGGCGGGCGGCCTCGGCGCGAACCTCTTCTTCGTCGTCGTGACGCTGCTGCAGGGCGTGCTGACATCGGTGTCCGTGTCGGTCGCGCACGCGCGCGGCGCAAACGCCGACGATCGCGTGCCGGGCATCTACTGGACGGGGCTCGTGCTTTCCATACTCCTCGCCGTGCCCGCGTTCGTGCTGCTGAGCTACGCCGAGCCGATCCTGCTCGCGTTCCACGAACCGGCGACGCTCGCGAAGAACGTCGGCGAATATTGCGCGGTGCTGCGCTGGGGGACGCCGGCCAGTCTTATCGGCGTCGGGATGATGCGCGCGTTTCTGCCCGCGATCGGCGCGGCGCGCAGACTCCTGTGGATCTCGATCGGCGGCGTGTTCGTCAACGGCTTTCTCAACTACGGGCTGATCCACGGCGCGTACGGCCTGCCGCGCGAAGGCTTCCTCGGTTCAGCTGCTGCGACCACGATCACCGTCTGGGGCATCGCGATCGCGCTCGTCGCGGTGTTGCATCTGCGGCCGCGCTACCGGCATTTCGTCGTGCGCGCGCGCCCGCGTCTGCCGCTGATGGGCGAACTTTTCGGCCTCGGCTGGCCCGTCGCGATCACCTACGGCGTCGAATCGACGCTCTTTCTCGCCACCGGCATGATGGTCGGCCTGCTCGGCGAAGCGCCGCTCGCCGCGCATCAGATCGCGCTCAACGTCGCGTCGGTCGCGTTCATGGTGCCGCTCGCGATCGGTCAGGCGGCCAACGTGCGCGTCGGTTACTGGGTGGGCGCGGGCGTGCCGGTCGCGGCCCGGCACGCGGGCTTCGTGGCGCTCGCGCTCGGCGTCGGCTTCATGGTGTGCTCGGGCCTCGTTCTGATCACCGTGCCGCGCGCGATCGTCGGCCTGTATCTGAATCTCGACGATCCCGCCAACGCGCATACCGTCGCGCTCGCGGCGTCGCTGCTCGGCGTCGCGGCCGTGTTCCAGATCGTCGACGGCATGCAGACGGTCGGCTCCGGCTGCCTGCGCGGCCTGAAAGACACGCGCATCCCGATGCTCGCCGCCGCGTTCGGCTACTGGGGCGTCGGCTTTCCGACCGGCTATGTGCTCGCGTTCCACTTCGAGCTGGGCGCGAAAGGCCTGTGGTGGGGACTCGCCGCCGGACTCGCGAGCGTCGCCGTATTGATGACGCTGCGGTTTCATCGCATCAGCCGGCGCTTCATCGAAACGGGCGTCGCGCCCCTGCCCGACGACACCGACGCCGCGAGCGCCGCGCCGCACGGACACGTCTGATAAGCACACGATGCACGCGCCGATTTGCATAGCACGAATGCTTGGTTGGGCCGCACGGCGCGCATTGCTACGATGAACCCGTCTCCTCCTTGAGACATCTGTGACAGGGGTTGTCAGCCCGCTTCAGCCAAGCGGGCTTTTTTTTGTCTTCAGCGTCCTCTTCCCCTCACTCGCGGGCATTCCGTCCGACCTTTTTCCGATTTCCCATAAAATAATTTCGAGATGCGCGGTGCGAGAACGCGCCTTGCTTCATCGTGCCGTCCGTCGAATGCGTCAGGACGTGCCGAGTCGCGACAACTAAAAACGAGGAATCGAAGTGTCGGAAAGCCGGGGGATGTGGGAAGTGACAGAGCGTGGCGCGAAGCACGCCAGCATCGAAAGAAGATTGAGCGACGCCGTGCGCAATGTGGCCATCGTCCTGTTGACGACGGCGCTCGCCGCCTGCGCGACGCGCCCGCCCGCGACGGCGTTCGATCGGCCGGAGAGCCGCGCGCTGGCGTCGAACGAAGCGACGCCGCTCGCGAACGCGCTCGCGCCGCTGGAACGGCAGCATCCGGATCAATCGGCCGTGCGCCTTCTGCCGACCGGCACCGACGCGCTGCAGGCCCGCATCGCGCTCGCGCGCGCGGCGACCAAGACGCTCGACATGCAGTACTACATCGCCGAGGAGGACAACACCGGCAAGCTGCTCTTGGGCGCGGCGCTCTATGCGGCGGATCGCGGAGTGCGGGTGCGCATGCTCGTCGACGATCTGAATTTCAAGGACATCGACCAGATCATGGCGGCGCTCAATTCGCACGACAAGATCGAGATCCGCGTCTTCAACCCGTACGGCAGCACGCAGCGCAGCTTTTCCGAGCGCACGCAGAATTTCTTCACGCAGCTTGGCCACTTCACGCGCCGCATGCATAACAAGGCGATGATCGCGGACAACCAGATCGCGATTGTCGGCGGACGCAATCTCGGCGACGAATACTTCAGCGCGAGCCCAACGCTGCAGTTCCGCGATCTCGACGTCTTCGCCGCCGGCCCCGTGACGCACGAAATCTCCGCGAGCTTCGACGATTACTGGAACAGCTCGCTTGCGTATCCGCTGCGCGCGCTGAACAAGCAGAAGTTCGATCCGTCCGAGCTCGACAAGACCCGCGACGACCTGCGCGCGCACTGGCGCCAGCAGGCCGAGCCGCTGAACGCGAAGCCGCTCAACGCGACACCGCTTGCGCAGCAGATTTCGCGCGAGGAAATGGGCCTCGTGTGGGCGCCGACGGAATTCCATGTCGATTCGCCGTCGAAGATCGAGCATCCGAGCGACGACTACAAGAGTCCGCCGATGCAGCGCCTCATCGACTTGCTGAAAGACGCGCAGAGCGAATTCCTGATTCTCTCGCCCTACTTCGTGCCGCACGACGCGGGCGTGAAGGCGCTCGGCGAGCTGACGAAACGCCACGTGCGCGTCGCGGTGCTGACCAATTCGCTCGCCGCGACCGATGCCGTCGCCGTGCAGGCGGGCTACGCGCCGTATCGCATTCCGATGTTGCAGAACGGCGTCGAGCTGTACGAGTTCAAGCCGATACAGGCCGAAGGCGAAAGCGGTCCGCGCGCGGGTCTGTTCGGCTCGCAGTCGCGCGCGAGCCTGCACGCGAAGGCCTATGTGATCGATCGGAGTATCCTCGTGATCGGCTCCATGAATCTCGATCCGCGCTCGGCCAAACTGAATACCGAACTCGCGCTGGTGATCCACAGCAAACCGATCGCCGAGGAAGCCGCGAGACTCTTCGCGAACGGCATCTCGCCGAAGATGAGCTGGCGCGTGCAACTGGCGAGCGCGGCGGTCACCGAGGAGCTGAGGCGCACGGGCGCGCCGCAGTCGGGCCTCGTCTGGACGACCGAGGCGAACGGCGACCTCGTCACCTACAATTTCGATCCCGAGGCAGGTTTTTATCGCAACGCGATGACGGGCCTCTTCATGCTGCTGCCCGTCGACAAGCAGCTTTGATCCAACTTCGTAAGGGAACTCACGCCATGACACACGATGCGAAGGGCGACGTACGGATGGAGAAGGACACGTTCGGCGAAATCGCCGTGCCGAACGACAAGCTTTGGGGCGCGCAGACGCAGCGCTCGCTGCAGAACTTCAAGATTTCGACGGAAAAGCAGTCGCCCGAGCTGATCACCGCGCTCGCGATCATCAAGCACGCGGCCGCCGAGGTGAACGAAGGGCTGAAGGTGCTCGATTCGAAAAAGGCGAAGGCGATCATTCAGGCTGCCGAGGAAATCATCGACGGCAAGCATCCCGATGAGTTTCCGCTCGCCGTGTGGCAGACCGGCTCGGGCACGCAGACCAACATGAACCTCAACGAGGTGATCGCCAATCGCGCGAGCGAGATCATGGGCGGCTCGCGCGGCGAAGAACGGCTCGTGCATCCGAATGACGACGTGAATCGCGGCCAGTCGTCGAATGACGTGTTCCCGACGGCGATGCACGTCGCCGCGGCGATGGCGATCACGAAGCATCTGATTCCGTCGCTCAAGACGCTGCGCGATACGCTCGACAAGAAGGCGAAGGCCTTCGACAAGATCGTGAAGATCGGCCGCACGCACTTGCAGGACGCGACGCCGCTCACGCTTGGGCAGGAGTTTTCAGGTTACGTGGCGCAGCTCGATCAGGGCATCAGGCATGTCGAGGCGACGCTGCCGCATCTGTATCAGCTCGCGCAGGGCGGCACGGCGGTCGGCACGGGACTGAACGCGCATCCGGACTTCGCGGTGAAGGTCGCGGCGGCGATCGGCAAGCTCACCGGCCTGCCCTTCGAAACCGCGCCGAACAAATTCGAAGTGATGGCCGCCGCCGATGCGCTCGTCGCCGCGCACGGCGCGCTGAAGACGATCGCCGCGGGCATGATGAAGATCGCCAACGACATCCGCTGGCTCGCGAGCGGGCCGCGCTGCGGGCTCGGCGAACTGTCGATTCCGGAGAACGAGCCGGGCAGCTCGATCATGCCGGGCAAGGTGAACCCGACGCAGTCCGAAGCCGTGACCATGCTGTGCTGCCAGGTGTTCGGCAACGACGTCGCGGTGAACTTCGGCGGCGCGAGCGGCAACTTCGAACTGAACGTGTTCCGGCCGATGATCGCGCATAACGTGCTGCAGTCCGTGCGACTGCTCGCGGACGGCGCGCAGAGCTTCAACGACAACTGCGCGGTCGGCATCGAGCCGAACGAGAAGCGCATCGATAGTTTGCTTAATGAATCGCTGATGCTCGTGACGGCGCTCAATCCGCATATCGGCTATGACAAAGCGGCGCAGATCGCGAAGAAGGCGCATAAGGAAGGCACGACGCTCAAGGCCGCCGCGCTCGCGCTCGGTCATGTGACCGAGCAGCAGTTCGATGAATGGGTCAAGCCGGGCGATATGGTGGCGAACAGGTAGGCGCGCGCTTCTCCGAAAAAAGCGGCGGGATCAGACCTTCCCCGCCGCGACCTCTTCCGGCTTCAGTTCGACGATCGCGTCGAGCGCATCCTTCACGTCCATCGCGTATTTCGCGAGACGCTTTTCCTCGTCCGTCTCCGGCACGAAGGCAGGCACGGGCGTCGGCTGGCCTTTTTCATCGACGGCGACGAAGACCATCAGGCAATCGGTCGTCTGCTGAAGCTCGCCGACTTTCGGATCGCCCGCGTGCACCGAGATATGAATGTGCATGCTGGTGCGCCCGGTCGTCACCACGCGCGCGCGCAACTCGACCAGATTGCCGACGAGAATCGGCCGGCGAAAGCGGATATTGCCGACGCTCACCGTCACCGCGTAGCGACCGGACCACATCGCGGCGCAGGCATAGGCTGTCTCGTCGATCCATTTCATCAGCGCGCCGCCGTGCACCTTGCCGCCGAAGTTCACCGAGGTCGGCTCGGCGAGAAAACGGAACGTGGTTTCGGCGCGGCTTTTGGAGACCGCGGGAATGGGAGATGAGGTCGGCGTATTCATGGGGATGCCCGTCTGGTGCGGAAATGAATGCCGATTATAGGGTCGGCAATATTCAATCGTGGACGGTAATGCCCTGATCGATGGTGCCGTACATCGTGATGCTGCCGCCGCCGCCCGCCGATGACGACGGCCCGCCCGCGCAGCCCGCACAAAGCATGAGAACGCTGATCACGCTCGCGAGAATGAATCTGGACATGGAAATTCTCCTGCTGGCTGAAATGCCAGCGGTCATTCTAGCCCCGCGCTTCGTGCATCGACATTTCGGCGCGCGGTGAAACATCGGATGCGGAGCCGCGCTAGAGTGGATAGGTCGATTACTACGCCCGACAGGGACATCGCCATGAACTCCGCTTTCGACGAAGCCGAATCCCGCGCGCGCCATTTTCCCGGACTGTCGCGCATCGGCGCGCTCATCGCCGATCCCGGCCGCGCCGCGATGCTCTGGTCGCTGATGGACGGCACCGCGCGCCCCGCCGGCGAACTGACGATGATCGCGGGGCTGTCGCCGTCGGCGGCGAGCGGGCATCTCGCGCGTCTGACCGAAGGCGGGCTGCTCGCGCTCGAAGTGAGCGGGCGGCATCGCTACTACCGCATCGCGACGCCGGATATCGCCGCGGCCATCGAGGCGCTCGCCAATCTCGCGCGGGCGAGCGCGCCGCAGCGCGCGCCGGAACGCCCGCCTTCGGCCGTGCCGGTCGAGATGCGTTTCGCGCGGACCTGCTACGACCATCTCGCGGGCGAACTCGCCGTGCAGATTTTCGACCGGATGATCGCACGCAACTGGCTCGCCGCCGCCGACGATCACGCACAGGCGCACGGCCCCGCCGCGCTCGACGCGACGCAGGAAGGCGCGCAGGCGTTCGCCGAGCTCGGCATCGACCTGAAGACGCAACGCGCGCGGCGGCGCCGGTTCGCATGCACTTGTATCGACTGGAGCGAGCGCCGGCCGCATCTGGGCGGCGCGCTCGGCGCGGCATTTCTCGAAGCGTGCGAGTCGCATGGCTGGATCGAGCACACGGCCACGCGGCGCGTATTGCGCGTGACGCCGGCGGGACATCGGCATTTCGACGGATTTTTATCCACGCGATAAAGCTTTGTTACGCGCACCTGCGCGCCGTTACAAACGGCATCGTACGGATACACGCCCCGGCGATACATTGATCCGGCAGGCCTCGCGCACCGACAGCGTCACACACGACGCACGCGCGGCCGCCGGAGAATACGATGAAAATCAAGACCATCGCGGCCGCCACGTTGTGGGCGCTCGTATCGATATCGGGAACGGGCGTGTTCGCGCAAACACCGCCCGACGAGGCGGCGCAAGCGGGCCAGGGTGATCCGCCCGGACGCATCGCGCGCCTGAATTACATGGCGGGCACCGTGACGACGGAGCCCGCGGGCGCGTCCGACTGGTCCTACGCGCAGATCAACCGCCCGCTCACGACAGGCGATCAGCTCTGGAACGACGAGAACGCGCGCTCGGAAATGCACATCGGTTCGACGGCGGTGCGTCTGGGTTCATCGACGGCCCTTTCGGTCCTCGCCCTCGACGACAACACCGCGCAACTCAAGGTCGCCCAGGGCACGCTGTCGACGCGCGTGCGCGAACTGCCGCCCGGCACGCGCTATGAAATCGACACGCCGAACGCCGCGCTCGCCATCACGACGCCCGGCGACGTGCGCGTGGACGTCGCGCCCGACGGCCGTTCGACGACGGTGACGGTGCGAAACGGCGGCGTCACCGCGTATGGCGACGGCGGGTCGGTGCAGCTCGCGGGCGGCCAGCAGATGACGTTTGAGGGCACGAATCTCCAGCAGGCATCGGCGAATGCCGCGCCCGCGCCCGATGCGTTCGATCAATGGGCCGCGAGCCGCGATGCGTCCGAGGATCGCTCGGTGTCCGCGCGTTACGTGTCGCGCGATATTCCCGGCTATCAGGATCTCGACGCCAACGGCACGTGGCGCAGCGATCCGTCCTACGGGCCGGTCTGGGTGCCGAATGCCGTTTCGGCCGACTGGGCGCCGTATCGTCAGGGACACTGGGCGTGGCAGAACCCGTGGGGCTGGACCTGGATCGACGACGCGCCCTGGGGCTTCGCGCCGTATCACTACGGGCGCTGGGCGTACGTCGGATCGCAATGGGCGTGGGTGCCCGGCCCGATGGCCGTGAGCGCGCCGCCCGCCTATTCGCCCGCGCTCGTCGCGTTCGTCGGCGATGGCGGCAGCGGCGTCGACTGGAACGTCGCGCTGACGGTCGGCGGCATCGCGGCGGCGGGCGTCGCGTGGTTCCCGCTGGGGCCGGGCGAGGCGTGGCGTCCGCATCGCGATGGCTGGAGCCAGCGTTATTACGAGCGCGTGAACCGCAATGTCTACGTCGATCGCTCGGTGCACGTGAACAACACGTACGTGAACTACCGCGCCCCGCGTGGGCTGACGGCCGTGCCCGCGAACATGTTCGTGCATGGTCAGCCGGTCGGACGTCAGCCGTATGCGGTCGATCCGTCGCGCTGGCGCAATCCGCATTTCTTCGCGGGAGCGCCGGGCATCGCGCCGGCGCACGACAGTTTTGCGCCCGGTGCGCGGCGCGCGGATTATCGGCCGCCGCAGGGCGGATTCGGACGTCCGGTGGTCGCGACGCGCGCGCCGGTCGCGCCGCCGGCTTTTCACGATCGATACGCGCAGCAGGACCGCGATGCGCACGGTCCCGGCGCGCGCAACGAACAGGTGCATCTCGTGGCGACGCATGGGCCGGCGCGTTCGGTGATCGCGGGCGGCGCGCCGCCCGCGCCCGCGCCGGTGCAGCCCGCACAGCCGCACGGCAACGGCGTCCCGCATCCGCCTCAGGCATCACAGTTCGGCGGCGGGGATCCGCACTTCGCTCACGGCGATCCGTCACGCGGCCACGATGTTCAGAACGGCCCGCGCGCGCCGCAACAGGCATTTCAGCCGAATAGGCCGCCGCAGCAAGCGCAGCCGCAGCCCAACCACGCGCCGCATGTCGAGCGCGGCACGCCCAATCCATCAATGCAGCCCGCGTTCGCCCAACACGCGCCGCCCGCGCCGCAGCAACGCCAACCGCGCGTCGAACAGCCGCGTCATGAGATGCCGCCGCCTCGTCCGCAGCAGGAAGCCCAGCGGCCGCAGTTCCATCCCGAACCGCCGCGCCAGCCGATGCATCAGGAAGTGCGTCAGCCACCGCATCAGGAGCCGCATCAACAGCCTCAACAACCTCAGCAGGCGCAGCAGCCGCAACACGGCGGCGGCAACAACGATCATCATCGCGGTTGAGGCGATGAGCAGGCGGCACAACGAAAACGCGCGGCCCGAAGCCGCGCGTTTTTGCATGCAGAACCGAAGCGCTCGCTCAGACCGCCATCGGCGCCGTGAGCGGTTCGTGATGCTTGTAGCCTTCCAGCGCGAAATCCTTCGGCTCGATCTTCTCGAGCCATTCCGGTTCGTAGCGCTTCGTGACCGCGTAATCGGGCACGCGATCGGAGATGATCAACTGCGGCGACGGCAGCGGCTCGCGCTTCAGTTGCTCGTGCAGCATGTCGAGCTGATTCTCGTAGATGTGTTTATGGAACCAAAAGCAAAATACCAGTGGCTACGTGTCTTCAGGTAAGAGCGGTAGATTCGGCCAGCTTCGACGCATTATGTCAAAGAACCATAATTTTTGGCCATTTCATCGATTGCTGTATGATGGCGCGATTGGCCCCGCGACGCCTGCCGCCCTGGTGCGAATTTCGGAGTCGCGGACCTTGGAGAAAAACGGACGTTTGTCGAAGAGATACATCGATGGTGCTCGCCGAGGGATTCGAGTCGCAACTGGTGAAAGTGACGAGCACCGCTTCCTCTCAAGCGACCGTGCTGTCCAGCGGCGACATTCTTCAATTGTCGACGGGAAAAGCTGACTATCCCGTCTACAGTGTGTTGGACAGCCATGGAGCCGTAGTACGGGGCATGCACCAATGGCTACGCAGTCTCAAGGCCCAAGCCGGCCTGACCATTAGCATGGGTACTGTTGAACAGTACGGTCGAACCCTTTCCTACCTTTCTCGTTGGATTGAGCGCACGGCGCTGTACCCGAATCTGAGCATCGATGAGCAGCTCGTGTTGTTAAATCGCCAGGACATCGTTCGGTGGCTTGACGACATGAAAACACTAGGGGCCGAAAGTCACAGCACTCTCCATTCACGAGAGGCCTGCATAAGGCATTTTTTCGACTGGTTGACGACCCAGGAAGCGGGCAAGGTGAGAGATGCAGAAAATTCCCCGTATGGACGGGACGGCACTCTTCGGTATGTCATTGCGAGACCAAATGCGCGTAGCCCAAAATTCATTTCCGCCGAAATCGTCGTCGAACTCTTGAACGGCATGCACAACGAGTGCGAGCGGTGCATGTTCCATGCTCAATTCGACATGGGGCTCAGGATAACGGAGATGGTGAATCTCACCGCGGGTGACATCCCCGACGACACGATGTACAACCCTGCGTTTGAGTTCATTCCTATCTCTGCAAAGCGGGTCAAAGGACGTGGTGGGCAGACGCCTGAAAAGAACACATTGATTTCCCGGGCTGTTCTCAAGCGAATCAAGCGCTATCACAGTAGTCGAGAGTACAAGCTTGCTCCAGACTGGGATATTCAAGACCCCAACAAGCCTGCGTTTTTGACTGTCAATCAAATTAAGTGGAGCGCCAGAAATGCGTCGAAGCAATTCAAGTCCGCCGTGCGCAGAGTTGGGTTGAACGACGACACGTCAACGCACTGGATGCGTCACGGCACCGCTTACTCTGTACTTTGCTCCGACATGGGGAAAGATTATCAAGACAGGATGCTGATGGTTCAACAGATGCTTGGTCAAAGGCATCTGAAGACCACCGAGAAAAACAACCAGATACCACATGCCTTGCTGCAAAAGCTGACCAAGACAGGTAAAGAAATGAACCGGCTCGGCGAAGCTGAGCTCATCAGGGAACGAACTTTCTTGGGCCCCTTACAGCACAATGAAAAGCGGGGACATCGTGCATAACGAGCCTGTCCGGCTCTATACGCCGCCCAAGCCGACTCTCTCGGACCCTTACGCGCAAATCAAGTGGATGTTTTTCCAGCTCGAGGCTGAGTTCGAAGACAAGTCCGCCGAGCGAATCCGCACAATTAAGAACGCGTACCTGCGGTTTGTAGCTGAGACGAATGCATACTACCCCGAGCTGGAGACCGACAGGCGCTTTTATCTAGCCCAATACTGGGACGCAGACGCATTGATTCGGTTCAATAAATGGCTGGGGACCCAAGAGCTCAAAAGCAAATCTCGTTACTGTTACTACAAGACAGTTCGGCAGGTTATGGACATGGCGTACGCGCTCCGGGTCATTGACACGGTCGTGTATCACGCCCCAATGTTCAAAGGTGTCTCCGAAACGAAGGAAAGGTCAGCCTACGTCAAAAGCGAACAGGAAGTTATCAATTCTGCGGTCGCCCGGTGGATTGGCCTAGCTAATAGTGTCCTTTCCGGTTACACCCCGACCGGGGCAGGCATACCCTATCGTCGCAGGGACTCCTTGCCGCCCATCTCGATAGACGGCCAATTGTACCCTATTTCCGAAGCTGCAAAGCGCTTTAACGTCCCGCATGAAACTATCTCGCGACGAATTCGGGAAGGTTGGACGCCTCGACAAGCAGTTGGTCTCGAGCCGCGGACTCGAGTTAGCGGCACTTCAACTGAAGTAACGATTGAGAACGTTACCTACGCGAGCATTTCCTCCGCGGGCGAAGCCTACAACAAAGACCATGGAGTCGTCGCCAAACGGCTTCGAATGGGGTATACCATCGAGCAAAGTCTTGGCATTACGCCAATTCATGTCCGGAAAAGCGATGAGCGCGCATTGCTGTGGGTCTTCGAGAACGAATTTGGCTGCGATGCCTTCGCAATGTATGAGGACTACTTCAGCCGAAATCAAGAATTGGCAGCAATATGTCCAGTTAAGCGTCTCTTGAAGCTTTTTATGCGCTGGGGCGTCTGGCCTTTCGTAGACGACCGCCTAATCATGCCTCTGGCTGTCGAGCTTAGCATGCTTACCGGCCTGAATGTGGAGTCACTCAAAATGCTTGAGGTCGACTCGTACCAGGCAGAGCACCGACTTACGGGACAACCAGTCATTAGCCACCGTAAACGGCGGTCCGGTAGTTCGACTCGTTCAGAAGACAGGGAACTTCATCTTCCGGTACTCGAACTGGAAGAGTTGTATCTCGAAACGTCAGTTGTAGAGAGAGTCGAGAAGCTTCTCGGGTTGGTTCTTGCCCTTACGTCGAGAATCAGAAATGAAGCGCCTCCCGATATCGCCCGCCGGCTTTTCATATTCGAAGACGTCGAACGTTCAAGAAGGGAGGAAAGACGAGTCATTGTCGCGATAGACCCTAAGCGTAAAGCCGGAAAATGGTATAGACGGTTTGCCACCGACGAAGGCCTCTACAGTTTATTTGGGGATAACTTTAATTTCAGCTTGGCTCGGTGTCGCCCGACGCTTGCGACCAACATGGTCCTCGCGGGCGCGAGCCTGTTTCACGTACAGGTGGCATTGGGACATGAAAGCATTCAAACAACTGCGACGTATCTGGATGAGCAAGGCTTGCGGCCAATGTTCAATTGCACCGTTTCCGAGGCACTTGAGCGCATTGCTCAGCGCTCGCGAGACGCTCTGAAAGCAGAACAACCAGCGGAAGCATCCACGGAGCGCCAGCCTGAGGCGACAGCGAATGGCTTTCTCGAGACACTATCCGGATGTGGTTGCAAAGACCCCTACAATCCGAGCAAGAATGTGCGCACCGCTACCAAATATGTGGAAGGCTCGGTATGTCCTCATTGGAACATGTGCTTGCGGTGTGACAGTGCTGTCGTAACTGAGAAATCTCTCCCTAAGCTCATTGTCTACCGTAGACGCGTGGGGGCAGCACTAGAAGAAGACTCTCCGGCTATAAGAGCTCGAAAAGAGCTCTACGAAGACACGGTCAAACTCATAGACGGCATCCTGGCAGCAGATGTCGTATTCCCTGCATCCGCCATTCAAACCGCCGAATGCCTTGCTGCCACAATGGACGACCTGTTGGTTGACCACCTGATTTACCAAGGAATTTGACCGTGCCTACCATTGCGCTCGTCCCCGAACTATCCGATATTATCGCTGGCGAGGCCGTTTTCAAAGATGATATGCCGGTGTGGCTTGGCTCGTTTGGTGCCGACATCTGGCCTTTCGTTGAACCGACTTCCCCCCTTTATGAAGGGGAAAGCAGCTCAAGCTTCGTTTGGCGAGACCTCATAGAGGGAAAAGGGGCCTCCCTAAACCATCCAAGTTCGTATGCCATGAGCAGGTATGAGTACTGTCTCACCCGTGAGATAGTCCACGACCTTAAGATTGCTGCGGTGATTCACGGATACTTCCCCAAGCTAATCAAGCATGCGAGGAGCTCAAAGGAACAGCTCGACCCCAAAACGGTGAAAAATCGCATTGACGAATTAGCAAAATTTTTCTCGCTGGCCATCAAAGAAGGACAACGGAAGCTGAACGTCTCAATCACGCAGCTAAGCCAGGTGCCTTTCTCTCTCGTAAAAGACATCATCGCGACGTTTCCCGGGCGAGCCGAGCACCTCCGAAGAGCGTTGAAGCTGATTTCGGACCCGATGGTCCAGAAAAATCTCAGCGCGCCGTTGCAATGGGGAATATTGGACATCGAAAAATCTTCGATTGCCTGGGGTGAATCGAAGGACGAAGGCGGAATTCCCACCTTGTCCGACACTCAGTTCTTGTTTCTGTTGGACCAGTGTAAAAAGCGCATCGCGCGCTTTAAGAGCGTCGCCGGAATGGCCGTTCATGACAGTGAATGCGATTTTCTGGCTCGTTCGTTTAGTTCGCAGTCACACGGAATCGCGGCATCCGGCCTAGACGCGTATTATAAAGTTAAACCTCACACAGCGAGTGAAACTGCATTTAGCACAAGACATGGCGTTACCCTGTCTGAGATGAGGGACATCATACGCGAGGGTCATCTTTCGGCCCTGCTTCTGGTTCTTCTGTTCACAGGGATGCGCGCCTCCGAAATCGTCTTCTTGAAGCGAGATTGTCTGAGCCTCCAGCATGGCTATTGGTTTCTTAACTCCAAAGAGGTCAAACAACGCCCGAAGGACGTCCCAATCAGTGAAGGCTGGCTGGCCATAGACATAACCAGAGATGCCTACGACATTCTCATGTTCATTACCGAGCGAACCGGCAATGAATATCTTTTCTCATCGCCATTTCGAGGTTACGAAGCCGAAACCGGTTATAAAGGCCAGTATCTTAATACCAAGTTTTCGCGATGGTTAAAAGAAATTGACGTGAGGGGTCTTTTTGCAGACTGGTCCTTTTCTATTCACCAGTGCAGGGAAACCCTCGTGGCGCAGCTGGCTGCGCAAGAGGTCGGCATGACGTTCATCAGTATGCAACTTAAGCATTTCCACAGCCAGTTCAATTCCATGCCTAATGCCGTCACTGCTGGGTATGGAAAGTATCGGAAGCAACTGATGACGAGCGTCGCCAACCGCCTCGCCGAAGCGAGAGAAATCGCTCTCGTGGACCTCTATGGCGAGCACGCCAAATTCGCCGGAGGTGGTGGCGCCACACATAAGGCACGCATCGATGCTTTTTTCGCCGGCCTTGGGCTGTTCGGAGAGCAACGCGAACAATACATCAAGGACATGGCCAGACGCGGCGTCAAGCTCATGCCCACGAGCATCGGCAACTGCGGGAAGAACTTCGCTATTCCTACCGAAGACACGCCGCCCCCATGTTATGGCGATTTTCAGTGCGACCCAAACTGCTCGAGCCACGTGATTACGCAACGGGCTGGAAAAGCTCTCGTCGCGCGCAAGCAGCACGCCTTAGCGGAAGCCGAGCGAGAAACAAACCCTGGCTACAAAAAAGTCTGGTGGGGCATGGTCCAAGCGCTAGACGGACACATTGCCAAGCTGGAACTGGAGAGCTCCGATGGCTGACCGCCGCCCGCCCGAACTGACCAGCCATATCGAACGAGAGAAGGATAAAAATGATACGCTCATCTTGGACGCGCTCGGGCAGCTTGAGGACCCTCAAAAACGCGGCAAGCGCAAGGCGACGGTCGCCGTGATATGCAAAGTTACGGGACTGTCCAGAAATACTATTCGCAACAGGCAGTGGGCTCTTGACCGGCTGAAAGCCATAAAGCGAAAGCTCAAAAGTGGCTCAGAACGCTCGGCCGGGAGCGAACCTACGTCCGAGCAGACCGAGACTACACCGAGTATGCTAAGAGCTCGAATCAAACGCATCCTTGAACAAAACGCGTTGCTATATGAGGAAATCCTTTCGCTACAAAGCATAATCGAACGCAAGGATTGCGAGATTAACGCGCTCAAAAATAGAAAGAACCTATCAATCGTCCCGCCGGTCGGTGGGGCCACAGAATAATTGGATGTAGATATGAAGCAATATTTGGAACTTCTTCGTGACGTTCTGGAAAACGGTGTCGCCAAGGGGGACCGGACTGGTACGGGCACTAAGTCTGTGTTCGGACGGCAGATTAGGCACGACCTATCTAAGGGCTTCCCGCTCCTAACAACGAAAAAGTTGCACTTCAAGAGCATAGCCAACGAGCTCATCTGGTTCCTAAGCGGAAACACAAATGTCGGTTGGTTGAATGAGAATGGCGTCACCATCTGGAATGAATGGGCGACCGAGGATAATGAGCTTGGTCCCGTTTATGGCAAGCAGTGGACAGCATGGCCGACAAAGGATGGCGGGAGCATCAACCAGATTGACTACGTCGTCAATACGCTTCGCACGAACCCAAATAGTCGCCGCATCCTGTTTCACGGCTGGAACCCAGAGTTTCTACCGGATGAGTCCGTCAGCCCGCAGGAAAATGCGAAGCAAGGTCGGATGGCTTTGCCCCCATGCCACTTGCTCTATCAGTTTTACGTAGCAGAAGGCAGATTGTCTTCTCAGTTGTACATCAGAAGCTCAGATAGCTTCTTGGGACTGCCTTACAACATCGCGTCGCTCGCCTTGCTTACCCACATGCTAGCCCAACAGTGTGACTTGGTGCCTCACGAGATTGTCGTCAGCATCGGTGACCTGCATGCATACTCCAATCATATTGAGCAAATTCAGACGCAACTCACTCGGGACGTTCGAGAGTTGCCACAGTTGAGAATTAAGCGGAGGCCCGAGTCGATTTACGATTACAGATTTGAGGATTTTGAATTGGTTGGCTACAACCCGCACCCGTCCATCGCCGCTCCCATCGCGGTATGAGACGAACGAATCGATGGAAACGACCGGCCTTCCCACTTGCAGTAGCGGGTAGAAAGTTGAGCTGCGGAGGAAAAGGCGGTTCTCTCTCAAATGCCGCTTCTTGATAGCAGCCTGGCCATATGCAGAGTGTGATGATTAAACCTTCACTGTGCGACAGTCGCTTAAATGTTCGCGCGCGAGCGCGCTATCCGAGTAAGTGGGGGTGGAACCGGAACGTCGTTGAGTCCAGTGACTGGCATCGCTCGCGGATACGAGAGCTGAGATACTCAATCTCTATTATTGACAGGCACAGCCGTGTTGACGGTCCCGAAGCCATCAATGACGCGCTGGGCGGCAGCATAGCCGTGCATGAGGGCTTCGCGGAGCGTCCCGAACGGGCGGTCGGTGTTTTCGCCGAAGCGCAGGGACGCGATTGGCTCAGTACATTCAGCCTGCCCGATGCGGACTACCGCCACATATCCGCTTGGTGTGATGAGCACCGGCCCGCCTAAAGCCTCGTCGACCGGCTCGGCCTCAACATCGACCGTGAAGTCTTTGTAAATATACATACTCTGCATTACCTAACCGTTCGTAAGTTCACAGGGCCCGTCAACGCTCCGTCCCTGTTATCGCTGCAACTGTCAATACCAATTATCCCATGTGCCGCGCGCCGATGAGCAAGAGGTCGGCGCCGGTCGCGAAACGCGACTTCTTTTCCGGCAACCCACGACTCAATCGAGGCGATTTCCAAAGGTTCAGCCACAGACCCCTAGTCCCACGAACGCCTAGGAGACAGCGGGATGTTTTCGGAGGAAGGTCCCACCGCGTCAAGCAGAACGAGATGTTTTCCCCTGTTTGAATTGAAGTACATCGGCTGCGCAGCAAGCTTGGTGGCGCTCACGTGGGCGGTGAGGGCCCATGTGTTGCGGCCACGCCGGCTCGCGGCGTCGGCTCCAACCGGTCCTCAAGCACTCACCGTCCGCCTTTTGAAAGGACGGTCGGCACTTGATGACCCGGAAATAAAAACACCCCGAGAATGGGACGTCCCGAAACTCGGCGTTTTTGTTGTTCTCTATTCGGGCGAGACGGGCCCAGCTGTATCTACCACTATGTAATGAGCATCCAGTCGAGGTCAGCATTCAGGTCGACATCGTTTGTTGCCGTCGGTTCGTTCGAGGGTGTGACTGGAACTAAAGTCTCTGCTCGAACCTCCTTCGCCGGCGGCGTTCCGCGCACAACTATTGCCAACCGCTCTTGGATTTGGCAAGGACGCGGCACCGACAATGACCGTCTATTATTACGCCGTGAGCATTAGTCTGGAGGGCGTGCTTAGTAAGAACCGGCTGTCAGCTTTGTATTTTTGTGCAAGGGGGAAACGGCTCCAGAAAGTATCCCAGACAGGTGATTGAGTCCCTGGAGGACATGGCCCTGTCACGGACTCGGCTTTTGGGTGGCGATACACCGGCGTGCATCGGTACCGCTTTTGAAGCCGACCAATCCTGAATTCGAGACAAGATGCAGACCAATTCAACGCGTACTGGCACACTCATCCAGATTCCCCGTGGTATCTGGATGCTCGGCTTCGTCAGCATGTTCATGGACATTTCGTCGGAAATCATTCACAGCCTTCTTCCGATGTTCCTAATAACAGGCCTGGGTGCGAGCGCGATGATGGTCGGTTTGATTGAAGGCGTCGCCGAAGCGACTGCGCCCATCGTGAAAATGTTCTCCGGTGCCCTGAGCGACTACCTCGGCAACCGGAAGTGGCTAGCGGTCATCGGATACGGTATGGGCACGTTGAGCAAGCCTCTGTTTGCGCTTGCCCCAACTGCGGGCATCGTCCTGACAGCGCGCGTCGCGGACAGAATTGGCAAAGGAGTGCGGGGTGCGCCGCGCGACGCACTCGTAGCTGATATCACGCCCCCACACCTGCGTGGCGCCGCCTATGGTTTGCGACAATCGCTTGACACGGTCGGGGCGTTTCTCGGACCGTTGTTCGCCGTCGCGTTGATGCTCCTATTGGCAAACAACTTTCGTCTCATCTTCTGGATTGCTGTGATTCCGGGACTCGTCGCAGTGGCCTTGCTGGTGTTCGGCATCAAGGAACCTGCTCACCATTCGGACGAGAAACGTGTCAACCCAATAAAGCTCGAAAGCCTGAAAAAGCTGAACGGGTCGTATTGGTGGGTGGTGTTCATCGGGGCAGTCTTCACGCTCGCGCGGTTCAGCGAGGCATTCCTCGTCCTACGCGCGATGCAAGGCGGGATACCCATTGCCCTAGTGCCGCTCGTGATGGTGGCAATGAACCTAGTGTATTCCGCGTCCGCCTACCCCTTTGGTAAGCTGGCTGACTCGATGAGCCACACGAAGCTGCTGACCCTCGGACTCGTGGTACTCATTGCGTCAGATGTCGTACTCGCGCATGGAAACCATTGGCCGGTCGTACTGCTGGGTGTCGCATTTTGGGGCGTGCATATGGGGCTCACGCAAGGCCTTCTTGCAACCATGGTTGCGCATACTGCACCGCCGGACCTGAGAGGCACCGCGTTCGGGTTCTTCAATTTGATGAGCGGTCTGGCGATGCTCGTGGCGAGCGTCGTCGCAGGCGCGCTGTGGGAACACTTGGGGCCGAACGCAACGTTCTACGCCGGAGGTGGTTTCTGTTTGCTGACCCTGTGCGCCCTCGCTATCCGTGGTGGGTTGCGGCGAAAGTCCGCCCGTTAGTTGATTACAGTGCGGAGCGGTGCATTGCATCAGGAACGCTCAACGTCGATTCCGAGCCCGGTGCGATATCCAAGACGATTGCGATGCTTTGCTTGTCACCGGGACTTGTCATCAATGACCTGATGGCGCCGATGGTCCTTCATCTTCGTCTATGCCTGATTTTTCATCACGCGGCGAAAACATCCGACGCACAATTTGGTCTTGCCGTCGAAAGCCCACACATCAATGCACGACGGCTTGACTGGCCTGAGTCAGGCCGCCGCTTGTGAAGGTTGCACTTCGACGGTGACATGTGACAGCCCCTTGAAGCGCTCAAGCACTGCATGATAAAAGCGCGAATCATGCTGGGGTTCACCGGTTGCCACCGACACCACGGCACTCATGTGACCTGGACCCACGCGCCATACGTGCAGGTCGACAACCTTGTCGCCACGGTCCTCGATAGCATGGCGCACGTTCTCCGCCATGCGCCGGTCAGGGCTCATGTCGAGCAGGATTGCACCCGTGTCACGCATTAACCCATACGACCAGTTCGCAATCACCAGCGCACCGATGACGCCGGCGAGGGGGTCCATCCACAGCCAGCCGAACGCGCGCGCCAGCACCAGACCGATGATTGCCAGCACGGAGACCGCCGCATCCGCCATGACATGGATGTAGGCCGACCGGATGTTGTGGTCCCGGGTCGCTGCCTCGTGCACGTCGTGGCCGTGCTCATGCTCTTTGAAATCGACACCGTGCTCGCCGTCCGGCATCCGCACGATGGCCTTAAAGGCGTGTGGTTCAGGGATGTCTTCCTTCGATTCCAGATAGTCACCACGGTCCGCCAGCGCGAATACCTGTTGCGTCCCATCGGGTCGCACCGTCGTAATGGACACCGTCGAGGCGCACAGTCGCGAACCTTCCGTCGCCGGCGCAATCCTGAAAACAGGCGGCACGCCATCTTCGAAGATGGAAACGGCAAACACACCGGACGACGTAAAAATCTTCTGTACCGCGTCTTCATGAGCATGGTCGTCGTGAGCATGGCCATGTCCGTGACTGTGACCATGGCCGTGGTCACCGCCGCTCAGCAGCCACACGCTTGCAAGGTTAACAAGCAGGCCGACCACCGCGATAGGAATGGCTTCGCCGAAGTGAATCGGTACCGGCGACCGGAAACGCGAGACCGCCTCGTAGCCAATCAGCAGCGCAATCATTGCGAGCACGATGGCACTCGTGAAGCCCGCGAGGTCGCCAAGCTTGCCCGTACCGAACACGAAGCGGGAGTCGGTGGCATGCTTCCGTGCGTAGGTGTACGCGAGCGCTGCAATCAGCATCGCGCCAGCATGCGTCGACATGTGCAGACCGTCGGCGACGAGCGCAAGCGACCCGAACATACTGCCGCCGACGATTTCAATCAACATCATCGCGCTGCACAGCCCAATCACGGCCCATGTCTTTCGCTCGTTCTTTTCGTGACCAGCACCCAGAAAGATGTGGTCGTGTCCTGCACCGAATGCGGCGTTTTTGAAATCACTCATTTTCGACCCTACTTGAAATAGCTGTGAACCACCTCGATGAGCTGTTCGGTCGCACTGTCGCCGTGCTCTTCGCCGCTCTCAGCATCGACGAGGTGGTTCCTGATGTGGTCTTCCAGCACAACTGCCAGCAGGCCGTTCATCGCTCCACGACAACTCGTGATTCGTTGCAGGACGTCTGAGCAGCCGTGTTCTTCGTCGAGTGCCCGCTCAATGGCTTCAACCTGCCCCTTGATACGGCGAACCCTGTTGAGAAGCTTCTGTTTTTCTTGAACCGTATGACTCATCGCGTTCTCCACATACCCCCACCGGGTATACAATCGTTCCTAGTGTACCATAGGGGGTGGGGGTATCGCTTGCTAGGCAACGTTCTCCTCGCTCGCGGATTTCCCCGGATACTTTCTGAATCTGGTTACTGTTCGTCGCCCGTCAATCCATGCACGCACGCCACAACGCCGCTTTCACCGCACTTCTTGCCGCCGCGCTATTCGGCACGACGACGCCTCTCGCCAAGACCTTGCTCGGTTCTCTCTCGCCGTTCATGGTCGCGGGTCTGTTCTATCTTGGCAGCGGCGTCGGTCTTGCCATCGGAATTCTCTTCCAGCGACTGCGCCGCACAGCCGGTGAACGAGAAAATGAAAGCCGGATTCAGCTCGCCGAGGTGCCCTGGCTTCTTGGCGCAATTGCTGCAGGCGGCGTCGGCGGACCTGCGCTGTTGATGTTCGGCCTTAGCACGACACCTGCCGCAACCAGTTCCTTGCTACTGAACCTCGAGGGCGTTTTCACCGCGGTCATTGCCTGGGTGGTATTTCGCGAAAACGTCGACCTGCAGATATTCCTCGGGATGGTCGCCATCGTGGCAGGTGGCGTCGCGCTATCCTGGCAACCCGGCGTCGGCGGCGTATCGCCCGGTGCGCTATTGGTTGTCGCAGCTTGCGTTTCCTGGGCGGTCGACAACAACCTGACGCGCAAGGTTTCAACGAACGACGCGATGGCTATTGCGTGCCTGAAGGGGCTGGCTGCGGGTTCCGTCAATCTGGGCATCGCGCTCTTTGCGGGTGCGCACTTACCTGGCGTTGGTCGGATGGCGGCCGCCATGCTGACCGGCTTCGCCGGCTATGGCGTGAGCTTGGTCCTGTTTGTCGTCGCGCTACGAAACCTCGGCACAGCCCGAACCGGCGCCTATTTCTCGGTCGCGCCGATATTCGGGGTAGCGTTATCGCTCATCCTGTGGCCTGAGATGCCTTCGCTGCCATTCTTGGTGGCGGCTGCGCTTATGGCTCTTGGAGTCTGGCTGCATATCCGAGAGCGGCATGAACATCCACACACTCACGAGGTGCTTGAACATAACCATAGGCACCGGCACGATGAGCATCATCAGCACACGCACGACTTTGAGTGGAATGGTCAGGAGCCGCACACGCATCCCCATCAGCACGCGCCGATTACTCACACGCACGCACACTTCCCCGATATTCATCACCGGCACACGCACTGACAGTCGGACGACGATACTTTTGTCTAGCTCGCACGTTCGTGACAGACATCAAAACTTGCCCTACGATGAAGCTGGATAGAGCATGGACGCGCGGACGCAGAAATGAACGGCAAAGAGCATTGGGACGGCGTGTATCACAAAAGGGCGGCGGACGCGGTTAGCTGGTACCGACCGCATCTGGAAACTTCGCTGAGGCTAATTGGCGAAAGCACGTCAGACCGGGGAGCGACCATTATCGATATTGGCGGTGGTGAATCCACGTTGGTCGATGATTTGCTTCGTAAGCACCCGGCGAAGGCATCTTGATCGGCAAGACGAGCAGCCCGACGATCATGTCCATGCAAATTTCAAATGGACAGGTGTAAATGATGGACGAAGT
>NZ_JARUXO010000001.1:2142843-2411622 GCF_031451275.1 Caballeronia sp. LZ029
CCGCCGACATCACGCAACTTCTTCCTCATCGCTGGACGCCGACCACTGCTTGATGGTTTCAGCGATTGCCCCGTCAAGATGCCTTCCCCGGGTGCTTACTTTGCTTCAGCGTGGATACCGAAACCTGACTGTGCTCGATATGTCCGCTGTCGCTCTCAATGCAACAAAACAGCGTTTAGGCTCTGTCGCCGAGCAGATAACGTGGCTCGACTCTGATATTACGGTGGTCGAGCTGCCTGAGCATCGATACGACGTGTGGCATGACCGCGCTGTCTTCCACTTCCTGACGGAGCCATCGCAACGGAACGCCTACACCCATCTTCTGACCAGAGCAATTAAGTTCGGTGGCCACGTTGTAATCGGCACATTCGGACCACTGGGACCAAACAGGTGCAGCGGGCTGGAAGTAAGGCGATACGACGCTCAGTTGCTCTCAGAAGAATTCGGTGCAGGGTTTGGATTGGTCACAAGCACACTCGAGGACCACCATACGCCGGCAGGCTCCATTCAGCAGTTTCTTTACTGCTGCTTCCAGAAGCTGTGACTGTCGGGTCACACGCGCCTCGGCACCGCGCTTGGTCAATTGCGTGAATCCGGTCAGGCGCAGCAGGCGCCAGACCGCTGCATCGGCGGGCACCTTTTCGTGCCGTACGAGCAGTACACGCAGCAATCCCCGGATTTCGGTCTGAGAACAGTCTTGCATTGCTCGCATTCGTAAAACCACACGCAGGCGTCAGAGGGCATCATCTCGTTCTTCCTATGCCCACACACCGGACACGTGATGATTGATTTCAACACGACTGCAATCATAACTGCACCTGCTTAACGTTGGATGGCTAACCAGTGTTGGCGGTAGCGTTCGTCGACGCGTCCACCGAAGCCTAAGTGGGCATGCAGCGTGTACAACCCCGATACCCGCCCTACAATCGGAAAGCGCGATGAGTTAAATCTTCACGTTGCGCAAACGCAGCGCGTTCGAGATAACTGAGGCCGAGCTCAGACTCATTGCTAGCGCGGCAATCATCGGGGACAGCAACAACCCGGTGAATGGATAGAGGACGCCGGCTGCCAGCGGGAGACCCAGCGCGTTGTAGACGAACGCGAAGCCGAGGTTCTGCTTCATGTTGCGGATAGTGGCCTCAGATAGCTCCCGGGCTCGCGCGATGCCACGCAAATCGCCCTTAACGAGGGTGACCTGGGCGCTACTCATCGCCACGTCCGTACCGGTTCCCATCGCAACACCCACGTCCGCCTTGGCAAGCGCTGGCGCATCGTTGATACCGTCTCCGGCCATGGCCACGACCTTGCCTTCCTCCTGAAATCGCGTCACGAGCGCAAGCTTGTCGGCGGGCTTGACTTCACCATGGAACTCGTCGATATGGAGCCTCGTCGCCACAGATTTGGCTGTCACGACACCGTCGCCGGTCGCCATCACAACGCGAATGCCGTCTTCCCTGAGCCGCGCTAACGCCTCGGATGTCGTCGCCTTTATCGGGTCCGACACTGCGAGAAGGCCTGCCAGAGTCTTGTCGACAGCCAGGTACATGACGCTCGCCCCCTGCGTTCGCAGTGCGTCGGCTTCGGTGGCCAGTTCCCGAACGTCAATACCTTCAGCCTCCATCAAGGCAGTGTTGCCCAACGCGAGTTTCCGACCGCCAACGAATCCTCGCACACCAATCCCTGTGCTTGATTCGAAGTTCTCCACCTTCTCGAGCGCCAGTTTTCGCTGACGGGCCGCGTCCACGATGGTCGCGGCCAGGGGGTGTTCGCTACCCTGGTCAAGGCTCGCCGCGAGCCCGAGCACATCTTCTTCTGAATGTCCGTTCACACCAACTGCACGTTCAAAGGCGGGACGACCCTCGGTTAGCGTGCCCGTCTTGTCGACGATAAGTGTGTTGACCTTGCGCAAATTCTCAATCGCGGCAGCGTCCCGAAAAAGCACACCATTCGAGGCGCCTTTGCCGCTCGCGACCATGATGGACATCGGCGTAGCGAGTCCGAGCGCACACGGACATGCAATGATGAGCACCGCCACCGCGTTGATGAGACCGTACACCCAGCTCGGCTCCGGTCCGAACAAGCCCCAGGCAAGAAAAGTCAGGACCGCGACGCCAACTACAGCGACGACGAAGACGCCCGCAACCTTGTCGGCCATGCGCTGCATTGGCGCCCTCGAGCGCTGTGCCTGCGCGACCATCTGGACGATTTGTGCGAGTACGGTCTGGGAGCCGACTTTCTCCGACTTGATGACGAGGCTTCCGGAAGTGTTCATGGTCGCGCCAATGACATGGTCGCCGACGCGTTTGCCGACAGGAATTGGTTCGCCCGTAATCATTGACTCGTCGAGCGAGCTGGAACCATCCGTGACGACGCCATCTACTGGCACCTTCTCGCCCGGCCGTACTCTGAGCAGGTCGTCAACATGGACGTGGGTAAGCGGGACGTCCTCCTCAGTTCCATCAGCATTGACACGTCGCGCAGTCTTCGGCGCGAGGCCCAGGAGCGCCTTGATAGCAGCGGAGGTTTGTGACCGTGCCCTCAGTTCCAGTAGTTGACCGAGCAGCGTGAGCGAAATGATGACGGCCGCAGCCTCGAAATAGACCTCGACCCGACCGTGCGCGATAAAAGCCTCGGGGAAGACGCCAGGAGCAACTGTCGCGATGACGCTATAAACATAGGCCGCGCCTGTGCCGAGTCCAATGAGCGTCCACATGTTCGGGCTGCGATTGACGAACGACTGAAAGCATCGTATGAAGAACGGTAGACCGGCCCAAACGACGACAGGGGTCGAGAGAAGGAACTCGACCCAGCTTTGGGTGGCCGCGTCCATCCAGCCCGGTCGATGGCCGAACATGGCCAGGACGAACACCACTGCAGTCAGCGGTAGCGTCCACCAGAATCTATGACGAAAGTCCGTCAGTTCCGGATTCTCCTCGTCCTCAAGACTAGGCAACAACGGCTCGAGAGTCATCCCGCACTTTGGGCAGTTCCCGGGATGGTCCTGGCGAATTTCCGGATGCATCGGGCACGTGTATATCGTGCCCTCCGGCCCAGCCTGTAGGGATGTCTCGGTCGGCCGTTCGATATACCTCGACGTGGCAATCTGAAACTTCTCCTGACACGACACGCTACAGAAGAAATATTGATGTCCATCATGTTCAGAGCGGAATTGCGAATCCGAAGTAACACGCATACCGCAAACGGGGTCCTTGAGCGCGTCATTGGTCTGCGCTCGCGCACCATCGTGACTGCGTCCGCGGTGCCCCTGATTGTCATGAACGTGCCCAGACGGCCGGCCTCGTACATTGACCGAGGCATGGTCGTGATGGCCGCTCGGTTCATGGGCTGCGCCCGAGTGTTCATGAGAAGTCTTACCGTCGTTAAGTGGCCCGCTCATATCGAGTGCTCCGTCTTGGCGTCATGCCGTGCTTGAACTGTTTCGCTTATCGTGAACTTCGACGCATGGATACATCAATGCGCCTCGCCCGCAAGTTTCCCCAAAATCGGACAGTCAGGGCGCGAGTCCCCTTTGCAGTGTGCCGCCAGATGGCTGAGCGAATCTCTCATTTGAATCAGTTCCTGAATTCGCAAATTCAGCTCTGCAATATGCGCACTCGCAAGCTGTTTGACCTCGCGGCTTGACCGGCTTTGGTCTTCCCAAAGGGCCAGCAACACCGCAATTTGCCTGGTGGAAAATCCAAGATGTCGAGCCTGCTGGACAAAGCGCAACACCTGCACATCCCGGGAGGTGTACACCCGATAGTTCGACCCTGTCCGCGCGGCAGCCCGAATCAGGCCTGTTTCCTCGTAATGGCGAATCATCTTGGCGGACATGCCCGACGACTTCGCAACCTCGCCAATATTCATCGTCTCCCTCCTACGAAACGGCCGCTCGGCTGATACAAGTCATTGTTGACCTTCCTGCCATGGGAAGGTCAAGGAGCAGAAACGGCGACCATCACTCACGCACCCGCACGTTCCTGACAGTCAATACCCGCCGCTCCCATTGCTTTGGCGTCTATGACAAGCTAGTCTGAACCTGTCAGATGAGACACGCAGAGTGATGTAATGCGACGAGCGACACAGAGATTCGGCGTAATCGTGGCAATTGGCATCGTCACGCTCGCCGCATGCGCTTTCTTTTTATACGAAATGGCTTATATCAGCGCGGACTGACCCTACGATTTTCGCGGTCATGACGTCTGAACCGAATGTCCCACTCCGCTGTTCGAAGGTCCGAGCATCAGCTACGGCGGCCCGGAATGCCGCCGGCAGCAATATCCCCGAGCAGCCACGTTATCTCGCCCTCTCGGTGCGGTCGTCGTCCCGCCTCTCGTGTTCGGTACGCGTGAGATGCCGTACGGCGAGCGTAATCGCAAGGCCGGCGCGCTGCCACGATAGAAGAGCCCCGCGACCATGAACAGGAACAGTGTGCCAAGCAGTTGCCTGACGAGAAGAGTCAGGATGGCGGACGTTCAAGCGCTCAACGCTCGAGCCGCCCGCGCTACGGACCCGGAAGGCCGACTTCGGGATGTGGCGGATGCACATTCCGACGTTGTTGCTGCTCACGGAGCCGCCTCTGAAGCCGTACGAACCCGGAAAAATCGCTCCACGGGAAGAACCGCGACGATTCCATCGTCCCCTGAGGCGCCGCGTGCGGTGTCCATAATTTCCTGGACCAGCGCATCAACACGCTCACTCTCGGTGAAGACTTCAATCTTGATGTGCTCGGTTGTCCAGTCGTTCGAGAAGGGGTTTGGATGAATCCCAAATCCTTTGACTCGTGTGACGGTCACCCCATGAACGTGAACTGTTCCCAGCCGACGCTCCAATGCCTTAAGGACTTCGGGCCGAACAATTGCAACAACGCATCTCAGTTCCATGTTTCCCTCCATGGCTGGTTGCGAGAAAGCCGCTCGCGCCTATCCTTTTGGCGCCCACTTCGCATCGACTGCCGCCTGAATCTCGCCCGCATCCTGAACGCCGGCTTGCGTCATCTGATAAGCAATCTCGGCCGTGCCCTGACACACCGCGCACGTCACTGCCATCTCGTCTTCGAAGCACTGCAGGTTGGAGCGATGCACGCCACGATTCTCACACCCGCACCAGCAGTAAAGCTTGTTGAGCACTGCGGGAATCTGCGTTGCAACCCAGTAGGCGTGTCTCACGTCTTCGTCGGTGAACTGGTTCGGGTTCAACACGTGAGACGCATCCGACCGGCCGCTCGGGATGATTCGCAATCCGTCTGGGCGCAACATTCCGACATGCCAGGCAGTTGCTTGTTGAACCTGTCCGGACGGTCCTGTCACCTTCGCTGACGACACCGTCTCATGTCGCACAAAAGTCGGACCCCAGACCATGGCTGCAGGTACCGCGAGGACCAGCGCTAGCAGGAACAGCAGATGCAACAGCGTCCTTCGCGACGGCTTGGCTGACGCCTTCTTGTCGTGTGTATGGCGTTTCATCCTGAGTCTCCCAGTTCATTGGTCGGCAAACGGCCGAACATCGCCTGACCACAGGAATGCAGTCCGTGCATCATGCTGAGGTGCATTGCCGTCATACCAACGGCACTCAGCACGGCGACCAGGCCGATAGCCGCGAAGAGACCGATGATGATGTTCAATATCGGCTTTCCGTTAAACATGATTCGCTCCCGCGCCACGCAAGGATTCGGTGCGACTGCCATCCATGCCGCACCGAGCCTGCGTGATGCCATCAGATGGTTGAACTACGAGCCGCTTTTTTCCACGGGCTGACCGGACTTCTCCTGCCTATCGGTGTGGGTCTGCATGCCGCGCATCATGAACAGCATCGACAGCGGGCAAATCAACACGCTGGCCATCGCGATGAAAGCGCCGAGCGTGCCTCGTATCTGAGGCAATGCCCAGTAGCCGATTGCGATAATCAGTGCGAGAGCAAGCGCAATCGTCACCATCGTCTTTATGTTGCACTTCATGGTCGAGTCCTTGAGTTTGGATATTTTTGGATGGGTACTGACGCACTTACTTCGACGGAGCCGTTCCGGCCTGGTCTGAGTACTTGAGCATGATGTCGCCCATCGCACGCATCATCTCGCCGTGCATCTTCAGCGCAGTTTTCGGGTCCATACCGGCCGTACCACCCATCATCGGACAGCTCCCCATCATTCCGCCCATGCCCATCATGGAGCCGTGTTCCCGGCTCTGCGATGACGAACCGGGCGCACTACCACCTCCAGCTCCTGTTGCCGCCATGGCGACGGCACTTGCACCCAAAAGCACCGCTGAAAGCATCGATGCACGTACAATTTTCGCGTTCATGGATATCTCCATTGAATGAAGTCGCTGATAGATTTCATGCGCAGGTCGACAGTCGCTGCGCGCAGCGAACATGTGCGACCCACGGCACAAAACCGTTCAAACCTGGTTGGAAGAGAAACTACAGCGAGCGAGGCGGAGGTGCGGGAAGTTCCGGAATGAACTCTTCAGCGAAGGCGGGAGTAACCGCCCGATAGACGGGTGACGAAGGCGTGACGAGGACCGAATACTTCACGGGTATAGCCGGCACACCGCAAAGGAACCCACCTACGCCATCCGGGCAGACGTGCTGGACGTTCACGGCGTTGTGTTTTGCGTCATGTGCACAGGGTGTCGAGTCCGAGGCACTCGACACGCTGGCTTGTCGTGAAGCCATTGCCCTCATTTCCGGGCATGACGTCGCCGATGCCGGATAGCCAATCAAAGGCAACCAGGCAATCAGAAAACATGCGACGAGTTTTACCCAGAATTTCATGAAGTTCAGTATAGGCCTGGTCGCAGCATGCCGCCACGACACGTCGCGAAATTCGAGTGTGGCTTCATGTCACTGGGCCCATTTCTTCAGGTGCGACAGGAACGCATCGGCACCGACGAATCCCGCGAGCTGTGCGCCGGGTTGCTGCCTGCCGTTCCTGTCGTAGAAAATCAGTGCCGGCGGCCCGAAAAGTCCGAAGCGCCGCAGCATCGCTATGTCCTCGGGCGTGTTCTTCGTGACGTCGATGCGCAGCAGCTTCCACTGAGCAAACTCGGTTACTACGCGCGGGTCGGTAAACGTGAAGCGCTCGAGCTCCTTGCAACTGATGCACCAGTCCGCGTAGAAGTCGACCATAACCGGCCGGCCGCGTGCGGCTATGAGCGCCCGGTCCAGGTCTGCATTCGACCGTATCGTGTCGAATCGTGCGGCTCCCTGGCTGGTCCCCTCAGACGAGACGCGCATCAGGCCACCAAGGGGCTCGAGGATGTCCCGATGACCTGACAAGACACCAATGAACTCGGCGACGCCCGCGACCAGTAGCAGCACGCCGAGCGCTTTGCTCACTCGCGTAATGGCGGGTGCACCTGTTGGCAGTGGGTCAATCGCGCGAAGCATCACCCCGCAACCGGCGAGCAGGAGCGCAATTAGTATCATCAACGACCAAACTGGCAGCAGCGAATAGACAAACCACAGCGCTGCGGCCAGCAGGATGACGCCCAGCGTGTTCTGGACCGCGACCATCCAGTGCCCGGCCCGAGGTAGCATTCTGGTTCCGAAGGTACCCACGAGTAGCAGCGGAATTCCCATCCCGATGCCCATCACATACAGGGCCAGTGCTCCTCCAATGACGTCGCGGCTGTTGGCGATATACAGCAGTGCGCCCGCCAGCGCTGGCGTCGCGCATGGCCCGACAATCAGCGCGGACAGCATGCCCGCAATGAACACCGGGATAACGCGCCCTCCGGGCAGACGATTGCTCCATCCCGCCACTCGGGTTTGCCAGCTCGTCGGCAACTGCAGTCTGAACACGCCGAACATTCCGAGGGCCAGGATAACCATCAGCATGCCAAAGCCGGCGAGCACCCAGGGCTGTTGTGTTACCGCCACTAGCGGAATGCCGATGATTGCTGCGATTGTGCCGGCCACTGCGTAGGTAATCGCAAGCCCCTGCACATAAGCGAGTGACAGGGCAAAGCCTCGCCCAAAGGACGATGGTTCCCGCGCTGCCCCGATAACCGCAGTCACAATGGGAATGAGCGGGTACATGCACACGGTTCCTGCCATTAGCAGGCCCGCGAGGAGAAAGGCGAGCAGTTCGGCGAGGGAGATGCCATTCGCGGGGTGCAGGTTGATGCCAAGCCTGCCGGACGGCAGGGCATCGCCAATGTCGGGAAATCCGGCGACACCAGCCGGCGCGTTATCCCCTGTTGAGGCGGAAGTGACCGAGCCATTCTCTGCCACGCGAAAGCTTCGCGTCTGTGGCGGATAGCAGACGCCCAGGTCTGCGCATCCCTGCGACGTGACGGACAGGATGATGCTGCTCACTATCGGGCGAGGCAAGGGAATAGCGATTTGCAAGGGCCGGTGGTACACCGTGACCATGCCGAATGTTGGGTCGCTTTTCAGCTCACCCGGCGGCATCTGGTCCGGCTTTATCGGTGTACCGTCGACCGCAAAACTGAACCTGTCCCGGTAAAGGTAATAACCTTCGTGAGTGTTGAAATCGAGCAGCAGCTCTTGCTGCGCGCTGAGCGTGACCTTTAACGGGAACGCTTGTTCAGGTGGCAGTAGTTCTGACTCGTCGACAGCGTGGGCGGCCAGCGAAGTTAGTACGAACAGCAAGCCGAGCGCAACACGCAACACACGTTTGACCGTCGCGTTCCATACACTGATTGATGTCGCTAGCATCACGGGCCTCTGTCTCCTACGGACCGGACTGCAGGCTCACCGACGGCGAGCCTGCAGCCCGGCATCAATACTTCGTCAAGATTGTTTCTCCAGTCTCACAATGGTCAAGGTGCCATCGACGTTCTCGACGCGAACCTTAACCTTGTCACCTGCGTGAACTTTTTTGACCATCGCGGCATCCTTTGCCTTGAAGGCCATAGTCATCGGGGGCATCCCGACGTTTTCCAGCGCGCCATGCTTCAGTGTGACCATGCCGGTCGTCGAGTCTACGTTCTTGACTTCCGCGTCGGTCAGCGCGGCGTTCGACGACGCCTTCGCGGCCGAAGGCTTTGCGGACATGTTCATGCCAGCCATGTCATCGCCCGCAAACGCGGGAGTGGCAACGATGGCTGCAAACGCTGCGGTTGTGACAATCAGTTTCTTCATTGAATTTCTCCAGTTTCGGTTGATGGCACTCTCGCGCCGGAAGGTACTTCACGATGAAAACGGGCCGCGCCGGCCTCTCGCGCTTGACGGCGCTGTAACAGGAACCAGGCAGCGGGAATCACGAACATCGACAGAAGGGGCGCGGTGACCATGCCGCCGACCATCGGCGCAGCGATACGCTGCATGACTTCCGACCCCGCGCCATGACCAACCATGATGGGTATAAGCCCGGCCAGCACGACCGCAACCGTCATGGCTTTTGGCCTCACGCGCAACACGGCGCCTTCGCGAATCGCGTCGAACAACAGCGCCTCGGTCAGCATTTCGCCAGCCTCGAGGCGACGATTGAGTGCACCCTTGAGGTACAGAAGCATGACGACGCCGAATTCAGCAGCCACACCGGCGAGCGCGATGAAACCCACTGATGTCGCGACCGACACGGCATGGCCCAGCAGCCAGATGAACCATAGGCCGCCTACCAACGCGAAGGGCACCGTCGACATGAGCAACAACGCGTCAGCCGCGGAATTGAAGGTCAGGAAGAGCAGCACGAATATGACGACTAGGGTCACGGGAATGACCGTTCGCAGCTTGGCCGCCGCGCGCTCCAGGTACTCGAACTGTCCGGACCACGCGATTGAGTATCCGGGAGGGAGAACGACCTTTTCTGCGACCGCACGCTGCATCGCTTTCACGGCTGACTGCAGGTCCGTGTTACGGATGTCCACGTAGACGTAGCCCGAGAGACGCGCATTTTCGCTGCGAATCATCGGGGGACCGTCGGTAATCGCGATACGCGCGACATCGCCGAGCTGGATTTGCGCGCCTCGGTCCGTGACGACCGGAAGTTGACGAAGCCGCTCGAGCGAATCCCGGACTTCGCGTGGATAGCGGATATTGATGGGAAACCGCTCCCGACCAGCAATCACTTCGCCAACGTTGTCACCCCCTACCGCCGACGAGACGACCGACTGGATGTCCGCCACGCTCAGCCCGTAACGGGCCGCCGCAGACCGGTCGATGTTGACATCAATATAACGACCTCCGTTCAGCCGTTCGGCCAATGCGGACGTCACGCCAGGCACGTCCTTCGCGGCTGCTTCTACCTGCGTCGCAATCCGGTCTATCTGCGAAAGGTCCGCACCAGAAATCTTGACCCCAACGGGCGTCTTGATGCCCGTCGACAGCATATCCAGGCGATTGCGGATGGGGGGCACCCAGACGTTCGACAATCCCGGGACCTTGACTGTCGCGTCCAGTTCGTCAACTAGCTTCTCCGGCGTCATGCCCGGGCGCCACTGGTCGCGCGGTTTGAACTGAATCGTGGTCTCAAACATTTCGAGCGGCGCCGGGTCCGTGGCAGTGTCGGCGCGGCCCGACTTACCGAAGACGGTCGCCACCTCCGGCACGGTCTTGATGAGCCGGTCGGTCTGCTGCAGCAGTTCCGACGCTTTCTCGGCCGAAATGCCGGGAAGCGCCGTCGGCATGTACAGCAGGTCGCCCTCATCGAGCGGCGGCAGAAATTCCCCACCGAGACGCGAAACAGGAACTATCGTGGCAGCCAGCGCAACGACGGCGAGCCCAATCACGAACCATGGACGTCGAAGCGTAGCTTCGAGCAGCGGCCTGTATAGACGAATCAGCACACGGTTGATGGGATTGGCGTTTTCGTGCGGGATGTGGCCGCGTATGAGATAGCCCATCAGGACGGGCACGAGCGTGACGGACAGTCCGGCAGCCGCCGCAATCGTGTAGGTCTTCGTGAATGCCAGCGGCGAGAACAGCTTGCCTTCCTGCCCTTCCAGCGAGAACACTGGGATGAACGACAGCGTGATGATGAGCAGAGAGAAAAAGAGCGCCGGCCCCACTTCAGCCGCAGACGTGGCAATCAGTTCCCAGCGTTGAGACGCAGAAATCCGCGCGCCAGGGTACTCATGCTCGAACGCCTCCAGATGCTTGTGCGCGTTCTCTATCATCACGATGGCGGCATCAATCATCGCGCCGATGGCAATCGCGATACCGCCGAGCGACATGAGGTTCGCGTTGACACCCTGGTAGCGCATCACGATGAATGCGGCGAGGACGCCGAGCGGCAACGAAAGAATCGCGACGAATGCACTGCGCAGATGGAACAGGAAGACCGCACAGACAAGCCCGACGACAATGAACTCTTCAATGAGCTTGTCCTTAAGGTTGCCCACTGCGCGCTCGATGAGTTGGGAGCGGTCATAAGTCGTCACGACTTCCACGCCAGCGGGTAGGGACCGCTTCAGGTCGCCGAGCTTTGCCTTCACGGCGTCGATGGTCTTGAGCGCGTTCTTCCCCGAGCGCATCACGATGACGCCACCCGCGACCTCACCCTGTCCGTTCAGCTCCGCAATGCCGCGCCGCATCTCGGGTCCAATCTGGATACGCGCCACATCGCCGAGCAGCACGGGCGTGCCCGCTTCGTTCGCGCGCAGCACGACGTTGCGGAAGTCATCAAGCGAATGTAGGTAACCGGACGAGCGGACCATGTACTCCGACTCGGCCATCTCCACGACCGACCCGCCTGATTCCTGATTCGCCTTGCCCAGTGCATCGGCCACCATTGCCTGGGTGATGCCATATGCGCGCAGTTTATCCGGGTCGAGGACGACCTGATACTGGCGCACCATGCCGCCAATGCTGGCCACCTCCGACACATCGGGCACCGACTTCAGCTCGAACTTCAGGAACCAGTCGTTCAACGCGCGCAGTTGCCCTAGGTCGTGCTGCCCGGTTCTGTCGACGAGCGCATACTCGTACACCCAGCCCACGCCGGTTGCGTCCGGACCGAGCGAGACCGTCGCTCCAGATGGCAGGCGGCTTTGCACCTGATTCAGATATTCGAGCACGCGCGAGCGTGCCCAGTATTGGTCCGTCTTGTCATCGAAGAGCACATACACGAACGCGTCGCCGAATGACGAATAGGCGCGGATGGTTTTTGCGCCCGGCACACCAAGCAGCGTCGTGGTGAGCGGATAGGTGACCTGGTCCTCGATGACCTGCGGTGCCTTGCCCGGATATGAGGCCTTGATGATGACTTGCGTATCGGACAGGTCCGGCAGCGCGTCGAGCGGCGTCTCACTTACCGAGTAGACGCCCCAAGACGCGACCAGGATGGTCGCCAGCAACACGAGGAAGCGGTTGCGAATGGACCAGCGGATGAGACGCGCAATCATTTGGCGCCTCCCACGGGCTCGACCTTCGTGAGCTGATAACCGTCATCCGTCTGCCTGAACACAAAATGCACCGTCTCGCCCGCCTTAACATCCGGAAATGCATTGGGCGAAGGCTTGTTGAACGCCATTGTCATCGCGCCCCAGCCGAGCGCCGGAACGGGCTGATGTGAGAACGTGATGTCGCCCGCAGTTACCTTCTCGACCTTCCCGGTGGTCTCATACGTCTGAGTCGCTGCGGGGGCAGAAGATGGGGCCGAACCGGTCCCGGGGGAAGCACCCGTTGCCCGGGATGCCGGGCGACTTTCGAGCCTCGGCAAAACCGATTTGAGGCTGGCTTCGGAATCGATGAGGAATTGGCCGGAAGCAACGACGGTCTCGCCGTCCGCCAGACCACTGACGACCGCAGTTTCGTTGCCAATGTCGTTACCGACGGTGACACTGACAGGTTGCAGGCGTCCGTCGCCGTTCTTCACGATGACGACGGAGCGTTTGCCGGTTGTGATGACGGCTTCTGAAGGCACCAGCAGCCGCGGCACTGCCTTCTGGCCAGCGACGTGCACTCGCATGAGCATGCCCGGCGTCAGCTTGAACGCTGAGTTGTCGACTTCAAGGCGAGCCTGCAGCGTGCGGCTCGTCGTGCTGATGCCAGGCAGGATTTCCCGAATCTGGCCTTTGAAGTGCTGGGACGGGTCGCCGCTAAACGTAGCGTCGACCGTCATGCCAGGTTGCACGGACAACGCGAGCGCCTCTGGGATTTCGACGACGAGCCACAGCTTCGAAAGCCCCGCGATTTTGGCGAGCGTCTGCCCCGGGGTGACCATCGCGCCTTCCCTGACGTTCAGTTCGCTCACGACGCCTGTTTCCGGCGACGACAGCACGACATGGGTCTGCGCCTTACCGGTCCGGTCGAGAGCCGCGATGACGCCGTCCGGAATCGACAACGCCCGCATGCGCGCGCGGGACGCTTCCAGCATGCTGCTGTCCATTCCGCTGCGCTTGAGCGCAAGGTACTCTTCCTGCGGTGCCAGCCAGTCGGGAACGAATAGCGACGCAATCGGTGCGTTCTTCGCAATCCGCTGCATCGGGGCGCTGGCGTATAGATGGTCGATGTAACCCGCGACGCGTGACTGCACGACGTCTGACCGCGATTCGTCGAATTGCGTGGTGCCGACGGCGTCGAACCCTTCCGAAGTTTCCTGCCGGCGCACGGTCGCGTAGCGGATACCGAGGTTCTGCTGGAGGCCAGGGTCGATGCTGACGCCCGTCGAGCTGCCACCTTCGTCCGCGTAGACCGGCTCGAGTTGCATATTCATGAAAGGCGATTTGCCCGGCTTGTCGAAATGCTGTGCCGGGACCATCGGGTCATGCCAATACAGCACCTTGCGACCCGTTTTCGGGTCGACCTTGTCGCCTGACGTGGAGACGGCGGCGACAGCGCCTGCTCCCCCCGAAACCGGACGATGGGTGCCGGCAACGTAGCCGACGGCGAGCAGCGCCGCTGCCGCAAACACCGCCAAGGCTGCGCGTGCCAGTTGTTTCTTTTGCATGCGTTTCTCCTTCACTGACCGGCGGTCATCGAAGCTGGGACGACCTGATATTCAAGCTGTGCCCAGGTCTGCGACACGTCGCGTCGCAGGTCAAGCACCTGAAGTTCAGCCTCAAGTTGCGCGCGTCGAGCCGCAAAGGTATCGGCGAGTGAGCCGGTGCCTGCCCTATAGGCGGCAGCGGCAAGTTGAACGCGCTGGCCAGCAGCGGGAAGCAGAGAGTCGGAGAGATTGGCAATGCGCTCGCGACCGCTCTCGAGGGTGGCGGACTGCGTGCGGATGTCGGCTTCGACCTGACGCTGCGCGTCCTCGTACATCAGGCGCGCCCTAGTGCCAAGCTCCGCTTTTTCCGCTGCGTCCCGGTCCTGGCGATTTTTGCGATTGATGGGCAAGGGGATGCTGACGCCAATCGACACCATGTTCGAGTACGCTCCGCCGCGCTGTTGATACGCAACGCCCCAAGTCCAGTTCGGGCTTCGGTTACTGTTCGCGACGGCCGTATCGGCATCGGCGAGCGCGATGTCGCGCGACGCAGCGACGAGCGCCGGCTGTACCTCACGCAGTTCCTCTGGAGGTAGCGTCGATACGTAGGACAGGGGCGCAGGCGGCTCGCCGGTCACGTCGGACGCGGGCATTGCTGTCCATCGAGACAAGCCGATGAGTGCCGTCTGGAAGGTCTGGCGGGTCTTGAGCAATTGGTCCTGGGTCTGCGCGAGCATCACCTGCGCTTGCGTGACATCAGCGGCCGTCGCCTTCACCCCGCGATATGAAGCCTTCGTCGCGGCGAGCTCATGACTCATGTGGTCAACGAGTTCCTGCTGCAACGAGACCGTCTTCTTTGCATAGACCGCATTCAGCCACGCGATGGCGGTCTGCTGACGTGTGTTCGCGAGCTGAGCCAGATAGCCCGCTCGCTCCCGGTCAACGACGTCGTTTGCCAGAGCGGATTGGAGTCGGCGCTTCTCGCCCGACACCCATTCCTGCTCGATGCCGACGCGACGCATCGTCATGAAATCCTGGCCGACCGTGAATTTCTGCTGCCCGGTCACGGGCAGGTTGTCGATGCCCGCCTTGAGCATCGGGTCGGGTAATTGGCCGGCCCGGACGGCTGCCTCGGAGCTCGCGCGTACCGAGGCCTGCGCCGCGCCCATGACGGCGGAATGGTCGGTCGCGGCCTGAAGCGCTGCATCAAGCGTAACGGGTGTCTCCTGAGCGGACGCAGTTGCGCTCGTGAGAATCAGCGCGGCAAAAAGCGAATGCGCGCGCAGGGATGCACGCCGGCATAACGGCGTGCCAATGATTGAAGGCATGTTCTAATCCCAACGGCGGACTCCCATAAGGAATCCACGTCCTGGATGCAGGACGACCTCGCCGCTAATGCGGCGAACCTGTCAGCAAGGGATTAGAGGGTGCGAGGAGGTCGCCAGAGACCGGCCGGTTCTCGGACGACGAGCGAGTGCGCGTAGTGGAATACGAGCGGGCTGGACAATGCGGCAGGACGCGTTACCTCGATGCGCGAAACCGGGTGGTAGAGGCTGCCGAGCTGGCATTGCGCCGTTGCCTTACAGAAGAACCCCCGGACTTTCTCCGATTGAGAAGATTTCGCCATCTCGCACCCGGGCATCTCCGACGACATCGCGCTTGCTTCGTCGGAGCCCGCGCTCATCTGCATCGGACATTCTCCGGTCAAGCCACTGGCTGCCAGCCCACTGATGGGCAGCACAGCACAAAGCAGCAGCAGGAGCAGTATCCGAAAAAATTTCATGTCGCGAAGCGTAGCGAGGCCATTTTATACACGTTCCGAGAAATTTGTCGTCCGCGCCACTTTTACCGCGCACGATGGGCACCGGCAGCAAGTGCGGCCGAAGCAGCTCAACGCGGGGCACGCGCGGGTTTATGGTGCGGCCAACATCACTAAGCGTCCGGTACCTGCCGGCGGTGAATTTACGCACAAAGCTACGGCGCAGCAGGCCGGAACCCGCTTCTATCATTCAAACGACCACGTAGACCGTCAGCATGCGCTTGGACCAGGGACCAAAGCGGTTGGCACACCGCTAGTTCCGATGGACTGCGGTTGTAGGGGGCAGTTCGCCACAATATCCGGAGACGTTCGAGCCCCAGCCCGTGCATTTCGAAAAAAAAAAGACCCGGCGTTGCAGCCGGGTCTGAAGGGATGGCGGTGCACACGACTACCCGCACGTCCGTCGAACGCTTAGGAAAGCATAGTCGAGGTCCACCATCCGCGTGGACGTCAATACGGCATGAAGTCGCGCGAGACACGGTATCCCGCGCGCCAACTCTTAAAATATCGGAAGCACCTCCTGACTCACGTCGAAACCGCTCAAAACGGATGACGCGACGCTACACGCGCTAACACTTGATTCGAAGACGTCGACGGTGCCTGAGCGCCCGTAATGAAGGCTCCAGCATCAAGATTCGTGCCGGTACGGCTTCCCGACAGCTTTTGATACAGGCCTTGCACGTAAACGTCGGTGCGCGGCGACAGGCTGTAGTCCGCCATCAAAGCAAGCTGATTCCACTTCGGCTTTGCGGTACCTGAAGCAGCGTCGAACCTGCCCTTAGTAAAGCTATACATGGCACCGACAAAGAAACTTGGAGTGAACTGATGTTTGACGTTCACTTCGTAGTCGTCGAATTTCAGCGTGCTTGGGGTCGTGGCCAGAGGTGCACCAGGTAGCCGCAGATAGCTGTCGGCGCATTCAGGTCGGTGTGCGAATACACGAAGCCAACGGTGGTCGAACTGAACAGAGTGTAGTTGATGCCCGCGCCACATTCTATCACGCAGCTTCTTAATTTTATACGCATTCCTATTTTATAAGCTTAACACCACCTTTCTTAGCAGATTTTGCATCTCAGAATTCCAACTATACAAGCCAAAGTCGCACGGTTCATTGCGCTGGTATTACATTTTGGCAATCTGTTCGTCATCAACCGTCTTCAACGAGCTCCGAGGCATTAAGATGCGAGAGCAGTGAGCTCAGCCGGGAGGATGCCAATCAACTTCATCCACATTTTCTACGCTTCAAACGTTGCGCAATTTTCATGTTGAAGCCATGCTCCAGACAGAGTCCAAAACATAAACTTTCCTCCAATCAAACTCATTTGGAGGACGCAATGAAAGTAATTCCCTTGTTGGTTGCTACCCTGAGCATCGCCTTCGCAGCGCCAGCCTTTGCCGAACATGCCTATCGCTTGAACGACGTACAGCCGACCCGAGGGAGCGAAACGTTAGCGGCGTCGAGTAGCAGCACGCAGTCGTATGGCGGCAGCACCGATGGCGTGGCTGCCACAGGCAAAATTGGAAAGACCCGCGCGCAAGTCGTCGCCGAAATGATTCAAGCGCAACGGGACGGCCTCATTCCCACCAGCAAGAACGACTACCCGCCCAGCGAGAGAACCATCGAACGCAATAAGGAACTCTATCGGATTCGCAATCGCTGACCCTCATACAACCAGGATTTCAGGCCAACTTGCTTCGCTCGACGCGTGGCCTTAGTCAAAGTGGCACGGGAGCTTGCAGAATTCAGCTGGCGATGGGCGGCAGTTCGACGGAAAAATGAGAGGTTCGTCGAACTGCCAAACATGGATTTCTTCAGCGGAGACCGCGTTCGGGCCGCCATGAAGCGTCGATTGGATGATGTTGGCCGATTCCCTTCTTCTCGGTGAGAGCATGAGACACTGGGTTCTTCCTGCAGCGTCATTGTCGGCAGTCGCGCTCGTCGGTGCGACCGCGTTCGTCTTGTCTGGAAGCTACAACATGGGGGCAGATGCTCCGCACTGGTCCCTTACCTACAAGATTTTGCAAACATTGCGGATGAGGTCTATCGAGGCTCATTCGAAGGACATCGCGCTGCCAGACCTCAATAGTCCGGAACTCATTCTTAAGGGCGCGGGCCAATACGCGGCAATGTGCGTGACATGCCACCTCGCACCTGGAGTGAAAGATTCTGAGCTGGCTCCTGGGCTCTATCCTCAGCCGCCGGAGCTGGCGAAGTCGCAATTGGACCCGCGCAACGCTTTCTGGGTTATCAAGCACGGCCTCAAGATGAGCGCAATGCCTGCTTGGGGCAAGACACACGATGATGAGACGATTTGGAGTATGGTCGCCTTCGTGAACAAACTGCCAAGTATGAGCCCACAGGAATACAAGGAAATGGTGGCTAAGGCGCCTCCAGACGAGGAAATGGAGAGTATGAAGAACATGCCTGGAATGAGGTCGATGCACGGCGCAGCAGAGGACGCAAAGAATGACGCCACTTCCTCACGCAGCCCAGAGGCCAGCCACCATACTCATGGCGCGGACTGAAGGTTTCCAGTCAAGCTTCGGGGGCCTTCGTACAAATTGGGGCGCTCCGCATTGAGGCCTCGGTTTCTCGACTGGTTGGCTCTCGGAGAGGTCGAGTTTCGGCCACGCGGACGGTTTCGTACGGCAAAGGCTGAACGTGTATGCCAATACGCGTTTTTGCCGGTAAGCGATTCCGTCCACCTTGGGCCCGGCAGAAATGTCGGGCTCTTTTTTACGCACGAGCGTTGTCGCGTACAAGTTGCAAAGGTTCCAACGGCGCAGCCCGCGGTTGTGCATCGACGCCACAGCAACGGCGTTCCAGTCGACCTGGCCTATTGGAGAGCTGTCATGGGGAAGGTCTTGTTTGTCGACGACCACAGAGACACAGCCGATATGTTGGCGAATATTGCACTCGAATTGGGCCATTGTGTTTCGGTCGCATATGACGGAGCCTCGGCAAGCCGAATGGCGTCTCAAGAAGTCTTCGACCTGGTGTTTCTGGACATCTCACTACCGGATGTCGATGGACGAGACGTGTGCTCTCAGATTCGTTGCGGCTTGTCAAGGCATGCCCGCATTGTTGCCGTCACAGGCCGTGCTGAAATTCGCACGAACGGCGAACTGAGCGCATTCGACGACTGGTTAATCAAACCCATTTCGATGCACCAGATTGAGCACCTGCTTACTGCACCGTAGCCGTAGGCGGTAATCATACCGGGACGAGCAGAGAACGCGAGTGCCCTCTGCCGCCGGCATGGTCCTCTCGAAGTGGTCACCGAAATCGGGGTGTGCGCCTTCTAGGGTCTTCACCATTCCGACCCGGGGTTCAGTCAAACCGGCACCTTCCGCAGGTGTCACTCGCATCAGGGAACATCTCCATGCGCGGGCCGTCCAGCTCCCTTTTCCGCGCCGCGACCGACGTCGCGTACCTCTTGCGGCGAAGGTGCTACCCGCAAGCACCTCGGACAAGATGGTCTTTCAACTACTCACTCGCCGGAGACTTGTCCTCCAGCACGTAACCCATTCCGCGGACAGTGTGGAGCAACTTCTTGTCAAAGGGCGCGTCAATCTTAGCTCTGAGCCTTCGGACCGCGACGTCGACCACATTTGTATCGCTGTCGAAGTTGATGTCCCATAGCTGCGATGTGATGAACGTTCTAGTCAGCACTTCGCCCTGACGCTCTGCCAACAACTGAAGAAGAGCGAACTCCTGGGCGGTAAGTTCAATCCGTACGCCACCGCGCCTCACGCGTCGCTTTATGAGTTCAATCTCTAAATCAGCAATGAACACGTAGTCACGGGTCGAACGAGGCGCTCTTCGAAGAAGAGTCCGGATTCGCGCCAGCAGCTCTATGTACGCAAAAGGTTTCGCCAAATAGTCATCAGCGCCAAGCTCAAAACCTTTAACTTTGCTCTCGGTGCCGTCTCTCGCGGACAGAAGGAGCACAGGCGTGTCCTTTTGCTCCCTTAACCGCTTTAGCACCTCGAAACCATCTATCTGCGGCAGCATCACATCAAGGACAATCAAGTCGAAGTCCTCGTGGAGTGCCAGAAACAGGCCATGCCTACCATTGTCGGCAATGTCGACAGTGAAACTCGCCTCCGTGAGACCTTTACGAAGATAGGAACTCATCTTCTGCTCGTCTTCGATAAGTAGGATGCGCATACCGCTATGATTTATTCCTTTCGACCATTGGTCGCGAGCGGAAGCGCCTGCCGCGTTGCACTCCGCTTGGAGATTTTTCGGGGAAGACAAATCGAGAACCGAAGCGGCTGGGGAAGGACTCCGTGAGCTTTCCCCTCTCGAAGAACCTTGCCGGCCGGACATGATGCGCGCGGTTCGCTTACCGCGGAGGACAGTTCGTTGGCTTTACGTGCAGGTTTTGACAGGGATAGTCGGGCTTCAACTGTGGGCTCGGTGCAGCGCGTTTGTTAGTGCTAGCAGCAGAGCCCTTCTCATTCGATATCGTGCCACAGGCGGCAAGAACGACGCTCGCAATCAGCGCCACGGCTACTATTCTTCCACCGCCAATTTCTGTTTTCATGCTGGACCTCGATTTCAGCACCAGCGTTAGCTAAATGTCCGGCTCGCCCCTTATTTGTCAAGTACCGCATCTTGCTAGTGAACCAAGGCAGCGCGAGCCGGTGGACGCCTACTTCGCTTGCGCTGCGTGGTGCCGAGCGGCGTACTTTTCCTTGTTAATCTCAATGCGCCAATTGCTTGGCGGATAGTCGTTGTCGCTGGTCGGGACGAGTCCTTCTCGTTCTGCCTGCTTCAGTTCTTCGACGACTTGCCGTCGGGTCTTCCCAGCGGGTGCGGCCTGAGCGACCGGCGGTTGCCAGACGTGAGCAGATTGAACCGTTTCGACGCTTTCCGCTCTTGCTGTTTCCTTCGGAGGGTAGTTGTGCATTGAATCGGCCAATGCAGCTGTTGTGACAATATTTGCGCAAAGGACAACAGCAAGATGATGCAATTTCATGTTTAACCTCGTTATTAAAGCTGCGTCGGTGATTCGACGTGCTACGAGGCTTATTCTGAAGAAGTGCACCTGAAAACACCGTGACGCTCAGATGACCATTCAGTCACCCAGCGTGCAGGACTCGAGAGGCTAAGTCTGTCACTGCTTGCGCTTTCCCAATTGAGAGGTTCTGCTCTTCCACGCCATGAGTAGTTACCGTGCACGGCGCAGCCGTGATGGCCGTCGAATAAGTAACAGCGCGTCGGTGCGATGCTGAATGACTTAGCAGGTCGTTGAACTATCCTTCGCGAACGCGTGCTCGCTTATTCCCAAGAGCTAGCGCGGTGATGCCACGAGGAACTCGTGCGCCTATGCAATCAAATGTTGCACGCTCAGACCGGCGCCGTCGACGAGATGCGAGAGCTGCACGGGAAGAACTTCGAGCTTGCTGATTATCAACCCTTCTCGGACGCTAGCCCACTGCAACCCGAGGGAGGAAGTCTGCGCGGACAGCACAGCGGTGGTCGATAGCGCTTACCGAATAGCAACTGCACCGCCTGAGGGCTACGCCTTTTTCGCACGGCGGAGCGAGCGGGCCGCTCTGGGCCCGCTTGGCGAGTTTGCGACCTACGCCATCGCGCGACATTCCTTCGCGCAGGTGCGGCAAGCCTCCGCGCATTGCTTGCAATGCTCGTGTTCGTGTTTCTCGCACTCGGTGGCGCATGCTTCACATAGGGATGCGCATAGCGCACAAATGTCTTTGACATGTTGGCTGCCGCGAGCCATGACCGCAGACGCAAGACGACAGACACCAGCGCAGTCCAAGTCCTGTCTGATGCAACCGGCCATTTGGGAGACGTTGCCTTCAGACAGGCATGCAGTTGCGCAATTGTCGCAAGCAGTGGCGCAGGAATCGCAAGCGTCGATGCACGACTGATACTGTTGGTGAGCCATATTTCCTCCTTGAATAGCAGGGGGCTGCATAAGCCAGCGAAGAAGGACGCGCACGCATCGTGCCCGGTGATGGGAGCTTCAATGAAATCCTGTCATCACATGCGGTAGGTCTATCGGTCGGCGACGAGGTCAGTTCCTAGGTCGGCCACCGACGGCTATCGTTCGCTAATTCAAGCGTTCCAACGAGCATGATGCAGTGTCTGCCCACCTGTCAGAACCGCAACGAACACCATAGGCCCAACAGGAAGCATTTCGCAAAACCATTTGAAGCCATGCGTGCCGCTGGCTCCGGAGTGACCCGGACGTTTTTAGCGTCTAGATTAGAGCGACCAGCACGCAACGGGAGACAAGTATTTGACTACAGCTTGGAGGCAATGGCCTCGATGGGCTTCATCCCGGTGCCAAAACGCGCGATGCTTTCCCGATTTGCTTTTAGCGCACTATAGGGAATGTATTTCATGCTCAGCGCAGCCACGCGCGAGAATGCCGGCCTCGCGAGTTGACTACGAACGTCGCTCTCTCGGCTGTCGGGAGCAACGAGATACAGATGTCGTTGAATAGTATCTGCGGACCCAAGCGCAAGGTCGAGCAATCGAACGATGCCGGAGTAGATTGACGTCGAATGCTCTACCTCGAAAGCGGCGACAACCGAGCCGTCTTCAAGCAGCCAGATGACGTCAATCAAAGGTACCGTGTCCCCGCCCACGATTGAAAGCGCAATCGGTAACTGCTCAAGGCATCCGTCGGAGAGCTTTCCTTCTTCATACGGGCGGGACCTATCGTTGGTCGCAATCCAAACCTTATATCCAAGCGAATGTCCGAGGTCGCGCAGCCAACCCTGAATCTGCGTATGTGTTGCATCCTCCTGTCTGCTTGCCGCTAATTGTTTGGCTTGACTTGCGGATTGAGCGCGGACTGCCTCAAGGTCTTTGCGCCACGCGTCGTGTGAAGCCGTGTCGTCAGCTATCGGCGGAAGCGGATACCGTTCGCTTCCAACGTCAAACAGGAATCCAGCGGCTGCACCAAGGTCATTGGATAAGAGCCCGCGATGCGCCGCATTGAACGCAAGAATGCTCTGCCGCATCGTCAGATAATGGTCCCAGCGGCCGAGCTTAACGTTCGAGCGCGTGACTGCGTTGAAGCCTTTGACGATGGCTGTATTGAACGGACTGACAAGTGTCGGATGGATGAAATACAACAAGTTCGCGACAGCCGGTCCCAGACCCTTGATGGCATGGGAATCGAGCGCTCGTATGGCACGGAGCACTTCTTCTGCTTCGCTGCAGCAGTCGCAAGTTTCCAGGAGCCGCGCGAACGCCCGCTGATTCCCGGGGTTCTCGTAGATGTCCGGGATTCGCAGCTTCGGCTTCCAGAGGAACGCATGGTCCGCCCCTTTAAATATTTGCCGTTGCTCGGCGATTGAGTGAACGACAGTCTCGAGTGACGACCCGCGGTATGTGTTCCCGAAAGTGCCTGCCTCTATCTCCTTCACAACTTGTCGAAGCCCTTGGCGAATCGAGCGGAAATTCTTTAAGCGTTCGGGCCATAGGAACCAACTCTGAAACGTTCCTGTCGGGTCTTGCTTCCAATGCTGAATCAACGTTGCTATATCGTCCATTTGCTCGCGACTCTCTCGTTTTCCGCGAGTCTACCACTGCTCCGTTGTTCAAAATTCAAATGAAGGCGTACATCCGAGCAGGGACGGCTCGCAGTAGCCCCTGCCTTTTGGGCCATCGGGAGAATGCCGGCTCGCCGGGTGTGTCGTAGCGAGTAAGGCGTCTGGGCGTTCCACCAGTCGCACGCCACATTGGGGCATGCAATCGCGGCCTGAGGTGGAAGACTGAATGACCGAGCCGCCGTCGGTGCTACCGGACAATGGTTTCTTCACCGAGGTTGCGCTTTACATACGTGATATCCCTCGTCGAAGGAGGACCGCGAAAATGTAGGTTGACTGACCAAAATGTAATGTTGACTTCATCTGCTTAGTTCGAGTCGTGGACTATTAGGGCGAAGGCGACGTTGGATTGCCGGGCGCGACGCTTTGCTTTCCAGCCTAGCGGCAACGTCGCAAGAAGCGTAGGCGGTGACATGTTCAACGAGGCGAATCGGGGCAGCGGAGGAGGTGCGCTAATACCAAAGGCGCAAGCCAACCACCAGTTCCGTATCGGTTACCGGCTCTCCATCGCGGCGTGAAAAATCAGCCGTACGGCCGAAGCGGCGTCCCCACACAAAGCCAATGTAGGGAGCTATTTCTCGCCTAATCTCGTAGCGAACACGCAACCCCAGTTTAATATCAGATATACCGCTGCCAATTTCTCGCTCCGGGTCGGACTTGCCGTATGCGTTCATCTCGGCTTCGGGGGTCAGAAAGAGCTTCTGAGACAGCAAGATGTCGTAGGATGTTTTCAACTGGAGAGCGGTGCGGCCGGAAGTTCCGATATAGCCCGTCGCCTGTACATTGAAGAAATAAGGAGCTAGTCCTTCAACGCCGATGGCTGCCCAATCGCGAGTCGGTCCGTTACCGAAGTCGTGCCGGACACCAAGTTGCGCGTTCCAATAGGTCGAGTATGCGTGTGATACGAGAGCTTCGACGCGCGCATCGTCTGTTTTTCCGTAAAGACGCTCCCCAGAACTCTTCAACCATAGCCTGTTGATGTCGCCGCCAATCCATGCCTCACCGTCCCACGACCATCCTTGTCCTCCAACTGCCTTAACGTACTCCAACTGGTTGATGAGAATTTGGTGGTAGATACCGTTGTCGGACATATCCATGCCTTGCATCGGTATGCCTTCATTCGGGTTCGCCATCGGAATGCGAGGTTCGTCGACCCCAATGATGTGATTGGGTCCATTGAGCGGACCTGCCTTCGGACTTTTCGAATTATCAACCCGGATACTGGCGTCGCTGCTCGACTTCGACTGATTGCCGTCGGTCGGTGCGGCCGATTTGGGATGTGGCTGGTCTCCAGGCGATTTCATCTGGTCCCCGCCGTCCATCCCTGACGTTCCTTTTGCCCCGGGCGCTCCGCCCGTCTTTGAGGTGGAACCGGAGCGTGACTGAGATGAGTTATTCCCCTTGTCCGACATGTCCATGTTGCCCATGCCTTTCATGCCCGGCATACCGTCCATCTGCGACATATCTCCCGCAGCCACGGCCGACGAGGAGGCTATCAATAGCGCGACCGCGGTTGGAAAGGACTTGACCGGCTTCCTTTGTCCCGCGCGCCTGAAAAAGTGGCTCGCGCTCATGCGACCACTACCTTGCGGAACATTCCCGCCTCCATGTGATACAGAAGATGGCAATGAAACGCCCATTGCCCGGGAGCGTCCGCTGTTACCAAGTAGCTCACTCGCTTGGTGGGCTGGACGTTGATGGTGTGTTTCCGCACGAGGAACTGCCCACGCTCGTCCTCCAGTTCCATAAACATCCCATGAAGATGAATCGGATGGTTCATCATCGTGTCGTTTATGAGCGTAACCCTGAGCCGCTCCCCGTAGTTAAAGACGATGGGCTCAGCTTCCGAGAACTTCTTGCCATCAAAGCCCCAAATAAAACGGTCCATGTTCCCGGTAAGCCGTAGCGTCATTTCCCTCGTAGGCGGGCGGTCGTCGAGCGGGCCGCCAATGGTCCGCAGGTCGGAATAGGTCAGCACCTTTCGGCCGTTGCCTCGCAGCCGTGGTCCTGGGTCACTTAGGGAACTCGAAACCGTCATCGGTCGCATGTCGACTTCGGGGCCGGTCTTAAGAGCCATCTCACTCATCCCCGTGGTCCCTCCGCCGTTTATGCCCTTCATGTCGCCCATGCCCTTCATGTCGCCCATGTTCTTCATGTCACCCATGTTCTTCATGTCGCCCATGTTCTTCATGTCGCTCATGCCCTTCATGTCGCCCATGCCCTTCATGTTGTCCATGCCCTTCATGTCGTCCATGCCCTTCATGTCGCCCATGTTCTTCATGTCGCTCATGCCCTTCATGTCGCCCATGCCCTTCATGTTGTCCATGCCCTTCATGTCGTCCATGCCCTTCATGTCGCCCATGTTCTTCATGTCACCCATGTTCTTCATGTCGCCCATGCCCTCCATGTCGCCCATGTTCTTCATGTCACCCATGTTCTTCATGTCGCCCATGCCCTCCATGTCGCCCATGCCGTTCATGTCGCCCATGCCCTTCATGTCGCTCATGCCCTTCATGTCGTGCATGCCCTTCATGTCGCCCATATCCGACATTCCCTTCATTCCCTCCATCCCTTGCATCCCGCCCATGCCCATGTCGTCCATCGTCAGCCAGGTCTTAGGGTCCATTGGGGGAATCTGAGCTCGCATACCGGGGTATGAAGCTAGAGTTGCGCGTGCATATCCACTTCTGTCCATCGACTGACAAAAAATCGTGTACGCCTTGTCGTCAGGCATCTCAACCACAACGTCGTAGGTCTCGGCGACCGAAATGCGGAATTCGTCGACCTCAACCGGTTCAACTTCCTGTCCGTCTGTAGAGATGACCGTCATCTTCAGGCCCGGGATACGAACATCGAAAAGCGTTGTCGAAGACCCGTTGATGAAACGAAGTCTCACCTTTTCACGAGGTCGCGCGATAGCGGTCCAGTTGCCGGCAGGAGCCACACCATTGACGAGGTATGTGTAGGTGGCCCCCGACACATCATTGAAATCGGTGGGGTTCATTCGCATTTCGTTCCACATCTGTCGCTTCTTCAATGCCCCCTTGAGCCCGATTCGCTTGATATCGCTAAAAAACTGCGGCGCCGTCGGCATCTGGTAGTTGTAGTAGTCACTGGAGACCTTCAGGTTCTGCATGACTCGCTCCGGATTCTCGTCGGTCCAGTCGCTAAGCATGACAACGTAGTCACGGTCCGTATGGACGCTCTCGCCATTGGCGGGCTCAATGACCAGTGGCCCATATAGGCCGGTCTGTTCTTGGAAACGGCTATGACTGTGATACCAGTAGGTTCCCGCTTGTCGAACAAGGAATTTATAGGTGAACGTTTCGCCGGGCTCGATTCCAGGAAAGCTGATGCCAGGGACGCCGTCCATTCCAAAGGGAACTAGGATGCCGTGCCAATGAATGGAGGTAGGAACCGCAAGCCGATTGGTGACTCGCATCGCAACTTCAGAACCCTGTTTCCACTTAAGAATCGGAGCAGGAATCGACCCATTGACGGAGGTTGTGGGTCGGGTGCGCCCGGTATAGTTGACCGGTGTCGAGTCAATCGTTAAATCGAACTGCGTGCCGCTAAGTACCGTCGGCCCCGTGCTTACCGTTGCGGCAAGTGATGCTATCGGCCATCCGCCAATGCCAGCGACGAGACCACCCGCTGCGAGCCCCCGCACAAAACGCCGCCTTCCGTTGATTTCAACATCAATATCCGCTTGTTGCTTTAGCATAGTCACGTCAAGCCCTCTCACAACTAGAACCAGAATTTGGCCCACCGCGCGCCGCATGGTCAGTCGGACGCGGAGGCTCCTTGCGCACTGCACAGGGCGAAGTATCGACGCCCTTGGCGAAGAGCCGGAACCGACGAAATTCCACACAAAAACGCTTTGTACGTTGACCAGCCCTCTATATGCGAGCGACCAGGTCGACTTGTCGATGAGATTAACTGCACAAGACAGCAGAAGGAAAGTGGAAAAGCGCAATACAATTGAAGATGACTAACAAATGACCAAATGGTAATGTGCGCGCAATCAATCAGTCACTTAAGCATGCCACCATCCTTACTCTAAGTGGCTCGCCCGCCAACTGATGGTTAGCTCGAGCAAGAGCCTCAGGAATGATGTATTTATTCGGATACCAAATCCCCGGGGTTGAGCGCCGCACGGTCACGGCCGTTAACCTGGGTCGCACGACTGCGCGTTCGTCACTTCGCAACGCAGCGTGCTGCGATGGATGAAATCGTCGACTGTCTCGGCTTCTACAACGCCCGCCGACTACAAGTTCACGAGAAGGTCTTTCAGTGCGGAAAGGACAGCAAAGGATGCGTCTCACATCGCAGAGGCACGGCTCGCCACGCGGGTAAGAAGGCCCGAAGTAGAACTCCGGGCCCGAAAGACGAGTTCCTGCTGAGAACCTCAACTAATCTCGATGACGGCAGACTCGCCACGAACCGCCGCGTTGCTATTTTCGGGTCGCGCTGACCGCTTTCCGATTTAAGTTGCCAGCGGCTTGTCAGCGCCGATGTGCAGGACGCTGCCGAGATTTCACTCTGTCACTCGGTGCCGGGAAGCGGACTCGATACCAGCACCGTCGCGATTACAATCACGCCGATAAGGACCCACGACTCTATATGCAATACGGTCGCGAAGCGTTTCAGTTGACGCGTCTGAATGGCGGACGAAGACCCTTTCAGCGAAGCAAGAAGCGCGGGCATTTCGAAGAACCGGTTATGGCCGCCCAGCGCGGCGGCGACCAAGACGAGCGCAAGCTTAAAGACGAGGACCAACCCGTAAGACGACCCGAGAATATTCTCGGGTGCGCTGACACCACGCCAGCCGTTGAACGCGCCCGTCAGGAACAGGGCGACGAGGGCGACGGTAGCCGCATCCGACATCGCCTGAACATATCTGGCGCCTCCGGAGAGTTCCGTCGACCTCGCGCGCAACATTCCTGGCGACACGATGTACGCTGCCATGAGGACCATACCCACCCACGAACTAATCGCGAGAAGGTGAACCCAATCCACCCATACGGGGAGACTCAAAATACCAGCATCTACTGGGTGACCCGCGTTACTTTTTGCCAGAGCGACTCCCGCTATCAAGAGCCACGTTAGACGCTGACACGGAATACCGGCGCGATTCGTAGGTTTGAACGACAACACAACAGCGCAGAGGAGCAGACCAGCACCAATTGCCCAAATATGGCCGAACTGCGTCTTCACCAGCATCGAGCGGACTGCGGGCCAAGCGTCGAGGAGAGTAGTTTCGCTCATCAACGCGCAATGAACCCAAAATCCTGCCGTACTAGACAGCAACGCTACGATGGCTGACATCCTGAAGACAAGTCCGAGCTTCGCCGAGGCGCGCACTTGCCAATCGGATTTCGGTCCCCTCAGCCACCACGCGCTGAGAAGAGCGCCGACCATGGCCGCAAGACCCAGGTTTTGCAACGCCATCAACAAAAGGCGCTCGATGTCCAAGGAGCCGTAGTTCATCAGTTCACCGAGAATTTATACGTGCCTTTCGCTTTGTGACTGTCGCCGGTCATGACAGCCCATTGGACGGAATACGTACCTGCGGCCAACTTCGGAACAGCAAGGGTCAAAATACGCTTGTTTGCCGGGTCCACCTTGGCCTTTTCTTCACCTACCGGTGCACCGCTCGCATCAGCGACTTTGATGGTGCTGAAAGTCGGTTCGAGGTCTTCATTGAAGGTTAGGCGCAGTACGCCCGGTGCTGTTGAAACCGTGCCATTCACGGGAGGTTCTGCGCTCTCGAGCTTGCCGTGCGCAAAGGCAATAGCTGGAGCCAATGCGATGGCCAGAGTCGCAACGACCGGCGCGATGAGCTTGTTTTTCGAGGCCTTCATTTTTGATTTCCTTGATAGTGGTTGGTGCGGGCCGTCGAAACAGCCCTGCGCACCGAGTTGTCTGTCCTAGATGCTTTTACTGTTTCTGCAGTTTCGTAACAGTCAACGCACCGTTAATTTCCTCCGCAACGAAATCAACCTTGTCGCCCACTTTGACTTGCGACAACATCGCCGGGTCCTTGACCTTGAAAGCCATCGTCATCCCGTCCATGCCGAGGTTCTCAAGCGGGCCGTGCTTGATGGTCAACTTGCCGGACGCCGTGTCCACTTTCTTAATTTCGCCGTGCGACATCGACGAGTTAGCTGCCCCTCCTTGCTTGGCGCCGCTCGACATGTCCATGTTCCCCATATCGCCCGCCGCGAATGCGGCGCCAGAAGTGGCCAATGCAACGCCGAGTGCAATCGAAACAAATGTCTTTTTCATGCTCTTTCTCCAGATACCATTAAAAAAAATATCCGCGACCTGCTGCGAATCTGCGAATCAACTTTCGGACACGTCGCCGGTATACTCGTATGCGACAGTGCCCTTCGGATGTTTGAACCAACCTGGGTCTCGATAATCATTTCGAGCCATGCCCTCGCGAACCTTCACGACCGTAAACATGCCGCCCATTTCGAGCGGTCCGAACGGACCTGTTCCGGTCATCATGGGCAGTGTGTTATCGGGCAACGGCATCTCCATTTCACCCATGGCGCCGCCGGCACTTCCCATTGCCATGTAGTCCGGCACGAGCTTGTTGATACGCTTTGCCAAGTCCTTCTGTTGCACCCCAATCAGGTTTGGCACCTGGTGGCCCATGGCGTTCATCGTGTGGTGTGATTTGTGACAGTGAAATGCCCAATCGCCGGGTCGATTCGCCGTAAATTCAATGGCGCGCATCTGTCCAACGGCCACGTCCGCAGTTACTTCCGGCCAACGAGCGGCAGTCGGTATCCAGCCCCCGTCCGTGCCCGCCACTTCAAAGTGGTAGCCATGCAGGTGAATCGGGTGATTGGTCATCGTGAGGTTGCCGAACCGGATGCGAACGCGGTCTCCCACACGTACCGGCAACGGGTCAATGCCGGGAAAAACCCGGGAATTCCACGTCCACATGTTGAAGTCGGTCATTTCGTTGACGCGAGGAGTGAAGCTTCCCGGGTCAATGTCATACGCCGACATCAGGAACACGAAATCGCGGTCGACGCGCATGACGTTCGGGTCCTTAGGGTGGACGATGAAGGTACCCATCATGCCCATCGCCATTTGCACCATCTCGTCGGCGTGCGGGTGATACATAAACGTGCCGTGTTTCTCAAGTTGAAACTCGTACACGAAGGTCTTTCCCGGCGGGATATGCGGTTGAGTCAGCCCTCCGACGCCATCCATACCGGAAGGCAGCAGCATTCCGTGCCAATGCACGGTCGTATGCTCGGGCAGCTTGTTGGTCACAAAGATTCGAACTTTGTCGCCCTCGACCGCTTCGATGGTCGGACCCGGCGATTGACCGTTATAGCCCCAGAGATTGGCTTTCATGCCGGGAGCCATTTCGCGCACGACTGGCTCGGCTGTAAGGTGAAACTCCTTCCAGCCGTTCTTCATGCGCCATGGCAACGACCAGCCATTGAGAGTCACCACTGGAGTGTAAGGGCGGCCGTTTGGCGGAGCCAACGGAGGCTGCATGTTGACGCTCGACGTTGTCGGCGCCTCGGGCAATGATGCAGCGCCGGCCTTGCTGACAAGTGCTGCGCCCAACAACGCAGCGCCTGAACCGCCGATGAAATTTCGACGTGAGACCATTTATTTACCTTCAGAATTTGATGACGATGCCGGCTGTGCGAGAGGCGCGGTCTGAGATTGCGCGTCGGCTACGTTAGGAAGACGTCCACCGACTGCTTGCTGCAAATCGGTCTCTGCAATCCAGTAGTCCTTCAGCGCCTCGATATAGCTGTTGACGGCGCCAACCTGCTCGCGGGAATCCGCCAGCAACTCAAAAACGCTTGCGAGCATGCCGTTGTAGCGAAGCATCAGTTCGTCTGAAATCGTTTTGCGAAGCGGGACGACTTCGTCGCGGTAGTGCTTCGCTACGTCGTATTCGGTTACGTAGGCCGAATACGATTCGCGGACCTCCGACCTGGCGTTCACAGCGGTTTCCGCCAAGCGATTCGCCGATTGCATATAGATTGCTTGTGCGCGCGCTACCTTCGAGCCGCCCCAGTCGAAGATGGGAATCTCGACGCTGATTTCGTACCCGTGCTCATGACCCTTATCGGTCTCGTAGTTATTGAGAATTCCAACGTCGAGTGCGTTAATGAAGCGTGTTGCCTTGGTCAAACCTAAGGATGTGGCCACGCTCTGCGTCTGCAACTTTGCCGCCTGAATGTCGAGACGGTTCTGCATTGCAAAGCTTTCCAAGTCATTCAGTTCCGGCCGAGACTTCGGAAGGTCCGGCAGCCGGTCAGGAAGCTGGTACTGAGTCCCGGAACCCCATAGGCCCATGATGCGAGTAAGCTTCTCGCGGGCCGCAACGCTTTCTTGGCGGGTCTTAGCAAGTTGAGCCACGGAGTCGGCGTAAAACGCCTGCTCTCGCGCGTAGTCCAACTTGCTGAAGTTGCCTGCTTGTTGCATCCGCTGGGCAAGTTCTGCAGCAGCCTCGGCCGAATCCTTGACTTGCTCGGCGTAGGCAACCGACTGCTGGGCGGCCACTGCAGTGGTGTAAGCGCGGCGTGCGTCAGCGGCGACCTTGAGCATGGCGTCGGCCGTGAGCAATTTCGTCTGTTCGAAACGGCGGCTTTCGATTCGAGTCGCGAGCGGGAGCGTAAAGATGCTCAAGATGCCCATCGAGAACGTACGGCCGATGGTCAGGTCGTTGCTGGAATGCGTCCGACTGAACGTGAAACCCGGGTTCGGCAATCGTCCTGCCTGCACGAGGTCAGCCTCGGAGATACCAAGCTCCCCATATGAGACCTGCAATCCGCGATTGTTCAGGAGCGCAACCTGCACTGCATCGTCCATAGTCAGCGGCTTGGTCAACAACTCCTTGGTCCGCGTGAAAACCGCATTGCGGTCGTCGTCAGTTTTCACGACAACGGCGTCTTTTCCTAGTCGCTCAGACGCGACATTAGAGACACTGTTAAAACCGCCGTCCTTAGAAAAAGTCGTACACCCGGCCAGCACCGCGACGATGCTTACGGTCGTCACTAGGCGGCCAGCGGAAGGAAAGCGCTGGTTCATTCGTGCATGCCCTCGTGGTTCGAATGCTCTTTCTTGTTTTCGCGAGCCGAGCCCGCGTTGCCATCAGTGGCTGACTTCGCGGGCATCTGGGAAGGGTTCATTCCGGCCATGCCGTTGTTGCCCTTCTGCGATTTTTCGTCCCCACGTACCGCGCCCTTGTTAGCTTTGGTGACGGCCGTCGACGACGACATCGTGGAATGGTCCATTTTTCCGACCCCGGACATTCCAGCCGGACCGGTTTTTTTCGGAGTTGGAGCCACGGCCTTGTTGAGCTCGCTCCAAGAGCCGACCGGCTTGTCTTGGAACGATTGATATGAACCGGCTATCGCCGGAACCATCACAGACGGCACCGGCGCCGCGGCGTCCGTAGGGTCGGGAAGCGACGGCGTTTCGCTTGCGAACGACGGCATCGCCGCCGCCGCAGTAAGCAGCGCCGCTAGAATGTTTCGCATGAAAGTTTTCTCGACGTAAGTCAACTGTCCACAAGGAATTGCAGACAGAACGAAGGTGCGTCACGCCATGGGCGGGACGACTCGACTTAAACGAGGAGAGTTCGAGGAGGACGTTCGATACCGCCCGTCAAAAAACGGGCCGGGCGGACGTGCGGTGGCGTAGGTGCGACCTGATGAGAAAGCTCGATGGCTGTCGCTACGACCGCTACTGGCGGCAGAGCATTCCCGAAGCAGCAAGACGCGCAGATGCTGCAGGGCCCACTACCGTGATGGTGTGAGCCGTCATGAGAGTCGTGATGATGCTGGGCGGAGCCGACGGCGGCGACGGAGTCCGACGCTGCACTGAACACGTGAGTCGTATGGAGATGACCGACGGACGAACTCCCTCCACTAATCCGCGAAAGTTCGCAGCTCAGCGGTGTGCCCGCGAATGCCCGAGCCGACAGGCTGAGCATCAGCAGAACGACAGTAAGGAATTTGCGCCAGTTTGTCATGAGGCAAGAGTCTAGCACGCGGGTTTATACCCGTTGCAAGCTACGGCGAATTAGTTGAAGGCACGATACACAGGTGACCATGACGCGACCGTGGCTCGAAAATGACCAACCTGTAATGAAGAGCCCTAAAATTACCGAAATGTCATTTTCGCGTCATGTACTTGACTGACAGCAGTTGCTAACCTTACCGATGACCCCTGCGATTGAAAGGCTCAATATGCGCATACTCCTTGTCGAAGACGAACAAAAAATGACGTCGTATCTGCACAAGGGGTTAACTGAGGCGAGCTTCAACGTTGACGTTGCATCGAACGGAAAGGACGGCCTTTTCCTCGCCTTGCATGAAGACTTTGATATTGTCGTTCTAGACGTGATGCTTCCCCAATTAGACGGCTTCGAAGTGCTTCGCCGTTTGAGGCAACAAAAATCGACCCCGGTGCTTCTTCTTACTGCGCGGGACACGGTAGAGGACAAGGTCAAAGGGCTCGAATTGGGAGCCGACGATTATCTTTCAAAGCCATTCGCGTATGCGGAGTTTCTTGCGCGCGTCAAGTCTTTGCTTCGGCGCTCGCCGCGCGGAGCGCGCGACGTAATCAACATCGCCGACCTCGAAATTGAACTCTTCAAGCGACGCGCCCGTCGTGGAAACGTTCGTATTGATTTGACAGCCCAGGAATTCGCGCTTCTTCAATTGCTGGCGGAGCGCCAAGGAGAGGTGCTGACGCGTACCTTCATCACGTCCCAACTCTGGGACATGAATTTCGACAGCGATACAAACGTCGTCGACGTCGCCGTAAAGCGCCTGCGGGCCAAAATCGATGCTCCTTTCGAAAGAAAACTTCTCCACACGGTGCGCGGCATGGGCTACGTACTGGAGGAGCGCACATGAAGACGGATGGGCAGCATTATTCACTGTCCGGCCGCCTTGCGCTCGCCTTCCTCGGCATCGCGGCGATGGTATTCGCGTTAATGGGTGCGTTCCTATATACGTCCCTCTCATCAGAACTTCAGCGACGCGATGATATCGAAATTGACGGAAAGCTCAGTCAGTTCCGGCAACTCATTCACAACGCCGGGACAGTCGCAGGCGTCCGCGACGCCAGCAATATGTTTCACGAAATTCTGCTATCTCATCCGGGCGTATATTTGGCCGTCCTGGACCAAGCGGGCGCGATAGTGGTTCAACACCCGGAAACGCCCGGTGGTCTGTTGTCCGCTTACCAGCCGCGGCGACTGCAAGGGTTCCCTTACACGTGCTCACCCGAAGCCATTGGGTCCGCTAGATGCATTTTTTCAAGCGAGAGCCTGCCCTCAGGGGAAACCGTGCACATACTTCTCGCGCGCAGTGCTTCTGACAGAGTTTCCCTGCTGGCTAGTTACCGTTTGGACGTTTGGGCTGCGGCCGCAATTGGTTCAGCGCTGGTCGGACTTCTTGGTTATCTCGTGGCGAGGCGCGGACTTACGCCGGTGAAAAGTATTGGGCGCCAAGCGTCTCGCATCGAGGCGCACAACTTGAGTGAACGACTCAATATTGAGCGCGGCCCAGTCGAATTGAACGAAATAGCACATTCGGTAAATCGAATGCTGGACCGCTTGGAGCGCGCGTTCGTCCGGTTGTCGCAATTTTCATCGGACCTCGCTCATGACATGCGCACGCCGCTCGCGAACGTAATCAGCTCTTCCCAAATCACGCTATCCAAGACTAGGAGTGTTGACGAGTATGAAGCGCTTCTCGACTCCAACATCGAAGAGTGCGAGCGGCTTCAGCGCATGATTGGGAATATGCTGTTCCTTGCTCGGACCGATAACGCACAGCAAGCTATCACGACTGTCGATGTAGATATCGCTTCCGAGCTTCGACGGCTCGCGTCCTATTTTGACGGTCTGGCCGAGGAACGTGGCAATTCGCTACGCGTTCAGGGCGATGGTACTATTCGCGCCGATACAACGATGTTTCGACGAGCGGTCAGTAATCTTGTAAGCAATGCCTTGGACCATGCTACTCCCGGTTCCACCATCGAGTTGCGCGGTTCCAACGAGCGCGGTTATACCGCGGTCTCCGTTACTAACGAAGGCATCGAAATTTCCGCCTCGGATGTCGAGAAGATATTCGACCGGTTCTATCGATTAGACCCAGCACGACACGAATCCGGAAAGAACGCGGGTTTGGGATTGGCCATCGTCAAATCTATTATGGAACTGCACCGAGGCAGAATTGACGTGCAGAGTGCCGCGGGGCGAACGACTTTTACTTTATATTTCCCAACGAGCGATTCTGTTGCAATCAATGATAAGGTCGTCACCGTTTGAACGTTCCCCCGCGCTGAAGGACGGGGTTTTCCAGCGCTATCGGATGAAAACTTGCAAGTGAAGCGGCTGATGTAAGTGCTGTGCGCCCTCACAGGACGCGTCCGACATCTCGTCGTCTTGGTCAGTCCTGTGAGAACCTTTTTCCGAGGAAGTCTACAGTGACCAACTTCCCATCCATCTCGCCCATCCCCGGGGAATTCGCTGGCATTCCGGGCGCGGCGACACCGTGCACTGCCCGTTGAGCGACCAGCTTTTTTATAGCCGAGGCAGGAACGTGGCCTTCAATGACTTGATTCGTGCCGCTCACGACAGCGGTATGGCAGGAACGCATCGAGGCCGGGACCCCTAGCCGGTCCTTAACCGCCTGAAGGTCGTTTGTATCAACGACGTTGGTCACAAAGCCCGCGGTCTCGACATGCCTCACCCAACCCTCGCAACAGCCACAAGCAGGGCTTTTGAATATCGTGACCGCTGTATCTGCGGCATGCGCTATGGGCGTTCCAAACATAAAAGCCGCCGTGATACAAAGACGTTTCATCATTGTTTTCAAAAATCCGAACTGGTTCCAATCAGGATATTAACCGCACGGCTGGGACCATGGCAACGAGCAGAAGCGACGTTGCGTCGCACCCGGACAATTGAAAAGAGCGGACAAGACACAGTGCGATGCTGGTTTTGCTTCCACTGCCATCCTTGGGTTCGTAGATGCGCCCTAGGACGCTCTCGCTTTTCGCCAGGGATTAGGCCGCTCTTGTTTCCCTCGGAACGGGCGCGGTCATCTACATCAAGCCCGAAAGGACTGCTCGTCTATCACAGCGGAAAGCGGGTAACGACCGTTACTCCAACGTTACTTTATCTCCTTTTGATATTCGAGGCGGCTGCAAGGACCAGATTACAGTCAAATGACGCTTTTATCATTTTCAGGTCATGGGAACGCAGCGTCGGGCATGTACACTGAATCGAAGGGCCGGGATGGCTTTCGTCAACGGAATAAATGCGATGAAACTCATTGTTGGAATCGCGACGTTCGTGTTGCTGACAGTCGGTGCCGACGGTGTAGCAAATGGCGAGGGCGGTCCGATGATTCAGGGAAAAACGCGAGAGGAAGTTCGGCAGGAACTTGTCCAGGCGTACAAGGATGGCGTATTGCCCTTTCGTCGTTCGGAGTATCCGCCAAGCGCAGCATCCATGAAGAAGAACAAGGAAGCGTACGCTCGCGCTCATCCTGAGAAGGCGTCGAAGCTCGACACGCCCGCCAAAACCACTGGTCGCTGAATCCGTTCGTGCTGCACCCTCAGCACAGGGCATATCGAGTGGATTTCATCTCTTTTGCAAATTCGCACCAACCGCGATACGTTCCTATTTGCTGCTTTCGACAAGAAGCCTTAATGGGCTCTGCATACCTGCGGCCTAGTTCTGCGTGCCTGTCAATCGGCCATTTCCTGCGAGACGAATGGTCCTCGGCGTTCAATCCTCAGACGAAGGCTTTAGCAGCTCGGCTCGAATTTGGCCCTCATCCCTCGGCGACGTGCGGGGCGAGCCGGTAGCGGGCGAAGGGACCGGTCTCGCTCGGACTCTCTCGTTCCTCCGGGTCGCAAGCAGTCTGATGTTGATTGTCCTTGAGCATGCATTTCGGGGGTTATCACTCGAACTAACCGCGTTTGAATCGCCGAAGTTCGCCGTTACTGTGGCGACCAATCAAAAGAACGCGAGTGCGGCCGAGCATCTTCGAAATAATCTTTGGGCGCTTCTACGGCGTGAACGCTGGCGGGCTGCGTCATTTCAAAACACAGGCTTAGGGCTTGCTATGGTAAGCCCATCACGGAAACGCATCGGGCAAATGTGGGCGTCGCGAGCCTTCGCATTGTTCTTTTTCCGCGATGCCAACGGGTGAGTCTGAAGACGCGCGCCATCAGCAAAGACGCTTGACCTTCCCGCGATGGGAAGGTTCAGCATCAAAGTTTCTCTTCAATTGCTGGAGACAGCCATGAAATTCGAAGTCAAAGACATGTCATGTGGCGGGTGTGCGAACGCCATCACGCAGGCTATCACGCAGGAGGACGCCGCAGCCAGTGTGGCAATCGACGTGGGCGGCAAGATTGTCGAGGTCGAGTCGACGGCGTCACCGGAACGCCTCATGGCCGCAATCGAAGCAGCAGGCTTCCATCCTACGGTGCTCGCAGCATGAAGCTGGGCATATTTCAGATGCGGTATATGCTCGGCGCGCTCGCCGTCACGGCACTCGCGAACACACCGGTCCAGGCAGAGAATGTCATCGTCCTTAACTCGGCGGACGCGAGTGTAAGTCTCATCGACCAGGCGAGCCAGAAGGTCGTTGACACATTCCCGGTCGGGAAGGAGCCGCATCATCTGATGGCCACACCAGACAATCAGTCTCTGATTGTGGCGAACTCGGTGGGCAATAATCTCGTATTTTTGGACCCAAAGACAGGCAAGGCTCAGAAGTGGGTGCCTGACATCGAAGACCCCTATCAGCTTGGGTTTTCTTACGACCGGAAGTGGTTCGTCACCAATGGACTGCGCCTTGACCGCGTGGACATATACCACTACGACGGCAAGAATGTCTCACTGGCCAAACGGGTGCCGCTCGCAAAGATGCCGAGCCATATGATTTTCTCGGCCGACAGCAAGATTGTCTTCGTCACGTTGCAGGAGTCGGGCGAAGTTGCCGCCATCGACCTTGCGACACAGACCGTACTGTGGAAGATGCCTGTCGGCAAAGCGCCGGCAGGACTATGGCTAACGCCCGGCGACAAGTATCTGCTGATTGGCATGACCGGTGCGGACTATGTCGCCGTCATTGACTGGCGTGCGCGCAAAATCGTCAAGACAATTCACACGGATAGAGGGGCGCACAACTTCCGCTCCCTTGCCGACGGCCAACATGTGCTCGTGACGAATCGCGTCGGCAATACTATCAGCATCCTCGACCAGAACACGTTGACCAACGTTGGAACCATCACGGGGTTGCTGCCGGGGCCTGACGACATGGAGCTCACGCCCGACCGGCAATATCTCTGGGTGACCTTCCGCTTCACACGCTATGTCGGCGTTATAGACATGAAGACATTGAAGCTCGTCAACACCATCAAGGTCGGAAAATCACCTCACGGCATTTATTTCTATAACCGCGCACCGCTGATATAGGAGTCTTCACGCAGGAGGTTGCGATGCAGATTGTCACTGCTGTCGGTCATGCCCTCTGGATGTCCTTCACCATGCTGTGGCAGATTTTCTGGGGGCTGAGTCTCGGCTTTCTGTTCTCGGCCGTGATTGAGGTCGTGGTCTCGAAGTCCGAGATGTCGATGCTTCTGCCGAACGCATCCCCACGGTCGCTGACAGTTGCCAGTCTGCTCGGCGCCGCATCATCCTCCTGCTCCTATGCCGCCGTCGCGATGGCCCGCTCCATCGTGCGCAAGGGCGGGGACTTCACGGCCGCCATGGCGTTCCAGTTTGCAGCGACGAATCTTGTGCTTGAACTGGGCGTGCTGATGTGGGTGCTGATTTCCTGGCAGTTCGCCGCCGCTGAGTTCATCGGTGGCCCAATCATGATTGTCGTTCTTGCGCTGCTTTTCCGGTTCTTTGTCAAGGACTCGCTCAAAAGCGAAGCTATCGAGCAGGCGGACAAGGGCATCGCCGGCAGCATGGAGGGTCACGCTGCCATGTCGATGGGCGAACAGCAGGGGACCTGGAAGCAACGTCTCTCATCCAAGGACGGGTGGATAGCTATCAGCCATAGTTACGTGATGAACTGGGCGATGCTGTGGCGCGACATCGGGATTGGGTTGCTCATCGCTGGCGCGCTCGGCGCCTGGGTGCCGGACAGCTTCTGGCAGAAATTCTTTCTTGTCAGCCATCCGACGGCCGCGATGATTTGGGGTGCATTTGTCGGCCCGCTGATTGCCGTTGCGTCGTTCACCTGTTCCGTGGGTAACGTGCCGCTCGCCACCGTACTGTGGAATGGTGGTATCAGCTTCGGCGGAGTCGCTTCTTTCATCTTTGGCGACCTCATCATTCCTCCCATCCTCAACATCTACAGGAAGTACTACGGCGGACGGATGACGGTCTTCCTCGCTCTAACCTTCTATCTTGCGATGGTCTCAGCGGCACTCGTGGTCGAAGCGTTATTCCAAGAGCTTGGCTGGGTGCCGACGGACCGACATACAGCAGTTGTGGACGCGACGATTACTTTCAACTACACCACCGTCCTCGACATCATCTTTGGCGCAATCTTCATCGTCTTGACAGTGGTATTTTTCAGGACCGGGGGTCCGCAGATGATGCGAATGATGGAGAGCGGCCAGCACGACCACGGTGGGCATGAGCATCATGCCTCCCATGGCCATACACACCATTAACATCATGGCCACTCACGGCAAGGCCCCCGCCATGAAGCGACTGGCCAAGAACATCATCAAGGCACAAAATGAGGAAATTGCTTACTTGACGTCCTCCCCGCCCTGAAGGGACGGGGATTCCTGAGCTTCGCAAGTCAGGTTCCTGCTTCGTTGCAGACCGCCTGCCGAAGGTGTCTCCGTCAGGTCTTCCGTCCGCTCCACAGGCTTAAGGTTCCGCGCGTCCCGCGGTACGTGTTGCGAGAAGGCCTGCGGCGAGGATATTCCTCGCTGCGTTCTGGTCTCGGTCGTGTATCTCGCCGCAATCCGGGCAGGTCCACTGCCGAATGTTCAACGGCAGCGACGTGTGCCGAAACCCGCAGGCGTGACAGGTTTTGCTCGACGCGAAGAACCGGTCCGCCTGCCAGTACGTCCGGCCATACCACGCCGCCTTGTAGGCGAGCTGCCTGAGCAACTCGCCCCAGGCGGCGTCGCCGATACTCCGCGCAAGGTGACTGCGCATCATCCCCTTGATGCACAGGTCCTCCATGAACACCGCCTGGTTTTCGCGGATGAGCTGGGTGGACAGTTTGTGCAGGAAATCCTTGCGCGAGTCGGCAATGCGCGCGTGCAGCCGCGCGAGACGCTTGCGCGCCTTGTCGCGGTTTTTCGAGCCGTTGTGTTTGCGCGAGAGCGCGCGGCTCAGGCGACGCACGCGATGCAGCAGCTCGGCGAGGAACTTCGGCGGAGACAGTGGAGGCTGGTCGTCCGCGAAAGTCAGAAGGTGCGTCAGACCAAGGTCGGCGGCAACGACCTTGGCCGTCGCCGGCAGCGGCGCCACCTCGTCGTCGCACAGCAGGCTCACGAAGTAGCGGCCGGCAGCGTCACGCAACACGGTCAGGCTCGAGGGCGTGGCGGGTAACTCCCGGCTCCAGCGCACATCGAGCGGCGCTGCCATCTTCGCGAGCGTCAGCTTGCCGTCGCGCAAGGTAAAGCCGTTGCGCATTAGGGCATAGCTTTGCGCGGCTCGCTTGCGCTTGAAGCGCGGAAAGCCTGCCCGCCGGGCAAAGAAATTCTGGTATGCCGTGTCGAGGTGACGAAGTGACGCTTGCAGGGCGACGATGGAGACGTCACGCAGCCAGAGGCACTCGGGCGCGCGCTTAAGCACGGTCAGCGCGGCGGCGTCGTCAACGTAGTTCGACTTCAGGCCGTCCTTGCGTCGCTGCTGACGACGCGCGAGCATGTGGTTATAGACGAACCGCACACAGCCAAAGTGCTGCGCCAACTGCTGCTCCTGAGCTGCGGTTGGATAGAAGCGGAAACGGAAGGCGCGTTTGACGGACATGACCCGTCTAGCGCGATACTTTATATGCCGGAAGCCTGTGGCAAAAGCGAAACTCGCGCCTTTCCTCCGCGACCTAATGGACGGGGTTCTCGCGCTATCGGAAGAAGAAGTGGCAGGCCAATCACGCTGGCAAATGATGTTGTAATGCGCAGACAGACTGATGACGCGCAGTGCGTGCAGCTGGTGACAGGCTGGAGTGGCAATGGACGACCGTGCTCGCCGGAAGGACCGGCGTAAAACGCTGACGGAGCGAACGACGTCGGCGATGCGCGAGCGGCTCGAAGGTCGAGGCGCGCGGGTGTTCCTGCCATTTTTCGGCCCGGCGATGGTCGTCTCAATCGCCTACATAGACCCGGGGAACTTCGCGACGAACATTCAGGCTGGCGCGAAGTACGGCTATACGCTCCTCTGGGTCGTGCTGCTGGCAAATCTGATAGCCATGCTGTTCCAGGCGCTCTCCGCAAAACTCGGGATAGTTACCGGACGAAACCTCGCTGAGCTCTGTCGCGAACACCTCCCGAGGTCGCTTGTTCTTCTCATGTGGGGAGTGAGCGAGGTGGCTGCGATGGCCACGGATTTGGCCGAGTTTCTGGGCGGAGCAATCGGCCTGTCCCTGCTATTCCACATGCCGTTGTTTGTCAGCATGGTTGTCACCGCCCTCGTGACCTATGCGCTTCTGTTGTTCGAGCGTGCCGGTTTCCGTCCGCTCGAACTTGCAATTGGAGGATTGGTCGGCGTGATTGGCTTGTCCTACCTAGTCGAGCTATTCATCGTACCGGTCGCCTGGCCAGCAGTCTTCGCGCATACGTTTTCGCCGCATCTTCCGGATTCAGAAGCTCTCACTATTGCGGTCGGCATTATTGGCGCCACCGTAATGCCACATGCGTTGTTTCTCCATTCAGGGTTGACCCAAAGTCGCGTGCTCGCTAAGACAGAAGCTGAACGCACCATGCTACTGGCGTATTCGAACCTCGAGGTGCTCATCGCGCTGAGCACTGCCGGCCTTATCAATATGGCCATGGTCATCATGGCTTCCGGCGCATTCCACGAGGGTCATCCTGAGGTCGCCGAAATCGAAACGGCATACCACACCCTTGCGCCTTTGCTCGGCATAGGAGCTGCGGGCATTTTTCTCCTGGCGCTTATTGCCTCTGGGATATCCAGTTCGGTCGTGGGCACGATGGCCGGCCAGATGATTATGCAGGGCTTCATCGGCTTTCGTATCCCGCTATGGGTGCGAAGGGTCGTGACAATGTTGCCCAGTTTTGCGGTTGTCGGCTTTGGGGTGAATACTACAACGGCACTTGTTATCAGTCAGGTCGTGTTGAGCCTAGCGTTGCCGTTTCCGATGCTGGCGCTGCTTTGGTTCAGTTGCCGACAGGACATTATGGGTGTCTGCAAGAGCAGCGCATCTACGACCATATTGTCCGCGATGGCAGCGGCCATTGTCCTTTCACTCAACGCGTTCTTACTGCTGCAAACGTTCGGAGTAGCACTTCCATGATAATCGCGGCTTGAAAGGCACGAAGGAACGCAGAGCCTAGATTGAAACTGGCGCCGGCAACCGACTCACTCGTCTTCCGCACCATATGCTTGGGGCGTTGCTGAATGCCCGCTGCGCGCACCGAGAACGCGTGCCGACCAAGTTGAATGAGATTCCAGCGGCGCTCGCATGGCTACCGCTAATCTGGCGCTTCTTGCCGGAACTCCAGTTTGCTCACGCGCTATTGCGCTTTTCAACTTCGGCGGATATATGGCGAGCGTCAAGGCATATCGATTAAAAGCTGAAGCCTTTGCGTTCGGAGCAATGGCGGAGAATAAGAGTTGCCGTGTCTGAGACAGCGAGACAAATGGACGTCGAATCTACTCCTGGCGCGTTGCGTCGTCGATATCTGCTGCCTCGGGCGACGGTTGTTCGCAAACGTGTTCGACCATATTTCCAATGACTCGTTTCACGTGGTGGTCGGCCGCCTCGTAGAAAATCTGCTTTCCACGACGTTCAGAACGCAACACTCGAGCAGCGCGAAGCAGTCGCAAGTGATGACTCACGAGCGGCTGGGACATGCCGTATTTCGCCGCGATGTCAGAGACACACATCGGCGCGCCAAGGCACGCAGCGATTATCTTAAGTCGACTTGGGTCCCCCATCAGCCGAAACATCTCTGCCAGTTCCACGACCTGGTCATCGCTCAACTCGATTTCTGCAGACATAAAAGACCATTCTCCGTTCACATCAACGCATGTTTATATGTGTATATAATAGCGCTCGTACTCTGCTCAAGGATAGCGACAATGGCCTCTAAGCACGACCACTCTGGACACCAGCACGACCACCGCAAAGACAACAGCGGCCAAGATGAACACAACCATAGTGACCATCAGCATGGTCGCCAAAACCATGAACACGGCCATGGTCCTGAGGGCCACGGACACAATCACGCAGGCCACAATCATCTGCATGGCGTGAGCGACCAACGGCGTATCGGCTGGGCCTTCGTCATCATCGCAGCGTTTATGCTGGTAGAAGTGGCTGGCGGTGTCATCTCCGGCTCTCTCGCGCTTTTAGCAGACGCTGGTCACATGGTCAGCGACGCGGCAGCGCTCGGTTTCAGCTGGGTTGCTATCCACTACGGAAAGCGGCCCGCTACGGCGCAGCTTTCGTTTGGATACAAGCGGCTCGAAATCCTGGCCGCATTCGTGAATGGATGCGCGCTCTTCGTCATAGCAGGATGGATTGTGATTGAAGCCGTGCAACGCTTTGCGTCGCCCGTCCCTGTCATCGGCAAAACCATGCTGATTGTCGCCGTCGTGGGACTCTTGGCGAATATTGCCGCGTTTTTCGTCCTACACGGCGGGAACCGTGAGAATTTGAACCTGCGAGGAGCTTGGCTTCATGTTCTTGGTGACATGCTCGGGTCGATTGCAGCTATCGTTGCGGCACTTGTGATTCTGTGGACCGGCTGGACGCCGATTGACCCACTGCTGTCCATCTTCGTCGCTGTCATCATCCTCAAGAGCGCTTGGGGTATCGTTAAGTCTTCCGCCCACATCCTGCTCGAAGGTACTCCCGAGGGGGTGAATCTTGTCGATATCAAAGCCGACCTCGAACAAAACGTTGCGCAAGTGCACGACGCCCATCACATTCATGCGTGGTCCATCACGGGCGAGCAACACTTGGTAACTCTTCATGTCCATCCAGTTGCAGGCGCAAGTGCTCGTGACGTCGTGGTGGCGGTGCAGCAGCGTTTAGCCACCCGTTTCAACATCCAGCATGTAACGGTCCAGGTGGAGCACGAAGAGTGCGTTGACGCCAGTTCAACCGCGGGTGACGGACATGACGCTCCCAGAGTTGTTTGATTTAGCGGTAAGCGGCGCCGGCCTGCTGCCTGTGACCCGTTGCGAGAAAGACCAGCTTTGGGGCAACGACGGAATCCGGTAATGCCGCAAGTCCCAACGATGAAACCTATGCCTAGCCCAGATGGGTGGCGCGATGGTTGTCCAGGGCGGTTTCCATCGAGGTCAAGCCTTGCAAGATTCCACACTCTTTAACCGCCGCCTCTCCCGCGCAGCGGGCTCGCAGGCTACCCAATTGCTCCCGCAAGTGAACAAGTTCTGCGATGCGCTCGTCGACATGCGCGATGTGCTCATCCAGCAACGAGTTAATGGTGCCACATCCGAGGCCGGGCTCGTCCGATGCGGACAGTAGCGCTCGAACTTCATCGTGCGTCATGTCAAGCGCGCGACAGTTCCGCACGAAGCGTAGACGCTCGACGTGGGCCCAAGTGTAGCTGCGATAGTTGGCCCTGGTCCGCTCGGGTGGCGGAAGTAGACCTTCCTTTTCATAGAACCGGACCGTATCCGTTGTGCAGTTGGCCGCCTTTGCCAGTTCGCCAATTCTCATATCTGCTCCTCAAAACGCTTGACCTTGGAGTTCCTCCAAGGTGTCTACTGGCAGCATATACCAAGCGGATAGCAGAAATGGAAGATTGTTGCGGTAAGAAAAAATCGAACTCTGCCTGGCAACCGGCCAAAGAAAAGTCTGAGACGAATGGCGGCTGTTGCGGTGGGAATGCGTGCACAGAAATACCTGATGCAGTTGCGACAGGACGGGTGCATGACGACGCAGGGCATTCAATCCATGGCAACGCTCATGAACATCAGCATGCGCATCGCGACGACGCGAAATGCGACCACGACCATGGGCACGGCCACGCATCGCATTCTGAGGCGGCCGAAGCGCTGCCCGCCCTTGCTGCGCTCACTCAATCTTCTTCGGTCGGAGGCTTGGTCCGCACGCAAATGCGGATATTGCAGATGGACTGCCCGACCGAGGAAGCACTCATTCGCAAGAAGCTCGACGGTATGGCCGAAGTCTCCGAGATGCAATTCAATCTCATGCAACGGGTCCTTACGGTAGTTCATCGTCCCGACGGCCTTCAGGCGGTAGTCAAGGCGCTCTCGACTCTTGGGTTCACGCCTGAGCTCGGCGACGAGGGAGTTGCCGGCACCCGCACCCCAGCCCCAGTCAGAAAGCCTTGGTGGCCCCTCGCCATCGCCGTCGCAGCCGCGTTGGGAGCGGAGCTTGCCAGCTGGTTGGGCTCGCCGGTATGGGCGGTGGCGGCGCTCGCCCTGTTGGCGGTTGCCTGTGCCGGAATTGAAACGTACAAAAAAGGCTGGGTTGCCGTTAGGAATCTAAACCTCAACATCAACGCGCTGATGAGCATCGCGGTCACCGGCGCGTTGGCCTTGGGGCAGTGGCCCGAGGCCGCGATGGTGATGGTGTTGTTCACGATTGCCGAGCTCATCGAAGCCAAATCGCTCGACCGAGCACGCAATGCTATTGAAGGTCTGATGAACCTCGCACCCGAGACTGCAACAGTCAAGCAGGCAGACGGTTCTTGGGTCGACATCGACGCGACACGCGTCGAGTTGGGCGCGATTGTCCGAGTACGTCCTGGAGAGCGTATCGCGCTTGACGGCTCTCTCACCGACGGGCGCTCCACGGTGAACCAGGCGCCAATTACCGGCGAGAGCATGCCGGTTGAAAAAGGTCCAGGCGACAACGTCTTTGCGGGCACCATCAACGAATCGGGGTCGTTCGAGTTTCAAGTCACGGCCGCGGCCAACAATTCGACGCTTGCGCGCATTATTCACGCCGTCGAGGAAGCTCAAGGCGCGAAAGCGCCGACGCAGCGGTTTGTCGACCAGTTTGCCAAGGTCTACACCCCGATTGTCTTCCTGCTTGCGCTCGGCGTTGCCATCGTTCCGCCGCTCTTTTTCGCCGGCGCGTGGTTTGACTGGGTCTACAAAGCGCTTGTGCTTCTTGTCATTGCGTGTCCTTGTGCACTCGTCATTTCGACGCCGGTTTCGATAGTGAGCGGGCTTGCCGCTGCTGCCCGCAAAGGCATTCTAATTAAGGGCGGGACGTTCCTCGAGCAAGGCCGGAAGCTTCGCTGGCTTGCACTCGACAAGACCGGCACCATCACCCACGGTAAGCCGGTGCAGGTCGCGTTCGAACTTCGCGCGACTGGCGTTGATAGCATGTTAGTGCGTTCTATCGCAGCCAGCTTGTCGAGTCGCTCAGACCATCCCGTCTCGACGGCCATCACGCAAGCAGGAGATGCCGATGGCATCGCGCGGCTTTCAGTCGAAGAGTTTGAGGCGCTTCCCGGACGAGGTATCGCGGGACGCGTGGATGGTCGCCGTTACTCACTCGGCAACCACAGGCTCGTGGAAGAGCTTGGCCGTTGCTCACCGGAACTCGAGGCTCGACTGGAAACTTACGAGCGAGACGGCAAGACTGTTGTCATGCTCGCTGATAACAAGCGTGTGCTTGGCTTATTCGTTGTTGCGGACACGGTGAAGGACACGAGCCGCGAAGCAATCTCCGAGCTTCACGCGCTTGGCGTGCGAACCGCGATGCTCACGGGTGACAACGGACACACTGCGGCCGCGATTGCCAAGGAAGTGGGGATTGACCGCGCCGAGGGTGACCAGCTCCCAGAGGACAAACTGCGCGTCGTCGAAAGCTTGTCGAGTGACCACGCGATGGTCGGAATGGTCGGCGATGGCATCAACGACGCGCCAGCGCTAGCGCGTGCGGACATCGGTTTCGCCATGGGCGCGATGGGCACGGATACCGCCATTGAAACGGCTGACGTCGCCCTGATGGATGACGACCTACGGAAAATTCCCGCGTTCATCCGACTTTCGAAGGCGACTCACACGATTTTGGTTCAGAACATTACGTTAGCGCTGGGCATCAAAGCGATTTTTCTCGCGCTGACCATTGGCGGACTCGGAACGATGTGGATGGCCGTGTTCGCTGACGTAGGAGCGAGTCTGCTCGTCGTTGCAAACGGTTTGCGACTGCTTCGCAAGTAGATTGGGTGAGTCCGAGGAGAAGACAGCATGAGTTGGCTAGAGAGAATTCTTGGCGGGCATCACGGTAGCCGTTCGCAGGGCGGCCACGACCGTGGCCACGGCCAGTCACACGGGAACACGCAGGTTCATCACGGTGCCCAGCACGCACGCGGGGGGCATCACGCGGATAAGGGTCGCTGCTACTCTGGTGAAGAATGGGGCCGGGCGCCCGGGTCAGCTCCGACGCCGCGCACGAGCGTCACTTGCCCAAAATGCAGCGCAGCGAAGGCAGAGGGGTCGCGCTTTTGCGGCCAGTGCGGGACATCAATCGTTCCTCAGACCTGTTCGCAGTGCAATCAGACGCTCGCCCAAGGTACCAAGTTTTGTAGCGCCTGCGGCACGCCGGTGAAGCCGTGACGCCGACTCAACGCCTGGCGCTGTTGACATTGCCCTCGGTGATGGCCGCGTCCGTCGGAGCGGGCATCGCATTTGTTCGCCCGCCGGGCGCGCGGACTACTAGCGTCATTCAGCACTTCACAGCCGGCATTGTTTTCGCGGCCGCGGCTCTTGAACTGTTGCCGGAGGACAGGAAGCGCGCGCTGTGGCCCGTGCTCATAGGCTTTGGGCTCGGTTTAAGCTTGATGCTTGGCATCAAATCGATGTGCAATCGACTCGAGAAGCGTTTCGAAGGTACCGAGTTTCCAACAGGGCTAATAATTGTCACGGCCGTCGACTTGGTTATTGACGGCCTCGTCCTTGGAATCGCGTTCACAGCCGGTGAAGGTACTGGCCTAATTCTCACGGTGGCGCTGACGCTTGAGGTGCTGTTTCTTTCGCTTGCGGTGAGCGCCGCGCTGAGTGCCGCGCGTGCCCCCAAGCGCGCTGCGCTTGTTGTTCCGATTCTGCTTTCGATGCTGTTGTCTATTTCAGCCATTGCCGCGACTGGACTGCTCGCCAACATCTCCTCAATGTACTACTCAGCCCTGCTCGGCCTTGGGACCGTGGCACTCATCTATCTCGTGACCGAAGAACTTTTGACTGAGGCTCACGAGGTCGAGGAAACGCCACTCGCGACGACAGCGTTCTTCGCGGGCTTCATCGTGTTCTTCGTCATCGAAGCATCGGTATGAGCGGGAGCGCCTTCGCTCCCGCTTAGCTTGGAAAGAAAAAAGTCCGGGCAGACGGCCCGGACCAAAGCACGGCGACAAACCACACTCGCCGTGCGCGTGGCCTGACAACGCTACTCCTGAGGCGCTTGGGTTAGGTACATATCTCGACCTCCGTGTCGCTAGAATCGGCGCCGCAACAGCTCTCGGCTTGGCGTCTCCGTTGATTCTGGCAATGCATCCGCGGCTAGTTGACGGGAGTCAATCTGAAGCGTTACGACGTGGAAAGATGCACGGATGTGCCTTCACGTGAAGGTTTTCAGGGCTGCACTTGTGTCCCGCGTAGTCCACGCGCACCTCGGATGAGGTGGCCGTCCAAGGACGGTTGGCGTCGTCGCTTGGGACGCCGGACGCCGTCGATTGAGGTTGTGCGCAACCTACCAAGACGACGGCCGCGAGCGTCAACGACAAAGGGAAGAGCCGCAAAGATAAGTTCATGACGCCCACCGATGTTGTTCGAACGTGCAGGCATTTTGCAACGGCGACGCATCGCAGACATGAGAGCAGGATGACAACTTCGTCATCCTCCGCTTTTTGAATAGACACTAGCGGGTGCACGCCTTTCTGACATTTTTCTCATCTCTCCGTCACGTCGACGCACTGTCCGCCACGCATACTGTTCGCATGACTCGCCGCACTTGGCGGTCGGAACTTGGAGAACCGAAATGAAAGCAGCAAAACTCGCGGTGATGTTCGCGGCGACGGCCGTGTCGATGGGCGTGATTTCGCAGGCGGCAATGGCGCAAGGGAAAACGCGTGAACAAGTCCGGCAGGAGCTGATTCAGGCTCAACATGACGGAATCACGCCCGTCGCCAAGACTCAGTATCCGCCGACCGAAGCGAACGTCGCTCGAAACAAAGAAATTCACGCGGCTTACGCGCACGGTGGCGAGAAGTCGCCGAACGTTGACCACCACGACCAGCTTGCCGGTCGTTGATTCGCGCAGGCTTGCGTCTTCACGGTGAATGTGAAGTGGAGCGCGTCGTCAGTGGCCAAACTACTGCGACGCGCCTTTGTTATCGGCGCTTTCCCGAATCATCCAAGATGGACGCGGCAACCTGCTTTGGGAAAGAAAGCGAGAACGTCGTGCGAACGCCAGGCTTACTCTCAACCCAGCAGCGACCGCGATGGCTTTCCATGATTGATTTCACGATAGCTAGTCCGAGGCCAGTTCCGGATGCAGAGTTGTGCCGCGACGGGTCCACCCGATAGAACCGTTCAAAGATGCGGTCAATGTGCTCGGAGTCAATGCCGACGCCCGTGTCGGAGACGGCGATGACTGTGGCATCGGAAGACTCGCTGCAATCAACGCGAATTTCCGTGCCGCGAGGTGCGAACTTGAGCGCGTTCGTGAGCAGGTTGCTGAGCACCCTTTGATATAGAAGCAGGTCGGCGAACACATCCGCGCGTCCTTTCACAACAATTTCGACACCGGCGTCCTCTGCCATTGATTCATAGTAGTTCGCCACTCGCTCTGCTTCAAACGCGGCATCGAGCCTGACTGCTTCGATGCTTAAATCGGTGCTCTCGGCGCGCGCAAGGAACAGCATGTCCTCAATCATTCGCGTCAGCCGCTGATATTCGCCGATACTCGCTTCAAGGACGTCCCGGTAGTCCGCAGCGTTGCGAGGGCGAGATAGCGCGACCTGTGCCGCCGCCTGCAGGTTGGTAAGGGGCGTGCGCATGTCATGCGCCAAGTTTGACGAAAACTGATTAAGCCGGGTGAACGACTCGTTCAGTCGATGAAGCATACCGTTGAATGCGTGCTCGAGCTCTTTTAGCTCCCCCGACGCGTCAAGCTCAGCGAACGGCTGTGCCAATCGTGACGACGACATCTGTTCGGCGCGCTTTGACAGTCGACGAAGCGGGCTCAACCCGAGGAAGGCGATACCGTATGCCAGCGCCGATGCAAGGCCTACCCCCAGAACTTGAATGACCACAATCGTGTACGCGTGCGCACGCAGCAGTGCGACATCGCCGCTTCGGTCGTATTGAACCGCGACGCGCACGCGTGGTCCGTCTGTTCCGTTGAGCGACGCCATGGTCACAAGATATTTGAGCTTCGACTCGTCGCGGGCAAGTGAGAGTGGTGAATGCCCAGGGTCAGCAGATTGAATGGGTGCGTATGCTTGGAATCTGCTCGTGCTGAAGAGCCGCTCCCCAGCCATGTCATACATGGCTAGGTCCATGTTTTGATGTCCGTGGAGTTGGTCGACCCACATCTCCCAGTTATGCGGTATGTCGCTCGTCTTCTGCAAGTCTGCGAGATGAGATTGCAGCGCACTCAACGTGCCAGTCATCTCTTCCGAAGCAGACGACTCGATGCGATTCCGCAGCGCCTCGTACAACGCAACGCCGCTCAATGCGAGAACGGCTGAAGTCGACAAGATAATCAGAACGGTCAGCCGGGTCCGCAGCGTCCGAGGCAAAAGGCTTTTGAACATCACGCCTCGTCGTCCCGTACCTCGAGGACATATCCCATACCCCGTACTGTATGAATCAACTTAGGCTCGTAAGCATCATCGATTTTTGACCGCAAGCGGCGAATAGAAGCGTCGACAACGTTTGTATCGCTATTGAAGTTCATGTCCCAGACCTGAGCAGCGATGGTCGCGCGAGGCAACACCTCTCCCTCGCGTCGCATCAGCAGCCAGAGGAGCGTGAATTCTTTTGCCGTGAGCAGGACGGTGTTTCCCTGACGGGTCGCTTTTCGGCGATTGAGGTCCAACTCCAGGTCTGCCACGCGCATCACGTTCGTCTCGCGCGGTTGGCCCCGCCGCAGAATCGATTTGACTCGCGCAGTCAGCTCGACAAAGTCGAACGGCTTCGCAAGATAGTCGTCGGCCCCCAACTCGAGGCCTTTGACTCGGTCGCTGACATCGTCGCGAGCAGTCAGGAAGAGGACCGGTGTCGAACTGTGCTTTCGAATCTTCTCAAGCAACGTCCACCCATCCTGACCGGGAAGCATGACGTCGAGAATCAGAAGGTCGTAATCTTCGCTTTCGGCCTGATGCTGGCCGGAGATGCCGTCCTCGACCCAATCGACGACGTATCCGGCCTCGGACAAGCCTTTCTTGAGGTACGAACCAGTCATCTGTTCGTCTTCGACTAGCAGGATTCGCATTCAGACGTTCCCTCGGTTGATACCAATTCTCTGAAGTAATTGTGCCGCCAAACTGCGGCCTGCGCTCGTCCTTGCGTTGCTGCGAAATGACACGGAGTGGCATACGCGATAAAGCACGGGCAGCACAAGGAGCGTCAGCGCCGTCGAAGACAGAATCCCCCCGATAACGACCGTGGCGAGTGGTCGTTGCACCTCCGAGCCGGTGCCGGTCGCCAATGCCATTGGAACGAATCCGAGCGACGCGACAAGAGCGGTCATCAAAACCGGCCTCAGGCGCGTCAGCGCTCCCTCTCTCACTGCCTCATCAAGCGGTACGCCTTCCTCCCGGAGGTTACGGATGAACGAAATCATGACCAGACCATTGAGCACGGCAACGCCCGAGAGTGCAATGAATCCCACCGCAGCCGTGATGGAAAGCGGAATTCCACGCAACCAGAGAGAGACGACGCCGCCGCTCAGCGCAAACGGAATGCCCGTGAACACCAGGAGACCGTCCTTCACGTTGTTGAACATCACGAACAGAAGCACGAACACCATGAAGAGCGCCAATGGGACGACGAGCTTCAGTCGTTCGGTTGCGCTTTGCAACTGCTCGAACTGTCCGCCCCAGGATACCCAATATCCGGCCGGGACCTGCACGTTTTGCTGAATCAGTTCCCGAGCCTCGGCAACGAAGGAACCGACGTCTCGGCCGCGCACGTTCGCGCTCACCACGACCCGGCGCTTTCCGTCTTCCCGGCTGATTTGATTCGGTCCAGGGCCGACTTCGACAGTCGCCAGTTCATCGAGGGGCACGTACGGGGCCTGAAGCGTCGGGCCTCGGGTTGCGCTGGACGCAGTCGTCGGAAGCGCAATCGGAAGACGCTTGATGGTTTCAATGTCCGAGCGAAGTTCGTCAGGCAAGCGCACGACGATGTCGAATCGTCTGTCGCCCTGAAACAACGTACCTGCTTTTTGTCCACCGACCGCGGCGGCGACAGCGTCCTGAACGTCAGCAACCGTCACGCCATAGCGGGCCAGCTTGTCACGCTCCAGATTGATGGTCAGGACAGGCAGCCCCGTCGTTTGCTCGACCTTCACCTCCGAGGCACCTGGCACCTTCTGCAGCGCAGCGGCGATTTTTTCGCCGGCGGTGTTCAGCGCAGTCATGTCGTCGCCGAAAATCTTGACGGCAACATCACTACGAACACCTGAAATAAGCTCGTTGAAGCGCAACTGAATGGGCTGCGAGAACTCGTATGCGTTGCCTGGGAGCGTTGCCATAACCTCCTCAATTTCCTTGATAAGGTCGTCGCGCGACTTTTTCGGGTCAGGCCACTGGTCGGTCGGCTTGAGCATCACGTAGCCGTCGGACAGGTTGGGCGGCATTGGGTCGGCCGCGATTTCTGCTGTGCCCGTGCGTGCAAATACTCGGTCAATCTCCGGAATCTTTTCCTTGAGCGCCTTCTCGATGCTCTTCTGCATTTCCAGCGATTGCGAGAGGCTGGTGCCCGGGATGCGCAGCGCTGCGACCGCCAAGTCTCCTTCATTCAAACTGGGGATGAATTCGCTGCCCAGTCGAGTCGCGAGTGCCGTCGTCAGCGCGACGATGAGTGCCGCACCGACGAGCACGCGCTTTGGTTGACCCATGAATCGCGTGAGAACTGGCTCATATGCGCGGCGAGCCCATCCCATCACGCGATTCTCTTTCTCCTCGACGTTCTTGCCGATAAACAACGCAACTGCTGCGGGAATGAAGGTGACCGTCAGTACCATCGCTGCAGCCAGTGCCATGACGACGGTGATGGCCATCGGATGAAACATCTTCCCTTCGACGCCAGTGAGGGCGAAGATGGGTAGATACACCACCATGATGATGAGCTGGCCAAAGATGAGCGCGCGACGGGCTTCCTGCGAGGCGCCAAACACTTCAGTGAAACGCTCCTCGCGTGTGAGAGGCCTGCCTGCCAATGCTTGGGCGTGAGAGAGACGTCGTACACAGTTCTCGACGATGACCACGGCACCATCCACGATTATGCCGAAATCGAGCGCGCCGAGGCTCATCAGGTTCGCGCTAACTTTGGCGTTGACCATACCGGTGAAGGTCATCAGCATCGACAAGGGAATGACCAACGCAGTAATGAGGGCTGCGCGGATGTTGCCCAAGAACAGGAAGAGAATGACGATGACGAGAACCGCGCCTTCTAGCAGGTTTTTCTTTACCGTGTTGACAGCTTTCTCGACCAGAACGGTACGGTCGTACACGGGAATCGCACGAACGCCACTCGGCAACGTGCGGTTGACGTCGCCCATCTTGAGCGCGACCGCGCGCGAGACGGCCCGACTGTTCTCGCCCATGAGCATGAAAACCGTACCCAGGACGACTTCCTGACCGTTCGACGTCGCGCCGCCCGTCCGAAGCTCACGGCCGACGTCCACTTCGCCAACGTCTTTCACGCGAACCGGCACGCCGCCCACGTTCGTCAGAACGATGTTCGCAAGGTCTTCCACCGAGCCGGCCTGACCCGGGACGCGGACGAGGTATTGTTCGCCTCGCTTTTCGATGTATCCGGCGCCCACGTTGTCGTTGTTGCGTTCGATAGCCTTCACGATGTCGGCAAGCGTCAAGCCGTAGGACATCAGCTTTGTCGGATTGGGCGCAATGCGGAACTCTTTGACATAGCCGCCGATTGAGTTGACTTCCGTGACTCCGGGCACGTTGCGCAACTGAGGCTTGATGACCCAGTCCTGCAGTTCACGCAGGTCAGCTGGCGTATAACGGCTGCCATCAGGCTTGCGGGCGGAGGCGTCTGCCTCGACGGTCCAGAGGTAAATCTCGCCCAAGCCAGTCGAGGTTGGACCCATCGCGGGCGCGACACCTCTGGGCAGCTTTTCCTTGGCTTCCTGAATGCGTTCGTTCACGAGCTGGCGGGCGAAGTAGATGTCGGTACCGTCCTTAAAGATGACGGTGACCTGAGACAGCCCATACCGGGAGATAGAACGTGTCTGGTCGAGATTGGGCAGCCCGGCCATAGCCGTCTCGACTGGAAAGGTGATACGTTGCTCCGCCTCCAACGGCGAGTATCCGGGAACAGACGTGTTGATTTGGACCTGAACGTTCGTGATGTCAGGTACCGCATCAATGGGTAATTTTTGGTAGCTGAAGACACCGAGCGCCGCCACTGCCGCGACGGCCAGCATCACCAACCAGCGGTGCGCAATTGCGAAACGAATAAGTCGCTCGAACATTGAATGGTCCTATGAACTGTGCACTGACGGTCATGCCGCCGCGTCGTATTGATGTGGCGCGGCGCGTAGTCACTCGTGTTCGGCACTTCCTTTGCCGAGTTCAGCCTTTAATACGAAACTGTTGGAGGCAACGTATTGCTGACCGGCAGACAGTCCACTGACGACTTCGACGACGCGGTCGTCCTTTCGGCCTGTTTTGATGGGTTGAGCGACAAAACCCTTGGGCGTGGCGATGAAAACTGCCGGCGACCCGTCGATGTCCTGAAGCGCATCGCTCGCAACTGCCACAGGAACACCTTGCTCCCCAGCATTCACGAAAACGTTGACGAACATGCCTGGTCGCCAAGCGCCATCCGGATTCGGTAGCACGACGCGTGCAGGCGCAGAACGCGTTTGCTCCCCGAGCAAGGCACCGACGTATGAGATTTTTCCCTGCGCAGTCGAATCGAACGCTGCCGCCTTCACAATCGCGTCCCGGCCGACGCGGACGTCGTTGAGGTGCTGCGCAGGAACGGCCATTTCTGCCCAGACAGTGGAGAGGTCTGAAAGCGTGAAGATGTTCGCTTCAGCCGCGACGGCTTCACCAGGCGTGATGTGCTTCTCGACGATGGTTCCGGCGAACGGCGCTCGGAGGTCGTAACGGTTCAGAGCACCGCCGTTCGGCGTTGCGTTCAATGCAACGAGCTTCTGGCGCGCATTCTGTGCCGCAATTTCAGCTTCACGAAGTTGCACCTGTGCTTGCAGATAGTCCTGCTCTGCGGAAATGCGTTCCTCCCAAAGCGTCTTCTCGCGCTGGTAGGCGGTTTTGGCGGCAGAGAGTCTGCGCTCGGCGGTCAAGAGTTCGCTGCGCCTGTCTGCGAGGTCGGTGCTGGCAATCACGGCCAGCACCTGTCCCTTCTGGACCTTCTCTCCAACAGAAACGGCAACTTGCTCAACAATCCCTGATACACGCGGCACAACGTGCGCTGTTCGGTCTTCGTTGAAGCGAACCTCACCCGGGACCTGAATCGTCGACGCAATCTGCGCCGGGCCGGAGTTCGAGAGGCCAATTCCGGCGCGTTGCATTTGCTGCCCATCCAGAGGGATGGCGCCATCTGCAAGCGCGAATGCGAAGGTCGTCGGCTTGCCGTTCCAAGAAACGTTGAGCGTCGAGTCGAAGACATGCGGCTTCGCAATGGCCAGCTCGGAGGTCAGCTTGTTTCCAGATTCGACAAAGCCGATAGTTTCGCTTGTTCCTTGGGCACGATTCAGTTTCGCCGTCGCCGTCACGCCGCCTTGAATAGGCTTACCTCCGGCGGAAGGATAGAGGATGAGTCGAGCGTCGTTGGGTTTTTCGGAAAGAACAACCTCAAGTGTGAGGTCGCCGGCCTTGAGCACTTTACCGCCGTGCTGTCCGGTCGCTTCACCCGCATCTGAACCGTTTTTTTCGGATGCGGCTTCGGCTGCGGCATTGGTTTCTTTTGACTTAAGCGTTGTCGCCAGTACGGCCAGCGTGATGCTCACCCCGATGGCAGCCGCCGTTATAGCGATAAGTTTTTTGCGCGGCATAGCAAGTCCTTCAGGGTTGGGTCAGAGATGGAATGGTGGTCGCAGTCGGCAACGGTGTCCCTGTGAGCCGTCCAATATCTGCGACCGCAAGGTGTGCGTCGGTGAGGGCTTGGACGTAACGGGATTGCTCTTGAAAGAGCGTGCGCTGAGCGTCCAGCACGTCAAGGAAGCTGAATTTTCCCAGCTCGTAACCGCGAGACATCGCGTCAAGAGCCTGGCGGGCGGCGGGGAGCACATCGACTCTGAGTCGGGACGCCTCCTGCTTCGCGCTCTCGTAGTTTGCGTAAGCTTGAGTCAGTTCGAGCCGCAGGTTCGCCTTCTCGGTATCGAAATCGGCCTCAGCTTTTTCGGCTTTGTGTGCAGCTTCAAGAAGTGCACCTTTGTTCGTGTCGAAGAGCGGCAGCGGAATCGAGACGCCGATAACGGCTTGGTTGTCACGAATGCCTCCGGTGACCACTCGCTTCATCCCTGCGGTTACCGTGATGTCCGGGATGCGCTTGGCCCGCTCAACGGAAATTGCGGCGTTGGACCGAAGCACTTCCGCTCTCGCGGCCCGTGTGAGTGGCGCATCGTCGAGGCGAGGAGCGAGTGCAGAAAGCGCCTCTATCTCTGGAATGCCTTCAATGTCGCCGACGACACCTTGATTGCGCACGGTCGGCGCCCCGGTGACCGTGACGAGCTTTTCTGTGGCCGTTGACACGCGTGCTCGCGCATTGACGACTTCAATCTGCACGCCGCTCGCTGCCACTCTGGCTTTGGTCGCCTCCACGGGCGAGACCTTGCCTGCCTTGGCTCTCTTTTCTGCAAGGTCAGTAGAGCGCGTCGCGATTTCGGCGGACTCTTCCGCGACCTGGAGTTGCCGTTGAGCGGCGAGTAGACTGATGAACGCAGCAATCACCTGTGCGCGAAGGGTTGCGTTGCTGCCATCGAGAGTGGCCATAGCGACTGCTCGCCCATAAGAAGCAACGTCGAGTCGAGCACTACGCTTGCCCCCAAGTTCGATGGTCTGATTGACCGCGGCAGTCGTTGTCCGCTCTGTGCCTCCAAAACCCTCCTGGAGAAAGGAGAGTTCCGGATTTGGACGTGCGCCAGCCTGCATGAACGCGCCCGAAGACGCGCTCACGCCCGCGCGGGCTCCGCGAAGCATAGGGTTGGCTTCTGCTGCCAAGCCGAGAACGTCAGCAAGGGAAAGTGCATGTGCCTCGATAGTCTGCTGCGGCGGAGCAGAAAGCCGAAAGTCCTCAATGGTCTCGCCGGACGCGACAGTCGTTTGCGCGTAGAGTGCAGGCCCAGCCGAGACCAACAGGAGAGCAGTAAGTGAGCGTGCGAGCATGAGGGACGGAGTGAAGAGACGATGCGGGGATGCTACGTTTCGACTGGCGTGTCAAGATGACGGAGAGATGAGATTTTTGTCATCATTCGCATTCTTGATGGCACGCCGTCGCTCGATACCGTGAAACGCTCCAATCAGAGAGGCATCAGCAAGACTCTCCGACTGCACCCGACCGGCATGCGCGGAGAACGTGTCAGACGAGTCATTGACATTTAAGGTTTTCGGTTCTTTCGGTCGCAAACGGTTGGCCGAATCGGGACCAAGTCATCACCAGCGCAAAAACTCGGCGTTCCAGGAGGTGTCCGGGTCACTCTGGCGGCTTTACGGCATTTGCTTCAGCTTCGACACCCGCGGGATGTTGAGTGGCGTACCGTTTTTTGTTTCTGTCTAGCGTCGCAGGAGACGGCGGATACTCAGAGCGCTTGTAAGGCAGCCAACCGTCCCGCCAAGCCTGTTCGAGCTCGGTTCTCGCTTGTTCACTGGTCTTTCCATGAGCTACGTCTGATGGCAGGGTGGACGAACAGCCGGAACAAACGATGACCAAAGCCGCGGAGATGACTGCCAAGCGCCTCATAGCGTTCCTTAACTTAAGCGTCTCACTTCGAGTACGCGTTAAGTGTGGCGGGTACTTGGTGCGTCTCGGTGACGCGTAGATGAGATTTCTGTCATTTTTGCGTCATTGCAAGCGTGTTTGAAAGACCCACTAAAGACGCCGCTGGGCGTGCACGTTGGCAAAAATCATCGTCCTTCGCCCACCATTGGCTCCGGCGAACACCAAGCAAGCACTTTGCCCTCGTCGGCGTCGACGATTTCGAATTCGGAGCATAGGACGCACCTCCTATAGTCGCAGCCGTCGCCAGGATATGATGCAGCAAGCGATTTTCAGAAATGCCTGGTGGATGAAAGCGAGCGGGTTGGAAGCGAATGCGTAGCCGGCGTAAGTTGTGAAGCCGCGGAATAGTTCGCTCGACGACGCAGCGTGTTTTGCCCAGTCTAATACCGTGAGGTTGACCGCCGTCGTTTTTTTCGTATCGTCGCGCGCGACCTTCTCGAGCAATGGAGAATAAGCGTCCGTCGCTTCGACGACATGTCCGGTATTATCGAGATGGCATCCCGGCGGGACTATTATGTTTGATAGCAACGTTGCGGCTAGCAACCAAATCGATGTCGCCATCATCGGAGGCGGTCAGTCAGCCTTGGCCGTTGCTTATTTCCTACGCCGGGCCGGTATCGACTATCTCGTACTTGACAATCAGCCTGCCTCAGGTGGGGCCTGGCAGCATGCCTGGGACTCGCTGCACCTCTTTTCCCCGGCGCAATGGAGTTCATTGCCGGGCTGGTTGATGCCGGCAACCTCAGAGCAATACCCGTCGCGAGACGACGTCATCAGGTACCTCACCGAATATGAAAAGAGATATGAAATCCCGGTTCATCGCCCGGCCGAAGTCACATCCGTCTCGCGTCACACCGACGGGCTGCTTGTGTCGACCGACAAAGGGGAATGGCTGGCGAAAACGGTCGTAAGCGCGACTGGTACCTGGAGTCATCCGTACATGCCGGATTACCCTGGACAGGGCAACTTCGAAGGCGAGCAATTGCATTCAGGCCACTATCGCAAAGCGGACACCTTCCGCGGCAAGGACGTGCTCGTTGTTGGCGGCGGAAACTCCGGTGCACAGTTAATCGCCGAGCTCTCCCAAGTCTGCCGCGTAACGTGGGTCACATTGGAAGAGCCGACGTTTCTCCCCGACGAAGTCGATGGACGTATTCTATTCGAGCGTGCGACAGAACGATGGAAAGCTCGCTCCGAGGGCCGACCAGACCCAATGCCGCAAGGCGGCCTCGGAGATGTCGTGATGGTGCCGCCGGTACGCGAGGCCCGCGCGAGAGGCGCCCTCCATTCATTGCGTCCATTCTCCCATTTCACAATAGACGGCGTCGCGTGGAACGATGGCTCCCACACGCACGTCGATGCGGTCATCTGGTGTACGGGCTTCCGTCCAGCGCTTGAACATCTGCGCCCACTGCATGTCCTCAACGATAGCGGTCGGGTCGACGTCGTAGACGCACGCTCAGTTCGGGAACCGAGACTATGGCTGGTCGGATATGGTGAATGGTGTGGCTTCGCATCCGCCACGCTCATCGGCGTCATGCGCTCCGCGAGGCTGGCAGCTACTCAGATTGGCCAATACTTGAAAGGTCCGGAAGCTTCGGCACCGTGAGCAAGGATGCGTTGGCTTCAGGGCCGCGAAAGTCCCGCTCGCGGCCCGGCGACAATCAGGCAAACCGTCGACTCTTGAAACTGACGGACCTCTTGTAGTCCTCCATGGTTCCAACGCGTCTCAAGTTCGCCCACGTCCCCTTGTAGTAGGGAACGATGTTTCGGTCGGTCCAATCAGTCGTGACATCCCCCTGGATTCCGTTGACGTATCCAAACATCATGAATGTCTGGTTTGGTTTGATTTCCTTGGTCGGGTAGGCCATCGCATAGGTCGAGCCAAAATCGTTGAAGACTTCTACTATGTCGCCCGCCGCAAGATTCAATTCCTTTGCATCCTCCGGATTTACCTCGATGTATGCCATCGGATAACGCGCACGCACAAACTCGTTGTACTGGTCGTGATACGCCGTTTGCCAAACCTCATTGTTCCGGCCGTTGTTAATCCAAAAGCGGTACTTCTCCTTTTGTTGCGCAACAGTCTTCGGCAAACCGTTCCACGGCGCGGGTTTGAACTGAGCCTTTCCGTCGGGGGTATCAAACTTCGAGTCTGTGTACAGCATCTCTGTGCCGACTAGCTTGCCATCAGCGTAAGACTGCACCGGCAACTGAACTCCATTGTTCCCGGCTACACGAAGTCGTTCGTATGTCACGAGATTGCCAGTCGAGCCACCCTGACTGTCAATCTTGGCAACGCCGGGCTGGCCGACCTGTCGGAAGCCATCGTTGAACGCATCTTCCTCTGACTTCCAGTCGAAGCCGTCGAAGCGAGCGGCCATTGCGGTGTTACCGTCGGCCTGATACATCGCCTTGAGAGTGTTTGCGACATGCGCAGCGATGAGCGAGTCGGGCATGGCGCTCCCCGGCGGGTCCATAAACTTCTGGGAAAGCCTCATCCGGCGCTCGCCGTTCATCGACGTGAAGTTAGCTTCGCCCGGATGCGCCGCAGGTAGCATGAGATGCGCCGCCTCGGCGAGCTTCGTCGGGTAAAGGTTGATAGATGTGACGAACAAACCCCCTTTGCTCGTAGCATCGAAAATCACATCGACCAACTGAGCATCGGTGGCGCCTTTCGCCTTCTGCATCGCCTCCTTTACGATTTGCGACCGCCGCAGCACGGTTTCGCGAAGTGCCTCGGCGTTGTTGCTGGTCTGGAAGTTGTTGCAGCCCCACCAAGTCATCATCCTGCCCTTGCCCTGGATGAGTTGCTGGTCAATGTAGATTTTTGAGTCGCCTGGATACGGAGGCCGGGTGTAGCCTTCCTGGTGGCCACCCATACGCACCACGCCAGTACCCCGACGTCCGACGTTGTGGGTCGCCAGGACTAGGTCGACCAGAGACGACTGAATAAGGTAATTGTCGTTACCCCAGATGATGCCTTTCTCGTAAGCATGCATCGTTCTGGTCGGCTGGCCCGAGCCTTTCGGCTTGTATGCCCACTCGGCGGCGGTCTGCAACTTTTCAACGGGAACGCCCGTCGCCTTGCTTGTATCTTCGAGCGACATGCGATTGGTTTTGACCGCCTCTTCGAACCCGTTTGTATGTTGGCTGATGAAGTCACGGTCAATCCATCCCTGGTCGACCACATACGTGAAAAGTCCGTCGAACAGCGCAACGTCGGTGCCGGGCTGAATATCGAGATGCAACACGTTGGCAGCACCAGCAACGTGTTCCGCGATGGCTATCGTCGGCGTACGCCGCGGGTCCACGAAAATTATGCGGGTCGCAGGTGTCGCCTCGCCTGGGAAGCGCTGCTTCTTTTTATCCGCTGTGCCGCCCTGAAGGTTGGGCACCCAGTGGTTCAGGAAGTAGTTGGTCTGCGTTTCATACGCGTTGTTTCCGATTGCCACAATGACGTCGGCGAGCTCGGCGTCCTCATATGAGTTGTTCAGTTCGCCGACTCCCATCTCCCGTGTCGCGTGACACTCCGAGTTGTATGCAGGACGATTGTGGATGCGGACCATCGGCGTTTTCAATGCCGTGAACATCAGCTTACCGGTGGCCCACGTGTTCTCGAAACCACCACCGGCACCACCGTGGTCGAATGCCGAAAAGACGATGCCGTTCGGGCCGTCCTTGTCCAACGTGCGTTTGAGCAGGCCGGCGTAGATAGCCATCGCATGGTCCCAGTCAGTGTCAATCCACTGGTCGGCAACATAGAGGCGTGGGTTCTTGAGCCGGTCGCGTGTCATGCCGTCAGCGTTGTACATGTAGCTCGCCATCTTTCCGCCGCGAGTCGAACTCAAGCCGCTGTTCACCACACACTGGCGGTCGGGAACAATCATGATGCGATGGCGGCTCCCATCACGGTCGGTGACGACATTGGTCATCGCAGGCGTCAGCGTCACTGCCATCGGCGGAAGCTGCTTGTTATAGTCCAGCCCCAGCGCGTTCTGTGACGGCGCACGTCCGCCTTCCACGTTTTCCGGCCACTTGAACACGTTGTATCCACAGCCGACGATGCAGAAATGGCACGTCATGTTGGTGCGCTGTGCATTGACCGGAGGTAGCGTGATGCGGTCGCTCTGGTTGTCCATGGCGTTCCCCTGATTAGAGTATGTTGGCCTGGCGGCCGTAGAGCATGCCGTCAATGCCTGTTGCCGATATGCGTCCGCTCTTCTCGTCGTAGCTCAACCGAATCCGCGGCAGATTCTCAGTGGCCTGTCCGGCAATCATCTGGCCAGATTTTTCCGCGTCGAACATGCTGTAGTGGCAGCCGCACTTAAACGTATTGGTCCCAGAATCGAACGCAACCGGGCATCCCATGTGCGTGCACATCATGCTGAACGCGACGATGTCGCGGTTCGGGCCCACGCCACCCTGGGCTGGCACACCGAGTTTCACCGCAACACACGGCGAGGCCGCGTCCGGATAACTGAAAACCAGCGGAGTTCCTGGAGTCAATTGGCTGGCGCTTGCGATGGACTTCGGCACGTACGGCAGCAGGGTATGGCTGGTCGGCGGCGCCGTCGGCGCAACGGCCGTTGCAGCACACGCTGGCTTCGCAATCGCGGCCGCAGTCGCCGCGACGCTTGTTCCGCTCACTTTCAAGAAGGTGCGGCGACTCAGTGTTTCTTTGGACATACCTGCTCCTTGATAGCGGTGAGGCCAACCGTTACTATTTGATGACAAGGGCAAGCTCTATGCCAAAATGACCAGAACGCCGTCTGGCGGCCCGCTCAACGATTCCATGTCCCTAGAGAAATGGGAACGAGTTTCGGACCGGTAACGGCAGGAGGTGACGGGGATATGTCCGGGTTACCGTTCAGTAACGGGAGGCGGAGGCTACTACGAGCCGTCGGCGCAGGTGTGCTCGCAACCTGGGCGCCAGCGTATGCAGCGGATGGCGCGTCGCCACGAAAGATACTTTTTGGCACCACCGCTGTGTTCCTCGATAACCAGATGCGGCTGCTAGCCAAATGGCGAACTCGCCTCGAGGAACAGCTGGGGATGGAGGTTCATTTCGTCCAGCGTGGCAGCTATGGCGAAATCACCGAGATGCTTCTGGCGGACCAACTGGACGTCGCATGGGTGTGCGGCTATCCGTATGTCACGCATGCCGACCGAATGAAGCTGCTGGTCGTGCCTCAGTATCAGGGAAAGCCACTATATCGTTCGTACCTCGTGGTGCCGGCTTCAGACGCGTCGACGACAAGCATCGTCAACCTTCGAAATCGGGTTTTTGCTTACAGCGACCCACAATCGAATTCGGGCTGTCTGATTCCCCGAACCGAACTCATCAGAGACGGTATCGACCCGCGACGCTTTTTCAGCAAAACGTTCTTCACCTACGCTCACCGCAAAGTCGTTGATGCGGTCGCATCCGGTCTGGCCGCCGCTGGCGAAATCGATGGGTACATCTTTGACACACTCGCCAAACAGGCGCCTGAGGCTGTGACTGGCATACGAGTGGCGTGGAAGTCACCGCTGTACGGGTTTCCGCCCATCGTCGCGCGACGGAGTCTAAGTATGGAAACGTTCGCGCCGCTACAAGTGGCGCTGCTCGGCATGGCCGAGGACCCCGTGGGACGCGACCTGCTCAATCGTCTGAATCTGGACCGGTTTGTGATTGCGCCCGACGCGCTTTTCGACGACATCCGTAACCTAGTCAAACTTTCGGACACGATGCCGGTGTGAGACAGCCATGCTGGAAAACGTCAGCTACCGTTACAAGATACCAGTCGCATTGACGCTGGCTATCGTGTTGACCGAGGTCGCAGTCACAGCCGTGCTAATCGCGTTCATGCTTTCGGACGCCCGTCGCAATGTTGAGAGTGGCGCCTATAACCTCGCCAATGTCACGGCACTTTCGGTCCGCGATTCCATCGTCCGCGACGACCTGTTTCATGTATTTGAGCTTCTCCGTGCGCCTGTCGCGGCCAAAGAGCCGGCGAATCCATTGAAAGCGCTTATCGTGTTCGACGCGAGTGGACGGGTTTATGCAGCGACCGACCCGCGGTACTACGCAACGTTGACGGAGGCAACCAGTCTCGGCAACGCCATCAGTCATGCCGTTGGCTCTGTCAAGGCGCGGCCGCAAACCTTCTACTTCAGCTTTCCGAGCTTGCTCGGAGCTGACGACATCATTGCAGCGAAGGCAGTGAGGGCCGAAGACGGTAGTCCACTGGGCTACGTGACCATCACGTACGACCCACAGAAACTGCGTGACAGCGTCAACACGCTCGTGCAGCGGATGGTCCTGGTCAACATCGCAAGTCTGCTGGTCTTAGTGCCCATAGGATGGTGGTGGGGAAAGCGAATGGCCAAACCATTGCACACGCTTAGCAAGGCGATGACTCGCGTACACAAAGAAGACCCAGAGATACTCAAGCAGGAAGTGACCGCGAGCGGGCAAGATGAAATCGGACGTCTATCCCGAAGTTTCCGCGAAATGATGGACGACCTCGCAGAGAAACAACAACTTGAGCGAGACATGGTGGTATCCGAACGGCTGGCCGCGGTCGGGCGTGTTGCGGCGGGTATCGCGCATGAAATCAATAACCCGCTCGGCGGCATGATGAACGCAGTCGACACGCTCGCCATGCATGGCAACCCCGATGGACTGACTGGTCGCACGCTCGCGCTGCTCCGACGAGGTTTGGCTCAGATTCGGGCCACGGTCGCCGCACTACTCTTTGAGGCACGACTGGATTCGCCGGCAATGCGGGAGGCTGACTGGGACGACCTGAACATCCTGATTCAGCCGCAATTGGCGGCCAAGCAGGTCAAGCTTGAATGGGTGATGCCAACAGACGAGGTTCCGATTCCGTCGCACCTGGTTCGCCAACTCGTTTTGAACCTCCTGCTCAACGCCATTAAGGCTGCCGAATCGGGAGGCGTCGTGAAGTGCAACGCGATGATGGACTCAACTGAGCTGCGGATAACAGTACAGAACTCAGGAGAGCACATACCGGCTGACGTCGTAGGCCAGTTGTTTGAGCCCTACTGGCCTAGCCAGAAAACCCACGGGCCTCGCAGTTACGGACTTGGGCTGTGGGTCAGCTATCAGATTGCGACGCAGCTTGGCGGAACCATCTCTGTCAACAGCGTGCCCGGCGAGACGACCTTCGAAGTCGCGCTGCCAATTCGAAGTATGGAGACCTGCCATGAGTGACTCGTTGATATGTCTGGTAGAGGACGACCCAATCATGGGCGAATCGATGGTCGAGCGTTTTAGACTCGAAGGGTTCGGAGTCGACTGGCACACCGGAGCAGCAGCTGCGCTCGAGGCGATTCCACGCAAGAGCTACGCAGTGGTCGTGAGTGACGTGCGCCTGCCGGACTTTCCTGGCGATGAACTGTACACCCAGCTGAGCTCGACAATGACGAGGATGCCACCTTTTGTGCTAGTGACGGCATACGCGTCAATTGATAAGGCCGTATCCATGCTCAAGGCGGGAGTGGCCGACTATGTGACGAAGCCTTTCGACATCGCTCAACTGGTGCAGAAGATTCGGACGCTCTCGTCGCTCAACATCCCGGAAGAGGCCATGCCCGCGCACGGACCTCTGGGCGTTTCTGCATCAATGCGTAAACTTGCTGAAGTCGTGCCCAGGGTTGCCAAGCGAGCGTCATCAATTCTTATCAACGGCGAGTCGGGGTCAGGTAAGGAGGTACTTGCGAAGCACATTCATGACGTCGCCGCTGGTCAATCGAGCGAACCGTTCATCGCTGTAAACTGCGGCGCGGTCCCAGAAACTCTGATGGAGGCGGAATTCTTTGGTCATGAACGCGGCGCGTTCACCGGTGCGGACCGCCAGAAAAAAGGGTTCTTCGAGCTGGCCAATGGTGGGACGCTGTTTCTCGACGAGATTGGGGACTTGCCTCTGTCCATGCAGGTGAAGCTGCTACGCGTACTTCAGGAGAAGCGAGTTCGCAGGGTGGGTGCCGAGAAAGACGTAGCATGCAACTTCAGGCTTGTATGTGCTACCCACAGAGACTTGCAGCAACTGACGGCAAGCGGACGATTCCGCGAGGACCTGTTCTATCGCCTCAACGTTGTGACTCTTAGAGTGCCGCCACTCCGTGACCGAATAGACGACGTGCTTTGGATAGCACGGCACTTCCTGACCACCCATGCCGACGCGAACCGTGAGCCAGTCAAGGAGCTACATCCTGCTTCGGAGGCAGCACTCGTCGCATTTGACTGGCCGGGCAATGTTCGTGAGTTGCGCAATCGTCTCGAGCGCGCCTGTCTGATGTCCAGCAGTCGGGTGCTCATGCCGGCGGACATATTCGGCGACCATGAGACCTCCCCCGACGAAGAGCCAATGAGCGCACCCACGTTAGCCACGTATCTCGACCGGTGCGAGACTCTGTATATCAACAATGCCCTTGTTCAGCACCATGGCCGCATTACCGAGACGGCGTCTGCGCTCGGCATATCACGCAAGAGTCTATGGGAGCGGATGCGCCGGCATCACATCGTGAGCGGGAACAACACCGGGAACGATTGAAGAAGAAACGGCCGACCTTCCGAAGAAAGCCGGCCGTTCTGAAGCGGACCATCCGAGGAACGTTTACGTCTCTCGTTGGTACCAGCGCCGAGACGAGTTGACCACCTTGACCACAGCTAGCATCACCGGCACTTCGATGAGCACGCCGACCACCGTCGCCAACGCCGCCCCAGACTTCAGGCCAAACAAGCTTATCGCGGTCGCGACTGCCAGCTCGAAGAAATTCGACGCGCCAATCAGACATGACGGAGCAGCAACGTCATGGGAGACGCCCAATTTCCGGTTCGCCAAATAAGCAAGTGTCGAGTTGACGACCACTTGAATCAGGATAGGCACAGCGAGAAGCACGATGACGACCGGCTGCGCGATGATTTGCTCGCCCTGAAATGCGAACAGCAGCACAAGCGTGAGCAACAGGGCAGCGATGGAAAACGGTCCAATCGTCGACAGTGCGCGCTGGAACGCCTGTTCCCCACGGCGTAGAAGCGCTTTGCGGATAATTTGGGCGATGATGACCGGAATGACGATGTAGAGCACCACCGACGTCAGCAGCGTATCCCACGGTACCGCGATGTTCGAGATGCCAAGCAGCAGTCCAACAACCGGAGCAAATGCGAACACCATAATCAGGTCGTTCAACGCGACTTGAGACAGCGTGAAATACGGGTCACCTTTGGTCAGCTGACTCCACACAAACACCATCGCTGTGCATGGCGCCGCCGCCAGGAGAATCAGCCCTGCAACATAGCTGTCTAGTTGGTCGGCCGGCAGCAGAGAAGCGAACGCGTGACGCACAAACACCCATGCCAGGAAGGCCATGGTGAACGGCTTCACGGCCCAATTGATGACCAGCGTCACGCCAATGCCTTTCAGCTGAGAGCGGACCTTTCCGAGCGATGCGAAATCGATGCGCAACAGCATCGGGATAATCATGACCCAAATCAGAACTCCGACCGGGATGTTGACGTGAGCCACTTCCAGCGTAGACACCGTGTGTACCGCGCCGGGCAGCAGCTTACCCAGCACAATCCCGACCACGATGCACAACGCGACCCATACAGAGAGATACCGCTCGAAGAAGCCGATACCGCTGGGCGCGCGCCGAGCAGCTTTGGCGACTGTCTGACTGCCAGCCATCATTACTCTCCTTTCTCGCGCAACGATGTCCCGATAGTTTGCATTTCTTGCTGGACGGCCATGCGGTCGAGCTTTTGCAACGGAAGGTTCGTAAACAGTTCGATACGCTTCTTCATCTGCACGAAAGCTTGAAGAAACGCTCGGCGCTTCTCCTCGTCGGAACCTTCAACCTTCGATGGGTCAGCGACGCCCCAGTGCGCCTTCGCAGGGTGACCCGGCCAAATGGGGCAAACCTCGCCTGCTGCGTCGTCGCAGACAGTGAAGATGAAGTCCATCTGTGGCGCGCCGTCCACTGCGAATTCGTCCCAGCTTTTGCTTCGCAGCCCTTCCGTCTCAATACCCTGCGAGCGAAGCAAAGCGATTGCGTGAGGGTTCGGCGTCGTTCCCGGATGGCTTCCTGCACTGTAGCCGACGAAGCGGTCACCGGCGAGTTGGTTCAGCGCCGCCTCCGCAAGGATGGAACGCGCCGAGTTGTGGGTGCAGAGGAATAAGACGTTGTACTTCCGTTGGTCTGTCACAGACTTCTCCTAACGACGATTGGTCGCAGCTCGCAATTAAATCTATATCTCCAATATAATGGAAATGACGTGACGCAGCAAGCTCGGGCACGACCTGCGTTCGGGACAAGCAGCCTTGACGCCCGTGGGCTGCAGTTCCGCCCGGCGTCCGCGGCGTCGCGTTAGAATCGGTACATAACCTGGAAGACAGAGCCTTATGAAGGAAAAAGACGCCATCAAAGCTTTGGCCGCGCTCGCACAGCCGACGCGCCTGGCTATTTTTCGTCTGCTCGTCACGGCCGGACCTGAGGGTCTGAACGTCGGTGTCATCCAAGAACACCTGAACCTAGCTAGCGCGACACTCTCCTTCCATCTCAAGGAGCTGACGCACGCTGGCTTGGTGACGTCCCGCCAGGAAGGACGGTTTGTGTACTATGGGCCCGAAATCGAACATATGAATGACCTGGTTGGCTTTCTGACTGAGAACTGCTGCCAGGGCGTGGACTCGGCCGCATGCAAGCCGGCCAGGAAAGTCAAGTGCAAGCCTGTGACCGCGTGAGCGGGCGCTTCGTGCGGTAAGGTCGCCTAGGACCACTTGCATCGTAACGGCCGCCTCGAACCTTTTGGCGGCCGATTGTTTTTGTCGCCGCGAATTAGCAGCAGCCGACCTTTTTCTCAATCACAGCTGGAATCGAGGTGGCCGGGGCACAGCAGGCTCCGCCCGCCTCGGGAGCGGCCGGTGCCCGGCTGTCCGCTCCGAAAACCGGGATGCCGCCGAGGGTGTGATACGTCTCCCACGGGACGCCAGCCGGGTCTTGCGTCCAATACTTGTTCGAGCTGGCGTAGCAGCACTGGGCGCCAGGTTGGTCCTGTATCGCGACGCTACCAGCAACGACCTGTTCGCGAAGAGCAGCCAGCTCTTCGTCATTGTCGACCTGAAAACCGAGGTGATTGACGCCAATTTCACCACCACGCGCCGAGATGGCGAAGTTCACTCGTGGGTCCTCGAGCATCCACTTCGCGTAATCGTTCTTGAGGACTGACGGTTCCGCGCCGAACATGCTGCTGTAGAAGCGCACGCTTTCGTCAAGCTTCGGGACAATAACGTGCACATGAAATCGCTTCATTTAAGCCTCCGTCTCGTTGGTCGCGCAGCCGCATTGCTCTGCTTGCTCCGCCGCGCAGCAGTTCTCCATGAGGAAATCCATAAGCGTCTGCATGTGGTCATAGTTCGCGCAATAGAAGATAAACCGACCCTGGTTCTTGCCTTCAATGAGTCCGGCATTCGCAAGCTCTTTGAGGTGAAAGGACAGCGTTGGCGCGGGCAATGACAGCTTTTCGGCGATAGCCCCTGGACTCATCCCCGATGGACCCGCGGTTACCAGCAGTCGAAAAACCGCGAGCCGTGTTTCATGTGCCAAGGCTGCCAGTGCCTTAACTGCTAGCTTTGAGTCCAAGGTTGCCATCACAGTCCTTTACTGGTTACTCGCCTTCGCTTTCTCGGCAGGGTGTTCGGCGATTGCTCGGGAAGCAAGGTCGGTTGCGGGGTCAAGCGGACGACCGTCCTCGACGCGCTCGCTGTACCTGTCGACGAGATAATCGGCGCGGCCACGAAGCAGCAGGGTGAACTTGACCAATTCTTCCATCACGTCGACGACTCGGTCGTAGTATGGGGACGGCTTCATCCGACCAGCTTCATCAAACTCCTCGAAGGCCTTCGCGACCGAGCTCTGATTCGGGATGGTGAACATGCGCATCCACCGCCCCAATTGGCGCAGCTGATTGACAGAGTTGAACGACTGCGAACCACCGCTCACCTGCATCACCGCAAGGGTTCGTCCCTGCGTCGGCCGGATACCACCGCTGACGAGCGGCAGATGGTCAATCTGGGTTTTTATCAGGCCGGTAATCGTGCCGTGGCGTTCCGGGCTGCACCATACGTGTCCTTCCGACCACATGGACAGTTCCAGCAACTCCTTCACTTTCGGGTGGTTCTTCGAGTCAACGTCGTCGGCGTGCGGAAGACCTCGGGGGTCGAAGATTCGAGGCTCTGCTCCAAACTGCTCCAGCAGGCGCGCGGCTTCCTCGACAAGCAGGCGCGAATACGACCGGTCGCGAAGAGAGCCATAGAGCAAGAGAATCCTCGCCGGTGGTTGACCTTCCATCCCCAACCGAGCAGCGATGTCTGTGTCGAGAAATTCCCGCCTCGCCGCCGGGAAGCTGTCGTCGTCGTTGATTGCGTGCACTGTCATCGTGTGTTCCAGCGATTTCATTCAAGTTCGGCTCTCGCCAGAGAGCTTCTAGCATATAAAGTATCGCGCTAGACGGTTCATGTCCGTCAAACGCGCCTTCCGTTTCCGCTTCTATCCAACCGCTGTTCAGGAGCAGCAGTTGGCGCAGCACTTTGGCTGCGTGCGGTTCGTCTATAACCATATGCTCGCGCGTCGGCAGCAGCGACACAAAGATGGCCTGAAGTCGAACTACGTTGAAGACGCCGCCGCGCTGACCGCACTAAAGCGGACGCCCGGCTGTATCTGGCTACGTGACGTCTCCATCGTGGCGCTACAAGCTTCCCTTCGTCACCTTGACACGGCATACAAGAATTTCTTTGCCAGGCGGGCAGGCTTTCCGCGCTTCAAACGCAAACGAGCCGCGCAGACCTATTCCTTGATGCGCAACGGATTTACTTTGCGCGGCGGCGACCTGACGCTTGCGAAGATGGCAGCGCCGCTCGATGTGCGCTGGAGCCGGCAGTTGCCCTCTACGCCGTCGAGTCTGACCGTGTCGCGTGACGCTGCCGGTCGCTACTTCGTCAGCCTGCTGTGCGACGACGGGGTGGCACCGTTACCGCCGACAGATAAGGTGATTGCCGCCGACCTGGGCCTGACGCACTTTCTGACCTTTGCCGACGACCGGCCTCCGCTATCTCCACCGAAGTTCCTCGCAGCGTTACTGAATCGCGTGCGGCACATGAGCCGTGCGCTCTCGCGAAAACATAACGGTTCAAAAAACCGCGACAAGGCGCGCCAACGTCTCGCGCGGCTTCATGCTCGCATCGCCGACTCGCGCAAAAATTTCCTGCACAAACTGTCTACCCAGCTCATCCGCGAAAACCAGGCGGTGTTCATGGAGGACCTGTGCATCAAGGGAATGATGCGCAGCCACCTCGCGCGAAACATCGGCGACGCAGCCTAGGGCGAGCTACTTAGACAACTCGCGTACAAGGCGGCGTGGTACGGCCGGACCTACTGGCAGGCGGACCGGTTCTTCGCGTCGAGCAAAACCTGTCACGCCTGCGGATTCCGGCACAGGTCGCTGCCGTTGAACATTCGGCAGTGGACCTGCCCGGATTGCGGCGAGATACACGACCGAGACCGAAACGCCGCGAGAAACATCCTCGCCGCAGGCCTTCTCGCTACACGTACCGCGGGACGCGCGGAACCTTAAGCCTGTGGAGCGGACGGAAGACCTTACGGAGGCACCTCCGGTAGGCGGTCTGCAGCGAAGCAGGAACCTGATTTGCAAAGGTCAGGAATTCCCCTCTCACTAGGGCGGGGAACGACGTCAAATTTCCAATCCTATAGAGATATTCGCCGCAGTTCAGTCCGCCTCCCTCCGCTAACCTGGCTGCATCAGTGTTTGCATTCTACTATATTTCCGGTATTCTGGAAATGTGAAATCTTTGGGGATTGCCATGAGCTCGAATGACCTAGCTTTGGATGGAGAGCCGCTCCCGGTATGGGGAGGGTGGCGTTGCCGCGCGGCGCACGCGCTCCTTGTCTTGATGACACGTTCGCCGGTTGACGGTTCACGCGCAACGCCTACTGAGGAGCGTACGGCTATGAAAATTGGCTCTCCAGCGCTGGCGGCCGACATTGCACGCCAGTTTCAGCTCGAGACCGGATATGCGAGTTCAGCGGTCGCCCTGACGACAGCAACTGACGACAAACTCGCGCTCGCGCGTTTGCTCGCACAGGGCGGTTCCTCCGCAGCGGTCCTTGTGATGGACGAGGAAGTGTTAGCGCGCAGGTATCCTCCGTGCGACTGGATGACTCCGCTCCTGCGAGTCCGCAACCATCTCGCTGACGAGGGTTCGAAATTCTTCGTCGCGCTGACTACGCCGCCGAACGAAAAAGGGATTCTCGCGGCACTACGACGACTGCGCGCACGCTTCGTCACACGACGAGTTGAGCGATTCTGCAATCGTGACGGAATCGGGTTTCTCGGTACAGTCAACGTTCTGCCGCACCAGGTCATCGCGCCTCGCACGAGCCTGTTCCCCGAGCGAGTCGCGGCCGTCATTGCTCACCGGCTGGCTTCAGCAACATTCTTTTGCTGCGACGCATTTCGGATTGGAGGCGACGGTCCTCATAGTTCGAGCGAATATCAGGGGACAGTAAGTTGAGCACGATGTCGAACCGAAGTGAGAGCGCGAGCGGGAACCCTGCGCCTGCTGACAGCGAAGACAAGTTAATAACGTGGGCGCTGGCTCTGGCGCAGTTGGTTTCGTGGGGCTCCGTGTACTACTCGTTTTCACTGCTCGTGGTGCCCATGGAACAGGGCATGGGCTGGAGCAGGACGTCGACGAATGCCGCGTTGTCCGTGGGATTGCTTGTTTCAGGCTTTGCAGCCTATCCCATTGGCCGTTGGATTGACCACGGACTTGGACGGCGGGTAATGGCGGTCGGCTCCGTCATCGCAGCGGCGATGCTTCTGCTTTGGGCCGGCGCCCAGTCGCTGACATTGCTCTTCGTCGCGTGGATAGGCCTCGGGATTTCGATGGCTGCCACGTTCTACGACCCTGTGTTCGCCGTCGTCACACACCGGTATCCGCGAAGCTTCCGGACCAAAATCACCTTGATTACGCTTGTCGCGGGGTTCGCCAGCACAGTCTTCATTCCGCTGACGCAGCTTCTCGTTGGCTCAGTCGGATGGCGCACGTCGATTGTCGTGCTCGCGGCGCTGAACCTCGTCGTGTGCCTGCCCATCCATGTCATGGCCATCCGCTCGTCGCGGTCGCGCACCGACGCGGGTTCACGACCAGAAAGTCGAGACGTGAAGCTGGCTAACGATGCGGCAACACGCCGTGCGCTGAGAACACCCACCTTCTGGGCGCTCGCCGTCTGTTTCACGGCTTACTACGCGACGTTCGCGGCGCTCACATTTCATCTGGTCCCGCTCATGGTCGAGCGCGGAGTGTCAAACGCCGTATTGGTCACAAGCATGGCGCTCATCGGCCCAGCGCAGGTCGCCGCGAGAGCGGTGTGGTTCACGTTCGGCCGGACGGTGCACGTGAGCACTGTCGGTACCGTCGTCGTTACGCTTTTCCCGTTATCGACGGTTATTCTGATATCGGCAGGCCACTCGGCCACACTCCTCTGGTTGTTCGCGCTGTGCTATGGCGCCGCAAACGGAATGATGACGATTCTACGCGGCACCATTGTCCAAGACCTGATGTGGACCGAGGGCTACGGAGCAGTCAGCGGGATGCTCTCGTTCCCGTCAAATATCGCCAAGGGGATAGCGCCGATTGCCGCGGCAGGTATCTGGAATTTGACTCACGGCTATGTAGCCGTCGAGTGGACGGTGTTTCTGGTCTCGATATTGTCGGCCATAGCATTCTTCGTCGCCGTTCGGGCGAGTCGCCACGCAGCCGTGAGCTCAACCTAATCGAATTTGGTGACCCTCAAGACGCCAATCAATCATGAAAGTTCGAGCTGCGCGCAGAAATGACCTAAGTGCAATCAAGATATTGCTCACAGAGAGTGGGCTGCCTGCCTCGGATGTGGTCGCGACGCTGCTTGACGACTTCATGGTCGCGGAAGACGAAGGCGGAAAGCTTGTTGGGTGCGTTGGCCTCGAGCGGTTGGGTCGCTTTGCGCTGCTACGGTCGCTAGTTGTCGCGCGGTCAACTCGCAACCAGCGGCTTAGTTCGACCCTTTTAGCTCGGGTTGAATTAACAGCGCAAATGTTGGGCGTTCGCGAAGTGTGGCTACTTACGACGACAGCAGCTGGGCTATTCCAGCGCTACGGATATGCGGATGCCGACCGCGGCACAGCGCCTGGAGAAGTGCAGGCAAGTGCGCAGTTTGCGGAGTTGTGCCCGGCAAGCGCCATCTGCATGAAAAAGGTTTTATAGTTCGAGCAACCCCCATTGGCATTGGCTGCCTAGTATCGGCGTGCAGCAACCCAAACCGCATTCTTCTTTTAGTTGTGCATTCTCTCTGCTGCGCACCGTCTGTTTTTGTGAATGCCCCCTGGTGAAGTAGAGCCCAGCTAAGCCAGGCCTTCAGACACGTTCCAAAGCATCATGAGATGCCCCTCGGAGCCAGCGTCGCCCGTCAGCCGTTCGTCTCAGGGCGCTAACTTCGCCACCCTGTCCAGTGTCTCAAGACTATCCCACGGTATCGGTTGTCCCACAGCCGCCGTCGTTGATGTCCGACCAGCCATGCGAACTCGCCAAAGCGGTGGGCTGCCTACCGTATTCGTCGCGGGCGAGTCATCATTGGCCGCGGTCTAACAAAGACCCGGGTTTTCCCTCTTCAAATCGTCTTGACAACGACAACTCCGAACTGGATTATTTGCTCTTTGAAAGAGCATTTGTTCGTCACAACTGTTTTTGTACGATAGCCGGCTGGTTGGGCCCCAAGCGCGTGGCTCGCTCCTAGCCGGAAATCGACGGCGGCGTTGCACGTGCCGCCGTGATGGGCAAAGTGATTGGAAGATTTCCATCCTTGGCAAATTCGCAGGTGAGCAAACCAGGAGGGCATTCTCATGGCCGGAGAATTACAGGGCAAGGTCGCTGTGGTAACTGGCGCCGCTTCAGGGATAGGTTTGGCGAGTACGCAGGCGATGTTGACTGCCGGTGCTCGGGTCGTGCTGGTCGACCGCGATGAGGCGGCACTGGCGTCAGTCTGCCGGGAGCACGGCGACGCAGCCATTCCATTAGTCGTGGATTTGCTCGACCCGGCAGCATGTTCGGCTCTCATACCCCGTGTGCTGGACATCGCTGGGCAAATTGACATCCTGCACGCGAACGCTGGTACCTATGTGGGTGGCGAGTTGGTCGAATCAGACACTGCAGAGATTGACCGGATGCTGAATCTTAACGTCAATGTCGTGATGAAGAATGTTCACGACGTGCTGCCCCACATGATTACTCGTGGGACCGGCGATATTGTGGTGACCAGTTCCCTTGCCGCTCACTTCCCGACGCCTTGGGAGCCGGTCTATGCATCGTCCAAGTGGGCGATTAACTGCTTCGTCCAGACCGTGCGGCGCCAGGTTTTCAAACACGGAATCCGCGTCGGTTCTGTGTCACCCGGCCCAGTCATCAGCGCACTACTTGCCGACTGGCCAGAAGAAAAACTAAAAGAGGCCAAAGAATCCGGAAGCCTGATTGAGGCTAGCGAGGTGGCGGATGCAATCATGTTCATGCTGACACGACAGCGCGGGCTGACGATTCGAGACGTGGTCCTGATGCCTACCAATTTCGACCTATAGGTGACTCAGGCAGTCCTCAATCAAGGTATCAGCGATGTTTCTCGGCATTGACCTCGGCACGACCGAATTGAAGGTTCTCTTGCTGTCAAGCGACGGGAGTGTCGTCGGGACCGCTCATCACCCATTGGGAATCTCACGGCCGAAGCACCGATGGTCGGAGCAAGACCCAAGTGATTGGTGGCGAGCTACGCAAATCGCGCTTTCCACTCTACGCAATAACCATCCCAATGCGTTCGCTCGCGTACAGGCCATTGGCCTGTCAGGTCAGATGCACGGAGCTGTTGTGCTCGGCGCGGATGACCAACCGTTGCGCCCAGCAATTCTTTGGAATGACATGCGCAGCGCCAGCGAATGCGCCGAACTCGAAGCACGCGCACCGCGACTGCATGAGATAGCAGGCAATTGCGCGATGCCGGGGCTCACTGCACCGAAGTTGCTTTGGCTGGCGCGTCACGAGCCGGAGTGCTTTCGACAGATGTCATGCGTGTTGCTACCGAAGGATTACATTCGTCTGCGCTTGACTGGCATCAAGCATACGGACGCGTCTGATGCATCGGGTACGCTTTGGCTGGACGTCGGACGCAGGCAGTGGTCTGACGAACTTCTACATGCTTGTGACATGACGCAGATGCAGGTTCCTCCGATGGTGGAAGGATGCCAAGCAACCGGCGTTGTGCTTGCAAGTGTGGCTAGCGAACTTGGCTTGTCGCCAGACGTGGTGGTTGCAGCGGGCGGAGGCGACACCGCGACAAGCGCCCTCGGCGTCGGCGCGACGGAACCGGGAGAGGGTTTCTTGTCGCTCGGTACGTCGGGTGTCCTTTCTGTCGTCACCGAGAGCTTCCGGCCAAGCCCGGAATTAGGACTTCACGCACTCTGCCACGCAATTCCAGACAGATGGCACCGAACCAGCGTCGTGCTATCCGCGGCTAGCTGCATTCGTTGGCTTTGCAAGCTGACTTCGGTTGACGAAAACTGTTTGCTAGCTGAGGTCGAGACTCTCAGCGCGAACGCTCGGGCAAAAGCACCATTGTTTCTACCGTACCTTTCCGGTGAACGGACGCCTCACAATGACCCATACGCCCAAGGCGTGTTTTGCGGCTTGAATCATTCGACGGACCGTGCGTCACTCGCTTATTCGGCTCTCGAAGGCGTCACGTTTGCGCTGTCGGATGGCCTCGACGCCTTGCGTGCAGACGGTACCCAGGAAACGATACTGAATCTAATAGGCGGCGGCGCGCGCAGCACGTTCTGGGCCCAGTTACTGGTCGACGCACTCGGGATAGTGTTACGTCGTCCGTTTGACACAAATTACATCGCTGCGCTCGGCGCCGCTCGTCTAGGCTGGCTTGCAGCTAGCGGTGACTTCGCGACTGTCGCCCGTGCGAAGTTGCTATCGCAGGAGTTCTTTCCCGGCGACGAACAGCGTCCCATTCTCTTGGAACGCTTGAGTTCGTATAGATTGCTCTACCGACAGATGCAAGCGATTTTCCCGAGATGACCTTTGCTTTCCGGCGCTCGTGCGTGCTCCGTGTTCAGTAAGAGGCTCTTTTCTCTTTGGTTTTCAGAAAATGACTTTTTACTTGCAGGGTAAGCTCTTTTTAGAAAAAATAGGGAGTCGACTTTATATTCTAGCGCCGGCTCAAGCGATTTGACGCTTTCAATAGTGGCTGACCGCCGGGCGGCCATAGGTGCTTCATCGTCGTCGTTTGCCGCCTTCGAGTTGGTTCTGAGGCGCGCAGCCCCGCTGACATGAGACTGGTCGAAGAAGGACCCGGACAGCACTCGTCCATCGGAAGGAATGTGCTGCCTTCCGGAAATGCCACGATACACACGACGAGCCTTCACAGGGAGCTAGAACTCAGTCTTCGATTTCGTCATCACCATCGGTGGGTTCGAAAAACTCTATGTGATTCTCAGCAATCTCAACGCGAATTTCTTCTGGGTCATCCTCGATTTCAAGGTTGTTCGGTGGCGTCGCGACAATCCTGAAGTCGTACCCGAGGGCACTCACGTCGGCGACGTATTCACCGTCTTCGTCGTCCCGCATGACGTCATCGTCGAGCATCGACCGCTTCTCGGTGTGGAAGTCTTTTGCCGTCAAAACGATGCGCTCCTCTTCTTGAGTGTCGACCTCGACCACTATAAGCACGGCGTCGCCGGAGAGTTCGAGCATATGGCCTCCAGAAGTAACTACCCCTCGGACCTAGGCAGCGCAGCAGAGTTTCAATCCTCGGGCACAATCGCAGCCCAAACGCAAATAGTGCGTCCAAGTAATCGAGTTCTGCGTATTGCTTCGCGATTTCAGCAGGGCGTTGGACGGCCATATCTTTCCCCTCTCTTATCCGTCAAGTTGATGCCCGATATTATCCTGCAGACTTCTATCGTCCCATCCGGAGGTCGTGTCGCAGAAGTGCTTCCCAAGGACGGCGGAGGCAACCTAAACTGCCCGAGCGGCCACCGCCACACGCGCGACCGCAGCAGCCTCTTCATCATTCTTTCAACTGGTTTCACGTTCTGTTTGTATTTTCGCGTGCAAGCGCCGAGTGACGTATCCCCGCAGATGCTACGCCACGCCAACGCATTTGCTCGAAGGAGCAGACCCATACCCTTCGTCAGCGGTTCAGGACTACAGCCTCATTCCGACGTGGGCGGGAGCCGGGTCGGGCGTATTCTCCAAGGTGTTTATCGAGTTGATAACACGGTAGGCTTCGACAAGTGCTTTTTCCTTGTCCACATCACGCCCTCCAACGACATGGGCCATCTCGGTACGAGAAAGTTCTTCCTCACGGTGCAAGTCAACAATAGTCAGCGTGCTCATTTTGATTCACCCATAAAAAGTAGTGTGGCAGCAAGGGCCGGGACTGTGAGCGGCTTCCGCTCGATAAGCATTATTCACGTTCTGTGCCAAGCTCGACTTCAGCACGCCAAGCAGATTTAACTTACTGTTTACAAAGAATAATCCTCAACACCCTCTCTCTATGCCGTTGAGTCACGACAGCCGCATGTATGATTGATTCCAACACATGACAAAGCTTTTGTTGGTAACTTGAGAACAGTCCGTCGAGAGCGTTGAGAGTGGAGGGGGCCTCTGAATCACCGGACACGGTCTCCAATTAAAATAGCGGTACACGCCACGTCTCTGTAATTGCCTCCCAGGTTCGCAGTACGCTGTTGGTACCATTACGTCGTCGCATATGACTACAACCGGCGAGGATGGATGGGCAATGGATATCTTTTACTACTGGCAGAAACTCGAGCAAGACTTGAAGAACGGTCACGTCGGCTACTTTGGTTCCAACACCGCAAAGATTGTTGAACTCAAGGAGCGGTTGCCGAAGCGCCTCTGGGTTTTCAAAACGCCGAGGGGCATGAAAGGCACTATTCAGTTGGTCGGTTCACTCCTCGTCAGCGAAGAGCCGAAAGTTGCGGTCAACAGCGGCTTCGCGAACCTCGTTTTCTACGACCCGTTCTCGCTCGAATCGGTGATGTTCACAGACTCCGACACACCGGAACGCATTCGCGACGTCTCCGGTCTCCTTCAATACAGCTTCCACACCGCGTTCAAATCAAATTTCAGCGGAGACGCTGGGCTGCAACCGTTGGAATCAAATGTCGTGCGGTCGCTTGACGCGTTGTCGGCCGACTGGGACAAGGTGCAGATGCTCGAGAGAGTGAAGGACCGCAAGAAGGTGCAGCCAATCAACCCTTTTGTGCATTCGTCACGTTGAAACGCGCAAACGCGTGCTGACAGTTCGAATAGGCGCTGGGTAGTCAAATAGAGTTCGCGAGGTACCCGATAGGTCCGTCAGAATAGATGCCGCATTCCGAGCATTGCCGCGGTCTGATTTGCAACAGCCGCAGGTGTGGCGCCTGCTCCGCCCGAACTTAGCCCGTAACGAGCGTGTGCTGCGAGGCAGCTGGATTTGTACGCGCGCTGACGTGGTGGCGAATTTCGGTGTTCTTGCATCAGGCTTGGTGGTCCTAGCGTCCGGATGGCGGTGTGCCGACCTGATTGCCATCAGCATTTACGTGGCGAAGGAGGCAGTTGAGATTTGGCACCAAGCCCGCGATTCCGGCGGACGCGAGACCGCGCTTTCTAAACAATGACTACATCGCTATTCATTCTGACCTCAGTCCAATCGGCCATGACCCGAAATGCCGGTAATTGACATTGTTAGTTGGCGGTTCTTCGGTTAGCCGAATCATGACCAAACCATCAAAAACCTCAAAAGTTCTATGTTTCGCGGAGTGTTTAGGTCAGTCTGTCCGTTTTTTGGCGTTAGCTCCTGACCCGACACCTTCGGGATGTTGAGTCAAGTATCGCTTTTTGTTTCTGTCTAACGTCGCTGGAGATGGCGGATACTCAGAGCGCCTGTAAGGCAGCCAACCGTCCCGCCAAGCTTGTTCGAGCTCGGTTCTCGCTTGTTCTCTGGTCTTTGCTTGAGCTAGGCCTAGTGGCAGCGTGAAGGCACCGCCGGCACAAACGATGACCAGACTAAGGCAGATGACTGTCAAGCGCCTCATACCGTTCCTCTCTCTTAGACGTTTCACTTCCCATACGCCTTAAGTTTGGCTGATATTCCGTGCGGTCCGGTGACGCGTAGATGATATTTCCGTCATCTCTGCGTCATCGCCGGCGTGCTTTGCACCTCGCGCTACGCTTGAATTTAGCAGCGCTGCCAACTCCAACAACTGGTCGCTTCTACATCGCTCCCAGTAACACAACGCCCCGACGCTTCCTGCGCTGCGCTACAGAAGCCATCACGACCGTCGACGTACAGCGGGTGTTATCCGCAACCCTGGGCCTGAACAATGTTGAGCTATGCAACGGCTCAGCCGGCATTCACGGCGCGGCCGTTGTCGTCATTGCTTCGCCTAAGGGGCCTGGCGCAGTTTTGAGTCTCGTCTCGAACCTACTTGACCGCGAGAAGATAAGCGTGACACCGGTCGTAAATGTCGCGAGTCACGACAGAGGAGAAGTCCAGCCGCAGATTGCTGTCAAAGATGGAAGCCAGAGCACTGCCGTTGAGCGTAAGGCCTGTCTCGACTTCAATAGCCTCCGCAATCGAAAGTGCACGACTCGCCAACATGATTCTGCTCACAACATCTCCTTCGCGCTGCATTGACTTCGACCAGTAAGCCGAAGACTCGACCGTGCTCTCGATGGACATCCACCGCCCGGTTGCGAACTTCGTCGCGAGATGGGAGATGACGAGGAAGGTCAGCATTTCGGCCTGCACCCGTAAATCGAAGGGAACGGAAGGTACCATTTCAAGATTGCCCGGCGCGAGTACGATGTCTTGATTGTAGGACGCGACAACCTGAGTTCAAGTCGCCCACCACCGGGGCGAAAACCTCGGAACTGAAATCTGGGCTCTCCGCCTTCGAGATTTGCCGTGTGACCGCGGCTCGTTCGTGTCGCGCGCCACGCGACGACCGCATCCGCGTTCTTCAGCACATCAATGAGGGCTTCGAATGTCATTGCTCGGTACCGGCGTTGCTTTGAAACGAATGCTGCGCACCCTACGCATTGCGCTTGGCCGCTTTCGTTAATCCGCTCGACCCACACAACGGTTTTCAGCGCGCATTTATTGTTGCCTGCGGCTTTCAAAAGCCTTTTTCTTTCCTGGTTGATGACAGCATCGGATTTCCACAAAGGCCGTTCGGATGGTCGGTCACCGTCTAAACGAACTCTACGCAGGCTGTTGTAACCGACATGCTCAAGGTTAAGAAGTGGCGAAGACTGCCGATATCACGTTAGGTCGGATAGGTCGATTTCAAGGACATAGGCAAATGATTTTCAAGAGAATAACGCTCGTCACTACGTGTCTCACGCTCGCAGTCTTGGCGGCATGTGGCGACAAGCAGGAAGTGGAAAAAGGAACAAGCGCTGTTTCGTCCGGGGCCGCGTCGGAAAGTTTGAATGCATCGCCGTCGCAGGCGACAGGTGAAGACGCACGTGCCTCGCAGCAAAGCGCCGCCCAACAGCCGCCCGCTTCGGACACAGACGGTCTCACGCGTGTTCATTTCGACCAGATTTTTGCCATTGACTCGAACGGCAACCTGACGCCGAAAATCCCTGTCGACATCAACGGCGTACAAATGACGCCGGGCGTCACGTTCGGCGGCGGTGTACAGTTTGGCGGCTTCGCGGTTAGCCAAGCGCTCGGCCATGACTTCGGCGTTCGACGCCTGGAAAGCGGCTTTATTCAACTTGTGAAGTATTACGACTGACCCAGCGCGGCCAGCAGGAATCGGGAGCGCCTTGGTGCTTGTTGCATACCTAAGATACAGTAAGCGCCTCGCGCCTCGTATGTCGGTGGTGCCGAACCCTCTCCCGACGAGAGTCAAAGCAAACCTTCCACGCTTGGCCTGTGAGCACCATGTCCTCAAGCGACGTTCGTAGCGGCACGCCATCAATCATGCAGCGCCTCGGTGCGGCCGTTCGACTGTTGGCGACGTTCGTAAGACGTGCCCGCAGTTGCGCATGATATTGCGGTTCGCATATCTGTAGGAGACGCAGTGGTCCGTATTCGCAAAGTCGAAATCCACAATTTTCGTTCTATTCGCTCCCTTTCCTGGGCGCCGTCGGCGGGTATCAATTGCCTCATCGGTCCCGGCGACAGCGGCAAATCCACGATTCTGGATGCCATCGACTATTGTCTTGGCGCTCGCCGAAATCTCAATATTTCCGACACAGACTTTTTCAATCTCGATGTCACGCAAGATATTGTCATCAGGCTAACGCTAGGCTCGTTACCCGACTCCCTGAAGAATCTCGAATACTACGGGCCGTATCTGCGCGGTTTCGACCTCAGCACGGGAAAGGTTGAGGACGAGCCCCGGCGCACGTTGGAAACCGCGCTCACGGTGCAGCTTGCGGTGAAATCGGACCTTGAGCCGGTGTGGTCGCTCTACTCCGACCGGACGACCGGCGAAGACCCGGCGCGTGCGCTGCGATGGACCGACCGTGTAGCGCTTGCGCCGGCAAGGCTTGGTCAACATTCGAATGCCAACCTGTCTTGGACCAAAGGCTCCGTGCTGAACAGACTCTCCGATGAGCGCGCAGACGTGGGGTTGGAACTTGTGCAAGCCGCGAGGGATGCGCGCACTGGCTTTGGTGCCCGAGCCGCGCCGCAACTCGCGAACACGCTGAAGACGGTAACCGACATCGCCAGAAGTCTCGGGGTGCCAGTTGGCACGGCCGCCACGGCACTTCTCGATGCGCATGCCGTGTCTTTCGGCGAAGGAGCCATCTCGCTTCACGATGAAACGGGCATTCCGTTGCGCAATCTCGGCACTGGCTCAAGCCGACTCCTGATTGCAGGTCTACATCGTGCGGCCGCTGCGCTCGCCACTGTCATTCTGGTGGACGAGATTGAATACGGGCTGGAACCGCACCGACTCACGCGCCTGCTCAATTCGCTTGGCTCGAAAGAGGCGCCGCCCCCGCTGCAGGCGTTCATCACGACACATTCGCCAGTCACTTTGAGGGAACTGGCAGGGTCACAACTCTTCGTGCTTCGCAGCGAGGGTGGCGCGCATCAGGCTCGGCTAGTCGGCACTGACGACGACGTTCAGGGAGCAATTCGCCTTTATCCCGAAGCCTTCCTTGCTCGAACGGTCATCGTGTGCGAAGGGGCGAGCGAGATAGGCCTAATTCGTGGGTTGGATGATTTCTGGGTTCAAAATGCCAGTCCGTCGCTCCAATCGTTCGGCGTCTCTTACGTCGACGCGGGCGGAGGTGATGCTGACCGTTGCTTCCAAAAAGCCAAGGCGTTTCTCAAGCTTGGATACCGAGTCGCCGCGGTGCAGGACAACGACAAGACTCCCACGGCCGCCGTGGTCGAGGAATTCAAAGCGTCCGGGGGTTTTCACGTCGCGTGGCGAGACGGCAAAGCCCTCGAAGACGAGCTTTTCACGTGTCTGCCGGATGATGCGATTGACGCTCTCATCGAACGAGCGCTTGAGCTTACCGAGGACGGCAAGGTCGACCAGCACATCAAGACGAGGTCGAACGGAGAGTTGGACCTCGAAACAGTTAAGCTCGAAGGGGACTTGCTGGGCTACATGTCCGAGGCTCGCAAGATTTTGGGAGAAGCGTCGCGCATCCGAAAGGCTGGATGGTTCAAATCGATTTCCAAGATGGAAGGCGTAGCTCGCGACATCGTGGGCCCCTATTACACGCGCGCAGACGCAGGTTTCACCAAGCAATTGGATGACCTCTTTAAGTGGGCATGTTATGCATGACGTCGACCTGCTTTCCCTCAAGCGCGGAACTGTCACTGCGCCTGCAGGATGCGGCAAGACGCAACTTATCGCCGACTGCATGGCCAGTCGCGAGGATGCGAAGCCCGTTTTGATTCTGACTCATACTAATGCAGGAAGGAGCGCACTAGAATCCCGTCTCGCGAAGGCGAAGGTTCGGAAGTCAGCGTATCGCGTCTCAACCATCGATAGCTGGTCCATAAGACTCATTTCCAACTTCCCTGTGCGCAGCGGACACGACCGTGCAATCGAAACGCTGAACAATCCCGCCTCCGACTACACAGCCATTCGGCAAGCCGCTCGAAATCTAATGGCCAGCGGCGACGTAAGCGACACCCTGCAAGCCACATACAGCAACCTGCTCGTTGACGAATACCAGGATTGCACAATTCCTCAACACGAAATCATCGGCTGGATGGCGCACGTCTTGCCCACGTGCGTCTTGGGCGACCCCTTGCAAGCAATCTTTGGGTTCAGGGAAAGGACAGTTGATTGGACCGGCGACGTGCATAAGCTGTTTCCGCCCGCTGGAGAGCTCTCGACCCCCTGGAGGTGGAGGAATGCAGGAACCGAACATTTCGGCGAATGGCTTCTCAGCGCGCGTCGCCTGCTGCTCGCAGGGCAGCCCGTCGACTTACGAGTTGCGCCAACCGAAGTAGTTTGGAAGCAGTTGCCAAACGATTCAAACGTAGCACATCAGGTTCGACTTGAAGCTGCCCGGACGAAATCCGCCGAAGCGGGAGGCTCTGTCTTGGTCATTGGCGACAGCACTAACCCCCAAGGGCAACGGCAGATTGCTTCGCAGACGCCCGGGGCAGCAACGGTGGAAGCAGTCGACCTGCGTGACATTACGAGGTTCGGGCAACTGTTTAAACCTACTGACGCTAGAGCTCTGTCGCAACTGCTCGATTTTGCCGGCGAGCTAATGACTGGCGTTGGGCCCGCAGAACTCTTGCGCCGGCTGGACATCCTTGAGCGAGGAGCGGCCCGAAACGAGGCTTCTCCTCGGGAAGCAGCGGCATTACATTTTCGGCGGGCTCCCTCCTTCACGTCTGCGCAAGCGGTCTTAGGAGTCCTTGAAGAAGCACCGAACGTGAGAGTCTTTCGACCGGAGGCCTTACGCGTCGTGCAATCAGCGCTTGAAGTTGCGGCTCAGGGTCATCGTACCTTCGCCCAAGCGGTCGTCGATGCGCGCGAGCGGAACCGACACTCGGGCCGCCCGACCACTCGGAGAGCGGTTGGCAGCACTTTGCTGCTGAAGGGCCTCGAGGCTGATACAGCCGTTGTTCTCAACCCAGAGGAAATGGATGCACGCCACCTGTATGTCGCCTTGACCCGTGGCGCGCGGCAATTAGTGATTTGCTCCAAGGCGCCTATTCTGACGCCGTGTGCGTGAGTTGACCCCAATGTCAACCTTCATTGGTGCGCGCAATTGGCAGACACCATTAGTTGAATCCTTTGTCCTCGACCGTACTCTTGCTCACTTGAAAGTGCGACGCGCCGCATTTTCCCAACCGACGCTCGCCGTCGTCGAGGCGCAGCGTTATCCTCACGCTGCCTGAACTTCGGCCAGCGTGCCTTCTTCGTCCGCCATAGCTGCATCCAGCGCAATCTGCTGTCTGAACCACTTGTCGCGTTGGGCTGGGTCGGCTTCAATTTGGCGAGCAATAACGAGGCTCTCTCGATATTCAGCCGCTTCCGCCGTCATCGTCCACGAAACGTTGAGACCCATTTCCTCAACCGTTGCTCGCAGGTCGGCTAGACCGACGCGGAAGAACTCCTTCCGCGGATTTACTTTATTGACCTGCGCTTCCACGAACTTCTGGTGCAGTGTGTGTTCAAGTTCGGGAGCGTTGTCAGACCAAATCATCGCGTGCACATCGAATGAGAACGGAACGCTCGCGTCGCCCAACTCGCGGACACGGTCCATTGGCTCAAGGCGTCGGGTAAGGCCGACTTTATAGACGTGGTCGCCGAAGGAACCAACGTTAGATATGATGTATACGTGTCCAGCCTTCGTCTGCTGAGCCATGGAAAGAGCACGCTGATTCTTGTCTTCTGCTTGCTGAAGCTTTTCAGCGAGTTCAGCGAGTTGAGCCTCGTACTGTGCCTTTTGCTCGTCGCTCGCGCGTGCAATCTGGCTCTGAGCTTTCTCCATTGCACGCCGGATGAGCTCTTCTTCCTTCGCGGCGTCGCGCATCGCGCGTTCATACTCGCGACGAGCCTTTTCTTCCTCACGAATCTTTTCGCGAATTGCTCGCTGCTCTTCCTTCTCCCGCTCGCGCAACTCGTTCGTCCGGACAGCCCAAACGAGTTCATCGATACGCGCATCGACGTATTCTTTCAGAATGCGTGCGTTCTTGAACGCAGCACCGTTGTGATTCACGATAGCGGCCGCGTCTTTGACTTCCTGCTGAAGCGTGCCGAAATTGCCGACCTTCGCCCTCGACAGGATAGAGTCGGTCTTCCCGTTGAATGCGTCGACTACAAACCGGATTGCTGTCTCGCTGCGATGCTTCTCCACATAGTCGCAATCCGCCGCCCGGTTCTGCGTTGCCATCAGCTTGGAATAGTCGCGAGCGACCTTCAGTTGTTTGCCAGCCTCCGTATGTGAATAGCTGTCAGCAAGTTCATCCAATAGGCTGTGAGCCGGAATCATGTATGCGTCGCCGTAGCCGTCAATGACGTTCTTCATGGCCGCAGCGGTCGCGGTCAAACGGTCGGCGTCCTCCACGGCCCGAAGCGCATCCCCGGCAATCTCTTCTGCGCGCTTGCGTGCATCATCAATGACCCTCGCGGCCTGGGCGCTTGCACGTGCGACGGTCTGCTCCGCCTCTGTACGCTTCTGTTTGGCTTCGGCGGTTGCTTCCGCGGTCACTCTTGAGGCCTCTTGTTGAGCAGAAGCCAGTGACTCTGCAGCTTTGGTCTCAGCGGCCGCGAGCGTGACCGTCGCTTCCGATGCGATGCGGTCGGCCTCCGCAGCAGTGTCACGAATGTGAGCAAATCGTGCCAGAGAGTTTCTATCCTTCTCTGCTGCGGCTAACCGGTCGTGCAAAGATGCAATCTGCTGCGCGTTCAGGACGTCGTTTTCGTCCTTGGCGGCCCGAAGATTATCCAGACGTGACGTCAGGTCGTCTCGTTCCGTCCGGAGGGCGGACGCCGCTTTCCGGCTCACGACGAAGCGCCACAACAGCAGCGCGACCAAGAGGAAGAGAACTACAAGTGTGAGTGCCATGCCGATTCTTTTTTCGACTTAGAAGGTAATTGACGACGCCCGACGCCGAACTGAGACGGAGCGTAGCGTTCGACAAGCTGGCGCGTGCCCCTTTCTGTCCTGAAAAGGCTCTGCGATTGGCTCATCTCACGCTGAATAACGGCTGATAGGGTCTTCGACTTTAGGTGCGAACTTCGATTCAGCGCCCGTGGCGTCTGCGGGCCGACAACGCTTCCATATAGGACTTCGCTGGTCGGCCCATTTGAGGTCGAAGTCGAGTGTTCGCGTGCCGTCGTGCTACCGGTGTGCCTCGTCAACGTTATGGCCGGAACATCAGTCCTGAGCCTCATGAGGGTGTCGAGGGCAGTCATGGGAATGGCTGCATGTCCAACCGTCACCGCGTCGACGAAAATTTTAAGAAACCTTCGAGCAATGCGCACATCGCCTGTGTCAGAATGGTTTCGAGTCCGCAGCAGCTAAAGTCACTCCGTTTTCTGCCGTTTATAAGCTTTCGTTTCTTATTGCGGTGGATTATTGAATGAGATTCTTCTCGGCAACTGCCGCGCTGTTGGTCGGTCTTGGCTTTGCGATTCGCGATATCGTCGGCGGAGCACCGTTCGGCGCCGCAGCGTTCCTGCTGTGTGGATTGCTCGCAGCTGCGACATTGACGTTCGGCTTTGGCGTTCGAAAAGAACTATTCTGGGAACTCGGTGCGGCAGCTTGCGGCGCGCTTGCACTAACACATGTTCTTTTTGAGACGCCCGGCTTCGATGCTGAACGACAGCAGTTCCAGCTCGACGTGTACGCGGCGCTAGTCACCCCGGCGGTGATGGACGGCAACGCTTGGGAACTGTCGCAAGACGATAGGAAGCTTGTAGTGGCTACGATGCTCGAATGTGCGACTCAAGGAAGTGCGGACTTATTGCAGAGCGCGGTGGAGGCAAATGGTGCCATTCATCTCGGCCCGGAAACGTCCCTCGTCGACGCGTCCATTAAAGCGCTCGACGGAAAAACGCCGCCAGAGCGCTGCCTCTCGGGCTTCAAGACGTTGTACAAATCACACCCGCTGATGTTCGTCGGCGTCACCAACAAGCATCGCGGGTGGATGGCGAAGCATGGCATTCTGGGAAGTTGAGAGCTCGTGATGGTTGAGCCATAGGGTTAGCCTCGGCCACCCGCCCTGGAAAAATCGTACTGACGCCAGCGGCAGGTATTGCGCCGCCAGCAAGAAGTGCATCACCCTCGAGGCGCTTTCAGATAGCATTGCCAGTCCTCACTGAACCGAACTTGGTTTGCAAATTTATGGGAACGCCCCCTCGCCGCGAGCAAGACCCTTCGCAACGCCTTGAAGCGTTGATGCGACCGCATCACCTTTGGCAGCGTGTTTCGTCGCTCACCAATCACGATTCCGACGTACAGGTCTCCGAGGCCGACCCAGTCGTGCTTCGACGCGCGTTCGATGCCTTCGTCTCGCTGATTGATATCAACGACTGGCTCGCAAGACGCGACGCGGTCGAAGCGGAGTTTCAAAGACTCTCCGCGTCGTTCGCCGGCATGGTCGAGCCGCCGCTTATCCAGTTTGATGACACGATTGCGTGGTATCTGTATCTGTGCGAGTTGGCCATCGCGCGCCCCTATGAGCTGCCAACCTACTACTCTTCGCGAGCACTGCCTGTTCTAGGCGCTATCGGAAGCAAGCTGCGGTTCCGGGACCGCGTCGCGAACCTTAAAGAGAAGATTCTCGAGACCATCACTAAGCGTCGACGCGAGCCCGATGGGTTCATCTTCGAAATCCTTGTCGCGCTGTCCTATGCGGAACAAGGGTTCGCAGTGACTTTCATCCCAGAAAGCTCTGACCCGACACCCGACATGGAAGTCGAAATGCACGGCGAGTCGTTCTTCGTTGAGTGCAAACGGATGTCGTCGCGCTCTCAATATGCAATTGCGGAGGAGGCACTGTGGCGGCAACAATGGGCTCAGGCCGAAGAAGTCGTTCGACAGAATCGGGAATGGGTGTGGATTGACACCCAGATTCACGTCGAGCTCTCGACGCTGCCGCAAGACTGGTTGGCGCGACGGCTAGCGGCTATCCTTCCGCTGGGTGACCGCTATGCTGAATCAGTTGATACCGACGCTACAATACGCGCCCGTATCATTGACCGAACAGCGTTGAATGCGGACTTGGCATCGAGCTCCCTCAAGCAGGCCGGGTCGAAGTTGCGCCATCTTCTCGGCGGTGACTGGGTGCCGGAAAATGCAATGACTTCGCTTTCGGTGCGAGGAACCACGGTGTCGGCCGGGGCGCCTCCGGGATACTTTTCCACTTTCTTTAGCTCAGTCGAGTGGGCAAGTGGCGCGACTTTCAGCTGCGATGCTGACGCTTCAATTGAACGGAAGGCCCGTGATGTGAAGACACATGTGGGTCGAGCAGTGGCGCAAGTACCCGATGACGGGTTGTCCGTGCTTCACATCGCGTTCGAAACGCTGGAAGGCCCTGGGGTTGAATCGCGTCGCCTCGAGAAAGTCGTCGCGTCGATTGAAGGCATGAGGTCGATGAAAATGGTGGCAGGCATCATTCTTCATTCACTGCAACCGGTCGACAGCACGGGGCAACTGATGGTGATTGATGAGACCTCCGCTGAGTTTTGGCGGTTGCCAGAGCTTCGCGCCTATATCCCTATCATGGTGGTTCTACCTGCAGGATTTGGATTGACCGCGAGGCGAGGAAACCATTGGGACAGTCCCAGTTGACGTGTCAGGTTTCGAGCGTTCTATGATGTCATAGAGCAAATCCTGCTTCGCTTATTGGCCAGGCGATGCCGACGAGAATACGATATTGCGAGTCCATCGTGTATCTGCAGATAGCCGTCAACTTGCGAGAGGCTCTCAAAACTCGAGAGAGGCACGAGTAACAATGAAGAAGAACTCGGTCTACGTGATAGAAGCGGGTGCTCACGCGCCCGTTGCGCAGCTTCGGCTACTTGACTCCGGAGGCTGGGAGCAATTCGTTGAAGAGTGCTGCCGAACCCTTGAGGGAAAAGGGAAGCAGTACCAGAAAGTCAAGCGACTCGGAATGCCGGGTGACAAGGGACGTGATGTCGAGGCTATTGTCTCCCTCCCACGTCGAACCGATGGCTGGGACCTTTTTCAATGCAAGTTCTTCAAGGACCCGCTTGCGCCGTCGAACTTCTTCCCCGAGATGGCGAAGTTCTTCGAGCATATTGCGGCGAAATCATACCCGCAGCCCCGGACATACTTTCTCTGCGGCCCTCAAGACTGCGGGATTCGTCTGCACGACTACCTCGTGTCCGAGCCCGAAGACTTCAAGGCTGCCTTTATAGACGCCTGGCGTGCGAACAAGCAGGGGCTCAAGGGAACGCTCAAGCCTGAGGTACTGGCGGCGATTGAGGCATTCGATTTTGCGCGCTTCGAGGAAAAAACGTGTCGAGAATTGGTCGAAATGCACTCGGCCAACGAGAAGGCACACTACAAGCGTTTCGGGATAAAGCCGAAGCGACCTGCTGACCCGAAAGTCCCTAAACAACCGCTGAAGAAAGAGGAACGGTACGTACACGCGCTCCTTTCGGTGTACAGCGAGCATGCCAACCGCGCGGTCCCTCGCGACGAACTTGTCGGAGGTCCGTATGAGGAGCACTTCGCCGCAGCAAGGTCGGAATTCTTCAGTGTGGAAGGGTTGAAGCGGTTCAGTCGAGATATCTTTGCGGAAGAATTCGACCGCTTCCTCGACATCATGCATACCACGGTACGAAGCGAATACAGCTTACCTACACATGAGAACGGATTTCAACGTCTCAGAGCAACCACGACGCAAGCGCACAAACTCGTGCTTGGCGACAGCCCGCTTAATGGAAGCCTGAACTCGCCCGACTATCCAGGAGCCTGTCACCATCTCGCCAACGTCGGAAAGCTCAAATGGGTCAAAAAACGTGAAGAGTGAACCATTCAATAGTGCGTTCGAACTCGGGGTTCGAATGGCCTTCATTCTGCACGCGCTAAGGCCCCGCGTGGCGGACCTGCAGAAGCTGATACTTCTCGACTACGCGCTCATCTACTCTGGCGACTTGGGCGGCCCCGGCAGTTTGCACACGCCCATTCCGCAAAGAAACAGCGAGGTATACACGAGGCGCGACCGAATCGAAGAAGGTCTTTATCTGATGAGCCGCAAAGATGTCGTCGCTGCGAGTTTCACGGACGAGGGCATCGTGTACTGTGCGGGTGAACATTGTAGGCAATTGGTGTTTGCACTCACCTCTTCATACGCGCGACAACTCGAAACACGCTCAGCATGGGTCGCGAACAAGTTTGGCGACGTTTCCTCGGAAGAGCTCACCGAGATATTCGAACGCGAAGGTGACCGTTGGGGCGCTGAATTCTCCGACATGAACTTCTGACTATGACATTCAGAATCAATCGACTCCATATCACTGGTCCTGGTAAAACGACTGCTGTCGTCGATTTCCCTGGTGCCACTGCGCTCGTGTTCGGACCGAGTGAGACGGGGAAATCGTATATCTACCATTGCATCGCGTACTGCCTCGGGGGCGACACACCTCCTGACGAGATTCCTGAATCCAAAGGATACGACTCGGTCTACCTTGAGGTCCGGGGGGGAAGAAATGCGGAAGCCATCATTGACGAGTCGGAGCGGCAAGCGACGCTCGACCTGGATGAAGTCGATTCTGCGGTCGACCCAAGCGTGTTCACAATAGTGCGCGCATTGGCGGGCGGGGCCGAGGCAATTTACCGCGGTCCGATTGAACGCGCGGCCGCCATGCCAAAGCTCAAGTTCGACTGCAATGAGCTCATCAAGCGCTTAGTCGGAGTCAGCGGAAGCCAAGTGTTCCGGAAGGCAGGAGTCAAGGCGAACATCACCTCCAGCCCACTCCGGCATTGGTCGCTTCTAGCTCAGACAGCAATCGGAGCCAAAGACAATATCCTCGGCGACTCGAATTCACGAACCGAGCGCAGCGCAGTGTTGGCCCTAATCATGACGGGTGTGGACGACACCGCGATTCAGGCAGGCCTGAGTACCGACCAACGCAAAGCCGCTGGCGGGGGTGCCGAGGCGACCCGTCAAATGATTAAGAACTTGCAGGCGGATTTTCCGGACGGCGTTCCTCAGCAGGAGATTGAAGAGGCACTGGCAAGAGTGGACGCAACGCTCGAGGCGCTCAGCAAACAACAGAAATCGCGGTCGCAAGCAGTTGAACATGTCCGTCTGGAATTGGCACACTCAGCGAAGAAACTTAGAGCATGCGAGACGGAACTTGCGCAGAGCGCGGGACTTGTTAGCCGGTTCAAACTTCTCGGTAGCAAATATCAGAGTGACCTGGACAGGCTCGTTGCGCTGGACGAAAGCAACGCAGTCTATACGCTTCTTGAAGACGTACCATGTCCGCTCTGCGGCACGACCTTACCGTCGGATGCGAAAATTGCACTGAACTCCACGGACAATCTCTCGCTTCAGCGCCGCGCCATTTCAGCCGAGGCTGACAAGATATACCGTCAGCAGGTCGGTCTGGCGGATTCGCTCGAATTCGAGGAGTCTCGACGCGCCGAACTCGCGCGCAAGCAAAAGTCACTATCCACTCGTCTCGAAGAGCTTTCTCGTCAGGAACGCCAGTTGATTGATGCCGGAGTGGGCGAGTTTGGGCATTCAGCGACCGACCTTGCTGAGCACAAGACGCTCCTATTTACTCAGCTGCGAGCATTCAAGGAAATCGCCCGACTCACAGCGGAAACAGCACGACTCGACTCAATCAGCACCGGAAAGAATGCTCGCATCGAGCGGCACCTGACGCAAGATGGCAACCAGATATCCAAGCGCGTACTAGATTTGCTCAAAACGTGGGGACTTGAGGTTGCGAGCGTAACCTTCGACGCGTCGGCATTCGACATCAGAGTTGATGGTCGTAAGCGTACGTCGTTTGGACACGGCGTGCGGGCGTTGCTTCTGACCGCATTCTACGTCGCCTTGCTTGAGCACGCAGAGACTTTGCACAGACCGCATCCGGGGTTTGTTGTCATCGATTCTCCGCTTAAGAATTACGCCGACAAGGAACCTCTTGATTCGAACGTCCCACTTTCCACCGTGAGAGCGCGCTTTTATGAATGGTTGTCCTCGTGGACCGGCCCTGGCCAGCTTATCGTCTTGGAGAATGAACGGCCGCCGGCGCCGGCGGCCGATGCTATGCGCCCGATTCAATTTACCAAGATTGAAGGCGTTGGACGCCGTGGACTCTTCCCGTGATGCTACTGGCACCGACGCGTGGTCTTAGTGAACAGACTTTCGTGCAAGGAGCGCGTTGCGCACGGACTGAACTTGGTCGATGCGTCGCAATAGCGGCCTTCGTAGGATTTTTCCACGCTGGGTCTACGTATCGTATTGCGCGCTCGTGGACGACCATTACGAGGTGGAAAGAAGAACGCATCTGCTGCTTGCGATGTATCACGAAGCGAAGGAGTTTTTCCGTTGCGACGTACAGCTTGCAATCCATGCAGTCCAGCAAGCGGCCCGCAATCTACAGCAGCCTGAGCTTCGAGCGAACAGCGCCCAAATCCATGGACAACGAGGCCGCCAGAAATTTCGCTCTCCTCGAATAGGACTCTGACGACGAGTTTGCCAACTGGGCGCGGTCGCTTTCGCGCCCCGGCGCACCCTTCGTATCGAGCGCGGTTCTTTTCGAGCAATGGACACGGGTGCATTCCGCGCATACAGCCGAGCCGTCCACGATTAAGTCCATGGTGCACTTGCTAAGCCGTCTAGGTTTCGCGCGCGCACGTCAAGGCGGGACCGGGTTGCGCGGTTTTCGGGGCCTGCATTTTTCCCAAGCTGACTAAGGCTGGCGACGGACCCGCTCATCTTTTCGAGGCACGAAGAGCAGGCATTCAATTTAATGAATAACCACGAGGGCGCGACACCGTAATACCATGCGGCACCCGCCGCCCATGCAGCCACGGCGTGGGTGCCACGAGGCTTACCGAGTTTGACATTCCGAGCGAAGCATATTGAACTGCCTTCGCTGGGCGCGAAAGTTAGACAACAACTATCGTCCACGCACCCGTTCGAAGCATCTCCGTAGCTGCCCGCTGGACGTGTTGCTATCACAGATTGCCAATCTCGAACTCGATTCTCGCGACACCTCCTACGCCGGCTTGGACCACGTCCCCCGATTGAAGCGCTCCGACACCGGCTGGAATGCCACTGAAGATGAGGTCCCCAAGCGAAAGCTCGACACCTTGAGACGCGAACGCGATGATGTCAGAAACTGGTCACATCATCTCCGCTAAGTCGCGTCGTAGCTCCTCAGCGCCTTTAAAGTTGAGCCAGCGGAGCCCTTTTCAACATGGCCGGTAGCGCTGACATGCATGAGTGGACTGCAAGGGGCCGACGAATCGAAGCCTTTCGCCCGATGCCAAGGCCTGCTCATCTGCTTTGTCGTGTCTTGAAGGTCGCGACAAGACTGTTGCATTACCGAGTTGATGCCCACCGCCCGCTGTGTCTTGCCCGATAACCCCCGCCCTGCGAGGTGCGGCATTGGTAGGGCACAACTTGAGAACCCAGCTTCCGCCCAAATCCTCACCGGCCGACACAACACGTTTCGGCCATATTCAAAGCTGGCACGCTTTGCAGTACACTCCTGCGACCACAAGCTCGGTCAAAAAATAACGTGAAAATCGCCGTTCTGCATCTCAGTGATATCCACATTCAAGTTGGAAAATCCCAGATTCTTGACAGATGGGAGAAAATCTGTTCAACGGCGAACAACTTATTGCCCGACGTTCGGGCCGTGTTTGTGGTCGTAACCGGTGACATCGCATATGGCGGTTCAGAAGCTGAATACAGACTCGCCGAAGGATTTTTCAATAGTCTCCTAGACTGCATCAGAAACCGGGTCGCAAGCGGGACCATCGTGTACATGGTTACGGTTCCAGGAAATCACGATGGCTTGTTCAAGCAGAAAAGCGCTGCTAGAAAGGCCATTATCGAAAGCGTCATAGCGGGTGGCGATATCGACGAGTCGGTTATCGAAGCGTGCGTGGAACCGCAGAAGCACTATTTTGAGTTCTGCGAGCGTTTCTCTTCTGAATATGTGACCTACCACGACAGCCTGTGGACCCAGCACGAAGTAGAAATTGACGAGTACATCATCTCGTTCAGTGCCATCAATGCCAGTTGGCTGTCGCAAGTCCCGGAAACTCCCGGGAAGCTTGAATTCCCGGTCAAACGCTATTTCGGACAAGCCAAAGGCCATGCGTCAGTGCGAATTGCGCTGATGCATCATCCTTTGAATTGGTACGCTCAGAACACCTACCATCCACTGCGCGAGCTTTGCCGAAGTCAATATCAGGTTGTCATGTCGGGCCACGAACACGCCGCTAGTGCGTCGACCGTCAGCGACATGCAGTTCGGGGAAAGCTTGAATCTCGAAGCAGCTGCATTGGACCCGCATGAAGCAGACGGCGTCAGTTCCTTCTCGGTTGTGAAACTCGACCTGGAGAAGCAACTATTTGCTAAAGTTGACTTTGCTTGGGACGGTCAGAGGTACATGCCTACGGACGGCGACGGCATCTGGGACTCGTTCGTGCCGTTGCCGCCAAAGCGAAATGACGGGTTCGCGCTTTCTGATGAGACGAAAGCAAAACTAGAGGACGTCGGTGCAACCTTTACCCACCCGAGTAAGGAGCGCATCGCGCTCTCAGACATATTCGTCTATCCCGACCTACATGAACTCTCCGCTGTCGAGCTTGATGTTCCCAAGACGGTAAGTGCCGAAATTCTTGCGAAGCAAATCAACAAGATTGAAAAGGCTCTCGTTCGTGGAGGTGACCAGTTTGGAAAGACCGCGCTGCTGCATAGCCTATATAACGCTTACTTCAATGCTGGTTACGTGCCGTTGTTGGTCACTGGCCGAGATTTGCTGAGTGAGACCGCCGAAAGGCTTGAGCGCATGTTACACGGCGCGATTGAGGCACAGTATGGAGCCGGTACAGCGATACGCTATGCTCAACTCGAGCGGACCTCGAAGGTGCTGCTAGTTGACGACCTGGACCGTACCAGCCATAAGCCAGAAGCACTGGCGAAAGCTCTTGACTATGTCGACCGTCATTTTCAACACGCCGTGGTCTCGGTCAGCGAGCGATTCGACATCGCGGAGATTTCCTCCGCACGTGCCGCGGAGGTAGGCTCTCGATTCTCTCAGTATCGGCTCCTAGGCTTCGGCTATAAACTTCGGTCGGCACTCATCCGAAGATGGCTTGCGCTGGGTGATATGTACTCCCCGGCAGACCTGCAGGCTCGCGTACACGATGCAGAGTCGATTATTGACGCCGTTATCGGCAAGGGGCTCGTTCCGACTACCGCATTTAATGTGCTCGTCTTGCTGCAGTCGCTTGAAGTAAGTGCGAAAGGCTCACTCGCGAATTCAGGCATGGCCGAGTACTATGAGTTTTTGATACGTCGAAGCTTGCTCGAAGCGAAGCTTCGTGGCGAAGAGTTGGACGAGGTTTTCAGCTATCTCGCAAACCTCGCGTGGTTGTTCCACTCGAAAGGGGTAAAGAATCTCGACGAGATAGACCTCGAAAAGTTCAATACGGACTTCTCGGACAGAATTCATCGTACCGACCTTGCAGCACGCCTTGAGCTTCTGACACGTTGCCGCGTCCTCGCCAGGGTCGGAAGCAGCTACTCTTTCCGATACGAGTACATTCGCTACTTTTTCGCGGCAAAGTTTATTGCCGACAATATCGAGGAAACACCAGCTCTCCGCGAGATGGTTTTGAATGCATGCAAGCACCTCTATTTGCGGGACAACGCAAACATCGTTCTATTCCTAACCCATCACAGCGCGAGCAAATGGATTATTCGGGAAGTTGCGGGCGTTCTTGCCAAGTTAGTCGCGGACGTGACTCCATTTGACCTCCAACGCGACACCCTTGTACTGAACAAATGGGTCACGCAGCGAGCCAAGGTGATTGTGGATGCATCTAACGTTGAAGCCAATCGTACGGCGCAGCGTGAGCGGGAAGATGAGGCATCTCGGTTGCCGGAACAGGAGCCCGAGGAGGAAGTCGACTCCATTGAGGAACTCGACCAGGTCGCGCAGTTGAACCTCCTGTTCAAGACCAGCGAAATCCTGGGGCAGATTCTCAAGAATCGATATGGTTCGCTTGATAAGTCTTTCAAGCGCGACCTAGTGCGGGAACTTTTCGCCGGTCCGCTTAGAGGCATCAACAAATTCCTCAGCCTTGTGAACCAGGCTCCGGAGGCTTTGATGGAGGACGTGAGTGCGAAGCTTCGCGACCGATTGCCAAAACTCACTAAGGAAGATGCAGACAAGCACGCGCAGCGCCTGATTTTCTACTCGCTGGGACTGTTTGCTGAAGGCCTACTTGCTCGCCAAGGCGAAGTCGTAGGGTCACCGAAGTTGAAAGAAACTATCGAACAGGTCGCGCGGGAAGCCGGGGAAGAAACCTTCAATCTCGTGAGCGTTGCGGCCCAACTCAGCTATCCAGGGCATGTGCCCATGGCAGCAATCGAACAACTTGCGAAGTCCGTCAAAACGAACGTGTTCGGGCACAAACTGTTACAGGGAATCGTGGCTCGCCACATGTACATGTTCGCGCTGCCAATCGATGAGCGCCAACGACTTGCACAAGCTGTCGGGGTCGACCTCCGAACCCAACTTGCGAATGAGGTCAGAACTGATGTTAAAAAGCTTCCCGCTCAGGGGCGGCAACCTTCAAATGCTCGCAACCTTCTGGGACGACTGCATAAGTCTTTCCTACTGAGAAACGAGCAGACTATCGAAGGCGTCCTCGACAAGCTCGGCGACGGAAAGCAGGACTCCGCGGCTGGAACTGCTTGAACAGCGGAAACTTGGTTCAAAAACGTCGTGTCGATGTCGCTGGTGCTCGTCAGGCATCGACCGACGAGTCATTGGAATGCTTGCGCGCATTGACACAGCGGCGCTCAATTCTTAGCAAAGAGTTCGGCGGCCTTCAGCACGCTCTTCACCTCGTTCACCCTGAGAAGTCTCAGTGGCGTAGACCCCCCGAGCGACTCACTCGGGGTCGTGAAAAAGTCCCACTTGCTCCACCCATCAGTGTCCCTCAAGCGACGCACGACGCTCGCAAGCGTTTTACGGTCGACCATGTTCGAAAGGAAAAAGGCGGGATAATACGGCTTTGACCTCAGCTTGACTTGGAAGACTCGACCAGAGGCGACGTCTTTGTCCAGTGCCTTTTTGGTGATGCGTGACGCTCGGATGAAATCGTCTTCCCGCAAAATCGCACCTTCCGAGAGAAGCTGATATCGCTTAGACCTTGCGGCTGCGCCTTTGGTCGCCCCCTTTAGCCCCATCGGTCGATGCCCCGAGCTACTCTTGACCCGCTTGCGTAACTTCTCTTCCTCCGCACGCATCGCGGGAAGGTCTATGCCGAACACCGTCACAACGGCGGCAATCTCCCATAGACGCTCTTTGAGGCGGCGTCCGACCTCTTCGTCCGTGAGCTCGAGCAGCTGGCTAACGCCCTCTGGGTCCACCACGAAGGCCGCAACGACTGCCGAGCGAAGGGCATGGTGCACTCTGGCGCATTCCAGCGCGGCATCGTTCACGTTTCTCGCAGCTCGTGGCATTTGTCACTCCAGTTCTGGACACAGGCGTCTTTTGGCGGCCCGGTTAGACGCGCGCTCGTATATCACCCGCTTGCTTCCAACTTCGATGCGCCGGCTTATGCGGCGCTTTCCAGTGCTGACGATTGGCTGCATTGGAATTTGCGTTGACTGTCCAGTGTTGTATTCCCGAGCGAGCTTCCCGGGACCGACGACAATCCCAAGCCGCCTGAAGGCTTCCGCTGCAATCGACTCAAACGGAGCGGCGGGCGCCAAACGGCCGGTGAACCGATTCACGCGAGTCTTAGCGTAGAGGCCGTGCCCGACGCGGACAAGCACGCTCGCGGAGACAAGTTTCGCCAGTGCACGGCTAACCTGCGACGTAGTTCCGAACCTTGAGAAGTCGGACCGGAGAATCACGACGCCGTGACGCTGCCGGATGGAGCGCAGTATCCGTTGTTCAACGCTCAGCTTTCGCACGGGCTTCCCGTTCATGGAATTCGGAGTCCGCTTCGAGTTGCGTCGCGGGTTCCTTTTGGCAGCACGCTCGTCCCGCCGGGAATAGCGACTATTTGACCGCGGACGTCACAAGCCGACACAAGCGCATTGCACGCCACGTGCGTCTCGTGCTCAACGTCCGGAATCTCGAAGGTCGTTGGAACCCTAATTTCGGATTGCGGACAAACACCTCTCGATTTGTGACTGACCCGGTAGGAGCCGTCCGCACTGCACATTTTGTCCATTTCGAGCAGGGCTTCCGTAAATAGGGTTCCGAGTCGGGGCACGAGTACTCGAGCTCATGCGGCCACGACCGACAAACATTCGGCAGTCTTGCCGCACGATTGCTACGACTATCGTCTTCGTCGCTCCCGTCAAGCTTCGAAGAGCCATATGACGCTCATGGGAGCCTTCGGCGGAGCTCGGGGCTTGCTATGTCATCAATGCTGCGGAATGCAGGCGCTACTTTCTCGATGTCACTTGCGTGCACGCCAGAGTCCTCGAAGTGCTGTCGCCAATGTTGGACAACGTGCCACGCTTCCGAGATGTATCGGCACGCGAGTTCTTCCGAAAGCCAAAACTTTTGATGCCACGAAAAAGCATTGTCGAGCGTTGCCGCTCTCCCATGTTCTCCGACTTGAAGATGCAAGAACCGCTCAAACGCAAAGCTCGGCCGCGGAACTACGTCAAAGCATGGGCTCAGTTGCCAAGTTTGGAACGCGTCGTTGTAGATGTAGCCGGTGTTTCGCAAATGTCCGTCGTCGTTGCTGACAAAGATGTCAATCAACATGCGCTTGTAAATCTGCGCGGCATCATCTGCGCCGATAACTGTGCGACTACGGTTGAGCCCAGCAGCCGCGACGTCAGCGTATGAAGCGTGACGCGAGTCAAACTCATTGCACCCCGTCATCGAAAGAGCGCTTACGTAGAACGCACGATGCTCGACTGTTCTATGTCCCGGCCCAGCTAAGTATCGCTCTTGGACCGACCCATGCGATTTCGAGCTGCCCGGAGGCGCCCAAAAGCGGTCGAATCTCTGCGAGAGGAAGACGTTGCGGTCACGAACAGCGACCGTTTTGACCGCAGGCACATGTACGCCGGTCTTTGACGCCAACTTCAGAGTTGCGCATTCGACACTCGCAACGTCGAACGAGTCGTTTTTCGTGGGAAACTTCGCCACCCACATCAGACCCTGCTCGTCGCGCACTGAGGCTTTTGGCCTGGCTCCGCCGAGGCCTGCTCCCTGAGTGAAAATTGCTTGCAGCGCGTGTGGCACCGCAAGGTTGTCGTCAATGCAGGCCGCCGCTTCGCCAAGTTCTTCTAGGTCGAACGATTCATCGATTTGCGGCGAAAGTTTCGTAGACGACTCCAGCCGAAAGTCAAGAGCTCCGACGCGATGCGGTCCTGCGTTCAGCAGGTACTGCACCTCAGGGAGGCCATTCAATTGGGCGCAGAGCCTGCTCTCAATGACGCGACGACCAAAAGCATCGGGGCTCGCGTCGCGAAAGGCCCCAAAGAGCGGCAAAGCGTTCTTCGGCAGTCGCAAGCCGCTGCGCACGCGGTGCTCGGCTCTGAGCGAAAGGCTCACAGGGTCCAACTCGACTCGACTCTCGAGCGCGAGATATCCCTCGTCGTACTCGAACGTCGACGACACCTGGCCGTCGGCCTTCTCGCTGATGGCAAGCCGACCGCACTGGGTCCACTTGCCATCGAGATGAGCGAACACGAGAAGATGCTCTGCGCCAGTCATGCCGTCGTCCCAAACGTAGCTTTGAGCTTAGATTCGAGCACAACGCGTACGGCTGGCTCACCGATGCCGAACGTCTCGTCTGTCTTCACAAGATGGTCACGGCACCACTCAGGCCACCCCTCCGCGTCGTCGTCGATTGCAAGCCATCGTGCTGGCCGCCGGCGCAGCACGTCCGACCAGATTTGCATACCTCGGGACGAAGTCAGGAAAGCGTCGCGGTCCATTTCGCTATGGTAGGTCGCGCCAATCACACGGTCACAAAGACCGGTCGGCAGATTCGATGACAGGCGAGAAATTCGTCCTCGGTACCTGCTGACCCAGGTCGTGCTGAGAACGATTTTTATTTTTGGATAAGGCGCTAACAACTGGTCGAGCAACGGCGCTTGCTCGAAGAGCTCATGGCCCGGGCAGTTCAGTAAGAAGGGCCCGACGCCGTGCTTTGTGTAGACCTCGCCAGGGTGAAGACATCCATCAAAATCGACGTACAAAACGTCGCCGCCTCGAATCCTTGGCGGCGGGACGGTGTAGCTCGGGTCGGGAAGTCCTGTCAGCATTTCGTTCCTGAGTCGCCTGCCTCGTCCACGCCTTCCTGCTCAAGTTGCTCAAGGAAATCGAAGGCGTCTTGATACTTTCCGGTGGCAATCTCCCTTCCACCCATCTCGAGAATCTTCAGGAGCGCCCACGTCTCTTCATTTGTTGGCATAGTTTGGTTCTCAAAAAGCAGTAACGGCTGCTCGGAATACGTTGATGGCAGTTAGCCCTTTTGAGCACGCAGCGCCTTGCGCAACATCTCAAAAACGTCGTCTTCGGGGAACACGGATGCAACTTCAAGTGCACGTTCCTCGCCCTCTGAGATGAATAGCCGGGCGCTCAATGCGTCACGTCGTGTTATCACGGCAATGCGCATCGCGACCTTCGCTGTGTGCCCTTGTGTCACAAACGCGGTGAAGCATCCCTCGGCCGAATTCGGAACGCCGTAGTACTTCCCGCCAATCTCGAGCAGTTGCTCCAACTGTTCGCGCAGCGTGAAGGGCGGCCCATCCTCCCGTAGAACGTTCCCCTCCAGTCTGCAGAGTTTTGAATTCTCCCTACCCGGCGTGAGATGCTCCCCGTCATATACTTCAATGATAAGGAACGACCCACCGGCTTCCTCATGTACATCCGATTTGTCTTTAACCACGGTGATTTTTGTGCCCTGGTCATTCTACGAATCAGCTCGGTGTCTTCAAGCGCCTCTGATGCTTGTGAATCAGAGACTGAGCCCCTCGTTAAACCGCATGGATTCTGACGAGATGATGACGACCTCTTCCTCATAAGCTTCGTCCCGCGCGGGGTTGAATGGAAGCTCAATCCTGCTTCGATTCGCAGGCCGTAGGTAACTTGCAACTTCACCGCCATATTGGAGAAGATACTCTCGAATCCAAGGTTCGCGCGGTTTGTGCACCTGCCCGATTTCAATCGGGTATGAGAGGTTTTGCGCGACGCTGATGGCTAGAACGACCGCGTCTGGTGGTGCGCTTTTAAGATGAACAAGCAGTTCAGCAACTTTCACAGGACTCTCTCCAGCGTTTTTTAATCCGCTTTGTTCTACGGACTGGCCTCAAGGACTTGGCCTTGTTACTTCGAAAGCGCGCGAAACACTTGCTCCGCAGCATCTGAAACAGTCGTTCCTTCGAGCGGCACCACAAGGGTCATTGTCTCGACGTCCTTTTGCACTCTTCGCTCGATAGATACGTGTATGCGCCCTTCGTCGAGCCGGCAACGGGCGACTGCCTCAAGTTCTTTGCCGCTGTGGCCCAACGTCACGCGCTCAATGACCGCAACGAAGGCACTCGGTGCAATCGGAGCCTCGTGAGGCTTCCGGTGACCGGGCGAAGTAAGTGCATTCAACGCACGCTTCCAGATTGACGCCCTCGGGTCTACTTCCACGACGGTAATGTAAATCGGCGCGGCATCAAGCGGAACTGAGACTTGCTCACCAGCAAAGAAGGACACACTGGTGCGCGAGTACTCACTTGCCCATCCACTCGCAAATCTCCGGAGTTCTTTGTAGTCGACGTCATCCGCTAGAAGTTCAAGCGGAGCCCGCCCTCCAAGCGCGCCACTCCTTGCCGTCAGAAAGTCGAGCCGAGATTCGGGCGGCGCCGACGCAATTATTTTTGCGATTCGATATAGACGCTGAAGGTTGAGTCGCTTGTCGGAAAATAGACTCGGAAAGACATCTTCGCCGTCGAGGTCGAACGCAAAAATGCTTTCGGCTGAGATGAGCGTTGAGAGACCTTTGTTCGTCACTTGGAGTCGCACTCGGAGTTGCTCCCGCGTCAGCAAATCACCGGTCGCGAGCTGCTGACGCCGCGCCCTCGTGACTCGTTCTCGCATCGCAAGCACGTCCTCGTGGTTGATTGTGCCGTACCCTGAATCCCTCTTCGACTGCCTATCGTTTGAAACCAAATCGAACACCTCTTCGTCAAGCGGGGTTGAGCACAGGAGCATTACGTTCTCGTGCCACCAGTTCTCAGTCCAGTCCGAGAATCCCCGTCGCGCCGCTCGCATCGAAGGGTAGTAAATGTGCGATGCCGAGCCATCGTCAGCTCGGAACAACTCGCATATCCAAGGCTGCTGCGGGGCGACACTGACGGAAATCTCAGAGGCTCTTTCGAGCAATTGGCTCGGTAGGACAAAGACCACGTTGGCATCTAAAGGTGCTCCACGAAGTCGCGCTATCAGCTCGCGAACCCTCACGATTTAACTTTCATGCAAGCGGTAAGCCAACTTCTTTTACTCGGACGATAAGTCGATGACATGTGCAAAGTTGAACCCTTCATTTTCAAACCGAAGTTGACGTAGGTGAGCCGCTTCAAAGCGGTTTCGCGGGTAGCCGAGCGGATTGCAAACAACGCGGCATCCCTGAACTGCATAGTCAAACGCGTCATGCACATGGCCATGGAACCACATATCCGCTTTCGCCAACAGCGGCGTCAAGTCGCTTACGAAGGCGCCATTCAATACATCCCCGGCGTATCGCGGATGTACTGAGAAGGGATGCGGTCCGTGGTGTGTCACTACCACCGTCACTCCGTCGTACGGGCGCGAAAGCTCCCCCGAAAGCCAAGTGCGCGAGCCATGGTGGTCGTTCAACGCGTCGCGCGGTGAGAACTCCGTCCCACTGCGCGTCGAAATCGCACGATGGTCATTCAAGCAACGGCGGCCGCTCTTCATTGCTTCCAACTGCGTGTCTCCGAGCCGATAGTCCGTCCATAGGGTGCATCCAACGAAGCGGGCACCCCCAAAATCCGCGACGTCGCGCTCGAGAAAGTGAACTGACGTTCCGACGGATTTCTCGCGCAGTTCATCGACGAGGTCTTCGCGACAATAGTTATAGAACTCGTGATTGCCGGCGACATAAATCACGGGCACGGGCCAAGTCCCGAAAAGCTCAATGGCTTTGCTTCCGCTCGCGATGTCGCCAGCAAGTACGAGCAGGTCCGCGCCGTGCGCCGGTCTGATAACAGTCTCGCCGGGGAAGTTTCTTGCGAGCAATTCAAGATGCAAGTCTGAAGCAAGTTGGACACGCATTCGTCAACACCGTGTTCACATCAACACCGTCTTAGCAATGTACAAATAGCGAAGGCTGTCTTGCCGCGATAGGCCGTCAGAATGCTTATCGCGACATCTCTTAGGTAACTGCAGAGCCAACGTCACCTCTTTTGACGACGTGCCGAGTCTTTCCTTGGCTGACAAAAGGACTTCAGGGTCGGGATGCCGCACATCCTCCTCACGCCCCAAACATTCGGAAGTCGACTCAATACAACACAGATAGATGGCATCGAACGCTGCGACGACCAGCGTCGACGGCGAGATACCTCGCGCGACGCAGTCAGTAGAAGTTCATTTGCTCGCAACAGGCGCGGTGATGCTGCGGGCACTTCTGAACTTCATCTCCTCAACGGACAGCGCGACGACGAACACTGCAACCAATTAAAACCGTTTGCGCGCGACTCGCGTTCGCCGATGCCGAAGCATCCCGGCGTCGCCAGCGACGTCGGTGCTTGCAACCTACGAAACGTACCGGGTACTGCTGTTCCCAAAATGTTCGGTCGGTTGCTTACAAAATTTCGACGATTTATCTGCGGCGTTTGCCGGCCGATTTGTCTCGCAACAGCGGACCTGGTTGCCTGCAAAAGTCGGCAAAGTTCACAGCCGCACAGCCCGCAAAAAACGTCTTATACGACGTATTTTAATCTTTTACGCTCTGTACGCAAGCCCGTACAGCAGGAAAACTGTCGGGTCTAAAGTTTTCAGAAATTTGCATGCTGCTAAGGAAGGCCTTCGGGCTCTCAGTGAGCACGGAACGTAAGGCCAGGAATCTGACGCAGGCGGAACTCGCTGAGCTTGCCAACATTCACCTGTCTGCGCTCAGCGCCCTTGAACGCGGCCTGAGGCCGGCGACGCTTGAAACCATAGAGGTGGTTTCCGTGGCGCTAGGGGTTCCGTTGTCTACTCTCTTTCGACGGGCTGAGGACCTTCAACAGACCAACCCATAAGACTAGGTTTGGTCGCACGTCTGGACTTGCCGCGCCTACAAAACATTCAGATTGCGGCCAGCATATGTCGCGCTCGTCTCGGTCTAAACGGTTGACTCCGCGCGGGACGCCTCATCGCTCGCACTGTTCGCTAACCAGTTTTGCACGACGTCCTCCCTCCAACGCAGCAGGTCCCGTTCGTAAAGTTCTGCTCGCGGAGGAAGGAGCCAAGGACGATGTTTTGCTCGCAGCGTTGTCGTGCGAATGGATAGGGCGAGAATGGCCGCAAGGTCGGCGGCATCGAGATAACGATGCGTATCGGATGTGTTTAGCTGTTCCATCCGACGTATAGCATCCGTCGAATTTCGGTTGGTCGTCATCCCAAGCATGTTGATGACGTCATCAAGTCGGGAAGTGGGCGATTTCGAGCAAACGTGGGCACACGTCGCAGAGATGTTCCGGACGTCACTTTCCCATCAAACATCAGCCTGAACGCGCTCTTGCAGAGCAGGTCCGACTCACCACTCTATCGTTCGGATGAGAAGACGGGAACGACCGGAGGTGTGGACGCTTCTACCGATACACGTGATTCTCGTCGAACCGTCATCGGCACGGGCCGCATGTCTTTCAAGGGCTAACTTTAGTTTTTGGACGGTGCGCTTCAGCACCGCAACTGAACTGACGAAACTTTCTGGTACTTTTAATAAATGGCCGGCAAAAATTCGGCTACAGACCATAATCAATGGTAGGTTGGCACTTTTTTAGGTTCCAGAAAGCAGTGCGCATCGCCGATGAAATACGTGAACCAGCGCGGCTTGAACCCGGTCAGCCGGCCGACGAGATGCAGCAGCGCCGCGCCTTCGGCCAGATTGAACGGCGTGCCGAGCCCGACGTCATTGCTGCGAATGTACAGACACAGCGAAATTTCGCGCGTCACCGCATTCGGGATGAACTGATACAGCAGATGGCACGCGGGCAGCGCGATCTCGTCGAGTTTCGCCGGATTCCACGCATGAAACAGAATGCGCCGGTCGGTCGGGCGCTCGATGATCGTGTCGAGACACTGACGCAACTGATCGATCGCCTTGTACAGCAGCACCTGTTCGCGCCCGTTCTCGACGAAGCTCGTCACGACCTGGAAGCCGCGATTGGTCGCATCGGCGATCTGATCGTTCGCGCCGGCATCGACGAGCTTGTACGCGGGCCATTTGCGCCACTGCACGCCGTACACGTCGCCGAGATCGTCCGGGCCCTGGCGGTACGGATTCTCGAGCCATTGCGGATTTTCGTTCGCGTTCGCGTCCCAGACCTTGCAGCCGAGCGCGCGGAAATCCGCCGCGCTCTTCGATGCCCGCAGAAAGCCCACCAGCTCGCCGATCGCGGATTTGAACGCGAGCTTCTTCGTCGTCACGGCCGGAAAGCCTTGCTGCAAGTCGAAACGCAGCATCGCGCCGGGAATGCTGATCGTGCGGATGCCCGTGCGGTTTTCCTGCCAAGTGCCGGTATCGAGAATCGTCTGGACGAGCTCGAGATACTGTTTCATTCGATGTTCCCTGGGTGTGCCGCATGCCCTCGCGAACGGAGGGCGTAAACACGAGATTTTACCAAGCGACGAGGACCGGCGCTTATTTCAGCGGCACGAAAAAACGGGCGCCTGAAAGCGCCCGTCCGGTGGTGGATCTCGGTGATGTGCGCTCAGCCGCGCGTGGCGTGCTCCGACGGCGCATCGACCTCGATGTGGCGCATCCCGTGCGCGCTCAATAGCCGATACAGTGTCACGCGCGAGATGCCCAGCTCGTGCGCCGCATCGCCGAGACGTCCGCGATGGCGCAGGAGCGCAAGCTCGATGGCCTGCCGTTCGGCCGCCTCGCGCGCCTGCGCGAGCGAAACCGGCGCCACTTCGACGTACTCGCCGAGTTCGAGATCGCGAGCGGTGATCTGCCGCCCCTCCGACATCACGATCGCGCGCCGCACGCGGTTGATGAGCTCGCGGACGTTGCCCGGCCAGCCGTAGTTGTGGATCGCGGCGATCGCATCGGGGGAAAATCCGCGCAGCCGCCGGCTCGCATCCTTCTTGAAGCGGTCGAGCATATGCTTCGCGAGCAGTTCGATGTCCTTGCCGCGCGCGCGCAGCGGCGGCTCGTCGATCTGCAGCACGCACAGCCGGTGATACAAGTCCGCGCGGAACCGCCCTTCGATCATCGCGGTCTGCATGTCGACGTGCGTCGCCGAGATGATGCGCACATCCACCGGCGTCGAACCGTGACCGCCCAGACGCTCCACCTTGCGTTCCTGCAGGAAGCGCAACAGGCTCGCCTGGCTTTCGAGCGGCAGATCGCCGATTTCATCGAGGAACAGCGTGCCGCCGTTGGCCGCTTCGACGCGGCCGATCTTACGCTGATTCGCGCCCGTGAACGCGCCGCGCTCGTAGCCGAAAAGCTCCGATTGCAGCAGATGCGCGGGAATCGCGCCGCAGTTGATCGCCACGAACGGTTGATCGCGACGCGCGGAGCGCTCGTGAATGGCGACGGCCGTCAGTTCCTTGCCGGTGCCGGATTCGCCCGAGATGAACACGGGTGCGTCGGTCATCGCGACCTTGCGGATCGAACGGAAGAGCGCGAGCATCGCGTCGCACGAACCGACCATCTCGCCCTCGGCGCGGCCTTCGCTGCGCGCATCGTGCGATGCGGCGTCGTGCAGCGAAACCATGCCATACGCATGACCGACGGAATCGACGATGCGGTCGTTCGACGTCGGCAGCGTCACGTAATCGAAGCAGTAGTCGCGAATCAGACGCCGCACGGCAGCGTCTTCCAGTTGTCCGGCAACGGTGGCCGCGACCCAGCCCACGTTGGTCATCGTCAGCGACGATTCGAACGCCGCCAGTTCATGAGATTCGAAATGACTCGACAGATCCAGTAACCCGCCGGTCGCCAGATCGCTACGCAGTGCCTTGCGCGTGTCGCGCGCGCTCGCGACGATTTCGATATGCCAGCCGCGCTCCTCGAATCGCGCGCACAGCGTCTCGCTTGGATCGCGAGTCACATAGATGAGTTGCCGCCGAGCGACGTCCATTATTCAGATCCTTTGTTCAACATTCGTTGAAAAGGTCACGTAGTTCAGGCTCGCACTACATCGCAGACTTCGTTGCCCTCGCACGTTTCTCTCAAACGTATGGAGAGGGACTTGCCCATTCGATACGACGCCCCCGGGACATAGCGCGACACACCACGCGCTCTTCCACGAAACCCTTTATGTCTGATTCTGTGCCGTTTTTGAGAGACTACTATAACCCAGAAACCCCGAAAACAAATATCGCGAGAGCCGCCGGTTTAGCCACAAAACCCTGATAGGACGGGCCTCGCAAGAATTTCTCACACGATTATTAAAAACTTTACGCACAATTTAATAAGACAAAATCTTATACCGATTTCACGAGAACTTCATGTTTTTCTGCCCCTATGTTTCAGCTGTGAAACGTTTTCGGCCAAGTTTCCGCAACGCGCCTTCCACCGACTTCCGCCATTCATTGCGTGGCAATGCTTTCCGACGCATGGCACATAATTCGCTCGACTAGAAGCGCGTCGGATGGTAAGAAATACTGTCTATAGAACGTGCGTTCATATTCTGTCCCGCATTCATCTTCAGCTTAATCGTTCATACCGGCGAGACGATTACTTTATTTCCGGATCTTTCCGCGCCGGGAATAATTACCTTGGGTTATGTCGTTACGATGGCACTCGATAGTTCATACCGGCGCGAGGAATCAGGCGGCGCGCAGCAAGACCGCGAGGAAGCGGACGAACCGGACGATGCGAAACAGCCCGCCATCCGTCCGACGGGCTCAGGCGTCAGCGTGATGCTATGGGACGAGGTCGCGCCCGCCCCGGCCTACGCGCCGCCGCTCGCCGACGATTCGCCCGAGGCGTGAGTCCGCGCGCCGCTGCGGCGGCAGTTTCGGTCCGAAGTGTCGGTTAGAATCGAGGCCCTGTCGGCGCGGCCCGCGCGCCTGTTTGCCTCGACCTTTCTCACATGACGACGCTGACCCTGATCGTCGCCCGCGCGCGCAATGGCGTGATCGGACGCGATAACCAACTGCCCTGGCGCCTGCCGGAAGACCTCGCATTCTTCAAGCGCACGACGATGGGCGCGCCCATCATCATGGGCCGCAAGACGCACGAATCGATCGGCCGGCCGCTGCCGGGACGGCGCAACATCGTCATATCGCGCGATGGCACGCGGCGCTACGAAGGCTGTGACGTCGTGACGAGCCTCGAAGCGGCGCTCGCGCTCGAACCGGCCAAGGAAGCGTTTTTGATCGGCGGGGCGCAGTTGTATCGCGATGCCATCGCGCGCGCCGACAAGATGATCGTCACCGAGATAGACGCCGATTTCGACGGCGACACGCGCTTTCCCGCGCCCGATCCGGAATTGTGGCGCGAAGTGTCCCGCGAGCCGCATCGCGCGGCGGCGCCGAACGATTTCGCGTTCGCGTTCGTGACCTACGAGCGCATCGCGGCCTCGGAATGAAAAAAGGCTCCGGATGCGTTCCGGAGCCTTCGTCTTTCAGCGGATGCGGATCACTGTCCCGCGATCGTCATCCGTTCGATCAGCACCGAGCCGATTTCCTTCGTGCCGCGCACGACGGTATCCGCGCCGATCGCCTCGATGTGTCGGAACATCTCCTGCAACGTGCTCGCCACGGTGATTTCCTCGACCGCATGCACGATCTTGCCGTTCTCGACCCAGAAGCCCGACGCGCCGCGCGAGTAATCGCCCGTCACGTAGTTCACGCCCTGCCCCATCAGTTCGGTCAGCAAGAGGCCGGTGCCGAGCTTTTTCAACATCGCTTCGAAATCGTCTTCGGGTTTCGTGTGCGTGCTCTTCATCGTCAGATTGTGCGAGCCGCCCGCGTTGCCGGTGGTCTTCATGCCGAGCTTGCGCGCCGAATACGTCGACAGGAAATAGCCCTGCACGACGCCATCCTCGACCACGCTGCGACGCTGCGTGCGCACGCCTTCCTCGTCGAACGGCGCGCTGCCCATGCCGCCCTTCACGTGCGGATCTTCGACGATCTGGATATGCGGCGCGAACACCGGCTTGCCGAGGGTATCGACGAGGAACGTGGTCTTGCGATACAGCGCGCCGCCGCTCACCGCCTGCACGAACGCGCCGAGAATGCCCGCCGCGAGCGGCGCCTCGAAGAGCACGCGGCACTTGCGCGTGTCGAGACTCCTGGCGCCCAAGCGTGCGAGCGCGCGCTCGGCGGCGTAACGTCCGACCGCTTCGGGCGCGGCGAGGCCGGACGCATCGCGCTTGGACGTGTACCAGTCGTCGCGCTGCATGTCGCGGCCCGCTGCCGCGATCGGCGCGCACGCGATGTAATGCCGCGAATACGGATAGCCCGCCATGAAGCCGCGCGAGGTCGCGAGCACGAATTGCGAATGCTGCGCCGAGACGCTCGCGCCTTCCGAGTTGGTCACGCGCTTGTCGACGGCGAACGCGGCGGCTTCCGCGCGGCGCGCGATCTCGGCGGCTTCCTCCGCATCGATGTCCCACGGGTGATAAAGATCGAGGTCCTGCGGCGCCTTTTCGAGCAGTTCCGCTTCGGCGAGGCCCGCCGCGCTGTCCTCGGCCGTGAAGCGCGCGATGTTGTACGCGGCGGCGACCGTGTCGCGCAGTGCGTCGCGCGTGAAGTCGGCGGTGCTCGCATTGCCGCGCTTCTTGCCGATGAAGACGGTCACCCCGACCATCTTGTCGCGGTTGTGCTCGATCGTCTCGACTTCGCCGCGCCGCACGCTCACTGACAGGCCGTCGCCTTCGGAGATCTCGGTGGCGGCATCGCTCGCGCCGAGTTCCTTCGCGTAACGCAGGATATCGGAGGCGATCTCCTTGAGTTCGTCCTGCGTATGCGGGAAGTAGCGTTGCTTGACGTCCATGTCTGCTGCCATTTTTGGTTGCCTTTGGAAGTCGGGCGGCGCGCGCCCGCGCATGTCGTGGTTGCTTCGGAATGTCCGGCTCGACGCGCACGCAATCGGGCGTCGAGCGACGGAACTGGCCTATCACGCGATCATAGCAAGGACGGCGTGCATTCACCCGCCAAGCTTTGTCGCAGACGCGGACGCGCGCTTCAGGCACGGTGCGCACGCAAGCTACAATGTCGGGATGAACCGTAAAACCCGCATTCAACCGATCGATTCCGGCCGCGACGACGAGCGCGAGACCGACGAAAACGGTTACGACCGTCCGAGCAAATCCCAGCTCAAGCGCGACATGCACGCGCTGCAGGAGCTGGGCGAAGCGCTGATCGCGCTGCCCAAAGATGCGCTCAAGCGCATGCCGATGCCCGAGAATCTCGGCGACGCCGTGCGCGAGGCGCGCCGCATCACCGATCACGAAGGCAAGCGCCGCCAGGTGCAGTACGTCGGCAAGGTCATGCGCTCGCTGATCGAGGACGAGGTCGCGGCGCTGCGCACGGCGCTCGATACCTACCGTGGCGTGAACAAGTCCGAAACCGCGCGGCTGCACTGGATCGAGCGCACCCGCGAAAAGCTTCTCGCCGACGACGCCGCGCTCACCGAATTCATCCGCAATCATCCGGACGTCGATCCGCAGGAAGGCCGCACGCTGATCCGCAACGCGCGCAAAGAGCGTGAGCAGCAAAAGCCGCCGCGCTACTACCGCGAACTGTTCCAGTGGATCAAGAACGCGGCGGGCGCGGAAGACGACGAAGACGTCGAAGGCGATGAGGACGATCGTGACGAAACCGAAGCGTAATCACCCGGACGAGCTGATCGTCGGGCTCGTGTCGATCAGCGATCGCGCGTCGCAAGGCGTCTACGAGGACAAGGGCTTGCCGTCGCTGCAAACGTGGCTCGGCGAGGCGCTGAGCACGCCCTTTCGCGCGGAGACGCGCCTCATCCAGGACGATGCCGCGACCATTTCCGCGACGCTCGTGGAACTCGTCGATACGCTCGGCTGCGATCTCGTGCTTACGACGGGCGGCACCGGCCCCTCGCGCCGCGACGTGACGCCCGAGGCGACGCTCGCCGTCGCCACGAAGCCGATGCCCGGCTTCGGCGAGCAGATGCGCCAGATCAGCCTGAATTTCGTGCCGACCGCGATTCTTTCGCGGCAAGTCGCGGTGATCCGCGAAACCGAAGATCACGCCGCGCTGATCATCAACCTGCCGGGACAGCCGAAGTCGATCCGCGAAACGCTCGAAGGATTGAAAGACGCCGACGGCAAGCAGAAAGTGCCGGGCATTTTCGCGGCCGTGCCGTACTGCATCGATCTGATCGGCGGACCGTATATCGAAACGCGGCCCGACGTGGTCACGGCGTTCCGCCCGAAAAGCGCGATCCGTCCGCCGAAAAGTTAAGACGCGGCAGCCGGCGCCGACGGAATCAGGAAGTGCTCGCGGTAATACTTGAGTTCGTCGATGGACTCGTGAATGTCGGCGAGCGCGGTATGCATCGCGCGCTTCTGGAAGCCCTTGTAGATCGCCGGCTGCCAGCGGCGGCACAGTTCCTTCAGGGTGCTGACATCGAGATTGCGGTAGTGGAAAAACGTCTCCAGCTCGGGCATCCAGCGCGCCATGAAACGGCGATCCTGGCAAATCGAGTTGCCGCACATCGGCGACTTGCCGGGCGGCACGTACTGGCCGAGAAACTCGCGGATCTGGCGCGTGGCTTCGGCTTCATCGACCGTCGACACCTTCACGCGTTCTGTCAGCCCCGAGCGTCCGTGCGTGTTGCGATTCCACTCGTCCATGCGGCCGAGCGCCTCGTCCGTCTGATGAATCGCGAGTACTGGCCCTTCCACCATCCTGTCGAGCGTCGAATTCGTCACGACCACCGCGATCTCGATGATGCGATCGTTGTCCGGATCGAGACCGGTCATCTCCATGTCGAGCCACACGAGGTTCATGTCGCTGCGCACGAGCGCGTTTTCGTCTGATTCGGGGGCGGCGGAGATGTCGGTCATAAGAAGCGGCCTGAGAGATGGGAAAGCCACTGCGCGTCGGCACGGCCTAGAACCTATAATTCTCGCATAGTTCAATCGGAAGTCCCGGATGACCAACCTCACTCTCGCTTTCTCGACGATCTTCGTCGTCGCCCTGGTCGCGATGGTCTCGACCAAGCTCTGGCTCGCGTCGCGGCAGATTCGCTACGTCGCCGCGCACCGCAACGGCGTGCCGTCGCAATTCTCCGGCACGATCCCGCTGACCGCGCATCAGCGCGCCGCGGATTACACCGTCGAGCGCACGCGCCTCACGATGATCGAGGTCGTCACGAGCGCGGTCGTGCTCGTCGCGCTGACGCTGCTCGGCGGCGTCCAGGCGCTCGATCTCGCCATTTCGGACTGGCTCGGCCGCGGCTATCTCGGTCAGATCGCGCTGGTGGCGTCGGTGGTCGCGATCACGAGCATCATCGATCTTCCGTTCGATTACATCCGCCATTTCGTGATCGAGGAAAAGTTCGGCTTCAATCGCATGTCGAAGAAGCTCTTTTTCGTCGATCTCGTGAAGGGCACGGTGCTCGCGGTCGTGATCGGCGCGCCGCTTCTGCTGCTCACGCTCTGGCTGATGGACCGCGCCGGCACGTTCTGGTGGCTGTGGACATGGATGGTATGGGTCGCATTCCAGTTGCTCGCGATGATCATCTATCCGACCTTCATCGCCCCGCTCTTCAACAAGTTCGAACCGCTGAAGGACGAGGCGCTCGTCGCGCGCATCACGAATCTGATGTCGCGCACGGGCTTCGCCGCGAAGGGCCTGTTCGTGATGGACGGCAGCCGCCGCTCAGCGCACGGCAACGCGTATTTCACGGGCTTCGGCGCGACCAAGCGCATCGTTTTCTTCGATACCCTGCTCGCGCGTCTTTCCGGCAGCGAGATCGAAGCGGTGCTCGCGCACGAACTCGGCCATTTCAAGCGCCGTCACGTGCTCAAGTTGATGATCGTCATGTTCGGCATCAGCCTCGCGATGCTCGCGCTGCTCGGCTGGCTCATTCAGACGACGTGGTTCTACGAGGGTCTGGGCGTGCGGCCGTCGCTCGTCGGCAGCAACAACGGGCTCGCGCTCGTCCTCTTCATGCTCGTGCTGCCGGTGTTCATGTTCTTCATCACGCCGCTCGGCAGCCTGACTTCGCGCAAGAACGAGTTCGAAGCCGATGCCTTCGCCGCCAGCCAGACCGATCCGAAGGATCTCGTGAACGCGCTGGTGAAGCTCTACGAGGACAACGCATCGACGCTCACGCCCGATCCCATCTACACCGCGTTCTATTATTCGCATCCGCCCGCTTCGCAGCGCATCGACCGCCTGATGCAACACGCCGCATGACGCGCGGGTCCAAGCATCCGAGCGTGGGCGCGCGCCTCGAAGGCACGGTGATCGCGGCGCACGGGCGTCACTATCTGGTGAATCCGCAAGACGGCGGCGCGATGCTTCAGTGCTTCCCGCGCGGCAAGAAAAGCGAAGTGGCCGTCGGCGATCGCGTGATCTATGAGCAGTCGTCGGCGGATCAGGGTGTGATCGTCGAGATCGGCGAGCGGCGCAATCTGCTTTACCGTTCGGATCAGTTCAAGTCGAAGCTCTTTGCCGCGAATCTCGATCAACTGCTGATCGTGCTCGCCACGGAACCGCATTTCAGCGAGGACCTGCTCGGACGCGCGTTGATCGCGGCTGAGGCGCATGGGCTGGAATCGCTCATCGTGCTCAACAAGATCGACGTCGGACATGCGGTGCCGCTCGCGCGCGAGCGACTCGCGCCGTATCGCGAACTCGGTTATACGGTCGTCGAACTGTCGGCGAAGATGATGCCTGGCGACGTCCATCCGCAACTCGATGCCCGTCTGAAAGACCGCTCGACGATCCTGCTCGGCCAGTCGGGCATGGGCAAATCGACGCTCGTGAACCTGCTCGTCCCCGATGCCGACGCCGCCACGCGCGAGATTTCATCGGCGCTCAATAGCGGCCGCCACACGACCACGTTCACGCGTCTCTACGACTTGCCCGGCGGCGGCGCGCTGATCGATTCGCCGGGTTTTCAGGAGTTCGGACTGCATCATCTGTCCGAAGGCCAGCTCGAGCGCGCCTTCGCGGATTTCCGGCCCTATCTCGGGCATTGCCGCTTCTACAACTGCCATCATCTGCACGAGCCTGGCTGCGCGGTGCTCGAAGCCGTCGATGCCGGCAAGATTCGCCCCGAGCGTCACGCGCTCTACGCACAACTCGTCCACGAAGCCAGCCAGATCGTTCGATGAAGCGTCTCACGCGCGCTCCCAACCTGATCACGGCGCAGCACTGGGTGAACGTGCTTGCGACCGCGGGCGTGCCGTGCGAGTTGCACAACCGCTATCTGAACGGCGCGATGGGAGAGATTCCGGCGGATCAGTGCGCGCCGGAGATATGGATCGTCGACGATCGCGACGAAGCGTTGGCCTTGCGCCTTCTGGAGCGCGCTAGAAAAGGGCCGGACGCGAACGCCCGGCCCTGGAGATGCAAGCATTGCGGCGAGTGGCTGGAACCGCAATTCACCGTGTGCTGGAATTGTCAGACGGCGCGCGATCCGCTCGACGACTGATTACGCCAGCCACACGGCGATCGTCAGCATCAGCAGCAACAGCATCCACAGAATCACCGCGCGCCACACGAGACCGACGGCCGATTGCAGCGTGCGCGGCGTGCAGTCGTCGCCGACGGGCAACGGGCTCGCATCGCCCACGGCAAGCGCTTCGACCGAAAGCGGCTCCGCCAGCGGACCCGCGAGACGCGCGCCCAGCGCACCGCTGCCTGCGGCGAGCAACACGCCTTCGTTCGCGTCCGGCCACTGACGCGCGTGATTGCGCCAGGCATAGATCGCATCCTCGAAATTGCCGACGATCGCAAAGCCGAGCGCGGTCAGACGCACCGGCACCCAGTCGATGACAAAGAACGCGCGCTGTGCGAACGACGAAAACTCGGCGGTGCGCTCCGGATTCGGCTTCGCCCACGCGCGTGCCAGATATTCAGCGATGCGATACAGCACCGCGCCCGCCGGGCCGATCGGAATCAGGAACCAGAAGAACACGCCGAACACATGCCGGTGCGACGCCACCACCGCGTGAACCAGCGTATGCCGCACGATTTCGCTGACGGGCATATCGACCGTGTCGATGCCAGTCCATTCGTTCAGCACTTCGCGCGCGCGCGGCACGTCGTCGTTGTTGAGCGCGAGGTGGATGTCGGTGAAATAGTGGCTGAACTGCCGGAAGCCGAGCGTGAAGTACACGATCACCACGTTCCACAGAAACGCCAGCGCGAAGTTGATCCGGTACAGCACGTAATAGACGAGCCCGACCGCGAGCGTCCACGGCAGCACGACCACGAGCCACGCGACGATGCCGTGTTTCTCCTTGCCAGCATCGAAACCGTGCGCGGTGGATTCCGCATGATATTGGAGCAACGCCGAAATCGGATTGTGCGGCGACAAGGCGCGCATTTGCTCAATGACGAGAGCCAGCAATACGGAGAAAAAAGTCATGCGAAGCGCCGAAACGGTCGGATTAGTTCGAGTTTCGCGTAACGATAGCACAGCGCCATACGCGTTTAGCGCGCTGAGTAATTGCGCAAGCCGCGCCGAGCACGCGGACTTTCCGCGCCGTCACGCGCGAGCCGCGAGAAAGCGATAAAAATTGCGCAACATGCCGGCCGTTGCGCCCCAGATGAAATAAGGAGCCTTTCTTTCGCCCGGCGTGTAAGGCATCGCAAAAAAACGACGCTCGCCGCCTTCCCAGCGAAAAACGCGCACTTCGTGGTTCGCCGGATTCATGAGCCAACCGAGCGGCACTTCGAAGATATCGGCGACTTCGCATGTATCGGCCTTCAGGGTAAAAGGCGGATGCACCAGCGCAACGACAGGCGTCACCTTGAAACCCGTGCCCGTCAGATATTCGGGCATCGCCCCGATGATCTCGCAATGTTCCGCGCCCAGGGCGACTTCTTCGTAGGCCTCGCGCAGCGCGGTGGCGGCGGCATCGGCGTCTTCGGGCTCGCGTCGGCCGCCCGGAAAACTGATCTGCCCGGCGTGATCCGACAGATGATCGGCCCGCTGCGTCAGCAGCACGGTCAAGCCGCCCTCGCGCACGATGAGCGGCACCAGCACGGAAGCCACGCGCGGATCGCCGCCGATCGCCTTGATGCGCTGCTCGCGTTCTTCCTGCGTCCAGTCGAGATTAAGCGCGAAACGCGCGCGCAGGCCTTCCGGCGTGAGGCGCTCTGGCGGAATCGGCGGGAGTGTCTCACCCGTCGAGAGGACGGGCATCTTTTCTGGTTCGAGGATGCGGGGAGTCGAAGTCTTTCCGGTGGACACGGGGTCGAGAACTGGGCTGTCGAAGTCTCAATTTGAACACACCAAAGAAAAAAGCACCCACATGGGGTGCTTTTTCCGTACTACGCCTGGACAGCCACTTACTCTGCGGAAGCAGCAGCCTTGTCTTTGAAGACCAGCTTTTCCTTGATTCGAGCCGACTTGCCCGAACGCTCGCGCAGGTAGTAGAGCTTCGCGCGGCGAACATCGCCACGACGCTTCACGACGATGCTCGCGAGCAGCGGCGAGTAGGTCTGGAACGTACGCTCGACGCCTTCGCCCGACGAAATCTTGCGGACGATGAAGTTCGAGTTCAGGCCACGGTTACGCTTCGCGATGACGACGCCTTCGTAAGCCTGGACACGCTTACGCGTGCCTTCGACCACGTTCACGTTGACGATGACGGTATCGCCCGGCGCGAAGTCGGGGATGCTCTTCTCGCCCAGAACGCGTGCGATCTCTTCCTTCTCGAGTTGCTCAATCAGATTCATTACTGACTCCTTGTGCCATCTTGCCGAAGTTGCGTGCCTTGTATTTGCGTCAGGCCTCGGTAGAGGATGGGTTTGCTTCAGGCGCCGATTTTCAGCCAGCGCCCCCATTTTCTCGCTCGTCCGCCCGAAATCTATGCAGACTTCGACGCTTCCTTCGCGAGTTCTGCGAGCCACGCCTCGTCGGTGCGGCTCAACATCTTGCTGTCACGCGCCCGTCTGATCAGATCGGGCCGCTTGTTGAATGTGTTGCGTAATGCTTCGCGCCTGCGCCAGGCGTCGATTTCCTTGTGATGGCCGCCGAGCAGCACATCGGGAACACGCACGCCTTCGTACTCTTCCGGACGCGTGTAGTGCGGGCAGTCGAGCAAGACATCGACGAAACTGTCCTGCACCGCCGATTGCGCGTCGTTCAGCACGCCGGGCAACTGGCGCACCACGGCGTCCATCAGCGCCATCGCGGGAAGTTCTCCGCCCGACAGCACGAAGTCGCCGAGGCTTACCTCTTCGTCCACTTCACGGTCGATCAGGCGCTGGTCGATCGCTTCGTAACGGCCGCACAGCAGCACGAGACCCGGTTCCTGCGCAAACCGCATCACGCGGTCGTGGTCCAGTTTCGCACCTTGCGGCGACATCATCACGACGCGCGTCGATGTAATTCCCTGCTCGCGCTGCGCAGCCTTAGCCGCGTGGATCGCGTCTTCCAGCGGGCGCGCCAGCATCACCATGCCGGGGCCGCCGCCGTAAGGGCGATCGTCGATGGTGCGGTAGTTGTCCGTAGTGAAATCGCGCGGATTCCACGTTCGCAAACCGAACCGCTCCTGCTTTACCGCCCGGCTGGTGATGCCCCAGTCGGTCAGCGCGCGAAACATCTCGGGAAAGAGCGTCACGACATCGAACTGCATCGCTCTCTCCGTAACGTGACGATGTTCAATAGTCGGCGTCCCAGTCGACGACGATACGCTTCGCCGCCCGGTCCACCGTCTTCACATACACGCCGACGAACGGAATCAGCCGCTCGCCGGTGACGGGCTTGCCATCCTTGTCGGTACTCGGATACTCGATCCGCAGGATGGAATGCGCGCCGTTGTCGATCAGATCCGCAACGCGGCCCAAGGCCACGCCCGCTTCACTTTCGACATCCAGGCCGATCAGATCGACCCAGTAAAACTCGTCTTCGCTGTCCAGCTTCGGGAAATCGCTGCGCGCGATATTCACCGTGTGGCCTTTCAGCGCGAGTGCCGTATCGCGGTCATCACAGCCGGCGAAGCGCGCGACGATCGTATCGGCATGCACTTTCGACTGCAGACAGCGCGCGGACTTGTAATCGCGGCCTTTGACGAGCCACCAGCGTTTGACGTTCAGCAGCGCGTCGCCGCCCTGCTTGCCGTTCGCGTGCGGCACGATCTTGACCCAGCCTTTGAGACCATATGCATCGGCGATGAAACCGAGTTCGACGGCATCGTCAGGCAAAGCCTCGACCGATTCGATTCCGCCTTGCGGCGTCTTCGAGCTCGAAATGTCGACCGCCACGTGGCGCGCGCCCGGCTTGCGGACGAACGCGCCAAACGTGGCGGAACTCTCATCGTGCCCCGGCTTTGATCGGCCGATATCTTCCGGCACGCGGCCGGATTCAGAATTGCGCGTAGACATCGGCGAATCTTTGGGCAGGTTTCGAGCGGCTGTTACAGCGTCGACGAAGCGAGCTTAAGCAGCCGGCTGGGCTTGCTGAGCTTGCTTGACGAGACGCTCGACGGTCGGCGACAGTTGCGCGCCAACGCCTTGCCAGTACGTCAGGCGATCCTGAGCGATGCGCAGCGATTCGCCTTTGGTCGCGACCGGGTTGTAGAAACCCACGCGCTCGATGAAGCGGCCATCACGGCGGCTACGCGAGTCGGTTGCAACGATGTTGTAGAACGGGCGCTTCTTCGAGCCGCCACGAGCCAAGCGGATGATGACCATGCTGAAATCCTTGAAAACCGGGGTTCGGAACAACGAGAACAGGCGATTATAGCCGGAATCTGAAGCTCGAACAAACACTTAACGCATTTTTTGAATCCGAGCCGGATTCGGAACGATTCCAGCACATTTCCGGATACCGGGAATCACGGCGACGCGGCGACACGCCATTGGTGGCGCGAACACACGTCGGCGTAAAATGGCTGACCGCGTCCGCATTCAAGCGACGTCCGCCTCTTTCCACCACCGCTTTCGCTGATGACTTCCTCGTCCGTCGCCACGCAAGCCGGCTCAAAGCCGGCCGGCAAGCAGGTTCCACCCTATTTCCGCTCGAAAACGCTGACTGCCGCGCTCGCGTTCCTGTTCGGCTACATCGGCTTGCACCGCTTCTATCTGTATGGAATGCGCGACAAGTACGGCTGGGCGCATATCGTCGGCATCGTTATGTGTGAGTTCGGCTATCTGTTGCTTGCGGAAACGGAGCGCACTTCGCTTCTCGGCTGGGTGCTGGCGTTTCCAGGCGCGATTTCGCTCCTCGCCGCCTTTCTCTCTGCCATCGTCTACGGCCTGCGCCCCGACGCCAAATGGGACGCGCAGTTCAATGCGCACACTGGCCGCAGCAGCCGCTCCGGCTGGACGGTCATTTTCGTCGTGATTTTTTCGCTCCTGTTTGGCGCGTTCCTGCTGATGACCGGTCTCGCGCTCACGTTCCAGACGTACTTCGAAAGTCAGGTCGAGGCGGCGAAAACGCTGTCGCAATAAAACGTCAGAACAGGTCGAGTTGCGGGCTGGACGGCGGCCCCGGGCGTTTCGCGGGCCGCTGGAACTCGGACATGTCGAGAATGCCGCGTTGCCGCGCATTCAGCCCGAGGCGCTTCGTCGCCTTTTGAAAGCGCTGCTTGAGCATATCGGCCCACAGACCCTCGCCTTTCATGCGCGTCGAAAAATCCGAGTCGTAGTCCTTGCCGCCGCGCATGTCGCGCACGCGGCTCATCACGCGATCCGCGCGATCGGGAAAATGCGCGGCAAGCCAGCCCTTGAAGAGCGGCGCAACCTCCCACGGCAGACGCAGCACGATATAGCTCGCGCTCGTCGCCCCCGCTTCGGCGCACGCTTCGAGGACACGCTCCATGTCCGGCTCCGTCACGAACGGAATAACCGGTGCGATGCTCACGCCTACCGGAATGCCGGCCTCGGCAAGCGTCCGGATCGTGCGAAGCCGCCGCGACGGCGTCGCCGCACGCGGCTCGAGCGTTCGTGCGATATCGGCGTCGAGGGTTGTGACCGTGATCGCCGCCATCACCTGTCCGCGCGCGGCCATCGGCGCAAGCAGGTCGATGTCGCGTTCGATCAGCGAATTCTTCGTGATCGCCGCGAACGGGTGACCGCAATCGTGCAGCACCTGAATGACACGCCGCGTGATTTGCAGATCGCGCTCGACCGGTTGATACGCGTCCGTGTTGACACCGAGCGCGATCGGCTCGGCTTCGTAGTTCGGTTTCGCCAGTTCGCGTTCGAGCAATTCGGGCGCGTTGATCTTCGCGTAGATCCGGCTTTCGAAATCCAGCCCCGGCGATAGTCCGAGATAGCTGTGCGTAGGGCGAGCAAAACAATAGATGCAGCCGTGCTCACAGCCGCGATAGGGATTCAGCGAAACGGAAAACGGAATGTCCGGCGAGCTGTTGCGCGTCAGAATGCTCTTCGCCCGCTCCTCGAAAATCTGGGTGCGTAGCGGTGGCGCGCCTTCGTCCTCGGGATCGGCGATGTGCGCCCAGCCGTCGTCGACGCGTTCGCGCTCATCCTTTTCGTAACGCCCCTGGACATTCGTGACCGCCCCGCGCCCCTTCAGCGGAGCGGGTGGCGCAACGGGATACTCACGATCGGGCGATGACATTGCGACGAAATCCATCGATTAATACTGTATAAATATACAGTATTGCTTCGCCATCGCAAGCGGAAAATCACGTCTCGACGAGAATCTTTAGCGTCTCCTTGATCTCCTCCATCACGACGTAGCTCTTCGACTGCACCGCGCCCGGCAATTGCAAAAGGATGTCGCCGAGCAGCTTCCGATAGTCCGCCATCTCGCCGATCCGCGCCTTGATCAGATAGTCGAAATCGCCCGAAACGAGGTGACATTCGAGCACCTCGGGAATCTTCTGAACTTCGCGCCGGAATTGCTCGAACATGTTGCCGCTCTTGTGATCGAGCGTGATCTCGACGAATACGAGCAGCGCAGCGCCCAGCTCGTTCGGATTCACGCGCGCGTAGTAGCCCATGATGACGCCATCGCGCTCCATGCGTTTCACGCGTTCAATACAAGGCGTCACCGACAGCCCGACGCGCTCGGCCAGGTCTTTCATCGCGATTCGGCCGTCCTCCTGAAGGATGTTCAGGATCTTGTGATCCAGCTTGTCGAGCGCGCGTACTGGATTTCGCTGAGTTCGCATTCGTTTTTCCTGAAAATCGATCAAATACAATAACTAAAACTGGGTCGAAGTCCATACCATAGTCGATAACACTATACGAGCTTCAGTTTGTCGCGTCGATCGCCCAAAGGCCCGCGCACTCGGAAGTTTCATCGAATCTGGATGGAGATCACATGCGAATCGTTATTCTCGGAAGCGGCGTCGTCGGTGTCACGAGCGCGTATTACCTCGCTCGCGCCGGTCACGAAGTCACGGTCATCGACCGCGAAGCTGGCCCCGCCCTCGAAACGAGTTTCGCGAACGCCGGACAGATCTCCCCGGGCTACGCATCGCCGTGGGCCGCACCCGGCGTGCCGCTCAAGGCCGTGAAGTGGATGTTCGAACAGCACGCGCCGCTCGCCATCCGCCTCGACGGCACGATGAACCAGTTGCAGTGGATGTGGCAAATGCTGCGCAACTGCACGCAGGATCGCTATACGGTCAACAAGGGCCGCATGGTCCGCCTCGCCGAATACAGCCGCGACTGCCTGCAGGCGTTGCGCGCCGACACCGGCATCTCGTACGAAGGCCGTACGGGCGGCACGTTGCAACTGTTCCGCACGCAACAGCAATTCGACGGCGCGGGCAAGGACATCGCAGTGCTGAAGGATGCGAACGTGCCGTTCGAACTGCTCACGGCCGATGAACTGAAGAAGGCCGAGCCGGCTCTCGCCGCCGTGTCGCACAAATTGACGGGCGGCCTGCGCCTGCCGAACGACGAAACCGGCGACTGCCAGATGTTCACGACGCAACTCGCCGCCATGGCCGAAGCGCTCGGCGTCAAGTTCCGCTACAACACGTCGATCGACGCGCTCGCCGTCAGCAACGGCCGCATCGCCGGCGTGCAGTGCGGCAAGGAACTGGTGACGGCGGATTCATATGTCGTCGCACTCGGCTCGTATTCGCCGAAGCTGCTCGGCGATCTCGTGAAGATTCCGGTTTATCCGCTGAAGGGCTACTCGATCACCGCGCCGATCGTCGATGCGAAGCGCGCGCCGGTGTCGACCGTGCTCGATGAAACGTACAAGATCGCGATTACGCGTTTCGACGACCGTATCCGCGTGGGCGGCATGGCGGAAATCGTCGGCTATGACAAGAAGCTGAAGCAGGCGCGTCGCGAAACGCTCGAAATGTGCGTGAACGACCTGTTCCCGGGCGGCGGCGACACCGCGAGCGCCACGTTCTGGACCGGCCTGCGCCCGATGACGCCGGACGGCACGCCCATCGTCGGCCGCACGCCGGTGCCGAATCTGTTCCTGAACACCGGCCACGGCACGCTCGGCTGGACGATGTCGTGCGGCTCGGGTCAGTTGCTGGCGGACCTGATGTCGGGCAAGCAGCCCGCGATCCGTGCCGACGATCTGTCGGTTCACCGCTATTTCGGCGATGTCGGCGTGAAGACGCGTCCGGGATACGCGAACGCGTGATCGCCGCTAACGCATGAAAGACAAAGGCGCCTTGCGGCGCCTTTTCTTTTTAGTCCTTTAGAACTGGTCTTCGCTCAGCGCGAGCACGCCTTCCTTGCCGTTCGCGCTGACAATCGACGCCTCGATCCCCGGCGCGAGCGACAGAATGTGCTCGGCGAAGAACGCCGCCGTCGCGATCTTCGCGGAATAGAAACGCTCGTCGTCCGCGCGCTTCGCCTGGGCGACGAGCATCGCGCGCGCCATCTGCCATCCCGCCAATACGATGCCCGCGAGCCGCAGATACGGCACGCTGCCCGCGAACACCGCATTCGGATCGCTCTTGAATTTCGCGACGATGAACTCGACCGCGCGCGCAAGCGAAAGACTTCCCGCGCTCAAGTGCCGATGCATCGACTTGAACGCCTGACCGTCCGCTTCAGCGAGCGCCGCGATGGTCTGATCGATCTGCGCGAGCAGCGCCTGCGCCGTGGCGCCGCCATCGCGCACGGTCTTGCGGCCGATGAGATCGTTCGCCTGAATCGCCGTCGTGCCTTCGTAGATCGGCAGGATGCGCGCATCGCGATAATGCTGCGCCGCGCCCGTCTCCTCGATGAAGCCCATGCCGCCATGCACCTGCACGCCGAGGCTCGCGACATCGACGGACATTTCCGTGCTGAAGCCCTTCACGATCGGCACGAGATACTCGTAGATCGCCTGATGGCTCTTCCGGGCGTCGTCGTCCGGATGACCGTGCGCGAAATCGCTATGCGCCGCCGCGACATACGCGAGCGCGCGGGCGCCTTCGGTGTAGGCGCGCATCGTCGAGAGCATGCGGCGCACGTCGGGATGATGGATGATCGTCACGGGCTCCTTCGCGCTGCCATCGACGGGACGGCTCTGCACGCGCTCTTTCGCATACGCGACCGCCTGCTGATACGCGCGCTCGGCGACCGCGACGCCCTGCATGCCGACGGCAAAACGCGCCGCGTTCATCATGATGAACATGTATTCGAGACCGCGATTCTCCTCGCCGATCAGATAGCCGATCGCGCCGCCGTGATCGCCGTATTGCAGCACCGCGGTCGGGCTGGCCTTGATGCCGAGCTTGTGTTCGATCGATACGCAGTGCACGTCGTTGCGTGCGCCGAGCGAGCCGTCTTCGTTGACGAGAAACTTCGGCACGAGAAAGAGCGAGATGCCTTTCACGCCTTCGGGCGCGTCGGGCGTGCGCGCGAGCACGAGATGCACGATGTTCTTCGCCATATCGTGCTCGCCGTAGGTGATGAAAATCTTCGTGCCGAAAACCTTGTACGTGCCGTCGCCCTGCGGCTCGGCGCGCGTGCGCACGAGCGCCAGATCGGAGCCTGCCTGCGGCTCCGTGAGATTCATCGTGCCGGTCCATTCACCTTCGATGAACTTCGGCAGATAGCGCGCCTTCTGTTCATCGCTGCCTGCGGTTAGGAGCGCCTCGATCGCGCCGTCCGTGAGCAGCGGACACAATGCGAAGGAGAGATTCGCCGAGTTCAGCGCCTCGATGCACGGCGTCGCGATGAGTTTCGGCAAGCCCTGCCCGCCGAAATCCACCGGATGGATGACGCCTTGCCAGCCGCCTTCCGCGAACTGACGGAACGCGGCCTTGAAGCCGGGCGTCGTCGTGACTTCGCCGTTCGCCCATGCGCTCGGCGTGCGGTCACCGGCGACATTCAGCGGCGCCAGGACTTCGCCGCAAAAACGCGCGGCTTCCTCGACGACGGCCTGCGCCGTGTCGAAGCCTGCATCTTCGTGACCAGGCAGCGCGGCGATGCTGTCGATATCCGCCAGCTCCTTCATTACGAACAGCATGTCCTTGACCGGGGCGCTGTAGCTCATCGTCTTGTCTCCTCTCTCTAACGATATTTCGGTACAAAAAAAGGGCGCAACGTTCGTCGCACCCTTTGTTTTTCTTTGTGGCGAGTGTTCGACTCACACGGCGCGGCTTAGCCGAGTTCTTTCACCAGTTCCGGCACGACCGCGAACAGATCGCCGACGAGACCGTAATCGGCCACGCTGAAGATCGGCGCTTCGGGATCCTTGTTGATCGCGACGATGACCTTCGAATCCTTCATGCCGGCCAAGTGCTGAATCGCGCCCGAGATGCCGACCGCCACGTACAGTTGCGGCGCGACGATCTTGCCGGTTTGACCGACCTGATAATCGTTCGGCACATAGCCCGCATCGACTGCCGCGCGCGATGCGCCCAGCGCGGCGTTGAGTTTGTCGGCGAGCGGTTCGAGCGTCTTCGTATAGTTCTCGCCGCTGCCGAGGCCGCGTCCGCCCGACACGATGATGTGCGCGCTCGTCAGTTCCGGACGATCGAGCTTCGTCACTTCACGGCTGACGAACTGCGAGATGCCTGCGTCGGCTGCGGCTTCGATCTTCTCGATCGCAGCGTTACCGCCTTCGGCCGCAACCGGATCGAAACCCGTTGCGCGAACGGTGACGACCTTGATCGGATCGCTCGATTGCACCGTGGCGATCGCATTGCCCGCGTAGATCGGACGCTCGAAGGTATCGGCGCTATCGACGGCGGTGATATCGCTGATCTGCGCGACATCGAGATGCGCGGCGATACGCGGCGCGATGTTCTTACCGTAGGCCGTCGCCGGCGCGAAGATATGCGAATAGTCCTTCGCGATGTTCAGCACCGTGCCGTCGATGTTTTCTGCGAGGCCGTCGGCGAGTTGAGGCGCATCGGCGAGCAGCACTTTCGACACGCCTGCGATCTTCGCCGCCGCATCCGCCGCGCCCTGCGCGTTCGAACCTGCGATCAGCACATGCACATCGCCGCCGACCTTCGCCGCCGCTGCAACCGTGTTCAGCGTCGCTGCCTTGATCGACGCATTGTCGTGTTCCGCAATTACCAGAATCGTCATTTTTTCGCGTCTCCTTTACAGCACTTTGGCTTCGGTCTTGAGCTTCTCGACCAGCGTCTTCACGTCGGGCACCATGATGCCCGCGCTGCGCTTCGGCGGCTCGACGACCTTCAGCGTCTTCAGACGCGGCGCGACATCGACGCCCAGATCGGCGGGCTTCACCGTCGTCAGCGTCTTCTTCTTCGCCTTCATGATGTTCGGCAGCGTCACGTAGCGCGGCTCGTTCAGGCGCAGATCCGTGGTGATCACTGCGGGAAGCTTCAGCGACAGCGTCTCCGCGCCGCCATCGACTTCACGCGAAACAGTCGCCTTGCCGTCCGCGACCACGACCTTCGATGCGAACGTCGCTTGCGGCAGACCTGCCAGTGCAGCGAGCATCTGGCCGGTTTGATTCGAATCGTCGTCGATGGCCTGCTTGCCGAGGATGACGAGTTCAGGCTTTTCCTGATCGACCAGCGCCTTCAGGATCTTCGCCACCGCCAGCGGTTGCAGTTCATCGGCGGATTCGACGAGGATCGCGCGATCCGCGCCAATTGCCAGCGCGGTACGCAGCGTTTCCTGACACTGCGTCACACCGCACGACACGGCGATCACTTCCGTCGCAACACCCGCTTCCCGCAGACGCACCGCCTCTTCGACGGCGATTTCGTCGAACGGGTTCATCGACATCTTCACGTTGGCGATATCGACGCCCGTGTTATCCGACTTCACCCGGACCTTCACGTTGTAGTCGACCACGCGCTTGACTGGCACCAGAATTTTCATGCACACGCTCCAAAGTTACGATTACGTCAACCCAGCGTCATTATACGAGCGACGCGATGGATAACCCCCTCCCGCAACGGGTGGGTTGAGGCATCGTGCAATAGGTATGCGCTTATTTTTATCGAACGGTCGTTCTATTTCTATCCACGAAAACCCGAACATCACCCGTGAAATCGATTACCAGGCCGTAATCACCGCCCCCGCATACTTGCCTTCGACGAACTGCTTCACCTCCGGCGAGTGATACGCCGCGATGAGTTTGGCGACCCACGGCTTGTCCTTGTCGGCCGCGCGGATCGCAATGATGTTGACGTACGGGCCGTGCGGATCCTCAATGGCGATCGCATCCGACTTCGGCTTGAGGCCGGCTTCCATCGCGAAATTCGTGTTGATGGCGGCGGCGTCGACGTCGTCGAGCGAGCGCGGAATCTGCGCGGCGTCGAGTTCGACGATCTTCAGTCTCTTCGGATTCTCGACGATATCGAGCGGCGTCGCCTTCAGGCCCGCATCCGCGCGCAGTTTGATCAGGCCTTGCTTCTGCAGCAGCAGCAACGCACGGCCGCCGTTGGTCGGATCGTTCGGCACCGCGATGCGCGCGCCATTGCCGAGCGCCGACAGCGACTTCAGCTTCTTCGAATAGATGCCCATGGGAAACGTCACGGTATCGGCGATCCGGATGAGCTTGTAGCCGCGGTCCTTCACCTGCGCGTCGAGATACGGCAGATGCTGATAGCTGTTCGCGTCGAGATCGCCGGCGGCGAGCGCGGCGTTCGGCTGCACGTAATCCGAGAACTCGACGACCGTGATCTTGAGGCCGTTCTTCGCGGCGACCTGCTTCACGACATCCATGATCTGCGCGTGCGGGCCGCCGGTCACGCCCAGCTTGATCGCGTCTTCGGCGTGCGCGACGCCGTTGAACAGCGTTGCGCTCAGCAGCGCGGCGGCGAACTTCAAAATGAATCGACGTTGCATGGTTTTCTTGAGTGGTTATTTGTGGCTGAGACGACGAACGAGCCAGTCGCCGAAGGATTGCACGAGCTGCACGAACACGATGAGGATGACCACGACGGTGATCATCACTTCAGGCAAGAAGCGCTGATAGCCATAGCGGATGCCGAGATCGCCGAGACCGCCGCCGCCGATCGCGCCCGCCATCGCCGAATAGCCGACGAGCGACACGAACGTGATGGTGAGCCCAGCCACGACGCCCGGCAGCGATTCCGGCAGCAGCACCTTGAAGACGATCTGGCTCGTGGTCGCGCCCATCGCCTGCGCGGCTTCGATGAGACCGCGATCCACTTCGCGCAGCGCGGTTTCGACAAGCCGCGCGATGAACGGCGCGGCGGCGATGGTCAGCGGCACGACCGCGGCCGCGGTGCCGATCGACGAGCCGACGACGAGCCGCGTGAACGGAATCACCGCGACGAGCAGGATGATGAACGGCGTCGAACGCACCGCATTGACGATGCCGCCGAGCACGCGATTCACGCCGATGTTCTGCAGCACGCCATCGCGATCGGTCAGATAGAGCAGCACGCCGAGCGGCAAACCCACGGCCGCGCCGACCAGTCCCGAGATGCCGACCATGATCAGCGTTTCCCAGAACGACTGCACGAACATGTCGAACATTTCACTCAACATGGGACAACTCCTCCACGACGACACCCTGAGAACGCAGATACTCGATCGCTTCCGCGATCTTCACCGGCTGGCCGCCCGCGAGCACCGCGAGCGAGCCGAACGCCTGACCCTGAATCTCGTCGATCTGGCCGTGCAGGATGTTGAAATCGAGCTCGTAGCGGCGGATCGTCTCCGAGAGAATCGGCTGATCGACGCCCGAGCCGGTGAACGCGAGCCGCAGCAAATGGCCGCTGCCGGTCTTCAGGCGCTCGATGACGCGCGCCTTCAACGCGGGCGGCAACTCGTGCGCGATCACATCGCCGATCAGCGCGCGCGTGACTTCGTGATGCGGCTGCATGAAGACATCGACGACCTTGCCCTCCTCCACCACGCGGCCCGCGTCGAGCACCGCGACGCGATCGCACACCTGCTTGATCACTTCCATCTGATGCGTGATCAGCACGATCGTGAGACCGAGCTCGCGATTGATCTTGCGCAGCAGATCGAGAATCGCGCGCGTGGTTTCCGGATCGAGCGCGGACGTGGCTTCATCGGAAAGCAGCACTTTCGGCCTGCTCGCGAGCGCCCGCGCGATGCCCACGCGCTGCTTCTGCCCGCCGCTGATCTGCGCGGGATACTTGTCCTTGTGCGTCGTGAGACCGACGAGATCGAGCAGCGGCAGGACGGCCGCCTCGATTTCCGCGCGCTTCTTGCCGGCGAGTTCGAGCGGCAGCGCGACGTTGTCGTACACCGTGCGCGAGCTCAGCAGGTTGAAATGCTGAAAGATCATGCCGATGTCGCGGCGCGCCGCGCGCAGATCGTCCTTGCCGAGCGTCGTGAGATCGCGTCCGTCGACGATCACGTTGCCTTCGCTCGGCCGCGTCAGAAGATTGATGGTGCGCACGAGCGTGCTCTTGCCAGCGCCGCTGCGCCCGATGATGCCGAACACTTCGCCGGCGGGAATCGTCAGATTGACGTTGTGCAGCGCCTCGACCCAGCCGCGGGGCCCCGCGAAGCGCTGCGAGAGATTGCGTATTTCGATCATGAAAAATGCAAACGGCGGAAGGCTCGTCGGGTGAAACGCACCCGCGCCGCCGGCCGCCGCCTGTTTGTAGTCGTAGTAGTACCGTCGCCCGCGATTTTACCGGACGCGTTACATTCTGTTTAATAATGATTTCAGATCGACTAATAACGTGGAGATATTTACAGGCTCATGTCCCGGCATATTTATTCGACGAGCGCAGTCACGACGCGAAGCGGCGTGGAACTGTTCCTGCATCGCTGGCAGCCCGCGCCGGAAGTCGAACCGAAGGCGCGCATCGCGCTCGTTCACGGCCTCGGCGAGCACGCGGGGCGTTACGACGCGCTTGCGGTCGCGTTGAACGCGGCGGGCATCGAAGTGATCGCGATCGATCTGCGAGGCCACGGGAAGTCGTCGGGCGATCGGGCGTGGGTACGCGTGTTCACGGACTATCTGCGTGACGCCGACGTGCTGCTCGAAGCGTGCGCCGCGACGCCGCCCGTCGCCACGCCGCTCTTTCTGATGGGCCATAGCATGGGCGGCACGATCGCGGCGCTCTATGCCGCCGAACGCGCGCAGGAGAAAAAGCTGGCCGGGTTGATTCTGTCGAGTCCTGCGCTGAAGATCGGCGCGGGCACGCCACGCTGGAAGGCGAAGTTTTCCCGTATCGTCGGAACGGTAGCGCCGCGCGTGGCCGCTTTCAGCATCGACCCGGCGCTGCTTTCGCGCGCGCCGGGCGTCGTCGAAGCATATAAGCGCGATCCGCTCGTGCTTCACGGCGCGGTGCCGGCGCGCACGGCCGCCCAGATTCTCGCGGGGATGGAGCGCGTGGCGGCGAAACGCCGCGAGATCACATTGCCGCTTCTCGTCTTCCACGGCAGCGAGGACGCGATCTGCGATCCCGCCGGCAGCCGCGAATTCGAAGCGAACGCGGGATCGGCCGACAGCACGCTCGCGATTCACGTAGGCAGCGCGCACGAAACGCTCAACGATCTCGACCGCGATCGCGTGATCCGCGAGCTCATCGACTGGATTCTGGTGCGCGCCGACTACGCGCGCACGCATTCGCCCCGCTAGATTTCCGCGAGCACCCGCAGATGCGCGACGACGCTGCGACCCAGCGCCGACAGGTTGTAGCCGCCTTCCAGACAACTCACGATGCGCCCTTGCGCGTGACGCTTCGCCACCGCGCGGACCTGCTCGGTGATCCAAGCGTAATCGTCCTCGACGAGACCCATGTTGGCCATGTCGTCTTCGCGATGCGCGTCGAAGCCGGCGGAGACGAAGATCATCTGCGGCTTGAATTCCTCGAGCCGCGGCAGCCATAACATGTCGACGACTTCGCGCACCTGCATGCCCTTCGTGCGCGCGGGCAGCGGCACGTTGACCATGTTCGACGCGTGATTGTCGGCGCCGCTGAACGGATAAAACGGATGCTGGAAGAAGCTGCACATCAGCACGCGCGAATCGCCGCTGAACGCGGCCTCGGTGCCGTTGCCGTGATGCACGTCGAAATCGACGATCGCGACGCGCTGCAAGCCGTGCACTTCGAGCGCATGACGCGCGGCGATCGCGACGTTGTTGAAGAGGCAGAAGCCCATCGCGCGCGCGGGCTCCGCGTGATGGCCCGGCGGGCGCACGCTGCAGAATGCGTTGTCGTAACGACCTTCGATGACGGCATCGGTCGCCGCGATCGCCGCGCCCGCCGCGCGCAATGCAGCGCGATAGGACTCGGGGCACATCGACGTATCGGGATCGAGCTCGCTTCTGCCCGACTCCGGCGTGCGGCTCTTGATGTAGTCGATGTGCGCCTGCGTGTGCACGCGCGCGAGTTCGGTTTCCTCGGCGAGCGGCGCTTCCTCGCGCTCGATGAGCGAATCGATCCGGCTCGCGATCAGCTGATCTTCGATCGCCTGCAAGCGCGCCGGACACTCGGGATGCCACTGGCCGTTGTCGTGTCGAAGGCAGTCGGGGTGGGAGTAAAAGCCGGTGGCCATGATGTCTCGCAATGCCGCTTTCGTCGGCTCTCGTCTCGTATTTTTTCGTCATACGCGACCACGAGTCGCGCAATTGACGTTAAGTTACCACACCGTTCGGCACGTCCGCCCTCGCCCGGGCACATGGACAGTATGGGCGCGAAGCGTCGGTTATACTGCCCCGACGCCTTGCCGGCCGAGCGGTTGCGCGCGGCATCTTGCAGGCCGTTGCGTTCCGTTAGGCGTTCTGGCCGCTCGTGCATCAGGCATCGCCCCTACCGCCCTCAACCACGCACACTATGACTTTCCAGTTTGCTCCGTTCGACTTCACGGCTCCGTTCAAGCCGGCAAAGCGCGCACTCGTTGCTTCCCTCGTCTGCGCGCTCGGCTTTCTTTCCGGCAACAGTGCCTTTGCGCAGTCGCAGCAACCGCAGGCCGCGACGCCGCAAGGGCAGATGTTCGAAGAAGAGATCGTGCCGCAGCGTTACGCGAACAATCCGAATGTCGAAGCGTTCATCAACGACATGGTCGCGCGCTACGACTTCGATTCGTCGGCGCTGCACGACCTGTTCGCCCGCGTGAGTTATTCGGCGACGGCGGCGAAGCTGGTCCTGCCGTCCCCCACGCCGCAAGCCAAGAACTGGCGCGCGTATCAGGCGCGTTTCATCGAACCGGTGCGCATCAACGCCGGCGTGAAGTTCTGGCGCGCGAATCAGGCCACGTTGCAGCGCGCCGCGGAGCAATTCGGCGTGCCGCCCGAAGTGATCGTCGGGATCATCGGCGTGGAGACGATCTACGGCAAGTACATGGGCAACTTCCGCGCGCTCGACGCGCTGACCACGCTCACCTTCGATTATCCGAACACGCCGAACCGCACCGAGCGCATGGCGACCTTCCGCAAGAATCTGGAAGACCTGCTCGTGTGGACACGCGATTCGCAGATCGATCCGACAACCGTGCTCGGTTCGTACACCGGCGCGATCGGCATTCCGCAGTTCCTGCCGAGCAGCATCGTGCAATACGCGGTCGACTACGACGGCAACAGCCGCATCGATCTGCGCACGAGCCCGGCGGATGCCATCGGCAGCGTGGCGAACTATCTGAAGCAGAACGGCTGGGAGCCGGGTCGGCCGGTCGTGTGGCGTATCGCCGGGGATGTCGGCAGTCAGGGCATCGCGCAGGCCGCCGCCGATGGCGCGCCGGAACCGAAGTGGTCGCTCGCGCAACTGACGAAGGCCGGCATGCTGCTCAACGAGCCGGGGCTGAACATCGCGGCCGAAGCGCCGACGCCGCTCACCGTGGTCGATCTGCCCACGCCCGGCCGCACGACCGAATATACGTTGGGGCTGAAGAACTTCTACGTGCTCACGCGCTACAACCGCAGCTTCTTCTATGCGCTCGCGGTGTATCAACTGGGCGAAGCGGTGAAGGCGCGCATGATGGCCGGCGATACGGGCACGGCTTCGCAGTGATGTCGTCCCGGCGCTGAAAAACGAAACCCCGGCTTGCCGGGGTTTTTCATTGCGCGGGCGAAACTCGCGGCATCAAGCCGGAAACACGCCCGTCGACAGATAACGATCGCCACGATCGCAGATGATGAACACGATCGTCGCGTTCTCTACCTGACGCGCGACGCGCAGCGCGACCTCGCACGCGCCGCCGGACGAAATGCCCGCGAAGATGCCTTCCACCGATGCGAGGCGTCGCGCCATCGTTTCGGACGCCGACTGGCTCACGTTCTCCACGCGATCGACACGGCTGCGATCGAAGATCTTCGGCAGATACGCTTCCGGCCACTTGCGGATGCCCGGAATACGCGAGCCCTCTTCCGGCTGCGCACCGATGATCTCGATCTTCTGATTCTGTTCCTTCAGATACTTCGACACGCCCATGATCGTGCCGGTCGTGCCCATCGACGAGACAAAATGCGTGAGGCGGCCTTCGGTCTGACGCCACAGTTCGGGGCCAGTGCCTTCGTAGTGCGCGAGCGGATTGTCGGGATTGGCGAACTGATCGAGGATGATGCCCTTGCCATCGCGCTGCATCTGATCGGCGAGATCGCGCGCGTATTCCATGCCGCCCGTCACCGGCGTGAGCACGATTTCCGCGCCGTACGCGGCCATGCTCTGACGGCGCTCGACCGAAAGATCTTCGGGCATCAACAGCACCATCTTGTAGCCGCGCATCGCGGCGGCCATCGCGAGCGCGATGCCGGTGTTGCCGCTCGTCGCTTCGATCAGCGTGTCGCCCGGCTTGATGCGGCCGCGCTCTTCAGCTTTCCTGATCATCGACAGCGCCGGGCGATCCTTCACTGAGCCCGCCGGATTGTTGCCTTCGAGCTTGCCGAGCACGATGTTGTTGCGGCTGCGGATTTCATCGTCCACGACGCGGACGAGTTGCACGAGCGGCGTGTTGCCGATCGTGTCTTCGATAGTCATGTAAGCCATATGCGAAAGCGGTCGATCCCCACGCACGACGCGTCTGCAGCGGGGAATTTGGTATAGGGGATGCGTCGATTGTAGCCCAGTGATCCCGCCGATGCCGGCGCGCCCCTGATGCGCGGATGGATTGCCGCGCGAAGCCGTAAGCCGGATGACAGACCCCCGGCCTCGCGTACGCGTCGTCCGCACATGCAAAAAAACCCCGCGGGGAGGCCGTCCGCGGGGAGCCCAAAACATCGGAAGGCTGAAGGAGACCGATGGCGCGCCTTCGCGCATTCCGCTATTTCTTCACGACGACCGGTTTGGACGACGCGGACGCCGAAACCTGCGTCGCGACCGCCGAGTTTGCGGCGCCGGGCGGTGCGGCGTTACCCGGCGTTGCGGCCGCTGCCGTCTTCGACGGGGCGCCCACCGTCAATCCCTCCGCTTCGAGACGTTGAACCGTCTTGCCGCCCATACCCTTCACGCGCGTGCCGAGATCGTTGGCGTCCTTGAACGGGCCGTGCGCCTGACGTTCGTCGAGAATGGCTTTCGCCTTCGCCGGACCGATGCCCTTGATGCCGCGCAGCGCGTCGGAGTTGGCGGTATTGACGTCGACGGCCGCCCACGCGCTACCGATGGAAAAGATGAGCGCGAGCGCGGCGATCGACGAGAGTGCTTGCTTGAACATGACTGAGTCTCCGAGAAGAACCGGCCGGCACCAGCGCCGACCGTGAGACCCAGTGTAGAGAGACGCGAAACGCGTTTATAGCTGGCCGAATAGCCAACGCACGTAACGATCGACGCCTTCCTGAACGGTCAGAAACGGCGCGTCGTAACCCGCCGCGCGCAGGCGCGACTGGTCCGCCTGCGTGAAGCATTGATATTTGCCGCGCAGTACGTCGGGGAACGGAATGTACTCGATGAGCCCGCGCTGCACCAGTTCCGCGAGCGACAGCGAAGCTTCGCCGTTGAGCGCGCGCAACGAGTTCACGACCGTCGACGCGATATCGTTGAACGGCTGGGCGCGTCCCGTGCCGAGATTGAAGATGCCCGACTTCTCCGGATGATCGAAGAAGAACAGGTTCACCTTCACGACGTCTTCGACCGAGATGAAATCGCGCGTCTGCTCGCCGGCCGCGTAGCCGTTGTATTCGCCGAAAAGCTTGACCTTGCCTTCCGAGCGGAACTGGTTGAAGTTGTGGAACGCAACCGAGGCCATACGGCCCTTGTGCGTCTCGCGCTGGCCGTACACGTTGAAGTAGCGAAAGCCGACGATCTGACTCTGCGCCTTCGGCAATACCTGACGCACGATCTGATCGAAAAGGAATTTCGAGTAACCGTAGACGTTGAGCGGCTTCTCGACTTCGCGCTCCTCGACGAAGCGGCTCGACCCGCCGTAAGTCGCCGCCGACGACGCGTACAGGAACTGCGCGCCCTGCGCGAGGCACGCGTCCATGACGTCGCGGCTGTAGCGGAAGTTGTTGTCCATCATGTAGCGGCCGTCGGTTTCCATCGTGTCCGAACAGGCGCCTTCATGGAACACCGCGCGCACCTTCCCGAAATCGCCGCGCCTGAAGCGCTCGACGAACTCGGTTTTATCGAGGTAATCGTCGATCTCGCAATCGACCAGATTCTTGAACTTGTCGGCGCGCGTGAGATTGTCGACCGCGATCACGCGGTTCTCGCCACGTTCGTTGAGCGCCTTGACGATATTGCTGCCGATGAACCCGGCAGCACCGGTAACGATGATGGTCATGGCGAAGTATCAGATAAGGTCAGGCGAAGAGTTCGTTGTAGTCGACGGTCGCCGTGCCGAGCTTGCCCACGACAATTCCCGCCGCGCGGTTCGCATAGACGATCGAGTCGACGAGCGGCACACCCGCGCCCAGCATGGTCGCGACGGTCGCGATGACGGTGTCGCCCGCACCCGAGACATCATACACTTCGCGTGCTTCGGCCGACGTGTGCAGCACCTGGTTCTCGGTGAAGAGCGTCATGCCTTCCTCGGAACGCGTGAGCAGCAGCGCGGAAAGTTCGAGTTCGGCGCGCAGCTTCGTCACGCGCTCCAGCAGGTCTTCTTCGGACTTCCATTGGCCGATCACCTCGCGCAGTTCCGCGCGATTCGGCGTGATGAGCGTGGCGCCGCGATAACGGTCCCAGTCGTCGCCCTTCGGATCGACGAGCACCGGCTTGCCGGCGCGTTTTGCATCGGCGATCATCTGCGTGACGTGCGTCAGGCCGCCCTTCGCGTAGTCGGACATGAGGATCACGTCGTGCAGGGGAAGCAGTTCCGCGAAACGCGCGAGGCAGGCGCGCAGCACTTCGTGATTCGGCGTGTTCTCGAAATCGACGCGCAGCAGTTGCTGCTGGCGCGACAGCACGCGCAGCTTGATCGTCGTGAGCAGTTCGGGGTCGCGTTCGAGGTGCCCCGCGACCTTGCTCTCACCGAGCAGTTCGACGACGCGCTCGCCCGGCTCGTCGTGACCCACCGCACAGAGCAGCCCCGTCTGCGCGCCGAGCGCCGCCGCGTTTCGTGCGACGTTCGCCGCGCCGCCGAGACGGTCTTCCTTCTTCTGCACGTGCACGACCGGAACGGGCGCTTCGGGCGAGATGCGGTTGACGTCGCCGAACCAGTAACGGTCGAGCATCACGTCGCCGACCACCAGCACGCGCGCCGCCGAAATCCGCGCACGCGGCACGACGGGAATATCGGCTTTACTTGCTGCTGCCGTTGCGGTCGAGTTCGACATGGGGACGTCCTATTGCAAAGTAATCGATGCCCATTTCGGCCATCGCTTCCGGTTCATACAGATTGCGGCCGTCGAAGATCACCGGCGTCTTCAAGGCGCTCTTCAGGTGCCAGAAATCCGGGCTCTTGAATTCCTTCCATTCGGTCACGATGACGAGCGCGTCCGCTCCCGTCAGCGCATCCTGTTGGGTCTTCACGAAGTCCAGGCGCTTCAGGTCTTCGGGGCGATCCGCGAGATCGAGCGCGAACACGCGCTCCGCTTCGTCGCGCGCAACGGGATCGTAGCCGCGCACGGTGGCGCCGCGCCGCAGCAGCGCCTCGATGATGCGCCGGCTCGATGCCTCGCGCATGTCGTCGGTATTGGGCTTGAACGCAAGGCCCCACACGGCGAAGGTGCGCCCGCGCAGGTCTTCGCCCATGCGCTTCACGATCTTGTTGACGAGCACTTCCTTCTGGTCGTTATTGACGGCTTCGACCGCTTCGAGAATGCGCAGCGTGTGGCCGTTTTCGCGCGCCGTCTGCGCGAGCGCCTGCACGTCCTTCGGAAAGCACGAGCCGCCGTAACCGCAACCCGCATACAGGAAGTGATAGCCGATGCGCGGATCCGACCCGATGCCGCGCCGCACCGATTCGATGTCGGCGCCGACGGTGTCTGCGAGATTCGACAGATCGTTCATGAACGAGATGCGCGTCGCGAGCATCGCGTTGGCGGCATATTTCGTGAATTCCGCCGAGCGCACGTCCATGTACAGCGTGCGCTCGTGATTGCGGTTGAACGGCGCGTAGAGGCGCTTCATCTTCTCGCGCGCGCGATTGCCCGCGTCGTCGTCGTCGATGCCGATCACGATGCGATCGGGCCGCATGAAGTCGTCGACCGCCGCGCCTTCCTTCAGGAACTCCGGATTCGACACGACCGAGAAGCGATGCTTGTCCGAGCCTTCGAGCCCGCGCGTCTTCAGTTCTTCGTCGATGACCTTCTGCACCTGCAGCGCCGTGCCGACCGGCACCGTCGATTTATCGACGATCACCTTGAAGCCGTTCGAATATTTGCCGATGTTGCGCGCCGCCGCGAGCACGTATTGCAGATCGGCGGAGCCGTCTTCGTCGGGTGGCGTGCCCACGGCGATGAACTGGATATCGCCGTGCTCCACGCTCGCTTTAACGTCGGTGGAAAACTGGATGCGGCCGGCCGCGCGCGTGCGCCTCAGCATTTCCTGAAGGCCCGGCTCGTGGATCGGCACGCCGCCATTGTTGAGAATTTCGATCTTGCGCGGATCGACGTCCACGCAAAACACGTCATTGCCGATTTCGGCAAGGCACGCGCCGGTCACAAGACCGACGTAACCCGTGCCGACGATGGTTACTTTCATACGCTTTCCGGTGGTTTCTGAAATGCCGGTGGCGGAAGCGGCGCGCGCACGCGCCGCATGATGTCGTGCTTGCCGCGCGGGTTCAGGCCGAGCTCGTGATCGGCTCGACGCGGCGCGGTGCGTACGTCTCCCAGCCGCTGCAGCCGGGACATTGCCAATAGAATAGTCGCGCGCGGAAGCCGCAAGTTTGACACGTATAACGCGGCAGATTCTTAGTGCGCTGTTTCACCAGGTTACGCATCAGTTCGAGCTCGCCGCGGCGCGGCTCGTCGGCTGTCGCTTCCTGGGCTTCGAGCAGGCGCGTCATGCCCGCGAGATTCGGCGCGCTCTGCATCTGCTTGCGCGCGAGCGCGTGCGCCGCTTCCAGGCCTCGCAATTCCTGCACGTGCTTGTACGCGACATCGAGCAAATCGTTCGACGGATAACGCGTCGTGTAATCGATCAGCAGGTCGACGCCCTCGTCCCTGTGCCCGAGCGCGCTGTACGCCTTCATCAGCTTCTCGGCGACGAGCGGCAGATACGCTTCGTTCTGTTCCTCGACACGCTTCCAGTTCGCGATCGCAGCTTCGACGTTGCCCGCGGCGGCTTCGACATCGCCCGCGAGGATCGTCGCGCGCACGTTGTCCGGGTTCGACGCCAGCGCGAGCTTCAGTTCGGCGCGCGCGCCATCGGGATTCTTGCGCTGCAAGGCTTCCTGCGCGAGCTCGCAGTGAAAATGCGCGATCTCCATATGCAGCGACGGTGCGCCCATCTTCTCGATCTGCTCGGCTGTCGTGATCGACTTCGGCCAGTCTTTTTCGATCTCGTAGATGGTCAGGAGCGCGCGCTGCGCGCCGAGGGAATACTCGCCCGAGTTCAGCGACTTGAACGTTTCCTCCGCGCGATCCAGCAAGCCCGCCTTCAGAAAGTCCTGACCGAGTTCATAGAGCGCGTGATCGCGCTCGGCGGCCGGCAAATCCGCGCGGCTCAGGAGATTCTGGTGCACGCGGATTGCGCGATCGGTTTCGCCGCGGCGGCGGAACAGATTGCCGAGCGCGAAGTGCAGTTCGATGGTTTCGGGATCGAGCTTGGCGACCTCGATGAATGCGTCGATCGCCTTGTCGTGTTGTTCGTTGAGAAGAAAATTGAGGCCGCGAAAATACGAGCGCGGCAGGTTCGCATTCTCGGACAGCAGCGTTTTCAGGTCATAGCGGGACGCCATCCACCCCAGCGCGAACGCGACGGGAATGACGAGCAGCCACCAGAAGTCTAGATCCATGCGATTAGTCGTTGAATGTTAGGTGTCTGCTTTCGCGCCGCGTCAGATGAGCGGCGGCATCGGCGGTTCTTCCTTGACCACCGGCGTCTCGCGAGCGACGCGCAGTTCGCGCCTGAGGCGGCCGTTTTCCATGCGCAGACGCACCATCGCCGGCACCGCGGACACGAGTCCCGCCAGCAATCCGACGACAAAAAACGCGAGACCGATCCGAATCAGCGGTGCTGTCCAGGCGTAGCCTGCGAGGAAGTTCAGCGTCGCGGACTGAGTATTGGCGAGCGCCAGCACCAGCAACAACACGAATACCAGAACGCGGATCAGCCAGACGATGAATTTCATGTAGGGTCTCGCAAGAGCGGTTGCACCAGTCGACCCGCCTAATTCGGTCGGGCCTGCGCGGTTGAACACCCAGGTCAAAGTGACCGGTATTGTAATTGATGCGTCCGGATGCCGGCGGCCGCCGGTTCGCCACACGAATTTTTAGCAAACAATGAACCTGTCGCGTCACATCGTCGATGAATAAACGTCGCGCATAAAAAAAGCACCCCGAAGGGTGCTTTCCTGGTCGATTGCCTCGTGGCCGGACGCCGCGAACCGAAAATCCAGAAGGATCATCAGTCAGGATGCGCCGATCAGAGATCGTCCGCATCGTCGTCATTCGACGCCTTCAGAGGCTCGCCCGCGCGGCCGTCGACGCGTTCGCGCAATTCCTTGCCCGGCTTGAAGTGCGGCACGAATTTCTCCGGTACCAGCACCTTCTCACCCGACTTGGGATTGCGCCCGACGCGTGACGGACGACGATTGAGCCCGAAGCTGCCGAAGCCGCGGATCTCGATGCGGTGACCGTTGGCCAAAGCCTCCGACATCGCATCGAGCATCGTCTTTACCGCGAAATCCGCATCCTTGAGGACAAGTTGCGGAAATCGCGACGCCAACTGGGCGACCAATTCCGATTTGGTCATTCTGCAGCTGTGCCGTTAAGGGCTTAGCTGTTCTGGCCGTCGAGCTTGGCCTTGAGCAGCGCGCCGAGGTTGGTCGTGCCGGTCGCGGCGGCGTTCGAGTCGCCCTGCAGGCTGCGCATGGCTTCCTGCTGTTCGGCCGAATCCTTCGCCTTGATCGACAGGTTGATGCCACGCGACTTGCGATCGATGTTGATGATCATCGCGTTGACCTTGTCGCCTTCCTTCAGCACGTTGCGCGCATCTTCCACGCGGTCTTGCGCGATTTCCGAAGCACGCAGGTAGCCTTCGACTTCGCCGGACAGCGTAACGACAGCACCCTTCGGATCGACCGACTTCACGACGCCGTCGACGATTGCGCCCTTGTCGTTGATCGCGACAAAGTTGCTGAACGGATCGCCTTCGAGCTGCTTGATGCCGAGCGAAATGCGTTCCTTCTCGACGTCGATGCCCAGAACCACGGCTTCGACTTCGTCGCCCTTCTTGTACTTGCGGACGGCTTCTTCGCCGGTTTCCGACCACGACAGGTCCGACAGGTGAACCAGACCGTCGATGCCGCCAGGCAGACCGATGAACACGCCGAAGTCGGTGATCGACTTGATGGCGCCGCTGATCTTGTCGCCCTTCTTGAAGTTACGGCTGAAGTCATCCCACGGGTTCGGCTTGCACTGCTTCATGCCGAGCGAGATACGGCGGCGGTCTTCGTCGATTTCGAGAACCATGACTTCGACTTCGTCGCCCAGCTGAACAACCTTCGACGGCGCAACGTTCTTGTTGGTCCAGTCCATTTCCGACACGTGAACCAAGCCTTCGATGCCCGATTCCACTTCGACGAATGCGCCGTAGTCGGTGATGTTCGTGACCTTGCCGAACAGGCGCGTGCCCGACGGGTAGCGGCGCGAGATGCCTTCCCACGGATCGTCGCCCAGTTGCTTGATGCCGAGCGAAACGCGGTTCTTCTCTTGGTCGAACTTGAGGATCTTGGCGGTGACTTCCTGGCCAACCGACAGCACTTCCGACGGGTGACGCACACGACGCCACGCGATGTCGGTGATGTGCAGCAGGCCGTCGATGCCGCCGAGGTCCACGAACGCGCCGTAGTCGGTGATGTTCTTGACCACGCCTTCGACGATCGCGCCTTCCTTCAGCGTCTCGAGCAGCTTCGCGCGCTCTTCGCCTTGCGTGGCTTCGATCACCGCGCGGCGCGACAGCACCACGTTGTTACGCTTGCGGTCGAGCTTGATGACGCGGAATTCGAGCGTCTTGCCTTCGTACGGCGTCGTGTCCTTGACGGGACGCGTGTCGACGAGCGAACCCGGCAGGAACGCGCGGATGCCGTTGACCATGACGGTCATGCCGCCCTTGACCTTGCCCGTGATCGTGCCGGTCACGAGTTCGTTGTTGTCGAGCGCCTTTTCCAGCGACAGCCACGAAGCCAGACGCTTCGCCTTGTCGCGCGACAGGATGGTGTCGCCATAGCCGTTTTCCAGCGCGTCGATCGCGACGGAAACGAAGTCGCCCGCCTGCACTTCCACTTCACCCGCGTCGTTCAGGAACTCTTCGAGCGGAATATAGGCTTCGGACTTGAGACCAGCGTTGACGACCACGAAGTTGTGGTCGACACGCACGACTTCGGCGGAGATCACTTCGCCGGCGCGCATGTCCTGCTTGGTCAGCGACTCTTCGAACAGAGCCGCGAAAGATTCGGTATTCGGGGTGGAGGTTTGCAGGTCGGACATAAAAATCTGAATTTGCACAGCTTTTGCGCGGTGGTTCAGGATTGAACCGGTGAAGCGCAACGCCATACGGGGTTAAAGGGTTTAACACACGCTCCGCTTTCGACGGAGCACCTTGCCTCTTTACTACACCAACTCGTTACACACGAATTGCGCTGTACCAGCCGATGATCTGTTCGACCGCTTGATCGATCGACAAACCGGAGGTGTCCAGCGTCTTCGCATCCGCAGCGGGCTTGAGCGGCGCGGCGCTCCGGTTCATGTCCCGGTCGTCGCGTGCGCGCAAATCACGCAGCAAGTCATCCATATTAGCAGAAAAACCTTTTTGCATCAATTGCTTATGCCGTCGCGCCGCCCGTGCCTCGACGCTCGCCGTCAAAAATACCTTCAGCGTGGCGTCCGGGAAGATGACGGTGCCCATGTCGCGGCCGTCGGCGACGAGGCCGGGGCGCTTGCGAAACGCCCGCTGACGCGCGACCAGCGCCTGACGCACTTCGGGATGAACGGCGATCGCGGAAGCGCGGTTGCCGACCTCTTCCTGGCGGATTTCGCCCGAAACGTCGACGCCGTCGAGCTGCGCGCAACCTTCGCGGAAGGTGATATGGAGCGCTTCGATCAGCTTTGCAAGGCCGGGCGCATCGTCCTTCGCCACCTCGTAGCGGATGCTCGCGAGCGCCGCGAGCCGGTAGAGCGCGCCGCTGTCGAGCAGGTGAAAGCCGAGCGTCGCCGCGACGATCGCAGCGACCGTGCCCTTGCCCGAAGCCGTCGGCCCGTCGATGGTGATCACTGGAGTAGGGTCGAAAGGACGGGTCGGTTTCATCGAGTCTGGCCGGTCTGGCCCGTTATTGCGGTCATTGAATTCGAAGTCATCGCGTTTCACGGTACAGCGCTCCGATTACGCTTTCACGAGCGTCGAAAAACGCTCGAAATAGTCCGGGAAGGTCTTGTTCACGCATTTCGGATCGTTGATGCGCACCGGCACGCCGCCGAGACTGACGAGCGAGAAGCACATCGCCATGCGGTGGTCGTCGTAGGTATCGATCGCGGCGTTCGGCGTGAGCTTCGCCGGCGGCGTGACGACGAGATAGTCCGCGCCCTCTTCCACCGTCGCGCCGACCTTGCGCAGTTCCTTCGCCATCGCGGCGATGCGGTCGGTTTCCTTCACGCGCCAGCTCGCGATATTGCGCAAGGTCGTCGTGCCGCTCGCGAACAGCGCGGCCACGGCGATGGTCATCGCGGCGTCGGGGATCAGATTGAAGTCCATGTCGATGGGCGCGAGCTTGCCGTCGTCCGACTCGACGCCGCGCACCTCGATCCAGTCCTCGCCCATCATCACGTTCGCGCCCATGCGATTGAGCGCGTCCGCGAAACCGACGTCGCCCTGAATGCTCGAACGTCCGACGCCTTCCACGCGCACCGGCCCGTGGCCGATCGCGCCCGCCGCGAGGAAATACGACGCGGACGACGCGTCGCCTTCGACCATGATCGCGCCCGGCGACTTGTAGCCCGCGCCGGCCGGAATCGTGAAACGCGACCAGCCTTCGCGCTCGACGGTCACGCCAAAGCGCTCCATCAGGCGGATCGTGATGTCGATGTACGGCTTCGAGATGAGCTCGCCTTCGATCTCGATCGCAACCGGACCGGTCCGGCCATCGACGACTGGCAGACTCATCAGGAGCGCGGTCAGGAACTGACTCGACACGTCGCCGCGCACGCGGATCGGCTTGTCGATCGCGATCTTCGCGGCGTGAATGCGCAGCGGCGGAAAGCCGTCGTTCAGTTCGTAATCGATCGCAGCGCCGATCTGACGCAGCCCGTCGACGAGATCGCCGATCGGCCGCTCGTGCATGCGCGGCACGCCGTGCACGCGGTATTCGCCGCCGTTCACCGCGAGCGCCGCGGTCAGCGGCCGCACCGCCGTGCCCGCGTTGCCGAGAAACAGCTCCGCCGATTTCGACGGAAACGCGCCGCCCGTCCCGCCGACGATCACGCGCTCGCCATCCTCACGCACCGCGACGCCGAGCGTTTTGAGCGCGGCGAGCATGACGCGCGTGTCGTCGGAATCGAGCAGATTCGTGATGGACGTTTCGCCGCTCGCGAGCGCCGCGAGCAGCAGCACGCGGTTCGAAATGCTCTTCGAGCCGGGCAGGCGCACGGTGCCGGACGCGCGAGAGAAAGGTCCGAGATCGAGATGTTCCATAGTGTTTCCTTGGGTCACAGCTTATTTCGCGGCGATATCGTTGGATGGCTTGATGCCGCCGCGTTCCTGCCATTCTTTGCGCGCCACGCGCGAACGCGCGAAGGCCGCTTCGAGCGCCGCGCCATCCGATGCGTCGATCGCCGCGCGAAACCGCGCGAGCACGGAAGTGTAATCGTCGAGTTCGGCGAGCAGCGCGGCGCGATTCGCGAGACAGATATCGCGCCACATTTCCGGGCTCGAAGCCGCGATGCGCGTGAAATCGCGGAAGCCGCCCGCGGCGAACGAAAATTTCAGATCGGCGTCGGGCGTATCGAGGATTTGATCGACGAGCGCGAACGACAGCACGTGCGGCAGATGACTCACCGATGCAAACACGCGATCGTGCTGCGCCTCGCTCATTTCGCGCACGCACGCGCCGGTCGCGCGCCACATCGACGCGATGCGTTCGACATCGTCCGCCGCGTTGTCGGGCAACGGGCACAGCACGACATTGCGATCGACGTACAGATCGGGCAACGCGGCCTCGACGCCGCTCGACTCGCGCCCGGCGATCGGATGCCCCGGCACGAACTGCGCGATGCGCTCGCCCAGCGCGCGCCGCGCCGAAGCGACGACATCCGTCTTCGTGCTGCCCGCATCGGTGACGATGGTGTGCGCGTCGAGAAACGGCGCGATCCGCGCGAGCAGCGGCTCGGTCTGCGCGACGGGCGCGGCGAGCAACACCACGTCCGCGCCTCGAAGCGCGTTCGCGAGCGCGGCGTCGTCGCCGAGCGCGGCGGCTTCGTCGATCACGCCGAGTTCGAGCGCGCGCTCGACCGACGCAGCCGAGCGCCCCACACCGACGACCCGACCCGCGAGCCCCGCGCGTTCACGCAAGGCGCGCGCAAGCGAACCGCCGATCAGACCGACGCCGAAGATAACCAGTTTGTTGAAAGAGAACGCAGCCACGGGACATCGATAAGAGTGCGTCGTCCGACGCAAGTGAAACGAACCGCCGCGATTCATCGCAGCGGCGATGAGCCAATCAGCGCGCCCGCGGATACGAGCCGAGGATTTTCAGGAACGCGGACTTGCGCCCCAGCTCCTCCAGCGCGCCGGCCACGGCGGCATCGTCGCGATGGCCTTCGATGTCGATATAGAAGTAGTACTCCCACGCGCCGGAGCGCGCCGGGCGCGATTCGAAGCGCGTCATCGAGACACCGTGTTTGGCGAGCGGCTCCAGCAGCTTGAACACCGCGCCCGACTCGTTCTTCACCGTGACGATGAGCGACGTCTGATCGTGACCGCTCGAATCCGTCGGCTGCTTGCCGACGATCACGAAACGCGTGCGATTGTGCGGGTCGTCCTGGATCATCGAGAACACGACGCCGAGGCCGTAATGCGTCGCGGCGCGATCGCCTGCGATGGCCGCGACCGTCGGATCATCGACCGCCATGCGCGCGGCTTCCGCGTTGCTCGACACGGCCTGACGCGCCAAATGCGGCACGTTCGCGCTCAACCAGCGCTGACACTGCGCGAGCGCCTGCGGATGCGCGCACACGCGCTTCGCGCCATCGAGCGTGCCGGACGCCGTGAGCAAATTGTGATGGATCGGCAGCGCAAGCTCGCCGCCGATCAGAAGCGATGTCTGCAGCAGCAAATCCAGCGTGCGCGACACCGCGCCTTCCGCCGAATTCTCCACCGGCACGACGCCGTACTGCGCCGCGCCCGCTTCGACGGCGCGAAACACTTCGTCGATCGACGGGCACGGCACGCCCTGAATCGAATGCCCGAAGTATTCGAACATCGCCTGTTCGCTGTACGTGCCGACGGGCCCCAGAAACGCCGCGCTGATGGTCTGTTCGAGCGCGCGGCTCGCGGCCATGATCTCGCGCCAGATCGACGCGATGTGCTCACCGGCGAGCGGCCCGTCGCTCATTTCCTGAAGCCGCGCGATGACCTGCATCTCGCGCTCCGGACGAAACACGGGCGCATTGAAATGCTTCTTCACTTCGCCGACTTCCAGCGCGACGGATGCGCGCTGATTCAACAGCGCGATGAGCTGCGCGTCGAGCACGTCGATGCGCTCACGCAGCGGTTTGAGTCTTGAATTGAGATCGTCGTCCATGCGGTGCTTGAGCTTGTGCGGTTGAGTGAGCGTCGCGCCGTTAAGCGCTCGTGCGCTCGAATTCCTTCATGTAATCGACGAGAGCGTTGACTCCCTCGATCGGCACCGCGTTGTAGATCGATGCCCGCATGCCGCCGACGGACTTGTGGCCCTTCAGTTGCAACAGCCCGCGCGCCTTCGCGCCGGCCAGGAAATCGGTATTGCGCGATTCGTCGGCAAGGAAGAACGGCACGTTCATGCGCGAACGGTTCTGGCGTTCGACCTTGTTGACGTAGAAATCGCTGGAATCGATGGTGTCGTACAGCAGCTTCGCCTTTTCGACGTTGCGCGCCTCGATCGCTTCCAGGCCGCCCTGCTTCTTCAGCCACTTGAAAACGAGGCCCGCGATGTAGATGGCATAGGTCGGCGGCGTGTTGTACATCGAGTTGTTTTCCGCGACGATCTTCCACTCGAACGCGGACGGGCAGATGGGCAGCGCGCGGTCGAGCAGATCTTCACGCACGATCACGACGGTCACGCCCGCCATGCCGATGTTCTTCTGCGCGCCGCCGAAGAGCACGCCGAACTTGGCGATGTCCATCGGGCGCGACAGGATGTGCGAGGACGCATCGGCGACGAGCGGAATGTCGCCCAGATCGGGAATCTCGAAGGTTTCGACGCCGTCGATGGTTTCGTTCGAGCACAGATGCACATAGGCCGGATCGTCCGACAGCTTCCATTCGCTGAAGGCCGGAACGCGCGTGAAACCCTCTTCGGTCTTGCCGTTGGCCGCGAGATGCGGCGTGCCGTATTTCTGCGATTCCTTGAACGATTTCGTCGACCACGAACCGGTCACGACGAAGTCGGCGGTCTGCTTCCTGCCGAGCAGGTTCATCGGCACGATCGCGTTTTCGCCGATGCCGCCGCCCTGCAGAAAAAGGATCCGATGCGACGCGGGCACCTTCAGCAAGTCGCGCAGGTCGGTGAGCGCAGCCTCGTGGATCGACATGAATTCCGTGCCGCGGTGGCTCATTTCCATCACGCTCATGCCACTGCCTTGCCAGTCGAGCATTTCATCGGCGGCTTGCCTCAGAACTTCTTCTGGCATGGCGGCGGGGCCGGCGGAGAAATTGAACACGCGCATCTGGAGATCCCGGAAATACGATTTGCAGACGGGAATGAACGGCGAATCAAACGAAGGCCGCGTTCTCACGTCCAAAAAGAAATGGCTGTTTGCGCGTCTTGCGCAAACAGCCATTATCGCACTGTCCTGAAAACCCGCCAATGCAAGGGACGGCAAGCGCCGTCCAGCGGATTCCCGTCAGACCGACGGCGCGCTTACTTGGCGCTCGGCTTGACGCTCGCCACTTCCTGATCGGCTTGCGTGCGCGTTGCCTTGATGGCTTGCGGCATGTACTTCTGCATCAGGCCGTTCACGACGTCGCGGCCAACCTGGTCCTGAACCTGGATGAACTTGCGGCCGGTCGGGCTCTTGTAGAAGTTGGTCAGATCCTTGATCTCGTCGGTCGAGTAGTACTTCGCGTACGCGTCGTACTGAGCCTGCATCGCGTCCTTGCGGAATGCGTCGGTTGCGAAGACCTGGCCAGCGGAATCGACCAGCTTCGGCACTGCATTCTTTTGCAGCGACGGAACAGCGGCTTGCTTCTGCTTGTCGTTCAGCGTCTTGTTCTCGGACAGCGCGTCCGAGAGGATCGCCGGCACGAGTTGCTTCGATTGCATCTGTGCGCTGTTACCGATCGCGCCGACCAGCTTCTGCGCATCGATCGCGTCGAGCAGGTCCTTGATCGCGGCTTGCTTGGCCGGATCAACCGGTGCTGCTGCGGCCGCCGGTGCGGCCGACTGTGCGGGCGCCTGGTTCTGAAGCGACTGAGCCATCGCGATAGTCGGCACGAAAGCGGCCAGCAACATCCACTGCTTGAAACGTCCTTGCATCATTACTCCCTGTAAAAAATATCCAGTTCAGCACTGGCGACGAGCTTTTGCCCGTTTTCCGACGCCGGCCTTGCCTGACGTCGACAACGAACTCACGTCGCGCAGCTTAACTAATCCGAGCTTTCAAAAGCGATAACGAGAGACCCGCGACACAAAAAATATCAGGCGCTTTCTCCGCCTTCATCATTTTCCGCATCGCCGGGCTTGGCGGCAGAGTCTTCCGAACCGGCATCTGCTTCGAGTTCGGCCTCGGCTTCCGCCTCGGCGATATGCTGCAGTCCCGACAACTTCGTTCCCTCGTCAAGGCTGATGAGTGTAACACCTTGAGTTGCACGGCCCATTTCGCGGATTTCGGAAACTCGCGTGCGGATGAGCACGCCCGAAGTCGTGATCAGCATGATCTCGCTCTCCGGCTCGACGAGCGTCGCGGCGACGACCCGGCCGTTGCGCTCCGATGTCTGGATCGCGATCATACCCTTCGTGCCGCGGCCGTGACGCGTGTACTCGTTGATCGGCGTGCGCTTGCCGTAACCGTTCTCGGTAGCCGTGAGCACCGACTGGTTCTCGCCGCCCGCGACCAGCATCGCGATGACCTGCTGCCCGTCTTCCAGTTGCATGCCTCGCACGCCGCGTGCCTCGCGGCCCATCGCGCGCACATCGTTCTCGTCGAAACGCACGGCCTTGCCCGCGTCGGAGAACAGCATCACGTCATGCTCGCCGTCGGTGATCGCCGCGCCGATGAGGTAGTCGCCGTCATCCAGACCGACCGCGATGATGCCCTTCTTCATCGGACGGCTGAATGCTTCGAGCGGCGTCTTCTTGACGGTGCCGAGCGCGGTCGTCATGAACACGTACTTGTCCGCCGAGAATTCCTTGATCGGCAGCACGACGTTGATCTTCTCGCCGTCCTGCAGCGGGAACATGTTGACGATCGGACGGCCGCGCGAGTTGCGCGAGCCCTGCGGCACTTCGTACACCTTGATCCAGTACACGCGGCCGCGGTTCGAGAAGCACAGCATGTGATCGTGCGTGTTCGCGATGAAGAGCGTGTCGATCCAGTCGTCTTCCTTCATCTGCGTCGCCTGCTTGCCGCGCCCGCCGCGCTTCTGCGCGCGGTATTCGGAAAGCGGCTGCGACTTCACGTAGCCCGAGTGCGACATGGTCACGACCATGTCAGTCGGCGTGATCAGGTCTTCGGTGTTGAGCTCCGTCGCGTTCATTTCGATGCGCGAGCGGCGGTCGTCGCCGAATTCGGCGCGGATCTGGCCCAGTTCATCGACGATGATCTGGCGGATACGCTCAGGCCGCGCGAGGATGTCGAGCAGATCGGCGATCTGCGCCATCACTTCGCGATATTCGCCGACGATCTTGTCCTGCTCGAGCCCGGTCAGGCGCTGCAGGCGCATCTGCAGAATTTCCTGCGCCTGGACGTCCGACAATTTATACAGGCCGTCTTCCTGGAGACCGTACGCGGGATTCAGCCCTTCCGGACGATAGGCGACGCGGCCGCCCGAAGCCTCGGTCTCGGTCCGCGTGAGCATTTCGCGCACGAGCGACGAATCCCACGGACGCGCCATCAACTCCTGTTTCGCGATCGGCGGCGTCGGCGCGGCCTTGATGATCGCGATGAAATCGTCGATGTTCGCGAGCGCGACGGCGAGACCTTCGAGCACGTGCCCGCGATCGCGCGCCTTGCGCAGTTCGTATACAGTGCGCCGCGTCAGCACTTCCCGTCGATGCGACAGGAAGCACTCGATCATTTCCTTCAGATTCAGCAGCTTGGGCTGGCCGTCGACGAGCGCGACCATGTTCATGCCGAAGGTGTCCTGAAGCTGTGTCTGCTTGTACAGATTGTTCAGGATGACTTCCGGCACTTCCCCGCGCTTCAGTTCGATCACGACGCGCATGCCGCTCTTGTCGGACTCGTCGCGGATGTCGGAAATGCCTTCCAGCTTCTTCTCGTTGACGAGTTCGGCGATGCGCTCGAGCAGCGTGCGCTTGTTCACCTGATACGGAATCTCGTCGACGATGATCGCCTGACGCTGACCGCGATCGATCTCTTCGAAGTGCGTGGCCGCGCGCATCACGACGCGGCCGCGCCCGGTGCGATAACCGTCGCGCACGCCCGCGACGCCGTAGATGATGCCGGCCGTCGGGAAGTCCGGCGCCGGCACGATCTCGATCAGCTCGTCGACGGTGGCCTCGGGCGTGTTCAGCAGATGCAGACAGGCGTCGACGATTTCGCGCAGGTTGTGCGGCGGAATGTTCGTCGCCATGCCGACCGCGATGCCGGCCGAACCATTGATCAGCAGATTGGGAATGCGCGCGGGGAGAACGAGTGGCTCGTTTTCGCTGCCGTCGTAGTTCGGACCGAAGTCGACGGTTTCCTTGTCGATGTCGGCCAGCAACTCGTGGCCGATCTTCGCCATGCGGATTTCGGTGTAACGCATGGCCGCGGCGTTGTCGCCGTCGACCGAACCGAAGTTGCCCTGGCCGTCGACCAGCATGTAGCGCAGCGAGAACGGTTGCGCCATGCGAACGATCGTCTCGTAGACGGACGCGTCGCCGTGAGGATGGTATTTACCGATGACATCGCCGACGATACGCGCCGATTTCTTGTACGCGCGATTCCAGTCGTTGTTCAGCTCGTGCATCGAGTAGAGCGCCCGACGATGCACCGGCTTCAAGCCATCGCGGACATCGGGAAGCGCGCGCCCGACGATCACGCTCATCGCGTAATCGAGATACGAGCGGCGCATTTCCTCCTCAAGGGAGATTGGCAGAGTCTCTTTGGCGAATTGATCCATTATCCGTGTCTTGAACTTTGCAGCGGCGACACGGCAGCGCGCGCGGTGATTTTCGCGGACTCGCCCGCCGGCCGCACGACATGCGCCGGCGTGGCGCGTAGCCGACGTACGCTGCGCGCCGCATATGCAGCGCATGCCTTTTTATGCGTGCGAACGCAGCGCATCAGGAGATTCTACCATGCGCGACATTTGCGCCCGGACGCATGCTGTATACATACAGTGTGTGTCGAGCGCGGAACCGGAATGTGCAGCGTGACTTCGCAATGCGCAATGCTGTACCAATTACTTACAAAAACCGGGGAACGTATTCCGTCAATTCGTCATCTGGGCGGGCTATCATGCCGCCTCGCGCTTTTGCCAAACGTAAAAACCCCGACGATAAAAACTCGCAGGAAATCGCTCTCGGGCACGTAATGTGCGCACGTTTCGCGCCTTCTTCAGCCTTGACCGTCTCCTGTCCCTTTCTTGTTGCGCATGCACCACATAAGGTTGCGGGCGTACAGCGTGCGGGGATATTTTTATCGTTGCAAGGGAACGATATGGCAAAATGCCAACGCACAAACTTAGACATTGCTCGAAGTCTATACAGCGCGTTTTGTTCCGTAGGGAATGTTATACTTCGAGCAATGTATGACTTGTCTTCGTCTACAGGCTCGCAGTAAACCTGCGGTAATCTCAATTTCGAGAGGAGAAATATGAATAAACTTTCAAAGCTCGCGTTCATTGCAGCTACCGCAGTTATGGCTGCATCGGCCTCGGCACAGTCGGTGCCGGCCTCGCGACAAGCTGTGAACGACAACTGGGTGAACGGTACGGGCGAGTATGTGTGGATGAACGGCACGAACGAACTGTGCTGGCGCGACGCATTCTGGACCCCGGCTACGGCAAACGCAAAGTGCGATGGCGCGCTGGTCGCGCAAGCACCGACGCCGCCGGCACCGGTCGCTCCGCCGCCCCCGGTCATCCAGAGCCAGAAGGTCACCTACCAGGCTGACGCTCTGTTCGACTTCGACAAGGCAGTCCTGAAGCCGGCTGGTAAGGAAAAGCTTGACGATCTGGCATCGAAGATCGGCGCGCTGAACCTCGAAGTCGTGGTTGCAACGGGCTACACCGACCGCATCGGTTCGGACAAGTACAACGATCGTCTGTCGCTGCGCCGTGCGCAAGCTGTGAAGGCTTACCTGGTCAGCAAGGGCATCGAAGCCAACCGTATCTACACGGAAGGCAAGGGCAAGCGCGACCCGGTCACGGGCAACAGCTGCCAGCAGAAGAATCGCAAGCAACTCATCGCCTGCCTCGCGCCGGATCGTCGCGTGCAGATCGAAGTTGTCGGCACGACGCGTCAGCCGCAGCAGTAATCGCGAGTTGGATTACCGCAGATCAAACCCCCGCTTCGGCGGGGGTTTTTTTATGCCTGAAGCCTTTTGGGCATTCGCTTAAAGAGCCGCCGATTCGGGTAGGCTTCATCTATTCCACTTTTTGCCCGCCTATTGCGGCGCCTATATACTCGGTCCTATTCGATTCACGACTCAAAAAGGCACTTCCGAACATGACCAATGTCGATCCCCACGAACTGCAGAAATTCAGCGAGCTCGCGCATCGCTGGTGGGACCCGAACGCCGAGTTCAAGCCGCTGCATGAACTGAATCCGGTACGGCTCGACTGGATCGATGCGCACGCGCATCTGATGAGCAAGCGTGTTCTCGATATCGGCTGCGGCGGCGGCATTCTGTCCGAGTCGATGGCCACGCGCGGTGCGAACGTGAAAGGCATCGATTTATCGTCGAGCGCGCTTGGCGTCGCTGATCTGCATAGTCTCGAAAGCGGTGTCGAAGTCGCGTACGAAGAGATCTCGGCGGAAGCCCTCGCCGCGCGCGAGCCCGGTTCGTATGACGTCGTGACCTGCATGGAGATGCTCGAACACGTGCCGAATCCCGCGGGCACCGTCGCCGCGTGCGCCGCGCTCGTGAAGCCGGGCGGCTGGGTGTTTTTCTCCACGCTGAATCGCAACGCGAAGGCGTACCTCTTTGCCGTGATCGGCGCGGAATACATCGCGCGCATGCTGCCGCGAGGCACGCATGATTACGCGCGCTTCATCAAGCCGTCGGAACTGGCCACGTTCGCGCGCGCGGCTTCGCTTTTGACGGTCGACATCAAAGGCATCACGTATCGGCCGATCTCCAAGCATTTCGGCCTGTCAAACGACACGAGCATCAACTACATGATGGCTTGCCGCCGCGAAGCCTGACGCCATGATCAACGACGATCCCTTGTCCACGGGCACCATCGATACCAAGCCCCTGCCGGAAGAAACGACTCCCCTGCCCCAGCGCCTCGCCGAGGGCGATGGTCTCGGGTTGTGCCAGGCCGTGCTGTTCGACCTCGACGGCACCATCGCCGACACCGCACCCGATCTCGTCGCCGCGGTGAACAAAATGCGGCACGACCGCGGCCTCGAGATGCGGCCGCTCGAAACGCTGCGGCCCTATGCGTCCGCGGGCGCGCGCGGACTGCTCGGTGGTGCGTTCGAGATCGGACCGGAGCACCACGACTTCGCCGCGATGCGCGACGAATTTCTCGCGAACTACGAGGCCGATCTGTGCATCGAGACGACGCTTTTTCCGGGCATCGCCGAGATACTCGATCAACTGGATGCGCGCGGCGTGCGATGGGGCATCGTCACGAACAAGGCGACACGCTTCGCCGCGCCGCTCGTCGGCTTGCTGGGACTCGATACGCGCGCCGGCTGCCTCGTCTGCGGCGACACCACGCCGCATTCGAAGCCGCACCCCGCGCCGCTCCTGCACGCGGCGGAATTGCTGGACGTCGCGCCGGAGCGGATCGTCTATGTCGGCGACGATCTGCGCGACGTGCAGGCCGGGTTTGCCGCAGGCATGATCACCGTGGCAGCCGCCTACGGCTATTGCGGCGACGACATTCCGCCGCGACGCTGGCACGCCAATCACGTGGTCGATTCGACGGAAGAACTTCAGCACCTGTTGCGCGATATCGCGTGAGCAGCGAGGCGAAACAGGCGGCTTGAAAACCGCGCCGTTCGCCTCACATCGTGTTTCGTGGGATAATCCTTATTCCGTTTCGGGGGCGACCTGGTTTCGACAGGGGTTGTGAAGCGGTCAGGGCATACCGAGGACCCGTCACCTCGTTAATCAATGGGAAAATCGTAACTGCAAACGACGATACGTTCGCACTGGCAGCCTAAGGGCCGCCGTCCTCTCACTAATTCGCTGACGGGTTAGGGTAGCAATGCCACGAGAGGTCATATACGTCAGATAAGCCTTTGCGGCGTCACGACGCCAAGGTCGAAAAATTAGTGAATCGCCGTAACGCAGCGTGTTCGTCCGCGTCGTTATGGTTAAATCAAAAGACAGAACTAAGTATGTAGAACTGTTCGTAGAGCGCTTCTGGACGCGGGTTCGATTCCCGCCGCCTCCACCAGAACACCCGCTAAAAACCCGCGATTGCGCAAGCATCGCGGGTTTTTCTTTGCCGGCGAAAAGACGAAAAAAAACCCCGCGCGAGGCGGGGCAAACATCCTTGAGAGACGTAGCGACGACAGAGACGACTTCGCTACGTCCGAGAGAATAAGCGGCGACAGGCATCGACCGAATCGGACCGGTCCTAATACCGTTGCCTTGTGTCAGTTAACAACCGTTTCGACGCGTGCGCCTTCGCCAGCGGCCAAAGACACCCCGCGGCAGCGTGAGAACACTCAGTTCGTCCCGTCCTTCGGACACTTCAGATTGCAGCCGTTGGGATCGCCGTCGTCACCGCGACGACGCATCGCCGATTTGCCCTTCTGATATTTATCCGACGGCGCGGACGCCGCGAACTGCATCTGCGGATGCGCATTGAAGCGGAATTCGTCTTGCAGGACCCCGCCCGGCATGCCCGGGGAATTCTGCGCAAAGGCGACTGGGACCAGATACGCCGCACCAGCGATGAGCGCGGCGGAGGAACAAGCAAGCAACGAGAGTTTCATGGCGGTATATCGCGCGGAGAATCGCGCTCAGAGCAGTAAAGTCGACAGCAAGCCGTTAGGTTAACCCAATTCGCCATCGCCGGCAGTTTTATGCCCGCCCCGCTCTCTTACCGCGCGTTTCCGCTGCGCCTCACGCACTTACTTCAGCCGCGCAAACCTTCGTCGACATCGACGAGCGAGCCGCAATGCGCCGGATCATAACCTTCCAGATGAGCGACGCTGTCCGTGAACCCCGGGCTGCGCAAGATACGCAACACGGAAGCAAGCCGCGCCTCGTCGAGCCGCGCGCGTTCGCAGGCGAAGAAATAGTCCTCGTCGATGATCGGTATGAAATCGAGCGCGAAATGCTGCGCCGCCGGTTGCACGCCGAAGCCGAGATCGGCCATGCCGCTGGCGACGAACGCGGCGATCGCCGAATGCGTCAGTTCGGTCGTCGCGTAGCCATTGATCTGGTCCGGATCGACGCCCACGCGACGCAACGACAAATCGAGCAGCATGCGCGTTCCCGAACCCGGCTGGCGATTGACGAAGCGCACGTCGCTGCGCGCGAGATCGCGCAAACCGGAAATGCCCTTCGGATTGCCCTTGGGCAGAAAGAGACCCTGCGTGCGGCGCGTGAGCCGTATCAGTTGATGCTTGTTCCGGTCCAGATACGGCCGATAGATCTCCGCGCATGTCGAGCGGAATTCGCCGATCGGCAGATGGAACCCCGCCAATTCGCATTCGCCCCGTGCGAGCGCACTGACCGCTTCGGCGCTCTCCCGATACTTGATATCGACCGGCACGCGCTGATCGCCGAGCGCGCGCACGAGCGTCGCGACCGCGTAACCATGCGACGCGTGAATCCGCACCTGCGTGATGCCGCCCGCGAGGCGCCGGTTCAATTCCACGGCGACGTCGTTCGCCACCGCCTGCAACGGCGCTTCGAGCCGTTCGCCACAAACCCGTTGCGCGCGCAAAACCGACTCGCCCAGTTCGGAAAGCACCGAGCCGCGCCCGCGCGATTTCGTGATGAGCGCGCCGCCAAGCCGCGCTTCGATTTCGCGCAATAAACCCCACGCATGCCGATAGGACAAACCCTTAGCGTTCGCGGCATTCGCGATGCTGCCCGTCTGTGCGACGAGCTGTAGAAGCGGCACAACCGCGCTGAGACTGGTTTCCCGGCCATCGGCGTCCCGCAGGACCAGTTCGGCCCGGCATTCGACGTCCACCATATGCACTCCCCCTTCCTATTGCCAAGATATATCACGACGCCTATTGTTCTTATACAGGCTCGGCACCCGTAATTATATCGACGTAAATATGTACCGACAAAACATATGCCGAGTGTTGGAGGAGCCCCATGACACATCCGCAGCTTTCCGCCGCTGCATCCGCTGAACTCGTCCGTCGCCACGCAGTGCAAGACGCGACGTTGATGACCATTCTTCACGCCATCCAGGACGAAGTCGGCTACGTGCCCGAGACGGCCATCGCGCCGCTCGCACAGGCGCTATCGCTGTCGCGCGCAGAAGTCCACGGTGTGATCACCTACTACCATCACTTCCGTTCCGCCCCGCCCGCCCGCGTGACCGTGCAGCTGTGCCGCGCGGAAGCGTGCCGCAGCATGGGCACGGAGGCGTTGAAAGACCACATCGAAGGACACACGGGTTGCCGCTTCGACAGCGGTCATGCCGAAGACACCGAGCTCGAATCCGTGTTCTGCCTCGGTCAATGCGCGCTGTCTCCGTCGATGATGATCAACGGCGAATTGCACGCGCGCGTGACACCGGCGAAGTTCGACCGCCTGTACGCCGCGGCGCAAACGAAGGTCGCGGAGGTGACGGCATGACGCGCATTTACGTTCCCATCGATTCCGCCGCGCTCGCGCTGGGCGCGCAAGGCGTCGCTGAAGCCATCGCGAGCGAAGCGGAGAAGCGCGGCATCGACGTGCAACTCGTGCGCAACGGTTCGCGCGGACTCTTCTATCTCGAACCGCTCGTCGAAGTCGAGACGGCGGATGGGCGCATCGGCTATTCGAACGTCGAAGCCGACGATGTCGCCGCGCTCTTCGATGCCGGTTTTCACGAGGGCAAGGCGCACGAGAAGAACGTCGGCGTCGTCGACGAGATTCCGTATCTCAAGAACCAGCAGCGCCTGACGTTCGCGCGCATCGGCATCACGGACCCGCTTTCCATCGACGATTACACCGCGCTCGGCGGCCTCGAAGGATTGCGCCAGGTGCTCGACATGAACGGCGACGCCGTCTGCCAGACGCTGCTCGATTCCGGCCTGCGCGGACGCGGCGGCGCGGCGTTTCCCGCGGGCATCAAGTGGAAGACGGTGCGCGGCGCGTATGCGGATCAGAAGTACATCGTCTGCAATGCGGACGAAGGCGACTCAGGCACGTTCTCCGACCGTCTCGTCATGGAAAGCGATCCGTACGTGCTGATCGAAGGCATGATCATCGCGGGCGTGGCAGTGGGCGCGACCAAGGGCTACATCTACGTGCGCAGCGAGTATCCGCATTCGATCGCGACGCTCAATCGCGCGATCGACAAGGCGCGCGACGCGGGCTGGCTCGGCGCGAGCGTGCTCGGCACGTCGCACGCGTTCGAGCTGTATGTCGCGAAGGGCGCGGGCGCGTATGTGTGCGGCGAGGAAACCGCGCTGCTCGAATCGCTCGAAGGCAAGCGCGGAATCGTGCGCGCGAAGCCGCCGGTGCCGGCGCTCACCGGTCTGTACGGCAAGCCGACGGTCATCAACAACGTCATCACGCTCGCGACCGTGCCGATCATCTTCGCCAAGGGCGCGGCCTTCTATCGCGACTTCGGCATGGGCCGCTCGCGCGGCACGCTGCCTTTCCAGATCGCGGGCAATGTGAAGCAAGGCGGGCTCGTCGAACTGGCGTTCGGCGTGACGCTGCGCGAACTGCTCTACACGTACGGCGACGGCACCGCGAGCGGCCGTCCGGCGCGCGCGGTGCAAGTGGGCGGACCGCTCGGCACGTATCTGCCGGAAAGCCAGTGGGACATTCCGCTCGACTACGAGGAATACGCGAAGGTCGGCGCGGTGGTCGGGCACGGCGGACTCGTGGTTCACGACGACACCTCGAACCTCGCCGAACTCGCGCAATACGCGATGCACTTCTGCGCGCTCGAATCGTGCGGCAAGTGCACGCCATGCCGCATCGGCTCGACGCGCGGAGAGGAAGTCATCGCGAAGATTCGTGAAGGCGATACGTCGGTGAAGCAGATCACGCTTCTGCGCGAGTTGTGCGACACGATGGTGTCGGGCTCGCTCTGCGCGATGGGCGGCATGACGCCGTTCCCGGTGATGTCCGCGCTCGATCACTTCCCCGAGGACTTCGGGCTGCCCCGCACGCCTGCACAGAAAGCGGCATAGAACAAGGAGACGACAATGTCCAACACCATCAACGGCTGCGGTTCCGGCAACTGCGCGTGCAAGAGCGCGGCGTCGGTGCAGCGCCGCGATCCGCTCGATGAAACCGACTACGGCACGCCGCTCCGTCACGCCGATATCGACGTGACGCTCGAAATCGACGGCGAATCCGTCACGGTGCCCGCGGGCACGTCGGTGATGCGCGCCGCGATCGAAGCCGGCGTCAACGTGCCGAAACTCTGCGCGACGGATTCGCTGGAGCCGTGGGGTTCGTGCCGTCTGTGCCTCGTCGAGATCGAAGGCAAGCGCGGTTATCCGGCGTCATGCACGACGCCTGTCGAAGCGGGCATGAAAGTGCGCACGCAAACCGACAAGCTGCAATCGCTGCGCCGCAACGTGATGGAGCTTTATATCTCCGATCACCCGCTCGATTGCCTCACCTGCCCCGCCAATGGCGATTGCGAATTGCAGGACATGGCGGGCGTCGTCGGCTTGCGTGAAGTGCGCTACGGCTACGAAGGCGCGAACCATCTGAAAGACAAGAAGGACGAGTCGAATCCGTACTTCACCTACGATCCGTCGAAGTGCATCGTCTGCAATCGATGCGTGCGCGCCTGCGAGGAAACGCAGGGCACGTTCGCGCTGACAATCGCCGGACGCGGCTTCGAATCGCGCGTCGCGGCGAGCGAGAACGTGCCGTTCATGGAATCGGAATGCGTGTCGTGCGGCGCTTGCGTCGCCGCGTGCCCGACCGCGACGCTGCAGGAAAAGACCGTCATCATGCTCGGCCAGGCCGAACACTCGGCCATCACGACGTGTGCATATTGCGGTGTCGGCTGTTCGCTGAAGGCGGAGATGAAGGGCAACACCGTCGTGCGCATGACGCCGAACAAGAACGGCCAGGCGAACGAAGGTCATGCTTGCGTGAAGGGCCGCTTCGCATGGGGTTACGCGACGCACAAGGATCGCATCAAGAAGCCGATGATCCGCGCGAAGATCACCGACCCGTGGCGCGAAGTGTCGTGGGACGAAGCGCTCACGTATGCGGCAAGCGAATTCCGCCGCATCCAGGACAAGTACGGCCGCGATTCGATCGGCGGCATCACGTCGTCGCGCTGCACGAACGAAGAGACGTACCTCGTGCAGAAGCTCGTGCGCGCGGCGTTCGGCAACAACAATGTCGATACCTGCGCGCGTGTCTGCCACTCGCCGACGGGTTACGGCCTCAAGGCGACGCTCGGCGAATCGGCGGGCACGCAGACGTTCGCTTCGGTCGAGCAATCGGACGTGATCATCGTGATGGGCGCGAATCCGACCGACGGCCATCCGGTCTTCGGCTCGCGCCTGAAGCGCCGCGTGCGTGAAGGCGCGAAGCTGATCGTGATCGATCCGCGCCGCATCGATATCGTCGATACGCCGCACGTGAAAGCGCAATATCACCTGCAATTGCGCCCGGGCACGAACGTCGCGATGGTCAACTCGCTCGCGCACGTGATCGTCACGGAAGGCTTGCTGAAGGAAGATTTCATCGCCGAACGCTGCGAGGAGCGCGCGTTCGGGCAGTGGCGCGATTTCGTCGCGAAGGAAGAGAACTCGCCCGAGGCGATGGAAGCCGTCACCGGCGTGCCCGCGCAACAGGTCCGCGAAGCCGCGCGCATCTACGCGCTGGGCGGCAACGGCGCGATCTATTACGGCCTCGGCGTGACCGAGCACGCGCAAGGCTCGACCACCGTGATGGGCATCGCGAACCTCGCGATGGCGACGGGCAATGTCGGTCGCGAAGGCGTCGGCGTGAATCCGCTGCGCGGCCAGAACAACGTGCAGGGCTCGTGCGACATGGGCTCGTTCCCGCACGAACTGCCGGGCTATCGGCATATCGGCGATGCGGCAACGCGCGCGCTCTTCGAGGAAGCATGGAACGTGCAGCTTCAGCCGGAGCCGGGTCTGCGCATCCCGAACATGTTCGATGCCGCGACGCACGGCACGTTCATGGGCCTCTATTGCCAGGGCGAGGACATCGTCCAGTCGGACCCGAACACGCAGCACGTGGCGGATGCGTTGTCGTCGATGGAATGCATCGTCGTGCAGGACATCTTCCTGAACGAAACGGCGAAGTACGCGCACGTTCTCCTGCCCGGCTCGACGTTCCTCGAAAAGGACGGCACCTTCACCAACGCAGAGCGCCGCATCTCGCGCGTGCGCAAGGTGATGCCGCCGCTCCCGGGCCTCTCCGACTGGGAAGTGACGATCAAGCTCTCGCGCGCGCTCGGCTATGAGATGAACTACGCGAACCCGTCCGAAATCATGGACGAGATCGCGCGTCTCACGCCGACTTTCCACGGCGTCTCGTACGAGCGCCTCGACGAGCTCGGCAGCATTCAGTGGCCGTGCAACGAGAAGGCGCCGGACGGCACCCCGACGATGCACATCGACGAATTCGTGCGCGGCAAGGGACGCTTCGTCATCACGAAGTTCATCGCGACGCCGGAGAAAGTCACGCGCAAGTATCCGCTGCTGCTCACGACCGGGCGCATCCTGTCGCAGTACAACGTCGGCGCGCAGACGCGGCGCACCGAAAACTCGCAATGGCACGACGAGGACCGCCTGGAGATTCATCCGGTCGATGCGGAAGATCGCGGCATCAAGCAGGACGACTGGGTCGGCATCGAGTCGCGCGCCGGGCAGACGGTGTTGCGCGCGAAGATTTCCGAGCGCATGCAGCCGGGCGTCGTCTATACGACGTTCCACTTCCCGGAATCGGGCGCGAACGTCATCACGACGGACTCGTCCGACTGGGCGACCAACTGTCCGGAGTACAAGGTGACGGCGGTGCAGGTAATGCCGGTGGAACAGCCGTCGCAATGGCAGAAGGAGTACTCGCGCTTCAACACGCAGCAGCTCGAGTTGCTCAACCTCGCCACGACCACTTCAGGAAAATAAGAAATGGACGTCGATAACCTGATCGAGATGGCGAACCGCATCGGCGAATTCTTCGATTCGATGCCGGACCGCGCCGAAGCCGTCGACAGCATCGCGGATCATATTCGCCGCTTCTGGGAACCGCGCATGCGGCTTGCGATTCTCGCCGCGCTCGACGATCCGGAAGCGAGTGAGTCGATGGAGCCGATCCTGCGCGAGGCGCTCAATCTGCACAAGGCGGATCTGCAGCCGAAGACGGCGACCGCCTGACGTCGTTCACGATACGGATCAAAGCCCTGCACCGCAGGGCTTTTTTTAATCCTCGCGATATTCGCGTTCCGGCTGCCGCTCGGTGCTCGTGTCCTGCGCGCCGAACCACGTTTCGCAGTGACGCAGCAGCCCGTGCACATCCGATGGCGCGCGCCCGCGCGCGGCGATATAGCCATCGGGACGCACGAGATAGAACGCCGGACGCGTGCGGCCGTAGTTGTCCGTGAGCGAATTCGCGCCCTCGCCGCGCGTATCGGTGATGCGCCAGACGCGCACCGCATTCGGCATGATGTTTTCGAGGGCTTTCACGAAGCCGTCGAGGTCCGGGTCGCGCATCGCGTGCGCGACGGTGATGGTCGCGGGCGCAAGCGCGATGTCGTCCTCGCCCGACGGATTCAGGAGCAGAAAGAGCGAGAAGCAGCCGGGATCGTGAAGATCGTAAAGACAGCCGACGCCGGGCAGCCGTCCGAGCGGCCCGTCGATGACATGCACGCGTGCATCGGGCGCGCGCTCGCCCGCGCGCGGGCCGCCATCGAGCAGACGCTCCAGCGTGAGCGGACTCTTGCGATAGTTGATCGACAACTCACTCACCGTGCGCCGCATCGCGTCGCGCAATGGGCCGATCGCGGCGAGCGCGGGCATCACGTGCTCGCGCATCAGCTTCATCGGGCCGTGCTCGGCGCCGGCCATCTGCGTGAGCATGCTCGTCTGGCGCAGCACGTCGCGCTCGATCGGATGCCGCTCCGTGTGATAGCTGTCGAGCAGCCGCTCGGGCGCGCCGCCCGCGAGCATACGCGCGATCTTCCAGCCGAGATTGAACGCCTCCTGGATGCCGGTGTTCATGCCCTGCGCGCCAGCCGGACTATGCACGTGCGCCGAATCGCCCGCGAGGAACACGCGCTCCACGCGCAGCTTGTCGACCATGCGGCTGTTCAGGTGAAAGTACGACGACCACGTCAGGTTCGACAACGCGATCTTGTGATGCACACGCCGCTCGACGAGCGCGCGGCATTCGTCGAGCGTCGGGCCGATTTTCGTTCCAGCCGCGTTGACGGCATTCGCGGCCGGCGCCGGCATGTCCGCGATCAGGCGCGCGCGGTCGCCGCCCATCGGGAAGAGCGCAGCGAGCCCCTCGCCCGACGCGAAGATGTGAAATTCGTCGTCGGGCCAGTCGGAGTCGGCCTGGAGATCGGCGAGCAGATACGTTTGATCGAACGTCTTGCCGTCGAAACCGATGCCCAGCCGATGCCGCACGAAACTGTGCGCGCCGTCCGCCGCGATCAGATACGAAGGCCGCAGGAGTTCATCGCGTCCGTTCGGATGACGCAGCCTCGCCTGCAAGCCAGCCGAGCCCTGCGAGACATCGACCACTTCGACGCCGCGCTCGACATCGACATGTTGAGTGGCCAGATGCTCCGCGAGCAGGCGTTCGGTCTGCGATTGCTCCAGAAAGAGCAGATACGGATAACGCGTCTGCAAAGGATCGAAGTCGAGGCGCGCGAGGCGTTGCCCGTTCGAATAGAGATTCGCGACGCGCGCGCGATGGCCGAGTTCGAGAAACGGCTTGACCACGCGATGCTGCTCGAAGAGTTCGAGCGTGCGCGCCTGAATGCCGATCGCGCGCGAATACGGCGACGGCTCGCGCGCCTTGTCGACGAGCCTGACCGGGATGTGCGCGCGCGCGAGACTCATCGCGGCGGCGAGGCCCGTGGGACCGGCGCCGACGATCAGAACGGGCGCCACATCCAGCTTGTCGTTCGGATTCAGCTTTGGCGCGAACATGCAGTCCTCCCCCAAACGTCACGGCGTCTAGTGTACGCCCGTACCCTCCGCTTTTAGCATGCGCGCCAGCCGCACCGGACTCAGTGCGCGTGCCCGCGTTCGCTGAGCACGCACGCGTGGCAGGCTTCGCCGAACTCCACCTGCACGGTCGCATGATGCATCGAATATTCGCGGCGCAGCGTCGTGACGACGCCCTGCACGAAGGCATCGCCGGGATGGCCCTCGGGTATCACGAGATGGACCGTGAGCGCGTTTTCGGTCGTCGAGAGCGCCCACACGTGCAGGTCGTGCACATCGCTTACGCCGGGCAGTTGTTTCAGATATTGCTCGACGCGCGGCATGTCGACCGACGACGGAACGGCGGCCATCGCGAGGCGCATCGCGTCGCGCCCGAGGCCCCACGTGCCGTAGACAATCACCGACACGACGATCAGGCTCATCAAAGGATCGAGCCAGCTCGCGCCCGTGAACAGGATGATGAGACCGCTGACCGCGACGGCGGCGGAGATGGCTGCATCGGCGGCCATGTGCAGGAAGGCACCGCGCACGTTGAGGTCTTCCTTGCTGCCGCGCATGAAGAGCCACGCGGAAAAGCCGTTCACGATCATGCCGAGCGTCGCGACGATGAACACGTCGAGCCCCGCGACGGGCGCCGGATTGAGCAGGCGCTGAATCGCTTCGAGCACGATCGCGCCGCACGCGAAGAGCAGCAGCGCTGCGTTGGCGAGCGACGCCAGGATCGACGAGCTGCCCATGCCGAAGGTATAGCGCGAGTTCGGCTGGCGCTTGCCGAGCCACACCGCGCCCCATGCGAGCAGGAGGCCGAGCACGTCGGAGAGGTTGTGGCCGGCATCGGCGAGCAGCGCGGTCGAATGCGCGAGAAAGCCGTAGACGGCCTGCACGATCACGATCACCACGTTCAGGCCGACCGCAAGCGCGAACGTTCGGCCCTGCCCTTCCTGCGGCGCGCCGTGATGGTCATGACCATGCCCGCCGTGGCCGTGCGAATGCCCGTGCTCGTGACTGTGCGCGTGGCCTTCGTGACCTTCGTGGCCTTCGTGACCTTCGTGGTGTTCGTGTTCTGCGTGCTGATGCGTGCTCATGGGCGTACTCGCGATTCGGTGGCGGTCATTCGATGTCGGGGGCTTCGGCTTGCGGTTCCGCGATGTGCTCCAGCAGTTCGCCCAGCATCGCGCTGATGTGACGGTCCGCCGCCACGTAGAACACCTGCTTGCCCTGGCGCTCGGCCCGCACGATGCGCGCCGCGCGCAGGAGCCGCAGGTGATGGCTCACGAGCGACGCCGACAGCCCGAGCAGCTCCGCGATCGCACCAACCGCGCGCCGCTGTTCGACGCACGCGAGCACGATGCGCAGGCGCGTCGGGTCGCCGAGCAGGCGGAACAGGTCGGCGAGCGGCACGACGCGGTCATCGGACGTGATCGGACTGGCGGTGGTGGACGGATCGGAAGCCACAATCGTTGCTAACATATGAATAGGTGTTCACATGTTAAGTGCCATCGCCGCAACATGTCAACCGCGCTTCTCCGGAGGAGCGGCCCCGGTGTGGGAAAATGCGGGGTTTGCTTTTCCCGGCCAGAAGTCTTCCCCGTCATGGACACCGTATTCGCCCGCGGTTTCGCGGCCCATCGCGATGGCCGCCTGACCGACGCGGAGCGCGACTATCAGGCCGCGCTCACCGCCGAACCTCGTCACGTCGACGCGCTGCACTACCTCGGCGTGCTGCGCCATCAACAGGGGCAGCACGCGGAGGCGGCCGAGCTCGTGGGCCGCGCCGTGGACCTGCGTCCGGGCGATGCCGGCCTTCAGCTCAACCTCGGCAACGCGCTGAAGGCGCTCGGCCGTCTCGATGACGCGATCGAGCGCTTTCGCAACGCGCTGACGCTCGCGCCGGGTTTTCCGCTCGCGCAGTACAACCTCGGCAACGCCTACACGGCGGCCGGCCGTCACGAAGACGCCGCCGATGCCTTCGAGAAAGCATTGCGCCTGCAGCCCAACGATCCGGCCGCATGGAACAACTTCGGTAACGCGCTTTCCGCGCTGCGCCGCTTCAAGGACGCCGCGCACGCGTTCAAGCGCGCGCTCGCGTTGCGCCCGCGCCATGCCGGCGCGCACAACAATCTCGGCATGGCGCTCAACGCGCTCGGCGACACGCTCGGCGCGATCTCGCACTTTCGCGCCGCGCTCGAGGCCGAACCGAATTACGTCGCCGCGCATTTCAATCTCGGCAATCTGCTCGATACGAACGGCCATCCGGAAGACGCGCTGCCCGTGCTGCGAAAGGCCGTCGCGTTGCAGCCGCACTTCGCGCCGGGATATTTCGGGCTCGCTCACGCGCTCGCCAAGCTCGGCCGTCACGACGAAGCCGTGCCGCATTTCGAACGCGCGGTCGGACTCGATCCGAAATATGGCGTCGCGTGGCTCTGCCTCGGCAATGCGCATCTGGCGCTCGGCGCACATCGCGCGGCGCTGCGCGCGTTCGATGAAGCATTGCGCATCGATCCTTCGATGCCCGCCGCGCATCTGAACCGCGCGCTCGCCCTGCTCACGACCGGCGACTACGCGCGCGGTCTGCCTGCCTACGAATGGCGTCTGCAGACGCCCGGCAGCGAACCCGCGCCGCGCCTGCCGCGCTGGAATGGCGAGCCGATGCCGGGCCGCACGTTGCTCGTGCGCGCCGAGCAGGGTTTTGGCGACACCTTGCAGTTCGCGCGCTTCGTGCCGTTCGCGGCGAAGCTCGTCGGCAAGCTGGTGCTCGAAGTGCAGCCCGCGCTCGTGCCGCTGCTCGCACCGGCCGCGCAAGCCGCGCACGTCGAGTTGAAGAGCAAGTCGGACGGCATCCCGGCGCACGCGGATGCTTACTGCCCGCTGCTCAGCCTGCCGCTCGCGCTCGGCATGACCTCGCCCGAAGCGATTCCGGCACGCGCGCCCTATCTCGTCGTGCCGGCCGATTACCGGCGCAAGTGGCGCGGCTCGATCGGCGGCCAGGAACGGCGCAAGATCGGCATCGCGTGGTCCGGCCGGATGCAGCCGAGCGAGACGCGATCGGTGCCGGTCAGTGAGCTTGCGCCGCTTTTCGCGCTCGAAGACGTCGACTGGATCGTGCTCCAGCCGTTCATCACCGGCCGCGAGCGTGACATGTTGCGCGCGCATCCGAACGCGATGTCGATTCACACGCTGGACGGCCGCCTCGATAATTTCGCCGATACCGGCGCGATCGTCGATCGGCTGGACGCCGTCGTCTCCGTGGATACATCCGTCGCGCACCTCGCAGGCGCGCTCGGCAAGCCGCTCTGGGTGATGCTGCCTTTCGCCGCCGACTGGCGCTGGGGCGTCGACACCGCCGAGAACGCGTGGTATCCGCAGGCGCGGCTCGTGCGCCAGCGCGCGCCGGGCCGATGGCGCGACGTCATCGAGGCTACGGCAGCAGCGCTGGCTTTGCTGCCCGCATAAAAAAATCCCCGTCGAAACGGGGATTTTTTTCGACCTCTCGCTTACGTCAGGCCGTCTTGTACTGATTGCGCGCCTCGGGCGAGCGATACAGCACGAGCGTCGCGATCAACCCGCAGATCGCGGCCAGGCCCATCCACAGGCCGGGCGCGGCCTTGTTGCCGGTTGCGTGGATCAGATACGTCGAGATCGCCGGGGTGAAGCCGCCGATGGTCGTGGCGAGGCTATAGGCCATCGAGAAGCCGGTCGTGCGTACATCGACGGGCATCACTTCGGTCAGCGCGACCACCATCGCGCCGTTGTAGCTGCCGTACAGGAACGAAAGCCACAGCTCGCACATCAAGAGGCGCGCGAACGACGGGTCCGCGACCAGCCATTGCACCACCGGATACGACGTCAGAATGGTGAGGATCGTGAACACGAGCAGCACCGGACGGCGCCCCACACGATCCGACACCGCGCCCATCAGCGGCAACCAGATCAGATTCGAGAGGCCGACACACACCGTGACGACGAGCGCATCGGTGGCGGAGAGCTTCAGCACTTCCTTGCCGAAGGTCGGCGTGTACGCGGTGATCATGTAGAACGACACGGTCGTCATGATGACCATGCCCATCCCGGCGATCACGATGCCCCAGTTCTGCGCGATCGAGCGCGCGATCTCGCCCATGCTCGGCCGATGCTTCCTCGCGAGAAATTCGTCGGTTTCACGCAGCGAGCGGCGGATGATGAAGAGGAACGGCACGATCAGGCAGCCGATCAGGAACGGCACGCGCCAGCCCCAGGCGGTCATCTGCTCGGGCGGCAGGAGGCGGTTCATGATCACGCCGATCAGCGCCGCGAACACGACGGCGACTTGCTGGCTGCCGGACTGCCAGGAACAATAAAAGCCCTTGTTGCCCTTGGTCGCGATCTCGGACAGATACACCGACACGCCGCCCAGTTCCACGCCGGCCGAGAAGCCTTGCAGCAGCCGTCCGCCCAGCACGATGATCGGCGCGAGAGCACCGATGGTCGCGTAGCCCGGCACCAGCGCGACGCACGCGGTGCCGACCGCCATCAGCCCGAGCGTGAGGATCAGGCCCTTGCGCCGCCCGTGATGGTCGATGTAAGCGCCGAGCACGATGGCGCCGACCGGCCGCATCAGGAAGCCCGCGCCGAAGACGGACAGCGCGAGCATCAGCGACGCGAACTCGTCGCCGCTCGGAAAATAGGTCTTGGCGATCGCGGACGCGTAATAGCCGTAGACCATGAAGTCGTACATTTCAAGGAAGTTTCCGCTGACGACGCGAAATACCGACTTGAACTTGGATTCGTTGGCGGGTGCGATGTGGGTCGTGGACATGACTTTCTCGGGGAGCTATGGGCGCACTTCAGTTCTGCGCGATCAGCACGACGACTGAAGCGGGGTCTCTTTCGTTTTTTGTAAACGCGACATCCTCAATCTTAACGCCGCACCGCCCATGACTGCACACAACTTCGCTCAACATCACGCCAAACAACATTAAAATACGGTTACATTCACCTAACTTCAAGCTGACATACGAGCAAACATGAATTCGAAAATCACGTTGCGCGCGGCGACCGTGGACGACACCGCGCTCATCGCATCGATGCATACGCGAAACTGGGCGTCGGCGTATCGCGGCATCCTGCCGGACGCGTATCTCGATCGCGATCTGCAAGGCGAGCGCGTCGCTCACTGGAATGCGCGCATGAAGGATGTCGCGGCGGGCGCGGCGAGCGTGTTCATCGCGGAACACGAAGGGAAACCGGTCGGCTTCATTTGTCTCGTCGAACCGGACGAGACCGGCAGCGTGCTCGTCGACAATCTGCACGCGATGCCGGGTCATCGCGGTCTCGGCACGGGCACCGTGATGCTCGACGAAGCCGCGCGCTGGGCCCGCTCGCGCGGCGCGCGGCAACTGTATCTCTCCGTGCTCGAACAGAACGCCGCGGCAATCGGCTTCTACGAATCGCGTGGCTGGACGTGCGCCGAACGCGAAGCGGACCACGTGGGCGGCATCGACGTCTTCTCATTGCGCTACGTGTTTCCGCTCGACTGAGCACAAGAAGATCAAGTCGGTCAATAAGCATTCCTGTCAAAAATAGACAATAGGAATCTTCTGGTCGTCGGGCACATAACGGTTTCGTATGATCGCGGGTCGAAATTCTGGCTATCTCGCGCCGAACCCGCGGCGCAATCTCAATGCGCCACGATGGTCCGTGCGGGCCGTCTCGTTTGCCCGCACCCGGGCGCATGCATGTGGAATCTTCATGTCCGAACCCTTGATCTTAGTGGAAGGCAATCTGCGTCTGCCGACGCTGCGCGCGCTGACGGAGCCGTCCTTGAACTTCGGATTCGAGTGGTCGCCTGCGCGCCCGCGCCCCGTTCAATCGCCGTCGGAATTCGCGCTTTTCGCGGCGCGCTTCGTCACGGCCTATGTGCCGGCTCTCAGCCTGTCCGACATCCACTCGCCTTATCGCGCGACGAGCCTGTGGGGCATCTTCGCGAAGGAAGAGATACCGCGCGCGATGCTGCGCCTGACGCAAGGCTCGAACGCTCAGGACGATGCCGACGAAACCCGCGCCGAACCCGTTCATCTGACAGTCAACGCACCGGCGCACGCTCGCGGACATGGCTTCGGCAAGCTGGTCGTCGGCGCCATCGCGGCTGCTTGCGGCGTGCTCATCATATGGATGCTGTTCGCTCATCCACCGGTCTCGCGCAGCGTCACGCCCCCCACGCCGGCCGAAGAAACCGTGACTCGCGCGCAGCCGGAGCAGGCAGCGCGTGTCGGGCAGGAATCGGAAACGCCGATGCCGTCGGCAGTCGCCGCGCCGCCGAGCGCGGACAGCCACACCTTTGAGACCGTCGATTCGGCCGCGACCAAAACCGAAGCTGCGTATACCGCGCCTGCGCCGGAAGAGGCACCTGTGCATGTCGTCGCGCCAGCGGAAGACCGCAAGCACATCGCCCGGGTAAAAGCCGTGCTGACGCCCCACACGAAGCGCGCCGTACATGTCGCTCAAGCAACCAGCGAGCGCGTCGTGAAGCCGGCGCCGCCGCGGCGCGTGCGCGAGGCATCGGCTGAAAAAATCGAAAGCAGACCCTCATCGAAGGCGTCCTTGTCGATGGACCCGGCCACGCTCTCCTCGATGCTCCAGCATTCACCGACCCTCGACAGCAACGCGGCCTCGTCCGGCCGAGGCGCTGTCAATGGCGCGCGCTGACCCGCGCAATACACACCGCCAGCCCGATCAACCATTCCGGCCACGAGGCCAACATGACGCAACTCAGCTCTCTCCGTTACGCGACGCTCACGCTCGCCCTGTCACTCTGCGGCCTGCTCGCGCCGTTCACGAGCACGTTCGCCGCGCCCGCGACCCCGAAAGTCGCCGCGAAAGCGGTTCAGCCTATGGCCGCGGCAAACGAACCCGCACAGCCCGCGCTCGTGGACCTGTCCGATCTGAACGCCGATTCGAACGCGCCGCGCGTCGAAGGCAATATCGCCGAGTTGCAGAACCTCGTGCAGGCCGGAAGCCTCACAGAATTGCGCGCCACGCGCAACGGCAGCTACGGCGCCAAGCTCTTCTTCCTCGCGCAAGAGATGGTGTACTACGTCGCGCTCTCGCAGGACGCGCGCTGGTGGCGCGTCGTCAAGACGCAGGACACGGTCCGCGCCGAATCGATCTACGCGCAGTTCTCGCGCAAGAGCTTCGAACTCGCTGATGGCGAAATCCGCCGCACGCAATTGCAGGCGCAGAAGGCGCTGCTCGATCGCGTGATCGCGAAATCGGCCGATCGGGCCAACCGTCTCACCGCCGACCTCCAGCTCGCGCAGCAGCAGGATTCGCAAGTGTCGCAGCGTCAGCAGCAATTGCAGGCCGAATCCGCCGTACTGCAAACGGATAAGCTGGACGCCGAACGCAAGCTGCGCGCGCTGCAGTTGCAGGTCGAACAGCTTCAGAAGCAGACGGAAGCGGGACTCGCGCCGGTGAGCGTGACGCCATCGCGCTGAAAACGAAAAAGGCCCGCTCGAATCGAGCGGGCCTTTTGCTTTGCGAGGTGCGAAAGCGCTTCGACTCAGAAGCGCGTTTCTCGCGCGACGCGCAGGAACGTATCGAGCAAGGGCGTGCAATCGAGCAATTCCGCGCCGCCCGCCCGGTGAAACTCCGGGTGCCACTGCACGCCGACGACGAACGGCGCCTTCCGGTAGCGCACCGCCTCGATGATCCCGTCCGAAGCCGACACCGCTTCGATGTTCAGATCGCGCCCGATCGATTTCACCGCCTGATGGTGGATCGAGTTGACGATCGCCTCACGCTGGTTCGGGAACATGTTGACGAGCGTCGAACCATCGGGGAAGCGGATCGAATGGCGATGCTGGTCGTAATGCTCGCTGACGTGAAGGCCGGCCGTCGGCACATCGGTCGCGATATCGCCGTACAGCGTGCCGCCGAACGCCACGTTAATGAGCTGACAGCCGCGGCACACGCCGAGCACGGGCTTGCCCGACTCGACGAACTCGTGCAGCAGTTCCAGTTCGTACATGTCGCGCACGCGGTCGCCCGGCCATTCGGGACGCGTCGTCGCTTCCTCGTAGGACTGCGGAGAGACGTCGGCGCCGCCTTGCAGCAAGAGGCCGTCGAGATGCTTCGCATAGTCGCGCAAACGGATGTTGCTCGGATGCAGCATGCCCTGGTGGCCGACCGTCGGGATCATGAACACGAGCACATCGCGCGACATGACCCAATGCGCGATCGATTCTTCGAGATATTGCAGCGTCTTGCCGCGCAGTCCTTTCGCGCCCGGCTCGGGATGAAAGATGCGCGCCGACACGCCGATGCGCAACGTGCGCTGCGTGATGCGCTGACCCGCGCGATCGAAAATCTGCCGCGCACGCGCCGCGACGATCCGGCCGAACACCGACCACGCAGAGTCCGAGTGCTTGAGATAAGCGGGCTGTGCCGGCGCTGCCGCCTGTTCGGGCAAGGGCAGCGGCGGCGGATTGAGCTTGCCGAAGTCCGGCGCCTGCGTAAATTCGGGCGGCAGGACGTTCGCGCGGCCACTCGGGGAATCGGATGAGGCGGATTGCGCGCTGGCCGTGCTCGCGGCTTCCGCTTCGGTCGCGGCTTCGAGATTCTCGGCGAGACTCGCTCTGGGTTTGCCGGATGCGCGCTGCTGTTCGCGCACCGCGGCTTCCTGCGCCGCGGTCGCGCTCGCCGCCGCTGCACGCCCTTCACGGGACTCCTGCTGGGCTTCGTCGCGCCGGGCCTGCGCTGGATCCACCGGTTCGACGTTCGATGCGCTCGAAGGCGCATCCGTCGATGCCCGCTCGGTCGCGCTCGCGTGCGGGCCGGGCGCGGCGGCCGCTGCCGCCGCTTCGGGCGGCGCCGTGGGATTCGCGCTTCGCGGCGCGGCTTGAGAGTCGGCGCCAGTGCGGCGCGCGTCGGTGCTGCTTGCGTCGTTGGACGTTTTGTTATCGCTCATTCCGGATTCAGGCGCTTGAACGCCGTTAGGAGAATGCACAAATTCCAATTATCCGCCTCAGACCAGCACGGGGCAAACAAGCACACATTTGGTCACATAGGCTCACATTATCGCGGGAACCCGCGATGAGCCGCTGTCAGGGCTATCCCGTGAAGCAAGCCTTAATGATCGCGCGGTTCCTCGAACGTCTCGCGCAAGGCGATCTGCATCGTCGCGTGGATTTTCACGCACCAGCGCCACAGCACGGTCAGCAGGAGCGCCGCGCACAGCAGCACGCCAACCATCAGGCCGAACGGCGGCAGGATGGCGCCCGAGAGCGCCGCGACGAGCAGAAAGACGCCGAACATCGCGACGATCGGAATCAGCCCGGAGATCGCCGAGCGGATCGCGCGCGTGAAGCGCCCCGCTTTCGCGGGCTGCACGCTCACTTCGGCGAGCAGCAGCGCGAGCGATTCGAGCTTGCGATACACCGCGACCAGAAACGGCAGCGCGACCACGAGCGCCGCGCTCCACAGCACGACGCGCTGCGCGTTGTCGGTGTCGAGCCAGCGCGCCAGATAACTCGACGCGAACGGCGCCGAATACGACGCGCCGAGGAAGATCGCCGCGACGAGCGCGAGATTCACCGCGATCTGCACGACGATGCGCCGGGTCATCGAGAAGAGCGTCGGACCGCCGGAGACGGGCGTGAGGCTCGCGAGCCATTGCGAGTAGAGGCCGAAGGTATGCGCGAGCGGCGCGGGCATAGCGCGGGCGAGGCGCATCGTGAGCGGATCGGCGGCGCGGATCAGATACGGCGTGAAGAGCGTCGTGAGCGCGGACACGGCCACCGCGATCGGATAGAGAAAGCTGCTCGTGACCTTGAGCGACAGCCCGAGCGACGCGATGATGAACGAGAACTCGCCGATCTGCGAGACGCTCATGCCGACGCGCATCGACGTGCGCCCGTCCTTGCCCGCGAGGAACGTGCCGAGCCCGCACGAGACGATCTTGCCGAGCACGACGGCAAAGGTGATGACGGCGATCGGCCACGCGTAATCGACGAGCACGGCCGGATTCAGCAAGAGCCCGATGGTCACGAAGAAGATCGCGGAGAACATGTCGCGCACGGGCGCGATCAGATGCTCGATGCGAGCGAGATGCTTCGACTCCGCCATGATCGCGCCGATCAGGAACGCGCCGAGCGCGATCGAATAATCAAGCTTCACGACGAGCAGACAGAAGCCGAAGCAGAAGCCGAGCACGGTGACGAGCAGCATCTCGTCGCTCTTTGCGCGCGCCACGTAATTGAGCGCGCGCGGCACCGTCAGAATGCCGACGACGAGCGAAACCGTCATGAAGAGCAGCAGCTTGCCGAGCGTGACGGCCGCGACGCCCGCGCTCACCGAACCCGTCTGCGCGATGCCGGAGAGCAGCACGAGCATCGCGATCGCGAGAATATCCTCGACGATCAGAATGCCGAACACGATCTGCGCGAAGTTCTCGCCCTTCATGCCGAGCTCGGAGAGCGCCTTCACGATGATCGTCGTCGACGAGATCGCGAGCATCGCGCCGAGAAAGAGCGAATCCATCGCGTTCCAGCCGAACCATCGCCCGATCTCGTAGCCGACCCAGATCATCAGCACGATTTCCGACAACGCCGCGACGATAGCCGTCGCGCCGACCTTGAAGAGTTTGCGCAGGCTGAATTCGAGCCCGAGCGAGAACATCAGGAATACGACGCCCAGTTCGCCGAGCGTCTGGATCGTCGCTTCGTCGTGAATGAGATTGAACGGCGGCGTGTACGGCCCGATGATCACGCCCGCGGCGATATAGCCCAGCACGACCGGCTGCCGCAGACGATGGAACAGCACCGTCACGACGCCCGCGATGGCCATGATTACCGCAAGATCCTGAATGAAGCCGATCGCGTGATGCATCAAACGATTCCTTACAAAGAAATAACCGGAATTCGATGTTACCGCACGGACGGGGCAATCCGAGGTCGGCCGATGAATGCGCGCGAAAAAAACGGGCATCGCGCTGGTGCATGCGCGAATCGAAGGACGAAGGAAAAAGGCCCGCGCGAACGGCGGGCCGGATCGGCGAAAACGAAAAACGCGGCGCTCAGACCGCCGCTTCGTTTTCCTCGCCGGTGCGGATACGGATCACGCGCTCGACATCGGCGACGAAGATCTTGCCGTCGCCGATCTTGCCGGTGCGCGCGGCGCCGATGATCGCATCGATGACCTGATCGGTTTGATCGTTCGCGACGACGACTTCGATCTTCACCTTCGGCAGGAAGTCGACGACATACTCTGCACCACGATAAAGCTCGGTATGCCCCTTCTGGCGGCCAAAGCCCTTCACTTCCGTGACCGTGAGACCCGTGAGGCCCACTTCGGCGAGCGCTTCGCGGACTTCGTCGAGCTTGAACGGTTTGATGATGGCGGTGATACGTTTCATGGCGTGCCTCGCGTAAAGATCGATTCAAGGGGTTCGAAAAAACGTCGTGCCCCGCGTGGGGCAGATGTTTTCGATTCTAGCCGCGTTTCATCGCGCGAGCGGTCCGGAAAATCGCGAGGTGTCCGGTAACGCGCGATATCACTCTTTCTCGGGGACGCGTTCGAGGTCCTTGAGCCACACCGTCGCCTGCCCGTCGCTCGGCGCGCGCCAGTCGCCGCGCGGCGAAAGCGAGCCGCCCGAGCCGACCTTCGGCGCGTTCGGTATGCATGAGCGCTTGAACTGGCTCGTGCGGAAGAATCGATCCAGAAAGATCCGCAGATTCTTGCGGATCTCGCCGAGGTCGTATTGATTGCGCGCGACTGTCGGGCCTTCGGGCCACGCACCCGCATCGCGATCGCGCCATGCATGCAGCGCGAGAAACGCGACCTTCGTTGGTGCAAAGCCGAAGCGCAGCGTGTAGTAGAGATTGAAGTCCTGCAGTTCGTACGGACCGATGACACTCTCCGTCTTCTGCTCGACCACGCCGCTCGTCTTGCCGGGAATGAGTTCCGGACTGATGTCGGTGCTCAGCACGTTTTCGAGCACATCGGTTCCGGTGCCGCCGATCTGCCCCGACTCCGCGACCCAGCGCACCAGATGCGTGATCAGCGTCTTCGGCACGCTCGCGTTGACGTTGTAGTGGGACATGTGATCGCCCACTCCGTAGGTGCACCAACCAAGTGCGAGCTCGCTCAGATCGCCCGTGCCGATGACGATCGCGTTGTTGAGGTTCGCAAGCCGGAACAGGTGGCTCGTGCGCTCGCCGGCCTGAACGTTCTCGTATGTGATGTCGTACTGCTCGGCACCCGAACCGTGCGGATGGCCGATGTCCGTCAGCATCTGCATGCAGCTCGGCCGGATGTCGATCTCGCTTGCCGTGCAGCCGACGACTTCCATCAGCTCGCGCGCCTGGCGCAGCGTGCGATCGCTGGTCGCGAAACCCGGCATCGTGTAGGCGAGGATGTTCGAGCGCGGCAGTCCGAGACGGTCCATCGCTTTCGCGCACACGAGCAGCGCATGGGTCGAGTCGAGCCCGCCCGAAATGCCGATGACGACCTTCGACATCCCCGACGATTGCAGCCGCTGCAACAGCGCCTGCACCTGAATGTTGTAGACCTCGTTGCATCGTTCGTCGCGGCGCGCGGCGTCGGCGGGCACGTAGGGAAAGCGCGCGACGCGGCGTTCGAGCGGCAGCTTCCCGTCGATGGGAACCGTCAGCGGAAATTCGACGACATCGAACTGTTCCACTTCGCTCGCGTGCCGGTGCGTCGATCGTCCGAAGGTGGTTTGCCGCATGCGCTCGCGCGAGAGCCGTTCGAGATCGACATCGGCGAAGATCAGATGCGACCGGTCCGAGAAACGCTCGGACTCCGCGAGCATCTCGCCGTTTTCGTAGATGAGGCCCTGCCCGTCCCAGGCGAGATCGGTGGACGATTCGCCATTGCCCGCCGACGTGTACAGATACGCCGCGACGCATCGCGCGGACTGCTGCCCGACGAGCTGATGCCGATACGCCGACTTGCCCACGACGATATTCGACGCCGACAGATTCACGAGCACCGTGGCGCCGGCGAGCGCCGCGAACGACGACGGCGGAATCGGCACCCACACGTCCTCGCAAATCTCGACGTGGAATCTGAAGAGCGGCAGGTCCCTGATCTGAAACAGCAGCGACGCGCCGAACGGCACATCCTGACCGCAGAGCGTGAGCGTGTTGGTCGCGGCGGCATCGGCGGGGCTGAACTGACGCGCCTCGTAAAACTCGCCGTAGTTCGGCAGATAGCTCTTCGGCACGACGCCGCGAATGAAGCCGTCGGCGATGACGATCGCGCAGTTGAAGAGCTTGTGCTCCGTCTTGACCGGCGCGCCGACGATCATCGCGATATTCAATCCCTTCGACGCATCCAGAATGCTTTGCAGCGCGTCTTCGCAGGCATCGAGCAAGGCGCGCTGATGGAAGAGATCGTCGCAGGTGTAGGCGGAAATGCCCAACTCGGGAAACGCGACGAGGACCGCGCCGCGCGCGGCGGCTTCTTTCGCCAGTTCGATCGTCTGCGCCGCGTTGAACGCGGGATCGGCCACTTTGCAGGACGGAACGCCGACCGCGACGCGCGCGAAGTCGTGGCTGTACAGGTTGAAGAAGTTTCTGCTCATGGTCGGGATGGATGTGCGTGCGCGTGTTGCAACGAAAGGTCTCGTCGATTATCGCATCAGGTTTTCTTCCTGAACGGCGTATGCGCTTCGAGTTCCTCGATATGCTGATCCATCGCCTGCGTCTCGGCGTCGAGAAACTCGGCGATCGCGTGCGCGAAGCGCTGATCGGCGATCCAGTGCGCGGACCATGTCGGCGTCGGCAAAAGACCGCGCGACATCTTGTGCACGCCCTGCGCGCCGCCCTCGAAACGCGCGAGCCCGTGTTCGATGCAGTACGCGATGCCCTGCATGTAGCACGTCTCGAAGTGCAGCCCGGAGATGAACTCGCGCGTGCCCCAGTAACGGCCGTACATCGTGTCGCCGCCGATCATGTTGAGCGCGCACGCGAGCCGCGAGCCGTCTGCTTCGGCGATCACGAGCAGCATGCTGTCGGGCGCATCCGCATGAATCCGGCCAAAGAACTCGCGCGAAAGATACGGCGCATTCCAGTGCTCGCGATACGTGTTGTCGTAGCAATCGTAGAAGAAATCGAGCGCGCTTTCGTCGATCTCCTTGCCGCGCATCCACGTGTACGTCACGCCCGCGTCCTTCACGCGCCGGCGGTCCTGCTTCACCTTCTTGCGCTTGTCGTGACTCATCGTCGCGAGAAAGGCGTCGAAGTTTTCGTAGCCGTCGCCGGGCAGGTTTTCCCAGTGGAACTGCACGCCTTCGCGCAGCATGTAGCCTGCATCCGTCAGCGCCGCGACATCCTGCGCGTGCGGAAACAGCACATGAAGCGACGAGAGTTCGAGACGCCGCGTCAGTTCGATGGCCCCACGCGCGAGCAACACGCGATCCTCGTGATGCGCGGCGATGAGGCGCGGGCCCGTCACCGGCGAGAACGGCACGGCGGACAGCGCCTTCGGGTAGTAGCGCAGACCGTGGCGCTCGAAGGCGTCGGCCCATGCGTGGTCGAACACGTACTCGCCGCGCGAATGCGACTTCAGATAGAGCGGCATCGCGCCGGCAAACTCGCCGCCGCGCTTCAATACCAGATGATGCGCGCGCCAGCCGGTGCGCTTCACGGCGCAACCGGTTTCCTGCAACGCGGAGAGAAACGCGTGACGCACGAACGGGTTATCGCCGGCGAGCCGGTTCCAGTCGTCGGCCGAGATTTCGTCCAGCGCATCGACCACATGAATTTCGACCTCGCGATTCAACAGGCTACCTCGCTGAAATATCGATGAGCGCAAGCCGTGCAAAGCCGCGCCCGAAAGCGGCTATTCTCGCGCAAGTCGCAGCGGCACGCCGAAGCGGACAAAAGCGCCCCGACGCGGTGCTTTCGGCGATAATGCGCGGCAAATCTTTCATCGAGCGCCGACGAAACGCGATGCCGTGGTTCCTCTATCTGATCGAATGCGCCGACGGCAGCCTCTACACGGGCATCGCGACGGACGTCGAAGCGCGCTTCTGCGCGCATGCGAGCGGCAAGGGCGCGCGCTATACGCGCGCAAGAAAGCCTTTGCGCGTGCTCGCGTCGTTCGAACTGGCGGGGAGATCGGAGGCGTTGCGCGCCGAATATCGCGTGAAGCGACTGACCGCGCAGCAGAAGCGCGCGTTGATCGCGGGAGAGCGGACGCTCGAATCGTTGTTGCCCCGGATCGAGGCAAGCGAAGAAGAATAAAAAACGCCGCCGCGTTTCGGCAACGCGGCGGCGTTTCATCAAAAAAGCGCGCTTACTTCTTGAAGTTCGCGACGCCTTCCGAGATTTCCTTGTGCGCGGCATCGATGCCCGCCCAGCCCTCGACCTTCACCCACTTGCCCTTTTCGAGCGACTTGTAGTTCTCGAAGAAGTGCTTGATCTGGTCTTTCAGATATTCGGGCACGTCGTCGATCGACTTGATGTTCGCCGTCATCGGGCAGATCTTGTCGTGCGGCACGGCGACGAGCTTCGCGTCCACGCCGGATTCATCGGTCATCTGCAGCATGCCGAGCGCACGCGCGCGCACGACCGAGCCTGCCAGCAGCGGGAACGGCGTGATGACGAGCACGTCGACCGGGTCGCCGTCGCCGGAGAGCGTCTGCGGAATGAAGCCGTAGTTGGCGGGATAGCGCATGCCGGTGCCGATGAAGCGGTCGACGACCAGCAGGCCCATGTCCTTGTCCGCTTCGTATTTGACCGGATCGCTCTGCGCGGGAATCTCGATGATGACGTTGAAATCCTGCGGGAGATCCTTGCCGGGAGGTACGTTATTGAAGCTCATGAGCACTCTCTGGAGAAGTTGAGGTCGGAGATGGAATCGCACGGGCGGACGGTCATTCGCGAACCGCCGCGGCCCTCGCGCGTGTAGATGCGTGATTGCGTCATTATAGCCAATCGGTTTGCGCGTCCTTTGCACGCACGGCGCGGGGCGGGCGTTGGCGCGATAATCGGAAGCGGCATCGAATTCCGGCAACAAAAACCCGTATTCAGGAGACATGCATGGAAGACGCGAAGCATTTCATCAATAACCGATGGGTCGCGCCATCGGGCAACGAGACGATTCCCGTCGTCGATCCATCGGACGGGCAGATTTTCGCGCAGATCGCGCGCGGCACGTCGGCCGATATCGACCGCGCGGTCGCCGCCGCCCGCGCCGCGTTCGAAGGCGAATGGGGCGCGATGAGCGCCGTCGAGCGCGGACGCATTCTCGCGCGCCTGTCGATGCTGATCGCCGCGTGCCACGAGGACATCGCGCAGATCGAGGCGCGCGACACCGGCAAGCCGCTGAAGCAGGCACGCGCCGACGCCGCCGGCATCGCGCGCTACTTCGAGTTCTACGCGGGCGCCGCCGACAAGCTGCACGGCGAAACGCTGCCCTATCAATCCGGCTACACCGTGCTCACGATCCGCGAGCCGCATGGCGTGACGGGCCATATCGTGCCGTGGAACTATCCGCTGCAGATTTTCGGGCGCAGCGTCGGCGCGGCGCTCGCGACCGGCAATGCGTGCGTCGCGAAGCCTGCCGAGGACGCGTGCCTGTCGCTGTTGCGCATCGCGGAACTGGCGGCGGAAGCGGGCCTGCCCGACGGCGCGCTCAATATCGTCACCGGCTACGGCCACGAAGCGGGCGCGGCGCTCGCGCGGCATCCGGGCATCGATCACATCTCGTTCACGGGCTCCCCCGCGACGGGCGCGGCCGTCACCAAGATGGCCGCCGATAACCACGTCCCCGTGACGCTGGAGCTGGGCGGCAAGTCGCCGCAGATCGTGTTCGCCGATGCCGACTTCGACGCCGCGCTGCCCGTGCTCGTCGCCGCGATCGTGCAGAACGCGGGGCAGACATGCTCGGCGGGCAGCCGCGTGCTGATCGAGCGCGCGGCGTACGAGCCGCTTATCGAGAGGCTGTCGCAGGCGTTCGGGGCGCTGAAGGTCGGCCCGAGCAAGCTCGATCTCGACTGCGGCCCGCTCATCAGCGCGAAGCAGCAGCAGCGCGTGTGGGATTTCCTGTCCGATGCCCAGCACGACGGCATCCCGATGGCCGCGCACGGCGAAGTCGTCGGCGATGCGCCCGAAGCGGGCTTCTATCAGGCGCCCACGTTGCTGCGCGATGTCCCGCCGACGCACCGTCTCGCGCGCGAGGAAGTGTTCGGCCCGGTGCTCGCCGCGATGCCCTTCGACGACGAAGCCGAAGCGCTGAAACTCGCCAATGGCACCGACTACGGCCTCGTGGCCGGCATCTGGACACGCGACGGCGCGCGGCAGATGCGCCTCGCGCGCCGGGTGCGCTCGGGGCAGGTGTTCATCAACAACTACGGCGCGGGCGGCGGCATCGAATTGCCGTTCGGCGGCGTGAAGCATTCCGGACACGGACGCGAGAAAGGATTCGAGGCGCTGTACGGCTTCACGACTTTGAAGACCATTGCCATCAAACACGGATAACGGGAGACGATATGCGACTGCAAGGCAAGACGGTGATCGTGACGGGCGGCGGTTCGGGATTCGGCGAAGGCATCGCGAAGACCTTTGCGCGCGAGGGCGCGAACGTCGTCGTCAACGATCTCAACGGCCCGGCCGCCGAACGCGTGGCGAGCGAGATCGCGCTCGCTTCGTCGGCGGAAGTGAAGCACGGGCGCGCGATCGCCGTGGCGGGCGACGTCACCAAACGCGCCGACTGGCAAACGCTCTTCGATGCGGCCATTCAGGACTTCGGCAGCGTGCAGGTCGTCGTCAACAATGCGGGCACGACTCATCGCAACAAACCCGTGCTCGACGTGACCGAAGCCGAATTCGATCGCGTGTACGCGGTGAACGTGAAGAGCATCTACTGGAGCGTCGAGCAGTTCGTGCCGTACTTCCGCGAGCAGGGCGGCGGCGCGTTCATCAATATCGCATCGACGGCGGGCGTGCGGCCGCGTCCCGGACTCGTCTGGTACAACGGCAGCAAGGCGGCGGTCATCATTGCGAGCAAGGCGCTCGCGGTCGAGCTGGGCCCGGACCGCATCCGCGTGAACTGCATCAATCCGGTGATGGGCGAAACCGCCCTGCTCTCCGAGTTCATGGGCATGGAAGACACGCCCGAGAATCGCCGCAAGTTTCTCGCGACGATTCCGCTCGGCCGACTCTCGACGCCGCAGGACATCGCCAACGCGGCGCTCTACCTCGCCTCCGACGACGCCGAGTTCATCACCGGCGTCGCGCTCGAAGTGGACGGCGGGCGCTGCGTCTGAGCGATGCCGGGCGCACGCCGCGCGACGAGTGCGGCGTGCGCTCAAACATCCGTGCTTTCCCTAGCAAGAACAAGCGCTTGGCGTGAATGCCGACGGGCTAGAATCCTTACGCGTCTGTAATCGCGAGCGGGCCCATCCGCTCGACGCGGACCGCTAAAAACTAGAGGAGACAAGCATCATGGCCAGCACCGCCAATCCCATGCCCCGCCCCGGCGCGGGCGTGCCGTCGGCCTTCGAGGAGGCGACGTATCGCAAGGTCGCGTGGCGGCTTTCGCCGCTTCTGCTGATCTGCTATGTGGTCGCGTATCTGGACCGCGTGAACGTCGGCTTCGCGAAACTGCAGATGGCCGCCGACCTGCAACTTTCGGACGCCGTGTACGGCTTCGGCGCGGGCATTTTCTTTTTCGGCTACTTCATCTTCGAGATACCGAGCAACGTGATCCTGCATCGCGTGGGGGCGCGCGTGTGGATTGCGCGGATCATGATTTCGTGGGGCATCATCTCGGCGCTCACGATGTTCATCACCACGCCGACGATGTTCTACGTGATGCGCTTTCTGCTCGGCGCGGCCGAAGCGGGCTTCTTCCCCGGCATCATTCTTTATCTGACGTACTGGTTTCCGGCGCGCAGGCGCGGGCGCATGACGACGCTCTTCATGACGGCCATCGCGTTGTCGGGTCTGATCGGCGGCCCGATCAGCGGCTGGATCATGAAGACCTTCGACGGCGTGCACGGCTGGCACGGCTGGCAATGGCTGCTGTTGCTCGAAGGCATTCCGTCGATCATCGTGGGTTTCTTCGTGTTCGCGCTGCTCGACGATCGCATCGCGAAAGCGAAGTGGCTCACGCAGGAAGAGCGCGAGCTGCTCGAGCGCAATATCGTGGCGGATAACGTCGCGAAGGAAGATCATTCGCTTGGCAAGATTCTGTCGAGCCCGAAGGTCTGGTTGATGAGCCTCATCTACTTCTCGTTCGTGATGGGTCTTTATGGCGTGAGCTTCTGGCTGCCGACGATCATCAAGTCGATGGGTGTCTCCGATGCGTTGCAGGTCGGCCTGCTGTCCGCGATTCCGTATGGCGCGGCGGTGATCGGCATGCTGTACGCGGCGCGCAGCGCGGACCGGACCGGCGAGCGTCGCTGGCATATCGCGATTCCGGCGTTTATCGGTGCGATCGGGCTGGTGCTGTCGGTGGTGTGGTCGTCGAACACGACGCTCGCGATGATCGGCCTCACGCTTGCGACGATGGGTATTCTCACGACGCTGCCGCTGTTCTGGAGTCTGCCGACGGCGTTTCTCGCCGGTACGGGCGCGGCGGCGGGGATTGCGATGATCAATTCTTTGGGTAACTTGGCCGGGTTTCTGAGTCCTTATCTCGTCGGGTGGCTCAAGCAGGTGACCGCTTCTACCGCGAGCGGGATGTATATGCTTGCAGGGTTTCTCGTGCTCGGTGCCCTGCTCGCGTTGAGCGTGCCGGCGCGGATGGTGAATCGTTAAGGGGTTTTTTGTTGGGGCTTCGTGTTACTGGGCTTTCGTGGAATCCTGATTTCGCGGTGGTCTATTTGCACTGCCCCTCCCCGGGGCGGGGGTCACTTTCTTTGCTGCTGCAAAGAAAGTGACCAAAGAAAGCAGCTTCTCACCGCCCGCAGTCACACGCACGTTGACCATGCTTGCCAGCCCGCGGTGGCCCTCGCCTAAGTGTCGCCCCCAAAGGACCAACCGGGCTTGGCTCGCGCACGGTCTGACACATCGCGTCGCTTTACTGACTGGTTCAGCACCAAATGGCTCCGTCCCGCTTCGCGGCCGACCGGTCAATCAGGTCGGCCGCGGACCCTTCCATTGTGCACATCCCAGTTTCGGAATAACTCACTAGCGAATTCCCGTTCGTTTGGCGTATTTATGCTCTCCATCTAACGGCAGCGGAGAGGGAATACGACCCATGTTTTTTCTTGGCCCGTATTACGGCAGCGACAGCGAACACTGCAAGTACGCGCCCAAGTTCTTCGACAGCCTGACCTACCCGATTTATCTAAGCGTGCAGCATCCAGACATGTTTGACCCTTCCCGTCATTACTGTTTTGGAACCACACGGAACGAGCTCGAAGTCACGCACGACGAGATTGCGGACATCGCCTCGGCAATGCACGCCGCTCGAGAGGCGTTCCTTCAGAGTTTTGACACGATCTTGTTGACCTGCTCAGATCATGAGCTACGCTCCGCCCTTCGCCGGTCCACGGAGTCTTTTCCAGACTGGGTATGGAGAGAGAAACGGCGGATGGCTCAAAGCGTCCGTAAAGAGGTGGAGCGCGGCAGGTTGACTTTTGTGCCGACCTACGAGGACTTGCGAGCCTGCGTCAAGGCAATTCAAGAGGACCGGCAGAAGCCCCGCACATTCAGCGTGCCGCAGAGTCGCGCGACGTCATCACGGATAGGTGACGCCCATCCATTCGAGTATCAGCCGGCTTCATTGGGTGACAATGCGACCGAATTGGCCGCGCGTGGAGTCGGTGAGGCAGAAGAGGCCGAGTGCTACGCACAATACGACTTCGAAATGGAAGAATGCCAAGTCGCGCGAGCAACGTTTCAGGATTCACGCACTTACCTACTATGTAAGCAACGAGCTTTTGAAAACTTCCAGCGATGCCGAGGATATTGAGATGAAAGACCGCCGCCGAGCCACGATTGTTTTTTACGATGAAGATTCGCAGCAACTCCAAGTCTGCACGGTTCGTCGAGACGCCGTGCAATCAGCCATTGCAGAGCGAACGGCCGCAGGATTCGTTTTCAACCTGCCTGCTGATCGCGCCGATCGATGCAGCGAACCCGTGACGGACGAGCACGCGCGACTTATCGGATGCATGGCAATTCTTAGTCAGGCGCAAGCGCATCCAGAACTTCGCCCTCGCTTACAAATCACGACCGCAAACCCGATGAATTGGGAACCGATCGAACGTCCCGATCAATAGCAGGGAGACATGGTTGGCACTGTGAATAAAAACGGGCTGCCGCCCCAGGGAGGCAGTGCCAACATACCAACACGCCAACGGACCCCAGCAACAAACAAACAAAAACAAAGCGAACCCGCACCGCAACGATGCACGCACGCCCCGACGTGCACCAAAACCCCGCCGCCAGCAGAGTATCCCGCTCAGTAAAAACTCCGCCGTACAAGCACCAAACCCTTACCCCAAAAGCATTCCGCCCCAATTGGCATAACCCTTGCAGAACGATCCGAGCAATCGTCATTGCTCAAACAAACACATCGGCAAGGGGAACACTCATCATGAAACGACGCAGTCTGCTGAAGTTCGGCTCCATGTCGGGCGCGCTCGCCCTCGCGGGTCAGCTTCCAATCACGAAAGCTCAGGCCGCCGATACGGGTCCGATCAAGGTCGGCATCCTGCATTCGCTGTCGGGCACGATGGCGATCTCCGAGACGTCGCTGAAAGACACGGCGCTCATGACCATCGCCGATATCAACAAGAACGGCGGCGTGATGGGCCGGCAGCTTCAACCCGTCGTCGTCGATCCGGCTTCGAACTGGCCGCTCTTCGCCGAAAAAGCGCGTCAGCTTCTCACGCAAGACAAGTGCGCGGTCGTGTTCGGCTGCTGGACGTCGGTGTCGCGCAAGTCCGTGCTGCCGGTCTTCGAGGAACTCAACGGCCTGCTCTTCTATCCCGTTCAGTACGAAGGCGAAGAGATGTCGCGCAACGTGTTCTATACCGGCGCGGCGCCGAATCAGCAGGCGATCCCCGCCGTCGAATATCTGATGGGTCCGGAAGGCGGCAGCGCCAAGCGCTTCTTCCTGCTCGGCACCGACTACGTGTATCCGCGCACGACCAACAAGATCCTGCGCGCGTTCCTACATTCCAAGGGCGTCAAGGATGCGGACATTCAAGAGGTCTACACACCATTCGGACATAGCGACTATCAAACCATCGTCGCGAACATCAAGACATTTGCCCAAGGGGGAAAGACAACTGTCATCTCTACGATCAACGGCGATTCGAACGTACCGTTCTACAAGGAACTCGGCAACCAGGGCCTGAAAGCGACCGACGTGCCCGTCGTCGCATTCTCGGTCGGCGAAGAAGAGTTGCGCGGCATCGACACCAAGCCGCTCGTCGGCCATCTCGCCGCATGGAACTACTTCATGTCGGTGAAGAACACCAACAACTCGAAGTTCGAAAAGGAATTCTTCGAGTACGTGAAGGCGCAAAACCTGCCGGGCGGCGACAAGCGCGTGACGAACGATCCGATGGAAGCCACCTTCGTCGGCATCCACATGTGGAAGCAGGCCGTCGAAAAAGCGAAGAGCGCCGATGTCGACAAGGTGCGCACCGCGATGATCGGCCAGACCTTCGCCGCGCCCTCGGGTTTCACGCTGTCGATGGACGGCAATCACCATCTGCACAAGCCCGTGATGATCGGCGAAATTCGCGGCGACGGGCAGTTCAACGTCGTGTGGAAGACGAAGACCGCGGTGCGCGCGCAGCCGTGGAGTCCGTATATCGCGGGCAATCAGGGCAAGCCGGATATCGTCAGCTCCATTCCCGCGTTCCTGCGCCGTCAGCGCGTGCAGGTCGCGTGATGCAGTGATGGTTTGAAGCAGTGAGGCCGCGCGTTCGTTCGTGATTCGCGCGGCCGTCCATGTCTCATCAGAAAGGCCATCATGACCGGTTCAATCATGCGGGTGTTGCTCGCGCTCTTCATCGCGATCGCGCCGTTCAGCGCCCATGCACTCTCGAACGACGATCTCGCCCCGCTCGCCGGCGACGACTTCGAAGCCAAATCCGCCGCCATCGACAAGCTCATCGCCAATGCGGATGCGCCTTCGGTCGCCGTGCTCACCGCGCTGTCCGATGGCTCGCTCGTCGCGGCCGATAACGGCCACGTCTATATCCAGTCCGACGACGGCAACAAGGACCCGCTCACCGGCAAGACCGTCGAAGCGCCCGACGCGCAGCAGATCACGCTCTCCAACACGCTGCGCACGAAAGTCGCCGGCGCGTTGTCGGGCCTTCAGCTCGCCTCCGCCGATACCGCGAAACGCCGCGACGCGATCGCAGCGCTTCTGAAGAACCCCGACGCCTCGATGAAGCCGCTGATCGACCGCGCCCGCGCCATCGAGAAAGATCCCGAACTCAAGAAGCGTCTCGACACGCTCTGGGCGATGACCGCCCTTCACGATCCCGACGCCGGCAAGCGTCTCGAAGCGGCGCAACTCGTCGCGGCGCGGCACGACCTCGACATGTACGAGCTGCTGCGCCCGATCGTCGCGAAGAAAGCGGACGGCTCGTTTAACGAGCCCGACGAGAGCGTGCGCAACGCCGCGCAAGAAGGTCTGTACGCGCTCGATTCGATCCAGCGCCGCAGCGAGATCTTCGGCACGATCTTCGCGGGCCTCTCGCTCGGCAGCGTGCTGCTGCTCGCGGCGCTCGGCCTCGCGATCACCTATGGCCTGATCGGCGTCATCAACATGGCGCACGGCGAGTTCCTGATGATCGGCGCCTATGCGACTTATGTCGTGCAGAACCTCGTGCAGCATTACGCGCCCGCCGCGTTCAACTGGTATCCGCTGTTCGCGGTGCCCGCGTCGTTCGTCGCGGCGGCGCTGGTCGGCATCGTGCTGGAAAGGCTCGTGCTGAAACATCTCTACGGACGTCCGCTCGAAACGCTGCTGACGACCTTCGGCGTCAGCCTGATCCTGATTCAGGCGACGCGCACCCTCTTCGGCGCGCAGAACGTGCAGGTGACGAATCCCTCGTGGATGAGCGGCGGCGTCTCCGTGATGCAGAACCTGATCCTGCCGTACAACCGTCTGACGATCCTCGCGTTCTCGCTCGCAGTCGTGGCGATCGCCTGGGGCGTGCTCACCAAAACGCGTCTCGGCCTCTTCGTGCGCGCGGTGACGCAGAACCGCCGCATGGCCGCGTGCGTCGGCGTGAAGACCGCGCGCGTCGATTCGTATGCGTTCGCGTTCGGCGCGGGCATCGCGGGACTCGGCGGCTGCGCGCTCTCGCAGATCGGCAACGTCGGGCCGGATCTCGGCCAGAGCTACATCATCGATTCGTTCATGGCGGTGGTGCTCGGCGGGGTGGGCCAGCTTGCGGGCACGGTGATCGGCGGCTTCGGGCTCGGGCTCGTGAGCAAGACCGTCGAGCCGTTCTGGGGTGCGGTGCTCGCGAAGATCGCGGTGCTCGTGCTCATCGTGTTGTTCATCCAGAAGCGTCCGCAGGGCATGTTCGCCCTGAAGGGCCGCAGCGCGGAGGCCTGAGCCATGACCGCCTCGACCAATATCGGCGCGAATCTCGACGTCGCGCCGCAACCCGATCCGAGCGCCGCGCGCGCGGGCTTCGCGCTCGGCCTGCCGCCGCGCGCCTCGCTCCTGCCGCGCAAGGGCTGGCTCGCGCTGATCGCGCTCATCATCGCGATGGGCATCTTCGTGCCGGTAAGCGCGCTCGTGCTGCCGGAGACGAGCACGTTCCATTTGTCCGCCTATGCGATGACGCTTACGGCCAAGCTCATGTGCTATGCGATCGGCGCGCTCGCGCTCGATCTCGTGTGGGGCTATTGCGGCATCCTGAGCCTGGGCCACGCGCTCTTCTTCGCGCTCGGCGGCTACGCGATGGGCATGTACCTGATGCGCTCGATCGGCCGCGAGGGCACGTATCAGAGCGACCTGCCCGATTTCATGGTGTTCCTCGACTGGCACAAGCTGCCGTGGTACTGGGAAGGCACGGAGCATCTCTGGTATGCGCTGCTGCTCGTCGTGCTGGTGCCCGGCGTGCTCGCGTGGGTGTTCGGTTTCTTCACGTTCCGCTCGCGCGTGAAGGGCGTGTATCTGTCGATCATCACGCAGGCGATGACCTTCGCCGCGATGCTGCTCTTCTATCGCAATGAAACGGGCTTCGGCGGCAATAACGGCTTCACGGACTTCAAGCGCATCGCAGGCTTTCCGATCACGCATCCGGGTACGCGCACTGCGCTCTTCCTCATCACGTTCGCGATTCTCGTGCTCGCGTTTCTCGCGGCGCGCTGGATCGTCACGTCGAAGCTCGGGCGTGTCGTGACCGGCGTGCGCGACGGCGAAGCGCGTCTGATGTTTCTCGGCTACAGCCCGCTCGCGTACAAGCTTTTCATCTGGACGGTGTCGGCCGTGCTGTGCGGCATCGCGGGCGCGTTGTATGTGCCGCAGGTCGGGATCATCAATCCGAGCGAGATGTCGCCTGCGAACTCGATCGAAATGGCGATCTGGGTCGCGGTCGGCGGACGCGGCACGTTGATCGGTCCGATCGTCGGCGCATTCGCGGTGAATGGCGCGAAGAGCTTTTTCACGGCGTACTTCGCGGAATACTGGCTGTTCTTCCTCGGCCTCATCTTCACGCTCGTACCCTTGCTTCTGCCGAACGGCATCATGGGTCTCGTCGATCTCGCGCGCCGCAGAAAGAGCGCAGGAGACTCCGCAGAATGACCGCACACAATGCATTGATCGTCGATCTTCCGCCGATTCCGCCCGCGCCGGACTCGCTCGAATCGAACCACAAGAACATCAACGTCATCTCCGGCCTGGGCCATGTGCTCGCGCCCGGCGAGATCGACGTATCGCACGGCACGATTCTCTATCTCGAAGACGTGACCGTGAGCTTCGACGGCTTTCGCGCGTTGAACAAGCTGACGCTGTCCATCGATGTCGGCGAGCTGCGCTGCGTGATCGGACCGAACGGCGCGGGCAAGACGACGATGATGGATGTCATCACCGGCAAGACGCGTCCCGACGACGGCAAGGTGTTTCTCGGGCAGACGCTCGACCTCACGCGCATGTCGGAGCCGGTGATCGCGCGCACGGGCATCGGCCGCAAGTTTCAGAAGCCGACTGTGTTCGAGAATCATCCCGTGTGGGAAAACCTCGAACTCGCGATGAAGACCGACAAGCGCTGGTTTGCGTCGTTGCGGGCGCGGCTCGACGGGCAGGCGCAGGCGCGCATCGAGGAAACGCTGGAGTTGATTCGATTGCAGCATCAGGCGACGCGGCTCGCGGGCGAGTTGTCGCATGGACAGAAGCAACGGCTCGAAATCGGCATGTTGCTGATGCAGCAACCGGCACTTTTGCTGCTCGACGAGCCTGCGGCTGGCATGACCGATCATGAGACGATGGAACTTGCCGAATTGCTCAACAAGCTGCGTGGATCGTGTTCGATGATGGTCGTCGAGCATGATATGGAGTTTGTTGCCGCGCTTGCGGGGGATCGGGGGAAGGTTACTGTGATGGCCGAGGGGCGTGTTCTTGCTGAAGGGACGCTGGATGACGTCAAACGGGACGAGGCCGTTATTGAGTCTTATCTCGGGCGGTGATTTGCTTTTTATGTCGTTGGCTTTCTTTTCGTGGAATCCTGAATTCGCGGTGGTCTATTGGCACTGCCCCTGTGCGGGGCGGCAGTCACTTTCTTTGCTGCTGCAAAGAAAGTAACCAAAGAAACAGCTTCTCACCGCCCGCGGTCACACGCAGTTTGGCCATGCTTGCCAGCAGGAAGCGGCACTCGCCTAAGTGTCGCCCTCAAAGGCCCAGTCGGGCTTGGCTCGCGCACGGTCTGACAAGCTAGTTGTTCTAGGGCGCTGGTTCAGCACGAAAGAGCTTCGGCACAGCGCTACGCGCTGCCGTTGGGTATGCGAGGGAAGCCGAAGAGGGAGCGCGCGCGCACCCGATTGACCCATCGGCCGCGAAGCGGGCTGGAGCCATTTGGTGCTGAACCAGTCAGTGAAGCAGTGCGAGACGACAGACCGTGCGCGAGCCAAGCCCGGTTGGGCCTTTGAGGGCGACACTTAGGCGAGGGCCACCGGCGGCTGGCAAGCGTGGCCAACGTGCGTGTGACCGCGGGCTTAAACAAGCTGCTTTCTTTGGTCACTTTCTTTGCAGCAGCAAAGAAAGTGACCCCCGCCCCGGGGAGGGGCAGTGCTAATAGACCACCGCGAATTCAGGATTCCACGAAAGCAAGCCAACCGAAAACCCGAACACCGAAAATGCTACAAGTCGACAATCTGAATCAATACTACGGCGGCAGCCACATCCTCCGCGATGTGAAGATGACCGTCCCCGACGGCGAGCTAACGGTCCTGCTGGGCCGCAACGGCGTAGGCAAGACGACGCTCCTGCGCTGCCTGATGGGCGTCGTCCCAACAAAAAGCGGCACCATCAACTGGCGTGGCAACAAGATATCTTCGATGCCAACGCACGCGCGCGTCGCAAACGGCCTCGCCTACGTTCCGCAGGGACGCGACATCTTCGGCCGTCTAACAGTAGAAGAAAACCTGCTGGTAGGCGCAGCAAGCCGCAAGGCGCCATCGAAAATTCCCGACCGCATCTACGATCTCTTCCCCGTCCTGCGAGACATGAAAAACCGCCGCGGCGGCGATCTCTCCGGCGGTCAGCAACAGCAACTGGCAATCGGCCGCGCACTGATGAGCGAGCCGCAACTGCTCATCCTCGATGAACCGACCGAAGGCATCCAGCCATCGATCATCCGCGACATAGGCCGCACACTGCGGCAGCTCGTCGATGAAATGGGCATGACAGTGCTGCTCGTCGAGCAGTATTACGACTTCGCCCGCGAGCTCGCCGACCGCTACTGGGTGATGAGCCGCGGCGAAATCGTCGCGGGCGGCGCAGGCTCGGAAATGGATGCGCATGGAGTGCGCGAGCTGATCGCCGTATGATTCATGCTCAGCTCTGAAACGCACCGCTCATGCACCACGAATCCCACGCAACGCTGGTCGATCCAAACATCTGGCGCGGCTCGCTCGAACTCGGCTACGCGCATCAGCATGGCCGCACCGTTTGCGTTCATCGCAAGCACGAAGGGCCGTTGAGGCTGCAACGCCCGCTCTATCCCGAAGGCGATATCTGTCACTCGGTGATCGTGCATCCGCCGGGCGGCGTGGCGGGCGGCGATCGCCTGTCCATCGACGTTCGCCTTGAGGAGCACACGCACGCCGTCATCACGACGCCCGGCGCGACCAAGTGGTACAAGGCCAACGGCAAGCTCGCGACGCAGCGCATCGACATCGCTCTCGCGGCGCATGCGAAGCTCGACTGGCTACCGCAAAACAACATCGTGTTCGAATCGTCGAACGTCGAGCTCGAATTCAATCTCACGCTCGATGAAAGCGCGAGCGCCATCGGCTGGGATGCAATGCTGCTCGGCCGCGCCGCCGCCGGCGAGACGTGGACGCAAGGGCACATCAAGGCGATATCTCGCATCGCGCGGCGCGACGGCACGACGCTCTGGTTCGAGCGCACGCTGCTCGACGCGAACGATCCGCTGCGCGATGCCGCGCAAGGTCTCGCCGGCTTCCCCGCCTACGGCACGCTGTGGGCGATCGGCCCCGCTTGCGACGATGCGCTCGCCGAAACGCTCACCGCGCAACTGCCCTTCGACGATCAACTGCGCGCTGGCGCATCGTGCGTCGGACCGGGCGTGATGATCGTGCGCGCGATCAGCCGCTCGATGGAGCCGCTGCAAAACGCGCTCATCGAATGCTGGACGCGTCTTCGTCCCATCGTGCATGGCGTCGATGCGCGGCCTCTGCGTTTGTGGACTACCTAGTACGCACCAGGGAAGCGCATCCGTTTGCACAGCCGTTGTGCGCGCTCATGGACGCGCAAGCCGCGAAGGCAGACGATACAACGAAGAGACATCGATGGCACGACTCTCGCTTTAACCCTCGGCTCAAGAGCCGCGCCTTCCAACGCGGCCGCTCAAGACCGAAGGATCATCGATGCTCATCACGTTTTCTCGCGCGCGGCGCACCGCGCTCGTCGCGCTGCTGCTTTCCCTCGCTCCCTTCGCCGCACACGCCGACGCCCTCGACACCATCGCGAAGAACGGCACGCTGCGCGTGGCCGTGCCCGAGGACTATCCGCCCTTCGGCTCGGTCGGCGCCGACATGAAGCCGCAAGGCTATGACGTCGATATGGCCGCGCTGCTCGCCAAGTCGATGAACGTGAAGCTCGAACTCGTGCCCGTGAACAGCGCGAACCGCATTCCGTATCTCACGACCAACAAGGTCGATCTCGTGATTTCATCGCTCGGCAAGACGCCGGAACGCGAGAAGGTGCTCGATTTCTCGCCCCCTTATGCGCCCTACTTCCAGGGCGTGTTCGGCCCCGCCGACATCAAGGTGACCAGCCCCGCAGATCTCACCGGCAAGACCGTCGGCGCAACGCGCGGCGCGCTCGAAGAAATCGCGCTGTCGCAGATGGCGCCGAACGCGACCATCAAGCGCTTCGAGGACAACAACGCGACCATCTCCGCGTTTCTCTCGGGACAGGTGCAACTGATCGCGGCGGGCAACATCGTCGCGGCCGCGATCCTCGCGAAGAATCCGCCGCGCCGCCCGGAAGCGAAGTTCATCATCAAGGATTCGCCCTGCTTCGTCGGCATGAACAAGAACGAGCCGCGCCTGATGACCAAGGTCGACGACACCATCGCGCAGGCGAAAAAGGACGGCACGCTCAACACGATGTCGAAGAAGTGGTTCAGCCAGCCGCTGCCCGCGAGCCTTTGACAGAGCGCACGGCAACGATGGCCTATGAACTTCAATTCGCCGATCTCGCGCAATACGCGGGCATGTTCGCGAGCGGCGCGGCGACGACGCTCGCCTTGACCGCGGTCTCGACGGCGCTCGGGGTGTCGGTCGGCGTGCTCGGCGCCGCCGCGCGCGACAGCCGGCGTGCGTGGCTGAGTGCGATCGTCGGCGGCTATGTCGAAGCGGTCCGCAACACGCCGTTCATCGTGCAACTGTTCTTCGTGTTCTTCGGCCTGCCCGCGCTCGGCATTCACCTGAGCGAATACGTCGCGGCCATTCTCGCGATGACGCTCAATCTCGGCGCGTATTCGGTCGAGATCATCCGCGCGGGCGTCGCGGCCGTGCCGAAGGGGCATCACGAAGCCGCGGCCTCGCTCGCGATGTCGCGTGGCGAGACGTTCCGCCACGTCGTGCTGCCGCAGGCGCTCGCGAAGGTGTTTCCCGCGCTGACCAGCCAGATCGTCATCACGATGCTCGGCTCGGCCGTCGTATCGCAGATCTCGGTGCCCGACCTCACCTATGCAGCGAGCTATATCCAGTCGCGCAACTTCCGCGCATTCGAGACGTGCTTCTTCATCACGGCGGCCTATCTCATGATGGCGCTCGCGTTGCGCACCGCGCTGAACGCGGCGGGCAAACGCTTTCTGATGAACCATCGGAGCGCCGCGCGATGATCGAATTCACCCTCGCGCAGATCTTCGAGAACCTGTTGCTCGCGGCGCGCTGGACCGTCGTGCTGTCGATCGTGTCGTTCGTGCTGGGCGGCATCGCCGGGTTTGCGCTGCTCGTGATGCGCGTGTCGAAATCGCAGGTGCTGCGCGCGTTCGTCAAAGCCTATATCCAGATTTTTCAGGGCACGCCGCTCCTGATGCAACTGTTCCTCGTGTTCTTCGGCCTGCCGCTGATCGGCATCGACGTTTCGCCCTGGCTCGCCGCGACGGTCGGTCTCACGCTCTTCACCAGCGCCTATCTCGCGGAGATCTGGCGCGGCGCGGTCGAAGCGGTGCCGAAGGGACAATGGGAAGCATCGTCTAGTCTCGCGATGAGCTATTTCGAGCAGCTTCGTCACGTGATCCTGCCGCAGGCGACGCGCATCGCCGTCGGTCCGACAGTCGGCTTCGCGGTGCAGGCGGTCAAGGACACAGCGCTCGTATCGATCATCGGCTTCACGGAACTCACGAAGGCCGGCACGATGATTTCGAATGCGACTTTCCGGCCGTTCCTCGTGTATGGGCTCGTCGCCATCATCTACTTCGTGCTTTGCTATCCGTTGACGCGCTATGCGCGCACGCTCGAAAGGAAATGGAATGCCGCTCGTTGAAACCCGCAATCTTCAAAAGCAGTTCGGCGCGAATCAGGTGCTGAAGGGTATCGACTTTGCCGTCGAGCGCGGACAGGTCGTATCGATCATCGGACGCAGCGGCTCGGGAAAGAGCACGCTGTTGCGCACGTTGAACGGGCTGGAAAGCATCGACGAAGGTTCGATCGAAATCGATGGCGAGCATTTCGATGCGCGTCACGCCGACTTGCGCGCGCTGCGTCTGAAGGTCGGCATGGTGTTTCAGCAGTACAACCTCTTTCCGCATCTCACCGCGGGAGAAAACGTGATGCTCGCGCAAACCGTCGTCAGGAAGATCCACAAGGCGAAGGCGCGCGCGACCGCGCACACGGTGCTCGAACGCGTCGGTCTCGGCGACAAGTTCGATGCGTACCCCGATCAACTCTCCGGCGGCCAGCAGCAGCGCGTGGCCATCGCGCGCGCGCTCGCAATGAAGCCGACCGTTTTGCTCTGCGACGAGATCACGTCGGCGCTCGATCCCGAACTCGTCGGTGAAGTGCTCGCGGTCGTCGAAGACCTCGCGCGCGACGGCATGACGCTCATCATGGTCACGCACGAGATGCGCTTCGCCCGCAAGGTGAGCGACAAGGTCGTGTTCATGCATCAGGGGCGCGTGTGGGAATCGGGTGCGCCGGAAGCGATATTCGAGCGGCCTTCGACGGTCGAGTTGCAGCGCTTTATCCAGTGAACTGCAAGCTCGCCGAAAGCCCATCCGATGCTAGCATTGCAAGGCCCAAAGCCTTGCGCCATAAAACGAAAGAGCCATGAAACTCACGCCCCGAGAAAAGGACAAGCTGCTGATCTTCACCGCGGCATTGCTCGCCGAACGCCGCCGCGCGCGCGGCCTGAAACTCAACCATCCCGAAGCCGTCGCGTTCATTTCGGCCGCATTGATGGAAGCGGCGCGCGACGGCAGGACCGTCGCCGAAGTCATGCACTACGGCACGACGCTGCTCACGCGCGACGACGTGATGGAAGGCGTGCCCGAGATGATTCCCGACATCCAGATCGAAGCGACCTTCCCCGATGGCACGAAGCTCGTGACGGTTCATCATCCGATCCCTTAAGACCATGATCCCCGGCGAATATTTCATCGACGATGGCGAGCACGAACTCAACGCGGGACGCGAGACCGTGACGGTCCTCGTCGCGAATCATGGCGACCGGCCCGTGCAGGTCGGCTCGCATTTTCATTTCTATGAAGTCAACGCGGCGCTCAAGTTCGAACGCGAGAAGGCGCGCGGCTTTCGCCTGAATATCGCGGCAGGCACCGCCGTGCGCTTCGAGACGGGACAGGAACGCACCGTCGAACTCGTCGCGCTCGCGGGCGACCGGCACGTCTATGGCTTCAACGGCCTCGTGATGGGCCCACTCTGAACAGGACATCAATAACATGACGCTACGCATCGGCCGCCGCGCTTATGCTGAAATGTTCGGCCCGACGACCGGCGACCGCGTGCGCCTCGCCGACACCGATCTCATCATCGAAGTCGAGCGCGACTTCACCACCTACGGCGAAGAAGTGAAATTCGGCGGCGGCAAGGTGATTCGCGACGGCATGGGCCAGTCGCAACGTCCATCGGCCGAGGTCGTCGATACGGTCGTGACCAACGCGCTGATCCTCGATCATTGGGGCATCGTGAAAGCCGATATCGGCATCAAGGGCGGACGCATCTTCGCAATCGGCAAGGCGGGCAATCCGGATATCCAGCCGAACGTGAACATCGCGATCGGCGCGGCGACCGAAGTGATCGCGGGCGAAGGCATGATCGTCACGGCGGGCGGCGTCGATACGCACATCCACTTCATCAGCCCGCAGCAGATCGACGAAGCGATCGCAAGCGGCGTCACGACGATGCTCGGCGGCGGCACCGGCCCCGCGACCGGCACCAACGCGACGACCTGCACGCCGGGCCCCTGGCACATGGAGCGGATGCTGCAAGCCGCCGACGGCTGGCCGGTCAATCTCGGCTTTCTCGGCAAGGGCAACGCGAGCCTGCCCGCGCCGCTGATCGAACAGGTGAAAGCGGGCGCAATCGGTCTGAAGCTGCACGAGGACTGGGGCACGACGCCCGCCGCGATCGACAACTGCCTCTCGGTCGCCGACGACACCGACACGCAGGTCGCCATCCACACCGACACGCTCAACGAAGCGGGCTTTGTCGAGACGACCATCGCCGCATTCAAGGGCCGCACGATCCACACGTATCACACGGAAGGCGCGGGCGGCGGCCATGCGCCGGACATCATCAAGGTGGCGGGCGAATCGAACGTGCTGCCCTCTTCCACCAATCCGACGCGCCCCTATACCATCAACACGCTCGACGAGCATCTCGACATGCTGATGGTGTGCCATCACCTCGATCCGTCGATCGCGGAAGATATCGCGTTCGCGGAATCGCGCATTCGCCGCGAGACCATCGCGGCCGAAGACATCCTTCACGATCTCGGCGCATTGTCGATGCTGTCCTCCGATTCGCAGGCGATGGGCCGCGTCGGCGAAGTCATCATCCGCACCTGGCAGACGGCGCACAAGATGAAGGTGCAGCGCGGCGCGCTCGCCGAAGACAACGCGCGCAACGACAATTTCCGCGCGAAGCGATATGTGGCGAAGTACACGATCAATCCGGCGATCACGCATGGCATCGCGCATGAAGTCGGTTCCATCGAGCCGGGCAAGTGGGCCGATCTCGTGTTCTGGGAGCCGGCGTTCTTCGGCGTGAAACCCGCGATGATCGTCAAGGGCGGCATGATCGCGGTCGCGCAGATGGGCGACCCGAACGCATCGATTCCGACGCCGCAGCCGGTGCATTATCGCGAGATGTTCGCGACGCGCGGCGGCGCGCTCGGCAAGACGTCGCTGACCTTCGTGTCGCAAATGGCGATGGAAGCGCGCGTCGCGGATCGTTACGGTCTCAGCAAGCAAGTGGTCGCGGTGAAGAACTGCCGCAATGTGACGAAGGCCGACATGATTCACAATGCATGGCAGCCGTCCATCAGCGTCGATCCGCAGACCTATCAGGTGATCGCCGATGGGCAATTGCTCACCTGCGATCCCGCCACCGTTCTGCCGATGGCGCAGCGCTATTTCCTGTTCTGAGTCGCCATGCGTACCATCGACAAACGTCTGACCGCCAAGCTCGCGCCCGTGCTCGTGAAGCGCGCGCCCACCCTGACCCTGCCTTTCGATGCGCGCGGCAAGAGCCGTCTCGCCGCCACGCTCGACAACGGCGAGGAAGTCGCCCTCGTGATGCCGCGCGGCACCGTGCTCGCGGACGGCGACATGCTCGTCGCGGATGACGGCGGCTTCGTGCGTGTGATCGCGGCGGCGGAGGACGTGCTCGTCGTGCGCGCGCCGAGCGTGCGGCTATTGACGCGTGCCGCGTATCACCTCGGCAACCGGCATACGCCCGTGGAAGTCGGCGCGGATTATCTGAAGCTCGAAGCCGATCCCGTGCTCGAAGACATGCTGAAGCGTCTCGGCGTGCTCGTCGCGCATGAATCGCAGCCGTTCCAGCCCGAAACCGGCGCATATGGCGGCGGTCACAAGCACGGCCACGACGAAAGCTTCAGCGAGGACTACGCGCTCGCGCAAAAGGTCTTCGACGAGCATCACGGGCACGATCATTCGCACGACCACGATCACGATCACTCGTCGTGCGGTCATGATCATGGTCACGAACATCATCATCACGGTCATGCGCATCGCTGAACTCACTGCGCTTTTGCATCTCGCGTCGCCGGCGCTGCCGATCGGCGCGTTCAGCTATTCGCAGGGACTCGAAGCGGCGATCGAGCACGGCCTGATCCACGACGGCGACAGCGCCCGCGACTGGATCGCGAGCGGCCTGAGCACCGTGCTCGCGCGCGGCGAATTGCCGTTGCTCGCGCATCAGATCGAACACTGGCGTGCGCACGACGAAGCCGCGCTGCGAGTCGCGAACGATGAATACATCGCGAGCCGCGAATCGGCGGAGTTAAAACGCGAAACCGAGCAGATGGGCTGGTCGCTCGCGCAACTGTGCGCATCGCTCGAATGGGGCGACGCAGCGCGCCGCGCGACGCTCGCCGCGATCAAGCCGATCGCGCAGCCGAGCGCGTTCGCCTTCGCCGCATTCGCGCACGATGCATCGACGGAAGCCGCGCTCGCGGCCTACGCGTTCAGTTGGGTCGAGAATCAGGCGGCGGCCGCGCTAAAAGCCGTGCCGCTCGGCCAGCTTGCAGGGCAGCGCATCATCGTCGCGTTGCGCGAACCGATCGATGCCGCCGTGCGCCGCGCGCTCGATACATCGCCCGAACGGGTCAACACTTTCGCGCCGCAACTCGGCGTTTTGTCCGCGCGGCACGAATCGCAATACTCGCGGCTTTTCCGCTCCTGAACCGATATTCCATGAACACTCCCGCTTACTCTTCCGCCGCTCGCCGAACCAAGAAACTGCCGCCGTTGCGCGTGGGCGTGGGCGGGCCGGTCGGCTCCGGCAAGACCACGCTGCTCGAAATGCTCTGCAAGGCGATGCGCGAGAAGTACGACCTCGTCGCCATCACCAACGATATCTACACGAAGGAAGATCAGCGCCTGCTGACCGTCGCGGGCGCGCTGCCGGCCGAGCGCATCATGGGCGTCGAGACGGGCGGCTGCCCGCATACGGCGATCCGCGAGGATGCGTCGATCAACCTCGAAGCCGTCGATCGCATGGTGACGAAGTTTCCCGATGCCGATATCGTGTTCATCGAATCCGGTGGCGATAATCTCGCGGCGACCTTCAGTCCGGAACTCTCCGATCTGACCATCTACGTGATCGATGTCGCGGGCGGCGAGAAGATTCCGCGCAAGGGCGGGCCGGGCATCACGAAGTCGGATCTGCTCGTGATCAACAAGACCGACCTCGCGCCGCATGTCGGCGCGAATCTCGACATCATGGCGAGCGACGCGAAAAAGATGCGCGGCGAGCGGCCTTTCGTGATGTGCAATCTGAAGGCGCTCGACGGGCTCGATGACGTCATTCGCTTCATCGAGAAGAAGGGACTGCTGCTCGCGTAAGACGCGCTATGTCAGCGCAATCGAATTCGATATCGAGACCGCGTTCTCGCCCACCTGAATGAAATCGCGCTTCATCTCGACGTGCCATTGCAGGAAGTTGCGGCTGTTCGATTCGCCGGGAAGCATCCAGTCGTGCAACTCGATCATGATGACCGGGAACTGGTTCAGGGCTTCGCAATGGCGCGAGAACAGGTCCGACTCCGCGCCTTCGATATCGATCTTGAGAATGAACGGCGTCACGCCGGATGCCGGCATCACGTCTTCGAGCGTGAGCGCGTCGACGGCATAGCCTTTCTCGACGGGCTTGTCGGCCGTGCGGAAGGCCCATTCGCCGCCGCCCGGATCGTTGGGATAGAGCGTGCCGCGCTTCGCCGCGATCGCGGCATTCAGCGGCGTGATCAGCGGAAAGGTCTCCGCGTTCTTTTTGAGCAGCGCGAAATTCGATACATCCGGCTCGATGGCGACGATCTTCGCCTTCGGATACGTGAGCGCATACCACACCGCCGCAGCGCCGATATTGGCGCCGGCATCGACGATCAGCGGATTCTCGCAGGCCGCGTAGAACGCCGCGATTTCCTTCCCGCGCAGCAGATGATCCGTCGCGTATTCGCGAAGAAAAAAGATTTGCCGGCAAACCGAGCGATCCGCCGGGCAAGGCCGATATTCGAAGCGCCGGTTGCCGGGGAGCACGAGACCGTGCGTGCCGTACCGCACGGCGCCCCATGAATCGGTTGGTCCGGGGGATGGCCGCAGCAGGCGCAGGAGCCCGGGCGGCATCATGTCTTTGACGACGGACTTGATGAGATCTTGCATGCGCGTCCTCGAAATGAGATTGGAAGCACGTTCGCAGGCATCCGGCCTATTGTTGTCCGTACGAAGGGGCCGGTAGGGAATTCAGTATCCCTCTAACTTTTTTGACGTTCAACCTCGATTTTTCTGACGGATAAAGGTCTTTTGTCAGATGAAACGGACGCGATGACGATCACTTCGCCGCGTCGTTTTCCTCTTCGAGCAATGCGCTCAGCACGCTCACCGTTCGCTCCGTCGCGCCGCGATGCCGCGCCGCGAACGCCGACGCCGCCGCGCTCATCGCGAGCCGCCTCGCCTTGTCGCTGAAGATTTCGCGCAGACCGCGCGCAAGCTCCTGCGGGTCCTGCACACGCAACGCGGCGCCTGCCGCGATCGCATCGTTGGTCGCCTGCGTGAAGTTGAACGTGTGCGGTCCGATCAGCACCGGCACGCCCGCCGCGCACGCTTCGATCAGATTCTGCCCGCCGAGCGGCAACAGGCTTCCGCCGATGAACGCGAGATCCGCCGCCGCGTAATACGCGCCGAGTTCGCCCATCGAATCGCCGAGGAGCACCTGCACGTTCGCCGGCAACGGTTCCGGCACATCCGCGCCCGATCCCGCCGCGGCCGGCTTCGGCGCCCACACCGAACGGCGCGCGCTCGTCAGCCCGAGGCTCGCGATCAGCGCCGACACTTCATCGAAACGTTGCGGATGACGCGGCACGAGAATCAGCAGCGCATCGGGGACATTGAGCGCCGCGAAGGCGCGCAGGACCAGCGTCTCCTCGCCTTCGCGCGTGCTCGCCGCGACCCACACCGGCCGGTCGCCGATCGCCGTGCGCCACGCGTGACCGCGCGCGACCAGTTCGGGCGGCGCGGTCATATCGAACTTCAGATTGCCGAGCACCGCGACGTTGCGCGCGCCGAGCGCGGTGAGCCGTTCGGCGTCGGACGGCGTCTGCGCGAGCACGCGCGAAAAGCCGCCGAACACTTCGCGCACCGCGCGCCCGAACTTCGCCGCGCGCCGGTACGAACGCTCCGACATGCGCGCGTTCGTCAGCACGAGCGGCACGTCGCCGCGCTTGCATTCGTCGATGAGCGTCGGCCAGACTTCCGTTTCCATCACGATGCCGAGCGACGGACGCCACGCGCGCAGAAAGCGCCGCACGAGCACCGGCAGATCGTAGGGAAGATAGCCGCGCCACACGCGATCGCCGAACAATTCGAGGCCCGTCGCGCGGCCGCTCGGCGTCATGTGCGTCAGCAGCACACGCGCTTCGGGATGCGTTTTCAGCAACGCATCGATGAGCGGTTGCGCCGCGCGCGTCTCGCCGACCGATACCGCATGCACCCAGATGAGCGGCGCGAGATCGTCGGCGCGCCGGGGCGGGATGCATCCGAAACGCTCGCCGATATGCTCGCGGTATCCACGCTCCTTGCGCGAACGGATGTAGAGCCGCAGCACGGCGAGCGGCGCGACGATCCACCAGAGCGCCCGGTAGACGAGCCTCAGCACCGCGGCCGATGCGCCCGGGGAAGCGGCGCCGCTCAAACGAGCGCCCTGCCCTTCAGGCGCTCGAGAATGCCGAGCGGCGCGCAATCGGGGCGCGCCATCGCCTTGACGGGCAAAAAGAAGGTCTGTTCCATCATGAACTGGCCGGACATCACGGCGTGCGACGTGTGATCGGAGAAGCAGACCCACACCGAGCCCGGCGGAAACGGCATCGCCTCTTGCGGCGCGGTCTTCTGATAGTCGAGATCGGCCTTCATCGCGTCATGCAGATGCAGCATCAGATGGTCGTACTCGCTGCGCGGCGACTTCGTGATGTGCAGCAGATTCATGAGCCACGCCGAGCCGGGCATCTGCGTCTTGATGCCGGGCAGGAAGCGCTTCGCCATGTCCTCGAACGGTTCCCCGACGCGCCATACGCGCGGCGCGCCTTTCGGATTGATGTTCGTGAACACGCGCAGGATGCGCTCGCCGTAATTCGGGCGCGACGGGAACGCATCGACGTGCAGGCGGCTGTCGTCCTTGCGCCAGGATGTCTCGCGCGTTTCGACCTGATGCAGCCTGAGGCTCGTGGGCGCGACGCGCAGTTTGCCGTCGTATTCGGGGAAAAGGCCATCGACGAGCGAGCGCGCATGATCCTGATAGCGCTTGATGAGCGAGCGCACCGCCGACTGCGTCACGTTCTCGCCGAGCACGCCGTTCAGCGCGCCGCCGTTGGGTGCGAGGCTGATGTTCTTGCGTTTGGGGTCCGCGATCTTCGGATCGAGCAGCGCGAGTTCGCCGCCTTCGATCGGAAAACGCAGATTGGGGAAATACAGCACCTTGCCGTTTTCGACGCCGGCAAGGAGCGTCTCGCGCGGCACGGAAAGATTCTTTCCCTGCCAATCGCCCGACGCGACTTCGATGATTTGAGATTCCGTCATGTGTCTACGACCTTGAGTTGCCCGAGCACGGCGCGGCGCGCGAAGGACACGCTACAGCAGGCCGAAGCCCGCGAGCGCGGCCTTGACTTCGGAAAGCGTCGGATGCCGGCTCGCGTCGCCGAGATTGACCACCTGCGGCGACCAGTAGCCGCCGGTGCGCCATGCGGTCGAGAAATTGTACAACTCGACGGTCGGGCGCTTCAGCGCCGCGGCAATATGCACCAAGCCCGTATCGACGCCGACGGTCGCGGCTGCGCCGTCGATCAGACCGACTACGGCGGGCAGCGACAGCTTCGGCGGCACGATCGCGGCCGCGCCGAATTCCTTCGCGAGCTTTTCGCTGGTCGCGCGTTCGGCGTCGCTGCCCCACGGCAGCACGATCGACGCGCCGCGCGTGACGAGCGCCTGCCCGAGTTCGATCCACGCGGCTTCGGGCCATTGCTTGTCGGCGCGCGAGGTGGCGTGCACGAACACGACATACGGCACCGGCAGATTCAACCCGAGCTCGGAGACGGCGAGCGTTGCGCGGCGCGTGTCGATGCCGAAGTCGATGTCGTCGGTCATCTGCGGCTTCGGCAGATCGAGCGCCGCCGCCACGAGTTGCCGCGTGCGTTCGACGACGTGGGTGCGCGGTTCGATCGGCACGCGCCGGTCGTAAAAGAAGCGCACGGGCCATTCGTAGCCCGCGCCGTCGGTGCGGTTGCCGAGACCGACGAGCGGCCCGCGCGCCCAGCTCGCGACCCACGCGGTCTTGATGAGGCCCTGACAGTCGATCACGAGATCGTATTTTTCGGCGGCGAGTTCGCGCTTGAACTTGCCGATCTCGCGCCAGTTTTCGGGCGATGCGAATGCACGGCGCCAGCGTCGCAACGAGAACGGAATCGCGCGGCGCACGCCGTGCACGAGTTCGACGAGACTCGCGAAACTTTCCTCGACGAGCCAGTCGATCTGCGCATCGGGATAGCGGCGGCGGATGTCGGCGATGGCCGGCATGTTGTGGACGACGTCGCCGAGCGACGACACGCGGACGATCAGGATCTTTTGCACGCTGGGGTGGGGAGGCGCGGGAGGGCGCTGCGCGGTGAGCGGGAAAGGGGTGATTTTAGAGCGTGTATGGGAGTTTCGCTGGGAAATGCTTTCGCCGGATCCCGTTTTCTTAGTGGTCTATTAGCACTGCCCCTGTGCGGGGCGGCAGTCACTTTCTTTGCTGCTGCAAAGAAAGTAACCAAAGAAACAGCTTTCCCCAGCCTAAGCACTTCACACCGGCCGCGGCACAGACGATTGGCCTAATGGCCCGGCTGTAGCGAGTGCCCCCGCAAGCAGACAAGGGCTTGGACCGCGCACGGTCTGACACATCGCACCGCATAACACACTGGTTCAGCACCAAATAGCTCCGGCCCGCTTCGCGGCCGATGGGTCAATCGGGTGCGCGTGCGCTTCTTCCTCGACGGTTTCCCTCGCATACCCAACGGCAGCGCGTAGCGCTGTGCCGAAGCTATTTGGTGCTGAACCAGCGCCCTAAAATATTTGGGGCGGCAGACCGTGCGCGAGCCAAGCCCGATTGGGCCTTCGAGGGCGACACTTAGGCGAGTGCCACCGCGGGCTGGCAAGCGTGGCCAAACTGCGTGTGACTGCGGGCGGTGAGAAGCTGCTTTCTTTGGTTACTTTCTTTGCAGCAGCAAAGAAAGTGACCCCCGCCCCGGGGAGGGGCAGTGCTAATAGACCACTGCGAAACCGGGCCATCCACAGAAGCCCAGGCAAACAAAAAAACCAAACCACGTCAGACACTACGAAGCGCAGGCCACCAGCATTTAGCCGAAGCGCCCGTAGCGTCATCTACAGCTAAAACCATTCAAAACGGCAACTTCGCATCCGGCTTCTCAGCCAGAATCACCCGACGAAAATCCTCCTGAATCCGCTTCAACGCCGCGTCGTTATCCGCTTCGAAACGCATCACGACCACCGGCGTCGTATTCGACGAACGCGCCAGTCCGAACCCATCCGGATACTCCACCCGCAATCCGTCGATCGTCAGCACATCATCCGCTCCGGTGAACTTCGCCGATTTCTGCAGACGCGCGATCAACTCGAAATTCTCGCCCTCTTCCAGCTTAAGCTGCAACTCAGGCGTCGATAGCGAATTCGGCAGATCGTTGAGCAGCTTGCTCGGGTCCGCCACCCGCGACAGGATTTCGAGCATGCGCGCGCCGGTGTACAGGCCATCGTCGAAGCCATACCAGCGGTCCTTGAAGAACACGTGTCCGCTCATCTCGCCCGCAAGCGGCGCGCCGGTTTCGCGCAGCTTCGCCTTCACGAGCGAGTGACCGGTCTTCCACATCACCGGCTCGCCGCCCTGATCGCGCACCCACTTCGCGAGATTGCGCGTGCACTTCACGTCATAGATGATCTGGCCGCCCTTGTTGCGCGACAGCACTTCCTGCGCGAACAGCATCAACTGGCGATCCGGATAGATGACCTGCCCGTCCTTCGTCACGACGCCGAGCCGGTCGCCGTCGCCATCGAATGCGAAGCCGACCTCGGCATCCGTTTCCTTGAGCGCCTTGATCACGTCCTGCAAATTTTCCGGGTGCGCAGGGTCCGGGTGATGGTTCGGAAAAGTGCCGTCGATGTCCGTGAACAGCTCCACGAGCTCGCAGCCGAGCGCCTTGAACAGCTTCGGCGCGAGGCCGCCCGCGACGCCATTGCCGGTATCGACGACGATCTTCATTCCGCGCACCGGCTTCACGTCCGACACGATGCGATCGAGATAGATCTGCGATACGTCGAACTCGGTGTACGTGCCTTCGCCGCTCGTGAAGTCGCTGTCGACGATGCGCTTGTACAAGCCCTGAATCTGGTCGCCGTAGATCGCCGCGCCGCGCAGCACCATCTTGAAGCCGTTGTAGTCGGGCGGATTGTGGCTGCCCGTCACGACGATGCACGAATCCACGCGACGCTCGCCCGAAGGCAACGGCAGCGGCACGCTCGCCGCGAAGTAGCCGACCGGCGTAGGCACCATGCCGACATCGACGACATCGACGCCCGCCGCGCGCAAGCCTTCCGCGAGCGCGCCGACGAGTTCGGGGCCGGAGAGGCGTCCGTCGCGCGCGACGACGACCGAGTCGCCGCCCTGCTTTTTGATCTCGCTGCCGAATGCATGGCCGATGCTCTTCGCGACATCCGTGTCGACCGTCTTGCCGACGATGCCGCGAATGTCGTAGGCCTTGAAGATGGATTGGGATACTTGGCTCATGAGATGGCTACCTCTTCTCTATTAATTGATGGTTTCTCGGCGATGCAGCCATGAGGGCATGCAGGTCGTGACGGTTGGCGCGCCAGTGCAGCGTGCGAGGCGCGTGAACGACTGCCAGATGACGTACGAATTCTGCCTTTGCGTCTGTTAAATCAACACGAAAGAAACAATTGGAAGCAACTGGATGCAAAACCAGCGCAACGGGCAAGCCGCGGATCGCACTTATAATCGCTGTCTTTCGGCGCTCTCGTGGTTGCGCGCGGCGGTCAAAGCCTGCGCGTTCATTCTAATCCAATGCTCAAACGCTCTTTCGCCTCGATGCCTTCGAATGAGGCGCGTCTGCGTGCAAACACACAAAACTTGACCGAACACGCAGACTTGCAGGGCGGTCAGGCTAAGGTAGCACGCCGTGTGCCCGCTTGTGCCGCAGGATCGGCCGCATGAAGGCGCTGACGCGCTCCGGTAATCCGGACGTCGCCCGCGCGCTCGCCAACATCGTCTGGCTCGGGCTCGAACGGCTCACGCAGATTGCGGTGGCGATCGTCATTTCGGGACTGCTCGCGCGCTATCTCGGCCCCGACGTTTTCGGCAAATGGCAATACGCGAACACGCTCCTGCTCGTGATCGCGCCGATCACGTGGGTCTGCGGCGCGGAAATCCTCGTGCCGACGATCGTCAACCGCACGCCCGCCGAAGCCGGCGCGGTGCTCGGCAGCGCGTTCGTGCTGCGCATGGGCGTCTCGATCATCGCGCTCGTCGTCACGTGGATGTGGATCGCGGCAGGCGGCACCGATCCGATGGTCGGCCTGATGCTCGCCGGCCTCGCCGTCACGATGCTCTTTCGCGAGCCGTTCATCGGCGTCGTCAATTCGTGGCTGCAAAGTCTCACCTACAGCAAGCCGCAGCTCATCGCGAGCATGGCGGCGGCCATCGTCAAGGCGGCGCTCGTGTTCGCGCTGGTGCGCGCGATGGCCGCGCCGTCGAGATTCGGCTGGCTCTGGGCGCTCGAAGCGGCCGCGATAAGCGCCGCGCTCGTCGCGTACTACATGCGCCGTCACGGCGGCACGCTCGGCTGGCGCTTCGATCGCGCACTGTTCAGACATTTCGCGAGCGCGGGCACGGTGTTCTGGCTCGGACTCATCTGCATGTATCTGTTTCTCAAGCTCGACCGGCTGATGCTCGCGCATCGCGTGTCGTTCGCGGAACTCGGGCTCTACTCCGCCGCGCAGCAGTTGAACGAGAACTGGATCGCGCTCGCGCTGATGCTCTCGCAGACCATCGCGCCGGCGTTCGTGTATCGCGTGCAGGAAACCGCGCGCCTCAGGCGCAATCTCGTGCGCCTCTTCGCGATGACCGCCGTGCTGATGATCGCGGGCGCCGCCGTCCTCGATGCGCTCGCGGGCTTCATCATCGCGCGCGTGTTCGGGCCGAACTACGCGGGCGCCGCCGATATTTTCCGCTGGGCCGTGTGGCTGTCCGTGCCGGCGGGCGTCGAGGCGATCGGCAATCTCGTCGTGCTGAAATATCAGGCGAAGTACGTGCTGCTGTCGAAATGGCTGTTCGCGCTGGCCGTCGCGTTCGCGGTGAACTGGTTCACGATTCCGCGCATCGAAGGCTACGGCGCGCTGATCGGGCTCGCGGCGGGCTATGTCGCGGCGGCGTCGGTGAACTTTTACTACATCCGTTTCCGGCTGCGCGCATGAACGATCTCTCCGATGTCGCCGTGCTGATGCCCGCGTTCAACGGCCAGGCCGAGGTCGAACGCACGCTCGCATCGTTCAGGGAAGCCTCGACGGTGAACGTGCTGATCGTCGACGACGGCAGCACGCCGCCGATCGTCGCGCCCGTCATCGGCGGCATGCACATCGACATTCTGCGGATGCCGCGAAACGGCGGCATCGAGCGCGCGCTCGAAGCGGGCATCGCGGCGCTCGCCGCACGCGGCGCGCGTTACGCGGCGCGCATCGATGCCGGCGATCTGGCGACGCCCGGCCGTCTCGCGAAGCAGCGCGCGTACATGGAGGACCATTCGCGCGTCGCGGTGCTGGGCATGTGGACGCATGTCGTATCGACGCAAGGCGCGCCGCTTTTCGACCTGACGCCGCCGAGCGAGCCCGCCGCGATCCGCCGCATGATGCTCGCACGCACGTGCTTCACGCATCCGTCGTTGATGCTGCGCATCGATGCCGTGATCGAAGCGGGCAACTATCGCGCGCAGTATCGCGCGGCCGAAGATCTCGATCTGATCCTGCGGCTCCTGCAACGGCACGACGGCGCGAACCTGCCCGAGTTCGGTCTCTTCTACGAGCTGAACGAAAGCGGCATCAGCGCGACGAAGCGGCGCGTGCAGGTGATGTCGACACTGCGCCTGCAACTGCGCCATCTGCGCCTGACGAATCCGCTCGACTGGGCGGGCGTCGCAAAAAGCATCGCGCATCTCGTCCTGCCGTATCGCGCGTTGCGCGGTCTGAAGGCGCGATTGCTGAAGGCCACGTCTTCCGCGTGAAAATTTCAATGTTCAGTTCGCGCCACGTTGAGCGCTCTTCCGGATGACGAAAGAAAAGTCGAGTCTTCGCATCGCCCTCGTCTGCAACACGGCGTGGGCGATCTACACCTACCGGCAAGGCGTGCTGCGCATGCTGACCGCGCGCGGTGCGCAAGTGACGATCATCGCGCCGCGCGATCGCACCTTCGAGCCGCTCACGGCAATGGGCTGCCGCTGCGTCGAGTTGCCGGTCGCGTCGAAGGGAACGGACCCGCGCCAGGACTTCAGGACGCTCGCCGCGCTCTATCGCGAATATCGCGCGACGCGCCCGCACATCGTGTTTCACTACACCATCAAGCCGAACATCTACGGCACGCTCGCCGCGATGCTCGCGCGCGTGCCGTCGATCGCAGTGACCACGGGCCTCGGCTACGTGTTCATCCAGAAGAGCCGCACGGCGCAGGTCGCGAAGCTGCTGTACCGTTTCGCGTTCCGCTTTCCGCGCGAAGTGTGGTTTCTGAATCGCGACGATCACGAAGCCTTTCTGCACGAGAATCTGCTCGCGCATCCGGATCGCGCGCGGCGTCTGCACGGCGAAGGCGTCGATCTCGATGAATTCGCGTTTCAGCCGCTGCCCGCGCGCGCGGACTTCGTTTTCATCCTCATCGGGCGGCTCCTGTGGGACAAGGGCGTGGCGGAATATGTCGAAGCCGCGCGCAGGATTCGCGCGAAATATCCGCACGCGCGTTTTCAATTGCTCGGGCCGGTCGGCGTCGACAACCCCAGCGCGATCAGCCGCACGGATGTGCAGAAGTGGGAAGCGGAGAATATCGTCGAATATCTGGGCGAAGCCAACGACGTGCGCCCGCTCGTCGCCGCGGCGGATTGCGTCGTGCTGCCTTCGTATCGCGAAGGCGTGCCGCGCACGCTGATGGAAGCCTCGGCGATGGGCCGCCCGATCGTCGCCACCGATGTGCCCGGCTGCCGCGAGGTCGTCGAGGACGGCGTGAACGGTCTTCTCTGCGAGGTAAAGAACGCCGACAGCCTGACCGAAGCGCTCGAACGCATGCTGACGCTCACTTCCAGCGAGCGCGAGGCGATGGCGCTGCGCGGCCGCGAAAAAGTCACAAGCGAATTCGACGAAAAGAATGTCGTCGAACGCTACAAGGGCACAATACATGCCATCACAGGCATTTCACTCTGATTCGAGTCTTTTGGAGAACGCATGATGAATGGCAATCAGTCGCCGAACACGGGTGCAAAGGGCACGATTCTCGTAACGGGCGGCGCGGGCTTTATCGGTTCGCATACGTGCGTCGAATTGCTCGACGCGGGCTATGGCGTCGTGGTCATCGACAATCTCGTGAACAGTCGCGCCGAATCGCTGAAGCGCGTCGAAAGCATTGCCGGCAAGCGCGTCGCGTTCCATCACGCCGACGCGCGCGATGAAGCCGCGCTCAACCATATCTTCGACACGCACGAGATCACCGGCGCGATCCACTTCGCCGCGCTGAAAGCCGTGGGCGAATCGGTCGCGAAGCCGGTCGAGTACTACAACAACAACATCGGCAGCCTGCTCGCCGTGCTGAAGGTGATGAAAGAGCGCAACGTGCGCAACTTCGTGTTCAGCTCGTCCGCGACGGTCTATGGCGTGCCGAAGAGCGTGCCGATCGACGAATCGTTTCCGCTCTCGGCGACCAACCCTTACGGCCAGTCGAAGCTCATCGCCGAACAGATTCTGCGCGATCTCGAAGTCTCCGATCCGTCGTGGCGCATCGCGACGCTGCGCTATTTCAATCCGGTCGGCGCGCATGAGAGCGGGCTGATCGGCGAAGATCCGGCGGGCATTCCGAACAACCTGATGCCGTATGTCGCGCAGGTGGCCGTCGGCAAGCTGGAGCGCCTGCGCGTGTTCGGCAGCGATTACGATACCCACGACGGCACCGGCGTGCGCGATTACATTCACGTCGTCGATCTGGCGCGCGGGCACATCGCGGCCATCGACGCGCTGAAGACGCTCGACCGCAGTTTCGTCGTGAATCTCGGCACGGGCCAGGGCTATAGCGTGCTCGATGTCGTGAAGGCGTTCGAGGCGGCGTCGGGCAAGCCCGTGCCGTACGAGCTCGTGCCGCGCCGCCCGGGTGACATCGCCGCCTGCTACGCCGATCCTGCCGCCGCCGCGGAACTGATCGGCTGGCGCGCGGAGCACGGCATCGAACGCATGTGCGTGGATCACTGGCGCTGGCAGTCGCAAAACCCGAACGGGTTCGCGTAAAGTCTCGCTGCGCCCCGCCTCGTCGTTCCGAGCGATGCGGGGCTGCTTCTCCCAACCGGTTCTATTTTCATGCTTAGTTTCGCGCTCGCTTTTCTGATCTCGCTGCTCGTGACCTTGTTGATCGTGCGCTTCGCACACCTGCAGGAAGGCGTGCTCGGCGACACCGATCTCGCCGGCGTGCAGAAGTTTCACGCGCGCCCGGTGCCGCGCATCGGCGGCGTGGGCATCATTTGCGGGCTGACCGCATCGGCGGTGCAGTTGCGATGGAGTTATCCGGCCGTATCGGGCGGGATTCTCGGCATCGTCGCGTGCGGCCTGCCGGCGTTTCTCTCCGGGCTGATCGAAGACCTGACCAAGCGCGTCTCGCCGCTCGCCCGCCTCGTCTGCACGATGGCCGCCGCGGGCCTCGCCTATGCGTTGCTGAATATCGCGGTCACGCGCATCAGCGTGCCGCCGCTCGATTTCCTGCTGTCCTACGCCATCATCTCCTGCGCGGTGACGGTGCTCGCCGTCGCGGCGCTCGCGAACGCGGTGAATATCATCGACGGTTTCAACGGCCTCGCATCGATGGTCAGCTTCATGATGTTCGCGTCGCTCGCCTACGTGGCGTTCCAGGTGCACGATCCCGTCGTGCTGTCGGGATCGCTCATCATGATGGGCGCGGTGATGGGCTTCTTCATCTGGAATTTCCCCGCCGGCCTGATCTTTCTCGGCGACGGCGGCGCGTACTTCGTCGGCTTCATGCTGGGCGAGCTCTCAATCATGCTCGTGATGCGCAACCGCGACGTCTCCGCGTGGTATCCGGTGCTGCTCTTCATGTATCCGATCTTCGAGACGTGTTTCTCGATCTATCGCAAGAAGTTCATTCGCGGCATCTCGCCCGGCATTCCGGATGGCGTGCATCTGCATATGCTCGTCTACAAGCGGCTGATGCGCTGGGCCGTCGGCGCGAAGAACGCGCACGAACTGACGCGCCGCAACTCGCTCACGTCGCCGTATCTGTGGCTGCTGTGCCTGATCGCGGTGATTCCCGCGACGCTCTTCTGGCGGCACACGGTGCATCTGTTCTGCTTCGTCGTCGTGTTCGCGGCGACGTATGTGTGGCTCTACATGAGCATCGTGCGCTTCAAGTCGCCGCGCTGGCTCGTGTTTCGACGGCCGCACACGGTGAAGAAGTAAGCTCTTTTCCCGACGATGAACGCCGCCCCGCTCCGGGCGGCGTTTTCGTTTCTGGCGTCGATTACGTCAGATGCTTCTTGAAAAACTCCGCGGTGCGGCCGTTCGCGAGTTGCGCGGCCGCCGCGTCGTAGTGCGCGCCCTGATTGCGCGCGAACGCGTGATGACAGCCGGGATACGTGAACGCCTCGACGTTCGCGTGCCCTTGCACCGCCGCGAGCACGCGACTGCGCGCGTCGGCGGGAATGAACTCGTCTTCTTCCGCGAGATGCAGCATCAGCGGCACCTTGATCTTCGGCAGCTCGGCAAGGTATTGGTCGGTGCCGCCGCCGTAATAGGAAACCGATGCGTCCACATCGGTGCGCGCGGCCGTCAGGAAAGACAGCAGGCCGCCGAGACAGAATCCGACCGAACCGATCTTGCCCTGCACCTGCGAAAGCCCGCGCGCAAAGCCGATGGTCGCCGCGATGTCCTCGACGCCCGTGTTCACGTCGAACGCGTTGTAGTACTTCAGCGCCTGTTGCCACTCGGCTTCGGATTTGTCGGTCAATTCGACGTTCGGTTCGAGCCGCCAGAACAGATCCGGGCACAGCGCGACGTATCCCTGGCGCGCGTACTCGTCGCAGGTTTCGCGCATGTCGGCGTTGATGCCGAATATCTCCTGGATCACGACCACGGCGGGCGCGGGCGTTTGCGCGGGATAGGCGACGTAGGCGTCGAAATTGCCGTCGGGCGTGGAGATGCTGAGCCTGTCGGACATGGGAGTCTCCTGAGTGATGTCGTGAATCGAAAGCGCGCAAAGGCCCGATCGAGCGCGCGCCTGGCCGGTAATCGAAGTGTGATTCGCGTGTGTGACGATGAGACACGGGCTATCGGAGAAAGCCCCGCGCGTTGGGGACGAAGCGATCGATGCACGAAGCGCAACGCGGCCTGCCTTGCGGCAGGAATCTATTTGATACGCGAAAACCGGCGCGCGCGCCAGCTTTGAATCGCGCGGATTCGGCGTGCGGAGATCGGGCCACTCGTCCCTGCGATGATCGCGAGTCCCCGGATGAAATCGAATCGTATCGATCGATTGGGTTCCTGCATGCGTGTTGCGCCGAACAAGCCCATGCCGTTTCCCTTCTGCGAGGGTCGTTTGTTGTCGAGTGGCTCGCGCGGCGGAACCGCGCGTCCTCGTGGGCCTGCTTACCCCGAAACCGGGTTACCTCGTATCGGCACGTGCACGCACATCGCACGTATTGAGTGGTCTCACGCCGGAACATGTCGCTTCCGGCCATTCAATCTTCGGTCCGCAAATCGGGGACGATCCGCCAGAATCCCGTGCTTTGCGGACAGGGGCGCGCGACGAAGAAACGCGCCCAACGATGCGTGGTGCGGCGCACATGCGCGTCCGTCGTTTCACGCCGAAGACTAGGCGCCTGACGCCGCCGCAACGGCGCGCGATAAAAGCCGCTGATATATTCGACGCAAAAAATGGGGTTCCCGGGGTCGTCATGCGGAACAAGTTCGCCGTCGTCTGGATATGGCTTTGCCTGCTTCCGCTTGCGTTCGACTTCAAGGGCGTGGAGGCGGCCAGCAGGACGGTCGACATTCTGCTCACCGTGACCTCGATGGGCGCCGCCTGCGCGATTCTGCTGATCGCGCCGCGCTTCGCGCGCCGTTCGCGCATGCGCACGCTCGTCACCTCGCTCTTTCTGCTGACGATCTTCGGCAGCGTCGCCACGCAATTGCTGCAAGGCAACGACGCGGGCAACTACGCGCGCGTGATCCTGCCGTTTCTGCTGATGCTGCTCGGCTATTTCGTCGGCTGCCGTCCGTGGGATGCGCAGCGGCTCGAACAGATCGAGCGCGCGATGATCGGCTCGCTGATCGCATCGCTCGTGTTCGGCGTCGGCTTCGACATGGCGATGTCGGATGGAACCGGGAACATGAGCATGCACGTCGTCCCGGTCACGTTCCTCTGTCTGCAAGGGCTGCTGCTGCACGAGTTCGTCTTCGCGCAGCGCATCGCGAAGCTCGCCGCGCTGCTCTTTCTCGCGACGATCGCCGTGGAAATCGTCTGCGCCACGCCCGGCCTGCTCGTCGGCACGGTGCTGCTCATTGCTTACGCGACGTGGCTCGCCGCGCCTTCGATCCGGCCTTTCTTCACCGCCGGCCTGCGCGCGATCGCGATTCTGACGCTGCTCGGCGCGATGGCGGCCGCAACGGCCACGTTCTTCCCGACCGTCGCCCAGCAGTTCATGCAGCACATGTCGCTCGCGAAGGACGTGCCAGTCGCACGCGATCCGGTCACGATCGCGCGTCTCGCGGAAATGAAGGATCAGGTCGATCAGACGACATCCTCGACGCTCTCGACGATGGTCGGCATGGGATACGGACACGACTATCGCTATTCGCCGTTGTACTTGCCCGATCTCGCGGGCATGATCAGCGAGAAGGATTTCTACGCGATCAGAATCTGGGCGGCCGGCCACGACTTCTGGGTCTATCAGTTCTTCGCGGGCGGCGTGCTGTTCGGTCTCGCGCTGCCGCTCGCCGTGCTGTGGGCGCTCTGGCGCGGCTCGATGGCCTACCGTGCGTGGCGGCATCGCGCGCCCGATGCGCCGCATCTGCCCGTGCTCGGACGCGCGCTCTTCGTGCTCGCGGCGCTGCCCGCGACGTCGATCGGCGGCAATCCGCTCGGCGACCGCTTCTCGGGCGTCGTGTTCGGCGTCGCGCTCGGACTCGTCGTCGCGACGTATGCGCGCATCGCGCACGTCATGCAGATGCGCGCCGCCGAAGCGGCCGGGTATCAGCCGCCGCAGAGACCGCCGTGGTTCGGCACGCCGCCCGACATGCGCCCGCAGGACGAACCGTTACCGGAAATCCTGCCGGCGAATGCGCCGCGCGCGCCGGGCACGCTGCCCGCACAATAGCGCGTCAGGTTCACTGCGCGGGCAGATGCGCCCTCAGATACTGCGCGAAGCCGTTCTGCACGGAGATGATTTTCGTCGCGCAGTCGTTGAAATCGGAGCCGCGCGCGCGTTCATCGCCGTACATGTCCTTACATTGCGCGAAGAGCGAGATCGTCGCGCCGTTGCCGTTCGCGATGCGCGTCGCCGAGAACACCGGCTTGCCGGAACCCGAAGGCATCTCCGTTTCGATGGCGGCATCGTCGGCGCGGGTCAGGCGTTCCTTCGAATTCTGCTCGACATAGGTTTTCGTCAGCTTCCAGGCCGCATCGCATTGCGCGGCGTCGCGGCACGAGACGGTCGCGTTGCGTTGCGCGTCGTCGAGCGTCTGCTGCGAGAGCAGGAACGTGCGTTCCTTCTGCTGCTCCTTCTCGGCGGACGAGCAGGCGGTGAGGACAACCGAAGCGAGTGCGAGAGCGAGTGCAATAGCGATGAGCTTTTTCACGGACGGACAGCCTAAAAACCAGGTCGGACGGCGATTATAACGACGCCCGCTTTCGTCGCGCGTAAAACTCGGGTGCATCGGGTGAATGGCCGCTCGTGCACGGTTTTTGGCGTCGGCGGGCGGCAGCGCGCAATATCCTGTGTTCATGCGTGCGCGGCTCGCCGTCATCGCGTCCGACAAACCCGGAGGAGACGTCATGAAACATGCGCTAGGCACGGTGCTCTTGTCGCTGGCGATGACCGCGCTCGCGTCCTCGGCCGCCCATGCCGACGATGCATCGCCGACAGACAAGCTGCTCGCGCAGCAGAACGGTTACGTGGGGAATCCCGCGGGCGGCGCGCGGCTGCGTCCGAGCGGACACAAGGCCGACGCCAAGGCGATGATGGCGCCGAAAAGCGCGGCGGCGGCGCTCTATCCGGCGCCGCCGGGCCTGAATCCGCCGGCGCCGACCGCGGCGCGCTCGCGCGACATCTACAAGTCGCCGTATTGAAGCGCGCCGGAGGCTTTACTCCGCGATGCTTTCGTAGCCGTAATAGCCGGCGTACGTGCTGCCCATCAGCACCTTCGATTGCGGAACATCGGTGAGCAGCACGCCTTTCATGTGCACGCCGCCGTGATACAGGCGCTTCATCGTTTCGCCGATCTCCTGCACCTGGTTCTTGCCGTGCCGCACGACGAGCAGGCTCGTGCCCGCGTGCCTGCCGATCACGGTCGCGTCGGTCACGGCGAGCACCGGCGGCGTATCGATGACCACGAGATCGTAGTGCTGCTTCAGCTCGGCGAGAATTTCTCCGAGACGGTCGCTCGCGAGAAGCTCTGCCGGATGAGACGGCAGCGAGCCCTTCGGAATCAGATCGACGCCGGGCAGCACGTCGTGCAGGATCGTGCTCATCACGTCGGCGCCCATCAGCACGTCGGAGAGACCGGGCGAATGGCGCACGCCGAAGTGCGAGTGGATATCGCCGCGACGCATGTCGGCGTCGATGAGCAGCACGCGCTTTCTCGTCGAGGCGACGAGCGTCGCGAGATTCGCCGAGAGGAACGACTTGCCCGCTTCCGGACGCGAGCCGGTCAGCATCACGACGTTATTGCGCGCATCGGAAAGCTGCAGTTGCAGCGAGGTGCGCAGGCCGCGAATGCCTTCGACAGCCGCATCTTCCGGCGCCTGCGCGGCGAGCACGTGCAGCCCTTCGCGGCGCATCCCGACCTGCCGCTGCAGACGAAGCTGCTGTGTGCTGCGCGGCACGATCGCGAACACGCGCGTGCCCAGTTGCCGTTCGATATCTTCCGGACGCTCGACGCCGCCATACAGCGCCTTGCGAATGAACGCGACGATGATGCCGAGCACGAGCCCGATGGCCGCCGAGATCAGGATCACGAGCGCGCGTTTCGGACGCACGGGATCGTCGGCGGCCTGCGCGAGATCGACGATGCGCACGTTGCTCACCTGCCCCGCCTTCGCGATGCGCAGTTGCTGCGTGCTGTTCAGCAGGTTCGTGTAGAGCTCGGTTCTCGAACGCACGTCGCGCATGTAGCGATGCGCGGTCTGCTCGGTATCGGGCAGCGTCGACACGTTCTTGCCGAGGCGCGTTTGCGCGACGGTGAGCGCGGCGATCTGCGCATCGAGCGCCTGCACCGACGGGTGATTCGCCGTGAAGCGCAGCGAGAGTTCGGCGCGCTGTTGCTGCAAATCCGTGAGCTTCGTCTTGTTGTCGACGACCTGTTGCAGCAGAAGCCGGCTCTCCTCGGAGAGATCGACCGAGCCCTGCTTGTTGCGGAACGCGCTGTAGCGCTGCTCGGCTTCGTCGAGCTGCTTCTTCACGACCGGCAGTTGCTGCTCCAGAAACGCGAGCGTGTGTTCGGCTTCGGCCGAGCGCTTCTGCGTGTCCTGCTGCACATAGCGGTTCGCGATGTTGTTGACGATCGCCGCGATTTCCTTCGGATTACTACCTTCCAGAGATACGCCGATGATGCCCGACTGCAATGCCGTCTCCGCCACGGTGAGGCGCTTTTGCAAACGGTCGATGGTCGTGAGCGTCGAGAAGCGTTGCAGGTCGAACTGCACGCCCGGCTTGCTCGTAAGTTTGTCGACCTTGAGCGTGATGAGGCCTTGCGGCGTCATGCCCGACGCTTCCTGACCGACGTGGCCGGTGAGAATGCCGAGACCGTCCGGATCCTTAAGCACGTATGCGCCATGCTCGCCCGCGACGAGCGTGAACTTCCTGTCGTAGAGCGCTTTCGGCGTGTCGAAGAGCGGCACGTCGATCTCTTCGCCGCCCCATGCGAAGCGCGACAGATAGCCCGGCGGCACTGGCCTGTTCAGCATCGAGAACACGTTGCCGACGAGCTTGCCGACGACCGGAAACGAACGCGGCGACGCGCCGATGTCGAGATGCAGACGCCGCACCGTATCGTCGATGACGAGGCGCGAACGCAGAAGCTCGATCTGCGCGGCGGTAACGGACTTCGTATCGGTGAGTTGCGGAACGACCGCCTGCACCGCTTCGGCGCTGGCGTTCGTTTTGGCGTTGTTGCCGCTGGCCTCGTCCACCTGGATCATCGCGTCCGCCTTGTAGGTCGGCGGCGCAAGGTAGGCGTAGGCGGTTCCGAGCGCGACCACGGCGAGCGTGACGAGCGTCACGAGCTTCCAGTTGCGCATCACCGCGGCCAGATAATCGGACAGCCGCAATTCGTCGGCTGTCGATATGTCCGTATACCGCGTGTCAAAGTTCATGGCCATGATCTCGCTCGCTTGTATTTTTTGAGTCGAACAATGATGCTCCGGCGCGCCCCCGCGCGCGCCGGTCAAACGCCTGCGATCAAAGCATTTACTTCGTCAGCACGGCGGCCGTCAGACCCGCGTTGATCGCCGGCAAGAGCAGGTTCAACACGCGCGAGAAGCGGACGAGCCCGCTGTTGTCCACATAGACGACGTCATGCGGCTGCAGCTCGAAGTTGTTCGCGAGCAGCATGGACACCGGCGAGAGCGCGTCGAGCTTGTAGACCTCCGGCTGGTCCGTCGCGCCGTTGCGGATCACGTACAGCTCGCGCGGGTTCGACGTTTCCGGGTTGAAGCTGCCCGCCTGCGAGATCGCGTCCGACAGCGTGAGCTTGCCGTTGCGCATCGGGATCACGGTGGCGGGCTTGGTCACTTCGCCCATCACGTAGACGCCGTTCTCGTCGCGCGAATCGACACGCAGCGCATCGCCCGGGCGAAGCATGATGTCCGACGGGCTGCGGCCCTTCGCCGTCATGCCGGCCATGTTGATGTTGTACGTGACGCCGTCGCGGATCAGCGTGACGCGGCTCTGGTCCGCCGTCGTCGCGAAGCCGCCCGCGCGGCCGATCGCCTCAGTGAGCGTCATCGGAATGTCGTTGATCTGCTGCGAGCCCGGCGTGCGCACGTCGCCGTCGATATACACCTGCGACGCACGGAACGACGCGACGCGCACCGTCACCTGCGGCTTCACGAAGACCTTCGAAAGCTGCGTGTACAGCTCGCGCTGAACCTGCGTCTCGGTCTTGCCCGCGACATGCAGCGAACCCGGCACATACGGGAACTGCAGATTGCCGTCCGCATCGACGACGAAACCAGGCGCGGCATCCGACGTACGCGTCTGGTTCGCGGGCTGGCCGAGCGCCGCGACGAGTTCCGGGTGATCCCACACCGTGATCTGCAGCACGTCGCCGACGCCCAGCTTGTACGGCGCAGGCTTGCCGTAGAGCGAGGCGTTCGGATCGGTCGCCGCGGAAGGCTGCGCGGTGCGCATCTTCTTCACGAGCGCGGCATCGATCGTGGTGATCGGAATGTTGGTCGTGGTGGCCGGATCGCCCTGATCGTTCGACGTCTCGACGAGCTGCGCCGGCTTTTCCATGTGCATGCCCGGCGAGAGCCCGCAACCCGTCAGGATCACGGAAATGGAAGCTGCCGCAGCCAGGCTCGTGAGGCGGAAGATACGCGACACGTTGGTGTTGGCGGCCATGGAGTTGGTGCCCGGTTGTTGTTGGTTGTGCATAATGGTCGTCCCCTGCTTCAGTAAGCGTTGGTGTGGCGTAGTCCCTTGAAGATCGTTGCGGCGATGATTCTCATATCGAGTCCGAACGACCAGTTACCCAGGTAGTACAAATCGTGAGCGACGCGTCCTTCCATCTTTTCGATCCGATCCGTTTCTCCACGAAAACCGTTGACCTGGGCCCAGCCGGTAATGCCTGGCTTGATCCGGTAACGATGGATATACCCCGATACGACCTTCTGATACAGGTCGTCATGTTCGAGCGCGTGTGGACGCGGGCCCACGACCGACATGTCGCCACGCAGAACGTTGAAGAACTGCGGTAGCTCATCGAGGCTGGTGCGGCGCAGGAACGCCCCGACACGGGTCACGCGCGGATCGTCGCGCGTGGCCTGGCGGAGCACCCCGGCCTGTTCCGTGTGCATGCGCATCGAACGGAACTTGTAGATGGTGAAGACGCGGCCATCCGCGCCCTTGCGGTTTTGCCGGAAGAGCACAGGCCCGCGCGAAGTCAGCTTGATCGCGAGCGCGATGCAGATCAGCGCGGGCGAGACGGCGATGATCGCGCCAAGCGCGAACACGCGGTCGAAGAGTTCCTTCTGCAACTGCGCGGACGCCGACAGCGGCGACGCGACGAGATTGATCGCGGGCTGGCCGAGCAGATCGGTCACGCCGCTTTCGAAGAGCGCGAGGCTGCGCACGTCGGGGATGAAGCGCACGTTGAGCAGATCGTCGCGGAATTCGTTCACGAAGCGCAGGATCGTGGGCTCTTCGGAAAGCGGCAGCGCGAGCCAGACCTCGTGCACGTTCTGCGTGCGCACGAAGCTCACGAATTCGTCGAAGTCGTCATACACCGGCACGCGCGTGTTGAGCCGCGCCTTGCCCGGCGTCGCGTTGAATGCCGCACGCATCCGAAAGCCCGTGTCCTGCGAGCGCTCGATCTTGCGCAGGATCGCATCGCAATGCCTGCCGCTGCCGACGATCGCCACCTGCTGCAGATTCAGGCCGGCGTTGCGCATGTGCGCGAGGATCGCGTGCGTGATGAGGCGCCCGGCGATCATGAGGCCGCCGGACATCGCGGTCCAGTAAGCGAACCAGAGGCGCGACACATAGTCGAGGCGATGCAGCGAGAACATCAGCGCGAGCGCGCAGCCCTGCACGACGAGCCAGCCGAGCGAGACCTGACAGGCGAGCTGGAGCTTGCTGCGGCCGCGCCATGACTGGTAGACGCCGAAGCCAGGAAAAAGGGCGAGCGAAAACGCCGCCGCGAACGCGACGAACGCCATCGAATAGGTGTGAGCCTCGATGTACTCGAACCTGATTTGCGACGCCACTGCCGCGCCGCCGACGATCATCACGACGTCGAACAGGCGCGCGAGCAATCCCTGTAAATCGCGCATGTTTTTTTCCCCGGAACGCAATCAGCCCTTTACCGCACGCCTCAGTCTCCTCCTCGCCTTAGCCCGTCTTTTTCGAATGAAAGCCGTCGCAAAGAAGTCAGTTGCCTCAAACCGTGATGCCCTTGCCCTTCGAGCGCTCAATGGCGTCCGTAGGTATCGTCGAAACGAACGATGTCGTCTTCGCCGAGATAGCTCCCCGACTGCACTTCGATGATCTCGAGCGGCACCTTGCCCGGGTTCTCCAGACGATGCCGCACGCCGAGCGGAATGAACGTCGATTCGTTCTCGGAGAGCAGAAACTGCTCTTCGCCGCGCGTGACGAGCGCCGTGCCGCACACGACGACCCAGTGCTCCGCGCGATGGTGATGCATCTGCAACGACAGCTTCGAGCCCGGCGACACCACGATGCGCTTCACCTGAAAGCGCTCGCCGTGCTCGATCGAATCGTAGAAGCCCCACGGACGGCGCACCTTGCGATGCGTGTCCGCTTCGGGCGCGTGCTGCTCGCGAATGCGCGCGACGAGCCCCTTGATGTCCTGCACGCGCGAACGGTCCGCGACGAGCACGGCGTCGTCCGTCTCGACGACGATCACGTTGGTCGTGCCCACGCACGCGACGAGCCGTCCGCCTTCGGAGCGCGCATAGCTCGACGTCGCGCCTTCGAACACGACACGGCCGCTCGCGACGTTGCCCGACTCGTCCTTGTCCATCGCGTCCCACACGGCGTCCCACGAGCCGAGATCCGACCAGCCCGCGACGAGCGGCACGACGACGCCGTCGCACGGCTTGCTCGGCGTGCCGATGTGTTCCATCACGGCGTAGTCGATCGAGTCGGACGGCGCGCGGCCGAATTGCGCGGCGTGCGGACGGAAGAACTTGCCGTCGTCCTCGCCTTCCTGCGCGGCGGCCGAGCAGGCCGCATGCATGTCGGCGTTGAGCTTCTTGAGCGACGCGAGCCACACGCTCGCACGCACGATGAAGATGCCGCTGTTCCACCAGTACGTGCCCGCCGCGACGTATTGCGCGGCGAGTTCCGCCGCGGGCTTCTCGACGAAGCGATCGATCTTGTGCGCGCCGTCGTCGAGCGCGTCGCCCAGGCGGATGTAGCCGAAGCCGGTGTCGGGACGCGTCGGCGGAATGCCGAGCGTCGCGATCACGCCGCGCTCCGCATGTTCCGCCGCGATCGCGATGGCGCGATGCAGCGCGGGAATGTCCGCGATGGAGTGATCGGCCGGCATCGCGACCATGATCGCGTCCTCGCCGTCCTTCACCGCGGCGAGCGCCGCCAGCGTGAGCGCGGGCGCGGTGTCGCGGCGCGCCGGTTCGACGATGATGCGTGCATCGACGCCGCTCTCGCGCGTCTGCTCTTCCGTCGTGAAACGATGCTCCTCGCCGCACACGATGATCGGCTCGCCGTCCACCTTGAAGTCGCCCGCGAAGCCTTTCAGCCGCGCAACCGTAGCCTGCAACAACGAGTCATGCCCGATGACACCGATCAATTGCTTCGGGAACTGTTCACGCGACATCGGCCACAGGCGGGTGCCCGAGCCGCCGGCGAGGATCACAGGGACGAGGCGGCGGCACGGCCCGGCCACCTTGGCCGGGCCTGCCTCCACACCTGCTGCTCCCTGCTCCACCCCACCCTTCGTGCGTGCTTCATTCGTCATAGAGGACTCCTGCCTGCAAATTCATTCGAACGACAATGCCGTCCGGGAAATGATCAAATGCCGAACCGATCGGGTCCGGCCAAAGGTCCGACGCTTTTCGCCATAGTCGGCGTCAGAGCGGCCCACGTCACACTCCACGCGGGTCAGCCGTTCGCCTCGCGTCTGCTCTGCATCCGGTACTCCGTCGGAGAGATCAGAAGACGCTTGCGGAAAATCTTCGCGAGCCTGTCGCCGTTACCCATGCCGCTTCTGCGCGCGATCTTGTCGACCGGCAATTCCGAATCGGTCAGAAGCGCACAGGTCACGGCGAGGCGCGCCTGCAACAAATAATCGGATGGCGTGATGCCCATCTCGATCTTGAAGCGGCGCAAAAAGTTGCGCTCGCTCATCGCGGCCACCTGCGCCGCATCGACGACCGAAATCGGCCGTTCACAGTTGTCCTGCAACCAGCGCGCCGCCGCGCGGATCTTGTCGCCGGCGGACGCCGCGCCGCTGTCGCCGAGAATCGACACGAGCTTCGCGGCGGAACCGGGCATCAGACGCTCGGCCACGCTGCGCGACACGTCGATACCCAGATCGCGCTTCACGATCAGCAGTGCGCCCTTCATGGACTCGTAGCGGTCGCCCGCGTCGCCCTGCTGCTCGTCGCGCACGAGATGCATCGCGTTGTTGAAGCGCGCCTGCGAGTCCTGCGCCTGGCCGATGCCCGCGGCGTCGAGCACCTTGCGGCCCTCGGAAATCGCGCGCACGACCGTCGTCTTCGACTGCACGCGGCGCAGCCATTCGATGATGCGATCGTCCTTCGCGGCGTCGTCGGCACCGCGGCCGCCCGCGACGAAGAGCGCGTCGAAGCCGCCGTAGTGGCGTGCGTCCAGTCCGTCCGTCCACACGCGCACCGACGACGAGCACGCCACGTTGCCGCCCTCGACGGACAGAAAGCGCACGTCGTAGCTGCAGTCCGGCCGCGACTTCGCCGACGCGAACTCGTTCGCCATGTGGAAGACCTCCGCGACGATCCCCGCGCCGAGCAGGGAAAAACCGTCGAACAGCAAGATCGCGATCTGGCGGACCTCGGTCGGCGAGGCTTTCGTCGCGGGAGGTGTCCAACCCATGACGGCGGGTTCTAGAGTGGCGTAAGGCATGGTCATCCTCTGCAGCTTTGCTTCCTGGAAGGCGCGGAAGAGTTTCTCGGCCATTGCGGCGCACCAATTGACTTTCCCGAACTTCGCCGGGTTGCCGTGACCGATTGGAACGAAGTGTTGGCGGAATCGATCCGCTGGCTTGAATAATAAGCAGACAATCTTTTTTGTGCTCTAGATTTTCGCGCTTAAACCACAGAATCTGTTCCGCTGTGAGGGTGAGCGCACATTGATATCGCTCCCCAGATTCCGGAATGCCGATTTCAAAGCATGTATTACGGCAAATCAATTTGTCATACAAACTTTGCCGGACGGGCTTAGCGCAATTCGATTGCGGTGCCGCCAGATCGGACATTCGCGCGGCCGCAGCGCCCCGAGCGACGGCCCTGTGCGGGTCGCCGGGCGGTTCGGCGGCCATGTCGGATCAAAGAAATTGATTCAAATTTGAAACGTCGAGCCAGCGAAAAAGCGGACGTTCGTATCGTGAGAATCGGAAAATTTTGGGTTTGCCGTTACATTTGGGAACCGGATGTAATAGATATTTCAGCCGCCCATTTAAAAGTCAGATTGGATTGACGCTTGAATGGCGCTGATTTTCCATTAATCGGATATCAGGTAATCGAGCCATTTTAAATCGACCCTTTCGATTTTTATTCAAGAGCATAATGCGGTGTTTTCAAAAGAGGCCGGATGCTGTGCCGCAATATGCGAATGGCGGCGCCGAACCCGCGTGCGCGCGGGACCAGGGGACTGTCCCGGTCCGCCATCGACTAGTCTTTTTGCGGCAGCGCACGCTGTGACACTATTTGTTGAATCGTCCAATCAAACTTTTTCATTCTTCGGTCGAATGCCGCCCAATTCGCGCGCACGTTCGCAATTCGCGCGGCGACGATTTCGACGCGTCGAACGAGCTTGCGGATCGGTCAGGTTTGCCGCTTATGGAAATACATGTGATGGCCGAACTCGTCAGCCTTGCTTGTTTCACTCTTGAGAATCGAACTTCGCCGTCTTCGGACGAAGCACATCGGCGCGTGCGCATACGCACGGTCATACGATGACGCAGGCAGCATCGTCTGCGTTGCGCACGACGGCTAACACGGAGAAACGATGCTGAGCAACGCGGACTTCCTGACGGTGGTGCGGCTTACGCCGCTCGTGGCGATCGACCTGATCGTCACCGACGGCAACCGGCGCATTCTCCTGGGACATCGGCGCAACCGGCCGGCGCAAGGCACGTGGTTCGTGCCAGGCGGGCGCATCACCAAGAACGAGACGCTCGACGCCGCTTTTCGGCGCATCGTCCATAACGAGCTCGGCGTCGCGAGCGCGCAGCGTTCGGCCTCGCGTTTGTTCGGCGTGTACGAGCATCTGTATGAAGACAACTTCGCGGGCGCCGGCGATATCGGCACACATTACATCGTGCTCGCCTACACGATGACGCTGAGCGGCAAGGTGCCGATCGGCCGCTTCGATCAGCACAGCGACTATCGATGGCTTCTGCCCGACGACTTGCTCGCGCTCGACGACGTGCACGAGTACACGAAAGCCTACTTCCGCTGATCCGCATCGAAAGCGCGCACTGAAAGACAAACGGCGCGCATCGCTGCGCGCCGCCCGCCCTACCGCCAAGAACCTTCGATCATCACTGCTTCCCTTGATAACGGTACGCGAGGCTCCGTTCTTGAGCGCGCGATGCCGCAATCGCACCGCCCGATTTCATCAGACGACAGCCCGACTGCGAGCCTTTTCCCCGCGTACCGAGATCATCTGCCAACAGTTCGTCAATTTCGGACTCGGGGCGCGGCGACCGTTGGGCGCCGCGTATAGTGCGACCCATGTAAGCTCACTTTCCCGTTACTTACGTTCCTTCATGGACCGGGCCCGGGCAAGGCGTGACAGCGCCGGCCTCAGTCCGCACCGGGGAGAAGTCGATGGTGTACGCCAATGGTACGGGCAGGCTTCAGGTCGTGCGCGCCGTCGCGCCCGACGCGCCGCCCGCCGATATGGCCAGCGCGGCGAAGCGGATCGGCATTCTGATCTTCGAGGACTTTTCGCTCGTCGAAGTCAGTTCGATCTCCGAGGTCTTCTCGGTCGCGAATCAGGTTCACATGCCCGCCGAAGCCGGCCAGCACGCCGAAACGCCGAACTATTCGCTGCGGTTTTTATCGAGTGAAGGCGGCAGCGTGGCGAGCAGTTGCTCGATGCGCATCTGGACGGAAGGTCTCGAAACGCGCTGGACGAACGAATGCGACGCGCTCTTCATCGCGGGCGGCGTCGGCGCCCGTCATGCGCGCAACGACGTCGTGCTGAAAAAACGGCTCGGCCGCGTCGCGCCGAAGATTCCGTTCATCAAGGCGATCGGCGAAGGCGCGCACATTCTCGCCGCCGCTAATCTCACCGTGCAGAACCGCTCGCTCGATTTCACCGGAGAGTCAGGGCACCGCGCGCTTTCGTCGGCGTTGTCGAACCCGCTTTTCATCGCCGAGCAGACGCTCACGCTCGACGATCCGAAAGGGCCGATCGCCGCGGCGCTTTCGATCATCAAGCGCGATCACGGCGCGGCGCTCGCGCGTGAAGTCTCGGAGCGTTCGATCCCGGGCGCATGGCAAAAACTCGCCACCGTGCTCGACGATACCGAAGCCGGCGGCGTGCGCCAGAAGATCGATACAGCCGCGCGCTGGATTCGCGAGAACTACGTGCGGCCGATCTCGATCACCGACGCTGCACGCGTCGCCGCGATGAGCGAGCGCAATTTCCTGCGCCGCTTCAAGGCGCAGATCGGGCTCACGCCATCGGAATATCTGCTGCGCGCGCGCCTCGATGCGAGCTGCATGTTGCTTGCCGCGACCGATCTGCCCGTCGACAAGATCGCGCGGCGTTGCGGCGCGGGCAGCGGCGATGGTCTCGCGAAGATTTTCCGCAAGCGGCTGTCGATATCGCCGACCGAATACCGGCTGGCCGGCCGCCGAAAACTGGGCGATGGTTCGTAGCGCTTTCGATCGAGCCCGCGAGCCAGCCTGCCTCTAACGGACACGCATGGAATCAAAGGTACTCTGGACACTTTCGAATCTCGGCGACGCGGCTTTCTTGCTCCCGCTCGCCCTCGTCTGCGCGCTGTGGCTGCGCACCGTGGACGCGCGCCTCGCGTTGCGCTGGGCGATCCTGCTCGCGATCGGCATGGGGCTCGTCGGTCTGTCGAAGATTCTCTACGCCGGCTGCGGCTTCGAAATCGCCGCGATCCAGTTGCGCATGATCAGCGGCCACACGATGCTCGCCGCATCGATCTATACGGTCGCGGGCGGACTGCTGCTCGGCGGCTTCGGCGGCGGCTGGTATCGATGGGGCGCGGCGGGCGGACTCGCGCTCGCGGCGGCGATCGGCGCGAGCCGCATCATGCAGGACGCGCACACGCCCGCGGAAGTCGTCGCGGGCTGGGTGCTCGGCGCGGTCATCGCCACGCTCTTCCTCGTGCGCGTTTTCGATCAGCCGCGCAAGATGCCGCGCGCGCTCGTCGCGGGTTGCGGGCTGCTTGCCGTGTCGTCGATCGCCTACGGCCATCACGCGCCGTTTCAACGCATGATCGAACACTACTCGGGGTGGCTCTGCCAGGGGCTCGGGATCTGATTTCATCGCCTGTCCGGTCGAGGCGATCCCAAGTATGATCGTCGCTTGAAAACGCACGCTCTCCTTTCGCGCGCGCCCTTGCCGGCGCGCGATCACGTTTCCGGAACCCGAGCATGGACCGCTTTCTTGCAATGAAAGTCTTCGCGCGGGTCGTCGAGGCGGGCAGTTTCTCCAAAGCCGCCGACGCCCTGCGCCTGCCGCCCGCGAGCGTCTCGCGCACGCTCCAGGCACTCGAAGCGCATCTCGGCGCGCGCCTCATCAACCGCACGACGCGCAGCATCAGCATCACCGAGGACGGCGAAGCCTATTACGAGCGCTGCGTGCGCGTGCTGGGCGAAGTGGACGACATGGAAGCGTCGCTCTCGCATTCGAAGCTCAGTCCCAAGGGCAACGTCAAAGTGAGCCTGCCGACGGTGATGGCGAAGAACACGATCATTCCCGCGCTGCCGGAATTCTTCGCGGCGTATCCGGATATCGGCGTCGAGTTGCTGCTCACGGACCGGCAGGTCGATCTCGTCGAGGAAGCGGTCGATTGCGTCGTGCGTGTGGGCGCGGTCGGCGATGTCGGGCTGATTGCGAAACGCGTCGGCGCTTATACGCAGATCACGTGCGCGTCGCCGGGATACATCGAGAAGCACGGCGAGCCGGTGTCGCTCGATGACCTCGAACAGCACCTCGCCGTCGGCTATGTGCTCAACAACTCGGGCCGCGTGCGCAACTGGGAATTCGTCGTCGATGGCGAAACGCGCATCGTCGCGATGAAGCACAAGATCGCCGTGAACGATGGCGATTCGTATATCGCGGCAGGCGTGACGGGACTCGGCCTGATCCAGAGTTCGAGCTATACACTCGATCCGCTCATCCGAAGCGGCGCGCTCAGGGAAGTGCTGAAAGAGTATCCGTCGTATCCGCGCGTGGTGTCGGTGCTGTATGCGTCGAATCGCCATCAGCCGCGCCGCGTGCGCGTGTTCATCGACTGGGTCGCGGAGCTGTATGGGCGGCTGCCGTCGTTTCAGGTGAGCGGCAAGCCGAACTCGAACTGAGCGATGCCTCGCGTGCGAACGGCATCGCGCGCCAGTCGTAGTCGCGATACGCGCGTTCGAGCGCGTCCAGATCGGCGGGCCGCGCGCTCGCGTGAATGCCTTGCAGATGCGGCAAGGCGAATTCGACCGCGACGCAGTTGGCGTAATCCCGCGCGCGCATGAAGGCGGGAATCGTCGTGAAGAACGCGGTCGTCGGAACGTCGAAGCCATCTGCGATATGCAGCGCCGCCGAATCCGCCGTGACCAGATAGCGCGCGTGTCCGATCCACGCGAGGAAATCGTCCGTGTCGCGCGAAAGCGGCGCGATATCCCGATAGCGCGGATGATCCACCGCGCCGAAACCCAGCACCGGCAAGCCGGTTTCGTCCGCGAGCCGCGCGACGATGCGCGCACGCGCCGACGCCGGAATGCTGCGCACCGGCGTGCTCGCGTCCGGACAGAAGAGCGCGTAGGGCTCGCTTTCGAGGGGTGTCAGCGGCACATCGGCGAGCCATCGATTGCGCTTGTCGCTGGCGGCGATGTTCTCGGGCGCGATGCCCATCGCCCACAGGAAGAAATCGATCATCGGCATCGAAGCGAAGCGCGGCCAGAAAAGCTGATTGCCGATATCGATGCTGAGTTCGTTCGCGGGCAGGCTCGCGAGCGGCACGGGCAAATCGACAATATCGCCAAACCCCGGCGCGGCGAGCGCGTAGAGACGCTGAACGTAGCGCGGCGCGCGCGCCGGACGATAGAGCGTGAACCGAAGATGCGGATGACGGCGCTTCACCGCGAAGAGCGCCGATAGCCCGATGATGGAATCGCCGAGCGTGACGCCGAATGCGTTGACGAGATGCACGCGGCGCGCACGCGCATAGTCCGCATCGAAGAATTCGCGGCCCGCGTTCAGGATATCGGCGGGCAAGTCCGCGAAACCGGATGCATCGGCGTGCGCGACTTCGAGATCGTACGGCGCGACGATCTCGCCGCCCGGCGACAACAGCGAGCCCGCGTGGGTCAGCGCATGAACATCGTCGAGCGTGGTCATGCGTGACCGTGCGCGTCAGCCCGCCGCGCCGCGCTCGCGCGCCGTCTGCACGGCCGTGACGCTTTGCAGAACAGGCAGCGTCGCCGTCTGATACTCCGGCACCCAGCGGCGCAGATCGCGGCGCACTTCCTCGTCGGAGAGCACGCGATGCTGCATGAGCCAGGGCAGCAACGCGTCGATGAAATCGTTCGGCACGCCACGCGCCTGCGCGATGCGCAGCTTCGGATGCGGCGTGCGCGTGGTGGTTTCGTCGTCGGCGAGCAGTTCTTCGTAGAGCTTCTCGCCGGGGCGCAGGCCCGTGAACACGATGCGGATCTGCTCTTCCGAGAAACCGTAGAGACGAATCAGGTCGCGCGCGAGATCGACGATCTTCACGGGCTGGCCCATGTCGAGAATGAAGATTTCGCCGCCGCGCCCCATGCTCGACGCCTGCAACACGAGTTGCGCGGCTTCCGGAATCGTCATGAAGAAGCGCGTGATTTCCGGATGCGTGACGGTCACCGGGCCGCCTTTCGAAATCTGCTGCTGGAACTTCGGAATCACGCTGCCCGCGCTGCCGAGCACGTTGCCGAAGCGCACCGTCTCGAACTGCGTGCGCGGCGCGGATTGCTGCAACGCCTGGCACGTCATTTCGGCGAGACGCTTGCTCGCGCCCATCACGTTGGTCGGGTTGACGGCCTTGTCGGTGGAGATCAGCACGAAATGGCGCACGTCGTGACGCATCGCCGCGCGCGCGACGCGCAATGTGCCGAGCACGTTGTTGCGCACCGCCTGCCACGCGTTCTGCTCTTCCATCAGCGGGACGTGCTTGTACGCGGCCGCGTGGAAGACGATGTGCGGCGTGAAGCGCGCCATCGTCTGATCGAGCAGCAGCGAGTCTTTCGCGTCGCCGACGACCGGAATCACCGAGCATTCCGGAAAACGCTCGTGCAGTTCCTCGATGAGGCGATACATCGCGTACTCGGAAAGATCGTAGGCGACCAGTTGCGCGGGCGAGAAACGCAGAATCTGACGGCACAGTTCCGAGCCGATCGAACCGCCCGCGCCCGTCACCATCACGACGCGCCCGTGCAGCAGTTGCTCGACGTGCGGCATGTCGATCTTCACCGGCTCGCGGCCGAGCAGGTCTTCGAGGTCGATCTGCCGCACGCGCGACAGGAAGTTGCCCTCGCCCGCCGTCAACTGGCTGAGCGCGGGGAGCACCATCACCTTGACCCCGGCGCGCACGCACAACGTGGCAACGCGCCGCTGTTCCTCGACCGACGCCGACGGAATCGCGATGATCACGTAATCCGTCTTGAACTGCTCGGCGAAGCGCGGGAGCTCGCTGAACGAGCCGAGCACCTTGTGGCCGAGCACTTCGCGTCCGCGCTTGGCGGGATCGTCGTCGAGCAGGCCGACGAGACGCCATTCGCTGGAACGCGCCAGTTCGCGCGCGAGCATCGCGCCCGCTGTGCCCGCGCCGAGAACGATCACAGGCTTGCCCTGCCCGACGAGGCCGCCGTACAGATAGAACTCCTTGCCCGCGCGATAGAGAGCGCGCGCGCCGCCCATCGACAGGAAGAGCAGGAGCGGCGAAACGATGAGCACCGAGCGGGGAATGATCGGAATCGGCTGCGACATCACCGCGCCCACCATCACGACGAGCGCGCCCACGACGATGGACTTCGAGATGCGCAACAGATCGGGCAGGCTCGCGAACACCCACATGCCCCGATACAGGCCGAAGACGCGGAACACGATGGCGTACACCGGCACGACCCAGATGAGCGCGGCGAGCGCGCCCTGGCGAAAGTCATGTGGAATCGCGCCGTTGAAGCGCAACAGATAAGCAATGAGCCAGGATCCGACGACGGCCACGAGATCGAAGCCGAACGCCCCCGCCGATAGCCATGTAGCTTTTATTCGATTCATCAGCTTGGACCCTCAAGATTGTCCGGAATGGCGCGCCTCATGACGTCGCCAATGCGCGTCGACCACCGCGCCCGCTGCCACAACCACGACTGCCCAGCCCGCAACTGCCGCCCACTGCCCCGCGAAAGAGAAACGAAGCGCCCAGTTTGCGAGCATTATGCCCGCCAGCATGAGCAGATACCACGTGATTGCGGTGCGCGCATGCCCCAATCCGAGGCGCACCATGCGCTGATAGTAATGCTCCCGGTGGGCCTGCCAAAATTTTTCGCCGCGCGCAAGGCGGCACAACAGCGTGACCGTGGCGTCCGCGATGAACGGCGAAAACACGAGCGCCGGAAACCAGACCGGCCATGCGCCCCGTTGCCAGCCCCAAAACCCGAGCGCGCCCGCGAGAAACCCTAACGGAATAGACCCGGCATCGCCCAGAAAAATCCGGGCCGGATGGAAATTGAGGGTCAGGAATCCGGCCGCCGCGCCCGCGATGGCGAGGCTCGCGAGGCCGAGATCGGCTTGCGGCGCGGGTCCGGCGAGCGCCGCGAGCGCGTAGCCGCCGAAGCCGAACAGCGCCATGCCGCCCGCGAGTCCGTCCGAGCCGTCCATGAAGTTGTAGAGATTGACCAGCCACAGCATCAGAAAGCCGACGAGCGCGAGCGCCCACCACGGCACGTCCGCCGGATGCACGACGATGACGAGCGCCACCGCGACGATGTGCGCCGCGAAGCGCACGCGCGCGGGCAGCCCCCGGCGATCGTCGATCTGCGATACGGCGGCGAGAAAGACGGCGCAGGCCGCGACCAGCCACATCGACGGCGCCGCGACGATGAGCGCGACCACGGCGACCGGCACGATGCCCCAGCCGCCGACGCGCGGCGTGGGCCGTTCGTGCAACGAGCGTTCGTTGGGGATATCGGTGGCGAGGCGCCACGCGAGGCCGGTACGAATGAGCGTCCGCAGAATCAGCGCGCACGCGGCGAAGGCCAATACCGCCACCGCCATCGCGGCCAGCAGCGGCGAAGCTTCAAAATACGAATGCAGCATGCAATGTTATTGAGTTATCGACCCCGAAGCATACGCGAACGACCGCCGGGTTTTAGTTTAAATATCTGAAGAATAAGGAAAATCACGCTGACGACGTTTGTCAGGCGCCTTGCAATGCCGGCGTCGAAGCAGCGCGTATTTTAACGTTCGCGACCGGCCATTTCGACGGCGCGGGACCGGTTATCGCCCGCGCGTCGAACGGAACCACGCGGCCGTGGCGGCCAGGCCTTCGTCGAGCGTTTGCGGCGCGTTCCAGCCGAGCGTGTCGCGGATGCGGCGCGAATCGACCCGCAGGCTGCCGGTCAGCCGATCGATCTGCGCAGTCTTGCCAGCGACGCGCGCGACGCCGCGCAAGAGTCCGGCCGGCACCGGCACGAGCCGCGCGGGCTTGCCGAGATGCTCGCCGAGCTTGCGCGCGAGTTCGGCGACGCTCGGATCGTAGCCGTCGGTCACATGGAACAGGCGGCCTGCGGCGGCCGGATTGAGCGCGCATTCGATGGTCGCGCTCGCCAGATTGTCGACGGAGACGAGACTGCGGCGCGCATCGATCGCGCCGAGCGGCAACGGCATGCCGCGTGCGATCGCGCGCATCATCGCGAGGAAGTTGGCGCGCACGCCGGGACCATAGACGAGCGGCGGCCGCACGATCGCGACTTCGAGTCCCGTGCGGCTGCCGAATTCGAGCAGCGTCACTTCGGCTTCGGCCTTCGAGACGCCGTAGGCATCGGGCGGATTGCGCTCGTCGTCCTCGGTGAACGGTCGGCCCGGATCGCATTCGCCGAGCGCCTTGATGCTGCTCATCAACACGAAGCGCGTGACGCCGGCGCGCCGCGCGGCTTCGGCGGCGGCGAGCGTGCCCTCGACGTTGGTCGCGCGGTACGCGTTCAGCAGCGCCTCGGCGTTCTTGTGCGCGGCGTCGGTCATCACATGGACGCGCGCGGCGAGGTGAATCACCGCATCGCAGCCAGCGAACGCGTCCGGCGCGATCGATTCGAGGCCGTCGATATGGCGAATCTCGACGCCCGGCTCGCACTGCGCGTCACGCCGCACGAGCCCTGTCGCACCGATGCCGCGCGCGAGCAGCCCACGGCTCACCGCGCGGCCGACGAACCCGTTGGCGCCGGTGATCGCGATGCGTCGGCCGGTATCGCTCACAGCCACTTCCAGCCGAAGCGGTTGAAGAATCGGTACGCCGACGTGACGAAGAGCTTGATGTGCACCGAGCCCTTCTTCGCCGCGCCGCCGCCGTGATGCAGGATGCGCACCGACGGCACATAGGCGATGCGCGCAACGCGGCGCGTGCGCAGGCTCAGGTCGTAGTCCTCGAAATAGAGGAAATAGCGCGGATCGAAGCCGCCGAGCGATTCGAGCACGTCGGTGCGAAAGAGCATGAAGCAGCCGCTCACGATCGGCGGATCCCACACGATGTTCGTCTCGCCGATGACATCGCGCATCTCGTAGCGCGCGAGGCGTCCCGCGAAGGGTTTGCGCAGCGCGGACGGCAGGAAGCCGCGCACGAAGAGATCGAGCACCGTCGGATAGCGGCGGCAAAGAAACTGCTGACGGCCGTCGTCACCGCCGATCCACGGCGCGAGCAGGCCCGTCTCGGGCGAATCGCGCAGGAAGGCGAGCGCGCGGCGCAGGCCGTCCGCATTGAGTTCGACGTCGGGGTTCAGGATCAGGTGATAGCGGCTGTTGGCGCGTGCAATCGCGAGATTGTGGCCGCGCCCGTAGCCGACGTTCCCGTGCCCTTTAAGCACCACGGTGTCGAATTCGGCGTCCGACGGCGCGGGCAGATCGGCGAGTTCGCCTGGATTGCCGTTGTCGATCAGATACAGGCACGGGCGCCCGGCGACGTCGTGCAACTGCGCGAGCGCGCTTTCGAGCGTGTCGATGGTGCGTGCGAGCAGCGCGGCATCGGGCCGGTAGACGACGATGGAGATGCTGAGGGTGATCGGTGATGCGTTCGCGTTCATCGGACAGAGGGGGTGTCCGCGCCACGAAAGGAAAACGGACCGCATCGACGAGTGGAAGACGCCAAGATTGTGCTCAATGTGGGGGGTTTCGGCAACCGCGCGGCATGGCACACAACGCGGCAAGACGAATTTTTCTTGTTACAGATTGTGCTAAATTCCGCGAGCACGTGAAGGATTCTGCCGCGTCTTTTCTTTGGTTCGGACTGGGCGCGCTGTGGGCTTAACCGATCACCTGACGTGAATTGTATGAACAAGCCCATTGTCGTCGATCTCGACGGTACGCTGATCCACTCAGACATTCTCGTCGAGAGCGGATTCGCCTTCCTGAGGTCGTTTCCGCAGAGATTCTACAAACCGCTGCAATGGCTATCGAGCGGCGGCAAGCCCGCACTGAAGTCGCGGCTCGCTGAACATGTGAGCATCGACGTCACGACCCTGCCCTACAACACGCAGGTCGTGAACTGGCTGCGGGAGATGCGCGCCGCGGGCCGCACGATCGCGCTCGCCACGGCGAGCCACGAGACGTTCGCGCAGCGGATCGCGGAGCATCTCGGCATCTTCGATCGCGTGTTCGCCACCGACGAGCATGTGAATCTGTCTTCGCATCGCAAGCGCGACCGGCTCGTCGCGGAGTATGGCGAGAAGGGTTTCGACTACGTCGGCAATTCGCGCGACGACATCGCCGTCTGGGCCGCCGCCGATCGCGCGTACGTGGTCAATCCGCACGCGGGCGTGGTGCGCGCGGCGTCGAAACACGACAACATCGAAAAGGTCTTCGAGAATCGCCAGCCGACGCTCAAGGTCTGGGCAAAGTCGCTGCGTCTGCATCAGTGGCTGAAGAACGTGCTGATTTTCGTGCCGCTGCTCGCGGGACATCAGTTGAAATCGCCGACTGCGATCGGGTTCGCGGTGCTCGCGTTCTTCGCGTTCGGGCTGTGCGCGTCGAGCGTGTATCTGCTCAACGATCTGCTCGATCTCCAGGACGACCGCCAGCATCCGGTGAAGCGCAAGCGCCCGCTCGCCGCCGGCACGATGCCGCTCGCGTGGGGCGTGGCGCTCTGCCCTGTCCTGCTTGCCGCCGCGTTCTCGATCTCGCTCACGTTCCTGTCGTGGAAGTTCAACGCGGCCCTGCTCGGCTATTACGTGCTGACGCTCGCCTATTCGCTCGCGCTCAAGCGCCAGGTGATGATCGATGTCGTCGTGCTCGCCGCGCTCTACACGACGCGCATCGTCGCCGGGGCCGCGGCGATCCACATCCCGCTCACCTTCTGGCTGCTGGCTTTTTCGATGTTCGCGTTCCTGAGCCTCGCGCTCGTGAAGCGCTACACCGAGCTTCACGCGATGATGAAGGCCGGCCGCGACAGCGCCCGTGGGCGCGGCTATCTGGCGAGCGATCTCTCGATCGTGTCGTCGCTCGGGACGTCGTCGGGCTATATCTCGGTGCTCGTGCTCGCGCTGTATATCCAGGACGAGCGCACCACGATGCTCTACCGGCATCCGCAATTCATCTGGATGGTCTGTCCGCTGATGCTCTACTGGTTCAGCCGGACATGGGTTATCACGCATCGCGGCAGAATGAACGACGATCCCATCGTGTTCGCGGCGCGCGATCGTATGAGCCTGCTCGTCGTCGCGCTGTGCGGCGTCGCGTTCTGGCTCGCGATCTGACCGATGAGCGATCTGCTCTCCTGGGGCCGCTACCCGCATCTGCCGCAGACGGCGCACGCAGCGCACTGGCGCGACGAAGCGCAGACGCGCTGGCACGACGTGCAGAGCGCGCACGGCACGACGCTCGCATTCGGCAACGGCCGCAGTTACGGCGATGTCTGCCTCGCCAGTTCGAATCACGTGTTCCAGACGCTCGCGCTCGATCGCATCATCAGCGCCGACTGGATGCGCGGAATCGTGCGCGCGGAGCCTGGCATCACCTTCGAGCAGATCCTCGCGATCGCGGTGCCGCGCGGCTGGATGCTGCCGGTCACGCCGGGCACGAAGTACGTGACGCTCGGCGGCGCCATCGCCAACGATGTGCACGGCAAGAATCATCACGTGCGCGGCACGTTCGGGCGACACGTGCGCGCGTTCGGCCTCGCGCGCAGCGACGGCACGTTGATCGAATGCTCGCCCGAATCGAACACGGAACTCTTCAACGCGACGATCGGCGGCCTCGGGCTCACCGGTCTCATCCTGTGGGCCGAATTCTCGTTGATGCCGATTCGCACGAGTCTCATCGACGTGACGAGTATCCGCTTCGGCAAGCTCGACGAGTTCTTCGATCTGTCGGAGGAGTACGACGCGAAGCATGAATACTGCGTCGCGTGGGTCGATTGCGCGAGCCGCGGGCCCGCGCTCGGACGCGGCATTTTCATGGCCGGCGATCATGCGATTCACGGCTCGCTCGATGTCGATGAACGCAACAAGCGCCGCGTGCCGTTCACGCCGCCCGTGTCGCTCATCAACGGCCTCACGCTGCGCGCGTTCAACGAACTGTATTACCGCAAGCAGCGCAAGCCGATCGAGATTTCGCGCGTGGGCTACGACGGATATTTCTATCCGCTCGACAGCCTGCTCGAATGGAATCGCATCTACGGGCCGTCGGGATTTCAGCAGTATCAGTGCGTCGTGCCGGCGGCGAGCGCGCGCGATGCGGTCCGCGCAATGCTCGATCGCATTTCATCGAGCGGCACGGGTTCGTTTCTCGCGGTGCTCAAGCGTTGCGGGGACATTCCATCGCCGGGACTGTTGTCGTTTCCGATGGAAGGCACCTCGCTCGCGCTCGACTTTCCGCAGCACGAAATGCGCAACTCGTCACTCTTCGGCGCGCTCGATACGATCGTGCGGGAAGCCGGCGGACGCATCTATCCGGCCAAGGACGCGCATATGTCGGGCGCCGATTTTCGCGCCGCCTATCCTCGATGGCAGCAACTCGAATCGCTTCGCGATCCCGCGATGCTGTCGCATTTCTGGAAACGAATGACCGGCCTATGAAGAACATCGTCATCGTGGGCGCCACGTCCGCCATCGCCATCGCCTGCGCGCGCGAATGGGCCGCCAAAGGCGCGCGCTTCTTTCTCGTCGCGCGCAATCAGGAGCGCATGGAGCAGGTCGCCGCCGATCTGACCGCGCGCGGGGCTGCTGCGGCGACTGTGCATCGGCTCGATATCGACAGGCTCGACGATCACGCCGCGATGCTCGCCGACTGCGCCGCGCAGATGGATTCGATCGATATCGTGCTGGTTGCGTCGGGTACGCTGCCGGATCAGGCGGTCTGCCAGAACGATCCTGCCGTCGCGGTGCGCGAGTTCCATACCAATGCGCTTTCGCTGATCGCGCTGCTCACGCCGATCGCCAATCGGCTCGAAGCGCAACGGCATGGCACGCTGGCGGTGATTTCATCGGTGGCGGGCGATCGCGGGCGGCCGTCGAATTATCTGTATGGCAGCGCGAAGGCTGCGTTGCAGGCGTTTCTCGAAGGCTTGCGCGCGCGGCTTTTCAAGGTGGGCGTGCATGTGGTCGATATCAAGCCGGGCTTCGTCGCCACGCCGATGACCGCGGGTCTGCCGCTACCGGGGCCGCTCGTCGCGACGCCGGAGAAGGTCGCAAAGGATATCGTGCGCGGAATCGACAGGAAGAAGGACGTGCTTTATACGCCGTGGTTCTGGTGGGGGATCATGCTGATCATTCGCAATGTGCCTGGCTTTCTGTTCAAGCGAGCGTCGCTCTAGGTCAGGCGAAGGTGCGGAAGACGTAGCGCTTGTCGAGACGGTACTTGATCACGTAGCCGATCGCCAGGCCGATGCAACCGCCGACGTAGCGCATTTCGGCAGTCCCGAAGATGTGATTGAAGCCGAATTCCACGCCCCAGAAGATCGCGGTCGTGACGAGGCCCATCGTCACGTAGAGCGTGAACATGGTCGCGTCGTGGCGCGCGTTCTCCGCCTTGAAGCGGAAGATCCATTTCTTGTCGAGCACGTATTTCACGACGAGACCGACGCCCGTGCCGATGAATACCGAGAGAAGGATGTGCCATGGGCCGGTGTAGAGGCGTGTGGTGAGGTCCTGGGCGCCGATGTTGGCGGCAGTCGCGATGGCGGCGAAGAAGGTGTAGAGCAGGGCGAGTTGCATGGGTCCGGTACAGAACGATTGTTGGGCAAACGGCGGCATGGAAGCGACGGAGCCCGTATTATTGGGTCTCTGCCGGTCCCTCATCCTGCGGTCAGGAGACGCTCATGTTACGTGGCATGATCAAGGAAGTCGCCTGCAGCATCCCGACAGTTCGTCGTGTTTTCGAGCAACGCGACACCGCAATGGCGCAAGCTGAAGCGGCTCGACGCCAGTTACAGGATGCTCAGCGAGAAGCGGCGGAACTTTCCTCGGAGCTCAGCGCGCTGACGGGCGGCGGCGTCGAAGGCTCCGCTCAGGAAGTTCTCCCGGAGTATTCCAAGGCCGGCTTTTCGCACTGGGGCGAGGATTTCATTGTCGAGTTCATTTTTTCGAGTGTGATGGATGGTCGTTACCTCGACATCGGCTGCTTCCATCCGGCGCTGTATTCGAACACCATGCGGCTTTACAGGAAAGGCTGGAGCGGCGTGAACGTCGATCCCAATCCGTTCATGATCAAGCAATGTCTTGCGATGCGTCCGCGCGACGTGAGCCTGAACAAGGCTGTCGGCAAGGAACACGGAAGCATCGAGTACTACAGCTTCCACGATTGGGCGTCGAGCAACACCGCATCACCGGAATTCGCCCGCGTCATTGCCGAGAATCAGAATCTCGATATGCCGGTGGGAAAGTCGGTCGAACTCGTGACCCTCTCGGAGATCATGGCAGAACATTTTTCGGATCGCACGCCCGAGTTCGTGAATATCGACGTGGAAGATCTGGATGTCGATGTCCTTCAATCAGGCGACTGGTCGCGTTACAGACCAAAGGTCATCGCGATCGAGGACATCAAGTTTTCCTCTGATGCCCCGGATGATTCCGCGATTTATCGATTCCTCAAAGCGCAAGGTTATCGGATGTTTTCGCGCTGCGTCTATACGAGCTTCTTCATCGAAAAGGACTTCAACGCGAATTCATTCCAGTTTCCCTGATTGCTACGCCATCAGTGCAGATAGAAGCGCTCGATCACCGCTTCGATCAGACGTACGAACGTATAGCAAGGAAACAGGACGACGCACGTCATGACCACCAGACGCATTCGCGGCCACAGGTTCGTCGGCCCGCTCGTGCCGATGGCGGGAATGGCTATTCCCAGGAGCGGAGCGAGCGCAAGAAAATAGCGCCCCTGAACGCCGTCCACGATGTTCTTCTGAACCGGCGTCCACGCGAGATAAAGCGAGCCGAAAATCATCGCGATGCTGATCAGCAACGGGATGAGGATCGTCATGCGCTGCATGGCGCGTGGCGGTGCAGATTCGCGATCGCGCAAGGCCACGCTCAGGAACGCCGCGATCAACATGACACATGCGGCCTTGTAATATCCGACGCCGAGAAATGTATCCAGCCAACCGAGAATGCCGACGAAGCTGGTGAAATAAAACGCGCCCTGCACCCGCAACGTCTCGACCGCGATCGATACGACAGCCGAAGGCGTGTGCAGCAGATAAGACAACTGGCCAGCGACGGAATGCTCCGGCCCGAAGTTCGACCATGCACGAAACCCGAACAGGACGATTCCCGCCACGGAAGCCGCGGCGCACGCGAGAAACAGCATGAGGCGTCGGCCGAAACGATAAGCACCCTCTTCGTCCATCACGATCGTCGGAACGAAAAAGAGGAACAGCAACCCCGCGTATGGAGGACGGGCAGATGCGCACACGGCCAATACCGCGACGAGTCGCCATCGCCAGCTTGCGGAGAGCGGCTGTCCGCTCGCGCTGAAGCGATCGATATACGCGGCGAGAAGCAAGCACAGCGGAAGAATCGTTATTTCCTGACTGACCGATGAATAGATCATCAAGGTCGACGGCAAAAGCGCGAGCGCAAAGAGCAGCGGCGCGACTCTGGGCGCGATTGCGATCGCCCATGCTGTAAGCGATACGCTGATCAGCAAGTCGACAAGACACACGGCGATATAAACGTCTCGTATCTTGACGTCGAACGCGCGTCCGAGCGCGAGCACGATGGCTTGCGGCACGTACGTGTACGCCGGATAAATCGACGTGTTCGGAAACTCGGCCCGTGCAGTCGAATCGGACCATCGAAGGCGATTGGCGCGTTGCCGCATGTCGTCGGTTGCCTTGACGTCCGGATGGAACGGAATGACCGAATAGATATCCGAGAACTCGATTGCCGATTTATCCACTTCGCCGCCGGATGTGCCGTCGAATTTCTGCCCGAAAGGCGTGCCGGATGAAATCTGAATCGCCCGCTCGAAATGAGCGATGGCATCGGGTGTCTGAAAGGGCGGCGTCGCGAATACGAGAAACACGCCGACAAACAGCGCATAGAGCACGTACAGCTTATAAAGGGTTCGGCCGCTGCACAGGCGGCGCGACGGTTCGACGGCCGTGGCGGCCCCATCATTCAAATGCACCGCTTCATCTCCGAGAGTCGCAGGCGTGCGGAAGAAAATATTGCGAAGTCACCGCGAGCGCGGGGACGGCCGATCAGCCGAAGCGGCTCGCCGGGCGAACGGAGAAACCACCTGCCCGAAAGGACGCGCCAGTGTACAGCAAGACTATCCGTCGACAGCCCCGGCCAACCCCATGCTTCGAAACGGCATGCGGTGTGCCGCGGTGGAAATTGCGATTGTTTCTCATCGTGTTGGGAATGCGCTAACATTCCGCGCATCCTTTCTTATATTTTGCGGATTTTTTCTTATCGCCGCGAAAAATTATCACGTGAAAACCGTTTTACAAGCAAAAATTGACGCCGCAAGCCGCCATATGAGCAATAAATCTACACCGCGCGTAGCAGTTGTCGTGCCTTGCTATAACGAGTCGGCCGCTATCGCCACCGTCGTTCGCGACTTCAGGGCGGCTCTGCCGGAGGCGGAGATTTATGCTTTCGACAACAACTCGACGGACGGCACCGCGAAGGTCGCCCGCGCCGCCGGCGCCCGGGTCATTGCGGTGCCGCTGCAGGGCAAGGGCAACGTCGTGCGCAGAATGTTCGCCGATGTCGATGCCGACGTATTCGTCATGGTCGACGGCGACGCCACTTACGACGCATCGGCTGCGCCTCAGCTCATCAGGATGCTCGTCGAGAACCGGCTCGACATGGTCGTCGGCTCGCGCCTGTCCGATGAGCAAACCGCGTATCGGCTGGGGCATCGCCTGGGCAACGTCATGCTGACGGGATGTGCAGCCACCATCTTCGGCAGAACGTTCAAGGACATGCTCTCGGGTTATCGCGTGTTTTCGCGCCGTTACGCGAAGACCTTCCCCGCGCACTCGGCCGGCTTCGAAATCGAAACGGAGCTCGCCGTTCATGCGTTGAGCATGCGTATGCCGGTCGCCGAGGTCGTGACGCAATACAAGTCGCGTCCGGAAGGTTCCGCGAGCAAGTTGAACACTTATCGCGACGGCTTCCGGATCCTGATGACGATCCTCAAGCTCTTCAAGACCGAAAAGCCGCTGGCGTTCTTTTCCGCGGGCTTTGTCTTATGCATGTTGCTGTCGGTCGGACTCGCCGTTCCCGTCTTCGAGACTTTCATCGAAACGGGGCTGGTGCCGCGCATTCCAACCGTGATCCTGAGCAGCGGACTGATGTTGCTGGGCGCGATTCTGCTCATCTGCGGCATCGTGCTCGATACCGTGACGCGCGGACGCTATGAGAACAAGCGCTTCGCGTATCTCGCCATTCCGGCGTTACATCCGGACAGTGACGATGCCTAAGATCCACCGCGAATTCATTACTTTCGCGTTCGCCGGCGTGATCGGCTTTGTGGTTGATAGCGGCGTTCTGTATCTCATGCTGTGGTTCGGCGCCGGGCCATACGTCGGGCGCCTCGTGTCGTTTCTGAGCGCGGTTTTCGCGACGTGGCAGATCAACCGCCGCTTCACGTTCACCGGTGCGCGACGCGCGCGTTCCGTATGGCGCGAAGCGTATGAATACCTGCTTGCGATGCTGGTCGGCGGGGTCTTCAACTACGCAACCTACGCGGCCACCATCAGGCTGCTCAGCGACAGCCCCGCGCGCCCGCTGATCGCGGTGGCGGCGGGATCGATCGCCGGAATGTTCGTCAACTTCATTATCGCGAAAGTATGGGTGTTCAGGACTCACAGACTCGAGCGCAGCAGATAGCGGAAAACACGCCGCCGGGCCATCGGCGCTCGCGCGCGCTCTCGCTCATCATCGCGGGCATCGGGCTGGCGGGCTTCTGCTTCAATTTCGCGGCTTTCTATCCCGGTCTGATCAGTTCGGACTCCGGCGACCAGTATCTTCAGGCGGTTCATCACACATTCTCCGACTGGCATCCCGTCTTCATGGCGCTGCTCTGGTCCTGGATGCTCAACATCGTTCCGGGCGCGCTCGGCATGTTGATGCTCATCTCGGCCGGAATCTGGGGAGGCGCGACCTGCTTTGCCCTGGAGTTGCGCCATAGATGGGGATGGTCGAGCTTGCTATGCTTCGCAGTTCCGCTATTGCCGACGTGCCTCAACTTCTCTGGCCTCGTCTGGAAGGATGTCCTGCATGCGGCGTTCTGGTGGGCTGCCGCGGGCCTTCTGTTCCGAAGCCGCTGCATCGCCATCCGTAGCGGCAAAGGCGCGCCGTGGTCTCTTTCGGCGGGCGTCATTCTGCTCCTGTGCGGTGTTCTGATACGGCCCAACGGAATCTTCGCCGCGATACCGCTTCTGATGTGGGCGCTGCATCGCCGCTCGATATCGAAGACGCTGATCGGCACGCTGCTATGCGTCGTGGGCGTTGCCGCGATTTCGACGGCCCTGAACGCGGCGTTGAACGTGACGCGAACTCACGCCATCTCGTCCGTCCAGGTGTATGGCCTCGGCGGAATGTCCTACTACACCGGCGAGAATCTCCTTCCGGGCCGATGGTCCGCAGAACAGACGCAAATGCTCGTCAGGAATTGCTACAGGCCGCACGCCTGGGACAATTACTCGTGGTCGACGGGACACTCGTTCGACGACTGTCAGTTCGTCCTGGCGGGACTTCAGGCGCAGCAGTTGTGGGGCAGCAAACTGTTGATGACCCGGTGGGTCACGGCAATCGCGCATCATCCTGCGGCTTTCCTGCGCAGCCGCCTCGCGAGCTATCAATACTTTCTCAAGACACCGGGATTGAGAACGTTCCTCGATGCGCCCAGCACGATCTCGGCGGGCGAGATCGTCCCCGCTCACCTGAACCCGGTCGCACGACTGATCAACCGATACACGACTTTCGGCGTAAGCAAGCCGCCATCGGTGCCCGTGTACTGGGCCGCGCTCTGCGCGATCGGCCTGCTTGTCCAGGGATTCCTCTGGGAGAGAAGTTCCGCGTGCGGGAGGTTTGCCTTCGTGCTCGCCTGCTCGGCGGCGATCTATACGCTCACCTACTTCCCGATCGGTGTTGCATCGGACCTTCGCTACTTTTACTGGTGCTATATCGCGATCGCGCTCGCGGTCATACTCTTTTTCGCGGAGTGGTCGACCGGGCGACCCGCATCGAACGAAAGGATCGGACGGTCGATCGGAATCAGGGCAAGCGCCGCAACGCTGGCGACAGGCCTCATCTTCACGGCGCACTTTCCCGCGAACTGGCTCATGAGCACGGCGCCAATCTCGATCACGGCCACGGGTGAGCGCAATGCCGCGTCCTCGAACAGCGAGGTATGGCTACAGCAGATTCGCGACGCGGACGGCGGCGTCACCGCGGGCGCGCTGTCGAGGAACTGGAGTTTCATCGACGGTGCGTGGTATTCGGCGGGTCATCCTGCAAGTACGTCGACGTGGCGGGATCAGGGCAGCGGCGTGGCGACGACATTCGTCTTCAAGGCTCAAGGCCAGTCGGGCATCGTGCGCGTTCAGTCTTCCGGTTTTGACGAGACCATCGATCTCTACTCGCCCGACTCCGGCTCGAAAGACATAACGGTTCCGCTGGTGAGACGGGACGACGCGCCGCTTGCCTATCTGATGACATTCCTGAGCTTGCTGCTCGTCACCATACTGGCTCTGACCCGTCTCGGCGGACGTGTTTTCGAAGACGCCAGCAGACCGCGCTGACTCGCCGCCTTCGGAAGTGCCCGCGCCAATGAGCATCGTTCTGCCAAGCTTCAGGAGCATGAACCGATGCCCGATTTTCGCCGCACGCGGCAATCTAGTAGACTAGCCGTTTCGCTTTAGCCGCGTCTGTCAGAGACGCGTATCGATCAGATCAAGATGCCCACTGCCGCGCAGACGCGCGTCGTTTAGGCCACGGACCCATGCAATCATTCTGTTGTTACTGCGACGAAGCAAGCCTCGCGACTCTCGAAAGTCTCGACGAAAAAATTTTCCTGGTGGGCAGCGATTTCGGCTATCCGAACTTCGGCGACATCGCGCAATTGATGAGCACCATTGCGCTGCACCGACGTCTCGGCCGACACAAGATCGTGCTCATCATGGCCACCGACGCCATCGGCAACGCTGATTTTCCCGAGTTCGCGCGCCGCACCTACGGCGCCGACGCAGTCGTCTTCATGTCACCGGTCGCGCACGATTTCGCGGACAGCGGACTGGTTCTCCAGCGCGTTCGGGCCGTGCGCAATGTAGGCGCATTGCATCTGTACGGCGGTGGATTCTTCAACGATCAATGGGGCGAATACGTCGTCGGCATCGTCGAGTATCTGCTTGAATCGGTGCAGCCCGTGCTTTATTTCGCTTCGGGTTTACAGGTCACTTCGCCCTTCGAATCGAAGGTGCTGGATCACATCAGGAAGTGTCGGCCTGCATTGTTCGGTGTGCGAGACGAGCTCTCGTATCAATGGCTGTCGGCCACCGGATATGAGCCCTCATTCTCATTCGACGACGCCGTCGAAGAGTTGCAGACGCTTACGGCGAACCTGCCTCTGCGTCGAGGCAAGGGCCTGTTGATGCACATGAACGTCTCCGGGTATACGGGTAACGCAACGAACCCGTCCGGCATCCCGCGCGAACTGGCCGTCCTCGCGTCGAGCGCCGAAGCGCGTTCGGGCACGACGGTACTGCAGGCTTATGGCGATCGCCGTCTGGAAGTGTTCGACGCGCGAGAAGCGATCAAGGAACTCGAACGAGCGTTTCCGTTTTCGGACTACCGCATTCTGGAGCTCTCGCGGCTCGCGTTCGAAGGATGGCCGTCGCTTGCCGCTCCCCTTGAAGGCGCCATCGGCTATTCGTCGTCGTATCACGTCACGCTCTGGCTGCAGCTCGCCGGGATTCCGTGCTGGTTGCGCGGCAGCAACCTCTATTATCAGCAGAAGCGTCACGCGTTGCAGGTCGAACAGGACTTCGATGCCTTCATGCAGGATCCGCATCTCGCCGATCATTCGACGAATCTGGAACGGCGCAGCGCGTGGCTCGCGCAAGTCGAAGACGTGATTCGGCGCGCTCCGTCGCTGATGCGGCAAAGCGCACTTCCCTACCCGGACGAGCCCGCGCCTTTGCCCTGGCGATTCAAGGGCAACCGGATGCGGCAATGGCTCGAACAATCGAAGCGGCAGGAGCAGAGAATCGGAGCGCTGGATGCGCAAGTGGGCGAACTGCATTCGCTCCTCGGTTCCGAGCGCCAACGGGCCGACGCACTCAATGAAAGAGCCGAAGCCCTCAACGAACGAGCCGAAGCCCTTAACGAACGAGCCGAAGCCCTCGCCGAGAGAGCCGAAACCCTCAACCAAAGGGCCGAAACCCTCGATGTCCAGCTCGGCGAGCTGACCCTGACCAATCAGGCAGCGCTCCAGCGCGAGCAGGACGCGATCGGCGAAGCGGAAGGCTTGCGCTCCCAGTTGAACGCGCTGAATCAGCAACTGGCCGCGGTGGAAACGCAGCGCAACGCCGTCGCGGCAGAGAATCGGCAACTGCTGAACTCTCGCACGTGGCGTCTGACCAAGCCGTTGCGCTTCGGCGCCAGCGTGCTCCGCGGCGACTGGGCTTCGGCGCGCGCACGCATGCGCCGCATGTTCGACAAGTCGTGACTCTCGAAGCGGCGTCGCTGCGTGAAAGACTACGCAGGACGCCGCAGACGCCGCCGCACGGCGCGGGCGAGTCTCACACCTTTGAGCGCGATGGGCGCCGCCCACGGCGCGTTGCGGCGCGTCCAGTCCTGCAGCCTCAACGCAGCGGCCACCGCGCGGCTGCGCTGGAAGTGATCCAGCCGCGCCTGCATCGTCTCGATCTGCTCCGACAAAGATTCCACGCTGCCGCTGTCCGCGCTCCCGCTCTCCATCACATAAAGCGGCATACGCAACACGCCCGTGCGCAACGCCTTCTTGCGCATCAGGTCGTGATACAGCCACCGATGACGCGCAGCGCGCTCCGGCGTGTGAAACATCGACTCCTGACGACGCCGGTAGAAGAAGTGAATGCCGCTCGTGACGATGAAGCGCTTGCCCGCGGCCGTCGCCCGCATGTACAGATCCCAGTCCTCGTACGCCTCGAGTTCCTCGCGATATCCGAGTTCGCGCAGGGTCCGCGTGCGCGCAAGACACGTCGCCGTGGAGAACCGGTTCTCGTACATGCCCGCCGCCGCGGCTTCGCCGTAGAACACGGCGTAATCGGTGAACGCCACCTGCGTGCCGATCGCCCCTTCGTCGGCATCCAAGAAGAAGCCCGTCTGCGGGATCACGAAGTCATAGCCAGGCCGCGCATTCAGCGCACCCACCGCCATTTCGATGAAGCCCGGGCTGATCAGATCGTCGGCGTCGAGCGTGAGCACATACTCGCCGCTCGCGTGGCGCAATGCGACGTTACGCGTCGCGGCAAGTCCGAGATTCATCTCGTTGCGCACGATGCGCAGACGCTCGTGAACGCCCTCCAGCCGCTCGATCGCCACCTGGCTGAAACGGTCCGTCGAGCAGTCGTCGACGACCACGATCTCCACGTTCGCATACGTCGACGCGAGCACGGAATCGAGAGTCCGGACCAGATAATGTCCCAGGTTGAAATGCGGCACCACCACGGACACCAGCGGCATCGAATCGACTGACGCCGGCGCCGCATCCGCGCGACGCGCCGGCGCAAGCGTCCACGGCGCGGGCGTTTGCGGAACGCGCACCACGTCGCGCGCGCCCCCCCTGACCGCCCGTCCGAGCGCCGCCGCGAGCCCCGGCGCGCTGCCGTCGAACTTGATGCTGTTGACGTCATCGATCCACGGCGAATGATCGCCGAACGCCGGGTTGGTACCGTTCAGCACGCAGATGCCGCCGGACATCGACGCCTCGTAGGCCGCGAGGCAAAAGGATTCGAACGGCGACGTGAATACGCAGACCGCGCGCGACACGGCGCCATGCCGCTCGGTCGTGCTCAGCTTGTCCAGAAACTGGAAGCGTCCGCGAAGGTCGGCCGGCACCATGCGCTCGATGCGCTGCTGATACTTCTGGTCGGACGCATGGGCGGCGAACACGATCGCACCGCGATAGTCCGGGTTCGCGCGAAGGAAGCCGCAACATCCCCGCACGAACAATTCCGGGCGCTTGAGGTGCTGAATCTTCGACGAGAACACGATGTTCGTGTCACCCGACGGCTCGATGGAGTGCTCGGCGACCGCGCCGATATCCAGCACCACGGGCGACGCATGAAGCACGACGCGCGCGTTCCAGTCGTCATCGGCGAAGGCGAAGAAAGTCTGCACCGCGCGCGCCACTTCGGGCAGTTGCGCGACGATCAGATCGCAATCGGCGAGCGCCTTGCGCTCCAGGTCGTAAACCGCGAGCCCGCGCTTGTCGACCGGGCGGCTATCGACGTCCGCAAGCAGGCTGTCCGCCGTATGGAGCCTGACGGCGAGCACGGTATCGGCGAACGCGCGGCCCAGCAGCTTCTCCTGGATCGACGCGAAGCCCAAGCCGCCCCAGTCTTGAAACTCCACATAATCGAGTTTGCTTTCCGCCGCGAGCCGAAGCAGTCCCTGCAATGCGCGGACCGAATGCCAGTGCCAGTCCGTATCCGTGAAGGCCCATTGCGGCGGATAGCTGATGCCATCGTCATCGGCAAGCCGATAGCTCTCACGGGACGCGACGATCAGCCTGACCTTCGGATAGAGGATCGCGAAGCGCGCGGCATCGCACTCGTCGCCGACCCAGACGACGGCAGTGCGCGACAACTCCTCCTCGCTCGACACCGAAAGCATGTTCGCGATCGACCGGCCAATGCCACCGTGCGTGAAAGGAAACAGTTCTGTCGTGACGAATACTCTCATTGGCCGCCTTCAAATCTCGAGAAATTCCATATACCGCTGGCGCGACAGCTCAAGCAACGCGCCTTTGTAGTCGGTCATCATATCTTGCAGTTCCTGCGCCTCGATGCTCAGCACACTGTCGATGCGACGGCCCACGTCCTCGACGCTCATCGGATTGTCGACCGCCGTGGCGCGCACGTACGCATGATCTTCCAGGCCGTCCAGAAAGAGCGGACCGCGCACGCAAGGCGTACCGACCGACATCGCTTCGAGGTCCACCATCGGATGGCAGTCGATGGTCGTCACATTCAGGACGATGTCCATCGTCGCCATCATTTCGAGCATGCTCGTGTGATCGCGGTAAGGCACCTTGCGCACCTTCGGCGCAAGCCACGAGGGCAGATCGAAGTTCTTCGCCACAACAAAAATCTCGCCGACCCGATCGACGGTCTGCGCGGCCAGCACATTGGTCGCGAGGTTCTTGCGCAAGTCGTTCCACGACGGCGCGAGAGCGCTGCAATGCTCGCTGCGGTGTGAGCGATGCGCGACCGCGCCATCGGCGAAGCGCGGCGGCATGTTCACGAGCTGAGGCGCGAAATTCCGTTCGCCGACGATCGCGCCGAGGCCGCGCCGGATCGCGCTGAAGCGCCGGACCTTGCCTTCACGCGCCATTTGAATCGCGGATTGCGCGAAGCGGCGCTCGTCGTCCCACACCCACTGCGTCGTCGTGCCGTGCCAGACCAGATATTGCTGGTCGTATCCGGCTTGCGTCAGCGCGCGCGAGAGCGCGTACATCGGATCGGAGATGCCGTGCATGACGAGCTTTGCAATCCTGTGCTTCTGCAAGAGCCCGATGATGAGTTCGATTTCCTGCACCGGCAATCCGTTCGCCGACGGAATCGACAGCTTCCAGCCGGGCAGCGCGCCCACGGCCGAGCGCATGCCGACCCAGTCGTGATGAAAGATGTGGCAGACCGCCTGGAAACGCTCGTCGGGGTTGGCGTACATCGTGTCGCGCGTCGCCTGCCATTCGAACGTGCGCTCCGCGGGAAACGCGCGCGCAAAGCTCACGCCGGCGGCGTCGTCGCTCGTTTCGGGCACCGAGTGGATCGGTTGAGACTCCTGATGTGCCTGCGCCAGCGTCTGATACAGCCGCTTGCGCAAGTCCTGCCCGTCCCGCAGCAGTTTCATGGCGCGCTGCTGCTCCTCGACGGTACGCTGCAACGCCTCCGCCTTTCTGGCGAGGGCCGCATTTTCTTCGGCAAGGTCCTGCAGACGGCCCTCGAGCTGCGCGAGCTCGCGATCGTTCTGATTAGAGGTTGTCATACGCAATCCTGATGTCTTCGGCCTTGAACTGCGCGGCCATCATTTTCCACGACGCGCGGCGCGTGCCTTCGTCAAAAAGCCGGCGGTACGTCCAAGGCCCCGCAGCACGGGTTTCGGCAAAAGATTCGCGAACGCGCGCACGCGCAGCGCCGCCTTCACGAATTTGCTGTTCTGATACGCGGCCAGTTGCGCGCGCGCGAGCGCCAGCGCGTCGCTGTCGGCCGCCGCTTCGACGACATACATGGGCAAGGTGTTCAGCCCGATCGTGATGTTCTTGCGGCGCACGATGTCGTGGTAGTACAGGCCGACGCGGCGCAGCGCCGCCTCGCTGTGGATCATCGAACCGGCGCGCCTCCGGTAGTAAAAGTGCACCGCGTTCGTGACGATGAAACGCCGGCGCGCCATGACCGCGCGCATGTACAGGTCCCAGTCTTCGTACGCGCTGAGCGATTCATCGTAGGCCAGGCCGCAAAACGCGTCGACGCGCCCCATGATCGTCGCAGTGGAAAAGCGGTTCTGCAGCAGTCCGGACGCGCGCGCCTCGCCGACGAACGTCATGCACTGCGGCCACGGCGCTTGCGCCGGATCGGCACCGGACGTGTCGTCGAAATAGGCGGTCTGCGGCACGACGAACGACACTTCGGGATGACGCCCGAGCGCCTTCACCGCGATCGGGACGAAGCGCGGATCGATCAGATCGTCGGCGTCGAGCGTGAGCGCATACGTGCCGCGCGCATGCGAGAGCGCAACGTTGCGTGTGGCCGCAAGCCCGAGATTCTGCGGCGAGCGGACGACGCGAACGCGAGGGTCTGCATTCGCAGTCAGACGCTCGACGACTTCGACGCTGTGCGCATCCGTCGATGCATCATCGACCACGACGACCTCGAGATTCGCGTAATCCGACGCCAGCGCGCTTCGCACGGTGTCCTCGAGATAGGCGCCCAGATTATGGTGAGGCACGAGAACGCTGACCAGCGGAAGCTCCGCGCGGGCGGGAGCCGGTTCAACCTCGCGCGCTGCGCTCGACTCCCACGGGCACGCATGCGCTGCGGACCGCGCGACGGCCAGCGCGGTGCGCGCGTCGAACGCTTTTGTCAGCGCCCGCGAGAGATCGGCGGGCGCGCCGTCGAACTTGATGCAGTTCTCGCCATCGACCCACGGCGTCGCGTCGGCGAACGCGGGATTCGACCGGTTCACGAGGCACAGCGCGCCGGCCAGCGACGCTTCGTACGCGGCGAGGCAGAACGACTCGAACGTATTCGGGAATACGCAGACCGACCGGCGGATGAGCGCGTGCCGCGCCTCGCTATCCGCGGCAAATTGGAACGTGAAGCGGTGCGCCAGATCGTCCGGCACGAGACGACGGATCTCGTCGCGATAGGCGGCGTCGGGCGCCGCCGCCATCAGATGCACGGTGCCGCGATACTCGGGATGCTTGTGCAGGAAATCACTGCATCCGCGCACGAAGACGTCGGGCCGCTTGATCCGCTGAACCTTCGACGAGAATACGATCGGCGTGTCGCTGTCCGGCACGATCGACGATGACGCGGCAGCGCCGTGATCGAGCACGACCGGCGGCGCATCGATCACGAGCCGGGGCAGCCATTCGTCGTCGGCGAAGTCGAAGAACGTCTGCATCGCGCGTGCGGTGGCGCTCACCTGGCCGATCACGACATCGCAATCGGCGAGCGCCTTGCGTTCGAGATCGTAGAGCGCGAGCGATGTGCGGTCGATCAGATTGGCTTCCGTCGCGTTCAGCACACTGCTCGAGGTATGCAGGCGCACGGCAATCGTCGCTGTTTCGAATGCGAGCCCGAGCCGCTTCTCCTGCACCGAGGCGAACGCGACCGCGCCCCAGTCGGGAAACTCCACGTAGCGCAGCGGACCGTGCTTGCGTTCGAGACGCTTCAGCGCCTGCATCGCGCGAACGGAATCCGCGTGCAGCGCGTGAGTCGTGTATTGATCGGCCGGAGGATAGCGAAAGCCGTCGTCGCGCTCCGTATAAGTTGCAGGCGACGCATCGACGAGCAACACACCCGGGAAGCGCGCCGCGAATCTCGACGCTTCGATCGGCGCATCGAGGAACACGACCGCGATGCGCTCGGCATCGCCGCTCGTGGAACGGACCGCGTCGAGCATGTTCGCCAGCACGCGGCCGATTCCGCCCTGTGTGAAGGGAAACAACTCGCGCGTAACGAAAACGATCAAACCCGGCATAGACCACTCGATTTTTGACTGGGATTTCCCACGGTTCGCGACGCCGGATCACGCCGCGAGCGTGCTACCCGGTATCCGCGCACGAAGGCATCACGGCGATGGCCCGCGGGCCGAGCCGGACTCGTCGGCGTCGCGCCCGCCGCCCCGCGCCCGGGCACCCGGAAATCAGATGCGACGCACGTCCTTGACCGTGCCATGCTCCAGCTCGACGATCACGTTGCAGAGATCCTCGATGATCTTCGCGTTATGCGACGCCAGCACGAGAATATCCGCCTTGCCGACGAACTCCTGCATGTGCGCCTCGGCCTTCTTGACGAAACTCGCATCGCCCACGGAGAGCCACTCGTCCATGAGAAGAACGTCGGCATGCACGCTCGTGACGATCGCGAAGGCGAGGCGCAGCACCATACCGCTGGAATACGTGCGCACCGGCATGTCCAGATAATCGCCGAGTTCGGAGAATTCGGCGATTTGCGGCGTGAGGCGCAGCATGTCCGCCTTCGACGCGCCCAGAATCAGGCCGCGCAGCACGATGTTCTCGTAACCGGTGGCTTCGTAATCGAGCCCGAGCGTGAGATCGAGAAGACTCGTCACGCGTCCCTGCGACTGAAACGAGCCCGCCGTCGGCTCGTAGATGCCCGCGAGCAGCCGCAAAAGCGTCGTCTTGCCCGCGCCGTTATGGCCGACGAGACCCACGCGATCGCCCGCGCTCACTTCGAGGCTGACGTTGCGCAACGCCTCGACGACGGTCAGCTTGCGGCTGTCCGCGGCGATGCGTCCGCCGGTCGCGGCCGACAACACCATCTGCTTGAGCGAGCGATTGCCCGCGCCATAGACCGGCAGATGCAGGCTGCAGTTTTCGAGTTTGAGGAATGCCATGTCTTAGATCCAGAACGCGATGCGAGAACGGAAGCGGATGAAAAGTGGAATCGCGATCGCATAGAGGATCAGGGTCGTGATGCCGGCGCCGATATAGATCTTTGGATTGAGCCCCGCGCCGTACATCGGCGCGCGCACGAGTTCGACGAACATGTAGAGCGGATTGAAGTCCACGACGTACGCACGATGACCGAGCGCCGACGGCTTCCAGAAGATCGGCGTGAGAAAGAACGCCAGTTGCACGACGCTGCCGACGATTGGCTGCATGTAGCGACAGCGCGCGCAGAAAATGCCGAGAATGATGTTGAGCGGCACCGCGGCGATCACGATGATGAGCAGCCCGGGAATCGCCATCAGCCATTCGAGGCGCGGCGCGAGCCTCAGGTAGAGCATCACCGGGATATACGCGAGGACGTTGTGCGCAAAGAAAAGCACGTTGCGATAGACGGTGCGGTACACGTGCAGCGTGATGGGCAGGCGCACCGATCGCACGATACTGTCCGAGCCGATGAACACCATGCATCCGTCGAGGATGAGCGTCGAAATGAGGCCCCACGTGATGATGCCGAGCGCGAGGTAAGGAACGAATTCCTCCATGCTGATGTTCAGCAGCGCGCCGTAGAGCGGGCCCATGCCGGCGATCGTCACCACCATGGTGAGTGTGATCCAGAACGGCCCGAGCACCGAGCGCCGGTAGCGCTGGCGGATATCCTGCCACGCGAGCGTCGACCAGATCGGGTAGGCATGAATGCCGTCAACCACGTCGCGCGAGGCGAGGACTGCTTTCGTCTCGCCGCCTCGTACCGAAATTTGTTGTTGCATTGTAAAGTTAGACCCTTTTTGATTCCAGATAGCGGTTCCGCGATGGGGCCATGGTAGCCCGGAGCGCACCTGGCGGTGGCGCGGATGAGCCGCGATGAACGGAACGGAGTGCGGCCCGCGCCGCGCGACCGGCGCACTGGAAGGGCTGCCGGCCTGAATATCGAGGCCGTATTGTAATAGTCGAGACCCCGAAGTTCCAACGTGCGTACGCCGCACACCGCGGCGAGGCCGTTCGTTCTCGACGGTGTTCGGACCGCCCGCCCCGTATCCGGGTTCACCCGCGTTACTTTTGGAAGCACTTTCCCGCCGCCCCGCCGGCCGGAGCTCAGGCGGCCCTCCGATATAATTTGCAATCCGCCCGAGAAACGGCACTGCACCCCCAGGCTGCGGGCCGCCCGCACCCCGAATGACTCCAGACACTTCGCGCGACACACCGTCGTCCCCGCACAACACCGATCCGTCGCAGGAGCGCGGCGCGCGCGAAGCGTCGGATGCCGAGCGCATCGCGGCGCTCGAAACGACGGTCGCCGATCTGCAACGCAAACTGACGTCGTCCGGACACGCGAATTCGGCAATCGAGGATCAGCAGAAAACCATCGCGTTGCTGGAAGCGGAACTGACCGCACTGCGCATGTCGATGTCGTGGCGGGTCACGGCGCCGTTGCGGGCGGCGTCCGTGCGGGCGAGTCAGGCCAATCGGTCGGTCGAGTCGGCGGCGCACGCCATCCGGATGCGCGGCGGACTGCGCGCCGCGCTCGCGCACTACTACGCGATCTGGCGCAAGGAAGGCATTGACGGCATCGTGCGGCGCGGGCGTCGCATTCTCGCGAGCGAGCAGCTCGAAGACAGCCCCGAAGCTTACGCACGCTGGATCGAACAGTACGACACGATCGACGAGGCCAAGCGCGACAGCCTTCTCGCGCGAGCACGGGCACTGCCGAGGCAGCCGCTGATCTCCGTTCTCGTCCCGACTTACAACAGCAACGTTGCGCTGCTGCGCGCGATGATCGAGTCGGTGCAGGCGCAGGTGTATTCGCACTGGGAACTGTGCATCGCCGACGATGCCTCGCCCGACCCCGAGGTGGTCACGGTTCTGCGGGACTACGCCGCGCGCGACGCCCGCATCAAGATCGCCCTGCGCGAGCAGAACGGCCACATCTCCGAGGCGAGCAACAGCGCCCTCGCGCTCGTCACGGGTGAATTCGTCGCGCTGCTCGATCACGACGACATCCTGCCCGAGCACGCGCTCTATCAGGTCGCCGCGGCGATCAACGCGCATCCGCGCGCGCGCCTCTTCTACAGCGACGAGGACAAGCTCACGCCCGAGGGCCGGCGCAGCGCGCCTTACTTCAAGAGCGACTGGAATCCCGAGCTTTTCCTCGTACAGAATCTGTTCTCGCATCTCGGCGTGTACGAAACGGCGCTGGTGCGGCAGGCCGGCGGCTTCCGCAAAGGCTTCGAAGGCAGTCAGGATCACGATCTCGCGCTGCGCTGCATCGAGATCGCCGGACACGACGCCGTCCATCACATTCCGCATGTGCTCTATCACTGGCGCATCGTGCCGGGCAGCACGGCGGGCGCCGGCACGGAAAAGCCCTACGCCCTCACCGCCGGCATCCGTGCGGTCGAAGAGCATCTCGCGCGCACCGGCGTGCAGGGCGCGGTTTCCCAGCTCGCGAGCGATATCGGCATCCTGCGCGTGCGTTATGCGCCCCCTTCGCCGGCCCCGCTCGTTTCCATCGTCATTCCGACCCGCGATGGCGTCGAGTTGCTGCGCCAGTGCATCGAGAGCATTTTCGCGAAGAGCACGTATCCGAACTTCGAGATCATCGTGGTCGACAACGGCAGCATGAAGCCCGAGACGCACGCGTATTTCGACACGCTGCGCGCGCGGGCCGCCGTTCGCGTGATCCGCGACGACCGCCCGTTCAACTTCTCCGCGCTGAACAACGCGGCCGTGAAGCTCGCCGCGGGTGAATTCGTCTGCCTGCTGAACAACGACATCGAAGTGATTTCGCCCGACTGGCTCGAAGAACTCGTGTCGATCGCGGCGCAGCCCGGAAACGGCGCGGTCGGCGCGTGTCTCTGGTATCCGAACGATACCTTGCAGCACGGCGGCGTCGTGCTGGGCCTGGGCGGCGTCGCCGGCCACATGCACTACAAGATGCGACGCGGCGCTTTCGGTTACTTCGGCCGCGCGGTCGCCGTGCAGAACATGTCCGTCGTGACGGCGGCATGTCTCGTGATCCGCAGGTCGATTTACGAGGAAGTCGGCGGCCTGGACGAGGATTTCGCCGTGGCCTTCAACGATGTCGACTTCTGCATCCGCGTGCGCGAAGCGGGTTATCGCAACGTGTGGACGCCGCACGCCGAGCTTTATCACCACGAGTCGGCGACGCGCGGTTCGGACATGGCGCCGGAGAAATTCCAGCGCTTTCAGCGCGAAGTGCGCCTGATGGAAAGCCGCTGGGGTGACGCCCTGCTGCGCGATCCGGCCTACAACCCGAATCTTTCGCTCGACACGTCCAGGCGGCCCTTCGCGCTCGCCGACGATCCGCGCATCGGCCAGTTCGACTGAAGGCGCGCGCCCGCGCGTTCAGGCCAGCGGGCCGAGACGCCCGATCAGGCCATGCCACAGGCCTCGCAGTGACATCTTCACGTGCGTGCGGCCGTCGGGGACGAAGCACGCATAGATCACGAGGCGCACCGGCAGCTTGATGAGCTCGGTGGATTTCCATTTGCACGGCACATAGCCGCGCTTGAGCAGCGTGACGGCGTTCCTGAACAGGTAGTAATGCCGCACGGGACTGTGCATCGGATAGTTGCGGCCGAACGCGCGCACGGGTTCTTCACCGAGTTCGTGAGTCATGCTGATCCACGGCACGCCCAGCACGCGGAAACCTCGCGATTTCGCGCGAATGCACCACTCGGTATCGACGAAATCGATGAAAAGCGCATCGTCCATCGGACCGACGTCGCGCCAGCAGGCGAGATTCACGCACGAACCCGAGCTGATGAGAAAGTCGACGTCGAGCGGTGCGTCGCCGGCCGGCATCACGCGCTCGAGTCTGAAGTACCCGAAGCGCACGAACGGCGCGACACCACGCAGGCGAGCATCCTCGTAGGCCGGTCCGACGAGCGCCACCCGTTCGCGCCGCGCAATGCACGCCCGCATCACGTCCGTCAGACCGCCGATCAGTTCGAGCGTCGATTCGCTGTCCTGGTCGAACAGCATGGCGAGCTCGTAACCGTCGGCAATCAATCGCTCGATACCTTGATTGAGCGCCGTCGCAATGCCGACATTCGCGTTGTTCGGCAGATAGATTACGGCATCGTCGAGCAACGCCTTCGTGCGTTCGCTTTCCTCGGGCACGGGCGTATTGTCGATGACCACGCACCGGCACCAGCGCGCAAGCCGGTTCGCCCGCTCGATGCAGCCCGAATCCGGGTGATAGAAGACGATGACGGCGCCGAGTCCCGCGAGGCGCGCTTCGCAAGCCTGATCCGCCACGTTCAGCGCGACGCCAGACACAGTGCGAGCGCTTCGCGCCAGTCCGGCGCGGCGAGCCCGAACGCGCGGGCCAGCCTGCCGCCATCCAGCCGGGAATTCAAGGGGCGCCGTGCGGGCGTCGGATAATCCGACGACGGAATCGGAATCACGCGCGGCGGATGCTCGAGCCGCGCTTCGGCGAAGATCGCTTCGGCGAAACCTGCCCACGACGTCGAGCCGCCCGACGTCAGATGATAGACGCCGCTCTTCTCGCGTGCCCAGTCAGCCAGGCTGGCGTCGTGCGCGAGGCCCTGCGCGATAACGGATGCGGTCAGCGCAGCGATGGTCGCCGACCAGGTCGGTGCGCCGATCTGATCCGCGACGACGCGCAGTTCGTCGCGCTCACCCGCGAGCTTCAGCATCGTCAGAAGAAAATTGCGGCCGCGCTGCCCATAGACCCAGCTCGTGCGAAACACCAGATTCGATGCGCCCGAAGCGGCGATGGCCTGCTCGCCCTCGAGTTTGGTCGCGCCGTAGACGTTTTGCGGATTGGTCGCGTCGTCTTCGCGATAGGCGTGGGTCGCCGTGCCGTCGAATACGTAGTCGGTCGAATAATGAACGAGCAAAGCGTCGAGGCGCTTCGCTTCGTCGGCGAGCACCGCGGGCGCTTCCGCGTTGATCGTGCGCGCGGCCGCTGTATCGCTCTCGGCCTGATCCACCGCGGTGTACGCAGCGGAGTTCACGATGACGTCGGGCTTCACCGACCGAATGCACGCGCGGATGCTGACCGGATCAGCGAGGTCGAGCGCGGCGCGGTCCGCCGCGACGATTCGCCCGAGTCCTTGCAGCGAGCGTCTCAGTTCGAAGCCCACCTGCCCGTTCACGCCCGTGACGAGGATCGTGCGTGGCGCCCGTGCGGTCATGACTTTCTCTTCTTTCAAGCGAATACCTCGGCATCTGCCAAGCGCGTGCCCGCTGCATCCTTCGCCGCGAGCAAGGGCTCGAAATCGATCGGCCATTCGATGCCGATCTCCGGATCGTTCCACAAGATGCTGCGCTCGTGCGCCTGATACCAGTAGTCCGTGGTCTTGTAGAGAAACTGCGCGGTTTCCGACAGCACGACGAAGCCGTGCGCAAACCCGGGCGGCACCCACACCTGCCGATGGTTTTCCGCGGACAGATTCACGCCCACCCATTTGCCGAAGTTCGGCGAGCTCTTGCGAATGTCGACCGCGACATCGAACACTTCGCCTTCGACCACGCGCACGAGCTTGCCCTGCGGATGCTGAATCTGATAATGCAGCCCGCGCAGCACGCCCTTCGCCGATCGGGAGTGGTTGTCTTGTACGAACTCTAGGCCGCCTTCCACGTGCTCCGCGAATTCGCGCGCGTTGAAGCTTTCGTAGAAGAAACCGCGTGCATCGCCGAACACCTTGGGTTCGATGATTTTGACTTCGGGCAGCGCGGTAGCGGTTACTTGGATAGCCATGCGACTTGGTCCTTCGGAAGATTAAGCAGATATTGACCGTAGGCGTTCTTCGACAAGGGCTTGGCGAGCGCGAGCAGTTGTTCCTCGCCGATCCACTTCTTGCGATACGCGATTTCCTCCGGACACGCCACCACCAGTCCCTGACGCTTCTGCAACGTCGCGATGAACGTCGCCGCTTCGATCAGCGAATCGTGTGTGCCGGTGTCGAGCCACGCATAGCCACGCCCCATGATCTCGACATCGAGCTTCTTGCTCGCGAGATAGCGTGAATTGACGTCCGTGATTTCGAGTTCGCCGCGCGCCGACGGCTTGATGTCCGCGGCAATCTCGCACACCTGATTGTCGTAGAAGTAAAGCCCCGTCACCGCGTAATTCGACCGCGGCGTCGCCGGCTTTTCCTCGATGGACAATGCGCGGAACTGCTGATCGAACTCGACCACGCCATAGCGCTCGGGATCGTGCACGTGATACGCGAACACCGTGGCGCCCTCCGTGCGCGAACTCGCGCCTTCGAGTTGCTTGGCCAGATCGTGCCCGTAGAAGATGTTGTCGCCGAGAATCAGCGCCGACGGATCATTGCCGACAAACTCCCGCCCGATGATGAACGCCTGCGCGAGCCCGTCCGGCGACGGCTGCACCGCGTACTGGATGTTCATGCCCCACTGACTGCCGTCGCCGAGCATCGACTCGAAGCGCGGCGTGTCCTGCGGCGTCGAGATGACGAGCACGTCGCGAATCCCCGCGATCATCAGCGTGGACAGCGGATAGTAGATCATCGGCTTGTCGTACACCGGCAGCAGTTGCTTCGACACCGCATGCGTGATCGGATAGAGCCGCGTGCCGGAGCCGCCCGCCAGAATGATGCCTTTGCGTGCCATCGTCAGCTCCTTACGCGCGCTGCGCGTAGTTCGTCTCGACCCATTTGCGATATTCGCCGGAGGCCACTTCGTCCGCCCACGCCTGATTGTCCAGATACCATTGGACCGTCTTCGCCAGACCCGTTTCGAACGTTTCCGCGGGCTTCCAGCCGAGTTCGCGTTCGAGCTTGCGCGCATCGATGGCATAGCGACGGTCGTGGCCCGGACGATCCTTCACATAGGTGATCTGATCGCGATAGGAGCCGCCCGACTTCGGCTTCGCCTTGTCCAGCAGATCGCACAGCGTGTACACGACTTCGAGGTTCTTCTTCTCGTTCCAGCCGCCGACGTTGTAGGTCTCGCCCGGCACGCCGCGTGCGAGCACTTCACGAATCGCGGCGCAGTGATCGCCCACGTACAACCAGTCGCGCACGTTCTGGCCGTCGCCATACACCGGCAGCGGCTTGCTCGCGAGTGCGTTCGCGATCATCAGCGGAATCAGCTTTTCAGGGAACTGGTACGGCCCGTAGTTGTTCGAGCAATTGGTCGTCAGAACCGGCAGGCCGTACGTATGGTGATACGCGCGCACCAGGTGATCGGAGCCCGCTTTGGTCGCCGAATAGGGACTGTTCGGTGCGTACGGCGTGGTCTCGGAAAACTGTGGATCGGTGGCCGACAGCGAGCCGTACACCTCGTCGGTCGACACGTGCAGAAAGCGAAACGCCTGTTTCTCGTCTTCGGGGAGCGTGCTCCAGTACATCCGCGCGGCTTCGAGCAGCGTGAACGTGCCGACGACGTTGGTCTGCACGAAATCGGCCGGGCCGTGAATCGAGCGATCGACGTGACTTTCGGCGGCGAAATGCAGGATGGCGCGCGGTTTGTGCGTGGCCAGCAGCGCATCGATGGTGGTGCGGTCGCAAATGTCCGCGCGCGCGAATACGTGGCGGGCATCGCCTTCGAGCGACTTGAGCGTGCCGAGATTGCCCGCGTACGTCAGCTTGTCGACGTTCAGAACAGGCTCATCCGAACCGTTGAGCCAATCCAGAACAAAATTGGCGCCGATGAAACCGGCGCCGCCTGTTACCAAAATCATTTGCGTCTCTCCTCAAGCAGCTTTTACGTTCGAAGAAGATCGAATAATTAAGAAGTGCCGCTTCCCGATCGCTGCTCCTTGAAGAGCGAAGCGCTTGAAGATCGAATCTTCTCAACACTTTTCCAATTACCGCTTACATCATGCCGAAACATCGGTCGAACGTTTTCCAAGTTGAGCCAGGGTCGTTTGCATTCCTTCGACGAAACTCGTCGCCGGCGACCATCCCAGCAGACGCTTCGCCAAAGAAATATCGAGAACATTGACGGGAACATCGAATCCACGCGCGGGCTGGAAATTAATCTGGAGTCGAACCCCGAGAAGTTCTTCGATTACCCGAACGATCTCCAGCAACGATGTGCCCTTTCCAGAGCCGATGTTCAATACCGGATCGACATCCGAAAAAACACTGGCTGGCGCATTCATTACGCGCTGTAACGCATTCACCGTATCGTCGATGAATATATAATCGCGAATTATCGAGCCATCGCCCCAGACGTCGATAGGACGACCAGCAAGCGCCCGCCACGCAAATACTGAAGCGGCGCCAAACTGCCCTCGCGCATTCTGCCCAGGTCCGAATGGATTACTCAGCCGAACGATACGCGTATCGACAGAAAACTGGCGACGATAAACGAGCGCATAGGTTTCCGCTGAAACCTTGGATGCGCCGTACACACTGATGGGTTTCAGCGGATGCGTTTCGCTGATGGGCGTCTCGGTGGGCGCTCCATAAACAGTTCCGCCGGAAGAGACGAACATCAGCGGTACGCCCGGATAACGCCTCATGGCTTCCAGCAGTGCAACCGTTCCGGCGAGATTAGTCGTCAGATCACTGAGCGGTGCGCTGTTCGCGCTGCGTGGCACCGTCGACCACGCCAGATGGAAAACACCATCGACGCCCTCCAGCGCGCGAGCCCATTCATCAGAAGAGGCGTCGAGAGGACAGCGGATGTCGTTGGAATTATTGGGCTCATGTCTCAGTGCCCGACGCACAGAATGCCCATCAGCCTGAAGACGCTCGACGAGAGCCCGCCCAATGAATCCGGAAGCACCAGTAACCAGATACGTTTTTGTTTTCAACACTCGCCTCACACCAACCGGACCGTTTGGAATCATCGCCGCATATCAATCGCTCAATATCGCCGGAATCACGTGCCGCCCGCATTAAAAATTACCAAAGGAAACACTTATTTCCCGATTAATCAGCTATATCGCGATGCAATGCTTTGCTAAATGCGCTTTCGCAACTTTCAATTTTCCGGTCACGACGCACCGAATGATCCCAAATTTCCGATCGATCGGCAATCCGGTCAGCGCCTGAGCGGTGCACGGGCGTCCGGCACGGCGGCCATCGCGCGCTGCCGGGCCACGACGCCCTTTGCGGGCGGAGGCCGAAGCCCAGGTCCCTCCGGCTAACCCGTGACGCGCCTACTTCGGACGAGAAGCTGTCGAATCAAACGTTTACGCTAAACTGCGATCTCTGCGAAGATGTCGACATCCAGGGAGATTCGGGTCCGGCTTCACTTCCAAGTCCTTATCAATTGGCGCACCGAAGCGTAAGCGAGCATGTATGCCGAGTGTGACCGATTTGCTCTTCCGCAAGCTTTACCGGCCCGACCTGCTTGGTGTGCAGGGCTGAGATACGTTCGCCGCGCCGCAATTCCTTTAAAGAATAAATTCGCCTAGCACGATGAAACAAATTCCGCAAGCAATTCTTGATTTGGCGCTGCTCTCTCCCGAACACAATTTCGGTGCCGGTGGCGATGCCCGAAAAGTCGTAGATATTAATCGGCTTCACTCCGACGCAGCCGTGATTTGGCAGCAGTCCGTCTATGAACATGCCCGAACAATTGCGGAGACGCAGCGCGCGCGGCGCATCGTGGATGTGGGAGTCGGTGGCGGGCAGAAATTGCTCGCCGCTTTTGCCGATTATGAAGGCGAGTTTTTGCAGGTCGACTGGGCAGATAAGCGGGATCGTGTTGAAGGCAAGCCTCTTCCGCCTTTTCTGCAGGCAAATCTCGAAGATCCGCGGGATGTCGAGCTTTTTCGCAGAGCCGTCGATGATGACACTCCGACGCTGATTATTTTCTCGGATGTCATCGAGCATCTGAATGATGTCCGTCCGATTATCCGCATTTTCCGGAAAATCCTCAAAAGGAATCGCGCCAATCGGCTGATTATATCCACGCCCGATCGCGATCGCGTCGACGGCATCAGTTCGAAGAATATTCCCGATAATCCGGCTCATGCGCGCCAGTGGAATGCGAGTGAATTCAGCGTCTTTCTGCGCGCTTCCGCTCTCGACGTCAAGAATCTTGCGCTCGTTCCGCAAAATCAATTCGACAAGTTCTCGCGGACCATTCTGGCGGAGGTGTCATGTGACGACGACTTCTATTCCGCCTTTCTTCGAGACAGGGGCCTTCCCGAGCAGTCGGACCACCTCGTCATTACGTCCGAACATTCCAATGCGCTGAGTACTGGCGGAATTGGCACGTATTATCAGGTGGCCGAAGAACATTCCGGACACAAGCGAATCGTCCTGTTTTCCGGTTCGACCGGACTGCCCGAGGATTGGGTAACGTTCTCTCATGACGCTGGCTGGCTGCACGCAACCGCACTATGCGGCCGCTCGGCAGCGCGTAGGGACGACCTTCAAATCGATGCGGAGGAGGTGCTAACGGCTCTTCAGATCGCTCTGTTCATCTACGACGCGGTGAAGCTGGTCGAATATCAGGATTATGTCGGCATCGGCTTCAGGGTGGCGCAAGCGAAACGGGCGGGAATGCTTCCTCCCGAAACCTTCCTCATGGCTTATGCGCACGGCAATCACGGCTATCTCGATAACGCCGCAGGCGAAATCTCTAGGGAGCGGCCGGTAAAGTACGATGCCATGGAGCGGCTCAGCGCCGAGCTGGCAGATTGCCTCGTGTTTCCGACGCGGTTCATGGAGGATCTTTACCTCAACAAACTCGGGTTTCTACCGCGTCAGCACAGACTTCAGCCATATCCTGTTCAACTCGCGGACGCCGATCTTCTCGAGACGAAATTCGGACGAATCTCGAAGATCGTGTTCTACGGTAAGCCGAACGCGCAAAAGGGTTATCCCGAGTTCTGCAATGCGCTGCTTCAGCTATTCGCGGATCCGCAATTCGTCGACGTCGCAAGACAAATCGAAGAGATCGTGGTTCTGGGAACCGAGCGCGCCGACGAGCGCCTGTATGCGATTCCCGACGTCAAGATTAGCTGCGGCAAGTACAGCCGAAATGCGGTGGTAACGAAGCTTGAGGAGCTTTCAATTGATTCCCTCGCGATTCTCCCCTACAAGGGAGACAACCACCCGCTGTCTATTTTCGAAATAGTCGGAGCGAATTGCCAGTTCGTTGCATTCAAGGCTGGCGGGCTGCCAGAACAAATTCCGACGGTCGTGCACCCGGAGGTGATGTGCGAGCCAAATTCGCTAGCGCTCGCCAACGCGATTGCTCGCAGTGTGTCAATGCCGTTCCATGAACGGACCGCGCTCATTGCCCGCACACGGCACGCAATGGCGTCGATGTACCGACTGCATAGCGAAAGCTACCTGGCGATGCTTGAATCGTTCAAGCAGAGCCCGCGATTGGCACAACAGCCCCGTGGCAATGTCGATTTGATTATCAGCAATTTCAACGGCAGCCGGGCGCATCTGGCCGACGTGGTCTTCGGAATCAACAACTCCTTCCATCGTCCCGCGAAAACCATATTCGTCGACGATAAAAGTACGGAAGAAAAATTCCAGACGATGGCGGAAGTTTCCGAAACCGTGGTCGGCGGGGAAACGCTGGTCGTTCGAAACGAACGTAATGTCGGCCTCGCGGGCGCCCGAAATGCTGGATTGCAGCATGTAAAGGCTCCGTACGTTTGCACGCATGATAACGACGACATCATGCTGAATAATTTCCTCGGCGACGCTTGCAGGATACTCGATGAAAATCCTCATGTCGCGGCCGTCACGTGCTATGACCGGGCATTCAACGATGGAGACAATTGGTTCGGTGAAAAATCTATCACCAACGATTACATCTATCGTCCGATTGGAATGGATTTTGGTTTAGGCCTTACGGAAAATCCGTACGGACCTTCCCTGGCGGTCTTCAGGACAAGTGTCCTGAAAGAACTGGGAGGATGGGACGACACGAGCCGAGGCACATGGGAAGATTGGCAGCTTTTTTCCCGAATGGCCGGATTGGGTAAGGAAGTCTGGGTAATGCCCAAAGTCGGCTTTCTTTATCGCGTTCGGCCTGCTTCGATGTTGAGAACCTACCCCACGTTTCCGGGCTGGATTCGTCTTTCACATGCGTTCCCTGGCCTTCCCGCCAACCAGCGCTTCACGACCATGCGCGCGGTGCTGACGCCGAATGCTCTTCATTTGAGCGCGCAGGATTCGCTGCGACATCGAATCAGCGAGTTGGAACTGTCGATGCGGGAAACGCAACTGTCGATGCAGGAGATGGAACTGTCGATGCGGGAGAGTCAGGCTGAACTCGAGCGACTCTCCGCAATAGAAGCAAGCACGACCTGGCGTGCAACGCGCAAGCTTCGTGAAGTAGCTGCCTCCAGCCCAAGACTCTCTCGCTACGTTCGACGTGTTGTCCGCGCAGGTTACCGCTTGATTCGGAAGTTGACGCGACCGTGATCAGAATGAGGGAGAGCTTCCCTCACAGTCTTATATGGACACCGCCCGGTTTGCCAAGTTGATTGTGTGTGATACGTGAACGAGGTATCGGCTGCGGTCTTATATGCGGCCTTTTGCAAGCCGAAGCTGCGGGCCCTGATGGAATACGCCAGGAACGTCCTCATCTCGGCCACGTGCTTGAAGCACAAGACTGTGTTCAGGTTTGCGTTCCTGCGGTCCGACCTGTCTCGCCATCACATTGAAATCATCCTTAGCAACCTACCAGTTCCACAACGTTCAAAGTACTCATCCTGCTATGCAGGTCTGTTGCTCACATGATGCGCTTCGTAGGGAGTTCTGTGAGCGAGTATCGCCCAGGCGATTCGCGCCATTTTGTTCGCCATGGCCACTGTTGCTACGTTTGCTGGACGTCGCACCTGTATCGCCTTTTGCCATGCGGTTGGTACCTTGGTGTGACACAGAACAGAACGCGCTCCATGTATCAGCAACGTACGCAAGTATGGGTCACCACGTCGGGAGATCGAGCCCAGCCGTATCTTTCCTCCGGTACCATTCTGACGAGGAACAAGTCCCAGAAATGCAGCGAACTCGCGCCCCGACCTGAATGTCTTCGCATCTCCAATTGTTGTCACCAGAGCCGTTGCAGTCAGGCGGCCGATACCCGGCACTTCGGAGATCGCACGACATGCCGCTTCGTGTTTCTGCCAGGCACCAATCCGCTTCTCGAGTTGATCGATGTCCTCCTCAAACAGGTTGATGCGACGCAACTGTTCGAGAAGGTTAAGAAGTATCGATCGTGGCAGTGTTTCTTCGAGTTCTGCCATGCGCTTCCTGATCTCGTCGAGTCCTGCTACGCGTCCTGCGCGAAACGTAACGCCGAATTCATACAGCAACCCGCGCAACTGATTTATCTGCATTGTTCGGAACTTGACGAGCAGCGAGCGCATACGGTGAAGGCTCAACATCACTTGCTGATCCTCCGTCTTTACGGCAACCGTGCGCATGCCGGGTTGCTGCACTGCAGTCCAGATTGCCCGGGCGTCCGCCGCGTCAGTCTTGTTCGTTTGCACGAAAGGTCGAATGAATTGCGCGTGTAGTAGCACCACCTCATGTCCGAGCGCGCGAATCTTGCGCGCCCACCAATGAGCACTACCGCAAGCTTAGAGGGCGACGCGACCGGTGGGGCGCTGCGCCAAAAATGCAATTAGATCGTCTCGTCCGAACTTCCGATTCGCGATCTCGCCAGTTTGGGCGTCGACCCAGTACATCTGGAACACCCGTTTTGCAATGTCGAGTCCGTATGTCGTAGCATTCATCTGGGGCCTCCGTTCCTCAAGTGGTTGTGTCGCAACTCCCACTTTGGCACATTGATGCCGTTCGGTCCTGGAGGCCCTCAATAGGCCCAATTCCCCGGAGGGAGGGTGGTGTCCATTCCATCTCGGGCGACTAGCGGCGGTTGCCCGTGCCGTTCTTCCTCTGAGGTCATCGCGTGACGTTGCTTCGTAGCCGCGTCACGCAGACGGCCATGCGACTTGGTCCTTCGGAAGATTGAGCAGATATTGACCGTAGGCGTTCTTCGACAAGGGCTTGGCGAGCGCGAGCAGTTGTTCCTCGCCGATCCACTTCTTGCGATACGCGATTTCCTCCGGA
>NZ_JARUXO010000001.1:2411722-2445811 GCF_031451275.1 Caballeronia sp. LZ029
CGTGAACGTGCCGACGACGTTGGTCTGCACGAAATCGGCCGGGCCGTGAATCGAGCGATCGACGTGACTTTCGGCGGCGAAATGCAGGATGGCGCGCGGCTTGTGCGTGGCCAGCAGCGCATCGATGGCGGTGCGGTCGCAAATGTCCGCGCGCGCGAACACGTGCCGGGCATCGCCTTCGAGCGACTTGAGCGTGCCCAGATTGCCCGCGTACGTCAGCTTGTCGACGTTCAGAACAGGCTCATCCGAGCCATTGAGCCAATCCAGAACAAAATTGGCGCCGATGAAACCGGCGCCGCCTGTTACGAGAATCATAAAACCCCTCTTCGCTGCTTATGGCCAATAAAGACCGAATGCCCGATTGTGTACAAACTTGCAGCGACCCCGGCATCGGATAGGGCAACCGTGACCGAGCGATCAAAAGCCGGGCCGCATTCTGGCCAACCAATAATTATAGGGCTGGCCGCTACGAAAACTTGGCGCCCAACGACTTGATAGAGCGAGACATTTTTTGTCGTCCTTGCAAAGGTCGGTTCATCTGAACAGAAGGTCTTCACCGACTGTTTCATAATGCCGGGATACTTCGCTATACGGCTTTCTATGACCGACGCCCTGACCTCCAGCACCTCCTCCGCCCCCCTCGTCTTCGGCGACCTCCAGGGCTGCTGCGACCCCTTCCAGCGCCTCCTGAAAAAAGCCGCCCCCGCCCCCGACACACCGCTCTGGTTCGCGGGCGACCTCATCAACCGTGGTCCGAAATCATTGCAGACGCTGCGCGAGGTAATCGCCCTCGGCGCACGCGCGACGGTCGTACTCGGCAATCACGACCTGAACCTGCTGTCCGTCGCCGCCGGTCTGCGCAAACCGAAAAAAGGCGACACGCTCGACGAAATCCTCGCCGCACCCGACGCCGCCGATCTCATCGAATGGGTCCGTCACAAGCCCGTCGCGCATTTCGAGAACAACGTGCTGATGGTCCACGCAGGCGTACTACCGCAATGGGACGCGACGATGACGATGGAACTCGCCCACGAACTCGAACAGGCCTTGCGCGCGCCGAACTGGAAAGAAACGCTCGCGTCGCTCTACGGCAACGAGCCGCATCGCTGGGAAGACAACCTGAAGGGCGCGGACCGCCTGCGCGTGATCTACAACGCGTTGACGCGCATCCGCTTCTGCACGCCCGAAGGCGCGATGGAATTCGCCAACAACGGCGGCCCCGACGCCGCGCCGCCCGGCTATATGCCGTGGTTCGACGTACCGAATCGCCGCACGCAGGACGTGACGATCGTCTTCGGCCATTGGGCCGCGCTCGGCCTCATGATCCGCGACGACGTGCTGTGTCTCGATTCGGGCTGCGTCTGGGGCAACAAGCTATCGGCGGTGCGCATGACCGCCGATCCCGCGCAGCGCGTGGTCACGCAGGTGAGCTGCTCGATGAAGAAGTGAGCGGAACCTCGGCCGTCGTTTCGACGACCGCAGGTGCACCGCGCATGCGCTGCAGCGCCGCGTCGACGGCAGCCTGCGCTTCGCTCGCAAGCAACCGCCGATCCGCCCCCGGCGCGAGCGGATCGCACACATACAGATGCGCGGTGATCTCCCCCGCGCCCAGCAGCGCATTCAGCGAATCGTCGAGCGACATATCGCCGATATACGCAGGCGCGGTCGACTGTCGCCCTTGCGCGTCCTCGTACATCAGGCAGATCGGCTGCACAGGACACGACGCCGACACCGCCGCCTGAAACATGTTGGCGTGAAACGGCAGCAGCGACGTGCCATCGGTGGTGGTGCCTTCCGGGAACACGCACATCATTTCGCCCGCGAGCAGTCGATCGGCCAGCTCATGCATGATGCGCTTCGCGTCGCTACGCTTCTCGCGCTGCACGAACACCGTGCCGAGCTGTTGCGCCAGCCAGCCGACGACCGGCCACTTTCGAATCTCCGCCTTCGACACGAACGGCGTCGGACGCCACGCGTTGATCACGTAGATATCGATCCACGAGATGTGATTGCCAACGACGAGCACGCCCGCATCGAGCCGCGCCTCGTCGTTATGCACGACGAGCTTCATCCCGGAAAGCCGCAGCATCTCGAGCGACCACACGCGATTCATCTCGGCGCGCTCGCTCGCGGACGCGCGCGGAAAGCGCCTCGCGACAACCCACATGCCGTACAGCAAGTGGATAACGAGCCGCAGCTTGCGCCCAGCGAACATGATCAGCGGCTCTCGTAAGCGACGTGCCCGCCGACGATCGTCGCACGCACGCGCGCCGGCAGCTCATAGCCGAGGAACGGCGTGTTGCGGCCCTGGCTCTTCAGCTTCGCCGGATCGACGCGCCATTCGCCCGCCGCGTCGAACACGCAGAGATCCGCGATCGCGCCGGTCGCGATGCGGCCCGCGGGCAGCTTGAGCACATCGGCGGGCGCGGACGAGATGCGCGCGAGCGCCTTCGCGAGCGGCACGTTCGCGTCGAGCGCCCACTTCACCGTCAGCGACAGCAGCAGTTCGAGACCGGTCGCGCCCGGTGTGGCTTCGGCGAAGGGCAGCAGCTTTTCGTCGTCGTCGAGCGGCGTGTGATCTGAGCAGATCGCGTCGATGGTGCCGTCCGCGAGGCCCGCGCGGATCGCGTCGCGGTCGCGCTGCGAGCGCAGCGGCGGATCGAGACGGAATTGCGAATCGAAGTAGCCGATATCGATATCGGTCAGATGGACATGATTGATGGTCACGTCGCACGAGACGGCGAGACCCTCGGCCTTCGCCGCGCGCACGAGTTCGACGCCCGCCGCCGACGACAGATGCGACAGATGCACGCGCGCACCGGTCACGCGCATCAATTCGAAGATCGTATGCAGCGCGATGGTTTCCGCCGCCACCGGCACGCCCGACAACCCGAGCCGCGACGCCACCGCGCCGCTCGCCGCCACGCCGCCCTTCGACATGTAAGCGTCCTGCGGGCGCAGCCACACGGTGTAGCCGTACGTGGTCGCGTATTGCAGCGCGCGTTGCAGCGTGCGCGTATCGACGATCGGGTTATCGGCCTGCGAAAAACCGATGCAGCCCGCCTCGGTCAACTGGACCATCTCGGTGATGGCCTCGCCCTTCAAGCCGACGGTCAGCGCGCCGAGCGGATACACATGCGCGAGATGCAGCTTCTGCGCGCGAAACTTGAGCATTTCGACGAGGCCCGGCTCGTCGAGCGTCGGGTCGGTGTCGGGCGGACACACGAGGCTCGTCACGCCGCCGGCCATCGCGGCGGCCATTTCGGATTCGAGCGTCGCCTTGTGCTCGAAGCCCGGCTCGCGCAACCGCGCGGACAGATCGACGAAACCCGGCGCGATGTAAAGCCCCGACGCGTCGATGACCTTCGCCGCGTTGAAATCCGCAGGCGCCTCGCCCAGGCCGACGATCCTGCCCGCCGCGATGAAAACGTCCTTGCGTTCTTCCGTGCCCGCGGCCGGATCGATGATCGTGCCGTTTTGAATCTGGATCTTCATGTCGTCTTCTTCAGTCGCTGTTGCCGGCCACGATGCCCATCACCGCCATGCGCACGGCGATGCCGAAGGTCACCTGATTCAGGATCACCGATTGCGGGCCGTCGGCCACCTGCGAGTCGATTTCCACGCCGCGGTTCATCGGGCCCGGATGCATGACGATCGCATCGGGCGCGGCGAGCGCGAGACGCTCGGGCGTGAGTCCCCAACTCTTGAAATACTCCTGCGCGGACGGCAGGAGCGCGCCGCTCATCCGCTCGTTTTGCAAACGCAGCATGATGATCACGTCGACGCCCTTCAGGCCCTCGTCGAGATTGTGATAGACGTGCACGCCCATCTGGTCGAGGTTGCCCGGCAAGAGCGTGCGCGGGCCGATCGCGCGCACTTCGGGCACGCCCAGCGTGGTCAGCGCGTGAATGTCCGAGCGCGCGACGCGCGAATGCAGAATGTCGCCGACGATCGCCACGCGCAGCTTCGTGAAGTCGCGCTTGTAATGGCGGATCGTGTACATGTCGAGCAGGCCTTGCGTCGGATGCGCGTGGCGGCCATCGCCCGCATTGATCACGTGCACGTGCGGTGCGCAATGCTCGGCGATCAGATACGGCGCGCCGCTCGACGCGTGACGCACGACGAACATGTCGGCGTGCATCGCGGAGAGGTTGTTGATCGTGTCGAGCAGCGATTCGCCCTTGCTCGTCGATGACGCGTTGATGTTCAGGTTCAGCACGTCCGCCGACAAACGCTTCGCCGCGATCTCGAACGTAGTACGCGTGCGCGTCGAATTCTCGAAGAAGAGGTTGAACACCGACTTGCCGCGCAAGAGCGGCACCTTCTTCACTTCGCGGTCGGTCACGCTCACGAACTGCTCGGCGGTATCGAGAATGTGCGTGACGATCGAGCGCGGCAGTCCTTCGATGGTCAGCAAGTGCTTGAGCTCGCCGTTCTTCGTGAGCTGCGGGTTGCCCTTGAGAAAGCCGTACCGGAACTTGTCTTGGGTAGGCGCGCCCGTCTCGGTTGCGCCCTGAGTGGCGGTGTTCATGGTGATCCCGGGTGTTACTGGAAAGAAGCTGCGAGCGTCGCTCAGCGGGCTTCGGTCGTAAAAGTGAATCCGCCGTCCTCGCGACGCGCGAGCACGAGGTTCTGGTTCGGAGGCACTTCAACCGCCGCACCGGTGAAGCGCGCGCCGATCGGCATTTCGCGCCCGCCGCGATCGGCGAGCACCGCGAGGTCGATCGACGCCGGGCGGCCGTAGTCGTACAGCTCGTTGATCGCCGCGCGCACGGTGCGCCCCGTCGACAGCACGTCGTCGATCAGGATGATGCGGCGGCCGTTCACATCGAAAGGCAATTCGGTCGGGCGGGCCTGGCTGTGCAGGCCCTTTTTCGCGTAGTCGTCGCGATGCAGCGCGACATTCACCACGCCGAAATGCGGTGCGTTCAGGTCCTTCGCGAGCCGCTCGGCAAGCCACACGCCGCCGCTGTAGATGCCGGCGAGAACGGGGCCATCGGGTGCGGCGAGCGATTGTCCGAACGCGGCGCGAATCTGGTCGACCAGCGCGCGATAGAGCGACTCGGCGTCAATGGAACTCATGATCGTCGGGAAGTCCGTCGAGATATTGTTGAAGAATGACGCGGGCGGCTTCGGCGTCGATCTCGTCGAAGCGGCCGCGTGCGTTGGTGCGCACGCCGCGTTCGCGCAAATCGGCTTTGGCGTCGACGGACGAGTAGCGCTCGTCCACCCATTGCACGGGCACGTTGAAACGGCCGTTCACCTGATTGCCGAAGCGCTTCGCGAGCGCGCTCATTTCATGCGGCGTGCCGTCGGGATGCATCGGCATGCCGACGACCACGGTGTCGGGCTTCCACTCGTCGAGCAGCTTGCCCACTTCGACGAAGCGATATTCGCGGTCGCGGTTTTCCAGCGTGACGAGCGCACGCGCGTGTTTCGTGAGCGTATTGCCAACGGCGACACCAATCCGCTTCTCGCCGTAATCGAATGCCAGCAGCGTGGCTTCGCGGCTCATGCGTGCCCTGCTTCGCCGGACAACATCGAGCGCGACACGCCGAGCAGCGAGAGCGCGGCTTCGAGGCGGTCCTCGGCCGGCACGTCGAAGATGATGCGCGGATCGGCTTCCACCGTGAGCCAGCCGTTCTTCGAGATTTCCTCTTCGAGCTGCCCCGCGCCCCAGCCGGCGTGACCGAGCGTGAGCAGGAAGCGCTCGGGGCCCTTGCCGCTCGCGACCGCTTCGAGCACGTCCTTCGACGTGGTCATGGCGAGGCCGCCGGGCACGCTCATCGACGAACTGTACGGTTCGCCCTCGCCCGCTTCGTGCAGCACGAAGCCGCGCTCGGTCTGCACGGGACCGCCGAAATACACGGGCAAATGGACGAGCGGCTCGATCTCCAGCTTGAGATCGATGCGGTTGAAGAGCGACTGGAGATCGATATCGGTCGGCCGGTTGATGACGAGGCCGAGCGCGCCTTTCTCCGTGTGATCGCACAGGTAGACCACCGTTCCTGAAAACGTCGGATCGGCCATGTTGGGCATGGCGATCAGGAACTGATTCGTCAAATTGATGCGATCGGAAGTCTTGGACATAATTCAGAATTTTAACAAAGGCGCTGCGAGATGGCCGACTTTGATGTAGGTCTGGTCTGGTTTCGGCGGGACCTGCGCGCGGCAGACAATGCTGCACTCTATCACGCGCTTACACGGTGCCGCCGCGTGCTGTGTGCGTTCATTTTCGATCGCGATATTCTCTCGCCGCTCGAAAAAAAGGACCGGCGCGTGCCCTTTATCCATGCGAGCGTCGTCGAACTGGATCGCACGCTGCGCGAGGCCGGCGGCGCGCTGATCGTGCGGCACGGTCATCCGGTTCACGATATTCCGGCGCTCGCGCGCGAATGCGGCGTCGATGCCGTGTTCGCCAACCGCGATTACGAACCGGCCGCGAAGGCGCGCGACGAGGCCGTCGCGAAGAAACTCGCGAGTCAGGACATCGCTTTTTTCACGTTCCGCGATCAGGCCGTCTTCGATCATGACGACGTGATGACAGGCGCAGGCAAGCCCTACACCGTCTTCACGCCGTACAAGCGCAAGTGGCTCGCCACGCTCACGCCGGATGCGCTGAAGCCGTATGCGTCGGAGGATCATCTGAGCGCGCTCGCTAAGCCGCCGTCGGGCGTGAAGCACGCGGCGCCGTCGCTCACCGCGCTCGGTTTTGCCGATGCGCACGGTCCCGCGTTTCCCGCGGGCACGAGCGGCGCCTACGAGCTATTCGACGATTTCCGCGACCGCATGACCGATTACGGCCGCACGCGCGATTTTCCCGCGCTGAAGGGCCCGAGCTATCTCGGCGTGCATCTGCGGCACGGCACCATGTCGATACGCGCGCTCGCCCGCAGCGCGCACGATGCGCAGCGACACGGCGACAAAGGCGCAGAAACCTGGCTTGGCGAACTGATCTGGCGCGAGTTCTATTTCTCCGTGCTGCACCATTTTCCGCACGTCGGCGTGGCGGGCGATCATCGCGCGTTCAAGCCGGAATACGACCGCATACGCTGGGAAACGGGCGACGCCGCCGACGCGAGCTTCGCGGCGTGGTGCGCGGGTCTAACGGGCTATCCCCTCGTCGATGCGGCGATGCGGCAGATCAACACGTCCGGCTATATGCACAACCGGCTGCGCATGGTGGTCGCGAGTTTTCTGACGAAGGATCTCGGCATCGACTGGCGTCGCGGCGAGGCGTATTTCGAAGCGCTCTTGAACGACTTCGAGCTATCGAACAACAACGGCGGCTGGCAATGGGCCGCCTCCAGCGGCTGCGACGCGCAACCGTATTTCCGTATCTTCAATCCGGTCACGCAGTCGCGGAAATTCGATTCGGCGGGCAAGTTCATCCGCCATTACGTGCCGGAAATCGCGGGCCTTTCGGATCGCGATATCCACGCGCCGTGGCTCGCGAAGCCGGATGCGCTGAAGGCCTCGAAAGTCTCGATCGGCGCAGATTATCCGCAGCCGATCGTCGATCACGACGCCGCCAGAAAGCGCACGCTCGCGCGCTATGACGTCGTGCGCAAGCCCGGCGCGAAGCACGCCGCGCCGCCCGAGGACGATTAACGTGCGATAAGCGCCGGCTTCTCGATCATCGCGGTGAGGGCGACGATCGATCCGCGCCCTTCCGAAGGCGCGATGCCGGCGGCCGCCTGATGCAGCATCGAACGCAGCATTTGCGCGGCGCGCTCGGGCACGGTGGCATCGATGCCGCGTGTCGCGCCTTCGGCGCCATCGGCGTGCGTTTCTCCGTGATGCGCGACCCGCCGCCACGCCAGGCCGAGCGTGTCGGCAAGCAGCGCGACATGCCCGAGGCCCAGCGCGCACGCTGCCGCGCCCAGCCGATGCGACGCGTCCGCAGCGGAAAGCGCCGCGGCTTCGTCGACCGTGCCGGTTTCGCTCGCCTGCGTGCCGCGCTCGACGAGCGCATCGATCGATGTCTCCGCGCTCTGCAGGAAATCCTCGTAGGCGGCCGCGTTCACGCGCAGCACGCCGAGATCGCGGGTCGCGGCATCGCGCGACGCTTCCTCGCTCGCCTGCGCGGCGCCCGCTTCCCACGCGGCCTCCGATGCCGGCGTCGCGGCGACGTGCCATGCCACGGTCAGGCCGTAGTCGCGCAGCACGTCGACGTGCGCGGTGTCCTCGGGCGCCGCGCCGTACAGCGCGAAATCGCGCCACAGCAGCGCGAGCGTCGCGCGCACGAGCGAACGCGGCGCAAACGACAGCGCGTGCGCCTGGTCCGCCAGCACGAGGTTGAAGCGCGCGTAGAGGCGCTTCGCATCGGCGATATGGTCGAGCGCGCCGCCGCTGCGTTCGGCGCGCTCACGCAGCGCCCGCACCGTCGACGACGCGAGCCGCCAGAAATCGTAGGGATCGGAACCTTGCAGCTCGTCGAGACAGGTATCGAGGCGCGCGAAGGCATTGGCGGATTCTTCGGCCGATCCGCGCAGCAGTTTGAGCAGCGTCGCCTCGTAATGCGCTCGCAGGTGCGCGAGCCGCTCGGGCGCGATGCCGCGCAGTGTCGCCGGCGCGATCGCGCGGCCCGCGAGCGCGAGGTCGTCGTAGGAAACGGGCGCAACCCGCGTGTGTGCGGCCAAAAGCGCGTGCAACCCGCGATAGTGATCGAAAAGCCCGGTCGAGCACGAGAGTTCGCGCAGATTATGGCGCTCGACCGCGCCGCGAAACACCGCGATCGCATCGGCGATGCGCGCGTGGCTTCCCTCCGATTCGTCACCGAGCGGCGCGACGAGCGCGAGCGCCTCGGCGAAACGCTGCCCGGGCAGCCAGCCCGCCGAATGCAGCGCGGCGATGGCGCGCTTCAACGCGGCCCCGGTTTCGCCCTGGCGCTGGAACGCGTGCAGCGCGTCGGTCAGCGCCATTTCGGCGAGTCGCACCGACCCGCCGCGCGGATTGGGCAGGGCTTCGAAGGGAACGGGCAGATCGGGACGAGATGTCATAACAAGCGCTCACAAGCCGGTTCGCGGGCGCGGTGATCGAACGCCGCCGTCGCACGCGGTTGAAAATGCGTCATCGGTAGGCGGGACGAGAGTCGCCACGCCTGCTTCAAGCGTATGCCTCATCGAGCGGGAGCGGAAATCGAATGCGCCCGCCGAGGCTTTTCGCACCTTTCACCTTTGTTCGCCAACATCGCGCGACGCCGGAATCGCCGCAACGAACTCGCCTTACGCTACAAAAACAGAAAAATCGCGCCAACCGCACGGCGGCGGCACGCGCGCGGCACGCGTTGTCATATTCGAACGCGGTCCGCAAAAAACGCGCGCCGCATGACGCGAGTCATGCGGCGCGGCAGAACGACAAGATCAGATCTGAACCATCTCGAAATCTTCCTTGCGGGCTCCGCATTCGGGACAGGTCCAGTTGATCGGAACGTCCTCCCAGCGCGTGCCCGGCGCGATGCCCTCTTCGGGCAATCCCGCCTCCTCGTCGTAGATCCAGCCGCAGATCAGGCACATCCAGCTTCTGTATTCCATACTTATGCCGCGTCGATAGGTCGGTTGAAATTAGGACATGATGGTACCGTGTTGCCGTGTCGATGCCTAGCAAGCGGGCCGTCCGGGGTGCGCGCATCGTGACATCGGTCGAAACGGTCACCGCGCCGGCTTTTTGCGACCCAGTCTCGCGCGCCCGAAAAAAGTGCGCAAAGAGAACAGCCGGGCGACATTAGGCCGCATAATCAGACATGACCGAGCGGGCATTCGCTCACGCGCTCAAGGCGCGGGCGAGTTCCCTTAGAGCCGACCGTCCAATCAAGCAATCAATACCATAATGTCCGTTTTTGCCATGACCGGCGACTCCCCTCCGATCGTACTAACCTTCGGCCTTTTCGATCCCACGGGCGGCTCGGGCCTGCAAGCCGACCTGCTGACGCTCGCGAGCATGGGCTGCCACGGCGCGACCGTGCTCACCGGCTACGCGGTGCGCGACTCCGCCACCTGCGATGAAGTGACCGGGCTCGATCCGGACACGGTCGCGACCCAGGCGCGCATGTTGCTGGAGGACATGCCGATCGCCGCCTTCAAGATCGGCGCGGCGACGCGCGCGGAGCTCGTATCGGCCATCGCCGAGGTCGTCTCCGATTACGACGACGTGCCGCTGATCCTCGCGCCCGATTTCACGCTTGACGACGAACACGTGCTCTCCGCCGACGAACTCCGCGAATCGCTTGCCGATCTGCTCGTGCCGCAGACCACCATGCTGATCGCCGATCACGCCACGCTACTGCAACTCGCCCAGCCGGACAGCGACGCCGAATCGCCGACGCTCGATTCCGCGATTTCCCACATCCTGGCGCAAGGCTGCGAGTACGTGCTCGCGATGGAAACCGGCACGCACCGGCATGTGAACACGCTCTACAGCGAAGAGGGGCAAGTGCGTCAGGACACGTGGGAGCGCGGCGTGCAGCGCATCATGGGCCTGACCGATACGCTCGGTTCGGCCGTCGCCGCTTTGCTCGCGAACGGCCAGGAGCCCGCCGAGGCCGCGCGCGAGGCGCAGGAATACGTGTTCCAGGCTGCGCGCGCCGCTTTTCGGCCCGGCATGGGCGCGTATCTGCCGGACCGCTTCTTCTGGGCGCGCTCGAACGACGCCGACGAAGACGGCGAAGCATCCGCGCTACCTGATGATCCGACGGGGCTGCCCGGAGAAGCCCGACACTGACACCCGAACAATAAGGGAGGCGACGCGAGCGCATGCCATATCGACTGCCCCATCTGCACAAGCCCGGCCCGCAAGGCGCAATCCGCATCGGCTGCGCGGGCTGGGGCCTGTCGAGCGCCGTCTCCGCGAGCTTTCCGCACGAAGGCACGCACCTCGAACGCTATTCGCATGTGCTGACCTGCGTCGAGATCAACTCCAGTTTCTACAAGCCGCATCGCGAGCAGACCTACGCGCACTGGGCCGAGAGCGTGCCCGAGTCGTTCCGCTTCTCGGTCAAGATGCCGAAGGCGATCACGCATGACGCGCGTCTCGTCGATACCGCTTCCCTGCTCGATGAATTCCTTCAGGCCGCCGGACATCTGGGCGACAAGCTCGGCTGCTGGCTCGTGCAACTGCCGCCGAGCCTGCCCTTCGATCACGACATCGCCGAAACTTTTCTCAAGGCTCTGCGCGAACGCACGAAGCTGCCGGTCGCATTCGAGGCGCGCGAGCATAGCTGGTTCACGACGCACGCGGCGGCGCTGCTGAAGGCGCATCACATCGCGTACGTGGACGCCGACCCGATCCCCGACGAATGCGAGATCAAGCATCGCGCGGACGCGTCGCTGGTTTATGTGCGGCTGCACGGCTCGCCCGAGCTCTACAAGTCCTCCTACGACTACACCTATCTCGACGATCTCGCGCGCACGCTGCATAACCGCGCGAAAAAGACGCCCGAAGTCTGGTGCATCTTCGACAACACCGCCGAGGGCCATGCGCAGCCCAACGCGCTGCATCTGATGGAGCGGTTGCGGATTCATCACAAAGTCTGACCACGTACGACGCTACGGAGGGTTTCCCGATGCATAAGCCGGCAGCACGAATTGCCCGTTTGCTTGGAGCCACGCTGTTCGTTTCGCTGTTCAACCTCGCCCTGCCCGCTCACGCCCAGAATGCCGCGCCGCCGCCCGGCGCCACGCCCGCGGGCGACGGCACGTTCCTGCTGACGATCTTCCTCAAGCACGATGAATCGAAGACGCTGCCGCAGATCAATCAGCAACTGAAGGAACAAGGCTACTTCAAGCAGTTTCCGCCGCCGGGCGTGGAAGTGGTGTCGTGGTACGTGATGATGGGCATCGGACAGGTGGTGACGCTGCGCGTGCCCGCCGACCGGCTGCGCGAAGTGAACCGCGCGATCGAGAGCACCGCGTGGGGCGGCTATCGCACGGAGTTTTATCCGACCTACGACTACAAGGCCGCCGCGCAGAAACTTCGCGACGAGATGAACAAATAGCCTTTGTATGGACGAAAAAAAACCCGCATCGCTGCGGGTTTTTTCTTTGGCACGGCGCGAAACCTCTTTCGAAGTCCGCGCCGATGCAATCGGCCGAAGCCAGATTACATGTCCATGCCCATGCCGCCCATGCCGCCGGGCATACCGCCAGGCATCGGCGAGTCTTCCTTCGGCAGTTCGGCAACGGCTGCGTCGGTCGTCAGCAGCAGGCCTGCCACCGATGCCGCGTTTTGCAGCGCGGTGCGCGTGACCTTCGTCGGGTCGACGACGCCGGCTTCCACCAGGTCACCGTACTCGCCGGTCGCCGCGTTGTAGCCGTAGTTGCCCGAACCTTGAGCAACAGCCGCCACCACGACGGAAGCTTCTTCGCCGCCGTTCGTGACGATCTGGCGCAGCGGCTCTTCCATTGCACGCAGAACGATCTTGATACCTGCGTCCTGATCGGCGTTGGCGCCCTTCAGGCCGTCGATCGCACGGCGAGCACGGATCAGCGCAACACCGCCGCCCGCCACGATGCCTTCTTCCACAGCTGCGCGCGTTGCGTGCAGTGCGTCTTCGACACGTGCCTTCTTTTCCTTCATTTCGACTTCGGTCGCAGCACCGACCTTGATCACCGCAACGCCGCCAGCCAGCTTGGCCACGCGCTCTTGCAGCTTTTCACGGTCGTAGTCCGACGTCGCTTCTTCGATCTGCGTGCGCACTTGCTTCACGCGCGCTTCGATGTTCGCGGCTTCGCCAGCGCCATCGATGATCGTCGTGTTTTCCTTGCCCACTTCGATGCGCTTCGCCTGGCCCAGTTCAGCCAGCGTCGCCTTTTCGAGCGTCAGGCCGGTTTCTTCCGCAATCACCTGACCGCCGGTCAGGATCGCGATGTCTTCCAGCATGGCCTTGCGACGGTCGCCGAAGCCCGGAGCCTTGACGGCAACCGTCTTCAGGATGCCGCGGATGTTGTTGACGACCAGCGTAGCCAGCGCTTCGCCTTCGACGTCTTCCGCGATGATCAGCAGCGGACGGCCAGCCTTCGCGACTTGTTCCAGAACCGGGAGGAGGTCACGAATGTTCGAAACCTTCTTGTCGTGCAGCAGCACGAACGGGTTGTCCAGAACGGCGACTTGCTTGTCCGGGTTGTTGATGAAGTACGGCGACAGGTAGCCGCGGTCGAACTGCATGCCTTCCACGACGTCGAGCTCGTCTTGCAGCGACTTGCCGTCTTCGACGGTGATGACGCCTTCCTTGCCGACCTTGTCCATCGCTTCAGCGATGCGCTCGCCGATCGACGTGTCGCTGTTCGCCGAGATCGAGCCGACTTGCGCGATTTCCTTGTTGGTCGTGCAGGGCTTGCTGATCTTGCGCAGTTCTTCGATTGCTGCGGCGACAGCCTTGTCGATGCCGCGCTTCAGGTCCATCGGGTTCATTCCCGATGCGACGTACTTCATGCCTTCGCGAACGATGGATTGCGCGAGCACGGTAGCGGTCGTGGTGCCGTCACCTGCGTTGTCGCTGGTCTTGGAAGCCACTTCCTTGACCATTTGCGCGCCCATGTTCTGGAGCTTGTCCTTCAGTTCGATTTCCTTCGCGACCGAGACACCGTCCTTGGTGACCGTCGGGCCGCCGAACGAGCGCTCGAGCACGACATTGCGGCCCTTCGGACCCAGCGTGACCTTGACGGCGTTGGCCAGGATGTTCACGCCTTCGACCATCTTGGCGCGTGCGGAATCGCCAAAAGTGACTTCTTTAGCTGCCATATCCAAACTCCTTGATTCGATTCGATTTTCCGGCTTCGCTCAGCGCGCCCGAAAGAGGCTGCGGCTTGTTGGCGAAGCCGAATGTGCAGGAAGGATGCTTACTTGACCAGAACGGCCATGATGTCTTCTTCGCGCATGACGAGCAGTTCCTGCCCGTCGACCTTGACGGTCTGGCCAGCGTACTTGCCGAACAGAACGCGGTCGCCCACCTTCACGTCGAGGGCGTTCTGCACGCCCTTGTCATCGCGCTTGCCCGGGCCGATGGCCAGGACTTCGCCTTGATCCGGCTTTTCTGCCGCTGCTTCCGGGATCACGATGCCCGATGCGGTCTTGGTTTCCTGGTCCAGACGCTTGACGATGACGCGATCGTGCAAAGGACGAAGGTTCATACACACTCCTCTCTTGATTGAGACTGAAAACGCGGGAAAACCCGTCCATTGAGAACAATCTCGCCGGACGGCAATCTTGTTAGCACTCTCGTGCAGTGAGTGCTAATTATATGGACCGAGTTTGACAATTTCAAGGAGGGGTTCGAGCGGGGAATCCCGTAGTGGCCGGATTTATCGAACTTTGCGTTTCGTGTTCGGGATGTGGCGCGGGGACTCCGTCGGACATTGCGCGCCAGAATAAGTTTTCGACGGAGCGCGAATCATCGGCATGGCTAGGGTAAACCTTGGGTACCGTCGTCACTTTGCTATGCGGCGGTCCACGCCTGACGCATGAAGTTCACGCTCCCGCGCATCGACGCAAGCGGTTCGCCCTTGAAACCGCACTCCGCGCTGAGCAGGCCCTGATAACCGCATGCTTTGAGATGACCGAAAAAGCACGGGTAATCGTAGGAACCCGTGCCCGGATTCAGACGGCCAGTGTCGGCAAGATGAATATGCGCGAGCCACGCGCAGTGCTCGCGTAGTTCGTCGAGCGGCTCGTTCTCTTCGTCCATGTGATAGAAGTCCGCAAGTCCGCGCACTTCGGGCCGGTTCAACTTTCTCGCGAGCCGCGCGCCATCGCCGACGCTGTTCACCAGATTCGACTCCCTGCGATTCAACGGCTCGATCACGAGCGTGGTGCCGGTGCCTCGCAATGCATCCGCGCACCATTCGAGCGCGCTCAGGAATTCGTCTTCCGCCTGCGCCTGACTCCAGCCGCTGCCGAGCACGACGACGCGCGCTCGCGCAATCGTCAGCAATTCGACGACGCGATCGAAATACGCACGATTGCGACGCTCGTCTTTCTCCGGACCGACGATGCGCGCATCGTGCGGGAACAAATAACTGAACGCGCTCGCGGGCAACGGCAGGTCAGCCACCCTCGCCTTCGCATCGGCGAAGGATGCATCGTCTTCGAGTTTCATCGGCACGAGCTGCGCCTCGATGTAGTCGAGCCCGGCCTCTTTCATCAAGCTCGCGTTTTGCAGCGGCCCGCACCAGCCGAATCGGGGTGTTGTCGTCATGTCGTTTTCTCGAAAGGGGATGGGCTCAAACGCAGCGCTTCCGGTTGTCGTCGTCGGCCGCGTGTGCCGCGCAGTTGCCAAATGTGCGCGTGTGCATCGATTTCCTCAAGCAGGAACTCGCACACGGCGAATTTGCCTTGTGGACGACGGCTGCGCGCGGTCCGATCGTCGCATGCGGCTACGGCGATCTCGAAGCAATGGGACGCTTCGATCTCGTGGTCAACGCGACATCGGCCAGTCTCACGGGCGACCTGCCGCCCGTTCCGCCGAGCGTGTTCAGCCATGAAGGCGCGGCTTATGAACTGGCCTACGGAAAACGGCTGACGCCCTTTCTGCGGCTCGCGCGCAATGCCGGCGTGCGCAACGTCGCCGACGGCGTCGGCATGCTGGTCGAACAGGCGGCCGAAGCGTTCGACTGGTGGCGCGGCATCCGTCCGAAAACGCGAACCGTCATCGACCGGCTCACGGTGCCGCTGGACTAACGCGTACTACGGAGCGACGAACGTCCCGATGCTTCACGGTATCAACGGGCAAGCGCGACCTCACTTGCTCATGTATTTGTGCGCCAATGCCTCGTACAGCGGCGGCGCGAAGAGCCGCGACACCTGACTCGAAATCAACGCCGTGGCCATCAGCGACAGTACGAGCGCATGACCATCGATCATCTCGATGACGATCACGAATGCCGTGATCGGACTCTGTGTGACCGCGGCGAGATAGCCGACCATGCCGAGCGCGATGAGCATCGGCAACTGCATGCCGCCGAGAACCTGATGAAGCGCGTTGCCGATGCCCGCGCCGATCGCGAGCGACGGCGCGAAGAGCCCACCGGGCGCGCCGGGAAGATACGAACCGACCATCGACGCCATTTTCAGCAGCGGATAGCTCGCGCCGAGCGTGGAATTGCCTTCGAGCATGCCGCGCGCTTCCGCATAGCCGCTGCCGAACGTGTGACCGCCCGCGACCACACCGATCACGGCGATGAATAGCCCGCACGCCGCGCCGAACGCCACCGGATGCGACTGACGCCAGCCGACGAGCCACGCGGGCATCCAGCGCTGCGTGTTCAGCAATAGCCAGCAGAATATCCCGCCAGCGACGCCCGTCACCGCGCCGAGCAGGATGACCGCGAGCGCGAGCGATTCGGGAAAATGCCCGTCGAGACTGATCGTGCCGAAATAGGTGTAGTTGCCTTGCAGCGCCAGCGACACGATACCGGCGAAGATGATCGCCGTGATCAGCACGCCGCTCGTGCGCTGCTCGAAGCTGCGCGTGAGCTCTTCGATCGCGAAGACCACGCCGGCCAGCGGCGCATTGAACGCGGCCGACAATCCGGCGGCCGCGCCCGCAAGCGCCAGATTGCGCTCCATCGCGCCGCCGCGAATGCTGAGCAGGCGCGACGGATAGAAACGACGCAGGCTGTACATGAGCGCCGCGCCGACGTGGATCGTCGGTCCTTCGCGCCCGATCGTGAAGCCACCGAGAATCGACACAAACGAAATGACGATCTTGCCAATGAGAATGCGGATGGTGAGCAGCCGCGGCCCGAGTTCCCGCCCGTCATGCAGCGTCGCGATGACCTGCGGAATGCCGCTGCCTTCCGATCCGGGGAAAAATCGGCGCGTGACCCAGACGCAGAACGCGGCGATGGCAGGCGTGATAACCAAAGGCAGCCACCAATAGATGGCCGTGAAGCGCAGGAACGTGTCGTACCCGAAGTCGATCAGCCGCGCGTACATGACCGCGACGAGCCCGGTCGCGACCGCGCCGAGCCAGAACACGCCGTAGTGCAGCCATAGCCGCCTGCCGCGCAATATCGTGCGTCGGTCGATGAATCCGGGAATGCGCATCACAAATAGTCGAACTTGAATTTAAGGCACATTGTGACATAAATTCGCATCGGCCCTGCGTGCGGCCCGGCGCGTGCGCTATCGGCTCATTCCTGTCTTTCGTTGAACACCCAGCCGAACGATCCGTAGTGCGTCTTGTGCTCGGCCGCGAGCTTGAGCAGACATCGCTCGCCTTTTGCCGTCAGATGCACTTGCACCTGCCGGCGATCTGTCTTGTCGGTTTTGCGCGTGACGAGCCCCGCCGCCTCGCACCGCGACACCAAGGCAGCGGTTCCGTTGGGGGCGGCCTGCAATCGTTCCGCGAGTTCGCCGACGGTCGCCCACTGCCGCTCGGGAAATCCACGAACGTGCAGAAGCAACTGATATTGAAGCGACGTGATTCCGGCGACATTGGAGATTTCTTCCGACACACGCAGGAACTTGCGCAGTTCGTAGCGGAAGAGGGACATCGCTTCCAGATCCTGCTTGTCCGGAAGCGTGGCTTTCTGTTTCGTGCTCGATGACATAGGCGACCCCGATTCGACATCATATCGGCGGATCATACCTAGTTTTGATTCGCGGCCATCAGCGTCCGCTAGATTGATTCGTCATGCAAACTTTTTTATGCGGGAACCGAGCGTGCCACGCCCGGTCCCGCTCTCCTTCGTCTTACTGCGACATCGCGCCCGATGCGGGATGGTCCATGCCCATCGCATCGTTCTTCTTCATCTTGTCGCCCTTGCCCATCGAGTCCTTCGACATGGCGCCCTTCTTCATCGAATCGTGAGACATGCTGTCTTTCTTCATCGTGTCGTGGGACATCGCGTCGTTCGACATTGCGCTGCTTGCCTGTGCGAACACGGACGATGCACCCATTGCCAGCGCCGCTGCGAATACTGCCGTCATCAATTGCTTCATGGTTTCTCTCCTTGGTGAGTCAAAAATGGCATCCGGACAATCCGGAACCGTTGATCGATTCGGCGCTCAGGACCCGCCGAACCAGTTGTACCCCTGGTCGACCCAATAGCCGCCCGGATAGGTGTTGGTCACGAATATCTCGACGATGTGCTTCGGGTTTTTGTAGCCGAGCTTGGTCGGCATGCGCAGCTTCATCGGATAGCCATACTTCGCCGGCAGACGCTGGCCGTCGTACTCGAACGTGAGGAGCGTCTGCCGATGCAGCGCCGTCGGCATATCGATGCTTTCGTAGTAGTCGTCGGCGCAGCGAAAGCCGACGTACTTCGCCGTCGTGTCCGCGCCCACGCGCCGCAGGAACTCGGAGAACGGCGTGCCGCCCCAGCGCCCGATCGCGCTCCAGCCTTCGACGCAGATGTGCCGCGTGATCTGCTCCTCGTGCGGCAGCGCATACAGTTCCGGCAACGTCCACACGCGCTGTCCCGTCACGAGCCCGCTCACCTTCAGGCGATAGTCGCTGCCGTTCACCGCGGGCACTTCATCGATCCCATAGAAGGCATTGAACGGAAACGGCCGCGTGAGCTGCGCTTCGGTGTAGGTCGGCGCGAGCTGCTTCGGATCGAAGAGAAGCGCCTGCGCGCGATCGTTCAGGCGCGATACGGCGGTGAGAAACTTGTTGACGGAATCGTCGTCCGTGATCGAGCAGCCGGTCAGGAGCGAAAGGCCGCCCAAGGTCAGCATGCGTTTGCCGAAGAGCCGTCGCGACGGCATGTCCAGTTCGCGGCGCGCATCCGCCAGCACCGAGGCACGATCGACCGTGATGATTCGCTTGTCGTTGGATTTCATGGCATGTTCCTGAAATACATCAGCGTCCGCGCAGCATCGTCAGAAGCGAGCGCGGCACGAGCGCGACCATCGCCACATGCACGACGACGAACGCCGCCATCACCGCCATCGCGCAGAAGTGCACGACGCGCGCGCTGTCATAACCGCCCATCAGTTCGCGCAAGAGCGGGAATTGCACGGACTTCCAGATCGCGAGCCCCGAGAGCACGAGCACGATCAGATCGGCGATGACCACGAGATACGCGAGCTTCTGCACCGCGTTGTACTGGCGCAGATCGGCGTGCGCGAGCTTGCCCCTCAGCGCCGCGACGAGATCGCGCAGCACCGCACGCGGCGACAAGGGAAAGAACTTCGAGAAGAACCGGCCGCTCGCGACATTGAGCGCGACATAGACGATGCCGTTGAACACGAGCAGCCACATCGCCGCGAAATGCCACTGCAATGCGCCGCCGAGCCAGCCGCCGAGCGTGATCGAAGGCGGAATGACGATGTCCTTGAACACGGGCGACGCGTCGTAAATGCGCCATCCGGACAGCATCATGATCAGCGCCGCGACTGCATTGAGCCAGTGCGTGACGCGCAGCCACAGCGGATGGATCGGTGTTGTTTCGGACGCTGGCGCCAGTGGCGCTTTCATCGTTTCCATGTCGGTCCCCTGATTCTCGAACTACCAGTTAATTCGTCGCCGATACGTCGCCGGTTACAGCGTTCGATCGATTAATTCGATGCGCGAAAAATTACAGACCGTGTGTAACCCGTGGAGGGCACAGAACGAACTAGCGATAGGCAGGAGGGAACCGACGAACATGAATCAGGACGGCGTCATTGCAGCGCATCACGGCTTCGGATACTGTGTGACGACCGAACCAAAACACAGCACGGCGCTCGCTCCGGCAGCGGTGCGCAAAACTTCGTCCCGTAATCCCGCCCATACAGGAACCATGTCGCACGATGCGGAAAGCCGGCTGAAAGCGTTGTTCATCAGCGGACTCGATGGCGATCAGAACGCATATCGCGGCTTTCTGCAGGCGCTCACGCGGCATTTGCGGGGCTATCTGCGAAAGCGCATTCCGCATCGGCTCGACGATGTCGAGGATCTCGTCCAGGAAATTCTGCTGGCCGTGCATAACGCGCGACACACCTATCGGCCGGACGAGCCGTTGACGGCCTGGCTGCACGCCATCGCGCGCTACAAGCTGATGGACTTCTTCCGCTCCCACGCGCGCCGCGAGTCGCTGAACGTCCCGCTCGACGATCACGAGGAACTGCTCGCCGCCGCCGACGATGAACCCGCCGAGGCGCGGCACGACATCGGCAAGCTGCTCGAACATCTCCCGGACAAGCAGCGTTTGCCGATCGTTCACGTGAAGCTCGAAGGGTTGTCGGTGACGGAAACCGCGCGCCTCACCGGGCTTTCCGAATCGGCGGTCAAGGTGGGCGTGCATCGCGGACTCAAGGCGCTCGCGGCTAAAATCCGGGGACTAAGATGAAGACCGACGAACTCATCTCCCTCCTTTCGAATCAGGTCACACAGGTCGACCGTGCGGCCATCGCGCGCCGGTTCGTTCAGGCGTTGCTGATCGGCGCAGCGGGCTCGCTGGTGTTGATGAGCATCGTGTTCGGCATTCGTCACGATCTCGGCAGCGTCGCGCGCACGGGCATCTTCTGGGCGAAGCTCGCATTTCCGCTGGCCGTTGCAATCGGCGCGATGTTCACCATCGCCCGGATCGGCCGGCCTGGTGCACGGGCGGGGTATTCGTGGGCGCTCGTCGCGTTGCCGTTCGCCGCGGTGTGGATCGCGGGCTGGATGGCCGTCGATAGCGCCGGCGCGAATGCGCGTGCAGCGCTGGTGCTCGGCCAGACGTGGCGCACCTGCCCGTTCAATATCCTGCTTCTTTCGATACCGACCTTCCCCGCCGCGTTCTGGGCCATGCGCTCGCTCGCCCCGACGCGCTTGCGGCTCGCCGGTGCCGTCGCCGGATTGCTGGCAAGTTCGACGGCGACGATCGTCTACTGTCTGCATTGCCCCGAAATGAGTCCTGCGTTCTGGGGCGTGTGGTACGCGATCGGCATGCTGATGCCGGCGCTCATCGGCGCGTGGCTGGGTCCGCGGCTGCTGCGCTGGTAAGGCGCTACCCAAAGACGCGCGCCCATGCCACCCGAATGCGGCGCGCCCGATCTTCGAGAAGATACGAAGCAAGCAGCGCCAGAAGTCCCGAGACGACGCCCGTCAGTACGTGCTCGACGTACGGCAGACGGTAATGGCTCGCGTGCGCGTAGGTATCGCCGATCGCGGTCAGCAAGCCGACGATCGCCGCATTGCCATAACGATTTTCGTAGAGCTTCGCGGCGGGCGTGAAGGTCAGAAGCACCGCCAGAAGGCCGGTGAGCAGTCCGGTCTTGAAGGCTATCGACCAGTGCGCCATGCTCGCGATATTGCTCCAGCTTCCCGGCATGCAGGTCATGCACGCGCTGGTCGGTTGCCAGAAACGTTGCACGAACAGTTTGACCCGACGCTTCAACTCGATTGACATGATCGACGTCCCACACTCGTTGATCAATGAAGATTTGACTCGCCCGAGAGCGCGCCATCGATTGCTTCCAGCGCGTAAATGAAACCGGACTTCCGGCCCTCGTGCCCGATCCGCTGAAGCTCGTTCATCAGCGCAGCGTTCCGATCGCCCTTTCCATACGAGACGAGCGCATGCGCGCGCGCCACGTAGAACCGGGAAAAGAGCGATGGTTCACGGCACGCATATTCCTCGAAAGCCGCGGCGTGATGCGCGGCCGCATCCCAGCGGCCCCGGTCGATGCATGCTTCTATCGCGTCACGTCGAAAGAGAAAATGATTGTGGCTGACCGCACCGGCTGCGAGCAGCGCCTCGCCTTCCGCCAGCGCGTCTTCGAAGACATCGATGTCGTCTGTCGCACGCGCGAGGATGCCGAGATAGTGTGCGCCCAGATAAGCCATGCCGGTTTCACGGCTGATCGACAGCGCTTCTGCGATATCGTCCAGCGCTTCGCGCCTTCGCCCGGCGATCCGATGCAACTCCGCGCGCAGCGCGAGCGCTTCGCCTTCGAACCTTCTCGACTTCAACTCGCGCGCGCACTGCAACGCAGGATCGACATGCTCCCCGGCGCGATCCCATTCGGCGAGATCGTGTAGACAGTGCCAGGCGGCGTGATGAGCGACGGCGAGCGCCCGCAGATGCCTCGCCTTCTCCGCCGCCGCGACACTCGCGAGCGCAGCATCGAGCCCGGCCGCCGTCTTGCCTGCGAACCATGCCGTGATGGCGCGCATCGGAAGATTGGCCACCTCGATTCGCCCGAAGCCGTGGCGTTTGCAAAGCTCGATGCATCGGCTGAACGCGTCGTGGGCACTGATCATCCGGCCGCGCATGTACTCCGCGTCGCCGAGGCCGCCCAGCGCCGCCGCCTCCTGCTCGGGGTCGTCCGCTTCGCGCGCGAGTGCGAGGCTTTGTCCGTGTTCGCGCACGCAGCCGTCGATATCGCCGCGCGGAAAACATAGATTACCGCGCAGGAAGTGGATGCGCGCGGCGTCGCGCTGAAGGCCGTGGGCCGCGGCGGCATCGGCGGCGAGGTGAAGATCGGCCCATGCGCCGTCGAGATCGTCCGTGACGCGCTTGACGGTGGCGCGCCCGATCCAGGCGGCGCAGCGTTGCGCATCCGACGCCGCGACGTCGAGCGCGGCTTCGAATGCCGCGAGCGCCGATCGCATGTCGCCGGCGTCATGCAGGATATCGCCGCGAAGACATTCGAGTTCGACGCGGTCGCTGCTTTCGTTCGCGAGCTGAAGCCCGCGTTCGACGAGCCGCAGCGCGGATTCATGGCGATACGCGCTCGCCTGCGAGCGCGCCGCGTCGCAATAGGCGCGCGCCGCCTCGCTGTCCGCCGCGCGATCGAGATGTTCGGCCCGCAGAAGCGGATCGCGTCCGGCGAACCACTGCGCGGCGCGACGATGCAGTTCGCGTCGCCGGCTCTTCAGCAAGCCGTCATAGACGGCATCGCGAATGAGTGCGTGATGGAAGATGAATCCGGCGCCCTGACGTCGCAACAAGAGACTCATCACGAGCGGCTCCAGTGCGGCGCCGGCGCCATCGACGAGATATTCGACCGCGTCCTTCTCGAAGAGTTGACCGAGTATCGAGGCCGCCTGCAGAACGGTCTTGTCGACGGCATCGAGCCGATCCAGCCGCGCCTGCACGAGACTTCGCACCGTGCCCGGCACGCCGGTCTCGTCGCTTTCCTCCGCATTGCCGAGAAGTTGCTCCAAAAACAGCGGATTGCCCGCCGCCCGCGCGATGCAGCGCGCCGCCAGATCCGCCGCCGCACCGGGAAACGATGCGGCCATCACGTGCGCCTCGTTGGCGCTGAGCGGACCCAGATCGACGAGCGAATACGCTGCGCCGTCCGCCGCGCGCCATGATTCATCGAACCTCGGGTCCGACGGCCGCGCGGTCAGCACCAGCATTGCCGGACACGCCGCCACCGTCGCCGACAGTCCGGCGAGATCGCGGAACGTCGACCCATCCGACCAGTGGATGTCCTCGACCGAAAGCAGTCGAGGCTGCCGCCGGCTCGCGCGCTCGACGAGCCGGGTCACGACGTTTCGCCGTCCGCTTACGCGCATCGCGTTGTCCATCGCCTCGTAGATCGTGCGGTCATCGAGCGACATTGGCACATCGACCAGATCCTTGAGAAAAAGCGCGTCGCCGCGGTCGATCAGGCCGTCGCCGATCGCACGCTCGACGCCGGCATTTGCATCGGTCGAATCGTCGAGCGCGAGAAGCCCGCGCACGATGGACTGAATCGCGCCCCGTCCGGTGGCCGCGCCGAAATCGAGCACGAGGCCGCCGTGGCAAAGGAAGCCTGAATCGTGCGCCTCGCGTTTGAATTCATCGAGAAGGCGCGTCTTGCCGATTCCTGCCTCGCCGCGCAGCAGAACGGTGCGTCCGGTTCCGGCGTCGCGGCACGCGTTCAGCATCTCGCGGAACCCGCGCAGTTCGTCGATGCGCCCGATGAAAGGCCGATCCGGCGCGTCGTGCCGAAGACCCGCGATACACCACACCGAAACCGGCTCCGCGAAACCCTTGACGGCCAGCGCGCCGCGTTCGACGCACTCGACGCGCCCGGCCAGAGAGCGTCGCACCGCCGCCGAAATCAGTATCTCCGACTGCCCGGCCGCGTCGGTGAGACGCGAGGCGAGATTGACCGTATCGCCGGTCACGGTGTACTTGCGATGCGCGGCGCTTCCCGTGCCGCTCGCGACGACCTCGCCGCCCGCAATGCCGATATGCACCGAGAGCGAACGCCCGAGCACGCGAGATAGCGCGGGCATCGCGTCGCCGATCGCGAGGGCCGCCCGCACGGCGCGTTCGACATCGTTGCCATGCGAAACCGGCGCGCCGAATACCGCCATCATCGAGTCGCCGACATGCTTGTCGATGTAACCGCCGTGCTGCTCGACGATGCGATCGACCTTTTCGAAGTATCGGTCGAGCACGGCGACGATTTCTTCCGGATCGGCTTCCCGGCTCATTTTCGTGAAGCCGCACAGATCGGCGAACAGCACCGTGACCTGCCGCCGTTCTCCCATCGTCTCGTTCGGGCTCGTGCCAGCGCCTGCGGGTGCCGTTCGCGCACGCAACGCGTCGAGCGCGTCGAGCAACTTCCGGCGATGCCCGACCGATGCGACTCCGAGATCCTTCAGATCGTCGGCGGTGAGACTGCGCAGCACGTCGGCGTCGATGGCGTTCTCGACGAACGCCGCTTCGTACCGTTCCATTCCGAGGCTGCGCAGCCAGGCGGCGACGTCCACGATATCTCCGGGCGAACGAATCCGAGTCACTTCAAAGATAGCATGTCGGCCTGCCGTCAATCGGCGGACCGGTTTTGATTGAAGCGATTAATGTCAATCCGGGAATTCTGATTTGGGTGAATCAGGGTTTTTACCTACAAAACCGCGTCCTACACTGCCTCTCAACGACGAAGCAAGTGGAGAGAAACCTCACCACACCGCGACGTTCCCCAAGTCAGCATTCGGAGGTCATCATGTTCAAGTCCATCGTTCCCGCCATCGCCATCGTTGCCGTTCTCGCTGCTCCCGGGTTCGCCCAGGCGCGTGAAGACGGCCCGGTCACCCGCGCGCAGGTTCGCGCCGAACTGGTCCAGCTCGAACGCGCGGGCTACAACCCGGCGGCCGATCAGACCACTTACCCGGCCGATATCCAGCGCGCCGAAGCCCGCGTCGCCGCGCAACAAGGCGCTGCCGCGTCGTTCTACGGCGGTGCGAGCGAAGGCGCATCGGCGTCGGGTCACGCTAGCCGGTCGGGCTTTCTCGATCGCATCGTCCGTCCGGAGGCCGCGAATCCGGTCGACTTCAATCGTCCGTAAGCCGCTTCTCGCGCAGTAACGAACGCCCGGCCACGCGCCGGGCTTTGCGCTTTCCAGACCGATGAATCGACCCGTCCGGCTACTTTTCATCACGCTGTAAATCTCGGATTCGACGATGTTTTCAGACTGCGCTTTTTCATCGGCCAGTCCGGCGGCACTACAATTTGTGTCTGCCGTTGACACAAATTTTGGATCCGCTGCCTCATGCCCATGCCGTCGCTGCGCCTCGTTTTCGCTTCCCTCGGACTCATCTCCCTCGCTGCCTGCGGAGGCCGAGGCTCGGTCGCGCCGAGCTATCAGCAGGAGCTTTTCAACACCGGCGCGAGCCCTTTCGCGCGCAATTTCGACGCCACCGTGAACGAAACCTGCGAGGCCGCGCGCCGCGCGCTGCTGTCGCAAGGCTTTCTCACGACGATGGGCCAGCCCGACACCGTCGACGCGACCAAGAACTTCCAGCCGAGCGCCGAAACGCACGTCGTCGTCTCGTTCCATGTGGTGTGCACGCCGGGCGAGAACGCGACCAATCAGAGCATCGCGTATGTGAACGCCGTGCAGGACGGCTATGCGCTCAAGAAAAGCGATACGTCGGCGAGCGTCGGGTTGAGCGTGCTCGGCTCGCTGTCGCTGCCGATCCGCTCGAACAGCGACGCGATGGTCAAGATTTCGAGCGAGACCGTGCCCGCCGGCAAGTTCTACGACCGCTTCTTCAACCTGATGGGTCACTATCTGAACACGGTGCCGCGCAGCGCGCCCGTCGCAGCCGACGAAGTGAAGAGCAAGCCGCTCGTGCCGTCGCTCATCGTCAGCTCGCCCGAGCTCACGCCGACGCCGATCGTCGTGCAGACGCCCGCCGCCGCAACGGCGATCCAGGCATCGGATGCGGTTGCGGCTGGTACGGCGTCGGACGTTCCCGCGGCTGCAGCGGCCGCGACGCCCGCAGCGCCGCGAACCACCGCGACTCAATAAGCCACGCGCCGCGTCAGTTCGGCACGTTGACGATGCCGCCCGCCGTCGTGATGGCGTTCGCGCCCGGATCGGTGGCGATCGGCGGCAGATTCGACGTCGTGAGCGCGGGCGCCGATCCCGCCGTGCCGCCGCGCGCGACCGTGCGCACCACCTGGGAAGGCGGCAGCGGCGCGTTGTTCTTCAGGTGGTTCCACATCAGGTTGAGCGCCTGAATGTTGTAGTAGTGGACCGGAATGAAGCGCGTGTCGAAGCCGGCCACGCTCAGGAACGCGTCGAAGTGCTGACCGTTCGTGATCTCGTAGAGCGAGAGCTGGCTGTTGTTGCCCTCCGCCACGCGATTCGCGCCGAGATACGGCCGCGACGCGTGATTGATCGGCACGAGCGCATCGGCGCGGCCCTGCACGATGATCGCGGGCTTGCCGCGCAGGTTCGCGTTCACGCGGATCGCGTTCACGCTGCCCACCATCGTCGCATTGCCGTTGGTCCACAGCGAGCGCAGGCATGCGGCGCCCGCGTAGCTGGCATCGGGCGTCGCCAGCCGATGATCCGCCGCGCCCGTCGTCCCCGCGTTGTAGACCAGGTTGATGCCGTTCGTCGGCGGCACGCCGTTGCCATTGCCGAAGAGCGTCGGCATCGGCGAGACGAGCGGCGCGACGCCCGCCGCGCCCGTCACCGCGTTGGTCGTGCCGAAGCTGAAGTTGCACAGGTTGTCGAGCACGCTCGCCGTCATGTACGCGTCGGCATAGGTGACGGCGACGGCCGGCACGGCCTGCGAATCCCACATCGGCGCATGGAGCGTGTCGGAGTCGGTCTCGTAGCCCGCCTGATGCAACTGGTTGAGCGCGTCGGTGGCCTGCGCGACGGTATTGCCGCCCGTGATGAGCCCGCTCGCGGCGAGCGTCGCGCAACGCGCCGTGCGGATCGCGTTGGTGGTCGCCAGAGGCAGCGTCGTCAGATACGGCGCGCCGGCCGCGGCGGGCGCGAGCGCCGCGCAGGGCTGCAGCAGATTGGCGAGCGTCATGTAATCCGCGAGCGGCCGCCCGAACGAGCCGACCGGCAAGCCGCCCTGCCGCACCGAAACCTGCGACGGCAGATTCAGATTGATCTGCGGCTCGCCGACGACGACCGCGGTGATCCAGCCATCGCTATCCTGCTCCGCCGCCGCCAGCGACGCGCCGCCGCCGTTGCTCACCGATGCCGCGATCGTCGTGATGCTGCCCTTGTTGTAGCGCACCTGATGGCTCGAACCGCTGACCGCACCGAACATGTCGTTGAGCGCCCAGTACGCGAACTGGACCGCTTGCAAGGTGTTCTTGCCCCAGTCCTTTTCCGGATTTTGTTGCGAATGTGCGTGCTTGTACGCGTAGCGATTCGGGAACGCCGAATTGAACGAAGACAGCGCCGACGCGCTCACGTTTGCCTTGAAGATCGCCTTGGTCCCGGCGATGCTGGCGCCCGCGAGCGTGCCGTCGATCAGCGTGACGAGATCGGTGGCCAATTCGTGGCCGCCGTTGCCGCTGCCCTTGTCGGTGTAGGCCACCGCGCAGCCGCGCTTCAGGCCCCACTCGCCCGCCGCCGAGATCGCGCCATAGACGCCGCGCGACCCCGACGACGTCGCCGTGACGATGCACGGCTGATCGGGATTGAAGCTCTGCGGAATCTGCACGAGCAGGCTGACGTTCTGCATGCCGCTGCCGTCGTCCGCATAAGCGATGTACTCCTTGCCCGCGATCTTCCCTTCGCCGAGCGTGTCGTTGCCGTTCAGATCGACATTCGGTCCCCAGAAGCGGCCATAACCTCCGTTCGCCGACATATCGACGAGCGCGCGGTAATTCGAATAGATCGCGAGACGGCGCAGTTCGGCGGCCGTCGGCGCTGCCGGCTTGGCGATCGAGGGCGCAGTCGCCGACGCGAGGCCCGTCTTGCCGAGACCCGCCGTGAGCAGGTCGTCCGATACGCCGTCGTAAGTCTGCGTGTTGACCGCGCCGGAGATGAAGGTCGGCAAGGTGTTGGTCGGCTGGCCGCTGCTGCCGTTATTTTCGTCGTCGCCGTGACATGCGGCGAGCGTCACCGCGACGAGCACCGCCAGCGCGCCGAGCGCGGCCGTGCGCGGCATGTTCTGCAAAGTCTGCAACCTCTGGGTACGCGCGAATCTTTTCATTGTGGGTCTCCGCCATACGTTCCGATGAGTGGTGCAACCTGACAACTGCAACGCGTCCGACAGTGCAAGTATCGCGCGATATCGGACGGGAATCGCGGCCGAATTCGCTCGCCGCAGCGAACGAAAGCGCCAAACGACAACGGGCTCCGGCGGGAAAGCCGGAGCCCGTTTCAAGCACCCGCGTGACGAGCACAACCGGCGGCATCGCGTGACGCCGCTGGCTTACTGTTGACGCGTACTATTAACCTCCGCCGCCTTGCACGCCGAGGGTGATCTTGTTGGAAACCGACTTCACGCCCGGCACGCCCTTCGCCACTTCTTCGGCCTGGGCGATCTGGCCGCCTTCCGGCACCGTGCCGGTCAGCGTGACCGCGCCGCCGCGTGCGCGCACGAACACGTTCGACACATCGAAGCCCTGCGCCTTCGACAGCGCGCGGCGCACGTCGTAGCCGAGCTTGCGGTCGGTCTTCTTGGTCGCGGATTTCTGGGCTTTCGCCTGCGCCGCCGAATCGGTGCTCGTGGCCGCCGCGTCGCTCGATTGGGCATAGGCGCTCGAAGCCACGGCCACGCACACCACTACACCCAGCGCCTTTAACAGATCGACTGCTTTCATGATTTCTCCTTTTGTTTCGCTTGTTGACTTCGCACAGTTGCTACTTCGCTCGGTTTGCACTTCAAAACCGGGCCGCATTCCCAGCGGCTGGGCGACGACTTCGAGCGACTGCCCGTGGCCACGCGCGCCCGAGGCCTGAAAAGGCGCGCAGGCATGACGGCGGCAAGCCGGCGAATGCGGCTCACGGTGCTGCGAGAGACTGGCGAAAGAAACAAACTGCGGCCGGTTGGTCGGGCGGAAAAACCCGTCGGCTCGAATATGACCTGCCGCATGGCGGCTTCCCGGCGCGACTCACGAACCCACATTCCGGGTTGCGGCGCGCGAAGCCTTGTCGTGCGGTGGCGAACGTCAATTTAGCCCAGCGCGGCCATAAGCGCAAAGCTTTTAACGACGCGGCCCTGCGCGAAGCCGCGCCCGCGCAACAGCATCGCCGGCGCCGACACACGTCCGTCACACGCGGCGCGCGCCGGACGGCGCGTCCGGACGCCCATCGATCTCATGTACCATCGACGCCATGCCGGCCGGCCGGACGCGCCGCTCGCGCGTCATGCCGAAGCCGTTCGAGGAGATGTCCGCGCATCGCGATCGGGTAAGCTCGCGGGCACACAGTTTTGCAATTACCGACGAGATGACCCACCCTTCAGGAAACAATCCGGGCACCGATCCGGACGTCCCACCGCGCGGCAAGCCGCAGCAGCGGATCGTCGCGCGCTTTGTCGCGATTTCCTGGCGCGACCTCGCGCTCACTTTCGGCCCGATCCTGCTCGTCTGCGCGGTCGCGCTCTACGTCGCCGTGCGGCTGATCCAGCCCGCGCCGCCGAGTACGCTGACCATCGCCGCCGGGCCGAAAGGCAGTTCGTTCTGGTCCAGCGCGCAGAAATACAAGGCGATCCTCGCGCGCAATCGCGTGACGCTCAACGTGCTGGAGACGCAAGGCTCGCTCGACAACCTGACGCGTCTCGAAGATCCTAAATCGAATGTCGATGTCGGTTTCGTGCAGGGCGGCCTGACCAAGCCCGGCGCGACGCACGACCATCTGGAATCGCTCGGCAGCGTGTCCTACGTGCCGCTCGCGGTGTTCTATCGCGGCGCGACGGCCGTCACCCGTTTGTCGGAACTGAAGGGCAAGCGGCTCGCGATCGGCGCGGAAGGCAGCGGCACGCGCGTGCTCGCGCTGAATATGCTGAAGGCGAACGGCATCGAACCGGGCGGCGATACGGAACTGCTGCCGCTAGCCGGCGACGAAGCCGCGAAAGCGCTCGAAGACGGCCGGATCGACGCTGTCTTTCTGACCGGCGACTCCGCCCAGCCGCCGACGATGGCGAAGCTTCTGCGCACGACGGGCATCCGCTTCATGGATTTCGTTCAGGCCGATGCGTACGCGCGCCGCTTTCCGTATCTGACGGAAATCGAACTGCCGATGGGCGCGTTCGATTTCTCCCGCAATCTGCCGCCGCGCCCCGTCCACATGATCGCGCCGACGGCCGAGCTGGTCGCACGCGACAGCCTGCATCCGGCGCTCTCCGACCTGCTGATCGAAGCCGCGCGCGAGGTGCACGGGCGCGCCAATCTGCTGCAGCGCGCCAACGAATTCCCCGCGCCGCTCGTGCACGAATTCCGCATCAGCGACAACGCCGAGCGGTATTACAAATCGGGCAAGAGCTTCCTGTACCGCACGCTGCCGTTCTGGCTCGCGAGTCTCGCGGATCGCGTGCTCGTGCTGCTGGTGCCGCTGATCGTGGTGCTGATTCCGGGCTTGCGGCTCGTGCCGGGGCTGTACCGCTGGCGTGTGAAATCGCGTATCTATCGCTGGTATGGCGCGCTGATTGCGATAGAGCGCGAAGCGATCAGCGGCCCCGATACCGCCCAGCGCGATGCCCTGCTCGACCGCATCGACGCGATCGAATCGGCCGTGAATCGCATGAAGATGCCGCTCGCGTTCGCGGATCAGTTCTACGTGTTGCGCGAGCACATCGGCTTCGTGCGACAGCGCCTCGCGCACGCGCCCGTCGCGCAGGCCGGTCAAGCCCCGACGCGCAACGTGGCGCATCCGGATACGTCCGGTGTCGCTGCGCGGGCAGACACGGAACAAGGCAGCACGTAATATCTATTGAAGGGATGCAACGCCGCGCGCGTCGCATCCGCCATGCAGGACACGACAAAAAACGAACAGATGAGGCTCGGGCGAGCGCTGGCGCGAGCAGAGCCAAGGAATCTCAGGGAGAAGGGAACATGAGTGCCCCGCATTCGACCAGTCATGGTCAGCCGTACTTTTTCTTCGACTTCATTTCGCCGTTTTCGTACTTGCTGCTGGAACAGCATGAAAAATGGCCGGACATGCCGTTCGAGCTCGTGCCCGTCCAGTTGATGAAGCTGCTCGACCGCTGGGGCCAGCCGCACGCCGCGACGATTCCCTCCAAACGCGTATTTACTTACCGGCACGCGCTGTTCCGCGCGGAGCAACTGGGCATTCCGTTCAAGATGCCGCCCGCGCATCCGTTCGATCCGTCCAAGGCGCTGCGGCTTGCCGTGCTCGCGAACGGCGAGATCGCCCGCGTGCGCGAGATCTTCCGCTACATCTGGCGCGAGGGGCGCGATCCCGCGACGCCGGAGGGCTTTCGTGCGTTATGCGAGCGCGTGGGCATGCCGGAAGGCGAAACGCGCATCGAGGACGAGGACATCAAGGCGAAGCTGCGCGACAACAACGACCGCGCCGTGTCGATGGGCGTATTCGGCGTGCCGACCTTCCTCGTCAACGATCAGATCTTCTGGGGCGAAGACACGCTGCCGATGGTGCTCTACGTCGCGCGCTCGCCGAACTGGCTCGACGGCGCGGAAGTGAAGCGCATCAGCGCGCTGCCGATCGCGCCGCGAGACGCCGATTTCGGCTGAATACGATCAGGCTGGCGGGCGCGCCTATGCCGTGCATAGCGCGCTCGCTATGGCGTCAAAAATGGATAAGCGTTTAACTTCGGGTGAGGGATCGCGAGTTCGCGCCCGCGCGTCCTGAATACAACCGCTTCGCAGGCCATGAACGATCCCGCCGACTCACTCGACATCTGGCTCATCCGCGTATTGCGCACCCTGCTGCTGGAGCGCAGCGTGACCCAGACCGCGCAACGGCTGAACCAGACGCAGCCGGCGATCAGCACCGCGTTGCGGCGCCTGCGCGAAATCCTGAACGATCCGATTCTCGTGCGCGGCAAGCAGGGCATGGTGCCGACCGAGTACGGCGAGTCGCTGCTCGCGCCCGCGCAACGCGCATTGCGGGAAGTGGAATTCGTCGCGACGCCGCATGGCGATTTCGATCCGGAAAGCTCGCGCCGCACCTTCCGCGTCGCCGCGCCCGATTACCTGAACGATTTCTTCATGCCGACGCTCGTCGCGGCTTTTCGCGATGCGGCGCCCAACGCGCGTCTGGAGATCGAGTCGCTGACGCCGATGCGCGACCACGAGCGCATGCTCGACGAGGGCGAAATCGATCTGATGGTCGCCAACTGGACGAAGCCCGAGCCGCGCTTCGAGCGCCAGGATCTGTTCACCGATGTGTTCGTCTGCCTCATGCGGGCGAACCATCCGCTCGCACGCGAGCCGCTGACGGCGGAACGCTATGCGCTCGCCGCGCATCTCGCGCCGACGCCGTATAGCGGCGGCAGACGGCATCCGATCGACATCGGCCTCGCGCGCGCGGGCATCGAGCGTCGCATCGTCACGACGATTCCCTACTTCGGCCTCGTGCCGCAGGTGCTGTTGCAGTCGGATCTCATCTTCACCGCGCCGCGCCGCTTCGCGCAGCACTATGCGGCGATGCTGCCGCTCGCGGTGCTCGACTCGCCGGTGCCGTTTCCGCGCATCAAGTGCTATCAGCTTTCGGTGCCGCAGCCCGATCAGCCGACGGATGTCGCTTGGCTGCGCACGCTGATGTCGACCGTGTCCGATTCGCTCACCGGCAAGAAGACCGTCGCCGCGGCTTCGGGGGACGAGACCCGCGAACTGGGCGAAGTCGCGAAGTAACGCACGCCTGGCGGGACTTCGGTACTATCCGGAACGACACCTTCCGCCCGACCCGCTCTCATGGACGCACTCGACAAACTGATTCAGCTCGCGAGCCTCTCCGGCACGCTCGATCTGCGCTGCCTGTTGAGCGGACCGCTGGAACTCGATCACGCGCCCGCGCCTGCCGGCGAAGCGGTGTATCACGTCGTGCTCGATGGCGCGTGCATGGTGCTTCGGAAAGGCCATGCGCCGCTGGAACTACGGGCGGGCGACATTTTCCTTCTGCCGCGCGGCGACGCGCACGTGCTGAGCATTCAGGCGCGTGAAAAAGGCGCGGCGAAGACGGAGATGGAAGTGCGCCACAACGGCGCGGTCACGGTGGAGAGCAATTGCGGCGGGCGGCAGCCGGGCGTGGACTTGCTGTGCGGGCGCTTCCTCTACGCCCCGCGCGCGCTGCTGATCGATGTGCTGCCGAATGTCGTGCATGTGTCGTTTGCCGATGCATCGGCGACCTACCTCGCGCCGCTTGTCCAGACGATGCGCCGCGAGGCGGAGGAAGCGCAACTGGGCGCGCCGTCGATCGTCACGGCGCTGTCGACTGCGCTCTTCACGATGGTGCTGCGCGCGTGGCTCGATGGTCAGCCCTCGCTCGCGGGCGTGCTCGGCTTGCTGGCGAATCGACGGCTGGGCGCATCGATCATCGCGATGCTGGAGCGGCCCGCCGAGCCGTGGACGCTGGAAATGCTGGCGAAGGAAGCGGCGATGTCGCGCGCGACCTTCATGCGCGCGTTCTCCGCGCATTCGGATAGTTCACCGCTGGCGTTGCTGAGCCACGTGCGCATGCAGCTCGCGAGCACGATGCTCACGCATACGAAGAAGAGCATCGCGGATGTTGCGGCGGATGTGGGGTATCAATCCGAGGCGGCGTTTTCTAAGCGGTTCAAGGAGCTTTATGGGGTCGCGCCGGGGCGCTTCAGGGCGGTCAACGGGTTGGGATAGTGGGTGTTCGCTGTTCGCTGTTCGCTGGCGCGGTTCGAGCTTTTCCCTGGATCCCGTATTCGTGTCGGTTTATTAGCACTGCCCCTGTGCGGGGCGGCAGTCACTTTCTTTGCTGCTGCAAAGAAAGTAACCAAAGAAACAGCTATCCCCAGCCTAA